>CAWBRU010000004.1:0-324690 GCA_963791325.1 uncultured Alphaproteobacteria bacterium | reverse complement strand
CCATCCGCCGGCAAGGGCGTCGGGCGCATCGGGGCCGGCCAGTTCGATCACCGGATCACGATGTCAACGGGCGACGAGATGGAGCGCCTTGCCCGTCGCTTCAACCAGATGGCTAGCGAGCTGGCTTTGTCTCAAGAGCGCTTCGAGCGCATCGCCCGGCTGAAGCGATTTCTGTCGCCCCAGGTGGCGGAGATCGTTGAGAACTCGGGAGAGGGCGGCCCCCTCGATGGCCGCTCCGCCGACGTAGTCGTGGTCTTCTGCGACCTGCGCGGGTTCACCGATTTCTCGGGCCGCGTCGAGCCCGAGGAAATCATGCGGGTCATCGGCGAGTACTACGCGGCCGTCGGCGCGTGCATCACACATTATGAGGCGACCCTTACGCACTTCTCCGGTGACGGCCTGATGGTTCTGCTGAACGCCCCTCTGCGCTGTCCTGACGACCCGGTACTTCGTGCCATCAAAATGGCCAAGGACATACAGGCAGCAGTCCAAGCCCTGACTGCCGGCTGGCGCGCCCGCGGCTACGCAATAGGATTCGGCATCGGCCTGGCCGGTGGTGTCGCGACCGTGGGTCGCGTCGGCTACGAGGAACGTCATGATTACACGGCCATCGGCACTGTCGTGAACCTGGCCTCAAGGCTGTGCTCCGCCGCGGCGGACGGGCAAATCTTGATCGACGGTGGGACTGCGGCCGGACTTGCCGGTGCGGTCGCGCTCGAAACTCTTGGCACGAGTGCGCTCAAGGGCTTCCCTGCGCCAGTACCGATCTACGCTGTGTCAATAACCGCCGCGTGAGGGAATGGGCTGGCAGGGCAACCTTTGCAAGGCTCCATAGTAGGCTGTTCAAGCGGCGGCGATCTGTGGGTCCAGCCGCCTACTATGGCGTAGATGGGGGGCTGTTTGGCGCAGTCCTGCCGAGGGCCGTTGGCTGAATGACGTTCTGGCGGCCCCTGCCCCGAGAGCCGTAGGCGCACTGTCGAAAAAGCAGAAGGCCGCAGCAAGGGATCGAACATACCATGCTCGCGAACGCCGAAGAAAAACTGCTGGATGCCGCGAGAAACAAACCGGGCTCTTTATGAACCTGAAGAATGTTCGGGCGCCATGAAGTCTACCGTTCCACTCCGCCATAAGGGGTGGAGAACTTTCCAAATTCGTCGTGACGAGGTCGGTCTTTGGGCCTAACACCGTCAGCAAGCTGACCGATCGAATACCGGGAATAGACGGAACCTATCCGGCGCGCTTTGGTACCCTCTTTGCCCGTCGGCTCAAGGTCGACCGTGAGCAGCCGGTTGCTGCCACAATCGAGTTCCAGCCTGGTAGCATGGCGGATGCGTTCCCGTGGTCAGCCACACTGAAGATCAGCTAAAGATGGTCCGTCGCAACAAGTGGCGCATGGGATGCATTGATTGCCAGCGGAGACGCCTAAACGATGACATCGCCAAGGCGGCTTAAAAGACGCGCATGGAAGGGAGCATTTCTTCGCTCACTGGGCCACGCGTCATGGGCTGTGGAGCTAACCGCAGCAGGGATTGACTTTCTGGCGGCCACCATCAGGCGCCTTTTTCCGCGTGGGCGGGTCCGGGCCAGCTCACCAGAACGCTGGGCTTCGCCACGATAGCCGTGCCCCTTTCAGACGGCCGGGTTGCCAGGCTCGCGGGCGTGACAACACATGATGCGACCAGCTTTATATCCTCCGCGAACGTGGCCTTTCGCTCACACATCCTCAGCCAGTTCGAGGCGGCGAAAGACGAACTGAACGCATTGTCCGAAGCCATAGGCCGCCTGGCTCGGCCGCGCCGCTACCCTGCTGCCTGCCTTGTCGCCCCTTTCCTCGCGCGCGCGACAGCCATCATCGGCTCTTTGCCCGCAACCATGCCTCCCGGCGTTCTGTCAGTGGATCAGGAAAAGCTCATTGCAACGGTCCGGGCCTTCCAGGCGGCACCTGAAGAGGCGCGCCACGCAGCGATCCAGCGATTTATCGACTCTGATCTCGCCGACATGAAGGAGTTTTTCGACACGATCGAGAAGAAGTCCGCTGACGCCCGAGCAGCGCCTCGCCGTGGTGACGGACGAGGACGCCACGCTGATCCTAGCCGGGGCCGGCTCGGGCAAGACCAGCGTCATCGTTGCCAAGGCCGCCTACCTCATCGCGCGTGGCATCCGCCAGCCAGAAGACATCCTGCTTCTATCCTTTGGAAAAGACGCGGCCTCCGAGATGGCGGCTCGCATCAAAGAGCGGGCTGGCGTAGAGGTCGACGCCATGACCTTTCACGCGCTTGGCAACAGGATCATTCGCGAGGTTGAAGGCCGAGGTCCGGCGCTTGCCGATCATGCCAGCGATGACGCGAAGTTTCGAGCGTTGCTGCGTGACATTCTGCTCAATGAAGTCGCGTCTACAGGCGGGCTCGGCAAGCTGCTCCTGGATTGGTTCTCGGAGTTCTATTGGCCGTACAAGAGCGAATGGGACTTCAAGACGCAGGACAGCTATTTCCAGTGGCTAGACCATGAGCTCCGAACTCTGAATGGCGACCTCGTCAGAAGCTTCGAAGAATGGGAGATCGCCAACTGGCTCTATCAAAATGGCATCGCGCACGAGTACGAGCCTTTATATGACTGCATGCTCCCGGCGGATGCGCGCGGCCCCTACAGGCCTGATTTTCGGTTAACGGAAAGCGGTATCTACATCGAACATTTCGGCGTCCGCAAAGCGCGCGTATCCGACGGCTCAACCCGCCTGACGACCGCACCCTATATCGACTGCGAACGCTACCTTGCCGACATGGAGTGGAAGCGCGAAGTGCACGAGGCAAACGGGACGACCCTCATCGAAACGTTCAGCTACGAGAAGATCGAAGGCACGCTGCTCGACAGTCTCAAAGAAAAGCTTTCTCCTCACGTCACGCTCAGGCCCGTCTCCGACGATCAGCTATTCAGCACCCTCGCGGCTATGGGACAGGTCGATCCCTTCACGCAGACGCTCGGAACGTTTTTAAGGCACTTCAAGAGCGCGGGAGCAACCATCGCCCGATGCGAGGTGCGGGCCGCCTCGTCAGCTGATGTCACGCGCAGCCGCTCATTCCTGAAGATTTTCGACGTTGTACTCGATGCCTATGAAGCGCGGCTGGCGACATGATCGATTTCGAGGACATGATCGTCCGCGCCACGGCCCATGTTGAGAGCCGCCGCTACCGAAGCCCCTATCGACATATCCTTGTTGATGAGTTCCAAGACATCTCTGAGGGGCGTGCCCGCCTGCTCCGTGCCTTGAAGGCCCAGCATGAGGATGCCCGCCTGTTCGCGGTCGGCGATGACTGGCAGTCCATCTATCGCTTCACGGGTGCGGACATCCATTTGATGCGCAACTTCGGTGCAGAATTTGGCGGCCGCTTCGCTGCCAGCAATAAGGTGCACAGCACCGTCGATTTGGGGCGCACCTTCCGCAGCGTGGACAAGATTGCCCACCCGGCCCGCCGCTTCGTACTCTGCAATCCTTCACAAATCAAAAAGACCGTCGTGCCGGCTGCAGCAACGGCGGCCGCGGCGATCACGGTGGGGTATTACAAGCGGCGTCAGGAAGGCGATGCCCTGAGAGCGGCCCTGGACCGCCTCTCTTCCGGCGCTGCTGTCGGCGCAAGCGTCCTTCTGCTGGGACGATATCATCACGTCCGCCCTCAATCGCTGCAGACGCTCACGGAACGGTTCCCGAAATTGTCGATCCGCTTCATGACGGTGCACGCCTCCAAGGGCCTTGAAGCGGATCACGTCATCATCCTGCGCGCTGTTTGCGATACGATGGGATTTCCCTCAGAGATTGTCGATGACCCCCTGCTTGACCTCGTCTTGCCGGAGCCCGAGAATTTCGAGCATGCGGAGGAGAGGCGCCTGTTCTACGTGGCGCTGACCCGCGCACGACAATCCGTGACCATTCTCGCTGACAGGGAAAAGCCCTCACCCTTCGTGAGGGAGCTGGTCGAACGCCTTGACTACCAGGCCATCGAAATAGGCGATCCCGGCATCCTCGAGCTGCGGTGTCAGGCGTGCGGCGGTCGCATGCTCGGACAAACATCGAAGAGTGGCGGTACATATTTCGCGTGTGAGCATCGACATCTATGCGGCCAGACACTTAAAGCGTGCAGCGTCTGCGGTAGCGGCTTGCCGGTTAAGGGCTTGGCAGATCCAACCCGCTTGCTTTGCAGCTGCGGTGCCGCGTTCCCGGCCTGCCCGGCGTGCATCGGCGGATGGCTTGTCGAACGCCAGGGGCGAAACGGCAAGTTCCTCGGCTGCGTGAACTACCCCGCCTGCAAGGGCGCGCAGGGTCTGCCCAATCGCGAGAACCGCAATACACTCCGTCACCGCTCCCCGCGTCGGCGGTCGTGACCGGCTTATGCAGTCGTGGCGCGCTCGACGGGACCGAGTCCGTCATTTGTGCTATCAGGGTACACCCATGCAAGACAGCATCTTGAGACGCCGGATTTGTCTTATTTGAGTTGACCTTGGTCCTGCGAGACGGTAGGCGTTGAGGATCTAGACTCAAACGAGACGGGGCGGAGTGTGGCAAGGTATGGATACGCGCGAGTCAGCACGACCGATCAGGATCTGTCGATCCAACTGGATGCCTTGAAAGCTGCCGGGTGCGAGATCGTCCGCGCCGAAAAGCAGAGCGGGGCAAGCACGGTCAAGCGGGCCGAACTTGCGACGCTGCTCGAATTTCTGCGCAAGGGTGACGAGCTGGTGGTGACCCGCGTCGACCGGCTGGCGCGCAGCGTTGGCGATCTACAGGCAATCGTCGCACAGCTGCGAGCGAAGGGCGTTGCCCTGAAGGCGACCGAACAGCCCATCGATACGGGCTCTGCCGCTGGCAAGGCATTCCTGGATATGCTGGGGGTGTTCGCAGAGTTCGAAACGAACTTGCGACGCGAGCGGCAAATGGAGGGGATCGCCAAGGCAAAGGCGAAGGGCATCTACCAGGGCCGGAAAGCTTCAATCGATGTTGCTCGCGTTCGCAGCCTTCACGCATCTGGTAAGGGCGCGACGCAAATTGCGAGGGAGCTGAGAATTGGACGTGCAAGCGTATACCGACTGCTTTCGAACTAGTCGTGCAACTCGTAGAGGCGAAAGGCGTTGGCGACGAGCCAAATGCTCTTGCTGTTATCGTCATCCGGCTGACGTGCAAAGAACGGGCGGCTCATGGCCGCGTATCTGGTCGAGTCTGCGGCGTGATCCTCGCCGTCGGTGTCGACATCCTCTGGATTGGCCGCATCATGCTGCAACATGGGGAGAGTGCGGATGATGGCGCGGCAATTGTCCATGAAGACGATCATCGGAGGGCCATCTGAGTTGCCCTTCAGCCTCGCCCTGAGCTCGGTCCACCCACCCATCCGCTTGTCGTGGCTGATGCGTGTGTTGTCTGCTCGCCTGAACCCTGCGCCATGCCGGAGCAAGGTCTCCCCGATCGAGGGACCGGAGATCACCGCGAAGGCAGCCGGATCGAGCACGCCGTAGGTGATGTACTCGCGCTTTCCTCCGATCGTTTCCCGCTCGACGATGCCTCTGGCGACCTCTTCCGCCGTCAGCTTGAGCCCGACATTCGGCTTTGATGCGCCATACCATTCGCGATAGCAGATCAGCGCCCCGCGGGGGATCAAGCGGCTGTCGTGCAGCGTGTCCTCCTGGCAGACCGCCCACCAATGGACGCAAAACGGCTTCGCGGAGCCCCAGTCCATCGACCGGAACTTGATCCAGCCGCTTGGGATCGGGAATGGCGGGATGACATGGCGGGCCGGAGAGAATTCTGAAAAGTAGGCGCCCTCGGTCACGCTCCAGTCGCCATCGAGCCAGGCCCGCACGCGCTCCGGTGAGCCGACACTCTTCAGGCGGTCGACATAGCGGGGATCGGCTTCGAGCAAGGCCGGATTGTCGCTGACCTTGGCCGGAATGAAGACACGAGACAGTCCCGTCTCTGGATCAATCACAACATTGTAGGGTCCATTGTCGACGAACATCTCCTTGACTGCATGGTGTGAGGGGCCGCCCGGATTGCAGCTCACCTTAAGCTGGCCGTGGATGCCCTTCGGCGACCGCAGCGTCGCCAGCAACGCCATTATCGGATCAAGCGAGTTCAATTGGGTGAGTTCGTCGAAGTAGACGCGCGTCAAGCTCCATCCCTGGAAATTGGCCGCATCGCTCTCGTTTTCCAGATAGGCGCAGACCAGCTTCGCGCCATTGCTGAACTTGAAGGTGTTGCCCTTCTCCAAATAGCGGGCCGCGTCGCCGAACATGCGGGTGGCGAGATCGATGAAATCCTTGAGGTCCTCGCGGGTCTTGCGCAGCATCAACCCGCGAGCATCAGGCCCGTATCGCTCCGCGTGCAGAAAGAAGTCGAGGGCCATCGCCCACGACTTTCCCCCTCCCCGGCTACCGCCGTAGCAGACAACATCGACGCTGGTACACTCGACGAAGGCCGTCTGCGGACCCCTCTGTGGCTTGACGATTTGCACCCTTGCGTTGGCGTTCATGGTCAGTTTCCAATCGGACTGCCGGCGTATTTCTTCTGCCAATCGGCGAGCAACATCTCGCCTGGCGCGTCAGGATCCACAACCGGCTTGCGTTTGATCGTCTGTTCGACCTCGGCGCGGTCCACGATGAGGCCGAACAGCTTCGCCTTGCCCATGGCCGCCGCGACGCATGCGGCGGCCTGCTTGTTGGCGAACGCTAGCTGGAACGCGATGTCCAGCTCGGCAGCGACGGATTCGGCCGTCACGACGGCGTTCTCCGCTGCCTCGCGTTGTAGTTCGGCGACCCGCGCCTTCACGTTAGCGTTTGTTAGCAGCCTGGATGCATCTGCCCGAATCGCGCTGTCGTGTTTGGCCGCGTAGCCCGCCGCCTTGTACGCGGCAGTGGCATTCATGCCTTTTGCGACGAGGTTCTGCGCGAAGGCTTCCTGTCTAGTGTTGATCGTCATAGCGGTATCACGATACCTCTATCGATCGCATATTTCCACTGATCTCCGGATACTGGCGCCGATCCGCTCTTGCTTATGCTCGCCATGGGGGACATGCACCCTGTCGGATGACGAAATGACAACAAAGACGCCCGTTCAGGGTCGCTGCACATACGCGCAGGCGCGCGATTAGGTGTCGGCCGGAAAATCGCGGCAAAAGTGTCATTTTGTCATCCAAGATTTGCATCCATGGCTTCCTCGCGCGTTCTCAGCCGCAGCCCCGCAATGCCCCGCATGCGCTCGGTCCGACCTTCACGGAAGCCGCGGTCGATCAGCTCCTCCTTGAACTTCCTCTTGGGCATCTTCACCTCCCCTTCCGAAACCAGATCCTCTTCGATGAGGAACTGCCAGAACGCATCGAGCAGTGTCTGTAGTCGTGTCAGGGCGTCGGCATCCACCACGCAGTGCTCGTCGATCCAGCGGCCAATCTCGTCCTGGCCGGCGAAATACTGTTGGGTGGCTTCGATCACTCGCTGCGGACGCACGAGCCCGTTGGCCTGCCAGTCCACTGCGCCATCAATCATCCAGCGTAAAATCTGCGGCCCTTCGTAAATGACGAGCTTCGCCTCAAGGTCCCTGTCGACCCGCTTGGGTTTGATGATGAACGGTACAATGTTGAAACGCCGCCTGATGGCGTCGTCCACGACACGCAGTTTTGGTTGGTGGTTGCCGATGATGGTCAGCTTGAAGCTTGGTAAGAAGGTGAAGAAGTCTTTGTTCATGAAGCGGGCTGTGATCTCGTCGCCGCCGGTCAGTTGTTTGATCCTCGCTTCATTCCACGACCGCCCGCGCTGCGTTTCAGACGCGACGACAAGGCGGGGCCCATGCAGGAATGCCAGCTCCGTAGGGTGACGCTCACCCTTCGCTTCAACAAACGTGTCCATGGGGGCGGCCGCGGCGTAGGTGCCCATCAGTTTCACCAGGACGTTAATGAAGACCGACTTGCCGTTCCCCCCAGGCCCATAGATAAAAATCAGCGCCTGTTCCTTGACTTCGCCGGTCAGACTGTAGCCTGCCCATTGCTGCAAGAAGCGAATCAATTCCTTGTCGCCACCTGTGGCCTCTTCCAGGAACGCAATCCAACGCGGGCAGTCAGCTTCATCAGCGGGCGCACACAACGTCTGCTTTGTGATCCGCTCCTCGGCACTGGCTGGTCGCAACTCGCCGGTTCTGAGATCAACTGTACCGCCCGGCGTGCCCAGTAGCATCTCATCGGGGTTCCAACTCAACGCTGTCGTCGCGAGGGCGGGATCGCCGCGCGCGAACTTCTCAACACCTGAACGCGAAGTTGGTTGCCCGCAACCCCTTGCGCCTGTTGAGCGGCTCCGTCAGGGACCGCATCATCCGTCGGATGGCTTCGTAGGCCAGGCGCGTGTCGTCCTCGCGCCAGTAAACCCCCGTCCATTCGAACCACTCTTCCTTGGTGTGGTCGAACAGGAGATGCCGGCCGACCTGCACGGCAAAAAGCCGTGCCGCGTCATCCTGAGTGAGTTGAATAGCCAAAACGGCGATCGCCGCCGCCCTTTCGTCGATGCTCATCACCGTGCTGTCTGGCCTTGTCGTGCGTGTGTGCTGCTCGCCTCGTCCCCCATCGCCCTCCTGCCAAGGCGGCGGCTGGTCGGCACCATGATCGGTGTGTCGGCTGTGGTTCCGCCCTGTGTCCGCGCCCGACCCCTGGTTGCCGGGACCATTGCCCTTGCTCGCTCCCCGGTCGAACGAGGCGCGCACTGCCTCGACCCCTTGTTCCCTCAGGATATCGTTGAAGTCCGGCCGGCTCGTCATATGCCGCCATCCTCATTCAACTCGGCATACATCGGCCGCAGCTTGCCTCGTGGACCCAGCACCATCCGCCTACAAATCGCCTGCACCAGCTGCACCGCGCGCCGGCGTCCACCGACATCAGCATCGTCGTCTGGGCGGACCGTGACGCAGTCGATCCAGTCTGGGATGGCGCTGGCCAGCGCCACCAGCCGGTCCTTCGAACCGGCTGCCCAGGCGCCTAATCCGGTCGCCTGGCGAGCGGATAGCGCGTCCTCGATGCCTTCCGTGATGACGAGGCCGAGCAGGTCGTTGGGTGGCGCAACGACGATGGGAAACCCTTGCGCGCCCGTGCCGATCATGATTTTAGCCTGGTCGCCAAGCTTGTTGCCGTCACTGCCGAGCCTAGTCAGGTGGACCGCCACGACGGCTTCGGGCTGGATCGACAGCACACCTGGCTTCGGCTCGGAAGTTAGACCGAACGGCATGACGATAGCGGGCGGGTAGCGCCCGTCGCCTGGCAGATAGCCTATTGTTTCCGGCAATTTGCAGGTGATCCTGCGAAAGTCGCGGAAATAACACTCGCCAAGTGTGCCTTGAATGTGCCGGCGGCGCGCGTAGATGGAGCGCGCCTTCTTGCGCTGAACGGCAACCGTATTGGCGTGGAGCGCCTCACGCTCCTCTTTTGCCTCGACCAGCTTTCCGGGATCGATCTGGCGCGGCTCACCATCCTGCCATGCACAGCCGGAAGCCCCGCAGTGTACGCAATGGTAAGAAATCAGGTGCTCATCGACCTGCCACAGACGCAGCACCGGCTTCCAGCGGTTGATCGCCTTGCGCTGCGGGCTGCACAGAGGGCATGGCGCGTCGGCAACCTGACGACCGCGCAGGAGATCGAGAAGCTCGCCGAAGCTGAAGGGCGCGGGACCGCTCATTGCCGGATCGCTCTGGTGACGAGGCGCGCAATGAATTCCCGGTCACTTTCCTCGGCGGCCTTGAGTGATTCGAACTGCTCGCGCGGCAGGAACTGCTCGATCCCGGCGCGCACGATCTTGCGCAGGTCGTCCGGCGGGATCGCATCCAGTTCGACAGCGAAATCATGGGGCCAGCGTCGATCGGCTTGCGTGCTTCGCTTCGGCGCACGCTTCGGAAGACGCCACGATGAGATCTGTTCCAGCGTAACGCCGAGATGGATGAAATTGACCGCGAGATCGACTTCCGAGGCGAATCCGCGGAGTTTCCTTTCGAGATCTGTTCGCGCATCCTCGCCGGCACGATCGAAGTCGCCTAGATGAAGGATGACGAGTGGCCGTGTGTCACCGGCATAATTCTGGACCGCCTCATAGGCGAACGTTTCCGACGAAAATCCGCGATAGCTCATCAGCGGCACGTCATATTCGGCGGTTTCGGGATAGACCACGCCGGTCAGGGCATCCTTGTCGAGCCAGACTTCGAGCCGGACCGGCATCGTCGCCCAAAGCCTTGCGCCGATAAAGCTGGGCCGCCGCCTCAAGCGCGTCCTCGATGGAGTCGAATGATAGCGGCTGCGCATCCAGCGCGTCAGATCGGCGATGTGCTCATAGGGTAACCGTCTGGCACGGCGGAGTTTTGAAACCTGCTGCTGGACCTTTTCGTAGTCCTTTTCGTCCTTGCCAATGCCCGCACGCCGTGCGTCTCGGCCTGATAGTAGAGCTGCCGGACGTTGACGGGCCGATGTCGCGCGGCATAGCCGATCAAGAAAGCGGCCCGCACTTCCATCTCGCTCGAGTTGCCCGGCGTCTTATGCGGCCTAGCCTGTATAGTCTTCGGCGCTCATTGCCCGCCCTCCCGCCCAGTCGGCGAATATCGGTTGAGGGCCGTCGCAGCGGCGCTTGAGAAGACGGCCTGCGTGGCGCGGTCATCGAAATCGACCATGCCCACGAAGATCGTTTTGCCGTCGGCGTGCTTTCTTCATCTGGACATCCTTTTCGATAACCGGCTTCGAAGGCGGGATCACCCAGCTGTCACCCGATGTCGTTGACTGGAGGACGGCACAGCCGAAGCCGTATGTGCCATTTGGGGATCTGTGGGGCGTATAGCCGGGCAGAATCGATGGCCCAGCAGAGCGCCCGTGCTGGCAGCAAAGCACCGCGACCGGCAGGCTTGCTGCGTCGCCGCCTTCGCAATGCCGGAGGTCGACAGGATCGCTCATCAGACCTGCCTCCAGCCGCCGCCACTACGGCTGGCCTTGCGCGCCGTCGGGATGACGGCGACGGCGGCGCTCCAAACGCGAATGACACTTGCGATGTGCATCGACGGCCTGCCAGCCGTGGCCGCTGCGTTAGGGCAGATTTCCGGCCAGGAACCGTCCGCGCAATCAACCTCTAGCTCGCGCGTTTCGATGCCTTCGACGGCTTTCTCGAAACAGCTTGCCTTTCATTACCTGATATGCGCATGTGCGGGCCTCCGTGTCGGAGGACCGGCGCGCGTTGCGCTAGTGGGGTTTGGGTATAAGCCCGCGGGTTTTTGCGTTTGAGTGCCCAATCAACGACCGCCGGATGGAGCGCATCCGCCCGGCGGTCGTTAGTTCTTGTCCTTCAATTCAGACGTGGGAGTTGGGCCGATTCGCTGCGCCAGCGTCCCTGCTGTTATGCGCAGGCCGTCGACCGTTTCCACGACCGGGATTTCACCCTTCTTGATCTTGCGCCAACTGGTAGTGGGATGCTCACCAACTTTCCGCGCATATGCGGAAACGCGGAAGAGCAGCTGGCCGCCTTCGAAGTCTGCCGGGGCGAGGCCACGGGGCATGTGGATCACTCCTCAATGGATTGATCCGATACTACGCCTCATAATGTAGCAAGACAAATAATAGCGTAGCAAATACAAGCACTTATATCACGTAACAAATAGATCGGAAGAGGCTTTTCTTACGGCATTTTTCCTCACCAGCGAGCGGCATGACGTAAGAAACGATCATCCTTGGCAATGTCGGACTTCTGGAAAATGTCCAGCACCGTCCTTTCCACCAAGTTATGCTTCGGGGCCACCGACCGGCAGGCAAGCCGAAGCGCGACAGCCTTGCTCTTGCCTTCTGCGATCAGCCGGGCGCGGGTCTGGAACACATCGAGCGCGATCTCCCGGTGTTCTATGCTCTGTTGCGGCCTGCCGCGCCCCCGCCGGGCCTTCCCGCTTTTTCGGAATTTGGCATTGACGCCAGTATCAACCTTCCGGCTGATGACGCGCGCCAGCACTCGCATCTCTGGTATCCCCCGCGCAGCAGGTGGATGGCTCTTGTGTAAACTCCGTCGACATCACCGGCATCGACCATTGCTTTCAGTCGGGCCGCGTCGTCGGCCATCGCCTCCGCCCTTATCTGCTTAGGCGCTTTCTTCCCCAGTGATCGAAACCTGCGTTTTCGCTTTGTCCGCAACTTTTCTTCCACGGCAGCTCTCGCTGCCTCATCGCGCTCCTCAAGCGACAGGCTTTCGTCAAATGGCCGTTTCGGCTTTCGAGGCAAATGCTTCACCGACCGTGGGTTCAGGACGCGCGCAGCGGGATCACTTTGGCTTCCATGCCTTCGACGAAATCGCACCAGTCCTGCATCAGCCGACGCCTTTTTTCGATTGCTGCGCCCCGCCGGTAACTGCGTTCCACAACGTTTCCGATCTGGTGGCTGAGAGCCTCCTCGGCGACTTCCCGCGCATGATGGGTTTCGTTACCCGCCCAGTCGCGAAAACCTGATCGAAAGCCGTGGATTGTGAACGGCTTGGCTTTCGTCCTTCGCATGAGCATTTCAAGGGCGTTCGTGGTCAGCGGCAGCTTCCGGCCATGCTGACCCGGAAACACAAACTCATTGCAACGGATTTCAGCGAGTTCCTGAAGAATGGCCAATGCGCGACTGCACAACACCACCTCATGAGGCAGGCCGTTTTTCATTCTTGATCCCGGTATGCGCCAGATACCGCCGACAGGATCAAACTCGTCCCAGCAGGCCCCGGTGACTTCCGAGGCTCGACCGGCAACGAGGATCAGAAATTCGAGCGCGCGCGCCGACAGGGTGTTGATCGTTCTGAGCTGTGCGACAAAGGCAGGAATGCGGTCATAGGGCATTGCATCGTGATGATGCACTTGCCGCAGCTTCTTCGGTGCCGCCAGCAGTTGGTCGAGATGTCCGCGCCATTGCGCCGGATTGGTCCGGTTCTCGTCGCGCCAGCCATGCATCTTCGCGAACGAAAGCACCCGCTCGATGCGTCCGCGCAGGCGCATCGCAGTCGACGGCTTCGCCATCCAGATCGGTTTCAACGTGAGTAGGATATCGCTTGTGCCGATCTGCGAAACCTGCATGGGCCGGATGTGTCGGCAATAGACATCACTGAGCGTCATCTCCCAAGCGCGCTTGTGGGGCGCGCTCTTCCACGCCGCCTTGCGCTGGTCGTCGAGGAACAGGTCGACGCATTCGCCAAAGGTCGGCTCCCGGACTTTTCTTGCTTCGGCAAACGGGTCGCCGCCCTCGGCCAGCATGCGGCGGGCGGCTGCGGCTTTCTCGCGCGCCAGACCGAGTGGCGTGTCGGGATACCGGCCAAGGCCGAGCCACTTCTGGCGGCCAGCGGCCTTGGCCATGAACAGCCAACTGCGGGTGCCGCTCTCCCGGACCTCCAAATAGAGGCCTGCCCCATCGCTGTGCCTGCCGGGCCGGGAAAGGGTTTTGACCGTGCGGTCGGTGAGCCTGTTGACGCTGCGCATGAATGCCCCTGTCGACATTCGGGGCGGCGATCACTGCACCTTCACCTGCACCCTGTGACACACGATTTTATGCAACAGTATGCAACATGAATAAAGAGCCAATCTCAATAAATGGCTAGAAATATGGGGTTTTTCGGGTTTTTGTGCAACAGGGTGCAACGCTATGCAACCCCACATCAGCGGTAGCAGCTGCCGCCGAACATCATCCTCTACGGCTTGAGCATCATCCTGGCCGCCTACATCGCCGCACCGGTGGTCGGCGACGCCTATGCCGCCGTCGATCAGCGCGGCTTCATCTTCAACTCCTTCGACGATTGGCGCCAAGCCGGGCAGGCCGCGGCCGGCCCGCTCACCGCCTTTCTGACCAAGCACGCCGATCCCGAGCAGCTTGCCTTCTTCCAGAACTCGGCGGTGTCGATCTGGGGCCAGAAATATGCGGCGGCGGCGAGTGCCTCTTCGCTGCAGATCCTGGTGCCCTCGTTCCTGCTCTCGGAGATGAAGCGCGCATTCGAGATCGGCTTTCTGCTCTATCTGCCGTTCGTCGCCATCGACCTCATCGTCACCACCGTCCTGGTCGCGCTCGGGATGATGATGGTGCCGCCCAATACGGTGTCGATCCCGTTCAAGCTGATGCTGTTCATCCTCCTCGACGGCTGGACCAAGGTCGTCCACGGCCTGATCCTCTCCTATGCGTAGGTCCGGCCATGTCTGAAGCCACCCTGGCCGGCACGCTCTACGCCGTGCTCTACGCCACCGCGATCTTCGTGGTGCCGCCGCTCTTGATTGCGACGATCATCGCCTTCGTCGTCGGCCTGTTCCAGGCAGTGACGCAGATCCAGGAACAGACCTTGCCGCAGACCGTGAAAATGCTCGCGGTCGGCCTCTTGATGCTGATGTTCGGCGGCGCCCTGGCTGGCCCGCTCTTCGCCACCGCCGATACCATTTTCAGCAATTTCGCGTCCTATGCCTCCCATTAGCCGCACGCATCAAAGAAGCGCCGAGCGGACGCCGCATTGATGTCGGTCGCTGCCGCCGCACAGAACCTGTTCGACGTCTGGGCCTACTGGACCGCCCTTGGCCTGGTGAGGCCATTTGCCTTCGCCCTGTTCTTCGCCGCGTTTTTCTGGATGAACCTCGGCGGCGGCATGCTCCGAATGGCTTTTGCCCTGGCGGTGCTGTTGCCGGCCCTGTCTCCTGACACGCCGCAGCATGCGCCGGACGAGCTTGCGCTTCCCTATTTCGCCGCGGTGGTGAAGGAGTTCTTGATCGGCGGCAGCCTGGGTTTCGCCGCCTCCGCCCCCTTCGCGGTCGCGGCAGCTGCAGGCGGCATCGTCGACCTCTACCGCGGCGCCGGCGAGGCCGATCCCGATCCGGCCGGGGGCCAGCTGAGTTCCTTCGGGGTGCTTCTCAGCGTTGCCACGCTCTGGCTGTTTGCCAATGCCCACGGCTTCGAGATCGTTTCCGGCCTGATCTATGCCAGTTATCGGCTCTGGCCCGTGCAGTCGCCGTTTCCGCTCTTTTCCGGCGGCGCCGACGCCTTCCTCACGGTGCTGGAAGCCGTCGGGCTCGGCGCCTTGGTGCTGGCAGGGCCGCTGCTCACCCTCATGTTCCTGTCCGACCTCGTGCATCTGGCGTCGGCGAAGTTCGGCAAGAACATCAACGTCTCCTATCTCGCCTTCTCCAACAAAAACGTCGTCTTCGCTTTGGTTGCGCCGTTCACGGTGCTGGTCGCGGTGCATGCCGTCCGAGGGCATTTGGCGCTGCTCGGCACCAGCCTCGACGTGCTGCGCGAGGCGTTCCGGTGAGCGACGACAGCGAGGAAAAATCGCTTCGGCCCACGGACCAGAAGCTGCGCAAGGCCCGCGAAAAGGGACAGATCGCCAACAGCCAGGATTTCGTCAGCGGCGCCGCCGTTGTGGCCGGCATTCTCTATCTGGCCCTGACTTGGCCGGAGGTCGTCGGCATGTTCAACCGGCTGCTTGTGTCGGCGGCCGACCGGATCGCAGCACCCGGACCGGCAGACCCGCTCCTGCCGGCGGCTGTTGTCGCCGCCGGCCTCGAGGCGGCGCGCTACCTGGCGCCGCTGCTGGCCATCGTCGTACTGGCTGCAGTGATCGCCAGCGTCATGCATCACAAGGGGGTCCCGTTCTCGCTCCATCCGGTGACCCCCGATTTCAACCGGATCAATCCCGGGCAAATGTTGGCGCGGGTATTCTCCTCGCGCAACGCCGCCCAATTCGGGCTCTCATTGCTGAAGCTCTGCGGCTGGTTCGGCCTCGCCGGGCTGCTCATCTGGAACAGCCTGCCGGCGATCCTGGCGGCCGGCGGCTGCGACAACGGCTGCGGCGTCGAGCCGGCACGGCAGGCGCTGACGCTGCTGACGGTGGCCGCCGCGGCGCTGCTGGTCCTCGCCGGATTGCTCGATCTGCCGCTTCAACAGGCGCTCTTCCGGCGCGAGCAGCGGATGAGCCATCAGGAACTCCGGCGCGAGCTGAAGGAAACCATCGGCAATCCCGAGATTCGCGGCTTCCGCCGCGGCGAAGGGCGCCGCATGCTCGATGCGCGGCCGCAGCAGCCGGCGCCGTCGCTGCTCATCCACGGCACCGGCATCAGCGTGGCGCTGCGCTACGATCCGGCCGATGCCCCGGTGCCGATCGTGGTTGGCATAGACACGCAATCGGCCGCTGTGCGGGCCCTGCGCGCCGCCTCCGAGGCGGCGACCCCCGTTTTCGAGGACACCCGGCTGGCGTTGGACTTGGCCGCCAGCGTCGGCCTGGGCAAGAGCGTGCGCGAACGGCATTTCACCCCCATTGCCCGCCTGCTTGCCCAAGCCCGGCTGATCGGCTGAACGGCCGAGATTGCCCGCCAGCGCACGAGCCTGTCGCTGCCCGTCCAGCTCAAAGTTCGCTGACGACGAGCATCTCAGGACAGCACGAGCCTCGGCCGGGCAAGTCTTTGCCACGCCAGCCCGCAATTTTGGCAGCACGTTCGTGTTCTCCCCGCCGTCATCGCGTCATCTTTGCGCGGCACCTGGTGTCAATCGCAGGCGGGCACGGTCTTTGCCGTTGTTTCCTCAGGCTCGAGGCGCTGCGGCCGCGGAGATGTTCAGATGAGCGACACGCGCAAGCTTCATCTCGGCGCCTTCATGCGCCCCGTCAGCCTGCATACGGGCGCCTGGCGCTACCCCGGCGCCTATCCCGATGCCAACTTCAACTTCGCCCACTTGAAGAGCTTCGCCCAGAAGCTCGAAGCGGCGAAGTTCGACGCCTTCTTCATGGCCGATCATCTGGCCGTGCTCAACATGCCGATCGAGGCGCTGCGGCGCAGCCACACCGTGACCTCGTTCGAGCCGTTCACGCTCCTGTCGGCGCTTGCCGCCGTGACCAGCCGGATCGGGCTGGTCGCCACCGCCTCGACCACCTTCGACGCACCCTATCACATCGCCCGCCGCTTCGCCTCCCTCGACCATCTGAGCGGCGGACGGGCCGGGTGGAACGTGGTGACGACGTCCAACCCCGACGCGGCCCTGAACTTCGGCCTCGACGAGCATGTCGAGCATGACGAGCGCTACCGCCGCGCCCGCGAGTTCTTCGACGTGGTAACCGGCCTGTGGGACAGCTTTGCCGACGATGCCTTTATCCGCGATGCCGAGCTCGGCCTCTATTTCGACCCGGCCAAGCTGCACGTGCTGGATCACCAGGGCCCTCATCTCTCGGTGCGCGGGCCGCTCAACATCGCTCGACCGGTGCAGGGTTGGCCCGTCATCGTCCAGGCCGGCGCTTCCGAGGCGGGACGGCAGCTGGCCGCCGAAACCGCGGAAGTGATCTTTGCCGCCCACAACGACCTTGCCGCCGGCCAGCGCTTCTTCGCCGACGTCAAGGGCCGCGCTGCGCAGCTCGGACGGGCGCCCGATGCGATCAAGATCCTGCCGGGCGCCATGATCGTGGTGGGCGACACCGTCGCGGAGGCGCGCGCCAAGCGGGCGAAGCTCGACAGCCTGGTCTACGACGAGAGTGCGATCGCCTCCCTGTCGATCGCGCTCGGCCACGACGCCGCTCAATTCGACCCCGACGGCCCGCTGCCCGAGATCCCGGAGACGAACGCCAGCCGGAGCGGGCGCGAGCGCGTCGTCGAGCTGGCACGGACCGAGGGCCTGACGGTGCGGCAGCTTGCCCAGCGCTACGGCGGCTACGCCAGCCTGGCCTTCGTCGGCACGCCGGCAACGATCGCCGACCAAATGGAGGAATGGCTGCTGACCGACGGATCGGACGGCTTCAACGTCACCTTTCCGTTCCTCCCGGCCGGTTTGGACGACGTCGTCGACAAGCTGGTCCCCGAGCTCCAGCGGCGCGGCCTCTTCCGCCGCGACTATGACGGCACGACCCTGCGCGACCATCTCGGCCTAGAGCGCCCGATAAACCGCTTCTTTCCGGATTGACCGCCCGCGGCAGCCGCCTTGCCCGACTTCAGGCCGCTTCGGCTGGCGCATATTCCAGCTGCATCGACACGAAACGTGCCGTGTCGCAGCCGTAGCGCGCGGCGATCGCCGCCAGCGTGGCCTCCAGCACCTCCGCTGGCGCCCGGCCGGCAAGGCTCGGCAACACCGGTCCGGCGGCGAAGCTCCGGGTCACCCGGTCCGGGCCGATGCGCAAGCCGCCGAGGGTCTCGACCGCCCCCGGCTCACCGGCAAAGGTCACCGCTTTCGAACGGTAGGTGCGCGACCAGGCATCGGCGACAAGCGCCAGCGCCACCGGGTCGAGGCCTGGCTTGAGTTCGATGCCGAACGTCTCCCGCCGCCACAAGGCCAGCGTGTTGCGGATCGCAGTGAGGGCGAACGGCCGCGAAAAGACGAAGGCGCTGCTCTCGTGGCGGGCGTCCCATTGGCTCACGCCGAGCTGATCGGCCACAGCTTGCGCCCGGCTCCGGCCGCCGATCGCTTCGATCAGAAAAAGCATCGCCGGCATCGAGGCGGAAATGCCGGTGGTGGTCGCCACGCCGCGGTCGACGACCAGCCGCCGATCGGCGACATAGTCGACGGTCGGATGCTTCCGGCGGAGCTCGCCGACATTGTACCAGTGGGTGGTGGCCCGCCTGCGGCCGAGCAGGCCGGCGGCGGCGACGACCTTGGCGCCGGCGCAGACGCCGATCACGGTCGCCCCCAGCGCTGCCTGCCTGGCGATCCAGGCGAGTGCGGCCGGATCGTCGTCCCGGCTCATCGCCGGCACGACGACATAATCGGCCCCCGCGGGATGCGACCGATCGAACTCCGCCGTCGTCGCCTGCGGTGCGACGGTGAGTGCCGGAAACACCGACATCCAGCCCGGCTCGGTCGCCAGCGCGATCACATCGGCCACATCGGCGCGGCTCAATATGCCGTAGGGCATCAGGTAGTCGGTGACCTCGGTGGCGTTGTTGATCCCGATCACCGCCACCAGCGGACGCACGCCAGGCCGGCGGGGACGGAGCCCGGCAAGCAGGGCTGCGGTCTCCGCCGCAGGAACCGGCGGGGCACCGGCCGGCCGAGGCTGCCCAGGCAACGACACGATCCAGGCGGTCCCGGCGGCCGCCCCCACAGCCGCAAAGACGGCCGCCGCTCCGACGCCGCCCCAGAGGAGCTTCCTGCCTGTCGCCATCGTCGCTTACCGCATTTCCGCCTGCGCTCAACCGAGGCCCCAGCATCTGGTGCCCCGAGCTTCGCCGTCAATGGCGCCCGCCTGACCCGGATCCACTGGACGTCGCGGACCGGCGCGCTACCTGCCCGGCGGAGTGCCACGTGCCCGAGAGCAGGCTGATGAGCGCGAAGGCCGACGACAATCTCGACCGCGAAGACATCTGGAAGGCGTTCGACGAAGCGGTCAACATGACCCCCGCCGCGCTCGAAAAATGGCTGGCGACCAAAGACAGCCAGGCTGTCGGCTGGAAGGATACAGACGGCAAGGAGTCGATCGGCCACGAGTCCGGGCGCCGCATCGTCGCCATCAAGCGCACCAAGAAGGCCGATCTCGACGATGCGGACTATCGGCATATGCGCAAGGTCGTCGGCTATGTTCACCGCCACCTCGCGCAAGGCGGTCCCGACAAGGACAAGGCCCACTCGCCGTGGCGCTATTCGCTGATGAACTGGGGGCATGACCCGCTGCGCGGCAAAGGCGCCGGAGAGCTCGCGATGATCCGTCGGCGGGGGCGGCAGCGCTGAAGGCCGACGCGACGGCTGAGACCTTTCTGTGAGCCCGAGCGAGCCACGGAGCCCGCAGCCGGCACGGCAAGCGTCGTGACAATCGTCCGGCAGCAGAAGCTCTGCCGTCGCTCAATCCGTCAAACGCAAGCGCTGCGCCTTTCTCCGATCACAGAGATCGGAAGACTTCATAGGCGATCCCACATAGAAGGCTGCCATACGCAAAACCACTCAGATACCACCAACGAGAACCAACCCTCATTGCACCACCCCAAGGCACGCACTTCACCTTAGCAAAGCCGGCACAGGCGGGCCAGATCCGTTTTTTACCCTTTGCAGCGCACGCGGTGGGATAGTCGTCTCGCCGTCCGGTCGGACGGCTGTGAGGCAATCATGGTGATTGTCGATCGGCTTAGGGGGCTTTGAGCTGCCGGCATCGGTGCAAGGGCGGGATTCTTGCCTCGGCCTTTCGGCGGCTTGCTGGCGATCTGCGCCCGGGCCCCATCGGCAACATCCCGTCGCGGGCCGCCCCATTCCAATCGCTCGCGCGACACCGGCGGTCATGCCGGCAGCAAATACCTTCCGATTGCCCTTTGTATCCGACAATCCTGCTTGCTTTGCCCGCAACGATGGCGCCGGCCCACCCGCTCAGCTTGAGATCAGGGTTTCGAGCCGGTCGAGGAACGGAGCTTGTCCGGCGATGATCTTGCCGCGGGCGGCCGGCAGCGTGAACCATGCGGCGCGATCGACCTCGGGGAACGATTGCCGGCGCCCGCTGCGCGGCGGCCACTCCATCGTGATGGTATTGCCATTGAGCGTTCCGGCGTCGAAATCCCCGCTGAGCGCAAAGGCCGTGACCAGCTTTCCGCCGCCCTGGCGCAGCTCGCCGAGCGGCCGCAAGGTGCCTTGCGGCTCGACACCCAGCTCCTCGGCGAACTCCCGTCTGGCACAGCTTTCCGGGTCCTCGTCCGGCTCGTACTCACCCTTGGGGATCGACCAGGCGCCGAGATCACGCTTGGCCCAGAATGGCCCGCCCGGATGCACCAACAGCACCTCGACCGCCTCGCCGGGGCACCTGTACATCAGGATTCCCGCACTTCGCTTCGGCATGGCCGCCCTCTTCCACTCGCGAACCAACTGAGGGAAGGTGGCGCATGACGATGCCCAAAGGCAAGGTGGCTATTCCGACCGGCGCAAGCTCCGGCATCGGTCGCACCATCGCTCGCAAATTCATGGTCGGCGGCGGCTGGATGCCGGGCTGAGCCTTTTCCGGCCGGGTTGCCGAGGCCCGCAACCTCTCCTGCAGATCCTCCCAACTCATCGCCGAGTCCGTTCCGCGTCATCGAGCCCAGCAGCCGAGCTTGCATCTTGCTCTTCGCTCGATGCAATCCATCGCCTATAGAAATGGACGCCGCTCCGGCAGCCGTAGCGCGGATCACTCGAGAGAACAGGCCGAAAAATCCGGTGACGCGAAATCTCCTGCTGCGCCTTTGGCGATCGTTTTCCGTCCCCGGCCTGGTGCTCGGCACCCTGTTCTTCGCCGCGTCGCTGACGCCGACCTTGATCCCGCGCAGCTATCTCACCCAGGGCGTCTTGTCCGGCTGCGCGCTGGCCGTCGGCTATGGTCTCGGCGCCGCAGCGCAATGGCTCTACGCCTATTTGCAGCTGCCGGCGCCTCGAGGGCGTGCGGTCCGCTACGCCAAGCTTGCCGCGGCCGTCCTCTGCGGCTCGGTCCTGGCGACCTTCCTCTGGCAGGCTGCCGAATGGCAGAACTCGATCCGGCGGGTCATGGAAATGCCGCCCGTCGAAACGAAGCATCCGCTGGAGGTGGGGCTGATCGCGCTGCTCACCTTCCTGGTGCTGATTGGATTGGGACGGCTGTTTGGGCTCGCCGTCCGCGGCGTTGCGGCCAGCGTCGGCCGCATCGTGCCGCGGCGGCTGGCCAATGTCATCGGCTTCGCTGTCGCCGTCCTGGTGTTCTGGTCCGTGGCCAACGGCGTGATCTTCCGTTTCGCGCTGCATCTCGCCGATTCCTCCTTTCGCGAGTTCGACGCTCTGATCGAGCCGGAACGCCAGCCGCCGAGCGATCCGCTCAAGACCGGCAGCACAGCCTCGCTGATCGGTTGGGACGATCTCGGACGAGCCGGCAGGGAATACATCGTGTCAGGCCCGGGCCAGGCCGAGATCGCCACCTTTACCGGCAAGTCCGCCAAGGAGCCGGTGCGCGTCTATGTCGGGCTCAATGCCGCGCCGACCACCG
Source organism: uncultured Alphaproteobacteria bacterium (assembly GCA_963791325.1). Classification (GTDB taxonomy): domain Bacteria; phylum Pseudomonadota; class Alphaproteobacteria; order Rhizobiales; family Rhizobiaceae; genus JBEVJK01. The sequence continues at coordinate 302,775 of CAWBRU010000004.1, read as the reverse complement.
CCGAGCGGGCCGAGCTGGCGCTCGCCGAGCTGAAGCGGACCGGAGCGTTCGAGCGTGCGGTGCTGATCGTCGTCATGCCGACCGGGACCGGCTGGATCGATCCGGCGGCCATGGACGGCGTCGAATATCTACTCCACGGCGACGTTGCGAGCGTTGCCCTGCAGTATTCCTATCTCACCAGCTGGCTGTCGCTGCTCGTCGAGCCCGAGCACGGCAGCGAGGCTGCACGCGACCTTTTCGCCGCGGTCTACGGCTATTGGACGTCGCTGCCCAAGGATCACCGTCCGCGCCTTTATCTGCATGGCCTCAGCCTCGGCTCGATGAGCTCCGAGCTCTCGGCCGACTTGTTCGACGTGCTCGGCGACCCCTATCAGGGCGCTCTGTGGAGCGGGCCGCCATTCACCAACCGGATCTGGAACGAGGTGACGCGCAACCGCAATCCGGGGTCCCCTGAATGGCTGCCGCGGGTCCGCGACGGGTCCGTCTTCCGCTTCACCAATCAGCGCGATGCGCTCGGCCTTGACGGTGCCCGATGGGGGCCGATGCGCATCGTCTATCTGCAATATGCAAGCGACCCCGTCACCTTCTTCGACTATGCATCCTGGTACAGCGTGCCCGACTGGATGCGCGCGCCGCGCGGCCCGGACGTGTCGCCGGAGCTGCGTTGGTATCCTCTGGTAACGTTTCTTCAGCTGTTGCTCGATATGGCGATGGCCACCACCAGCCCGATGGGGCATGGCCATGTCTATGCGCCGCAGCATTACGTCGACGCCTGGATCGCGGTGACGAATGTCACCGATTGGAACGCTGCCGATATCGTCCGGCTGAAAGACATGCTGGCCGAACGATTGGCGGTCGTAGAGCAGGATCATTGAGGGATCGATCTCGCTTGGCTGACGCGTTGCAATCCCGGATCGGCTCGCTGCGTCCGTCTGCGCCAGGCGCCGGCGCCGCGGCGTGGCAGGCCCTGGTGCGCCTTCTGCAAACCGGCTGGATCGCGGTTCTCTGTGCGTGTGCCGGAGTCCCGGCCCAGCCGGTCCACCCGAGCGACCAGGCGTCTGCGCCGACCACCGTCGACATGCTGGTCGCGACGACGCGTGCCCCTGCCGGTCCATCGGGGGCGGACTTCACCGGCGAGCGCGGCCATGCCATGTCGCTCGCCAATGTGGTGGTCTCGCTGCCGCCCGGCCGGCAGGTCGGCACGGTTCAATGGCCGAGGAGCCTCCCGGGCGACCCACAGCGCAGCTTCGCCATTCAATCCGCCGAACCGCTGCAGCGCAACGCGGTGACGACCTGGTTTTCCCGGGTCGCCAACAACAAGCGACGGGTTCTGGTCTTCGTGCACGGCTTCAACACCCAGTTCGACGCCGCGCTCTTCCGGTTTGCCCAGATCGCCCATGATACCGATTCGGGTGCCGCTCCCCTGCTTTTCACCTGGCCGTCGCGTGGCCGCCTTCTGCACTACAATTACGACAAGGAGAGCGCCAACTTCTCGCGCAGCTATCTCGCCGACGTTCTGCTGCAGGCGGCGGCCACCCCGCAGGTGAGCGAGATCACCATCCTCGCTCACTCCATGGGGGCGTGGATCGCGATGGAAGCGCTGCAGCAGATCGCCCTCGAGCGCCATGGCATTCCGGAAAAGTTCAACAACGTCATCCTCGCCTCCCCCGACATCGATGTCGACGTGTTCCGGCGGCAGCTGGAGGACATCGGCCCGCGGCGGCCGCTGATCACGGTCTTCGTCTCGGGACGGGACCGCGCCTTGGGTATCTCCAGCGCGCTGGCCGGCGGCGTGACCCGGGTGGGCAGCATCGACGTCAATAGCCGCGACTATCAAGCGGATTTCGCCAATGTCCCGAAGCTCGTGTTCATCGACACCAGCCAGGTCGACAGCGGCGGGCTCAATCACAACACGTTCGCCACCAGCCCGCGGATCGTGCAGCTGATCGGAGAGCGGCTGATTGCCGGCCAGGCGATCACCGACGGGGACGGCGCCAGCCCGTCCGACGCGGCCGCCAGCCTGGGCACGGCAGCCCGGACGCTGGTCTCCACGCCTTTCCTGATCCTCAATCACGCCAGCGCGGCGGCGCACTGATTGCCTAACGGAAGGCGGAGCACGTCAGCGGCGCCGAAAGAGTCGGCTGCTTTGCCGCTGAGCGAAAGCAGGAGATTGGCTTCGACCATCGCCACACATGCCGCAAGCCCGACCAGGATGGTTGTCCGAAATCCCGCCGCATGCCCGCGCAACTCCCTGTCAAGCCCGATCAAAGCCCGGCAACAACGGTCATGAGCAGGCGTAGGGCGATGTTCTGCCATGTCGGATGAAGCGGCATTTGCATCGCTATGTTCACAGTTCGCCCTCCCGTGCAGCGACCGGTAGATTAGACTAGCACAGGCTTGTGCTGCGGCTGGGTCGCCCATGCTCCCGTTTCGGATCGTCAACGCCAGCCGGCAATGACGCAAGGAGACCAGGAGACGAAGCTTCCCGATCGGACGGCAATCAAGCCGGCGACAACCAAGGGAAAAGATTATGGCTGACTTCGTTTTGCCCGCAAAAAATACCAACTCACCGTTCGCCGATATGCACGGCCACCACGTCGCAATGCGTACCCCCGAGTTGGAAGCTGCCAAGCGCTGGTATGTCGAGAAGCTCGATTTTCGGGTGGTGGCCGAATGGGACTTCGCCGACGAGAAGCTGGCCTATATCGCCCCGCCGAACGACGACGATTTCTACATCGAGATCCTGGGCGGAGGTGAACGGGCACCCGAAGAAGTCCGGCCCTATACCGACCTCGGGAATAGCCTGAACTATTGCGGCTACCACCATTTCTGTCTGAACGTGACGAATGTGAACGAAACCGCCGATCAGCTCCGCTCCCGTGGTGTCACCATCGTCGCCGAGCCGTTCGAGCTGGCTGCGATCAGCCGCCGCTTGGCCTTTTTCAGCGACCCGTTCGGCAACTTGATCGAACTGGCCGAAGTGCTCCCCTGATCGACCCGCCAAGGTTGCCGCAGCGCCGCCGAGAACCCATCCAGGCGCCTTGCGCGCCATGGCGATATCCCGTGAACCCGAAATGACAGCGCTATCATTTTGCTTGATCCCATTTCAGCGCTGTCATAGCTGTTTTGGCAGCAGTGGAGCTGTGGTCGGACTCGGGAGGAGGCCGAGGACGTGGCGTTCGACGGTTCGCTTCCCTGCCCCGACGCACGGTAGTTCCCGTGACCGGATCCGGTTTGAAGTGCAGGGTGAATTTTTTTGCCGGCGTCTGATGCCGGCCATCGGGAGGAAAAAATTGTGATTGATGAGATTGTGGAAGCTTCTGCGTCGCGCCGTGACGTATTCAAAGCGCTGGGTGCGACGGCTCTGGCCGGCGCTCTCTTGAACATGGCCGGGTTTGACCCGGCGATCGCTCAGGAGCTGAAGCCGTCCGGCAAGCCGCTCAAGGCAGCGATGAGCAACGCCGGCCTGCAGGCGACCTGGTGTGCCCAGGGCAAGCAAGCGGCGGAGGCCTGGGGCAAGCTGATGAACGTGGAGATCACTTGGTTCGACGGTGAGCTCTCGGCGACCAAGCAACGCGCGGCGATCGATAATCTCGCCACGCAGAAGTGGGATTTCGTTGCCATCCAGACCTTCGGAATCGGCACACTCAATGACCCGGTGAAGAAAGTCATCGACAGCGGCACTCCGGTCATCGCCATGGACACCATGATGGCGCCGGAAGGCCAACTGGCGCTCCATACCTTCATCGCGCCGGACAACATCTTCATGGGGTCGATCGTGACCGAGGCGCTGATGAAAGCGATCGGCGGCAAGGGCAACGTCATCATGACGCAAGGTGCGCTCGGCCACACTGGTGCGCAGGGCCGCGCCAAGGGCTTTCACGAAGTGGTGGCCAAATATCCTGACGTCAAAGTCCTCGACGAGCAGCCGGCCGATTGGGACGTCACCAAGGTCGCGCGCATCTGGGAATCGTTGCTGACCAAATATCCGGAGATCGCCGGTGCATTCTTCCACAATGACGACATGGCGCTGGCAGCGCACAACGTCATGAAATCCAAGGATCGCACGGACATCGTCATCGGCGGCGTCGACGCGATGCCGCCGGCCGTCAACGCCGTCCTCGAAGGCACGATGATCGCCACTGTGCGAAACCCGTCATGCCGCGTTCACGGCTGGGCGGTCGCGGCCGGTGTCGCCGCGGCGGCCGGCGGCGAGAAGACCGGGACGGGCGGCATCCCCAGCTATATCTGGGCAGACGGCCCTGTCATTACCAAGGACACCGCCCCAGGACATCTCTGGCTGCAGAAGAACTTCCTGATCTGATCGGCAGGACGTTGGCCTTCCAATCTGAACAGCAGCGCGAAGGCCCCGCGGGGCCTTCGCCGTCGAGCTTGCCGCCCGGTGAGCGACCGATTCTCGAGATGATCGGCGTGTCGAAGGCATTCGGCGGCATCCACGCGCTGCGCGACGTCGATTTTTCCCTTGTCGAAGGCGAAGTGCATGGCCTGGTCGGTGAGAACGGCGCCGGCAAGTCGACTTTGATGAAGCTGATTGCCGGAGTTTATCACGGCTTCGATGGCGAGATGCGGGTCAACGGCAAGGTCGTGCACCTGCGCTCGCCGCGCGACGCGCTGGCCGCGGGGATCGGCATGGTCCACCAGGAGCTGTCGATCGTTCCGGATCTGACGGTTGCCGAAAACGTCTTCCTGGGATCGCAGCCCGTTACCGCAGGTGCGGTGATCGACTGGGCGCAAATGAAGCGCGAGGCCAAGAAGCAGCTTGCTACGCTTGGCCTCGACATCGACCCCAAGGCGCGCATGGGCAGCCTGCCGGTCGGCATCCAGCAGCTCATCGAACTTTCGCGCGTGCTGTTCTCGGGCGCGCGCATCATCATTCTCGACGAGCCGACCTCGGCGCTTTCACCACCGGAAGTGCAGAGATTGTTCGCCGCGCTCCGCCGCCTCAAGGAGAAGGGCAGCACCATCGTCTTCATTTCGCATTTCCTCGACGACGTGCTCGCCATCTCCGACCGGATCACTGTCTTCCGCAACGGCCGCAAGGTCGTCACGGAAGCCAAATCCAATCTCACCAAGGACGCCATCATCTCGCACATGATCGGTCGCGGCTCCGCCGACATGCACATGGGGGAAGGCGCCGACCTTTCCGGTGACGACAGCCGGCCGGTCGTGCTGGAGGCCAGCGGCCTCGCTGACGGCAATATGATACGCGACGTGTCGCTCAAGCTGCGCAGTGGCGAGATCACCGGCGTCTATGGCTTCATGGGCTGCGGCCAGATCGAACTCGCCCGGGCGCTGTTCGGCAAGGGCCGACTGACGGGAGGCACGCTCACGATCGACGGCAAGCCCGTGACCTTTCGTTCAACTGCGGCGGCACGACGTGCCGGCATCGCCTTTGTGGCCGAAAGTCGTGGCATGATGCTGTTCCGCAGCGAGCAGGTCTACAAGAACGTTTCGATCTCGATCCTCGGCCGTATCGGCCGCATCCTGCTCAAGCTGCGGCGTGAGCGGGAAATCGCGGTTAGACACATCGAGGATCTGCAGATCCGTCCGCCGAAAACCGATATCGCGCTTGGCAATCTCTCCGGCGGCAATCAGCAGAAGGTTGCCCTTGCCAAATGGCTCACCTACCTGCCCAAAGTCCTGATCCTCTCGGAGCCGACGCGCGGCATGGATGTCGGCGCGAAGGAGGACGTGATCCGGATCGTCAAGGCACTGCGCGAGAAGGGCGTGGCCGTCCTGGTGTTGTCGACAGAGCCCGAGACCATCCTCAACCTGGCCGACCGTGTCACGGTGCTGAAACGCGGCACTGTCGCCAAGCAGTTCGTCAGCGGCCGCATCGAGAAGGGAGATCTCCTCGATGCGGCCTGACCTCATCAGCCCGATCTTCCACGGCAGCTCGCCCGAAAAACAGTTGAGATGACCGTCACAAACGACACGGCGCACCGCACCGACATCAAGCGGTTCCTCCACGATCAGATGCGCAACATTGCGCCTGTCTTCACGCTGATCGCACTGGTCGTATTTTTTTCGACGCAGGCGGAGAGTTTCAGAACGTTCGACAACTTGATGAACATTCTCTCGCAGGCCTCGATAACGGGCATCATTGCCGTCGGACTGACCTTCGTCATCCTGACCGCCGAGATCGACCTGTCGGTCGCTGCGATTGCCAATGCCGTCGGTATCATGGTGGCCTTCTTCACGCTGCAGCCGGACTACGTGAACATCGCCAACCTGCCGCTGAACGGAGTGCTCGCCATCATCCTGACATTGGCGAGTTGTTTCACGCTCGGCTTGATAAATGCGTTCGGTGTGACGATCGTCGGTATCCCGTCCTTCATCATGACGCTTGCCATGATGCAGATCGCCAACGGCATCTCAGCCATGCTCGTCCGCGGCCAGATCGCCTACAACTATCCCGACCTGATCACCGTGCTGGGTTCCGGCACGATCCTTGGCGTGAAGTGGTCGATCGTGGTCTGCCTGCTGTTCTTGCTGGTGGCGCACCTGGTGCTTACCTATACGCGTTTCGGCCGCTACGTTTACATGGTCGGCGGCAGCCGCGAAGCTGCCGAATATTCGGGCGTCAACGTCAAGAAGATCATTGCTGCCGTGATGATCATCAGCGCGATGTGTTCGGGCATCGCGGGCATGCTCGGCGTGGCGTATTTCGGATCGGCGCAGCAGGACCAGTTCGATACCTTCCTGCTCGATGCAATCGCCGCGGTGGTGGTCGGCGGCACCAGCCTCTTCGGCGGGCGAGGCGGCATCGGAAATACGATCATCGGCCTGCTTGTGCTCGGTGTCTTGAACAATGGCCTGGATCACATCCAGATCGACAGCTTTCTGAAAATCCTGATCCGCGGGCTCATCCTGCTGGCAGCGCTCATCATCAACGTCTACGCCCAGAAGCTCAGGGAAGGCACCCGCGAATGACAGACGAGCCGGGCATGCCGGCGATCGTCCTGTAATTTCCGAGCCGGAGCAGCGTCCGGCCGCTCAAGCCACCTCTTAGTAAGACTTATGAGATGGCCGTCAAAGATCGTCTCGCACACATCGACCCGGCATCACCCGGCAGATCGGGGCGAACGCACGGCGCGGCCCATCGGTTCGATCGACGCCGGAGATGACCGGAAACCGTTGCTGATTGCGTGAGCCTCGGCGCCCGCTGTCGAGCCCCGCGGACCGAAGTCCAGTGGGACGAATTCCTTGCAGGTGTTCGATCTTTGGGTCAACATTGGTCACGGCAAGACAAGAACAGCGACAAGCCGTCTGCAAAGGGGAAGCCGATGACAGCGGAAGGACCACAGGCTCGCAAAGTAACGACCACCGGCGGCGTGTCTATCGGCGGCGCGCCGGTGTCCTACACTGCCATCTTGGCGGCCCTGGTCGCGGTCCTGGCTTTCATTCCAGCCTCGATCGTGGTTGGCGGCATGGGCGGGGGCTGGCCGTTCCATGACGTCATCCATCCGATTCTCGGCCTCTTGCTCGGACCGATCGCCGGCCCCATCGCTTCGGTGATCGGCATCGTGATCGGCAACATTATCGCGCCGTACACAAATCTGGGTCCGTGGAGCCCACTGATGGGCGCGATGAGCGCCTTCGCGGTCGGTATGGTCATGTATCCCGGTAGGTCTTACTGGTATGTGCCGTGGGTGATCACGCTGATCGCCCATCTCATCTATCTCTACCAGGCATTGGCCTACGGTATCGGCTTTGGCCTGTGGCTGAGCAACGTCTTCACCGTGGACATCGCCCTGATCCTGATCGCTATTCCGCAAGTCCGCAACCGGGCGATCGACCTCATCCGCAACGGTGGCCCGGCCTGGCAGGTCTTCCTCGCTTACTTTGTGGTGTTTTTCTTCGGCTCGACCGCCGGAATCCAGCTGAATTGGGTGCCGGCCTTCGCCACCAATCCGTGGCCTGCCGAGGTGTGGCCGCCGCTGATCGTCATCATCTTGCTGGAGCGCGTCGTGTTTACGGCGGTCGGTGCGCTGATCGCCGTTCCGCTGGTCACCGCAATTCGTCGCTCACCGCTCGCTAAGGCACAGATGGCGGGATATTGAGTTGCAGGCTGGCGATGAGGCGACGCCAGCGGAGCCGGCAGTTTCGCCGATCCTGCGCTTCGAGGCGGTCGGCTATCGCTATCCGAGCGGCGAGCTGATGGCTCTCGCCGAGATCGATCTGTCGGTCAAACGCGGCGAAATCGTCGGGATCGTCGGCCCGACCGGCGCCGGCAAAACCACACTTTGTCTCGCCATAAACGGCATCGTGCCGCAATTCTTCGGCGGCGAGTTCTTCGGCCGCGTCCAAATCGCCGGTCTCGACTCGATCGAGACGCCGACGAGCCGGCTCGCCCACCATGTCGGCATGGTCTTCGAGGATCCGGACACGCAGATCACCTCAACCAGCGTGGCCGAGGAGGTCGCGTTCGCGCTCGAAAATCTTATGGTGCCCACCTCGGAGATTCGTCGCCGGGTCGGCGCGGCGCTCGGCATGGTGGGTCTCACCGGTCTCGAGGCCAAGCACCCGGCGAACCTGTCGGGCGGCCAGAAGCAACGGTTGTCGATCGCATCGGCGCTCGCGCTCTCGCCCGACATCATGGTGCTCGACGAGCCGACGTCACAGCTCGATCCCGTCGCCACGGCCGAGGTGTTCGCCATCCTCGACAGGCTGAAGCGTCAGAACGGGCTGACGGTGATGATTGCCAGCCATGCCAGCGAAGAACTGGCTGAGATCGCCGATCGCATCGTGCTGCTCGCCGACGGCAGGATCATTGCCGAAGGGTCGCCGGCGACCGTGTTCTCGCAGACCGCCAAGCTCAGATCCCTCAAGGTAAGACCGCCCGATATCGTTCGGTCGTTGGAGGTGCTGGCACAATCTCCGGCCAGCCCGTCCATGCCGCAAACATTTGCCGTGACCATGGCGGCTGCTCGAGACAGCTATGTCGATCGTCCCCTGCCGGTGCCGTCGGTTCCGACGGCTTCGCCCACCTCGCCCTCCATCAACGCTTCGCGGGCCGTGCTCGCCGTCAGCGGACTGACCCATTCCTACCCCGATGGAACTCAGGCACTGCGGGGGGTCGATCTCACGGTCAGGGAGGGCGAGTTCTTGGCCATCGCCGGCCGCAACGGCAGCGGCAAGTCGACGTTGGTGCGGCATTTCCTGGGGCTGCTCGCCCCGACAACGGGCATGGTGCGGGTGAGCGGCAGCGATATCGCCGATCTGAAGGTCAGCGATTTGGCGCAACGGATCGGCTACATCCCGCAGAACGCGCACCAACAGATCTTTTGCAACTCGGTCGCCAAGGAGGTCGGGTTTGCCCTGTCCATGATGGGCCGGCCGAAGGACGAGAGTGACGCGCGCGTGGCGCGTGCGCTCGATGCGATGGACCTTGCTTGGGCGCATGATCGGCATCCGATTTCGCTCTGCCGCGGCGACCGGCTCCGCGTTGTGATCGCCGCTGTGCTGGCGCTCGAGCCGCAAATTCTGATCTTCGACGAGCCGACGACCGGCCAGGATTGGCGCGGCGCAATGGCCATCGTCGAAATGCTCCGCACGCTCAACCAGCGCGGCAAGACAGCGGTCCTGATAACCCATCATCTCTACCTTCTGCCCGGCTTCGCCGAACGCCTTGTGGTGATGGACGCGGGTAAAATCGCGCTCGACGGTCCCCTTCGAGATGTCCTTTACGACCAGGAGGGGCTGGAGAGGTCCGGCTTGATACCGCCGCAAACCGTTCGCTTCGCCGAAAGCTTTCCCAGCTTGCGCGCGCTCCGTCCTCTGGGACCCGACGATCTCGCCGAGCTCCTCGCCGTTCCGTCGGGAGTCGCCTGAATGGCCGGCTACGCACTGCAGAACTTGTCCGGCGGCTCAGCGATCGCCAGGCTCGATATGCGAGCGAAGTTCGCGCTGCTGCTTCTGGCAAGCACGCTGATCTTCATCTGGAACAGCATCCTGCTTCAGGCAGCGTTCCTGATCGCCATACTGGCCATGATGTTCGCCGCCGGGGTGACCCTGACCACCATCCGCAAGCTGGTTGCGGTGCTGTTGCCGGCGCTCGTCCTGATCACCCTGATCCAGGGCCTGTGGTCGCCGTTCGGGGCAACGCCGGTGTTTGTCGTCCCCGCGCACGTGCCCGTTCTCGGCGGCCTCAACATCTTTTATTTCGAAGGTCTTTTGTTCGGGTTGGTGGTGTGCTGCCGCGTCCTGATCCCGATGCTCGCCTTTCAATTGGTGTTCATGACCTGCGAGCCGAGCGACATAGTCCTCGGCCTCGTCCGGATCGGCATTCCTTACCGAATAGCCTTTCTTTTCTCGACGACTTTCCGCTTTGTGCCGATGCTCTTTCAGGAACTGGAGGGGATGAAGGAGGCGCAGCGGCTGCGCGGCATCGACATCGACAGTGTCGGGATGGTGCGCAAACTGGTTGCGCTGGCGAGGCTGCTCGTGCCGCTGATTTTGATCTGTCTGACCAAGGCGCAGCATGTGGAGATCGCCCTACAAGCGAAGGCGTTCAGGGGTTCGGCGGATCGTACCTACCTCAATCCGTCACGCGAAACCCTTTCGGTCGTCGAAAAGCTTTTCATTGCTGCCTGCGCCGTGGTTTTTATTGTAGCACTGGCGGCCCGGCTCATCTTCGGTTTCGGAGGATCTGTCCTGTGACTTTTTTGGCGCCCGACGCGGCAATCGATTGCGACCCGCACACCTTGGCGATGATTGAACGGCAGGCAAAGGCCTGGACTGTGGGAGATTTCTCCGCAGCCGTCGGCGATTGGCATCCGCAAGGCGTTCTGACCGCACCTGGAAATCGCATTTCGATCGATGAGCTCGGGCGGACGGTCGAGAACTTCTTTCGCGACTACGGCGATCTCAGAGTGACCATTACCAACGTCTTCGCCTCGGCCGACGGCAGGCGTGTCGCGCTGGAGTGGCTTTGGGAGGTGACGCGCCGGCAGGACGGATCGCGCAGCCGGACCGAGGACGCAATTCTCATCGACCTCGACCGAGAGGGGCGCATTTTGTCATGGCGCGAATACTTCGACACCGCAAACGCGGTTGAGGATCATCACCAAAGCAGGAATAACCCCTCCGGCGACCGCAACACCCCTTGAGCAACGGCATGAAGGTCCTCGTTGTCTATTGCCATCCTTGCGAACAAAGCTTCAACGCAGCTGTCCGCGACGCCGCCATCGACGCCCTTGAGAAGCGCGGCCAAGAGGTGCACCTCGTCGACCTCTACGCCGCAGGGTTCGATCCGGTGATGAGCATGGAGGAATGGCGCCGCTATTTCAGAGACGACGACAATTTCGAGCCGATCCGCGACCAGGCGCAGCATGTCCTTTGGGCTGAAGCCGTGGTGTTCATCTATCCGACTTGGTGGTACGGGCTTCCGGCCATGCTGAAAGGCTGGCTCGAACGCGTGATGGTGCCGGGATTCGCCTTCGAGATCACGGCGTCTTTGCTTGGGCCCAGGCCGAAATTGCGGCACATCAACCGGCTGCTGGTGCTGACCACCTGTGGTGCTTCGCCGTTGCTCTCCTGGGTGATGGGCCAGCCGGGTAGGCGAACATTGCTGCGCGGCTTCCGCTCACTCTGCAGCACGGTTTGCCGGACCAAGTATGTGGCCCTTTACAACATGGACAGCGTGTCCGAAAGCCGGAAGCTGGCACATCTCGACCGCGTCCGAAACGCCGTTGCAGCGTTTGTCGGCTGACCGGTCCGAAACCTGGCTGGACCCCTCCTTGACCGAGGTCTCTTCCATTAGCCGAGACGAGCGGGAAATCCGTCTGCTCTCAGATCCGTGCCGACGACATCCTCGAGCAGCTTGACGATCTGCGTCGATTGCGCGTCGCCACCGTAGGCGGCATGCCCCCTGATGAACGTCTGGTTGGTCAGTCCTGCCAAGTCGAGCGGCACGTCGAATTCGCGGCCGAATTTCATGGCAAAGCCAAGGTCTTTTAGGGCAAGGTCCATGGTGAAGGCGACGTCGTAGCTTCCGTTGAGGATGAGCTGGCCCTCGGTTTCATGAACGAAGCTGTTGCCGGAACTGGCCTTGATCGCCGCCCAGGCCTGGCCAAGATCCAGTCCGCCGCGCTTCGCCAGCATCAAAGCTTCGCCATCAGCCACGAGATGGATGAAAGCCAGCATGTTGGTGATGACCTTGATCACCGAGGCGCTGCCGAGCGGGCCCATATGGAAGATCTTGTCGCCCATCCCCTCCAGAGCCGGGCGATGCAGCTCGAACAGATCCTTGTCTCCGCCCGCCAGCATCGTGATCTTGCCTTGGGCTGCGAGATGCACGCCGCCGGTCACCGGCAGTTCCATCGTTTTCACGTCGCGCTCGGCAGCGACAGCGGCCAGGCGCAGGATTTCGTCGCGGCCCAGCGTCGACATTTCGATCCAGGTGGATCCAGGCCTCATGGTTTTGAGAATCTGGCCGAGGACGAGTTCGGAGGCCTTCGGCGAGGGCAGGCAGGTAATGACCGCGTCGCAATCCTTGGCAAGCGCCTCGGCACTCTCGGCTCCCACGGCGCCGAGTTCGATCAGGCGGTTCGCCGCTAGCCGGTTCTGGTCGTGGACCGTCATCTTGAAGCCGGCACCGAGGAGGCTGGCAGCCAGATGCCCGCCAAGATTTCCAAGGCCGATGAAGCCGTAGCGCATGAAACGTGTCTCACCCGTTGCAAGTTTGTCGATCACCCGTCGAGCGCTTAGAATCAAGGTCTTCGCGGAGTACCGATGGTTTCGTTACACCGAATCGGATGTAAACTGAGTGCCATCTTGCATCTTGCGAGACGGTCGTGACCCTGCGCACCTTACGAGCTTCAATCATCGGGCTGGTTGTTATCGCCGTCCTCGTGTTCGTCCCCGCAGGCACGGTTGCGTACTGGCAGGGCTGGCTCTTCATCATCGTTTTTGCGCTCTCCACCAACCTGATCGGGCTCTATCTGGCGCGCCACGATCCTGCCCTGCTTCAACGGCGGATGAAGTTCGGCCCGCAAGCCGAGACGCGGCCCGTTCAGAAAGCACTGGTGGGGCTGGCATTTGTCGCCTTCTCCGCCCTGCCGTTGGTCTCGGCGCTCGACCATCGCCTCGGGTGGTCCGATGTGCCGGACTGGGTGTCGGTCTTCGGAGCCTTCCTTGTGTGGCTCGGGCTGATGATCGACCTCCTGGTATTTCGCCGCAACAGCTTCGGTGCCTCGACCATCGAGACCATGGAGGGTCAGACGGTGATCTCGAGCGGTCCATACGCCCTGGTAAGGCACCCGATGTATGTCGGTGCACTGGTTATGCTGGTCGGCGTGCCGCTTGCGCTGGGTTCCTACTGGGGGCTGCTGTTTGTCATCGTCTTCGTGCCCGTTCTTGCGCTACGAATCCTCGATGAGGAGGCGATGCTGCTGCGCGAGCTCGACGGCTATGCCGAGTACACCCGAAGCGTCCGCTACCGGCTGGTGCCGGGCGTGTGGTGATGTTGTCCGCCTCGGTTGCGGAGTGCCGAAGGAATGACGGTTCAAACTCATGGGGAGAACGGAATGGCATTCATTGCTGAAGCTAAGTCGATTGCCGCGGCGGCTGCCGTTGCCTCATGCCTTCTGACGAGCGCTGCTCAGGCGGCCTCCTGCGGCAACAGCGCGGCCGGATTTGAACAGTGGAAAGTGGAATTTGCGGACAAGGCAAAGGCCGCCGGCGTCAAGCAGAAGGGCCTTGCGGCGCTTGCCGGCGCGAAATACGCCACGGGCACCATCCGGGCCGACCGTTCCTCCAAGCAGGCCTTCAGCGGCTCGGTCGACGCCTTCATGAACCGACGCGGCGGGTCCGCGATCATTTCCAAGGGCCGTTCGCTCAAGAAGGCGAACGCAGCACTGTTCGACAAGATCGAGCGAACCTACGGCGTGCCCCCCGGGGTACTGCTCGCCATCTGGGGCATGGAGACCGGCTTCGGCGCCTCCATGGGCAAGCAGAACACCGTTTCGGCGATCGTGACGCTCGCCTATGACTGCCGCCGCCCGCAGTTCTTCGCGCCGCATGCCATCGCGGCGCTCAAGCTGGTCGACAGCGGGACGCTAAGTGCGGGCTCGGTCGGCGCCATGCATGGGGAGATCGGTCAGACAGGGTTCCTGCCCGGGAACGCTCTGAAATACGGCGTCGGCAACCTGCGGGACAAGAATACTGCGCTGATATCCACGGCCAACTTTCTCAGGGCACACGGCTGGCGGGCCGGCGCAGGGTATCCGGGCAACATGGGCGCCATCGCCGGCTGGAACTCTGCGAGCGTCTATCAGCAGGCGATCGCCCGCATCGGCACGGCGATCGACGGCAATTAGCTCGGCTCAGGCCCGCGCAGTTCCGGTCGAAGACCACTACGCCGCTGAATGTCGCGTTTTTGGTGGTAGCGGAGGAGGGATTCGAACCACCGACACAAGGATTATGATACCTTTGGAGGCTTAAGATACCTCATTCTGAACCTCTTGAAATCTATACGGAAACGGACTACATCCGAGTGAGCAGCCGGAATGTGTGCCAAATGTGAGCCAAATCCATCCGGCGCACCACCCAAAACCGAGACCGTATAGGAGGGAGAGCCGTGCCCATCAGGCCGATCACCATCACCACCAGCAGCGGCACCAAAAACCGCTGGCAGGTCGACTATGTCGATCAGGCCGGCAAGCGCCGCCGCAACAATAGCTCCCGCACCAAGCAGGCGGCCGAGGCATTCCTGATCAAGGTTGGCGGCGAGGTCCAGCGCGGCACCCATACCCCGGCCAGCGCCACCGTGCTGGTCAGCGAGGCGGGCGAGCTATGGCAGGCCACCGGCCGCGGCGATGGCCTGGAGCAGTCGTCGCTCAATCAGCGCGAACGGCATTTGCGCTATCACATCCTCCCCCTGATCGGCGCCGTGAAGCTGACGGCACTCTCCGTGCCGCGGGTGCGCGCCTTCAGGGACGAGCTGCTCGCCACGCCCTACCCGGCCGATTTCCCGAAAGAGGCGCTCCGCGGGCAGAAGCGGACGCATGACATGGTCAGCCGGGTGATGGTCAGCCTCGGCGGCCTGCTCGCCGACGCGCAGGAAAGAGGCTTGATCGCACACAATGCGGTGCGGGACCTCCGTAAAGGCCGCAAGCCGGCAGGCGCCCTTGATGCCCGGCACAAAGAGCTGCTTCAGGTCGGCGTCGACATTCCCGTGCCGGCTGAGATCAAAGCCATCGTCGGCGCGCTCGGCGACGACAGATGGCGGCCGCTCATGCTCACGCTGATCTTTACGGGGTTGCGCTCATCCGAGCTGCGCGGCCTGAAATGGGCCGATGTCGACTTCGTCGCCGGCACGATCACGGTCAGGCAGCGCGCCGATCAGTGGAACAAGCTTGGCGCGGTCAAGTCGAAGGCCGCTCGGCGCACGATCCCGCTCTCGCCGGTCGTGCTCAACGCCTTGAAGGCCTGGAAGCTGATCTATCCGCGGCCATTCGGCGATCAGCTCGACGCAGACGGGAAGCGCCTGCGCGAGCCGGCCAAGCCCAGCCATCTCGTGTTCCCCAATGGGGACGGCAACATCGAAGAAGCCGGAAACATCAGGACCCGAGGGCTGATCCCGATCCAGCTTGCGTCCGGCGTCACCGTCGACACAGGCCAGCGCGATGCCGAAGGTCGGCCGATCTGGGAAGCGAAGTATCCCGGCCTGCATGCGTTCAGGCACTTCTACGCCAGCCTCTGCATCAACGTGCCCGCGGCCGGCGGCTATGGGCTGACCGCGAAGGAGGTCCAGACGCGGATGGGGCACGAGTTGATCACCACGACGCTCGACACCTATGGCCACCTCTTCCCGCGGACCGACCAGAACGAGGCGATGGCGGCCGCAGAGAGCCTGCTGCTGGGGTAGGATCAGCGACTTGATTGTTTTAAACTACTGCGGGGCGAAGTCCGCAACTATTTGGCGCAATGCTTCCGAACTGACTTCATGCTTGGTTGCAATGCGATCCACGACGAATATAAGCTGGTTCCCGAATAGCTCTTGGGCCAAATCGTGAAGTTCGGTGGAAAACGCGAATGATACAACCGCCGGGAAGCAGCAATTATCAGAGAGATTATAAAAGTATACTGCCTTACGGGGGCGATACGATGCACTTGGCAAGTATAAATCTAGGTAACCCGCAACTTGCCTGTAGAAAAACTGATTGCTTTGCTCATAGTCTCCCCTCGCAGAAGAAAAGTTAAGTCCGGTTGCGGCTGGATCGATGTCGACCTCGAAAGGCATTGAGCCGGCAACTGGATAGATGTGGGTCAAACGCGGTTCAATTGCACCGACCATTGTTGTGGTCCAGCCACCACCGCTCAGACCGACATCCCGACTCTATTGTATTTACTTTGTGAAAGCGCTTCATCGAGTGACTGGACAACAGGATCAATGAAGTACGAGAACGGTGAGAACGTTTTGCTCTCCAATACTGCAAGACTATTATGCAGCCCGTCCGATTTTATTGGCCGTAGTGTGCCGTTTATCAATATCTCATTTTGCGCATTGACTCCGACCAGAGGCATTGAGAGCAGAATCACGTCACATCCACGGCCTGTGAACGCGTTCGCGATCTCCCTGACCGGTGCAACGTCGAAAATCGGCTTTGGCTCGTGCCCTTCATGGTAAATGAAAAGACACGCTCCGTTTCCAGCTGACTTCAGAAAGAAGGCGTGAGATGTCACACCATTTTCCATAGTGAAGGTCCACTGCTGAGCCCACCTTACTGATTGGATAGAAGAAAAATGCGCGTCGGATTGCTTATCAATGGGATGGATTTTGCGACCTTCAGGCCAAATAAAGTGTCGGATGGATGTCCGTAATGGTTCTACCGCCTCTAAGCCGCGGATGCGAACTAAAGCTCTCACATCGAGGCTCAACAGCTGCGCTATAGGCACCCCGTCCTTTAGAAACCGACTTTCAAATGACGTTGCCCGCTCGTTCGAATTGCCTTTGAGCTGCAAAAGTATGCTAGACAGTTCGTTTTGAACCGTCGCCAGAGTTCTTTGGTCAGCCTCAGCAGCTAGGCTCAAAGAGGAAATATTTGTGTTGCTCGCAGATTGATTCGCTGAAATCTCTTCAATTCTATGCAGAATTGCTCTCGTGCTACGGCGCGTATAGACTATGTTCGCGGCGGTAAGAGTAGCGAGAGAAATAATAACTATTAGGCAACCAACAATGAACCACACACGATCCCGGCGCAGGCCCATGTAAGACATTCCTCCGATGGCATGGGCCATACGCATGTGCCAATTGATGCTGTCAATAGGGTTTAGCTTCCAGCCCCCAAGTCTCCTTAGAGAAGCTATGGCCAGAGCGACGCGAAGTCAGGGCGGGCAGATGCTCGACGGCTGCGGCCTGCCCTACCGCGAGCCCGGCTGTGGTCGCGGTCGCGCCGGTCCCTCCTCGACAGGCAGCCGACGCGCCCGTCAGCGCTTCTTTATTCGCGAAATGGCAAGCAAAGCGGGGGATATGCCCATGGGCATAAAGCTCGGTATGGCGCTCTGCGGTCACGATTTCGATGTTTATTCCCGTGGGAATAAAGCTCCAAAACCTGCGCGATCCGGGCGATTGCTCCGATTTCCACCATGGTGGAAAAGCTCGGATTTGATGATTTCTACAGCTGTAGAAAAGCTCGGAAACCGGCTCTATCGGGCGTCTATCTCCAGATCGGTCCACCATTCGATGATCCGTGCCTGCGCCGCCGTGGTCATCGCCAGCCCGTCCTCGCTGAGCTTTCCCGCAATCTCGGTGGTGACGCGCGCGCTCTCCAGGCTGATCGAGGCTTCCTGGCCGCGGCGCGCCCAGGCAGAGACCATGTTGCGGCTGTTGCGCCGGTTGGTGACCGTGTGAAGGCGGCGCGTAGCTGAAGCTCGCTCGGCTCGTGCAATCCCAGCATGACCGGGAGACGCTCCCCCGCACGCACCGGCTCGATCAGGACGAGACTTGGGCCGGCGCCGCAGCGGCAATGCGCGGCGTGTGACGGAAACGGGTCGACTGAAGTGATAGCGGCGCGGCAATGGTGCTCTCCGTGGCGGCTGTCTTCCGCAATTGCGGAAGATAGAAGGCGCGGCCAGCCCGCCGAGGAAAAGGCCGCGCCAGGACCGCGGCCCGAGAAGGGGGAAAGGGCTCGGCGATCTGGCGGAGGATAGCACCCGCTCGGCGATGGCGGTAAGGTGCGCGGCAAGCTGATCGCGATCAAACCGGCCGCGCACCCAGGGGACCGACATCCCCCATGCCTGGAGCGGATGCCGGCCTCAACATCTTAGACCATCTCACCTCTCAGGTCGCCCGCGCCGCGGGCTCTGCGGTCGCGATCTTGGCGCGGTCGCGCTGCATCTTCTCCTCCCAGGCATAGCGTTGGAGCGCCGCCAGCGGCTTGGTCAGCTGGTCGATCTCGGTGATCGCCCGGAGAAGTCGAGGGTGGTCGCTTCGGGGAAGGCGCGCTTCAGCTCGGCCAAGGCCTTCTTCCCCGGTAGCTCAGCCAGCTCGGCGGCATTGAACAGGATGTGCTTCACGATCTCGTCTTGCATGCTCCTCCTCCTTCGGTTGCAAGCTGGCGTCGCTACATGGCGAACAAAGCGAACAAAGCGAACATTTCGTTCGCGTTGTGGGCCCCCTTCCGGGAGGCGAACAAAGCGAACACCCCCCTATAGGGGTGTTCGCATATCGCCGAGGGCGAACACCCCCGGAAACCTTGCGCTGCAAGGCCTTTCGCGGCGAACAAAGCGAACATTTCGGCCTCCGGCGATGTTCGCCTATTTGTTCGCCATGTATCGGCCTGCTGTGCAACTTGCAGTTCATGGCCGGGCGAGCCAGACGAACGGCTCCCAAACCCCGATGACTTTCGCGGCTTGCAGTGCGGTCGCGGCCCGGTCGAACGCCAGCTGGCGGGCGCGCGGCTCCTCGCTCTTGCTGATGCCACGCCGGTAGCAGTCCTCGCGCCACTGCTGAATTTTCACCGCCTTGGCGTTGTCGGGGGTGCGGGCGTTGCTTGGTGGCGTCTGGCCGAAGTCGACGATCAGATCGGTCAAAGTGTCGAGCGCAATCCTGGCAGTCGCCGGGAGCGTGGTCTTAGCCGCAGCATTGGCCTTGGCGCTGACACCTATGACGGGAACGACGACGGGCGCGGTCGTCACGCCGTTCTCGTTCTCGCCGATAACCACGCTTTCGAGCTTGAACGTGACCTTCAATCCCTCTTCGCCATCGTTGGTCTTGCGAACCGTGGCGCTCCGCGCGAGAGCGTTCGAGCCGTCGACCTCGATTGTTGCGTCGACGGCGCCAAGCAGGACGCCGTGCCCGCGCATCCGCTTGGCGTCGTGCGGCTGGTGATGCGTGGCCAGCATGTGCGCCTTGTCGCTGAGCTTCTCCTGAATGCGGCGGAACGTGGCCACAAGGGCGCCCATGTCTTTCGGGCTGTTCTCGTCGCCGCCGCAAAGCGCGGCCGAGACCGTGTCGATGCCGAGTAAGGTGGTGCCGATGCCGAACTTGTCCTCGATGCGATGGACGACATCGAGCACCATCCCGGCCGTGGCGACGTCCATAAAGTTGATCGGCCCCGGCACAATCGCGAACGGCAGCGTGGTAAGCCCGGTTTTCCTGCGAAAGGCCAGTGCTCGCCGCTCGACCAGCTTCGCCCGTTCAAGTGCGAAAAGGATCGGACAGCCCGCTGTCGGTGGCGCGCTCGTGCCACGTCATGTTGCCGCCGACATGGAGGTGAAGGTCTTCGGTCAGCACCGACTTGCCCGATCCCGGCGGCCCAAAGAACACGGAGATTTCCTCAGCGCCGAGCATGTCGCGCACCAGCCAGTGTTTGTGCATGGTCTCTGCAATGTCCTCGTAGGCGCGGAATTTGAGCGGCGCCGCGGACGCGGCGTTGTCGCCTTTTCGCGCTCGTGCGCCTGCCGCGCGGGTCTGCCAGCTACCGCTGCCATCGTTCATGATCCGCTCTCCTCGAACAGAGCGCGGCGCCGGGCCGCGATGTCGGCGCGCGCCAGCGCATCCCGCTGCCGGAATCGGCGGAGGGTCGCGGTTGTCCAGCGCGGGCCATATCGCTGTTGCCGCTTGGGATCGGCCCGGGTGGCAAGCAGCTCAGCGACGAGGCCGAGCACCTCGGCGTCCGGTGCACGGAGCGCACGGCCAGACCGATCCCGCGGGAGAGCGGCAAGAAGAAGCTGGCTGGACCTCCGACAGCATGGTTGAGGAAGGCGCGCCAATCGTCGCCGCAGCGTTCGGTCGAGCGGCGGACCTCGCGGGCAATGGTCTCGGCTTGCCGGTCGAATTGGTGGAGATCGAGATCGACGGCTGAGCTGGTGCCGGGCAACACGAAGGCCCTAAGCGCGGGCGGTACGGGGTCTTTGCCGCGCAAGGCGCCCTCGAACCTCGGGCGCGCGGTATAGATCGGCTGGCCGCACGAGATCACCGCCGCGTCGAGCGGGATGCCGCAAGCCTGGGCGCCGGTCGCCCATTTGCGAAGATCGGCGAGCGGATGACTTGCGATTAGTTCAAAAATGACACGCAGACGGGCGAGCCCCTCGCCGACCAGCCCGGTGCTTGACGTCGCCGCCACCACGGCGCTGACCCCGGCAAAGGCTTCCGGCAAAGCATCGTCCCTGACCGCCTTGGCGGCATCAGGCAGGTGCTCGGCCAGCCCGAAGGGCGTCGGCAGCGTGTAGTCGTCGACGTCGATCACGACATAGCGCCTGGGCGCGTCGCATAAGGTGATGCCATCGGCGCCCTGGCCGAACCGGCGGAGCTGCGGCTTGCGCAAGTCGAGCCCCGCCACCGGCTTGCCCATGACGATCATCGAGCTGGTGCGGGCGGCAAGCACCTGCAGATGGCGCGCCAGGACGTGGTGGTTGCGGGCTTCCACCTCCTGCATCCGCCAGCGCAGCACATTGTCGTAGCTGAAGCTCTCGAAACTCCCGTCCGACTTGCCGACGATCCTTTTGCAGGCCGTCTTGCCTTCCGGCTCGGCGGCTGTGAGCAGCGTGTATTGAAACGGCGCGCTCATCGGGCCGCCTCGACGTCGGCCAGCTCAAGATCGCGGCCGTTGCGCCAGACGCGCTCGCGGATATCGAACGTCAGCCGCCGGTCCTCGCCGGCCTCGCCGAGCCGGGCAAGCAGATCAAGCTCGTCACGCGACGGGCCCTCGACCTTCAGCAGCGCCGCCCAGCGAAAGATCAGTTCGCTGTTGGTGCGGACAAGCCAGAGCGGCTCGCCGCCGAGCGCCAGCCGAAGGCGGATGCGGCAGCCGGTCCATTCGCCCTCGGTGACGTCGATGGCGAACAGCAGGCCGTGGTTGGCCTTGGTCTTGAAGGTGTCGAACGGCTCCGGCGCCAAGGTTGCGACATAGCGGCCGGGAGCGCGGCGCCGTGCTTGCGGCGCTGCTCGGTCAGCCAGTCGGTCTTGGCCTCCTGTTCTGGCGCTCGACCTCGGCTATGTGCTCGGCGCGCTCCAGCCCGGCTCGCTCTCGTGCGGCTCCCAGGCTTCCGGCAGATCGGGCCGCGGGTAGCGCACGGAGATCGTGCGCCGCGGCAGCAGCTCGGCCTCCTCGGCCAGCCAGAGAAAGTCTTCGGCGGTGGCGAGAGACGGGTGCATGGCTCAGCCCCGCCAGCCCGGCTCATAGCGATCAAGTCCGTCGATGACGGCTCGGCTGAAGGCTTCGGCGATGATGCGCGAGTCCCATTCCAGCTGCGCCATCCACCGCGGCCGTCCATCGGCGTCCTTGCCGGATTCGCGCTGATGGTGGAGCTGCCCACTCGCCGGCCGAGCTGGAGAACACGGCGACGTTGTGCAGCTTGCACCGCATCTTCGGGATGTGGACGGAGCACCAGCCGCGAAGCGCACCGGGCTTGGTGGATCGGGTGTAGGACAGGACCGAGACCGGCGGCAGATCGGCGCCGCTACGCGCGCTGGTCGTCGTTAGGGAGTGTTTCGGGGCGTCGGTGGGCATGATCCGGTCTCCTGCCTGGAGCCGGGAGCCAGCCATTGCGGGAGCGTCGGCCTTGGACCTATAGTTGCCCGCTGTAGAGAGATCGGGCTGTTGTGGTCCTATTCAGGCTGACGGCCGCGCACGGATGGCTCCTGGCGCGGCCTTTTTTCATTCCGCCGCAGCCTTGTTCTTCTCGCGATCCTTTTGCCAGCGGGCCCGCCCGGCCTGTCTGCCGATCTCGCGCCGCTTCTCGCGCGCGGTCGGCGCGCGCTGCGGCTTCGGCGGCTCGGCCTTCTTGCCGGCGACGTCCCTGACCCAGGCGATGATGTCGTCGCTGTAGGCCACCAGCCGCGTCTTCACCTTTCGCACCGGGATGTCGCTGTTGGCGACCAAATAGAACACCCTCTGCTGGTGGTTGGCGTCATGGTTGTCGAACAGGAAATCGGCGATTGCGGCGGCGCCGAACAAGAAGCGATTGGGCATGACTTCTCCTCCCGGCGGGTGGCGGCCGCCGTGTCTGGCTGCTTCAAAAGGGCTCTTGATGTCCGCTTATAAGGGCACGAAAGGGCCGCCGGAGTTTCTCGGTTCGCGAACCGCCGAAAGACCGCCAAAACCGCCAACTCAGCTGCCGGGATTGATCGGCCCGTTCCAGCCGACATTCGGCGCATTGAGCGCCGCATCCAGCATCTCGCGGGTAGCGAGCGCGGCGGTGAGCTGGATGATCTGGGCCTCAAGCCGGGCCCGCTCGGCGCTCGTCGGGAAGTCTCTCAGGTAGCGCGCGGTGCTGGCTGATATCGCCACGCAGCTGGTAAGCCTTGGCGCCCCTCATCCAGTAGACGGAGAGCACGCCCGGCAGCCGTTCGGGGTCGTCGGCGACCGGCTTCGCTTTGATGTCCTTCCAGACCCGTTCCATCGTCCGCAGCGGGACGTCCAGCTGTTGCGCCTGCGCCTTGCGGGTCAGCCTAGCGAAACCCTCGTCGGCCTCCACGGCTTGGAGGTAAGCGGCCAGCGCGCGCTGGTACTGAGGGCCGGAACTCGGGGCTTTCGCCATCGAATGTGTGCCAAATTATGTGCCAACGGATTTTTACTAGCACGCCTAAACCATTGGAAACATTCAATGCCATTTTAAGGTCGGAACGCGCAAGAGGGCTGAAAATGCCACTCACACCTTTCACATAACCCATTGCGATTATTCAGGAATTTGGTGGTAGCGGAGGAGGGATTCGAACCCCCGACACAAGGATTATGATTCCTCTGCTCTAACCGACTGAGCTACTCCGCCCCGGAGCGGGCGCCGCAGGCCCGGCAGCAACGCCGGCCCTCGCCCGGAAGCGGCCGGATATAAGGGGCCGGCTCGCGCGCTGTCAAGCACGCCGCGCTTCTGGCAAGCGCCGTCCGGCGTCGCCGCCGCCGCCGCCGATCGCTGCGGGGTTGAGTTCGCCCGGGCGCCTCGCTATGTGTCGCGACGTCGTTTGGTCTTTTCACAATGAAACCGCGTATCGCCGTCCTCGGTTGCGGCTACTGGGGCAGCAACCACATCCGCACGCTCAAATCGCTCGGCGCCCTTTACGCGGTTTCGGACGCCAACCGGGCGCGCGCCGAAGGCTTCGCCAGCGAGCAAGATTGCCTGGCCATCGATCCGGACGAGATCCACTTGCGCCGCGATGTCGACGCCATCGTGATGGCGCTGCCGCCACAGTTCCACGCCGAGATCGCCATCCGCGCCGCCCAAAACGGCAAGGATCTCCTGGTCGAGAAGCCGATCGCGCTGACGGTCGCCGACGCGGAGCAGTCGGTGGCTGTGGCCCGTGCCTGCGGCCGCGTGTTCATGGTCGGCCATGTGCTGCGTTTCCATCCCGCCTTCGTCAAGCTCAAGGAGCTGATCGACACGGGTGAGCTCGGCACTGTCCGCTACATCCATTCCCACCGCCTCGGACTGGGCAAGTTCCACACCGAGAACGATGCGCTTTGGGATCTCGCGCCGCACGATCTGTCGATGATTCTGGCGATCACCGGGACCGAGCCCAGCGAGATCCGCGGCGAAGGGGCAGCCCTGCTCGACCATCTGAGCGATTTCGCTCACCTGCACATGCGCTTTCCCAACGGGCTGCGCAGCCATCTGTTCGCCTCCCGCCTCAATCCCTACCGCGAGCGGCGCCTGACCGTGGTCGGCACCGAGGCGATGGCCGTGTTCGACGATATCGAACCCTGGGGCCGCAAGCTCGCCGTCTACCGGCACGCCGTCTGGCAGGACAGCGGCCAATGGGCCTTCACCCAGAATGAACCCTCCTATGTCGAGGTCGAGGAGGGTATGCCGCTGACCCGCGAGCTGCAGCATTTCATCCATTGCCTGGAGACGCGCGAGGAGCCGCTGACGGGCGGCGAGGAGGCGATACGGGTGCTGAAGATCCTGACCGCCGGGGCCATCACCCACGACTGACGGGCCGGCCGCTACGCTCCGGGGTTGCCGTCGGCGCCAAGGTCAATTCGCGAAGCAGCCATTAGCAAGATGTGATGTAATCACTGAGCGGATGCGGCGCGCACAATGGTTCAACCCTGGGCAAAACAAGGGATTGAGCGAATTATGGAAAGTTCAAGGCAAGCATTTTTCGGCTTGCCAAATTCGATTTCCCATTCCAAGTTCGACAATTCACGGAAACGCCGGTTGGGCAATCTGGCGATTTTCGGTCATCTCTATGGACGGACCTTGCCTGGAGGGGCTGGGTGGGATCCGATCGAGACGTTTGTAAGCGTGGAGGGTTCCGTTTGAAACGCCTGTTCAGGCGTGAGCCGGTGACAGCGGCTCACCGTCCCGTTCGATGGCATGCTCCGGAAAGCCAGCCTTTGCATCTCGGCATCAGGAAGCCGGAGCGGGTGGCTGATTCCCGCGCTGTGATCGCCGGCTTTGGGCTGCTGGTTCTGTTGGGTGTCGGCTGCGCGGCCGCGATCGTGATCGACCAGTCGGCGACCCCGGACGCCGACGGAACGCGGTTCGCCGAACCCGCGAAGAAACCCGTCGAAGCAACCGGTTTCACTGCAAAAACGTCGTCGGCGCAGGTCGCGCAGAAGGCGGCGGATGCGCCCGTCGATGCCGCTCCCGCCACGGTCACCGCGGCCGCCGCGCGGCAGGCCGTCGCCGCCGCCGCGGACTCATCCCAGCCGGCCGCGGTCAAGCCGGCGCTGGCGACAGCGCTCCCGGCCGCGGCACTGGCGGCCGTGAGGCCGGTCAAGGTCAAATCGATTTCGCTCAGCCTCAAGCATGACGACCCGCGCTGGGCCCGCGCCGGCGGAGCCGACGCGGATCCCGCGACAACCGACGGTGCCGGAGGTAAAGGCGCGGACCTGACCGCCTTCGCCGACGGCGACGAGGTGCCCGCGACGGCCGCACTCGATCGCTTTGCCGGCGACGAGACCGAAACGGCGGCGATCGGCGACGCGGCGGCACCCGATGCTGCGCCGCTGCCGACCGCGCGGCCCGACGATGTCACCGGCGGCGGCGATCCCGCCTTGACCGATGCCGCCAATGCCGCCGACGCCGCCGATGCCCCTGGTCGGCCGGCCCGCATCCGCACCGCCGTCAACCTGCGCGCCCGCCCGGCCGACGAGGCCTCGGTGCTGACCGTCGTGCCGGCCAATACGCGCGTCGATCTGATCGGCTGCAAGTCCTGGTGCGAGATCGTCGTCGGCAACCGCCGCGGCTTTGTCTACAAGAGCTTCGTGCGCTAGACCGTAGCGCCGGCGGCTGCCCTTAGCCTGCTCGGTCTGGCGGAACCGGGCCTAGGAACCCAGATCGCTGAGTCATGGTCGCCGAAGGCGATCGCCCTGTCTTCGAGGACACAAATTCCCACCGCGGCGCAACAGACCGCATCGAGCTTGTCTTCGAAAGCCTTGAGCGAATGAGCCGGCGCTGCGCCATGTTCAGGCTACCCCGCTGGGTTGCCCCGCGGTCCACGCAGTGTCGATGCCCAGGATGGTTCGTCGATGCCCAGGATGGTTCGAGTTCGGCCGCACCTCATGGTCCTCCATGGCGGGACAACTCTATGCCTGATCAGCCGCGAGAGCACCTGCGATGCAGCCACAGGCGCTGCGAGCGCCGGCCAGACCTGATCATCTCGGCAGGCGAAGGTATCTCAACCAGCAGCGAGACGATGGGCGCTGCGGCAGATCGATGAGGGTCTGGCGAGGCCCTGGCGCGGTCACCGAGAGACCTGGTGCGAGTAGCTCTAAGCCACCTCGACTAGCCTTCGAATTGCCTTTGAATGCCGCTGTCAAAACCGGCTGACAAATTGTCAAAACCGGCTGACACGCTACAGGAGATCAACCCTATTCGCTATTTCGCTAGTCGCTATTCGCTATTCGCTCACTCCAAATAGGTCTTTGGATCGACCGGCGAGGAGTTCTTGCGGACCTCGAAGTGCAGCTTCGGCGTATCGGTGGTGCCGCTCATGCCGCTCACCGCGATCTCCTGGCCGCGCTTGACCTTGTCGCCGCGGGCGACCTTCAGCTCGCTGGCATGGCCGTAGACCGTCACCAGCCCGTCCTCGTGGCGCACCAAAACGGTGTTGCCGAACTCCTTCAGGCCGTCGCCGGCGTAGATCACCACGCCGTTCTCGGCCGCCTTCACCGGCGTGCCTTCCGGCACCGCGATGTCGATGCCGTCGCCATTCTTGCCGCCGCCGCTGCCGAAACCCGAGATGACGCGTCCCCTTACCGGCCAGCGCATGCGGCCGATGCCGGTTGCATCGGGCGCAGCGGCCGCGTCCTTTTCCGCATCGTCGATGACTTTTTCGGCCTTTTTCGGCGGGGTCGCTGCCGCGGCGGCCTGGTCGCTCTTGGCGACGGCACCCGGCTTGACCGCCGGCGCGGTGGCGCCGGTGGTGACCTGGTCGACCTTCGCCGCCGATGCGCTGGCGACGATCGTGGCGGATCCCGCGGCCGGCACGACCAAGGTCTGGCCGACGCTCAGCACGCCGTCGTCGATCTTGTTGGCGGCCTTCAGTGCCGCGATCCCGACCCCGGTCTTGCGGGCGATCTTCGAAAGCGTGTCGCCTTGCGCAACCTTATAGGTTCCCGGTGTGGCCGGCGCCGCTTTCGGCGGCTGCGGCAGGGAGACCATTTCGCTGCCCGCTTTGACGGGTGGCGGAGGCACCTTGGGACCCTGCGCGTCGGGCAGCTTGAGCGTGTGTTCGGGCTCGGCGCTGGCGACTTTCGGCTGCGCCTGGGTGTTGCCGGCCTTGCCGCCGAAGCCTGGCACGACCAGCTTCTGGCCGGTCTTCAGACTGACGTTTTCCGGCAAGCCGTTGGCCGCCAGCAGGGTGCCCACGGGCACGTTGAAGCGCCGCGACAATCCGTAGACGGTATCGCCGGGCTGAACCGTGATCTGGCCGCCGGTGGACGTCGCCACCGCCGAGGTCGGCTGGGCGTGCGCGGCGCTTGCCGGCTTGGCCATCGCAGGCGACGCCGGCTGAACCGTTCTCGGGGCGCCGGCCTGCGGCGCGGCCGAGGGGGCCGCGGCCGGCTCCGTCGATGCCACTTGGCTGCCGCCACCGACCGGCGGCAAAGCCGAGCGCGCGACATTCCCCGCGGGCTGGCCATAGCCGCCATTGGTGGCGCCGCCCGGATAGGGCTGGCTGGCCGGCGCGATGATCTGGCGCTGGTTGGTGGTGGCCGTGAAGACGTTGTCGACGCCGTTGAAGCGCGCGACGTTCGACGAACAGCCGGCTGCAAGTCCGCCGATCAGCAACACGGCCGCGCCGCGCGCCAGGTTGCGTTGATCATTCATCAAGACATTCAACCGCATCGCTTTGAACCCACGCAGACTGGCCACTCGTGGTTTGATTAAAGCGTGTTATCGTTACTGGTCGGTTAAGACCGGATTCCGGTCGAAAAAAATGTTGAAAATTCTTGGCCTTGGCCGGCAAGGCCTCAGAGCGCGGCGGCCAGCCCGCGAACGATCGGCTGCAGGCGCACCCGGGCGATGTCTTCACGCTCGAAACGGCTGCCGATCTTGGTGAGCTTGGCCAACACCTGCGCCTGCTCGGGAAGGCCGATCGGCGCGATCATCATGCCGCTGGTCGAGAGCTGATCGACGAACCCGCGCGGCAGCGCTTCGAAGGCGGCCCAGGCAATGATCCGGTCGAAGGGGCCCTCCCCCGGCAGGCCATTGGACGCGTCGGCCTGGCGGACAAAGGCGTTGGAAATGCCGAGCGCCTCGAACCGCTGGCCGGCCTGCTCGACCAGCGTCCGATACCGGTCGACGGTGACGACGCGTGCCGAGAGCCGTGCCATGACTGCGGCGGTGAAGCCTGAGCCGGTGCCCACTTCGAGCACCCGATGTCCTGGCTCCAGCTTCAGGGCGGCAATCACCGCCGCCTGCAGATCGATGCCTTCGATCGTCTCGCCGCATTCGATCGGCACCATGCGATCCGACCATGCGACCGACTGCCAGATGCTCGGCACGAAGGTCCGGCGGGGCGTCGTCTCAAGCGCAGCAAGCAGCTCCCTGGGCGGCATGCCGGCCGCACGCATCCTGAGCATGAAGGCGGCGAACCCTTCCCGATCGTCGAGCATGGCCGTCATGCCAGCGCCTGGGCGAGCCCGTCCATCAGATCATGGGCGGTGAAATCAAGCCGCATCGGCGTTACCGACACATAGCGCTCATTGACCGCGGCCATGTCCGTGCCGGCCTTCATCTCCGCCTGCTGGCGACCGAACCGGAGCCAATAGTAGGGCAGCCCACGGCCGTCGGCGCGCTCCTCGATCCACAGGCCATGCACATATTTGCCTTGGCTGGTGACGATCGTGCCCTGCACCTCTTCGACCCCGCAGTTCGGGAAATTGACATTGACGAAGGTGCCGGTCGGCAGATCCATGGCGATCAGCCTGGCAAGAAGGTCCGGGGCGAGCGTCTCGGCGGTCTGCCAGGGCACGACGCGCTCGCCGTCGCGCACATTGTAGGATTGGCTGAGGGCCAGCGAGCGGATGCCGAGCAGCGCGCCTTCCATGGCGCCGGCTATGGTGCCGGAATAGGTCACGTCGTCGGCGACATTGGACCCGGAATTGACCCCGGACAGGATCAGGTCGGGTGGGCTGTCCATCAGCTTGCGCACGCCCATGATGACGCAATCGGTAGGCGTGCCGCGCAATGCGAAGTGCCGCGCGTCGATCTTGCGCAGGCGCAGCGGTTCCGACAGCGACAGCGAATGGGCATAGCCGGACTGGTCCGTTTCCGGCGCGACCACCCAGACATCGTCGGAAATCGTGCGGGCGATCCGCTCGAGGCAGGCGAGGCCTTCGGCATAGATGCCGTCGTCATTGGTCAACAGGATGCGCATCGGTTGGACAGGCCTAGCTCGCGGACGACTCGATTCGCTCGAGCCCACCCATATAAGGCACAAGCGCGTCGGGAATGGTGATGGACCCGTCCGCCTCCTGATAATTTTCCATGACGGCGATCAGTGCCCGGCCGACCGCCACCCCGGAGCCGTTCAGCGTGTGCACGAAGCGTGCCCCCTTGCCGTCGGCCGCCCGGTAGCGGGCATCCATGCGGCGGGCCTGGAAATCCCCGCACACCGAGCAGGACGAGATCTCCCGATAGGTCTTTTGGCCCGGCAGCCAGACCTCGATGTCGTAGGTGCGGCGGGCGCCGAAGCCCATGTCACCGGTCGACAGCACCAACGTCCGGAACGGCAGCCCAAGCCGCTTGAGCACCGACTCGGCGCATGCCGTCATTCGCTCGTGCTCGGGCAATGCGCCCTCCTCGTCGGTGATCGACACCAGCTCGACCTTGTCGAACTGGTGCTGGCGCAGCATGCCGCGGGTGTCGCGTCCGGCGGCCCCGGCCTCGGAGCGGAAACACGGGGTAAGGGCCGTCAGTCTGAGCGGCAACGTATCGGCGGCAAGGATCTCCTCGCGCACCAAATTGGTGAGCGGCACCTCAGCGGTCGGGATCAGCCCGAGCCGGCCCTCGCCGTGGCGGACGAAGAACAGATCCTCCTCCATCTTCGGCAGCTGGCCGGTGCCGAACAGCACTGCGTCGCGGACCAGATAAGGGGGCTGAACCTCGGTATAGCCATGCTCGCGCGTATGCAGATCGAGCATGAACTGCCCGAGCGCGCGCTCGAGCCGGGCGAGCGCGCCCTTGAGGACCGTGAAGCGGGCGCCGGACAGCTTCGCGGCCCTTGCAAAATCCATCAGGCCGAGCGCCTCGCCGAGCTCGAAATGCTCCTTGAGCCAGTTCGCCGGCTCACGCACCACCCCGTCCCGGCGCAGCTCCACATTGGCGCGTTCGTCGGGGCCGACCGGAACGTCGTCGAGCGGCACGTTGGGCAGCGCCGCCAGAAGATCGTGCAGCGTGCGGTCGAGTTCGCGTTCGGTCACCTCGCCCAGCTGGATGAAGCTCTTCTTCTCGGCGACCTCGGCCTTGAGCTTCTCGGCCAACGCCGCATCCTTGGCCGCGCGCGCCCGGCCGATGTCCTTGGATGCGGCGTTGCGGCGTTCCTGGGCTTCCTGCAGCCGCGCCAGATGCGTGCGGCGCATCTCGTCGGCCGTCAGCACCCGCTCCACCGTCGCCCCGGCATCCAGAGCCGACATGCCGCGGTGGCCGAGTGCGGTGGTGAGGCGGTCTGGATTGTCGCGAATCCATCGGATGTCGAGCATGGTGGCTGCCGATCCTGCCAAGCTTCAGGTGAGACCGCAGCGTCATGCCGAAGCCGCGCGGCTTTTTCAAGAGCGGGAAACAGCGCGCCGCGATGTTGAGGGCACGCGGCGAAGGCTAAGCGTGCTCCGAAACGGTGGCGGCCGCCTCCTTCTCGCGTGCCACCCGCTCCTCCTCGCGCTTCTTCTCGACCATCCGGGCGCTCCAGATCGAGACCTCGTAGAGGATCAAAGTGGGCACGGCGAGGCTGATCTGGCTGACCGGATCGGGCGGCGTCAGCACCGCGGCGACGATGAAGGCGAGCACGATCGCCCATTTGCGCTTTTCCTTCAGCGCCTGCGAGGACAACAGCCCGACCCGCGCCATCAGCGTCGTCACCACCGGCAGCTGGAAGACCAGCCCGAAGGAAAAGATCAAGGTCATGATCAGGCTGAGATATTCCGAGACCCGCGGCAGCAGGGAGATCTGCACATCGGTGTTGGGCCCGGACTGCTGCATGGCCAGGAAGAACCACATCACCATCGGGGTGAAGAAGAAATAGACCAGGGCTGCGCCCATCAGGAACAGGATCGGCGAGGCGATCAGAAACGGCAGGAAGGCGGCGCGCTCGTTGCGATAGAGGCCTGGCGCAACGAACTTGTAGATCTGCGCGGCGATCAGCGGAAAGGCGATGACTAGGCCGCCGAACATCGCCAGCTTGACCTGGGTAAAGAAAAACTCCTGCGGCGCCGTGTAAATCAGCTCGACCTTGTGATTGGCCAAGCCGGCCCATTCGACCGCCCATTTGAACGGCAGGACGAGCAGGTTGAACAGCTGCTTGGCGAAATAGAAGCAGACGACGAACGCGATGAAGAAGCCGCCGATCGACCAGATCAGCCGCGAGCGCAGCTCGATCAGATGCTCGATCAGCGGGGCCGACGACTTGTCGATCTCATCGGGCTGGCGGCTCACGCTGCAGGATCCGTCTTACGGGTTGCGCGACGCTTGGTCGGCTTTTCGGCAACCTCGGCCCGCACCCTGTCCGTCGCCTCGGCCGCCTTGTCCGGCACCGCCGCGGCAGTCGCCTTGGCTACCGTCGAAGAGACTTTCTTCGGCTTGGCCTCCTTGGCGGGAGCCGTGGGCGCCTTCGGCCGACCTCCGCCCTTCGCTGTCCGGGCGCGAAGCGCCGCCGGCTCGGCAGGCAGCGGCACGGCAGGTTGGGGGCTGGCCGGCGGCTGCGCCGGGCTGGGCTCGGCCGGCGCCGTGAGAGGTGCCGGCGGCGGCACCGATTCGGCGGCAGCAGCCAGGCCGGGCATGTCGGCCGCCCCTGCCTTGAGCGGCTCGGCCGGCTGGGCGCCGGCGCCTGCCGGCTCGATCACCGGGGGCGGCGCGGGCTTCAGCGTGTCGAGCCCGGCCCGGATGTCCTGAGCCGCCTTTTCGAACGGGTTGAGCTGCTTGCGGACCTCGCTGCTCGGGTCGAGGCTGCGCAGTTCGTCCACCGACTTCTTCAGATCTTCGAGCTCGGCCTCGCGCAGCGCCTCGTTGAACTGCTTCTGGAAGTCGCCCGCCATGGCGCGCAGCTTGGCCGTGGTCTTGCCGAACGTGCGCAGCATGCGCGGCAAATCCTTGGGGCCGACCACCACGATCATGACGATCGCGATGACCAGCATCTCTGTCCAGCCGATATCAAACATCGTCGTTGTTCCGGCAACCGCAGACGCAGTCTCGCTGGTCCGCTGCCCTTAGAGCTTGGTCGCCTTCTGCTTGGCATCGGCGGTCATCGGCTCGTCGGGCAGATGCTCGACGGTCTTGGCCGTGTCCGGCTCATCGTCGTCGGCCATGCCCTTTTTGAAGCTCTTGATGCCCTTGGCCATGTCGCCCATCAGATCGGGGATCTTGCCGCGTCCGAACAGCAAGAGCACGACGACGAGCACGATCAGCCAGTGCCAGATGGAAAAGGAACCCATTGCAAGTCTCTCTCGACCGATTTCCGTTGGTCTGATTTATGCGCTTTCGGCCTGTCTTTCAAACAGAAGCACATCCGCCCTTCACGCGGCAATCAATTCTCGCCGTCGCGACGGACATTCCGTCGCACCTGAGACGTCAAAAAGCGGCTTTTTCCAGGCCCCGGCGCGAAAAGCGGTCAATCCTCTTCGATCCGCGGCGTCAACAGGCCGAGTTCCTCGAGGTCGACATCGGTCAGCGGGTCTTCCTCCTCGGTCAGCTGCATCGGATCGGCGGGCGGCAGCGGCATGGCGAAATTGCTCGGCATGCGCACCGACAGCAGGCCGGCGCCCTTCAGCTCTTCAATGCCCGGCAGGTCGCGGATCTCCTCGAGCTGGAAATGATCGAGAAAGCGATCGGTGGTGCCGTAGGTGACCGGCCGGCCAGGCGTCTTGCGACGTCCGCGCATCCGTACCCATTCGGTCTCCAGCAGCATGTCGAGCGTTCCCCTGGACGTCTCGACGCCCCTGATGTCCTCGATCTCGGCGCGCGTCACCGGCTGGTGATAGGCGATGATCGACAAGACTTCGAGCGCCGCCCGCGACAGCTTCTTCTGCTGGACCGCGTCGCGGCTCATCAGGAACGCCAGATCGCCGGCGGTGCGGAAGGCCCAGCCGTCGCCGATGCGGACCAGGTTGACGCCACGCCGGGCATAGAGAGCCTGCAGCTCGGCCATCACGGCCGCCTGGTTGATGCCCTCCGGCAGCCGGGCGGCGAGCTGCTTGTCGCCGACCGGCTCGGCACTGGCGAAGACGATGGCTTCGGCCATCCGCACCGCTTCGGCAAGCACCATGCGTTCGGCAGGATTCTTTTCGACCATCCGATCGCCATCGTCTTTCTGGTGGTCGAAGACGAAGGGGATGACCGCGGCATTGCGGGCTTCACTCATGAACCACCTCGACAGGCCTCGTCGGTTTCGGGTTACGGCTGCGCATGTAAAGCGGCGCAAACGCCTCGTGCTGGCGCACCTCCATGGTGCCTTCCCTGACCAGCTCGAGCGTCGCGGCGAACGAGCTGGCGATCGCGGTTGCCCGCTCCTCACCGCTGCTCAGATATTGCAGCAGAAAGCCGTCGAGCGCCGTCCAGTCGTCGAAGGCGCCGACGATCCGGGTCAGGATCTCGCGCGCCTGCTTGAGCGACCAGACGCCGCGCTCGGCGATGCGCACATGGGTGATCGCGCGGCGTTGGCGCTGCGCGGCATAGGCGGTCAAAAGGTCGTAGAGCGTTGCCGAAAATTCGTTGCGCTTTTCGACGATCACCAGCTCCGGCAGCCCGCGCGCGAAGACGTCCCGGCCGAGCCGGTTGCGATTGACGAGGCGCGCCCCGGCGTCGCGCATCGCTTCGAGCCGCTTCAGCCGGAACTGCAGGACCGCCGCCATCTCCTCGCCGGAAACGCCGTCCTCGTCCGGCTGCTTGGGGATCAGCAGCCGCGATTTGAGGAACGCCAGCCAGGCCGCCATGACCAGATAGTCGGCGGCGAGCTCGAGCCGCATGGCGCGGACGCGTTCGACGAAAGCCAGATACTGCTCGGCCAGGGCCAGCACCGAGATGCGGGCGAGATCGACTTTCTGGTTGCGGGCCAGGTGCAGCAGGAGGTCGAGCGGACCTTCGAACCCGTCGACATCGACCACCAGCTCGGGCTCGCTGCGGCCGCGCGCATCGGCGGGATCGCTCTCCCCCCAGAGACGATCCATCGGCGTCTTGGTGCCGCCATCGCCTGTCGCGTTGCTCGTCAACTCTGCCCCTGCGTTGTCGCCAATCACCCTTGCCGATCAGGCAACGGCCTCGAAATATCCTGCAAATTCGTCCCGAATCGCGGCCTCGTCCTTGCCGTCGCCGCGGCCGGTCGCCGCCAGCGCGCGCTCGGCCCGGCGCAACGAGGCGCCCGAAAGCACGCCGGTGCCCGCGGCAATGCCGCTCATTTCCGCCATCACCCCGTTGCAATGAAGGACCAGATCGCAGCCGGCCGAAAGGATGGCCCTGGCCTTGGTCGGGAAGTCGCCCGACAGGGCCTTCATCGAAGTATCGTCGCTGATCAGCAGCCCGTCGAAGCCGATTTCGCCGCGAACAATCTCGCCCACCACTTTCTTCGAGGTCGTCGCCGGGTGATCCGGGTCGACGTCCCGGTAGACGACATGCGCGGTCATCGCCGCCGGCAGCGCCGCCAGGGCCTTGAACGGGGCAAAGTCATGCGCCCTGAGCTCGGCCAGCGGCGCCTCGACCGTCGGCAGTTCGAAGTGGGTGTCGGCCGTCGCCCGCCCATGTCCGGGAATATGCTTCATCACCGGCAGGAGCCCGCCGGCCAACAGGCCGTCCGCCGCGGCGCGGCCAAGCGCGGCCACGCCGGCCGGGTCCTGGCCATAGGCGCGGCTGCCGATCACCTCGCTTGCGCCGGCCACCGGCACGTCGAGCACCGGCAGGCAGTCTGCCGTGATTCCGAAGCGCGCCAGGTCGAAAGCATGCAGCCGGGCCATCAGCCAGGCGGCGCGCAGTCCGGCGTCGCGATCCTGGCGATAGAGCGCGCCGAGCGCGGCGCCGGCCGGGTAGTTGGGCGCCAAGGGCGGGCGCAGGCGCTGCACTCGGCCGCCTTCCTGATCGATGAAGATCGGCGCCTGCGGCCGTCCGACACTGTTGCGCAGCGCCGCAACCAGATCCCTGATCTGCTCCGGCTCGCTCACATTGCGGGCAAACAGGATGAAGCCCCACGGCTGCTCGCCGGCATAGAAGCGGGCTTCCTCGGGCGAAACGACCAGCCCCGAGCAGCCGAGAATCATGGCTTTTGATTCGCTCATGGGCGAAACTCTAGCCCGAACCGCCGGCCAATGACACCTGTCCCGGCCGCTTCACCACAAGCGCCGAAGGGCGCCGGTTCGCGCCGGCGCCCTTCGCGGAACGGAGTTGCGCCGATCAGCGCGAGACGAAGCAATTGCCGCCGGCTGACTTGTAGCTTTCGCACAGGCTCACCGCGCCGTCACGGCTGCCGGCCGGGACCCGTACCCGCCAGAACGTGCCCTTGCCGGCGATGTCGGCCTTGACGATGTTGACGCCTTTGTCGCCGATGACGCTGCCGTAGCGCTTGACCAGGTCGTTGTAGCTCGACTGGGCGGCAGCCTGGGTCGGTTGCGAGGCGATCTGCATCGACCAGCCCCCCGCCGCCGCGGCCGCGCCGCCTGCATCGGCAACCTGGACCGCCTTGGCAGCGGCGGGCGCCTGCGTGCCCGGAACCGGAACCGAGGCCTTCGCC
Organism: uncultured Alphaproteobacteria bacterium; assembly: GCA_963791325.1. Classification (GTDB taxonomy): domain Bacteria; phylum Pseudomonadota; class Alphaproteobacteria; order Rhizobiales; family Rhizobiaceae; genus JBEVJK01. The sequence continues at coordinate 266,933 of CAWBRU010000004.1, read as the reverse complement.
GCCTGCTTTGCTCCGGCCGCTTTGACGGCAGGCTGCGCCGGCTTGGCCGGAGCCGCCGTCGCTTCGTCGTCGGGCAGAGACGCCGTCTGATCGTCGGTCGAAGGCTGATCGGTCGTGGCCGCGTCGTCGGTCTCAAGTGCGCTTGCATCGGCGCCGGTGGCCGGTTCGCTCTGCGGCTCGGCGGCCGACACCTTGTCGTCGCTGGGCATCAGCGACCCGTCAGGCTTGACCACCATGGTACGCACCCGGCGCGGCATCACCGCGATGTCGTCGCCGGCGCCTTGCTGCTTGGCGGCGGCCTGGTTGGTCGCCGGGACGCGGTCTTCGCCCTTCGGAGCGGCCGCGATCTCGGCAGCCACCGGATCGCTGGCCGACGCCACCGTGTCGTCGTCGCCCTCGTCTTCGCTGGTCGGCGTCTGGTCCTCGGACACGGCACGGCCGTTGACGTCGACCGGCTCCTCATTGCCGGTGATCAGCTTGTCCTGACCGGTGCCGTCGCCGGTGTCGGTGCCGTTCATCGTCTGGAAGACCTTGTTGTCCTGGTTCGGCACGGTGGTGCCGCCCGGATTGGCGGGACGCACCTTGACCGGATCGTTGTCGGCGCGGACCAAGGCCGGAGTGCCGCCCGGGCCGTGGCCGGACAGCGCGAAGGCGCCGATCCCGCCGAGCACGACGACGCCGAGGACGATGGCCGGGACCAAGAGGCCGCGGCGGTTGACGGATTTGCGGCGCTGCTGCTGCGCGGCGGCCGGCACCGCAATGTCCTCGCTGAGCATCGGATCATAGTCGAGATCGTCGTCGTCGAAATCATGGCCCGAAGCCGTCGGGTGCGCGCCGTGGCCGGCAGCGGTGCGGCGGGCCGCGCCTTGCGTGAAGGCCGTGCTGGCGGCGGCCGCGGCCGTCGTGGCGGCGACCGTGCCGGAAGCCCAGCCGCCGGCCGCTGCCTGGGCAGGCGGCGGGTCGAACGCGCCGTCGTCGAAACCGGCTTCGGCGGACGGCACCAGGGGCGGTGCGGCGTGGCCTTGAGCGACGGAGTGATGGCGGAAGGCGTTGGCCAGCTCGGCCTCGAAATCGTCGAAGTCGGCAGCGAGCGGGATGTCTTCCTCGAGCTCGAGATCGGGAATGTCGAGGTCGTCGGCCAGCGCGACCGGCCGCTCCATCACCTCGACGGTCTCGATGTCGGGAACCTCGTCACGGCTGCGGGCAGTGGAGGGACGGCTCGCGCTGCGATGCATATAGTCGGTAGACACGTTGGGGCTCTCGCTGGCTGTGGGAGCCACGCTCCCGGACTGGTCGTGGTCGGAGATCGAAACCGCAGCGGCTGCTGGCGCCGACGGGACTGGCTGCGGCTGAGCGGCAACCGGCGTCTCGGCGAGCGCTGCCGAAGCCGGCGTGCGGCCCGTCGTGGTCGTCCAATTGCCCCAGCTGCCCGAAGGCGTGAACTTGAACGGGGTGTCGCCCGGACGGACATGGCGCACCATTGCCGCCAGCGCCTCGAACGGGTCTTCCTCGGCCGCCTGCTCGCTGGCAAGGGCTTCGGCGGCGGGAACCGCCTCCGGCTGCCGTTCAGCCGGCACCGCCGTCTCGGCCTCGGCCGGCGCGGCGAGCAACACCTCCTCGTCGGAGAACACCTCAGCCTCGGTCGGCTGCCAATCGGCGCGTTCCTCCGCGAGCGGACCCTCCTCGGCCTCGGCCGGGACATAGGGTGGAGCAACGTCGTCTGCCGCGACCGGATCTGCCGCATAGGCCGGCTCGGGCTCGAGCGCGGCAACCTCGTCGAGCGCCTGCAGCTCGGATTCCATCTGGCTTTCGAACAGCAGATCGTCGATCGGGTCGGCGGCCAGCGCTGCGGGCCCGTCCGCAGCTTCGGGCGTCGCGTCGGCCGACGGCTCGGTAAACGCGAAGGACCGGGGGGCCAGCGGCAGAATATCTGCGGAACGGCGTTCGGCGAACTCGGCCGGGCGGGCCTCGTCATCGTCGAAATAGAAGTCGGCGCCGGCGGCAGGCGGCTCCGCGGCGAGCTTGATTTCCGGCTCCGCCGGGATCGGGCCGGCCGCGGGCAGCTCGGCTTCCGGCGCCGGCGCGGGAGACGTCAGCAGAATGCCGAGTTCGGCTTCCAGATCGTAAGGATCGGCGTCATCGTCCGCGGCAGCATCCGCCTCGACGATTTCCGCCTCCGCCTCGGCGGCGCGCAAGGCAAGAACCGGATCCGCTGCTGCGAAGGCGTCGGCGGCAGCGAGCGGCATCATCGGCAGCTCGTCCTCCTGCGCCTGCTCGTCCGCGGCCGCTGCACCGCTCGGGGCGGAGAGGTCGGCGGGCGTCTCCTGCGGCTCGGCGAAGCTCTGAGCCACGAACTCGGCTGCAGGCGCTGCGGCCGCCGGGCGCGGCATCAGCCCGGGAAACTGCGGCGCCGAGCTGAATGCGTCTTCGAGCGCCTCATCCAAAGCCGCGGTGGCGGCAGCCATCGCCGCCGGGTCGTGCTCATGGTCGCGGTCGGCCAGGTTGGCGTCGAAGACGAAATCGTAGACGTCTCCGGCTTCCGCATCGGCCGGCGCCGGGCCGTGGGTCGCCTGGGGCCGCGGCGAAGCAGCGCGCTCGGCCCCGCTCTGCGCAGCGTCGGTGAGGCTTGGAAGCTCCCCGATCATTTCCTGCTCGAGTTCGAGCGAGAAGTCGGCCGGATGGTCGTAGGCCACCGGCTGCGGCCGGCTTACCGGGACCCGGGGGTCGAAACCCATGATGCGGGTCAGCTCCTCGAAGGGATCCTTCTCCGGCTCGGTTGGGATGACTTTCTTCAGCTGGTTTCTGTCTGCCATGGTCTTTTCCGCACTCGCACTCGATCGGACGCCGGCGACGTCGCGTGGGGTTGGGCCCTCTACCAGCGCAATGTGGGCAAACGGTGACAGGTATCCGGAGGTTACCTAGCGCATCTCAACTGGAGCATTGGCTCCGATCAACGCCAGGCCCGACGTCAAAACGTCGGATACGGCCTGCACCAGCCCGAGTCTGGCATGCGTCAATTCTGGGTAATTAACCTTAACAAAACGTAAGTCGATCTGATCGGTGCCGCGATTCCAATGCGCGTGGAAGGCGCTGGCCAGGTCGTAGAGGTAAAATGCCAGCCGATGCGGCTCGTGCTGCAGGGCCGCAGCTTCGATCAGCCGCGGATATTCGGCGAGCTTCTTGATCAGCCCGATCTCACCCGCATCGGTAAGCAGCCCGACCTGGGCCTTGAGCGCGGCGCGGTCGAACGGCAGCGCGGCGAACTGCTCGCGGGCCTGGCGGAACACCGAATGCGTACGGGCAGATGCGTACTGCACGTAAAAGACCGGATTGTCGCGGGATTGCTCGGTGACTTTGGCGAAGTCGAAGTCGAGCGGAGCGTCGCTCTTGCGATAGAGCATCATGAAGCGGATCGGGTCTCGCCCGACCTCCTCGACGACCTCGCGCAGGGTGACGAACTCGCCGGCCCGCTTCGACATGCGCACCGGTTCGCCGTCGCGGTAGAGCTTGACCAGCTGGCAGAGCAGGATGGTCAGTTCCGCCGCGCCATCGGACATCGCCCGATTGAGCGCCTCCATCCGCTTGACATAGCCGCCGTGATCGGCGCCGAGGACGAAGATCAGGTCACGAAAGCCACGGTCGAGCTTGTCCTTGAGATAGGCCACGTCGGCGGCGAAATAGGTATAGCTGCCGTCCGATTTCATCAGCGGCCGGTCGATATCGTCGCCGACTTCGGTGGAGCGGAACAGCGTTTGCTCGCGATCCTCCCAATCCTCCGCCGCCTGGCCCTTGGGCGGCGGCAGCTTGCCTTTGTAGACATAGCCCTTCAGGGTGAGCTCGGTGATTGCCTGGCGGATTGCCTTGGCGCCCTCCGCGTGCAGCTTGCGCTCCGAGAAGAACACTTCGTGATGGACATTGATCAGCGCCAGATCGGCGCGGATCATCGCCATCATTGCCGCGATCGTGCGCTCCGCCACGATCGCCAGCGCTTGCTCCTCCGGCATGTCGAGCAGGCCTCTGCCGAACTCGGCGGCGAGCGCGGCACCGACCGGGACGAGGTAGTCGCCGGGATAGAACCCGGCGGGGATCTCGCCGACGTCCTCGCCGAGCGCCTGCCGGTAGCGCAGCAGCGCCGAGCGCGCCAGCACCTCGATCTGCGCGCCGGCGTCGTTGATATAGTACTCCTTGGTCACCTCGTAGCCGGCAAAGGCCAGGATGTTGGCGAGCGCATCGCCCACCACCGCGCCCCGGCAGTGGCCGACATGCATGGGCCCGGTCGGATTGGCCGACACATATTCGACGTTGGCCTTGCGGCCCGCACCGAGCGTCGAGCGGCCATAGGCGGGGCCCGCCTCCAGCATGGCCGCCAGCTGGCGCTGCCAGAAGCCGGGGGCCAGGCGGAAATTGACGAAGCCGGGGCCTGCCGCCTCGGCCCCCTCCACGTCCGGATCGGCATTGAGCGCGGCCGCAAGCCGTTCGGCGAGGACGCGCGGCGGCTGGCCGGCGGGCTTGGCCAGCACCATCGCCGCGTTGGTCGCGAGGTCGCCATGGGCAGGATCGCGCGGCGGCTCCACCGAGACTCTGGAAAGATTGAGGGAGCCACCGTCTTTGGCATGGATGCCAAGGGCTTCGATCAGTGCTCTGATCCGCTCGTTGAAGTCGCTGAAGATGTTCATGTCCTGGACCGAAAGCCCGGCATGGCCGGTTCGGCGCCCGCCCTACCCCAAATAGGGCGTATGGTCAAACAAGCGCCGATGCTCCTTCAACGCATAGGTGTCGGTCATCCCGGCGAGGAAATCGGCAACGTGGCGGGCCTTGATGCGCTCGCTCGCATCGGCCAGCACCTCGCGCCAGCCCTCGGGCATGATCGCCGGATCGCCGAAGTAGACATCGAACAGGTCGCGCACCACGCGGTCGGCGTCGGCGCGGGTGCGCAAGACCTGCGGATGGCGGTAGAGGTTGGCGGTGAGAAAGGCTTTCAGCTCCTTCTCCTCGGCGGCCATTGCGGGCGAGAAGCCGACCAGCATCCGGCCGGCTTGGTGGACCGCCTCGATCGAACCCGGCGCTGCTTCAGCGAGCGCGGCACTGGCGCTGGCGATGACGTCCTCGACCATGACGGTGATCTGCCGGCGCATCAGCTCGTGGCCGCAGCGCACCGGGTCGAGCACCGGATAGCGGGCACGGACTTCCGCAAGCAGCCGCCCCGGCAGGCCGACGCCGGCCAGCATGTCGAGGGTGAGTAGGCCGGCTCTCAGCCCGTCGTCGATGTCATGGGTGTCGTAGGCGATGTCGTCGGCGATCGCCGCACACTGTGCTTCCAGGCTCGGAAAGCGGTCGAGCTCGAGATCGTAAAGACTTGAAAAGTCCGCGATCGGCTGCGGGACGGCACCGCTGAGGGCGCGGCCGTCGGCGGCGGTCAGCGGGCCATTGTGCTTGACCAGGCCCTCGAGCGTCTCCCAGCTCAGGTTGAGCCCGTCGAACTCCGCATAGCGCCGCTCCAGCCGGGTGACGACGCGCAGCGACTGGGCATTGTGGTCGAACCCTCCCCACGCCGCCATCTTGTCGTTGAGCGCATCCTCGCCGGTGTGGCCGAACGGGGTGTGGCCGAAATCGTGGACCAAGGCCACCGCCTCGGCCAGGTCCTCGTCGCAACGCAGCGCCCTGGCCAGGGCCCGGGCGATTTGCGCCACCTCGATGGTGTGGGTAAGCCGGGTGCGGTAGTGGTCGCCTTCGTGGGCGACGAAGACCTGGGTCTTGTGCTTCAGCCGCCGGAATGCCGTCGAATGGATGATGCGGTCGCGGTCGCGCTGGAAGGCGGTGCGGGTCGGGCTTTCGGCTTCGGCGACGAATTGGCCGCGCGATTGCGCCGGATCGGCAGCGTAGGCGGCACGCGGCCGGTAGCCGAAGCCGATGTCGCCAAGCTCTTGGCCTGCCATGCCGGTGCCCGCCGGTTGACTTGGTGGAGGCCGCTTCATACCTATGGTGCGACGACGAATGCAAGTGATCTCGAGGTTCCGACGATGAGTGCCGATGCTGCGATCTCAGCCAAGGTCGATCTGACCGACGCCGCCGCGCGCCGCATCGCCGCGATCCTGGCCGGCGAACCGGGCAAGTCCGCGTTGCGGGTCTCGGTCGAAGGCGGCGGCTGTTCGGGATTTTCCTACAAGTTCGACCTGGTCGGCGGCCGCAATGACGATGATCTGGCAATCGAGAAGGACGGCGCCACCGTGCTGATCGACGACCTGTCGCTCGTCTATATGGGCGGCTCGGTGATCGATTTCGTCGACGATCTCATGGGTCAGTCCTTCCAGATCAAGAACCCCAACGCGGTCGCGTCCTGCGGCTGCGGCACCAGCTTCTCGATCTGAGCCCCCGGCCAGCCGCAGCGGATGAAGGTCGTCACCTGGAATATCAACGGGGTCAGGGCCCGCCTCGGCAATCTTCTGCACTGGCTCGGCGAGAGCCGGCCGGATATCGCCTGTCTTCAAGAGATCAAGTCGCTCGACGACCAGTTCCCGCGCGCTGAGGTCGAGGCGCTCGGCTATCAGGTGGCGACCCACGGCCAGAAGGGCTTCAACGGCGTGGCACTGCTCTCCAAGCTGCCGTTCGACGAGGTCAGCCGCGGCCTGCCGGGCGGCGATGGCGACGAGCAGGCGCGGTTCATCGAGGGCGTGTTCTCGACGCCGGGCGGGGTGCTTCGGGTCGTGTCGCTCTATCTGCCGAACGGCAACCCGACCGGCAGCGACCGGTTCGCCTACAAGCTCGACTGGATGGCGCGGCTGGAACGCTGGGCCGCAGCGCGGCTCCAGCTGGAGGAGCCGCTGGTTCTGGCCGGAGACTTCAACGTCATTCCGGAACCTGCCGACGCGCGCTTCCCGGAGAACTGGGTCACCGACGCCCTGTTCCAGCCGGAATCGCGCCAGGCGTTCCGGCGTTTGTCCCATCTCGGCTTCATCGATGCCATCCGCGCGGTCAGCGACGATCCGGGGCTGTTCACGTTCTGGGATTATCAAGCCGGCGCCTGGCAGAAGAACAACGGCATCCGCATCGATCATCTGATGCTGTCGCCGGAGGCGGCGAGCCGGCTTGCCGCCGCATCGATTGAGAAGCATGTGCGCGGCTGGGAGAAGCCGTCCGACCACGTCCCGGCCGCGATCGAGCTGCGGTTCTGATGCCGGGTAAAGCGCGTCCCGTGCTCGGCGGCTGCCATTGCGGGGACGTGCGCTATGCCTGCACCGAGCCTTACCGCTATGCCGTGCACTGCCATTGCGGCACCTGCCGGCGCTCCTCCGGCGCCGCGTTCATGACATGGGTATGCCTGCCCCGTCCGGCATTCCGGCTGACACGTGGACTACCGGTGCGGCGCGCCAGCTCGCCCGGCGTCGAACGCGCCTTCTGCACCGGTTGCGGCACGCAGTTGCTGATGGACTATGCCGGTTCCGATACGGTCGACGTCGCGGTCGGCACGCTCGACGAACCCGGCGGCGTCAGCGCGCGCGACAACATATTCGTTGCCGAGCGGCTGCCGCTGGCCAAGGGGTTCGATGCCACGCTCCCCAGCTATGCCGGGTTCGCGCCGCATCGGGAATGTTAAGATTTTGCTTCGGCTCGCTACGCTAAACTGCTGATCCGGATATGTTATTGCGGCCCTGCGCCGCCGGGGCCGGCACCGCGGCCGCCACCCTGGGGTCCGCCGCCCGACCGTGCCGGTGCGGGCCCGCCTTTGCCCCTGGCGGTGGCAGGAGGGGCATCGTCATGGCCCTTGGCCAGGATGTCGTCGGCAAGCGCAATCGCGGTGCGCCGGTCGGCTTCGTCGGCCAGCGAGAACGCTTCTTCCTGCATCGATCGGATCCAGCCGCGGTCGATCGGGTTCGCCCGCTCGAGCGCGGCCGTCATCATCGCCAGGCCGCGCACGATCTTGCCGCTCTGGAACAACAGGTTGCCGAGCGTCGCCTGGGCGCCGGCATGGCCCTTCTCCGCCGCGAGCTGGAACCAGCGGCCGGCCTGGCGCACACTGGCCTTGACCCCGCCATCGCCGGACAGGAACATCTTGCCCATCTCGAACTGGGCCACCGGATTGCGGTAGTTGGCGGCGGCGCGCATGTAATATTCCTGCGCGGCAGCCGGGTTGGCCGCCACCGGGCTGCCCGGAATTCCCTGCTTGAGATAGCCGCCGAGCGCCACCAGCGCGTCAGACACATAGCTTTCCTCGGGGCTGCCCGGCTCGACGTCCTGCTCGGCGATCTCGTTGAAGAACTTGTAGGCCTCGTAGTCGTCGCGGGTGACGCCGTCGCCCTCGGCATACATCCGCGCGAGCTTCCAGGTGGCGCCGATCTGGCCGTTCTCGGCGGCGTAGCGATACGCCTCGACCGCCTGATCCTTGTGGCCGCTCTTGTAGGCCGAGAAGCCGAACTTGAACACCGCCCATGGATTGGAGCGCGGCGTCTGCTGGCTGTCCTGGGCGTCGGCCGCTGCCGCCACCGCCAGAACGGCAGCGAAAGCCAGCGTCACCCGGACCGCAGATCTGGACAGGTCAGAGATCGGCATAGCAGTGGGTTTCGCGCGCGCCGCCGGGATGCGTCACCGCCCCGTCGCGGGCCGGCCCGACCCCCTGGGCATATTTCCACAGCGCCCCGGATTGATAGTCGGTGGAGCGCGGCGTCCATGCCGCCGCCCGTTCGGCAAGCTCCGCATCGCTGAGCGCGACCGACAGCAGGCCTGCGGTGGCGTCGATGGTGATGACGTCGCCGTCTTTGATCAGCCCGATCGGCCCGCCGACGGCGGCCTCGGGCCCGACATGGCCGACGCAGAAGCCGCGGGTTGCGCCGGAGAAGCGGCCATCGGTGATCAGCGCGACCTTGTTGCCCATGCCCTGGCCATAGAGGGCTGCCGTCGTCGACAGCATCTCGCGCATGCCTGGACCGCCGCGCGGGCCTTCATAGCGGATGACCAGGACCTCGCCTTCCCGGTAGTTCCGGTCGGCAACCGCCTCGAAGCATTCTTCCTCGCTGTCGAAACAGCGAGCCGGGCCGGAAAACTGCAACACGGCCATACCCGCCACCTTCACGATCGCCCCTTCCGGAGCGAGATTTCCCTTGAGACCGACGACCCCGCCGGTGATGGTGATCGGCCGGTCAGCGGGATGAACGACGTCCTGCGCGTCGTTCCATTCAACATTCGTTAAGTTTTCGGCCAAAGTACGGCCGGTAACGGTGAGACAGTCGCCGTCGAGATAGCCATGATCGAGCATGGTCTTCATCAAAAGCGGAATGCCGCCGGCCTCGAACATGTCCTTGGCGACGTATTTGCCGCCCGGCTTCAGGTCGGCGATATAGGGCGTGCGTTCGAAAATCTCGGCGACGTCGAACAGATTGAATTCGATCCCGGCTTCGTGCGCGATCGCCGGCAGATGCAGCGCCGCATTGGTCGAGCCGCCGGTGGCCGAAACCACCGCCGCGGCATTCTCCAACGCCTTGCGGGTCACGATGTCGCGCGGCCGGATGTTCTTGGCGACCAGTTCCATGACCTTCTCGCCGGCGGCGAAGTTGAAGCGGTCGCGCATCTCGTAAGGCGCCGGCGCACCGCAGGAATAGGGCAGCGCCAGCCCGATCGCCTCGGCAACGGTGGCCATGGTGTTGGCGGTGAACTGGGCGCCGCAGGAGCCGGCCGAGGGACAGGCGGACTGCTCGATTTCGAGCAGTTCGGCGTCGCCGATGGTGCCGACCGAATGCTGGCCGACCGCCTCGAACACGTCCTGTACCGTGATCTGCCGGCCGCGATAGGTGCCGGGCAGGATCGAGCCACCATAGATGAAGATCGACGGCACGTTGAGGCGGACCATGGCCATCATCATGCCGGGCAGCGACTTATCGCAGCCGGCCAGGCCGACCAGCGCATCGTAGCAGTGGCCGCGCATGGTGAGCTCGACGGAATCGGCGATGGCCTCGCGCGATACCAGCGACGACTTCATCCCCTGGTGGCCCATGGCGATGCCGTCGGTAACGGTGATGGTGCAGAACTCGCGCGGCGTGCCACTGGCCGCCGCCACGCCCTTCTTGACCACCTGCGCCTGCCGCATCAGCGAAATATTGCAGGGCGCAGCCTCGTTCCAGCAGCTGGCCACCCCGACCAGCGGCTGGGCGATCTCCGCCGCCGACAGGCCCATGGCGTAGAGATAGGACCGATGCGGCGCCCGCGTCGGCCCGACCGTCACGTGACGGCTGGGAAGCCTGGATTTGTCGATCGAACGTGCTTCCATGATCGTCCTTGTCGCGCCCCTGCCAGCGAGCCGAACCGGTCCGGCTCAGGTGGCCGGAGGACATCGGATCGGTTTCCGGTGCGCTTGGTTTATGGCGGGAACTTGGCAACTTCCGGCGGAGCTTTCGGAGCGCTGCTGCATAAAGGAGCAGTGTTGCCGAATCGTCACAAAACCAGCGACGGCGCCGCACCGTCCGGCCCGCACGGCGATCGGAGGCCGAACGCAGAGCCTACCCTACCAATGCACCTTCACGGAGCCGGAGATCGCCGCCACCATGTCGTTGTCGAAGGAATAGGTAATGCGGCTGGCCGGATCGCCATTCGGGGGAATCCCCGATGTCCCGGATGCCCACAGGCCGAGCGAGCCGCCCAGCCTGAGCTCGACATTGTCGGTGGCCTTGAAGCTGCCGCCCGCCGAGACGCTCCACAGATCGGATTGGTAGCCGGAGACCGTCGAGGTCCCGCGATCCCAGGTCAGCGATAGCGCCGCCGAGAGCTTGTCGGTGAACGCATGGCCGATGCCGCCGGAAACCGTCCAGCCGTCCTGGTAGAACGGGTCGAAGCTCGTGGTCGTCGAGATCGTGCCGGTAACCGGACTGACCACCCCGTTGATCGGGATGACCTGCAGCCTGCTCCATTGCTGCCAGCGCACCGAGCCGAACACCAGCCAGCCGGGCGCGATCCCAGTCTGGAGCTTGAGGTCGAGCGCCTGGGGGACCTCGGTCGAGGCGATGACGGGGTAGACGCCTAAGAACCGGCCATTCGACGGCCCGGTCGAGCCGACCGCGAACCCGGTGGTGTCGACAGTGCCGGAGAGGCCGTCATAGTCGTAGCGGGCGCTGTAGACCAGACTGGCGCGGAAACCGATGTTCGGGATCTCGTAGGACGCGCCCGCACGCCAGCTGACCGTGTCGTCACTCAGACGAAAGACGCCCACGCCCGGGTTGCGGAACACCGTCGGCAACAGCGTCTGGCGAGACTGAAGCGCATCCACTTGCTGGTAGGAGACGCCGCCGATGGCGCGCGCGAAGCCGGGCCCGACGTCGAACCTAAAGGCGCACGTCAGGCCGTAGTCGTCGGTGTCGACCTTGAACTTGACCGCGGTGGGCGAATAGGCGTTGTTCAGGCCGTAGTCGACGTCGATGCCGTCGGGTTGCTGATAGGTCGCCAGGCAGTCGACCGGACCGACGATGTTGGCCTTCAGCCCGAGGCGTGGGAAAGCGTAGTCGGCATCGGTCCCCACGGTGGATGAAAACAGCCCGGAGCCGTCCAGACGCCGCACATTGTGCAGCTCTCGCTGCGGCGAGACGTAGGTCACGCCGGCCTCGACCGCATACGGCCGGTCGTCGAACAGCAAATCGATGTTGACGCCGCCGCGATCGAAGCCGCCGGCTCGCCCCACCCCACCGAGAGCCAGCAGCGCACCCCCCGCAGCCAGCCATGACTTCAGGATTCGTGTGTCCATTCCCCTCTCCCCGCGCCCGCCTGGCAGCTAGACAAGTTCCCTCATGACGTGCAACTGCCATTTTGCCGGAAAGATGTTTACAACCGCGGCATGGGCGCAGAATTGTCTCAGAACGGCACACGTAACATATGCCGCCCCGCCAGCCTTGAACCGGCAATAGCCAGATAATCAATTGAATTTGTTTGGAATCTCAGCGACGGGCCGCGGCTGTCGCTTTACGGCAACATTGCGACGAAAAATGCTGCAGCCGATCGCGCCTTGCCAGCGGTGGAGTCCGGCGGCCCCGCATCGGATCGGCACGGCCTGCCCGCGAAAGTTGCGAAAAAAACGGCCGATTCCGGAGAGACTCAGCCGTCGTTGCGCACCCGCGCCAGGGCGGCCTGCAGGCGCTCCTGCGCCTCCTGGTACTCGGCGAGCTTCTGGCGTTCGGCCGCGACCACTTCTTCCTTGGCGTTGGCGACGAAGCGTTCGTTGGCGAGCTTGCTAACGATGCGGGCAATCTCTTCGGTGACCTTGGCGACTTCGCGCTGCAGCCGCGCGCGCTCGGCCTCGAGGTCGATCAAGCTGCCCAGCGGCATCGCCACCGTGGCTTCGCCGACGACGATCTGAGCCGACGCGTTGGGGGCGGCCGCAGCGTGTGCGATCCCCTCGACCCGCGCCAGGCGGCCGATCGCCGGCTGGTGGCGCTCGAGCCGGCGTCGGGTCGTTTCACTTGCGCCGACCACGACCAGCGGCGCCAGCGCGGCGGGCGGCACGTTCATCTCCGAGCGCACCGAACGGATGCCGGAGACCAGCTCGATCAGCCAGTTGATCTCGGCGGCTGCGCCGGCGTCCTCGAACTCCGGCGCCGGCCATGCCGCATGGCAGAGCAAAGTCGGCCGCTCGCCGGCCGCGCCGGCCGTCCGGCCCCACAGCTCCTCGGTCATGAACGGCATGAACGGGTGCAGCAGCTTGTAGGTTTCGTCGAGGACGAAAGCCGCCACCGCCTGGCTTTCGGTCTTGGCCTCGGCATCCTCGCCCATGAACACCGGCTTGAGCAGTTCCAAATACCAGTCGCAGAACTGGTTCCAGACGAAGCGATAGGCCGCCGCCGCCGCATCGTTGAAGCGGAAGCCGTCGAGCGCCGCGGTCACCTCGCGGGCCGCACGCGTCAGCTCGGTCAGGATCCAGCGGTTGATGGTGAGCTTGGCGTCGGCGAACCAGAATTCATCGTTGCGGGCGACGCCGTTGATCTCGGCGAAGCGGGTGGCGTTCCACAGCTTGGTGCCGAAGTTGCGATAGCCGGCCACGCGGGCCGGATCGAGTTTCACGTCGCGGCCCTGGGCGGCCATGATCGCCAGGGTGAAACGCAGCGCATCGGCGCCGTACTCGTCGATCAGCTCGAGCGGATCGATGACGTTGCCCTTGGACTTCGACATCTTAGCGCCCGACTTGTCGCGCACCAAGGCATGCACGTAGACGGTCCGGAACGGTTCCTCATGCATGACGTGAAGCCCCATCATCATCATTCTGGCCACCCAGAAGAAAATGATGTCGAACCCGGTCACCAGAACGGTGGTCGGGTAGTAGGTCTCGAGCGCCTCGGTGCGGTCGGGCCAGCCGAGGGTCGAGAACGGCCACAGGGCTGAGGAAAACCAGGTATCGAGCACGTCCTCGTCGCGGGTCAGGATCTCGCCAGGCCGAAAATTCTCCAGCAGGTCCTCGACCAGCGCCTTCATCGGCCCCTCATGCGCGATGTAATACTGGATCGCCGTGTGGAGTGCTTCCTCTTCGGTCTTTTCCACGAAGATCGTGCCGTCGGGCCCGTACCAGGCCGGGATCTGGTGCCCCCACCAGAGCTGGCGCGAGATGCACCAGGGCTGGATGTTTTCCATCCACTCGAAATAGGTCTTCTCCCAGCTCTTCGGGACAAACTCGGTCCGGCCCTCGCGGACCGCGGCGATCGCCGGCCGGGCGAGCTCGGCTGCGTTGACGTACCATTGGTCGGTCAGGAACGGCTCGATCGGAACTCCGCTGCGGTCGCCATGCGGCACGGTGTGATGGTGCTTCTCGACGCCGGCCAGGAAGCCGCCCGCCTCCATCAGGGCAACGACCTCGGCCCGCGCTGCGAAGCGGTCCAGGCCGTCGAGCCCGTCCCATCCGGCCTGCAGCTCCGGCGTCACGTCGAGATCCTCCAGGAAATCCTCGTTTTCATTGAGGAAGATTCGTGCTTCCGGCGTCATGATGTTGATCGCCCGAAGGTGATGCCGGCGGCCGACCTCGAAATCGTTGAAATCGTGGGCGGGCGTGATCTTGACTGCGCCTGTCCCCTTTTCCGGGTCGGAATAGCTGTCGGCGACGATGGCGAGACGCCTGCCGACGAGCGGCAATATGGCCTGCCGGCCGACCAGCCCCCGGTAGCGCTCGTCGTCGGGATGGACGGCAACCGCGGTATCGCCAAGCATCGTTTCGGGCCGGGTGGTGGCGACCACCAGGAAGGTCGCAGGATCTTGCGGATCGAAGGTCCGGTCGGCCAGCGGATAGCGCAGCTGCCAGAGTTGGCCATCGACCTCCTGCTGTTCGACCTCGAGGTCGGAGATCGCCGTCAACAGCTTGGGATCCCAGTTGACCAGCCGCTTGTCCTTGTAGATCAGTCCGTCCTTATAGAGAGCGACGAACACCTCGATGACCGCCCGCGACAGGCCGTCGTCCATGGTGAAGCGTTCGCGTGACCAGTCGCAGGATGCGCCGAGCCGCTTCAGCTGGTTGACGATGGTGCCGCCGGACTGCGCTTTCCACTGCCACACCCGGTCGATGAAATCCTGACGGCTCAAGTCGCGGCGATGGATCTGCCGCTCCATCAGCTGCCGCTCGACCACCATCTGTGTGGCGATGCCGGCGTGGTCCATGCCTGGCTGCCACAGCACGTCCTTGCCGCGCATCCGCTCGAAGCGGACAAGGATATCCTGCAAGGTGTTGTTGAGCGCATGCCCCATATGCAGCGAGCCGGTGACATTGGGCGGCGGGATGACGATCGAGAAGGCCGCCGCCCCCTCATTGGCGCCGGCGCCGGCCTGGAAGGCGCCGGTGCGCTCCCAGAGGGTCGCGATCTTCGGCTCGACGCTCCGGGCGTCGTAGGTCTTTTCAAGCATGGCGATGGTCCGCTCAAGTCGGAGGGGCTGCCGGTGTAAATCGGAAGGAAGATGAGGAGTCAACTCGCCTCGGCGCGCACCGACGCCGCGGCCGAACCGTTCGTTCCGGCAATGCACGCCTCTCCGCCGCGGTCAGCGGGACCCGTGCGCGATCCGCCCGATCTCCTCGCGCACCAGCCGCTCGACCAGCAGCGGCAGGTTGTTGTCCAGCCATTCCTGCAGCATCGGCCGCAGCATCTCCTGCGCCAGTTCGTCGAACGATTTTCTGCGGTTCTCGGCGAACGCCTCGCTGAGCTCGTCGAACGCCGCCGCGACCTGCCGGCCGGCCGGCTCCGACAGGATCGGCGCCGGCTCGCCGCGATTGCCGTCCCGACGAAGCGCGGCGGCCGTGGAGGCAGGTTCCTTGGCCTCAGGCGAGGTCGCCGCGGCCTGCGGCCTTGCTGCGGCGGTCGGCGCAGCCGGCGTGTCGGGAGCAGACGGCGGCCGGGCCGCCGCTTGCTGGAGGCGCTGCGTGAGCAGTTCGGCAGCGCCGCCTGTCGGCGCCGGCGCAGCCGGCGGCTTGAGCGGGGCGCCGTGGTCGAGGCGGAACGCTTCGACGGCGATCGTCTCGCGTTCCAGTCCGGGCCTGGCCGCCGTGCCGGCGGTCTGCTGCGCCTCGCTCCGCAGCGCGCTCTCGGGGGCCTGCTTGCGGACCGTGTCGCTGTCCTCGATGATGCGCCGGATCGAAGCCAGGATCTCCTCCATCGAGGGTTCCCGCTGGATGCTGCTTGCCTGTGCCGTGGTCACGTTCGCTGCCTTTGTGACGCCTCGCCAGGGCTGCCGGAAACGGCTGCCGAATCAATGACAAGAGCGTACCGCACTCAACCGCTGGATTGAATCCCCTGTAACCGTCCCGCAACGCTTTCGCACAAGCAAACGCCGGCGGCACGGCAACAGCCGTGGCGGCAAGGGTGGGGCAGAGCAAAAGCTTCGGAAGACAGCGCGGCGGCCATGGCGGCGGCAGCCGGGGCGCAGTCCGCACAGCCCCGGAGCGGCGCTGTTGCTCAAGCCGGGGCGGCTGGAGCGTGATCCGGAAAAGTGGATGCCGGCTTTTCCTTGCGGAAAACGCGGACCGCGCTTGTCGCGGAGATCGTGCGCAATCAAAGGATGGAGCGAGGGGGCGATGCGAAGAAACGCCCTTCGGCTCTAGCGGCCGTCGGGCGTGCGCATGCCGAACCACTTGTCCTTGACCGCGCGATAGTGCTCCTTCGGCTGGTATTCGGTCACGTTGAGCGCCAGGGTGCGGGGCGACAGGCGTCCGATCGCGGAGAGGATGGCGTAGCTTGCGACGACCGCATCGCGCTCCGAGGTCGCCAGATTGATCTGCGCATCGATGACGTCGGCCTGCTGGTTCAGCACGTCGAGGGTGGTGCGCTGGCCGACATTGCGCTCCTCGATGACGCCGTTGAGGGCGAGCTGGTTGGCGGCGACCAGCTCGCGGTTGGCCGAGACCTGCTCGACCGCCGCCTTGTACTGGCTCCAGGCCGCGGTCACCGCCTGCTGGACCTGATCGCGCGACACGTCGACCTGGATCCTGGCCTGACCCAGCAATTCCTTGGATTGCCGCACCAGCCCGGACACCCGGCCGGCCTGGTAGATCGGCACCGTCAGCTGCAGACCCACGCCGGCGGAAGTCGAGTTGCCGTCACCGATGGCATCGGGATCGGAATTGGTCCAGCTCTGCGATACACCGGCATTGGCCGAGAGCTGCGGCAGGGCTGCGCCTTCGTTGGACTTGACCGAGAAGCCGGCCGCATCGACCAGATGCAGATTGGCCAGGATCGCGGGATGCTGGGCCGCGGCGATCACCTGCGCCGAACCGATGCTCTTGGGCAACAGCTTGGCGAGCGGCGCCGCGGGGGCGAGCGAATGCGGCGCCTCGCCGACGATCTGCTGGTAGGTGGCCTCGCTGGTCTCCTGCTGGGCGCGCGCCTCTGCCAGCGTGGCGACGGCGCTGGAGCGGCTGGCTTCGGCCTGGGCGACGTCGGTACGGGTACCCTCCCCGACCTCGAAGCGGGAGCGCGCGGCACGCACCTGCTCGGACAGGAATTCGAGGTTGCGCTCGCGCAGCACCGCCACCTGCCGGTCACGGATGACGTCCATGTAGGCCGAAGCGGCGTTGAACAAGGTGTTCTGCTCGGTATTGCGCAAGCTCTCGTCGGAGGCGTTGACCTGCGCCTCGGCGGCCCGGACATTGTTGCGGGTCTGAAAGCCGTCGAACAAAGTCTGGTTGATCTGCACGCCGAACGAGCCGGTGAACAGGTTGGTGGTCGAGTTGCCGGCGAGATTGAGCCGGTTGCGGGTCACCGAATAGTCGACCGCGCCCGAGCCGATGATCGTCGGCCGGTAGCCCGACTTGGCGATCGGCACGTTCTCGTCGGTGGCGCGGGTGCCGGCCCGCGCCGAATTCATCTCTGAATTGAGGTGGTAAGCTTTGGCCAGCGCGCCGCTGATCGTCTCGGCGTGGGCGGCGAGCGACGCCAGCGCCGTGGTCGACGCCAGCAGGGCTGCCAGAAGACCGTTGCGGAATTGGGACACGACGAACCCTCTCATAGTTTCGGGGCAAACCCGGCCTGCCTCCCACCAGCAGACTTGGCCAACCCTTCCCCCACACCGGTCGTTACCCCTTCGTCCCGGCCTGAAATTTCCCAGCAACCCGGTTGATCCATCTGCTGCCGGAGGGGTTGCTGCCCTGCCCCGGCTGCGACGCGCCTAGAACTCAAAAGCCTCCGCCCGTTCGAAGCCTGGAAGCGGCTTCACTGAAGCATTGAAAGCTCTCCGACTCGTTACCAATCCGTTATCCTTGAGGTAGACCCGGGCGACGCCGGAATTGCCCTGGCCCGCGACCGTGACCAGACGCCCGCCCTCCGCCAGCTGCTCGAGCAGATGTTCGGGGATTTCGTCGACCGCTCCCTCGACCAGGATCACGTCGAACGGCGCGTCGGCGGGCGAGCCGCCGTCGAGCGCACCCCTGACCAGCCTCACCCCGGCGGCGCCGACAGCGGCCAAGGCCGCCTCGGCGCGGTCGCCAAGCACCGGATCCTGCTCGAGCGCCACCACCTCGGCCCCGAGCGCCGCAATGACGGCGGCCGAGTAGCCGGTGCCGGCGCCGACCACCAGGACGCGCTCCCCGCCGGCAATCTCGGCGAGCTGCAGCAGCTTGGCGAAGGGCGACGGCTGCATCAGGTGGCGCGCAGGTCCGGTCGCGGAGGCGGGCAGAATCTCGATGTTTTCGTCGATATAGGCGAGCGGCTGCAGCCGGGCATCGACGAACAGCTCGCGCGGCACCGACCCCATCGCCAGGAGAATCGCGGGATTGGTCACATCGGTCGTCCGGATCTGCCCGTCGATCATCTTGAGCCGCATCTCGGAGAAATCTGCGTTCATCGTCCCTCTGGCCTGCCTCGTCGTGCCCGCGATCGTCGCACTCCCTTTCCTCTCAGCCCCTTTCACCCGGGCTCCATCCCGCCGCCGGCCGCAGGCGCGACCGAAGGGTCTGGAGGCCTCGCCCGGAATCGAACCGGGGTGCAAGGATTTGCAGTCCTCTGCGTAACCACTCCGCCACGAGGCCTTGCCGCACTCGCCGCGACATGAAGTTTCATTAGGTGAGGCTGGCCAGGGGCGTCAAGCGAAGTGACCGGCCCGCTTCGGTTCCGCCCTATCGAAAGGCGGCGCCGCGGTCGGATTGCCGCGCAAGTGTTGCAGAAAAGGTTCAATCCCAGCCGCCGCGGCGGACGCGATGGGGCGCCGCCAGATTCGGCCCTCCCCCGGTTCAGGCGGAGCCGCCGCCGGGCCGCTGGCCATCGCGCAGCGCCCCTGCCGCGCCGTTGCGCCTGCGCTTTTCCCACCAGACAATGAAGCGCCGGCGCAGCCGCCGCACGACATGGAACTCATAGGACAGCACCAAGAGGCCGAGCGGCGCCATCCAGAAGCCGAGCACCGGCAGAAAGCCGAGGAACCCGCACAGCACCAGGAAGACGCCGATGGCGATGCGCAGCGGGCGCGATTTCGGCAGGGTGAACTCGCGGCCGAAGAGCCTCAGCTTGGGCGGCGGGCGGCCGGCCGGGTCGGGCTCATTGTCTGCAGTCATCGCGGCGGTCTCCGATTGTCGTCTGCGGCGCCAGCCGGCTGCCGCCGCGCTGATATGAGGCAGGAAGGCCGCAAATGCGAGCACTGAGGCCCCACAACCCCGCGGAAAAAGTACGCCCGGCCGCTTTGCAAAGGGGAAACGGGTTTGCTATAGGCAGCCACGCCTGACGCGAGCGGCCGCTGTTCCCCGGTAGCTCAGTGGTAGAGCAACCGGCTGTTAACCGGTTGGTCGCTGGTTCGAATCCGGCCCGGGGAGCCAACCATTCGAGAGGCGTCGCGACGCCGGCACTGTCGCCTTTTTGCTGCGATGGTCATCTCCGGACAAAATCCTGTCAGCGGTGCCCGGTCCGGTATGGCGCCGGTCGTCGCCGAAATGCCCAGCCCGCCACTTTCGCCGAATTGGCCTTTCGGAGTTCGCCATACTCGGCACCTCCATAGAACGAGTAATAATCTATCGCCTTCGGGTCATTCGGCGCCAATTTATTTCACCTCGGTGGGCCGGTCTCCGTTTGATCGAACGGAATGTCCGCGGCGGCAGAGGAAAGTGCAGGCCGGAATCAGATCCGCGTTGCTCACCGATCCGCCGGGCGGGTAGGACAGGCCCATCGACGGCCTGCAGATCGGCGGGCGTCCCATCCGGATGGAGCGAAACATGACCCCCGCAAAGCAGATGCAGACCCCCATGATGCAATCGATGCCGATGATGAATGGCATGATGAACCCCATGATGATGGGAATGCCCATGATGAACCCGATGATGAACCCGATGATGATGAGCAGCATGATGGGCATGCCCGGGATGATGCCGATGATGGGCATGATGCCGATGATGATGTGCAAGACGACCTGCAAGATGACCGCAGAGGGCATGGTCTGCGAGATGACCGCGATGGACGATGCCTCGAAGGACATGTTCATGGAAGCCTGCAAGCGCATGTGCGCCATGATGGGCTCGGGCATGCCCATGATGATGAACTGCGGCGGCATGATGATGATGGCCCAGATGGGCTGAGGCCGGTCCCGGCTCTGTACCGAAAAAAGGGCCGGTTCGCCGGCCCTTGTCTTATCCGGGCCGGCTTGCCGGCCTTTGTCCTATTCGGGCCGTGCCGGCCCTAGGCGCATCAGCCGCTCACCGTTTCGACATAGGTCATCACCAGATAGGCGATCGCTTCACGCTCCCTCGGGTTCCGGTAGCTGTGGGTGGCGTCGGCCTCGAACACCATCGCGTCGCCTTCTTCGAGCAGGCAGGCCGCCTCGCGCCCGAGCCTGATTTCCACCGCGCCCTGAACGACCACCAGATTCTCGATCGTCCCGGCTGCATGCGCTTCGGCATGCTCTGTGTGCTGGGCGGCGATCCTCAGCTCGTAAAACTCGACCTTGCGCTCGCCATCGAACGGAAACAGGGCGCGGGAGACGAACTTGCCGTCCCGGGAAGCCAGGATCTTGGCATCCTGCCGGCGCAGCACCACCGGTCCGTGGACCTTCTGATTGTCGAGCAACGTGGCGAACGGAACGCCGAGAGCGGTCGATATCTTCCACAGCAGATTGATGGTCGGGGCGCTCTTGCCCGTCTCGATTTGGCTGAGCATGGCGCGGCTGACTCCGGCCAGCTTGGCCAGACGCTCGAGCGACAGCCCTTGCCGGGTGCGCAGCCGGCGCAGATTTCGCCCCAGAATGGCAGGCAGGTCGTCGATCGCTTCGAGCGCGGTTGAGGACGGGATGCCGTCCGAAGCGACCTCGGTCAAGACGACACCCTAGCTCCTGAGCTGGGCAGGTCCGAAATAGAAGAAGGGCGCGAACCAGACCGGCACGTAGGCCATCGGAACAAACGCCTGGGCCGGCGCAGCGGGCGCAAACGAGGCAGAGCCCGAACCGGTCTTCTCGGCCCGATATGCCTGCAGGTCGATCACGTTTGATGCAGCAGCCGACATTCCAGCGCAAACCCTCGATCGTCGCCATGATACCGTGCCGCGGCGATATGGCGAGGGACAATCTTCCAATTCCGCCCGGCGCCGTGGAAATCGCAACCGCGCAGGCAGCCCGGGCCGGCGGGCATACCGCGCACCACGGCCTGACGAAATCGGAGGCGCCTGGGAACCCATCGGTTCGCTGGAAGGTGGGCCACCGCGGCGTCCAAAGCGCCCGCGGACTGGGGCGCAAGGAGCCCGCAAACGGCGGGATGTCGGCCGGTTAGCGTTTTTCGTTCGTAGCCGCAAAGATTCCGGCAAAAGGAAGAAGCCGGAAGCGCAGCAGAGCGCGCGCTCCCGGCCCTGGTTGGCAGCTTCACCCCCGCCAGGTGACTGTCTTCCACCGGCGAGCAAAGCCGAGGATTTCGGAATTTCGCAAATCAAGCTTCTTGAAAGCCGGTCGCGATGGCGTGAGGCATCGTTTGATCCTCGCCAGGGACATTGAATTGCGCCCCTTGCGCTGCCCGGCGCGATTTGCTCTGCCTAGCCCGACAGCTTGCTCTGCAGAGAACCGCCGTGCTCCTCCAGGTCGCCTTCGACAAACCCGAACACATCGCCCTGATGCCCGCGCTCAAGGCGCTCGCCGACATTGTCGAGATCGGCACGCCGCTCATCAAGCGGTTCGGCGTCGCCGCCATCACCACGGCCCGGGAGCTTTGCCCGGAGGTCGCCGTGCTCGCCGACACCAAGACCGTCGACGGCGGCCAGTTCGAAGCCGACATGGTGTTCGGCGCCGGGGCCGCGTTGATGACGGTGCTGTCCTCGGCCTCGGCAGCCACCCATCAGGTGGTCGGCCGCCGTGCGGCGGCGTTCGGCGCGACGGTTGTCGTCGACACCATCACCCAATCCGGCAGGGCTGAGCTGCTGCCAGCCGATGCCGCCTTTCCGGACAGCTTCGGCTACGTCGCGGTCCATTCCCCGACCGACGTCCGCCTGGCCGGCGATCAGTCCACCGGCCATATCGATGCAGTGGTCAAGATGCGGGCCCGCGGCTTCCGTGTCTCGATTGCCGGCGGCATCGGCCCGCAGACGCTGGCTGCAGTGATCGCCTCCGGGCCGGAGATCGTCGTGGTCGGCAGCGCGATCACCGAATTGGCAAACCCTCAAGAGGTCGCTCAATGGATCCGCGACAGATTGCCCGATCCCGGCCGTGGCTGGCCGTGGGACGCGAGATAGCCGACCTGCTCGACCGGGTCGACGGTGCTGCCTTCGCGCGCCTGGTGGAGGCTTTCGCCCCACCGGACCGGCGCTGGTTCTTCTCCGGCCAAGGCCGCTCCGGGCTCGCCGCCCAGATGGCGGCGATACGCTTCATGCATCTCGGGCGCCGGGTGCATTTCGTCGGCGAGGTGTCGGCGCCGTCGATCCGGACGGGCGACGGCCTGCTGATCATCTCCGGATCGGGCGAGACACCGGTGAGCGTCGGCTTTGCCCGGATCGCCAAGGCCGAAGCGGCTCAGGTAGTGACGCTAACCCACAAACCGGAAGGCACGCTGGCCAAGCTGGCCGACCTTGCCCTCCCCGTCCCGGTCGAAAAGACCGCGCAATTCGGCGGCAGCCTGTTCGAGCAGTGCTGCCTGATCCTGCTCGACAGCGTGGTGCTCGCGCTGGCTCGGGAGATGCCGGACGCGCATCGGACGATGCTCCACCGCCACACCAATCTGCAGTGAGCTCGATGCCGCGCGTGGTCAGCATCGGCGATGCCATCATCGACGCCGTCGAGTTGACGCCGGGCGCCGTCGAGCGCTTTCCCGGGAGTGCTGCGCTCAATCTGGCCGTCGGCCTCGCCCGGCTCGGGCTGGTCGCGCAGCTCGCCACGCGCTACGGCGCCGATCCGAACGGCTTCCTGATCGAGCGCCATCTGCGCCGGGAAGGCGTGGGAATTCTCAATCCGCCGAATGTCGAGTTCACCGGCGTCGCCCTGTCCAGCCGCCGCGACGGCGAGCCGACCTACCATTTCACCCCGCCGATGTTCCGGCGGCGGATCCTGTTCGACGACGCCATGCGCGCCGCCATCGCCACGGCCGACGCCGTTGCGGTCAACTCCTTCCCGTTCGACAACCGCCGTGAGGTGGACGCGCTGGTCGACGCGCTGTCCCGGGCTGCTGGGCTGGTGGTCGTCGACCCCAATCCGCGGCCCAATCTGATCGCCGACATGACCGCCTATCGCGGCGGCGCGGAGCGTGCGATCGCGGCGGCCGGGATGGTGAAGCTGAGCGACGAGGACGCCGCGCTGCTCTATGGCTGCGCGCCGCGGGAGGTCGCGGACCGGCTGGTTGCGGCCGGCATCGACACGGTTCTCCTCACCCATGGCAGCGGCGGCGCGAGCGTCGTCACCCGGAGCGGCGTCAGCCTGTCCGTGCCGATCGCGCGCGGCCACGGGCCGGTCGTCGACACGATGGGCGCCGGCGATGCGACGCTGGCGACCGTGCTGCGCTTCATCATGGTCGACGGCATGCCCGCGACGCACGAAGCCTGGATGACCTGTCTGTCGGAGGCTATGCGCGTGGCCGCCGCGACCTGCGCCAGCGCCGGCGGTTCACTGATGCGTCCTCATCCAGACTAGCCTTCATCCCAACGCGGGCGGCGCATCTGGAAGGTGTCCTCGACGGCGGCATAGTCCGTGTAGCCGAGCCGGGAGACGTTGCCGGCCTTGCGCGTATCGAACAAGCCGTCGGCGGTGAGAAACGCCTCGTCGATGTGGACGCCGACCACTTGGCCGATGACCACGACGGCGCTCGTGGAATGTCCGCCGAGGGCTTTCGGGCGAATCACTTCGGTCACCTTGCATTCGAGCGCTGCCGGCGCTTCGGCCACGCGCGGCGGAGCGACCAGCCGGGACGGCGCCGCGGTCAGGCCGGCAAAGGCGAACTCGCTGACGCCGCGCGGGGCGTCGACCGCGGTGTGGTTCATCGCGCCGGCCAATGAGCGCGAGACCAGATTGGCGACGAATTCCCGCGTCTCGTCGGCGAAGCTCGCGCTGTGCTTGGGGCCTTCGGACGAGAACCAGACCAGCGGCGGCGCGCTGGAGATCGCATTGAAGAACGAATAGGGCGCGAGGTTGACCTCGTCGGCCGCGCTCAGCGTCGAGATCCAGCCGATCGGACGCGGCGCCACGATCGCCTTCAAGGGGTCATGCGGCAGCCCATGACCTAGCCCCGGTTCGTAGAACATCGCGCTTTTCTAACCTTCGAAGGGACCGGCATAGTCGGCATAGAGCGGGCTGATCTCGGGCCGCGGCCGCTCTTGAAGGGCGCCGGAGAAGGTGCCGATATGGACGAACCCGACAACGCGCTCATGCGGTGCCAGGCCAAGAATGCGTCGCCCTTCCGCCACGTCGGAATACCAGTTGGTGATCCAGTTGGTCGCGTAGCCCATCGCATTGGCGGCGAGGACCAGGGTCATTGCCGCCGCGCCGCCGGACAGGAACATCTCCCATTGCGGGATTTTTGGATTGTCCTTGGGCGAGGAGACAACGCCGATCACCAGCGGCGCACGCGAGAACCGCGTCCTCTCCTGCTGCAGCCGGGCCTCCGGCAGGGGGCCTTCGCGGGCTTCGGCGAGCGCGGCGAGCTGCTCGCCGATTTCATCCCGCGCCGCCCCGCGATAGAGGATGAAGCGCCAGGGAGCCAGCCGGCCGTGGTCGGGAACACGGGTGGCGATGCGGATCAAGGTTCGGATCTCGTCCTCGGACGGCGCCGGCTCCTTGAGTTCGGGGATCGGCGCCGAGCTGCGCGTGGCAAGGAAGTCGAGGATTGCTTGGCTCATCGGGCGTTCTCCGGGCTGTTGGCTGAAGCGGAACCCAGGACACGGATGACGGGCTGCTCGGCTAAATCGTCCTGCGGCGAGGACAGGCCTTGAAATTGCCACCGCCTTGGGTTTGAAGGCAAGCCATGTTGGCCGGCATCGAAACTCTGCTCGCCAGGCTCTGTCTGGCCTGCTTGGTTGTCCTTGCCGCGCTGCCGGCTCATGCCGATCCGCAGGCGAACGCGCCGGCCCAGGCCAAGCCGGTGGCCGAAGACGATGCCTCGACCGCCCGCCGCGACAAACCGCATGGCGTCAGCGAGGAAGGCCGGGTGACGCTGGCCGCCCAGCTCACCGACAAGGCGCCCGAAATCACCCGCGGCCTGGTCTGGCGGGTGTTCAAACCGGAACCCGGCAGCGACGGCAAACTGCCGCTGATCGCGTCCGCTCAGGGCGGCACCAGCGTGTTCATGCTCGAGCCCGGCAGCTACTTGGTGCACGCCTCATTCGGTCGCGCAGGCGCGACCAAGCGCATCACCGTCGTCAAGGCGCCGCGCCGGGAAACGCTGGTTCTGGACGCGGGCGGATTGAAACTCGATGCGGTCATCGCCGATGGCAAGAAGATCCCGCCGGACAAGCTGTCCTTCTCGATCTATGAGGCCGAGCCCGATGCCAAGGGCGACCGCGCCCTGATCATCCCGGATGTCAAGCCGGGCACCGTCGTGCGCCTCAATTCGGGTACCTATCACGTCGTCTCCACCTACGGCTCCGTCAACGCGGTCGTGCGCTCCGACATCCGAGTCGAAGCCGGCAAGCTGACGGACGCCACGGTCGAGCACCGGGCCGCCGAACTCACCATGAAGCTCGTCCGCGACCATGGCGGCGAAGCGATCGCCGACACCTCATGGTCGGTGATCACCGATTTGGGCGACCCGGTGGGCGAAAGCGTCGGCGCCTATGCCTCGATGGTGCTGGCCGAGGGCGATTATACGATCGTGGCCAAGAACAAGGATCGTATCTATCAGCGCGACTTCACCGTCGAGGCCGGCCACAACCAGGAGGTTGAAGTGCTGGCCAACGAGTTCGCCGCCTCGGACGCGGCCGAGAGCGCGGACTAAGAGTGTTTTCGGTCGGGCTACCCGGTCCTCGCGTTCGGTGAAAAGCGTCATCAGAGTGTGACGAAGAACCCTCCGCGAGAGACCGCATCGGGCATTTCGACGCGGGAACCAGAGCGGCTTGATCAACGTTGCCAGGACATCCAAAACAAGGATGGATGTCATGAAGAATACCATTTTGGCAGCTTTGATCGCGCTTGGCGGGGCAACCGCGATCGTTCCGCAAACGCAGGCAGCGAGCTTGACCATCACCACGGACGACGGCGCGCGCTACGACAACGGCCAACGCTATCACAACTGGGATCGCTACGATCGCGACAATTGGCGCGCACGTCATGCCATGCGCTGGGGACATGACTGTCACATCAGATATGTGAAGCATTGGCACAACCATCGCGTTTATGTCGAGAAGGTGCGAGTCTGCGATTGATCAAACCTTAGCTAAGGCAGCGCTCGCTAAGACGGCCTGAGATCGGCTCAGCCAGCACCACTCACGGATAGGTTCGCCCGCCGCGTCGCGCCGACGCGGCGGGCTCTTTGTGGTAGGGTGAAAAGAGAACCCGCGCGCACCGGGTGCACGCGGGGTGGACAGCCCTAAAAATCGACAGAGACGGAGGCTTTCGAGCGGGGTTTATGGCGAAACCCTCCGTCGCCGGGCGCCCTCAGTAACCACGAAGCTAACGGATTCGGGGCGTTTTTGCGCGCCGGCATTTCGGCGCTGCTCCGGTCCGTCGAAGGTGGTATCGACCCGCAGCATGTTACCCGCCGGCACCACCTCTTGAGGGAATTCAGCTGAGGTGTTGCGCTCTGTTCGCTTCCGTGGGCTGGAAGCGCCGGCCCAGACGGATCAGCTTTTCCTCGAATTGGTGCTCCGCCCAAGTCTTTGTTTGTCCGCAATTCCGGACGGAAAACCGAGGCCACTTTTCTGGAATTGCCCTAGCTCGCCCGCGACAGCAGCGCGCCGATGCGCGCGGCCAGGTCATCGACATCGAACGGCTTGCCGATCAGATCCATGTTCTCCCCGACCAGATCCGAGCGCGAAGCCGCTCCGTCGGCGTAGCCGGTGGCGAAGATGATGGCGAGTTCGGGCCTGAGCTTGCGGGCCTCCTCTGCAAGCTGGCGGCCGCTCATGCCCGGCAAGCCGACATCGGTCAGCAGCAGGTCGATTTCGTCGTCCTGCCTGAGCGCGCTCAGTGCTTGCTCGGCATTGCCGGCCTCCATCACCCGGTAGCCCAGCTCCTCGAGGTGATCGACTACCAGCATGCGCACGATCGGCTCGTCCTCGACGACATAGACGGTTCCCGGCGGGCTGCCGTTGCGCGGCGCGGGGGCGGGGACAGCAACCACGCCGCGGTCATCGCCCGCCGCCGATGCGCGGGGCAGAAACAGCGACACCACCGTCCCTTCGCCAACCTCAGAGTGAATGTCGAGATGACCGCCGGTCTGCGACATGAAGCCATAGACCATGGACAGCCCGAGCCCGGTGCCCTGCCCGATCGGCTTGGTGGTGAAGAACGGATCGATGGCTTTGGCAAGTGTCTGGGCATCCATGCCGCTGCCATTGTCGCTGATGCTGATCTTGACGTAGTCGCCGGCGGCAAGCTCGCCGTCCGAATCCACGGCGACATTCTCGCCCCGGATCGTCAGGCGGCCGCCTTTGGGCATCGCGTCGCGGGCGTTGATGGCGAGGTTGAGCAACGCGCTTTCGAACTGGTTGGCGTCCGTCGAGGCCGGCCACAGATCGGCATCGAGATTGGTGACCAGCTCGATCGACGGGCCGATCGTGCGCTTCAGCAGTTCGCCGAGCGAGACGATGTGCTGCGCGGCGTCGATCGCCTGCAGGTCGAGCGTCTGCTGGCGTGAGAAGGCGAGCAGGCGCTGGGTCAGCGCGGCCGCACGATTGGCGGCGGACACGACCGCCTCGACATAGCGCTCGCATTCGTCATAGCGGCCGGTGGTCAGCCGCTTGCGCAACAGGTCGGCGCTGCCGATGATGCCTGCCAGCATGTTGTTGAAGTCATGCGCAATGCCGCCGGTCAGCTGGCCGATGGCTTCCATCTTCTGGGCCTGCCTAAGCGCCTCCTCCTTCAGCTTGAGCTCCTCCGTGCGGGCCTCGACCTCTTCTTCAAGTGCGTCGCGAGCCGCCTTGGCCCCGGTGATGTCGACGGCGCAGCCGACGTAGCCAAGGAAGGTTCCGTCCTCGCCGGTGCGCGGCCGGCTCTCGCAGCGGACCCAGCGGACCACGCCCTTGCCGGTCCTGACGCGGACGTCTGCGGTGAAGGTGGCACGGGCTGCCAACAACGCATTGCGCTGACGCTCGAAGGCCGCCCAATCTTCCTCGTGGACGAAGCAGCGCCAGCCTTCGGCGACCATGCGTTCGGGGCGGATGTGGAACTCGGAGGCGAACCGGTTGTTGGCAAAGGTGATGCGCCCGCCGGTATCGACCTCCCAGATCAGCGCCGGAGCGTTGTTGGCCATGACGCGAAAGCGTTCTTCGCTTTCCTTCAACGCTTCGGTGACGCGCAGGCGGCCGCGCCGCTCGGCAGCCTCGATCAACGCCCGGCTGACGACCATCGGCAGACGCGGCAGGCTCTTCTTGGTGACGTAGTCGGTGGCGCCGGCCCTGAGTGTCTCGGTCGCGAACTCCTCGCCGAGCACGCCCGAGACGAAGATGAACGGCACCGCCGGATCGACCTTCCGGGCAAGCCGCAGGGCATCGACTCCATCAAAGCCGGGGACGGAATAGTCCGACAGGATCAGGTCGAAACGCCGCTCTTCGAGCAGCCGCTCGAACTCGCGGCGAATGATCGCGCGCTCGAGCACGAGCCCAGCGACCTTGTCGAGCTGCCGCGAGATCAGCTCGGCATCGATGTCGCTGTCTTCCAGCAGCAGAATGCGGACAGGCTGGTCAGCAGCTGGCATCGCTCACGAATCCGGGTTTGCGGGGAACGGCTCGTTGAGCACGGCCCAAAAGACGCCGAGGTCGCGGATCGCCTCGAAAAAGGCAGTGAAATCGACCGGCTTGACGACGAAGGAGTTGACCCCGAACTCGTAGCTCTTGACGATGTCGGTCTCCTCCCGCGAGGACGTCAGCATCACCACCGGAACCGACCGGTATTTGGGGTGCTGCTTGATGCGCTCCAGCACTTCCAGCCCGTCGATCTTGGGCAGCTTGAGGTCGAGCAGAACCACAGCCGGCGGCCCGGGGTCGCGGCCGGCGAAGGCGCCTTGCGAGAAGATGTAGTCCAGCGCCTCGACCCCGTCGCGGACCACGACAATATCGTTGGCGAGCTTGGTGCGCTTCAGCGCGGCCAAGGTCAGCTCGACGTCGGCGGGACTGTCCTCGACGATGAGGATCGGTCTAAGCGTCGGCATGGCTCCCTCCTTTCTTGCGTTTGGGCAGCGAGAAGGAAAAAGTCGCGCCCTTGCCGACGGCGCCCTTGGCCTCGAGCGTGCCGCCGTGGCGATCGATGATGCGCTTGGTCAGCGCCAGCCCGATCCCGGTACCTTCGAAATCTTCCTGCCGGTGCAGCCGCTGGAACACCTGGAACAGCTTGCCGGCGTAGGCCATGTCGAAGCCGACGCCATTGTCCTCGACGGAGTAGACGACATCGCCGTCGCGCTCCACGCCGCCGACGCGGATCCTCGGCCCTGGCACGCCGCGGCTGTATTTGATGGCGTTGTCGACCAAATTGTAGAGCGCCTGCCGGACCAGGCCGGTATCGCCCCAGGCCGTCGGCAAGTCGGCGACCTGCCAGTCGACCTTTGCCGCCTCGACGTCGATGGAGCGGCGGATTTCCGCCGCCACCTTGTTCATGTCGATGCGCGTCATCGCCAGGCTGGCGCGGCCCAGTTGCGAGAAATGCAGCAGGTCGTCGACGAGTTCGCCCGCCGATAGCGCGGCGTTGCGGATGCCGTCGAGATAGTGCTTGGACAGGTCCTTGAGCGCGGGCTCCTCGTCACCGAGCAGCTGGGCGTAGCCGACGATGTGGCGGAACGGCGCGCGCAGGTCGTGCGAGACCGAGTACGAGAACGATTCGAGCTCACGGTTGGAGCGCTGCAGCTCCTCGGTCAGCTGCGCCCTCTCCTCGGCACGCTGAAGGACGAAATTGAGAATGGCATTGCGGAACTCCACCGCGCTGAACAGCTCGGCCTCGCTCCACGGCAGAGACCTGAGGCGCAGCTCCTGCCGCCATTGCGCAAACGACTGGCGCGGATGCAGACGGCCGGCGGCGTCGGTGACCTTCTGGTGGTCGGGATCCCCGCCCCAGGTCACGGTGCGTATCACCTCGGGCCGGAACCAAATGATGTAGCTTGCATGGATGCGCGAGATCGGCACCGCGACCATCCCGCTGGCGACATCGGCGACCCCCTCGCCTTCCGCCCACAGCCCCGCCAGCTGCTCGGTCGAGAAGATCTGCTCGACCTTGAGGCTATGGATCCATTGGGCGAGCCGGTTGATCGCTTCGACCGGCGGCGTCTCGCCGGTGGTGAGCACGATGCCGTCGCTGATCACGGCCGCGCCGCTGGCATTGGTGAGCCCGAGCCACTGCCGTGCGCGCTCCACCAGCCCTTCCTGAAATGTCTTGGCGCGGGCGAGATGGGCGATCAGCTCCATCTCGATGCGCTTCAGGCGGAGCCGCTCGGCGATGTCGAGCGCCCGCTCCCGTGCGGCGATCTGCTGCGCCAGGATCCGGCCGAGGAAGTCGCAGGCTTGACGCAGCTGCGGCCCGACATGGCGGTCGGTCGCATGATGGCACGATACCAGTCCCCACAATGCCCCGTCGATGACGATCGACACCGACATCGACGCCGCCGTACCCATGTTGCGCATATATTCGAGATGGACGGGTGAGACGCTGCGCAGCGCAGCGAAGCTCAGGTCGAGCGGCTCGCCGTCCACCGGGCAGAGCGGCGGCGACAGCGGCACCGGCTGGTAGGTTGCGGTCGGGATCAGCCGCAGCCGGTTCAAGCGGTAGAGCTCGCGCGCTTGGGCGGGAATGTCGGATGCGGGAAATCGCAGATCCAGATAGGAAGGCAGGACCCCGTCGCCATGCTCGGCAAGCACGGTGCCGTTCCAATCGCGGTCGAACTTGTAGATCATCACCCGGTTGAAGCCGGTCAGCGCCTGGAAATGCCGCGCCGCCAACGTGCAGATGGCATCGACCTCGGCGATCGGATCGGACTGCTCCATAAAGCGTCGCAGCAACGGGTGAGAGCTGTCCGCCGTCGCGCCGCTTCCGCCCGCTTCGATTTCCAAGATGACGCCCTGCCTGGCGCGGTGGCCGGAGACGCTGAAGGGATTGCCGGCAATCTCGTGCTGCTTCAGATAGAGCGGATCATCGGAGCCGAGCCATTGCCGCAGATCGCCTTCGAGGCGCTCGCCCAGCATTTTCCCGACCGAGCGGTCGGCGTCCGCAGCCAAAGGCAGCTTGAGCGTTGCTGCCAGATTTTCGCTGCTTTGCAGCATGATGAGGTCGGCTTCGCGGACCAGCATCAAAGCGCCGTGCGGCTGGATCGCTCCGGGAATGCGGATCGGCTCTTGGGCGCAATCGGCCAACGGGTCGGCAGGTTGAGCAGACAGATTCATCCGATTTGCTCTCCCTGATATAAGGCGGCCAGTTCGAACACGGCAAACACCATGCGGGCACTGTCCACCATCGCCTCGACATCAAGCCCAGGGCTCTCGAAGCTCTTCAATATCCTTAGAAAACTCTGCCAAAGACCGCGGCCGGCACCGTGGTTGAGGAAATTCATCGGCATGCCGGGCGCCGCTACCCGACGCAGCAGAAGGCGGCCGCCAAGCCGCGAGCCCTCCAGCACATAGAGCCCGCCCAGGACCGCCTCGACCGAGCGCAGAGCGGGACACGGCGCCGGGCGCGGCGTTGCGCCGAAGGCCGCAAGGTCGATGGTCACCGCGGCGCCGCGCCGCCGCTCGGGCCAATCGGGGAACAGCGCATCCACGTCGGCCTGCTCGAGGCGATGTTCGACCGCGACGACCGCAGCCGCCTGTGCCCTGAGGAAGGCGCCATAGCCCTGCCGTGTGGCGAGGTCGAAGCGGGAAAACAGTGCATCGACCGCGCCGTGCAGGGGCTGCGTGCCCACCCTTAAGGCCTCGTGCAGAGAGCCGGAGGAAATGGGCCTGCGCCGTTCTGGTCGGATGATCGTGTTCATTCGTCGAGGATGCTGCGAACCTTGGCGGCAAGGTCCTCGACGGTGAACGGCTTGGGCAGAAGCTGGGTGCCGGGATCGAGAATGCCGTTGTGGACGATGGCGTTGCGCGTGTAGCCGGTGGTGTAGAGCACCTTCAGGTCGGCATTGGCGCGGCGCAGCACGTCGACCAGTTCGCGGCCCGACATGTCGGGCATGACGACGTCGGTGAACAACAGCGAGATCTTGTGCCCGCTTTCGATCAGCTGGATTGCCTCGCGCGGGCCACTGGCCTCGACCACCGTATAGCCGAGATCGCGCAGCGCTTCCGCCGAGATGGTGCGGACACGGTCCTCGTCCTCGACCACCATGACGACCTCGCTCTTCAACCCGCCGCTGACGGGAAGACGGTGGCGATCGACCGTGGCCGAACCGGTCTCGCCATAGTAGCGCGGCAGGTAGATCTTGACGGTGGTGCCGACCTCGAGCTCCGAATAGATGCGAACATTACCGCCCGATTGGCGGACAAAGCCGTAGACCTGGCTGAGGCCGAGCCCAGTGCCCTTGCCGACCCGCTTGGTGGTGAAGAACGGATCGAAGGCCTTGGCGATCACCTCGGGCGACATGCCGGAGCCGGTGTCGGTGACCGCGATCAGCACGAACTGACCGGTCGCCAGGGATGATTCCTTCGCGTAGGTCTCGTCGATATAGGCGTTGGAGGTCTCGATCGTCAGCCGGCCGCCTTGCGGCATGGCGTCCCGAGCATTGACCGACAGGTTGAGGATGGCGCTTTCGAGCTGGCCCGGATCGGCCCTCACCTGCCACAGCCCCGCGGCAAGCACGGTCTCGACGCTGATCGTTTCACCCAAGGTGCGCGCCAGAAGCTCGCTCATTCCGGCGACCATGCGGTTGGCGTTGACGGGCTCCGGCGTCAGCGGCTGCTGGCGCGAGAAGGCGAGCAGGCGTTGGGTCAGCGCCGCGGCCCGGCGGGCGCCGTCCATGGCCCCTTCGATGAAGCGATCGACGTCGGTCTCGCCTTTGGCCAGCTTGCGCTGCAGCAGGTTGAGGCCGCCGATGACGACCGCCAGCATGTTGTTGAAATCATGGGCTATGCCGCCGGTCAGCTGGCCGACAGCCTCCATCTTCTGCACTTGCCTTAGCTGATCCTCCGCCTTGGACCGCTCCGCCACCTCCTCGACGACCCGCTGCTCGAGCGTCGTGTTGAGCGCCTGCAGCGCCGCCTCGGCTCGGCGGCGCTCGACCAGTTCCCGCTCGGCCGACTGGAACAGCCGCGCATTGTCGATCGCGGTTGCGCCGTGGCCGGCGATGCCGAGCAGCGCCGTTTCGTGCTCCAGCTGGAACTTGCCGACCTCGCCATGGCCGAAGAACAAGCCGCCCAGCACCTCGCCCGAACGCGAGATGACCGGCACGGCGAGATAGGAGCGAACCGGAAGATGCCCTTTGGGCATGCCCTTGCGCGGCGCGTTGTGGCCATAGCGCGGGTCTTTGAGGATGTCGTCCGAACGGACCACCGCCGTGCCGCGGAAGGTCGGCTCGAAGACGGCGGTGTTACGCGGCATCGGGAACTTCTCGAATGCTTCGCGCGGCGCCCCGGAGAGGGCGTAGAGCATGTAGCTCCCGCCGTGATCGTCGAGCACATTGTAGAAGAATGCGCCGAACTGCGCGCCGCTCAACGCGACGCCGGCGTCGGTGACGATCTGGACGATGCGTTCGAGGTTGAGCTCGGCGGCGACCGCCGCACCGGTGTCGTTGAGGATCTTGAGGTGCCGCTCGGCCTTCTTGCGGGCGGAGATGTCGATCACTGTGCCGATGAAGCGCACCGCCTTGCCGGCCTCGAAGATCGCATCGCCGGTCGCCGCGATCCAGCGCTCGACGCCGTCCTCGATGCCGATCGTCCGATACTCGATGTCGAAGCGCTCGGGGGATTGCTCGTCGAGGGCGCGACGGACGGCAAGGTCGGCCGCCGCCCGGTCATCCGGGTGCAGCCCGGCCAGGAACACTCCCTCATAGGTCACCGGCGCGTCGGCAGGCAGACCGAACAAGGCCTTGCAGCGGGCGTCCCACTCAAGGGTCCCGCCCACCGGATCGTAGTCCCAGGTACCGATCGAAGCGGCTTCGGTCGCGAGCCGCAGGCGCTCGGCGCTGTCGATGGCACTCTGCTCCGCCCTGGCCCGCTCGACCGCCGTCCAGCTCCGTTCCGCGACTTCGCGGATGAGGTCTTCTTCCTCCTCGGTCCATTCCCGGGGCGTCGACTGGTGCGCATAAAGAGCGGCGACGAACGCCCCGTCCCGGATCAGCGGGACGAGGATGGCGGCACGGATCGGACCCAGCTTCTCGTACGTCGCCTGCCAGCCGGCAGCGCGTGGGTCGAGATGGGTGTCGCGGATGCGGACAGCCCGGCCGCTTCGGCATTCGGCGACCAGCTCCGGGCCGAATTCGGCGAGCTGCAGACGGTCTGCATGGCTCGGCATTTCACCGCCGGGCCAGCGGCCGCCGACAATGAAATACGCGCCGTCGGCGTCGACATCGCCATAGCCGCAACGCTCGACCTTCAGCTGCCGGCCGAGCATCTCGGCGGCGGCGAGCATCGCTGCCGCCGGGCCGGCGGCATCGCGCAAGGCGTCCGAGACCTGCTCGAGAAAGGCGCGCCGGCTGGCTGCCTTGGCCTCGGCCTCAGCCCGATCGGCCTCGGCCTTGAGCCTGTCGGTCACGTCGGTCGCCTCGACAAAGATATCGGTGACCGCCCCGGACCTGTTGCGGATCGGCTGGTAGACGAAATCGAGCAGGCGCTCTTCCTGCGGCCCGCCCGGTTGCCGCGCAAGCAGGACGGGCACTGCATGGCCGACATAGGATTGGCCGGTGCGATAGACGTTGTGCATCAGCTCGACGAAACCCTGCCCGACCACCTCGGGGAGCGCCTCGGCCAGGCTCTTGCCGATCACCTCTCTGTGCCCGATCAAGGCGGAGTAGGCGTCATTGACAAGCTCATAGACGTGATCGGGACCGTGCAGCAACGCAACCGCCCCGGGCGCCTGCCGGAACAGGTCGTGCAAACGCAACGCTGGGGGAGAACCGGCCTCGGCGCCCTCCTCGTTCGATCGGGCTTCTCGACTGCCCGGCGGTGACCGTGATGCTGCGTCCCGGGTTCCCTCGACCATCCCCACATTCCATGAAGACCCCAGCGGATTGCAATGCAAAGCGGGGATTTTGGTTCCCGCCGGCCAGCGATTCTGGTCGTATCGTCCAGGGCGGAGGCGAAATCTCGCATTGCGCCCCGGGAATTGCTAGATCGTGGCCCGAAAGGCTGTCTCTTCATGGCTCATCGTACCGGAAGCGCCGACCTGCCCCTCCATGGCGGACATGTCCCCCGCTGGCTCTCCCAACGGATGGCAAAGCTTGGTGCGGTGATCTGCGAAGCGATCGTCCACCACTATGGCCGGGACGAGCTGCTGTGCCGGCTCGCTCATCCGTTCTGGTTTCAATCGTTCGGCGCGGTGATGGGCATGGACTGGCATTCCTCCGGCATCACCACCAGCGTCATCGGCGCGCTCAAGCGCGGATTGGCCCCGGTCTCGGCCGAGCTCGGGCTCAACGTATGCGGCGGCCGCGGGGCACAGTCGCGCAAGACGCCGCATGAGCTCGCGGCGTTGGGCGAGCGGATCGGCCTTGATGCCGTGACACTGGCCAGAGCCAGCCGGCTGGTCGCCAAAGTCGATAGCGCTGCCGTTCAGGACGGTTTTGAGCTCTATCTGCATGGCTTCATCGTCGCCGACGACGGACAATGGGTGGTGGTTCAGCAGGGTATGAATGAAGACACGCGCCAGGCGCGGCGCTATCACTGGCTGTCGAAGGGGCTGACCAGCTTCGTCGATTCCCCCCATGCGGCGATCGAGGGCCAGAGCGCCGGCGATCCGATCGTCAACCTGGCCGACCGCCGCGCCGCATCGTCCCGGCACGGCCAGCTCGACCTTCTGCAGTCACTCGGTCCGGACCGGATCGTCGACGAAGTCGCCGCCGCGGAAGGCCGCGTCAAGGCAGAGCCCGCAGAGCCGCTGCTGCCGCACCTCATCATGCCGGCGCATCACGAAGTGCGCGAGAGCGATGTCGTCATGCGCCGCCTGCACGGGGCGTTGGCGGCGGCCGCCGAGCAAGGCCCCTCCGACTATACAGACCTGCTTTTGGTACCCGGGGTGGGCAAGCGCACTGTGCGGGCGCTTGCCATGGTCGCCGAAGTCGTCCACGGCGCGCCTTGCCGGTTCAGCGACCCCGCCCGGTTCTCGCTCGCACATGGCGGCAAGGACCGCCAGCCCTTTCCGGTCCCGACCGCCGTCTA
Source organism: uncultured Alphaproteobacteria bacterium (assembly GCA_963791325.1). Lineage (GTDB taxonomy): Bacteria > Pseudomonadota > Alphaproteobacteria > Rhizobiales > Rhizobiaceae > JBEVJK01. The sequence goes on along the minus strand of CAWBRU010000004.1, from coordinate 230,625 downwards.
TGACGAGACGATCCGCGTGTTGAAGAGCGGCATCGCCAAGGCCCGGCTCGGCCACAGCGAGGAACTCGCCGCGCTCGGCCGGCTGGACGACCAGGCGCGCAGACTCGAGCGCTACGCCACCGGCCCGAGCCTGAAGGATTTTGTCGCCGCAGAGTTCGCGCAGTCGCATCGCTTGGGCGGCCGCAGCGTGTTCGGCTGGGAACCGGCGCCGGCCGGGCAGCGCCGCGCCGACGACTGACACGCCTGCCGACAGAGCGCTCTGATTCGAGGGACTTAGAACCCCTTGTTCAAAGGCAGAATGAGCCTAGGCGCTCGCAGGAGGGGCCTCGTCGGTAAGCATCCCCTCCCTGCGCGCGCCGCTTGCAGAGCCGGACACGGGGCTCACCCGCCTAGCCCTATTGCGGCCGACGAATCTGCAAGCTCATCAATGCTATCCTCTGCAAGGCTGGAGCAGCAATGACGGCGAGGAGGAGGCGCGTTAGGCCTTAGAGGTAGGTTGACCGGTGGCGCCTACGCCTAACGGGGGAGCCCCTCGCCGCTCACCTGAAGAGTTGTGGGAAATCGGCAAGGCAAGGCCTCCCGCGAGACCTGGGGAAAGCAGTGGGAGCACTTGGCGGGGGTGGAAGCAGCTCCCACTGCCTGCTGCCAAAGAAAACCCCAGGTCAGCAGACTCACTATCGCACGCAAGCGCGGCCGACCGATGGTATCAACAAGAGTACCCGGGCTAAGCAATTCGTTGACAAGCGGATGAGGCAGGGCATCCGACGAGCGCCGGCAGGCCTTGCCACAACGGCAAATTCCAGGCGGCGGGCCAGCCTCGGGAGACAGTGGAAAGCGCACGGTTTGAGGCCTTCCTCGGCGGTCAAAATCTTCCTTTGAGAGCTTCGCGGCATAGATTGTTTGTACCTTGTGCATCACGGATGCGTGATGACCGGACAACATTGCGACGATTATGCAACACTGGCCCTAAAACGGACCAACTTAGACTTGTTTGGGTCTGGCAAGGAGGGATCGACAGGCCAATATTTCGCCTCAATGGGCCTGTGCCCTTGAAAGGTATGTGCATGTCTACCCGTCTCCCTGCAACTCTCGCCTTTGTCGCCCTGCTCGGCGTCGCCGGGGCGGCGCAGGCTGCTGATGTGGCCGAGCCGGCACCGCCGGCCGCTGCGCCGGTCCTCGAAGCTACCCCGAGCTGGTACCTGGCCGCGCGCGCGGGTGTCGCGTTCCCGCTCGACACCAATTTCGACTTCGGCGGCGCCAATGTTCACACCGACTACGACACCGGATTCGTCGGCGGCGTGGCGATCGGCACCCAGTTCAATGTCGGCAACTTCACGCCGCGCGCCGAGGTCGAGTTCGGCTATATGCGCACCAGTGTCGACACCCATCAGATCGATGGATTCACGGTGCCCGACTATGATTCGTTCGGCCATGAGAATGTCTTCTACGGCCTGGTGAACGGCTATCTCGACTTCGGCAGCGGCCCGCTCAAGCCCTATATCGGCGCCGGTGTCGGTTTCGGCCATGTCGAGTTCGACAACTACGGCGTCGGCGTCGGCGGAGCCAATATCACCGCCCTCGACGATTCCGGGACCGGCTTTGCCTGGCAGGTGGGCGCTGGCCTCTCCTACGCTTGGGATGCCCACTCGACGATCGAGTTGGGTTACCGGTATTTCAGCGTCGAGAATGTCGGCGTGACCGCAAACGACCTGCTCGGCAATCAATCCGATGTCGACGTACGCGCCCACCAGGTGATGTTGGGCTTCCGCTACGCTTTCTAGTTCGTTCGCGGACCGGCTGGGGGAAGTGGGGACTCGCGGCCGCGGGCGATGTCGGGGGACATCGCCCGCGAGCCTGTTTCAGCGGTCTTGAGCGGGTTCGTCCCAGGCGCCGCCCGATCCCGACATGTGCGCGCCGGCGCTTCCCCCGCCGGCCGGGCGCGGTCTTTCGATCTGCTCCCCATCCTGTTGATACAAATGAAACAATTCGCTGCGCCCCCGACTGCATGTTGAAACATGCGGGCGCTATAGGACAGGCATTGGGGACTGCGACAAGGACAGGCACATGCGACCGGCCGATGCCATCGCCATGCACACGGGTTATGCCCTTTTTGATCGAAACGATGCCTTGATCGACGCCAATGCCGAGATCCTGGCGGGCGGCCTGGTGCCTGGCGATCTGGCTCCGGGAACCGGCGTCGTCGACGTTGTCGGCCGCGTGCTGGAGCAGCTCAGGAGCTTCGACGGCCATGTGGTCGAGTCGGATGCTGCGTTCTCGCAGCAAGCTGCGGAGCGCTGGCGCCGGGGCGACGGCGCGCCGGTCGAGGCCGAGACGCTCGACGGCTGCTGGAAACTTTTGGCCGCACACCCCCGCACCGACGGCGGCCTTGCCTTGGTCAGCCTCGACATCACCGCGACCAAGCGGGCCCAGCTCGCACATCTGGAAACGGCCGAGATCTTCCGCTGCATCACCGAAAGTCACCCCCTCCCGGTCTGGGTCGTCGACGAGGAAACCAAGGAGATCCTCTACGAGAGCCTGGACGCCTCCAATCTGCTCGGCCGCCGCTGGCGTCCTGACGAGGCGCAATTCATCACCGACCATGCCGTCAATGTCGATGATTTCGATCAGATCGCCGCGCTGCTCGGCCGCGACGCCATCGTCTACGACCACGACATGCAGCTGCGGCGGGCCAATGGCGCGACGATCTGGTGTTCGACCAACTGCCGGCGCGGCACCTATCGCGGCCGCGCCTCGCTGATCATCGGGGTCCTCGACATCACCGAGCGAAAGCAGCGCGAAGATCTGTTCGGCTTCCTGATCAAGCACCATCCCCTTCCCGTCTGGATGAGCGACGCCAACAGCGGCGAAGTCATCCACTCCAGCGAGGCTGCCAAGCGGCTGTTCGGCTGGGACGGCAAGCACGGCCGGCGCTCCGTCTGGCTCGCCGACTACTTCGTCGACCGCGAACAATATCTGGAGATCAGCCGCGAACTGATCCGCAACGACAGCGTCGAAAATTGCGAGGCGCTGCTGCGCCGCGCCGACGGCAGCGAATTCTGGGCAACCGGCAATCTGCGCACGGTTGCCTTCCACGGCCGCAAGGTGGTGCTGGCCGGCATCGCCGACGTCACCAAGCAGAAGCAGCGGGACGGCGAGGTGGCGCTGGCACGGGAGATGCTGGCAAACGCCGTCGAATCGCTGTCCGAAGGGTTTGCGCTCTACGACGACGAGCATCGGCTGGTGATGTGCAACAGCCTCTACCGCCAGATGAACCATCTGGTCGCCGACATGATCAAGCCCGGCATGAAGTGGACCGACATGCTGCGCGCCTCGGCACGGGCCGGGCTCTACGCCAGCGCGATCGGCCGCGAGGACGAGTGGGTCGACGAAGTAGTTCAGAATCGGGCGCACTTCCGCCGCCGCTACGAGGCCGATCTCGGCAGCGGCAAATGGCATTCGATCTCCATTCACCCGACCGATCTCGGCGGCTTCGTCGTGACCCGCGAGGACATCAGCGAGCTGAAGGCCGCCGATGCGGCCGAGCGAGACGCCAATGCGCTGCTCCAGCAAGTGCTCGACGCGTGTCCGTCGCCGACCCGGATGTCGACCATCGAAGGCGAGACGCTCTACCGCAATCCGGCCAGCCACCAGCTCTATGGGGACAGGCCGCGCATCATCGACTACTTCGTCAATCCGGGCGACCGCGACACGCTGATCAACACCTTGCGCGACCAGGGCCGGCTCGATGAATTCCGGGTCCGTCAATACGACGCCAAGGGCAATATCTTCTGGGCGTCGATCTCTGCCCGGCTGATCGAATTCCAGGGTCGGCCGGTGATCGTCTCCAACACCACCAACATTACCGACACGATCGCGGCCCAGGAGGAATCGCGCCAGGCCAATGAGCGGCTTGTCGATGCCATCGAATCGCTGGCCGAGGGTTTTGCCCTTTACGACAAGAACGATCGGCTGGTGCTGGCCAACAGCCGCTACCGGTCGATGCATGCGGTGAGCGCCGATGCGCTGGTTCCCGGCGTCAAGTGGCTCGACTTCCTGCGTGTTGCGGCCGAACGCCGCCAGTTTCCGGTGGCGCCCGAACGCATCGACGCCTGGCTGGTGGAGCGTGCGCGCGACCGGACCGAGTTCCGCCAGGCGGAGTTCCAGCATACCGACGGCGACTGGTTCTTCGTCTCCAACTGCCCGACCCGGGAGGGCGGCTTCGTCGTCACCCGCGTCGATATCACCGAGCGCAAGCGTGCCGAGCTGGCCGCCAAGGAGGCGGACGAGCTGGTCCGCAAGGTGCTCGAAGCCAGCCCGGTCAACATCCAGATGACACGCGCCCATGACGGCAGGCTGCTCTACGGCAGCCCGGCGAGCGAAAAGCTGCTCGGTGAAGCCAGGAACGCCGAGGCCTACTGGGCCGATCACAACGACCGCCGGCGCTATCTCGAACGGCTGCTCAAGGACGGCTTCGTCGACGAATTCGAGACCCAGCTCAAGCGCAGCGATGGCGGCACCTGCTGGTGCTCGGTCTCGTCGCGTCTGATCGACTTCCGCGGCGAGCGGGTGATCGTGTCGCACACCTACGACCTCACCGACCGCATGGAGATGCAAAAGGAACTCGAGCGGCAGCGCGAGACGCTGCACCAGAACGAGAAATTGTCGGCCCTCGGCGAGCTGCTCGCCGGGGTCGCCCACGAGCTCAACAACCCCTTGTCGGTCGTGCTCGGCCTGTCGCTGATGCTGATGGAGACGGCGAGCGACGCCAAGACCGTCGAACGCGCGACCAAGATCAGCAAGGCCGCCGAACGCTGTGCGCGGATCGTCAAGACCTTCCTGGCGATGGCCCGCCAGCAGCCGACCCGGACCTCCAACATCGCCATCGAGGATGTCATCTCGGCCGCCGTCGAGGTCGCCGGCTACGCCATCCGCTCGTCCGACGTCGAAATGTCGATCGCCATCGAACCGGACCTGCCCTCGATCTGGGCCGATCCCGACCAGCTGAGCCAGGTTCTGATCAACCTGCTTGTCAACGCCGAGCAGGCGCTGCATGGCTGGGACGGCCAGCGCAGGATCACCGTCGCGGCAGCCCGCGACGGCAGGACGGGTCATGTCGTCGTGCGGGTCGGCGACACCGGCCCCGGCATCAAGAAGGATATCCTGTCACGCATCTTCGAGCCGTTCTTCACCACCAAGGAAGTCGGCTCCGGAACCGGGATCGGGCTGTCCTTCTGCCATCGGATCGTGCAGTCGCATGGCGGCACGATCCATGTCGAGACAAAGGAAGGACGCGGCTCGACGTTCATCGTGTCGCTGCCGGCCTCCGGATCGGCCGACACGAGCGTCGACAGCGCCGAGCCGGCGCCGTCATCCGCCAACGGCCTCAGCTGCCTGGTCGTCGACGACGAAAAGGAGGTCGGCGATCTGGTCGCCGAAGTGCTGCGGCACGACGGCTTCGAGGTGACCGTGGCGCGCTCCGGCGAGGAGGCGCTCGAAAAGCTGAAGAAACGCCGCTTCGCCTTGATCCTGAGCGATCTCAAAATGCCCAATATGGATGGCCGGCGGATGTTCAACCACATCGCCGACCATCACCCGGCCGAGGTGGAGCGGCTCGCCTTCCTGACCGGCGACACCATCAGTCCCGATGCGCAGGTTTTCCTGCGCGCCACCAACCGGCCCTATCTGGAGAAGCCGATCAAGCCCAATGAGCTCAGATTGTTTGTGCACCAATGGGTCAATAAGACAACCACCCACTAGGACGATCTTTGATCCAGCACATCGGCTAGAACCTCCAAGGGTCTGTTTTTGGACCGTTTCCGGTGGAGTAAAAGCCTCTGCGCCGAAGGCATGATCCGGAGCGGGATTGATATCGACCGGCGGCCAAGCGAGACTGGCCATGCTGAGGGATGATCTGGTGCCACAAGACTCCCATGCCGCCGGCGCGCACATCGTCGTTTGCGACGACGAGCCGGATTTGCGCGACACCGTCGCAGAGTACTTGGCCGCGCACGGCTATGACGTCGTCACCGCAGATGGCGGGGCAGCCCTGCGGCAGGCGATGGCCAGCCGGCCGGCCGATGTCGTGATCCTCGACATCCGAATGCCCGGCGAGGACGGCTTGTCGCTCACCCGCTTCCTGCGCGAGCATTCCGATGCCGCCGTGATCCTGCTGACCGCTTCGACCGAGATCGTCGACCGCGTGGTCGGGCTGGAGATCGGCGCCGACGACTATGTCGCCAAGCCGGTCGACATGCGCGAGCTGCTCGCCAGGGTGCGGGCGGTGCTGCGGCGGACCGGCGCTGCGGAGCGGGGCGCGGCGGGCGCCGGCGGTGAGCACCGGCATCTCGTGCCCTTCGGGACCTGCCAGCTCGACCTCGACGCCCACAAGCTGTTCGACGACGGCGGCGCGGAAATCGCCATCACCCCGATGGAGTTCCGGCTGCTGAAGGTGTTCGCGGAGAATCGCGGCAGGATCCTCAACCGCGACCAGCTGCTTGAGCTTGCGCACGACCGCGGCTGGGACCCGTTCGACCGCAGCATCGACATCCGCATCTCGCGGCTGCGCAAGAAGATCGAGCAGGATCCCTCGAAGCCGGAGGTGATCCGCACGATCCGCGGCGTCGGCTACATCTACTCCTGATCAAGGCAAGCTGAAACTTCGGGCGCCACAGCGGAAAAGGCCCCGCGGTTCCGGGGCGGGGTTCCGGAACCGCGGGGCCAACAGCGGGCGAGCGGCCACAGCCGGCTGTGGCTCATGCATCGCCCGTCGCGGCCCGTGGGGGTGCATTCAGGCCGCAAGGCACGACAGGCAGATCTGTTGCACATGCCGGTGGTCGGTGCCGCAGCAACCGCCGAGCACGGTCAGCTTCGGGTGCCGTTCACGCAGGCGGCGGTAGCAGCGCCCGAGCTCCACCGGATCACCGTCGTCGAGCGTCGTTGCCCTGTCGAGCTCGGCGTGGCTTCGTTTCGACGCATTCGCCCGGATCCCGCGAAGCCGGCCGGTCCAGGCCTCGCCGCTCTCCAAAAGGTGCGCGAAATGGTCGGGATGAGCGCAGTTGAGCATGAAATAGGCCGCTGCGCTGCCGGTCTCGCGATCGACCTCCTCGATCGCTGCCGCCAAGCTCTGGCCGGTCGGCAGGCGGCCGTCGGTCTCCACGGTGAAGGACAAAGCCACCGGCAGGCGCCACGCCGTCGCCGCCCTGACGATGCCGATCGCTTCCTCGACATTGGTGATGGTCAGCGCCGTCACCATGTCCGCCGCGGTCGTTGCGAAGGTCGCGATCTGCTCGCCGTGATAGATCTGGGCGCTCGCCGGCGTCATCCGCCGGCCGGGGTCGTAGCCGTCGCCGCGCGGACCGATGCAGCCGCTGATCACCATCGGCGCATCCTCGGTCTCGAACCGTCCGCGGATCTCGCTCATCAGCGCGATCGCGCGCCGGTTGACGTCGGCAAGCTCGTCGCCGTCGTAGCCGAGCCGATCTGCCCAGTCGCGGTTGGCGCGCCAGGTCGGCGCTTCGAGCATCAGCCCGACGCCGGCCCTGCGGGCGAGCTCGGCGTAGCGCCGATAGTAGACGCGGAGGCCGTCGAGCCCCGCTTCCGAGCCGAGCAGGTCGAATGCGGCAAAGCACGGCAGCTCGAAGCCCTCGCTGTAGATCAGCGTCGTCTCGATCCCGCCGTCGGTGAGGAACAGGCGGCTGCCGAGCTGCGGCAGCGACAGGCGGTACTTGGCCGGCGTCGCCCGGTCACGCCAACGTGCGCTGCCGGAATGGGCGGCGCGAGCGACGGGGGTCGAGAGGCCCGATGGGGGCTCGCCGGAGACGCAGCCGAACGCATGGTCGTAACGCATGAGGGCTACTCCGAACGATTGTACCGGACGCGGCCGTCGACGGCGGCGCAGATGTCGCTGCGCGAGAGCCCGATGTCTTTCAGCATCGCGTCTTCCATCGCCGACAGCGCCCGCACCGCCTGGCGATGAGCCCGTTGGTGGTGGTAGGTCCGCATGGCTGCCCGCAAGCCGGGGATGATCTTGGGCATGGTCTTGCTCCCTCGTCGAAGCCGCCCGTCGTTTTGGGTGGCGTGAGAGATCTATGCCCGTGATGTATCAGGCGTCTTTCTGACGTCGGGGAGTTTTGTTTCGTTTGTTTCACGCGGCCAAGCGCCGCGCAAAAGAAGGGCAGTGACGCCTTAGCGCACTTGGTCGAGCAGCCGCTTGCACTCCAGAAGATCGAACAGCGCTTCCTGGAGCAGCGCGCGGTTGTCGCGCGACAGCTTGCCGGCATCGGCCTGCACCGGGCCGTCTTCCTCCGGCTTGCCGAGGCCGAAAAACCGCCGGCTCGGCTTCGCCTTCGGTTCGCCGACCAGCATCTCGTCCTCGCCCCGCGGGCTCGCAAGGCCGGCGAGCTCCGGTTGCGGCGCCTCCGCCTGCTTGCGCTTGGAGATCGCCTCGATCACCGACACGTCGCCATTGCCGAGCGCAACCAGGAAGTGGTTGCCGTTCTCACGCAGCAGCTTTTGAACCCCTTTGATGGTGTAGCCCTCATCATAGAGCATATGCCGGATGCCCTTGATCAGCTCGACATCCTGGGGGCGGTAATAGCGTCGGCCGCCGCCGCGCTTCATCGGCTTGATCTGATTGAAGCGGGTTTCCCAAAAGCGCAGCACATGCTGGGGAAGATCAAGCTCTTCCGCGACTTCGCTGATGGTACGGAATGCGTCGGGGCTCTTGTCCATCCGAAATACCCGCTAGCTAACCGATTCGTCAGTATTTCAGCGGTTTGCGCAACACTATTCAAGCCCGGCGTTAGTTTGCGCACCGGTCATATGCAGGTCAAGCCGAATTTCTGGGTTGTACAGACTATTTGCCGGATTTGTGTCTGTTCGTCTGATGGGTCCGCAAAATGCGGCTCTTAAGCACATTCGACGCTTTGAAGGTCATCACCCGGCGCGGCAGAATCGGCACTTCCTCGCCGGTTTTCGGGTTGCGCCCGACGCGCTCGTTCTTGCCGCGAACGTGGAAGGTGGCAAACGATGAGAGCTTGACGGTTTCGCCCCGGACGATCGCCTCGCAGATTTCGTCGAGCACATTCTCGACCAGTTCGGCGGACTCGGTGCGCGAAAGTCCTACCTTGCGGTAGACGGCCTCGGCGAGGTCGGCGCGTGTCAACGTCTTTCCGCCCATGCGGGTCGTCCTACCGTCTCAAAAAGCGCAATTGAAACAAGAACTAGGACGATAGGGAAAGAGCCGGGCAAGGTCAAGGTGGCGGGCGTCGGCCGCGCTACCAGCGCAGGAGCACCGCGCCCCAGGTGAATCCGCCGCCCATCGCCTCGAGCAGGACCAGCTGGCCTTTGCGAATGCGCCCGTCCTTGACGGCCTCGGCCAGGGCAAGCGGCACAGAGGCGGCCGACGTGTTGCCGTGGCGGTCGACGGTGATCACCACCTTGCCCTCGGCGATGCCGAGTTTCTTGGCCGATGCATCGATGATGCGCTTGTTGGCCTGGTGGGGGACGAACCAGTCGAGGTCACCGGCGGTGATGCCGGCCTGGGCGAAGGTGGCTTCGACCACGTCGGTGATCATGCCGACGGCGTGCTTGAACACCTCGCGGCCCTCCATGCGCAGCACGCCAACGGTGCCGGTGGTCGAGGGTCCGCCGTCGACATAGAGCTTGCTGCGATGGGTGCCGTCCGAACGCAGGCTGGCCGCGATCACGCCGCGGTCGGCGAGCGTGCCGCCGCCCTCGTCCGCCTCCAGCACCAGCGCCCCCGCGCCGTCGCCGAACAGCACGCAGGTCGAACGGTCGGTCCAGTCGAGAATGCGCGAGAAGGTCTCCGAGCCGATCACCAGCACCCGCTTGGCATGCCCCCCGCGCAGATAGAGGTCGGCCGTGGTCAGTGCATAGACGAACCCCGAGCACACCGCCTGCATGTCGAAGGCGAAGCCATGATGCATGCCCAGCCGTTCCTGGATGTCGACGGCGGTGGCCGGGAAGGTGTTGTTGGGCGTGGAGGTGGCGAGGATGACCAGGTCGAGATCGGCAGCGGTCAGCTCTGCGTCGGCCAGCGCCTCGCGGGCCGCTGCCTCGCCGAGCGAGGCCGTGGTCTCGCCGTCGCCGGCGATATGGCGCTGGCGAATCCCGGTGCGCTGCGCAATCCAGGCGTCCGACGTCTCGACCATGCCTTCGAAATCGGCATTCTTCATGATGCGGCTGGGCAGCGCGGAGCCGACCCCGCGCACGACGGATCTGATCATTCGGTTCCCTGCTCTTCACCTTCAACGGCCCGAGCGGCGGCGCCGGCCGCAATCTGCGGCTGCCGGGCATGGAAGGTTTCGAGGTCGGCTTTGATGCGTTCGATCAAGCGGTTGCGGACCATGTCGTAGCCGAGATCGATGGCGGCGGCAAAGCCTTCCTCATCTGCTCCGCCGTGGCTTTTCACGACGATCCCATTCAGGCCGAGAAAGACGCCGCCATTGGCCTTGCGCACATCCATCTTCTCGCGCAGGCGCTGGAAAGCCCCCCGGGCGAACACATAACCGATCTTGGCCAGCAAGGTGCGGCTCATCGCAGCGCGCAGATATTCGCCGATCTGGCGGGCGGTGCCCTCGGCGGTCTTCAGCGCGATGTTGCCGGCAAAGCCCTCGGTCACGACCACGTCGACCGTGCCTTTGCCGATGTCGTCGCCCTCGACGAAGCCGCGATAGTCGAGCGATTTCAAATTGGCTTCGCGCAAAAGGAGCCCGGCCTCCTTGACATCCTCCTGGCCCTTGATCTCCTCGACCCCGACATTGAGCAGCCCGACCGTCGGCCGCTCCGGGCCGAGCACGGCTCGCGCCATGGCGGCGCCGAGAATGGCGAAGTCGATCAGCTGTTGGGCATCTGCGCCGATCGTGGCGCCGACATCGAGCACCACGCTTTCGCTGCGCACGGTGGGCCACAGTGCCGCAATCGCCGGCCGGTCGATATTGGCCATGGTGCGCAGGCAAAAGCGCGCCATCGCCATCAGCGCGCCGGTGTTGCCCGCCGATACGCAGACATCGGCCTGACCGTTCTTGACCGCTTCGATTGCCCGCCACATCGACGATTTCCAGCGCCCGTGCCGCAAGGCCTGGCTCGGCTTGTCGTCCATCCGCACGGCGACATCGCAGTGGGAGAACTCGCTGGCGTCTACGAGCTGCGGCAACCCGGCAAGGATCGGCCGCACGACCTCCTCCTGCCCGAAGATCAGGAAGCGGACATCGGGGCGCCGCGCCAGGACCTTCGTCAAGGCCGGCAGGACCACGCTCGGGCCATGATCGCCGCCCATGGCGTCAATGGAGATTCGGATCACGCGGCAAACATCTCACGAGCTGCCCCGGCGCGCGGGGTTGGGAAGCCTGGCGAAAATAGCGGTTTTGTGTGGCGGCACAACATTGAAATCGGATCGCTTGACGCAATCCCGCGCGGATGACCCGGCATCTCACCGCTTCTTCAATTCCGCTAATTTCGCGAATGCGGAACCCGGCCGATCAGCGTTGTCGGCGACTGCCGCGCTGGCGCCGGGCGCGCGCGCATAGGGGTCGATCGCCAGCTCGAAATACTCCTCCGCCAGCGCGCCGACATCGATGGTGTCGCCGCTGAACAATTCGGGGCTGTCCGGGCCCTCCGCATCGAGCAGGATCTCACCGCCGGTCTCGAAGCCCTCGCGGCCAAGTTTGGAGTCGGCCGGCAGGTAGAGCGCCGAAAACGGGGCCGCAAGGTGGCTCGGGAGCGGCTCCAGCGTCACCCCGCATTCCTGGACGATGTCGGCCTCCACCGCGCCATCGACCTTGACGCCGTGGCGTTTCCAACGCGACACCAGAAGCTCGGCGCGGTAGCGATCGACGGCGATCAGGCCATGATCCTCGGCCAGACGCCGGCGCTGCTCTTCATCGGCCTCGATGACCACCGGCATGCCGCGCTCGGGCAAGCGCCCGACATGGGCGAGGAAGGAGACGGGGCTTGGCTTGAGCTTGATCATGGCCGGACCTTTCTCCTATGTGGTGATCGCCGGCGGGAAGTGAAGCCTGCCGGAGGCCAGGTCCGCCCCGGCCTGGCCGCTCAAGGCGGCATAGGCCGCCAGCAGGTAGTCGGCGAGCGGCGCAGCACCGCTCCATGCGCCGGCGTCGGGCCGAATATTGCGCAGCAAGGCAGCGGCCAACGCGGCGTGGTCGCCGGCATCGACCGCCGCGCCATAGGCCTGGGCGCGGCCGTAGAACATCCGGGCGAGCTTCTTCATCCGCTTCGGCACCCCGAGGTCGCCGATGCCGAATGCCCGCAGCGCGTCCTCGACATCGGCGAAAAAGACGTCGGTCAGATCCTGGGCGATCTCGGGCAGAGGCGGTGCCGCAGCGCGGACCCGGTGCAGGAAAAGAAAAACGTGCACCGAGAGCATCTCGAAGCGGCCGAGCGGAGTGTCGGGAACGGCCCAAACCGAATAAAGAATCGGCTGCCGCGCCGCTGCCACGATTTGACCGTAGAGCGCGTCGACCACCGCCCGGTTGGCCTGATTTCGGCGACCGAAAAAGCGTTGGAACATGACGGGGTCTCCTTGGGACCTCGAGGGGATAGGCCAGGATGCATCGGTCGTGAGCTGGTTTACCGGTTTCGCGTCCCCATGCAAGCCGGGCCCGGATCAGGGACTGAGGAGTGGCCGTGGGCTTGCATATCGACCAGCCAGCGCAGCGAAGAACCAATCTGCTTTCACTTTCCACGCTCGCCGCCATGGCGGTGCTCGCCGGCTGCACCGGGGCCGAGAAGCTCGGGCTGAACCCCAGCGAGACGCTGACCCAGGGTTATGTCATCGACCAGCAGCAGATCGACCAGGTGCCGGTCGGCTCGAGCCGCGAACAGGTGATCCTGGCGCTCGGATCGCCGTCGACCACCGCGACCTTCGACAACGAGGTGTTCTACTACATTTCCCAGACCCGTAAGCGGCCGGTCGCGTTTCTCAATCCGCACATCGTCAACCAGCGGGTGCTTGCTGTCTATTTCGGCGCCGACGGCCGTGTCACTCAGATCGCCAATTACGGCCTCAAGGACGGCAGAGTGTTCGATTTCATCTCACGGACGACGCCGACCGGCGGCAAGGACCAGAACTTCATCGGCCAGATGATTGCCGGCGTCAAATCCTCGCCGGTCAGCCTCCCGGGCCAGGGTGGCGGCGGCGGCGGCGGAGGCTGAGGAGGTTTGCCGGCAGGGTGAAACGAGAGGGCCGCGGCAGCACTGCCGCGGCCCTCTGCGTGTGTGGCGCTCGTTCAGGCAGCGGCACTGTGGGCGAGCACGGCGAGCAACAGAAGCGCGACGATGTTGGTGATCTTGATCGCCGGATTGACGGCGGGGCCGGCGGTGTCCTTGTAGGGGTCGCCGACGGTGTCGCCCGTCACCGAGGCCTTATGCGCCTCCGAGCCCTTCATGTGCTTGACCCCGTTCTTGTCGGTGAAGCCGTCTTCGAACGATTTCTTGGCATTGTCCCAGGCGCCGCCGCCGGAGGTCATGGAGATGGCGACGAACAGGCCGTTGACGATGACGCCGAGCAGCGAGGCTCCGAGCGCCGCGAACGCAGAGGCCTTCGATCCGGAAATCAAAAGCACGCCGAAATAGACGACCAGCGGCGCCAGGACCGGCAGCAGTGACGGCACGATCATCTCGCGGATGGCGGCCCGCGTCAGAAGGTCGACGGCTCGGGCATAATCGGGCCGGTCGCGGCCTTCCATGATGCCGGGCTTTTCGCGGAACTGCCGGCGGACCTCCTCGACGATCGAGCCGGCGGCCCGGCCGACCGCCGTCATCGCGATGCCGCCGAACAGATAGGGGATCAGGCCGCCGAAGATCAGCCCGGCCACCACATAGGGATTGGAGAGGTCGAAGGAGACGGTGCCGAGATCGCTGAAATACGGGAACTGCGTGGGGTTGGCCGCGAAATATTGCAGGTCGTAGCTGTAGGCGGCAAACAGCACCAGAGCACCGAGGCCGGCCGAGCCGATCGCATAGCCTTTGGTCACCGCCTTGGTGGTGTTGCCGACCGCATCGAGCGCATCGGTGGAATGGCGCACCTCCTTGGGCAGGCCCGCCATTTCGGCAATGCCGCCGGCATTGTCGGTGACCGGGCCGAAGGCATCGAGGGCCACGATCATGCCGGCAAGGCCAAGCATCGTGGTGACCGCAATCGCCGTACCGAACAGGCCGCCGAGCTGGAAGGTCGAAATGATGCCGCCGACGATGACGAGCGCCGGCAGCGCCGTGGATTCCAGCGAAACCGCCAGGCCTTGGATGACGTTGGTGCCGTGGCCGGTGACCGAGGCCTGGGCGATCGAGTTTACCGGCCGCTTGTTGGTGCCGGTGTAGTATTCGGTGATGATCACGATGAGACCGGTCACCACCAGGCCGACCAGGCCGCAGGTGAACAAATGCGAGCCCTTCAGCGCCATGCCGTTGACGGTGCCGATGTCGCCCCAGCCGATGGTCAGCGACGTCGCCGCACCGAGACCGACGATCGACAGAAGGCCGGTGACGATCAGCCCCTTGTAGAGCGCGCCCATGATCGAGCCGTTGGCGCCGAGCTTGACGAAGAAAGTGCCGACGATCGAGGTGATGATGCAGGTGCCGCAGATGGCGAGCGGATAGAGCATCGTCTGATAGAGGATCGGTGACGCGCCGAAGAAGATCGCGGCCAGCACCATCGTGGCGACCACGGTCACCGCATAGGTCTCGAACAGGTCGGCGGCCATGCCGGCGCAATCGCCGACATTGTCGCCGACATTGTCGGCGATGGTGGCGGGGTTGCGCGGATCGTCCTCCGGGATGCCGGCTTCGACCTTGCCGACCAGATCGCCGCCGACGTCGGCACCCTTGGTGAAGATGCCGCCGCCGAGACGGGCGAAGATCGAGATCAGCGACGCGCCGAAGCCCAGCGCCACCAGCGCGTCGACGACGGTGCGGTCGGCCGGCGCATGGCCGAGCGGGCCGATCAGCACCCAGAAATAGACGGACACGCCGAGCAGCGCCAGGCCGGCGACCAAGAGCCCGGTGATGGCGCCCGACTTGAAGGCGATGTCGAGGCCGGCCGCAAGGCTGTTGGAGGCGGCCTGGGCGGTGCGCACATTGGCCCGCACCGAGACATGCATGCCGATGAAGCCGGCCGCCCCGGAGAGCACCGCGCCGATCAGGAAGCCGATCGCCGCCGTGCCGGAGAGCAGCCACCAGGCGAGCAGGAAGACGACGACGCCGACGATCGCGATGGTGGTATACTGGCGGGCGAGATAGGCCTGCGCGCCCTCGCGGATGGCACCGGCGATCTCCTGCATGCGCTGGCTTCCCTGGTCGGAAGCCAACACCGATCGCGTCGCCCAGATGGCGTACAAAATTGAGAGCAAGCCACAGGCGATGACGACGAGAAGCATATGCCGAATACCCTTGGGTTTGGTCCGAGACCCCTCTGCGGACCGATGGAGACGGAGCCCGGGATGCATCAAAATAGCTGCACCGGCGCGGACCTCAGCTGGGGTGTATGCGAAAGACGCCTTTGATCGTCAAGGTTTTGTTGCTTTTCAGCCGTGTTTTCGCCGGCTGGCGAGCGACAGCCGCAAAGTCTCAGGCCGAGCGGGCAAAAGCGGAAGGGCGACGAGCCCGACCAGGCACACGA
Source organism: uncultured Alphaproteobacteria bacterium (assembly GCA_963791325.1). Lineage (GTDB taxonomy): Bacteria > Pseudomonadota > Alphaproteobacteria > Rhizobiales > Rhizobiaceae > JBEVJK01. The sequence goes on along the minus strand of CAWBRU010000004.1, from coordinate 214,970 downwards.
TGACGGCCGGGACGGCGATCCAGTTGAGCATGCTCCAGCCGAATGCGTTGTAGATCGCGCCCGCCATCAGCGAGGCCATGGCGACGCTGCCGAACAGGACGAAATCGTGGAATCCCTGGACCTTGGCCTTTTCTGCAGGGCGGTAGCTCTCCGCCACCATGGCCGTGGCGCCGATGAAGCCGAAGTTCCAGCCGAGCCCGAGCAGGACCAGCGCCGTCCAGAACTGCCAGAGCGCGATGCCCGACAGAGCCACGGCCGCACAGCAGATCAGCAGCGCAAGCCCGAACGCGACAATGCGCTCGGCGCCGAACCGGTGGATCAGCCGGCCGGTGAAGAAGCTTGGCCCGTACATGGCCATGACATGCCAGGAGATGCCGAGCGTGGCCTGATCCGTCGACAGACCGCAGCCGACCATGGCGAGCGGCGCGCCGGTCATCAGGAAGCTCATCAGGGCGAAGGAGCCCACCGCGCAGAGCAGACCGACGGCGAAGCGCGGTTGGGCGACGATCGTCGAGAGCGGCCGGGACGACTCCTCGTCGAGGGATGTCTCATGCGCCGGATGCCGAGCAATCCGCAGGAACGACAGAGTGAGCGCGCCGGCCGCCGCCAAGGCGATGATCGAGGCGAAGGCGCCGGCAAACATCACCGGAGCGAGCAGCTCGCGGGTGAAGATGACGATCTGCGGCCCCAGAACCGCGGTTACGATGCCGCCGGCGAGCACGAAGGAGATGGCTCTGGCCTTGAATTGCGGTGGCGCATTGTCGGCAGCGGCGAAGCGGAACTGCTGAACGAAGGCGCCGCCGACGCCGACCAAGAGGAGGCCGAGCGCAAACAGCCAGAAGCTCGCCTGAAACAGCGCTGCGGTGGCGACCGCCCCGCCCATTCCGGTGACGACCGTGCCGGTCATGAAGCCGCGGCGCAGACCGGCATTGCGCAGCACCGCCGCAGCCGGCAATGCGCCGAGCGCCACGCCGACATTGAACGAGGTGACCGGCAGGGTCGCGAGCGACTTGTCCTGGCCGAGAAGCTGTGCACCGACTAGGCCGCCGACGGACAGGCAGATCGGCGCCGCAGAGCCGACGATCGCCTGAGCCATGGCAAGGATGACGGCCGTGCGCCGCGCCTGGCCCCCGCCCGTCTCGGCGTTCACGGCAGGTCCTTGCCGCGGCCCTCCCCGCGCACCCGACGGGCGACGCGGTCGAGCACGGCGTTGACCAATTTGGGCTCGTCGTCTTCGTAGAAGGCCTTGGCGATGTCGACATATTCGCTGACGATCACCGCGACCGGCACATCGGGCCGCTCGACCAGCTCGAACACCCCTGCCCTCATGATGGCGCGCAGCGTCGAATCCAGCCGCGACAGCGGCCAGTCCTCGCTGAGCGCCTGGCGAACGATCGGATCGATGAGCTTCTGCTTTTCGACGACGCCCGCCAGGATGGCGCGAAACCATTGGGCGTCGGCCTCGCGGTAGACGGCCCCGTCGACCTCCTTGCCCAGCCGGAACGCCTCGTATTCGGCGGTGATTTCAAGCAAACCGCTGCCGGCGACGTCCATCTGGTAGAGCGCCTGGACGGCCGCCAGGCGGGCCGCACCGCGCTTGTTCGCTGCCCGCGTCGCGCTGCTGTCGGTCGACGGAGCAACCATGGCTCAGGCGACGCCCAGCCGCTTGCGCAAGGCGATCATGGTGAGGGCGGCACGCGCGGCAAAGCCGCCTTTGTCGCCTTCGTTGCGGCGCGCCCTGACCCAGGCCTGCGCCTCGTTCTCGACGGTCAGGATGCCGTTGCCGATCGCCAGCGATTCGTCGACCGCCAGCATCATCAGTCCGCGGCTCGACTCGTTGGCGACGATATCGAAATGGTAGGTCTCGCCGCGGATGACGCAGCCGAGAGCGACGAAGCCGTCATAATCTGTGCCTTCTTCCTCGGCCGCATCGATGGCGAACGAGATCGCCGCCGGAATTTCCAGGGCGCCCGGCACGGTAACCACGTCATAGCTCGCGCCCGCCTCGTCGAGCGCCGCTTTGGCGCCGGCCAACAGGGCGTCGGAGAGGCCGTCATAGAAGCGCGCCTCGACAATCAGCAGGTGTGGGTCTTCGGAATCGGCCATCTCGGTCTCGGAACCAGGTTGGGGGCGCGGGGGAGCGTCGCGACCTTTAGGACGCGGCGGAGGGCCTGTCCATACCGGATCGTGCCGGAGCCTGGGCTTCGGCCAGCCGCGCCGCGTAGCGGGCCATCGTGTCGACCTCGAGATTGACCTGGTCGCCGGGCCGGCGCTCGCCCCACGTGGTCACCCGCAGGGAATGGTCGATCAGCAGGACGTCGAAGCGGCTGCCGGCGACCGTGTTGACCGTCAGCGACGTGCCGTCAAGCGCGACCGAGCCTTTTGACGCAACGAATTTGGCCAGCTCGGCGGGCGCGTCAAGCTGGAACCGCACCGCCTCGCCGACCGCCTCGCGCGCCACCACGTCGGCCATGCCGTCGACATGGCCGGAAACGATATGGCCGCCCAGCTCGTCGCCGAGCTTGAGTGCCCGCTCCAGGTTGATGCGCGTGCCGGGCTGCCAGGCGCCGGCGGTGGTCAGCCTGAGCGCCTCCTCCCAAGCTTCGACCTCGAACCAGCGCGCGTTCGATCCCGCCTCGGGCAAGCCGGTCACCGTCAAGCAAACGCCGGAGCACGCGATCGAGGCACCGATGGCGATGGTGCGCGGGTCATAGGCCGTCTCGATGCGCAGACGCCTGCCTTGGGCAAGCGGCGAGACGGAAGCCACCGTGCCGATATCGGTGACAATCCCGGTGAACATACCTAGACCCTTGTCCATTCGCGCATGGCATCGTCGCCGAAGTGCAGTGTCCGCCTCGGCCGGAACCCGGCGGGGATATGGGCGCGATCGAGCGGCGCGGCAATGGCCGGGGCAGCGATCGTGCCCGGCCCTTCGAACAGAACGATCCGGTCGACGAGATCCTCCTCGAGAAACCCGCGCGCGGTGTCGGCGCCGCCTTCGACCAGGAGCGTCGACAGGCCCTGCCCAGCCAGGTCCTCGAGCAGCTCCGGCAAGGCGATCCGGCCGTTGATCTCCTCCGTCGCCAGCAGACGCACGCCGGCGGCCGCCAGCGCGGCGCGGCGGGCAGGGTCCGCTTCTCCGGCGACAGCCGCCCAGACGGGCACCTGCGCGGCAGTCAACACCAGTCGTGAGCTGAGCGCCAGCCGCGCTTTCGGGTCGAGCACGATGCGGACCGGCGACCAGCTTTCGAGGCCCGGCAGGCGCACCGTGAGCTGCGGATCGTCGCTGACCGCGGTGCCTATTCCGACTAGGATGGCGTCGCTGCGGGCCCGCATCAGGTGCACCTGGGCGCGTGCCACCGCGCCGGTGACCGGCACCGCACCCTGTCCCGCTCGGCCAAGCATGCCATTGGCCGAAACGGCAAGCTTCAGAGTGACTTCCGGCCTCTTTTTCAGAGATCGCGTTAGGTAGCCTGCCATCTCGTCGGCGGCCTCGGCCGCCAGCACGCCCTCGACCACCGCGATGCCGGCCTGGCGCAGCATGGCGTAACCTTTGCCGGCGACCCGCGGGTCGGGATCGCTGGCGCCGGCCACCACCCGGCCGACGCCGGCGGCAATCAGCGCCTGCGCGCAGGGCGGGGTGCGGCCGTGGTGGGCGCACGGTTCGAGCGTGACGTAGGCCGTGGCCCCGATTGCCCGTTCTCCGGCCTCGGCGAGGGCGCCGGTCTCGGCATGCGGCCGGCCGCCCAATGCGGTGATGCCGCTGCCGACGATCACCGGCCCGGCCGCGCCGTGGCGGACGATCAGCGTGGCGACGGACGGGTTGGTGGCGGTGCGGCCGAGATGTCGTCGCGACAGCCGAACGGCGGCGGCCATCAGCCGCCGGTCGAGCTCCTCGCCGCCGCCCTCGGGGCCCATCGCCTACGCTTGGTCCTCTTCGCCCTTGAGCTCGCCAAGAACATCATGGAAATCCTTGGCTTCGCGGAAATTCCTGTAAACCGACGCGAACCGGACATAGGCGACGTCGTCGAGCGACTTGAGCGCCTCCATCACCAGGCGGCCGATCTCGCCCGACGAGATCTCGGTCTCGCCCGAGCTTTCCAGCTGGCGCACGATCCCCGTCACCGCCCGGTCGATCCGCTCGGGATCGACGTTGCGCTTGCGCACCGCGATCTCCACCGAGCGCAGCAGCTTATCGCGGTCGAAGGGCACCTTGCGGCCCGATTTCTTGACCACGACGAGGTCGCGCAGCTGCACCCGCTCGAAGGTGGTGAAGCGGCCGCCGCAATCCGGGCAGACCCGCCGGCGCCGGATCGCGGAGCCGTCCTCGGCCGGCCGCGAATCCTTCACCTGGGTGTCCTGCGACTGGCAATAGGGACAGCGCATCGGCGCCCTTCAGCCGAGGTAGGAATAGAGCGGAAAACGCTCGGTCAACCCATGGACCTTGCGCTTGACGGCGGCTTCGACGGCTGCGTTGCCTTCGTCGGAATTGGCGGCCTTGAGCCCGTCGAGCACCTCGGCGATCAGGCTGCCGATCTCGCGGAACTCGGCCCGGCCGAAGCCGCGGGTGGTGCCGGCGGGCGTTCCCAGCCGCACACCCGAGGTGACGAAGGGCTTTTCCGGATCGAACGGAATGCCGTTCTTGTTGCAGGTGATGTTGGCGCGGCCGAGCGCAGCTTCGGCGCGCTTGCCGGTAGCGTTCTTGGGGCGCAGATCGACCAGCATCAAGTGGTTGTCGGTGCCGCCCGAGACGATGTCGAGGCCGGTTTCCTGCAAGCTCGAGGCCAGCGCCTTGGCGTTGGCGGCGACATCCTCGGCATAGGCCTTGAAGGCCGGCTGCAGCGCTTCGCCCAGCGCCACCGCCTTGGCGGCGATGACATGCATCAGCGGCCCGCCCTGGAGGCCGGGGAACACCGCGGCGTTCATCTTCTTGGCAATGTCCTCGTCGTTGCAAAGGATCATGCCGCCGCGAGGGCCGCGCAGCGATTTGTGGGTGGTGGTGGTGACGACATGGGCGTGCGGCAGCGGCGAAGGATGAACCCCGCCGGCGACCAGTCCGGCGATGTGGGCCATGTCGACCATCAGATAGGCGCCGATCGAATCGGCGATCTCGCGGAAGCGAGCCCAGTCCCAAACGCGCGAATAGGCCGTGCCGCCGGCCAGGATCAGCTTCGGCCGATGCTCCTCGGCAAGGCGGGCGATGGTTTCCATGTCGAGCAGATGATCGTCGCGGCGCACGCCATAGGACACCACCTTGAACCATTTGCCCGACATGTTGACCGGCGATCCGTGCGTCAGGTGGCCGCCGGAGTTGAGATCCAACCCCATGAAGGTGTCGCCGGGCTGGAGCAGTGCAAGAAACACGGCCTGGTTCATCTGGCTGCCGGAATTGGGCTGGACGTTGGCGAAATTGCAGTCGAACAGCTGCTTCGCCCGGGAAATCGCCAGCTCCTCGGCGACATCGACGAACTGGCAGCCGCCATAGTAGCGCTTGCCGGGATAGCCCTCGGCATATTTGTTGGTCATGATAGAGCCCTGCGCTTCCAGCACGGCCCGCGAGACGATGTTCTCGGAGGCGATCAGCTCGATCTCATGGCGTTGGCGGCCGAGCTCGTCGCGAATGGCCCCGAAAATCTCTGGATCCCTGTCTTCGAGCGGCGTGTTGAAAAAAGCGTCGAAGTCCTTGGCGGCGGCGGGAGATGCGGATGCCATGGCGGAAATCCTCGGCTTTGAGCGGGAAGAAGGCGCAGTTAACACAGATGCCGCGGCCCCGTCACGTGCGCGGCGCGAAATTTGCTGGCCGCTTTACGCCGTCGAGGAGCGTCTCAGTGCGCCGGGATGCCCTTGTGCGCCTGAGCGCCCCACACCGCTTCGATGCGCGCGTCCCGGCCGCAGCCGTGCCGGTAGAAGGCGTAGCGCAGCGGGTTCTTCTTGTAATAGTCCTGGTGGTAGTCCTCGGCCGGCCAGAACTTCGGCGCAGCCAGGATTTCCGTGACGATCGGCTTGCCGAGCTCGGCGGCAATCGCCTGCTTCGATTGCCCGGCTTCAGACAGCTGCTTGTCGCCTACCGCATAGATCGCGGTCGTATAGCTGTGGCCGCGGTCGCAGAACTGGCCACCGTCGTCCGTCGGGTCGACGGCATGCCAGAACACGTCGAGCAGCGCCGGGTAGCTCACCTTGGCGGGATCGAACTCGATCTGGACCGCCTCGCGGAAGCCCTCGTGGTTGTGATAGGTCGGGTTCTCGGCGGTGCCGCCGATATAGCCCGAGGTCGTCGAGACCACGCCAGGCACGGCGTCGAAGTCGGACTCCACGCACCAGAAGCAGCCGCCGGCAAGGATGGCGATCTCGGTCGCGGCCAGCGCCATGGTGGGTGCAATGCCGAGTGCCACCGAGACGGCTAGCGCGAGGACCGCAGAAATCTTGAAGCGCATGCCGAAGACCCTCCCGCGTCGACCCCGCAGCTAAACCCGCCGCTCGACCATCATCTTCTTGATCTCGGCGATCGCCTTGGCCGGGTTGAGCCCCTTCGGGCAGGTCTGCGTGCAGTTCATGATCGTGTGGCAGCGATAGAGCCGGAACGGATCCTCGAGGTTGTCGAGCCGCTCGCCGGTCGCCTCGTCACGTGAATCGATCAGCCAGCGATAGGCCTGCAGCAGCACGGCCGGCCCCAGATAGCGCTCGCCGTTCCACCAGTAGCTCGGGCAGGAGGTCTGGCAGCAAAAGCACAGGATGCACTCGTAGAGCCCGTCGAGCTTCTGGCGATCCCCATGGCTCTGCAGCCATTCCTTGGCCGGCTCGGGCGAGACCGTCTTCAGGAACGGCTCGATCGAGGTGAGCTGCGCATAGGGCACCGTCAGGTCGGGCACCAGATCCTTGATCACCGGCATGTGCGGCAATGGGTAGACACGGATCGGTCCGCTGATGTCGTCCATGCCTTTGGTGCAGGCTAGCGTGTTGCCGCCGTCGATGTTCATGGCGCAGGAGCCGCAGATGCCTTCCCGACAGGAGCGGCGCAGAGTCAGCGTGGCATCGACCTTGTTCTTGATCCACAACAGCGCGTCGAGGACCATCGGCCCGCAGTCGTCGAGGTCGACGAAATAGGTGTCGAGCCGCGGCGTCTCGCCATCGTCGGGCGACCAGCGATAGATGCGCAACTCGCGCAGGCGGCCCGCCCGCTCCGGCTTCGGCCAGATTTTTCCCTGGCGAACCCGCGAATTCTTGGGAAGGGTGAGTTCCACCATCGGCGAGGGATCCTTCAGTAGACGCGCGCCTTAGGCGCGATCCGCTCCAAGCTGATGCCGCCTTCGGTCTCGGGCAGCAGCGGCTCGGTATGCACGGGACGGTAGGTGAGCGCGACGGTGCCGTCCGGCGACAGCCTGGCCAGGGTGTGGACGCGCCAGCTCGCGTCGTCGCGCTTGGGGAAGTCTTCGCGCGCATGGGCGCCGCGGCTCTCCTGGCGCGCGACGGCGCTATAGACGGTGGTGATGGCATTGGCCATCAGGTTTTCCAGCTCGAGCGTCTCGACCAGATCCGAATTCCAGATCAGCGAGCGGTCGGAGACCTTGAGGTCGTCGAGCTCATGCCAGATCTCGGACATGCGCCGGCAGCCGCGCGCCAGCGACTCCTCGGTGCGGAACACTGCCGCGTCTTCCTGCATGGCGCGCTGCATGCGATCGCGCAGCATCGCCGTCGGCGTGCCGCCATCGGCGAAGCGCAGCCGGTCGAAGCGGTCGATGATGGCGCCGACCGACGCCTCGTCGATCGCCGGCACCGGCGCTTCCCGGTCGATGATTTCACCGGCGCGGATCGCCGCGGCGCGGCCGAACACGACGAGGTCGATCAACGAATTCGAGCCGAGCCGATTGGCGCCGTGCACGGACGCGCAGCCCGCCTCGCCCACTGCCATCAGCCCGGGCGCGATGCGGTCCGGATCGGCCTCGGTCGGGTTGAGCACCTCCCCCCAATAGTTTGTCGGGATGCCGCCCATATTGTAGTGGACGGTCGGCAGCACCGGGATCGGCTCGCGGGTGACGTCGACGCCGGCGAAGATTTTCGCCGATTCCGAGATCCCCGGCAGCCGTTCGTGCAGCACGGCGGGGTCGAGATGGTCGAGGTGCAGATAGATGTGGTCCTTGTTCTTGCCGACGCCGCGGCCTTCGCGGATCTCCAGGGTCATGCAGCGCGAAACGACGTCGCGTGAGGCCAGATCCTTGGCCGACGGCGCATAGCGCTCCATGAAGCGCTCGCCTTCGGCGTTGACGAGGTAGCCGCCCTCGCCGCGCGCACCTTCGGTGATCAGGCAGCCGGCGCCGTAGATGCCCGTCGGGTGGAACTGGACGAACTCCATGTCCTGCAGCGGCAGCCCGGCACGGGCCACCATGCCGCCGCCGTCGCCGGTGCAGGTATGGGCCGACGTGGCGGAGAAGTAGGCCCGGCCGTAGCCGCCGGTCGCCAGCACGACCAGCTTGGCGGCGAAGCGGTGGAGGGTGCCGTCGTCGAGGTTCCAGGCGACCACGCCGGTGCAGACGTCGTTGGTCATGATCAGGTCGATGGCGAAATATTCGACGAAGAACTGAGCTTGGTGCTTCAACGATTGGCCATAGAGCGTGTGCAGGATGGCATGGCCGGTCCGGTCGGCGGCCGCGCAGGTGCGCTGGACGGGCGGTCCATCGCCGAAATTCATCATGTGGCCGCCGAACGGACGCTGATAGATCTTGCCCTCCTCGGTGCGCGAGAACGGCACCCCGTAATGCTCCAGCTCGTAGACGGCGGCCGGGGCTTCGCGGGCCAGATATTCCATCGCATCGACGTCGCCGAGCCAGTCGGAGCCCTTGACGGTGTCGTAGAGATGCCACTGCCAGCTGTCCGGCCCCATATTGGACAGCGAGGCGGCGATGCCGCCTTGGGCGGCGACCGTGTGCGAGCGGGTCGGAAACACCTTGGTGATGCAGCCGGTCCTGAGCCCCTGCTCGGCCAGCCCCAGCGTGGCCCGCAGCCCGGCGCCCCCGGCACCCACGACAATGACGTCGAAATGGTGGTCGATGAAGCTGTAGTCGCTGCCTGCGCGCGTCACTCCCGCCACCGTCTCAGCCCCCCAAGGCCAGCTTGACCAGCGCGAAGGCGGCGGCAACGCCGACGGCCAGGGCGAAGAAAATGTTGAGCATGACCAGCGCCACCTTGAGCAGATCGTCGTGGACGTAATCCTCGATGACCACCTGCATGCCAAGCCGCATATGGTAGAGAACCGACAGCAGCGCGAGGAGAAGAACAAGCGTGACCAAAGGGTTGGCGAGTGTTGCTCTGACTTCGCTGTAGGCGGCGCCATTGAGCGAGACGAGCAGGCCGACGAAGAATAGGATAAGCGGCACATTGGCCACGGCGGTGAGCCGCTGGCGCCAGAAATGGCCGGTGCCCTCGCGCGCCGAGCCCAGGCCGCGCACCTTGCGCAAGGGGGTCTGCAGTTCTGCCATGGCTATCCCCGGGCCGCGAAGGCGGCAATCCAAATGAGCACGGTCAGCGTCACCGAGCCGGCCAGCGTTGCCCAGGCGATGCGGGTCGATGCCTCGCGGCCGAGGCCGCTGCCGGTGTCCCAGACCAGGTGGCGGATGCCACCCAGCATGTGATGCATCAGCGCCCAGCTGTAGCCGAACAGCACCAGGCGGCCGACCCAGGAGCCGAACACCGCATCGACCGTGGCGAAGCTCGCCTCCGAGGTCGCTGCCGCGATCAGCCACCAGGCGACGAGCAGCGTGCCGACATAGAGGGCGGAGCCGGTGACCCGATGCAAAATCGACATCAGCATGGTTGCCGGCCAGCGATAGACGGTGAGGTGCGGCGACAGCGGCCTTGGACGGGTGGCTGGGATCTTGCTCATGGCTTCCCCGACGGTGTCGATCGCGCGCCGGCCATTCAAAGGGCCGGCAAGCGATCGCCTACGTCGCGGTTCTACTTTTTTTTTGCACTGCGGCAAAGCAGGAAAATCGTTTGAAGCCGACCGCTTAACGGCGGCCGGCCCGGTTCAATCGATTTTCCTGATCAGACCATGGAGGAGCTGCCGGCGGGGCAGCTCCGCCGGCGCTCAAAGGGTGTTGGAGGAGAGTTGAAGCTCTTCGACCCCGTCGCGCCCATAGATGTCGTCGCGGAAGTGGACGACGCCATTGGCCGTCGACCAGGCCGACACATAGACGAAATAGACCGGCGTCGGGTTGGCGAGTTCGACCGGCATGTTCTCGCCGCTCTTGATGGTCTGCTCGAAGCGCTGCCGGTCCCAGCCGGGCGTGTCGCGCAGCAGCCAGGTGACCAGATCGCGGACGTTCTGAACGCGCACGCAGCCGGACGAATCGAACCGCATCAGCTTGGAGAACAGGCTCTGCTGCGGCGTGTCGTGCATATAGACGCCGTCCGGACTGGGAAAATTGATCTTGACCGACGACATCGCATTGCCGGCGCCGGGATCCTGGCGCAGCCGGAACTTGGCCGCGTCTTCGGTGCTCCAGTCGATGGCCTGCGGGTCGATCTCGTTGCCGTCGGGGCCGAAGATGCGGATATGGTTCTTGGCGAGATAGGTCGGATCCTTGCGCATCAACGGGATGATGTCCTTGCGGACGATCGATTCCGGCGCGTTCCAATAGGGGTTGATGATGACCTCGTTGATCTTCGAGTTCACCAGCGGCGTCTGCCGATCGATTTTGCCGACGATGGCGGTGTGCCGCAGCACGACGCGGCCATTGTCGACGGCTTCGACCTGGGCGGCCGGGATGTTGACCATGACAAAACGCGGCGCGACCGTCGGCACCAGTTGGCGCAGGCGCTCGAGATTGGTCTGCAGCTGGCCGAGCCGGACAGCGGCCGTGACGTTCATCGCCGCATAGGAGAATTGACCGAGCCTGCCGTCCGCCGGTAGCCCGTGCCGGGCCTGGAAGCGCTTCACTGCGGCGTCGACATAGGTGTCGAAAGCTTCCGAAATGCCTGCGCTCGTCGCCAGATCCCCGGATACCATCAGCCGCCGGCGCAGCGGCACCACATCGGCATCGACGACGCCGAGCTGCAGCTTCTTCGTGGCCGGCACGACCTCCCAGCCGCCGCGGGACACCAGATCCTGATACTGGCCGATCGCCTGCTCGACATAGCTGATGGTCGACGGGCTGAGGATCGGCAGCGTCGATGCGACCTGGCCTCCCTGGCTGGTGCGCGAATCGAACGTGTCGTCCCAATTGCCGCGGCGGGGCGATTTCAGGATCTCGCCGATCACGTCCTGCGCGTGGGCCGCGCCGCCGACCAGCAGGGCAGCGAGCGCACCGGCTCCGGCGAGCACGTCGCGGCGGTTGGCCTTCACGGGCGATCCTGACATTCTTTCACTCTCAACTCTGCCGGCCCGAAGGCTGGTGCGACAAGAGAATTAGGCGGCTAGCGTTAACAATTCGCCAACCATACGGGAAGCGCTGCTCGGGCCGCCTTGGCCATACTCCGGTGCCGAGAGCGCCTTGGCCGGGGCTTGGCTCGACCCGGCGGCGGTCTCTCTCCCGGTAAGTCATCGGAATATGGCGTTAACGTGACGGTAAGGTCTGAGCGCCTCGGAGCCAGGCCGGGCGACGATCTCACATGCGGTAGGCGATGGTGTCGTTCCAGAACCGGTCGAGGCGCTGCAGCGCGCGGTTCATCTGCCGGAACTCGTCGGGATTGATGCCGCCCACCTTCTCGATCGAGCCGATGTGGCGCTCGTAGAGGCCGGCCACCACCGTGGCGACGGCCGTGCCTTTCGGCGTCAGGCTGACGCGCACCGAGCGGCGGTCGGCCCGCGAGCGCTGATGGTTGATGAAGCCGAGATCGACGAGCTTCTTCAGATTGTAGGAGACGTTGGAGCCGAGGTAGTAGCCGCGGGAGCGCAGTTCGCCCGCCGTCAGCTCGGCATTGCCGATGTTGAAAAGCAGGAGCGCCTGGATAGCATTTATGTCGCTCCGGCCATTGCGATCGAACTCATCCTTGATCACATCCAAAAGCCGGCGATGCAAACGCTCGACCAACTGAAGAAGATTCCAAGTATAATGAATGAATTTGATCGCCGTGATTTGCAGAAGTTATCCGGTCAATCGAGATTTGGCTAGCGTTGATCATGGTCTCTACCTTTCGATTGTCGCCAGGTGCTTGTTCTTTTCTTTTCACCATGCAGCGATGGTATCGAGCGCCTCTAAAATTCGACTTAAAGTCCACGGCTAACAAGTGCTTACGCCGCAGAGGTTGCCGAACAGAGTTAATAAAAAGGCCAATGCGTACAAAGCTTTAACCAAGTTCCCTTGGAATTTAAATCAAACCGGCCGGCGGGGTTGGGCGCGGCGCTGCAGGTAGATCGCGATGCGGAAGCCGATGTAGACCAGCGCGACGCAAAGGTGCGAGACGACGATCAGCCGCTTATCGCCGAACAGCTCCGGAAAGCCTACATACATGGCCGACTCCGTTACCGCGCAGATGAACCAGATTACCGGACCCCAGGATGCAAACATCCAGAGGCCGATTGCGGCGAACGGGAACAGCACCGCCAGCACGACGCTGGCGACCTGCCAATGTGCCGCCATCAGATCGAAGCGCCAGGCCGGGCCGCTGTAGACCCCGACCAGCCGGATCCAGTAGAGCACGCCGAACATCAGGCAGTAGGCTGCAACGACCCGGTAGAACCAATAAAGTCCCCGCTCGGCAGGGCTTGGCCCGAAATCGTGCTCGCGGGCGACGTCTTGGCTCACAGAGCAAGCTCCGTTTCGAGCGGCGCGAAATAGGCATCGATATCGGCCTGCTCGACGTCCGCCAGCGAGGCCGGCCGCCATTGCGGCTGCGAGCCCTTGTCGATGATCGCCGCGCGGATGCCCTCGTAGAAGTCGTGGCCGACCAGCATGCGGTTGACGATGCGGAACTCCATCCGCATGCATTCGGCCATGTCGCGGGTCAGCCCCGTCGTCAGCTGGCGGAAGGCGACATGAAGGCTGGTCGGCGAACGGCTCTGGATGAGGGCCATGGTCTCGGCGGCGAAGTCATCCGTGTCAGCCTCGGGCTTGAGGCTGGCGACCACGTCGTCCAGCGATGCTTGGCCGAAATGGCGGGCGATCTTGCGCAGCACGTCGCGGTCGGTTTCGCCCGGAGCCGGACGAAACCCCTCGCGTAGGGCCAGATCGGCATCGCCGGTCTCGCCGATTCGCTCGATGAGGCCCGCCAGAAGGCTGGCTTCCACGGTATGGGTCGCCAGGCCGCTCCATAGGGCATCGCCCCAGCGCACCCGCTTTCCGGTCAGGCCGAGATAGAGGCCGAAGCATTCGCCCAGGTCCGGCAGCAGATGGCTGCCGCCGACGTCGGGAAAGAAGCCGATGCCGACCTCGGGCATCGCAAACACGGCGTTTTCGGTCAGCACCCGGTGCGAGCCGTGGAAGGAAATGCCGACGCCGCCGCCCATCACGATGCCGTCGATCAGCGCGACATAGGGCTTCGGGTAGGCGTTGATGTAGGCATTGAGGCGATATTCGTCGGCGAAGAAATCGACGGGCGGCGCGCCGCGCCGGCCGGCCTCGTAGACGGCGAGGATATCGCCGCCGGCGGAAAAGGCACGTCCCTCGCCCTTGATCACGACGACTGCGACGGCCGGTTCGTCGCGCCACGCCTGAAGCGCCTCTGCGAGCGCCTTGATCATGCGGTGGGTGACGGCGTTGAGCGCTGCCGGCCGGGTCAGCGTGACGATCCCTGCCAGACCGATCCGCTCGAACCGAATCTCGTCGCCGCCACCAAAATCCACGCCCCGCAATCTCCAGAGGTCGCGTCGCTGCGCCTTACTTGAGTGTGCTAAGCAGCGCGCGCGGCTGCGTCAATGGCGCCCTGCCCGGCGCCCTTTGTCGGGCAAAGGACTGCATGCTAGAACCGCAAGCATGGAGGCAAGCAGATGAACAGGTTCAGCCGGCCGGCGATCGCCGGGCGCAGCGTCGACGAGATCACCGGCAGCCGGCGGCTCAGGCGGATGCGCAAGGCGGATTGGTCGCGGCGGCTGGTGCGGGAAACCCGGCTCACCGTCGACGACCTGATTTGGCCAATCTTCCTGGTCGCCGGCAGCGGCCGGCGCGAGCCGATCGCCGCCATGCCGGGCCAGTTCAGGCTTTCGGTCGACGCCGCCGTCGAGGAAGCGCGCCGTGCCGCCGATCTCGGCATCCCGGCACTCGCCACCTTTCCCAATGTGGAGCTCAGGCTGCGCGACCAGACCGGCTCGCAGATTGTCGATCCGGACAATCTGATCAACCAGGCAACCCGCGCCATCAAGGCGGCCGTGCCGGGGATCGGGGTGATCACCGATGTCGCGCTCGATCCGTTCACCAGCCATGGCCATGACGGCATTCTGCGCGACGGCGAGATCGTCAACGACGAGACGGTCGCCCAGATCGCGCAGGCGGCCGTACTGCAAGCCGCCGCAGGTGCCGACATCATCGCCCCGTCCGACATGATGGACGGGCGCGTCGGCGCCATCCGCGACGCGCTCGATGCCAGCGGCTTCCAGAACATCGCCATCCTCTCCTACGCGACCAAATTCGCCTCAGCCTTCTACGGCCCCTATCGCGAGGCGATCGGCACGGGCGGCCTGTTGAAGGGCGACAAGAAGACCTACTATCTCGATCACGCCAACGGCGGGGAGGCGGTGCGCGAGGCCGCAGCCGACGTCGAGGAAGGCGCCGACATGCTGATGGTCAAGCCGGGCCTGCCCTATCTCGATGTGGTCCGGAGACTGAAGGACGAGTTCGCCCTGCCGACCTTCGCCTATCAGGTGTCGGGCGAATATGCGATGATCAAGACCGCCGCCGCCCAGGGGCTGATCGACGGCGATGCGGTGATGCTGGAGACGCTGCTGGCGTTCAAGCGCGCCGGCTGCGACGGCATCTTCACCTATTTCGCCCCCGAGGCCGCCCGGCTGCTGAAGGCCTGAGGCGGGCTGCCGGCTACTGCCCCATCCGGTTCCAGGCGTCCAGGCCGGCGATCTTGTAGGCTTCGGCCAGCGTCGGATAGTTGAAGGTGTTGTTGACGAAGAAGTCGACGGTGCCGCCCAGATTGATCACCGCCTGGCCGATATGGATGAGCTCGGTGGCGCCCTCGCCGACGATGTGGGCGCCGAGCAGCCGGCGCGAATCGAGCGCGAAGATCAGCTTCAGGAAGCCCGAATTGACGCCCATGATATGGCCGCGCGACGTTTCCCGGAAGCGGGCGAGGCCGACCTCGTAGGGCGCGCCGGATTCCCGCACCTGCTCTTCCGACTGGCCGACGGTCGAGATCTCTGGAACCGCATAGATGCCGTAGGGAAACGTCTCCGGCGCGGGCGGCAGCGACACGCCGAAGGCATGGCAGGCGGCGATGCGGCCCTGCTCCATCGAGGTCGAGGCGAGGCTCGGAAAGCCGATGATGTCGCCGGCGGCGTAGATATTCGGCACCTTGGTCTGGAAGGTGTTCGGGTCGACGATGATGCGGCCGCGCGAATCGGCCTCGATGCCGACGGCATCCAGTCCCAGGCTGGAAATGTTGCCGGCCCGGCCCGCGGCATAGAGGACGATCTCCGAGCGCACCGTGCGGCCGTCGGCGAGCGTCACCTCGGCCCAGTTGGGCTTGGCGACGATCTCTTTGACGGCACTGCCCAGGCGGATGATCATGCCGCGGTCGCGCATCTCGTGAATGAAATCCTCGACGATCTCGCGGTCGACGAAGTCGAGGATCGTCGTTCGCGGCTCGATCAAGGTGACCGGTACGTCGAGCGCCGAGAAGATGGTGGCATACTCGACCCCGATGACGCCGCCGCCGATCACGGTCAGCGTGCGGGGCAGCCGGTCGAGCGCCAGCATCTCGTCACTGTCGAAGATGCGGGTGCGGTCGAAGGGCACGCTCTGCGGCCGGTGCGGCCGGGTGCCGACCGAAATCAGCGCATTGGTGAAACGCGCTTCCGACTTCTCGCCGGTTTCACCGACCAGGCTGACGGTGTTGGCATCGATGAAGCGGGCCTCCGCGCGCAGACTGCGCACCGCGTTGCGCATGAACTGGTGCTGCAGCACCTCGACCTCGTGGTCGAGCGTCTTGTGCAGGCGCTGGACAAGATCGCCGATGGAGATGTCCTGCTTGACCCGGTAGCCGCGGCCGTAGAAGCCGCGCTCGCGCCAGCCCGAAAGGTTGAGCACCGTCTCGCGCAAGGTCTTCGAGGGGATCGTGCCGGTGTGCACGGAGACGCCGCCGAGGCGACTGCCCTTGTCGACGACCAGCACCGACTTGCCGAGCTTGGCCGATTGCACGGCGGCACGCCGACCGGACGGTCCGCTGCCGATGACCAGCATGTCGAAGTCGTGCATGGCTCGCCCCCTCGCACCGACCGGATTGTGCAGTGCAAACAACTAACGTCAAACGGTCGCCGATTACAACGGCCGATCGCGGCCCGAACCGACCATCCGAGCCCGCGGCGCTTGAATCCGGACCCGTTGGCCACCATCTTCGGCCCGGAGCGGCGACAGCGGTCGCCGCTGTCGAGGACCGATGATGAACACGACATCGTTTGATGACGTCACAATGAGCCGACTGGATGACTCACGGGCCTATGAAGGCGTGCGCACACGAAGAGTGATTGCGTTCGTGATCGACTATTTCCTGATCGGCCTGCTGCTCATCCCGTTTGCGCTGATCGTCTTCGTGGTCGGCGTCCTGACGCTCGGTCTCGGCTGGTTCCTGTTCGGTATTCTCGGGCCCGCGGTGGCGCTGATCTATGTGTGGAACACGCTGGGCGGCCGCAACCAGGCCACCATCGGCATGCAGATGATGGGGATCCGCCTCGACCGCCTCGACGGGCGGCCGGTCGACGGAATGCTCGCCGTCGTCCATACCGTGCTGTTCTGGGCCGCCAATGCGGTCCTGACCCCGCTGATCCTGCTTGCCTCGCTGGTTCTCGATCGCAAGCGCACGCTCCACGACCTGATGCTCGGCACGGTCGTCACGCGCAGCGGACGCTGACCTTAATCAAACCCTATCGAGTTCTGTTGAGAATTTTTGAAGGCCGTTGGTGGCGGCGGCCTCATTCTCTTGTTGAAATTCAGGCGGGCCCGGACACATGGTATGATGATTCGAAACCTCTGACATTCGAATGACGCAGCATCCAACCCAGTCGCCGCAATTCTTCCTGACCGCGCCTTCGCCCTGTCCCTATGTGGAGGGGCAGTTCGAGCGCAAGGTGTTCACCCATCTGGTCGGCGACAAGGCCCCCGAGCTCAATGATCTGCTCACCCAGGGCGGATTCCGCCGGTCGCAGAACATCGCCTACCGCCCCGCCTGCGAGACTTGCCGCGCCTGCATTTCAGTGCGGATTCTGGCCGGGGAGTTCCGGCCGACCAAGAACATGCGCCGGGTTCTGCAGCGCAACGCCGACCTGATCGGCTCGGTCCATGAGGCCGAGCCCAGCACCGAGCAATATTCCCTGTTTCGGGCCTATCTCGACCTGCGCCACCGCAAAGGCGGCATGTCGGACATGACCGTGCTCGACTATGCGATGATGGTGGAAGACACGCATGTCTCGACCAAGATCGTCGAATACCGGCGGCGCGGTCCCGATACATTCATCACCGGCAAGGGTGCCGGGGAGTTGATCGCGGTGGCCTTGACCGATCAGATGGCCGACGGGCTGTCGATGGTCTATTCCTACTTCAATCCCGAGCTCGAAGACCGCTCGCTGGGCACGTTCATGATCCTCGACCACATCCAGCGGGCCCGTGCCGCGGGCCTGCCCCATGTCTATCTCGGCTACTGGGTCAACGGCTCGCGCAAGATGAACTATAAGGTCCGCTTCACGCCGCAAGAGCATCTCGGCCCCAAGGGCTGGGAGCGTTTCTCGCCTGCCGACGTCTGAGCGCGCCACCCTCCTGTCATCGCAAAACATCGCCGCCGACCGCAATGACCGCATACCGATTGCCGGGCGAGCACGCCAAAGGCCTGGCCCTGACGCTGATCGGCGGCCTCACCTTGTCGCTCGACATCCCGCTGGTGCGGCTCGCCGGCGGCGACTATTGGACGATCCTTTTCCTGCGCAGCACCATGACGCTGGCTGCCGCGCTGTCGGTCTGGCTCGCCCTGCGGCTGCTACGCGGCAGCGCGCCGGTGCTGCTGCCGGGCCGCGCCGGCCTCGCCGTCGCCGGGCTCTACGGCGTGGCCTCGGTGTTGTTCATGCTTGCGGTCTTCAACACCTCGACCGCCAATCTGGTGTTCATCCTTGCGTTCAACACCATGTTCTCGACGGTGCTGTCCTGGCTTCTGTTGAGGGAGCGGCCACATCCGGCCACGCTGGCGACGATGGCAATGATGACCGGCGGCGTGCTGATCATCGTCTTCGACGGCCTCGGCAGCGGTCACTTCCTTGGCAACCTGTTTGCGCTGGCGTCGACCTTCGTGCTGGCCACGGCGATCACCTTGACCCGGGCCAGCGGCCGCGACATGGGGTTCGCGGCGCTGGTGGCGGTGGTGCTGCCGATGACGCTCGGCGGCCTGGTGGTGAGCCGCACCGGGCTGCACGTCGCCGCGCCGCTGTGGATCCTCCTCAACGGCGCGGTCGTGATGCCGATCTCGTTCTTCTGCCTGGCCAGCGGCCCGCGCTACATCTCCGCACCCGAGGTGTCCATGTTCTACCTTTTGGAGACGGTGCTGGCGCCGGTCTGGGTGTGGCTGATCTTTGCCGAGACCCCGAGCCGCGCCGCGCTGATCGGCGGCACCATCCTCATCACCGCACTCGTCGCCCACGCCGGCTGGCAGCTCAACCGGGTGAGCCGGCGGCGCGCCGGGCGCCTGTCCGGGCACCCGATTTAAGCCATCAAGCCGGTGTTCAATTCAGCGTGTTGGCTCTTGCGGCGCCCCGGCAAGTCGCCTAGGCCGTGCCGGGGACGCTCGGCGGCGAGGTTGGGTTCGATCGTGCAGCGCACGCGGCAAGCCTGTCCGAGGCCGGCGGTTCTCGGCTAGAACGCTGCCTTTCTTGAGTTTTTTGCCTCAGTACCGGTATACGCATGATCAAGCGCTTCCTCATTGCCTTCGTTCTCCTGGTGATTGTGTGCGGCGGCCTGGTCGGGTTCAACCTGTTCCGCGATCGCGCCATCAAGCAGTATTTCGCCAGCATGCGAGCCGCCGGCGGCCACGGTGTCGACGGTCACGGCCGAGCCGAAACGGTGGACGCCCGGCATCGAGGCGATCGGCACGGTCAGCGCCGTGCACGGCGTCGACCTGACCGTCGAAACCACCGGCATCGTCAAGGAGATCCTGTTTCAAGGCCAATCAGAAGGTCGCATGACGGCGCGGATCCTGGTGCAGCTCGACGACGAGGTCGAGCGCGCCGATCTCGAGGCGGCCAAGGCGCAGGCCGTGCTCGCCAAGACGGCGCTGAGCCGCGCGCTGGAACTGCAGAAGAAGGGTGTCGGCTCGGACGTCGTACGCTCGACACGGCCCAGGCGGCCGCGACCGCGGCCAGCGCGCAGGTCAACAAGCTGCAGGCAGTGCTCGACCAGAAGCAGCTGACCGCGCCGTTCAGCGGCACGGTCGGCATCCCGAGGATCGATATCGGCCAGTACTCGCGCCCGGCACGATGGCCGTGACGCTGCAGGACCTCGACACGATGCGAGTCGACTTCACCGTGCCCGAACAGCAGCTTCGGCTGCTGAAGATCGGCCAGACGATCGCGCTCGGCACCAGCGACGAGGAGATGCCCTTTCAGCCGGCAAGATCATCGGCATCGACCCGAAGATCGATCCGGTCACCCGCCTGGTCTCGGTGCGCGGCGAGGTCGCCAACCCCGGCGGCCAGCTGAGCCCTGGCCAGTTCGTCCGGGTCCGCGTCGAGCTGCCCGGCCGAGAACAACGTTCTGGCGCTGCCGCAGACGGCGCTGGTGACCAGCCTCTACGGCGACTTCATCTATGTCGTCAAACCGGCGCCGCCCAAGCCGGCTGAAGCGGGCAAGCCGGCCGCGGCGGCCAAGCCGGCGAACGGCGCCGCGGACAAGCCGCAGCTCGTCGTCGCTCAGGTGTTCGTCAAGGCCGGCCGGCGCAGCGAGGGCCAGGTCGAGATCCTGAGCGGGCTGGCAGCCGGCGACGAGGTGGTGACGGCCGGCCAGAACCGGCTGTGCAACGGTGTGTCGGTGGTGGTCGACAACAGCGATCCAGCCGAGCGGACTCGGACGAGCAGCAGGCGGCTCAGCGATGAGCATTTCCGACCTCTTCATCCGTCGACCGGTCATGTCGACGGTGCTGGCGCTGCTGCTGCTCCTGCTTGGCGCTCCAGGGCATCTTCAACCTGTCAGGTCCGGCAGTATCCGGAGGTCGAGGAAACGGTGATCACCATCACCACCTCCTATCCGGGCGCCGCCGCCGACCTCATCCAGGGCTTCATCTCCGCGCCGATCGCCCGCGCCGTCGTCTCGACCCGAGAACATCGACTACGTGACCTCGCAGAGCCGGCCATCGACCAGCGTCGTCACCGTCCACATGAGGCTCGGCTCCAATCCCGACATCGCGCTCACCGAAGTGATGTCCAAGGTGCAGGGCGTGCGCGGCGACCTGCCCGACGATTCCAAGGACCCGGTGATCGTCAAGGGCACCGGTCAGCAATTCGCCATCATGTATCTGGCGATGCAGAACCCGAACATGACGCCCGAGCAGCTCACCGAATATATCGAGCGCGTCATCCGGCCGCGGATGTCGACCATCGAGGGCGTCGCCGAGGTGCAGATCCTCGGCGCCGCGGAATATTCGATGCGCGTCTGGATCGATCCGGTGAGGCTCGCCGGCGCGCGGCGCTGACGGCCTCGGAGGTGCTGGCCGAGATCAATGCCTCGAACTTTCTGTCGGCACCGGGCAAGACCGAAAACGACGTACGTCGCCTATTCGATCACCGTGCGCTCGACGCTGCAGACGCCGGAGGCGTTCGGCGCGCTGCCGCTGCGGTCGGAAGACGGCAAGGTGGTCAGGCTGCGCGACGTGGCGCGAGTCGAGCTCGCCGCGGAAAACACCGACACGATCGTCAACTTCAACGGCCAGCCCGGCATCTTCATGGGCATCTTCCCGACGCCGGCCGCCAATCCGCTCGACACGGCTGCGGCGGTGCTCAAGGAGCTGCCGTCGATCCAATCCAGCCTGCCGCAGGGGATGACGATCACGCTGGTCTACGACGCCACCCGGCAGATCAGCGCCTCGATCGAGGAGGTGTTCAAGACCATCGCCGAGGCGGTGGCCATCGTCGTCGTGGTGATCCTGCTGTTCCTCGGCTCGTTCCGCTCGGTGCTGATGCCGATCGTCACCATCCCGCTGTCGCTGATCGGCGTCTGCTTCATCCTGTTCGTGATGGGCTATTCGATCAATCTGTTGTCGCTGCTGGCCATGGTGCTGGCCATCGGCCTGGTCGTCGACGACGCCATCGTGGTCGTGGAAAACATCCACCGCCACATGGAAGAGGACGGCATGTCGCCGATGCAGGCGGCCTTCAACAGCATGCGCGAGATCTCCTCGGCCGTCGTCGCCATGACCATCACGCTCGCCGCGGTGTTCGCGCCGCTGGCCTTCACCGGCGGGCTCACCGGCGCGCTGTTCCGCGAATTCGCAGTGACGCTGGCCGGCTGCGGTCGTGCTGTCGGGCCTCGTCGCCCTGACGATCACCCCGATGATGGCGGCCCGCGTCCTGAAGGCCGGCCAGCACAGCCGCTTCCAGAGCATCGTCGACCGCAGTTTCGAGCGGGTCGAGCGGACTTATGAGAGGCTGGTCGCGCGGCTCGCTCAACTATCGGCCGGTGACGCTGATGATGGTGGTGGCGCTGGTCGCGGTAACGGCCTTCATGTTCTTCAAGACGTCGGGCGAGCTGGCGCCCGAGGAAGACGCCGGCGCGCTGTTTTCGCTGGTCACGGCGCCGCGCTATGCGACCTCGGCCTACACCGAGCCGCTATGTCAACCAGATGATGGCGGCAACCAAGGACATCCCCGAGCTGCGCGCCAATTTCTCGGCGGTGGCGTTCGGCGGCGACACCAATTCGGCGCCTTCGCGGTGTGGGCGTTCAAGGACTGGGCCGAGCGCACGCGCAAACAGGCGGCGCTGCAGCAGGACATCCAGGGCCGCATCTCCAAGGTTGCCGGCGTGCAGGCGCTGGTGTTTGCCCCGCCTTCGCTGCCGGGCGCCGGCGGCGGCCTGCCGATCTCGATGATCATCCAGTCGACCGGCGATGCCAGCCAGGTCTACGAGGTCGCCGAGGAGATCAAGAACAAGGCGCAGGCCTCCGGCCGCTTCATCATCGTCCAGAACTCGCTGGCCTTCGATGCGCCGCAGGTGACGGTGACCATCGATCGCGACCGCGCCGCAGCCCTCAACCTCTCCGTGGCCGATATCGGGCGCGACGCTGACGCCTGCTGGTCGGCGGCGGCTCGATGTCGCGCAATTCGATCGCGATTCCAACAGCTACGACATCATCCTGCAAGTACCGCAGCAAATATCCGCAACAACCCGCAGGCGCTTGGCCAGTTCTTCGTCCGCAGCGTCACCGACCAGATGGTGCCGCTGTCGGCGGTGGTCAACATCTCGACCAACGCCTCGCCGGCCGCAATCGAGCAGTTCAACCAGTTGAACGCTGCGACCATCTCGGCGCTGCCGCTGCCGGGCGTGACCACCGGCGATGGCCTCGCCACCATCGAAAACATCGCCCGGCCGCTGCTGCCGACCGGGTTCTTCATCGACTATTCCGGCCAGTCGCGGCTCGAGAAGCAACAGGGCAACACCATCCTGATCGCCTTCGGGCTCGCCGTGGTCGTCATCTATCTGGTGCTGGCTGCGCAGTTCGAGAGTTTCCGCGACCCGCTGATCATCATGATGTCGGTGCCGCTGTCGATCTTCGGCGCGATCGTGCCGCTCAACCTCGGGCTCGGCACCCTCAACATCTACACCCAGGTCGGGCTGATCACGCTGATCGGACTGATCACCAAGCACGGCATCCTGCTGGTCGAATTCGCCAACCAGCAGCGCGAGCAGCATGGCATGCGCCGCCGCGACGCGATCATCGCCTCGGCCAAGGTGCGCCTGCGGCCGATCCTGATGACGACCGCGGCGATGGCGCTCGGCGTCGTGCCGCTGATCATCGCCCAGGGCGCCGGCGCAGCGGCCCGCTACTCGATGGGCCTGGTGATCTTCTCCGGCATCCTGGTCGGCACGATGTTCACGCTGTTCGTGGTGCCGATGTTCTATACCTACATCGCCTCAAAGGATCTGCCGCAGCATGCGGAGAAGCCGGATCCAAGTCTGATGCCGGCGCTGGCGGATTGAAACCCCGCCCGCCGGCGGCCCGGTGAAACAATCGAAACATTTCCTCCCCGCGTCCGACCGACGGCGGATACAGGCGCGGCGTAGCTCTATGCCAACGCCACCCAGGGGGTGCGCGGAAAGGTGCTGCCGTGGGTGCGGCGGCCAGTCTCACCAGCGAGATCAAGGGAACTGAGATGTCCAAGACGCAGCTTCTCGACCGCAGCGGCAGACCGATCGACCCGGCGACCATCGAAACCTTCACCGCCGGCTTGGCCGGCAGCGCCATTCAGCCGCAAGACGCGGCCTATGACATCGCGCGGCGGATCTGGAATGCGGCGATCGACCGGCGGCCGGGGCTGATCGTGCGGTGCCTCGGCACGGCCGATATCATAGCGGCCGTCAAGTTCGCAGGCGCGCATGACCTGCTGGTGGCGGTCCGCGGCGGCGGTCACAACGTGGCCGGGCGGGCGCTCTGCGACGACGGCATGGTCATCGACCTCTCGGCCATGCGCGGCGTGGTCGTCGACCCCGAGACACGGATCGTCACGGTCCAGGGAGGCGCCACGCTGGGCGATCTCGACCGCGAGACGCATCTTCACGGCCTGGCGGTGCCGATGGGCCTGGTCTCCAAGACCGGCGTGGCCGGCCTGACGCTCGGCGGCGGCGTCGGCTGGCTGGTGCGCAAGCACGGGCTTTCCTGCGACAACGTCGTCTCTTTCGATGTGGTCGGCGCGGACGGCACTTTGATGCGGGCGAGCGCCGAAGAACGGCCGGATCTGTTTTGGGCGCTGCGCGGCGGCGGCGGCAATTTCGGCGTCGTCACAGCCTTCCGTTTCCGGGCCCAGCCGGTCTCGATGGTGCTCGGCGGCCTCGTCGTCCATCCCCGGGAAAAGGCCAAGGAGTTGCTCAGGTACTATCGCGACTTCATGGCCACGGCCCCGGAGGAGCTCACCGCCTACGCTGCCCTGGTGACCGCCCCCGACGGCATGCCTGCGGCCGCGGTGATCTGCTGCTGGTGCGGCGACATGGCCGAAGGCGAGCGCGTGCTGGCGCCGCTCAGGGCATTCGGGCCGCCGCTGATGGACGCGGTCCAGCCGATGCCGTTCCCGGCAATGCAGACGCTGCTCGACGGCGCTTTCCCCGACGGTTCCTACAACCATTGGAAGGCGAGCTTCGTGCCGCGGCTGAGCGACGAGGTGATCGACACCGTCGTCGAGCACGGCAACCGCATGGCCTCGCCGCTGTCGGCGGTGGTGGTCGAATTCTACGGCGGCGCGCCCGGCCGGGTCGGTCCGGCCGAATCGGCCTTTGCCCAGCGCGGCGCGGAGTACAATGTAGGCATGATGGCACAATGGGCGCCGGGATCGGGCGACGGTGCCGGTCACGTCGCTTGGGCGCGGGCCTTCTATGACGCCCTCGAGCCCTACAGCAAGAGCCACCTGCTCAACTTCCAGAGCGAGCCGACCGACGACGTGATCCGGGCTTCGTTCGGCGACAACTACGCCAGGTTGGCCGAGGTCAAGCGCAAATACGACCCGACCAACTTCTTCAGCCTCAACCAGAACATCAAGGCGGCGGCCGCCTGAGCGCCGCCAGGATCATGTTCCAGAGCGGATCACCGTTTCTTCAGAATCGGCGCTCCGCTCCAAGTCTTGGTTTTTCCGCAATTCCGGACGGAAAGCCGTTGCTACTCTAGCTGTCGTTGCTATGGAGGTTGTCCGTCCGAGGCTTGGATGCGAGGTTGCGGTTACCACACACGCGACCGTGACCCAGGAGCCTCGGATGGACATTCATGAGAATGCCAGAACCACGCCGCGCAGTCGAATGCTGATCGTGGAACGTCTTGAGGCGGGCTCGACGGTCGCGGCCGTGGCGTCGGCGTTCGGTGTCGACGGCAGGACGGTGCGCAAGTGGCGCGACCGCTTCCGGGTGGAAGGTGCTGCCGGCTTGGGCGACCGCTCGTCGCGGCCGCATTCCTGCCCGTTCCGGCTCGATGCCGCCGCCGAAACCGAGATCGCAGTCCTGCGGCGCCAGCGGTTGTCGGGGCCGGCGATCGCGCGCCGCCTCGGCCGGCCGGTCTCGACGGTCGGCAAGGCGCTGCGCCGGATCGGGCTCGGCAGGCTCAAGGCTCTCGACCCGGCCGTGGCAGTCGTCCGCTACGAGCGGGAGCAGCCCGGCGAACTGATCCACATCGATTCCAAGAAGCTCGGCAGGATCGACGGCATCGGCCACCGCATCACCGGCGACCGGCGCGGCCAGAGCAGCCGTCGCGGCCGTGGCGAGGGTCTCGGCTGGGAGGCTCTCCATGTCGCCATCGACGACGCTTCCCGGCTCGCCTACACCGAAATCCTACCCGACGAGAAGAAGACGAGCGCGACCGCCTTCCTCGAGCGGGCGCTTGGCTTCTTCGAGCGCCATGGCATCAAGGTCGAGCGCGTCATGACCGACAACGGCTCGGCCTACAAAAGCTGGCTCTTTCGAAAGGCACTCGCAAATCGCGGCATCCGCCACAAGCGAACCAGGCCATACACGCCACGCACCAACGGCAAGGCCGAACGCTTCATCCAGACATCCCTGCGCGAATGGCTCTACGCCCGACCCTTCCAGAGCTCGGCCCAGCGAACCGAAGCTATGCCGGCATGGCTGTGCGATTACAACACCCGCAGACCTCATGCCGCCCTCGGCGGCAAGCCTCCCATCTCAAAACTCAAGGACAACGTCCTTGGAAACGACATCTAGCCGCCGAAGCGGCCGGTGCGCGGAAATCCTTTCGGGACCATGCGGCCGGCCGAAGCCCGCGCGCCGATCCATTCGGCAAGCTCGGCACGCGAGCGGGTGAAGATGCGCTCGGCCGAATCCTGCCAGCTCAGCCCGGCATCGATGGCGAACGGCCGAATATCCATCACCCCGCCATCCTTGTAGCGCTGCAGGCGCACGCCCTTGCCGCGCGTCATCTCGGGGATTTCGGCCAAGGGAAAGACCAGCAGCTTTCGGTTCTCGCCGATGATCGCCAGATGGTCCCCGTCGACCGCCACGCAGCGCTTGGCTTCGTCGGGCGCCTTGACGTTCATCACCTGCTTGCCCTTGCGGGTGTTGGCGACCACCTCCTCCTCCGCGACGATGAAGCCATTGCCCTGATGCGAGACGAGCAGCAGCCGCCGCTCCGGCCGGTGGACGAAAGCGGTGACGATGTCCTGGTCGTTGTCCATGTCGACGATGATGCGGATCGGCTCGCCATGGCCGCGCCCGCCCGGCAGCCGGTCGGCGCCGATGGTGTAAAACTTGCCGCCGGTGGTGAAGACCAGGATCTTGTCGGTGGTCTGAGCGGGGAAAGCGAGCTTCAGCTGGTCGCCTTCCTTGAAGGTCAGTGCCGAAAGGTCCGCGAGATGGCCTTTCATCGTCCGCAGCCAGCCCTTCTCGGAGACGATGACGGTGATCGGCTCCTTCTCGATCATCGCATGGTGGATGTCGGCGAGGTCATGGTCCGGAGCATCGGCAAAAGTGGTGCGGCGGCGGCCGAGCGGCGTCGCCGGGCCGAACCTGTCGCGGAGCTTCTTGACCTCCCCTTTGATCGTCTGCCACTGCTTGGCATTCGAGGCGAGCAGCCCCTCGATCCGGCTCTTTTCCTGCGTCAGGCCGTCGAACTCCTTGCGGATCTCGACCTCTTCCAGCTTGCGCAGCGCCCTCAGCCGCATATTGAGGATCGCCTCGGCCTGGGTGTCGGTGAGCGACCAGCGCGCCATCATCACCGGCTTCGGTTCGTCTTCTTCGCGGATGATGCGGATCACCTCGTCGATGTTGAGGTAGGCGATGAGATAACCGGCCAGGATCTCCAGCCGGCGCTCGATTTCGGCCAGGCGGTGGCGCGAGCGGCGCACCAGCACGTCCTTGCGATGCTCCAGCCACTCGCGCAACACCTGGTTGAGCGGCAGCACGTTCGGCACCTTGCCGCGCGAGAGCACGTTCATGTTGAGCGGGAAGCGCGCCTCCAGCTCGGTCAGCTTGAACAGCGACTCCATCAGCAGGCCGGGATCGACCGTGCGGCTCTTGGGCACCAGCACCAGGCGGATGTCCTCCGCGCTTTCGTCGCGCACGTCCTCGAGCAGCGGCAGCCGGCGGGCGACGAGCAGTTCGGCGATCTTCTCGACCAGCCTGGCCTTTTGGACCTGGTAGGGGATCTCGGTGACGACGACGATCCAGGTGCCCCTGCCCTGGTCCTCCTGGTGCCAGCGCGAGCGCACGCGAAAGCCGCCGCGGCCGGTGCGGTAGGCCTCCACGATCGAAGCACGGTCGTCGACCACGATCCCGCCGGTCGGGAAGTCGGGGCCCTGCACCAGGCCGTCATCCGGACCGCTGCTCATCAGCGCCTCGAGCGGCGCCTTGGGATCGTCGATCAGCAAGAGTGCCGCGGTGCACAGCTCCGCGGCATTGTGCGGCGGGATCGAGGTCGCCATGCCGACGGCGATGCCCGATGAGCCGTTGGCAAGGATGTTGGGGAACGCGCCCGGCAGGACAATGGGCTCCTCGTCCTCCTCATTGTAGGTCGGGCGGAAGTCGACGGCGTTCTCGGTGATGCCGGCCAAAAGCTCGGTCGCCACCTCCGTCAGCCGCGCTTCGGTGTAGCGCATGGCGGCGGCATTATCGCCGTCGATATTGCCGAAATTGCCCTGACCATCGACCAGCGGGTAGCGGACGGCAAAATCCTGGGCCAGCCTGACCAGGGCGTCGTAGATCGACTGGTCGCCGTGGGGATGGAACTTGCCCATCACCTCGCCGACGATGCGAGCGCATTTGGCAAAGCCCTGGTCCGGATTGAGGCGCAGCAGCCGCATCGCATGCATGATCCGGCGATGGACCGGCTTCAGCCCGTCGCGCACATCGGGGAGCGCCCGGTGCATGATGGTCGACAGCGCATAGGCGAGGTAGCGTTCTTCGAGCGCCTTTCTGAGGTCGACCGGCTCGATCGCATCACCACCGTCGCTGCCCGGCGGAACGAGGCTCTTTCCCATCCCGCCCGGTTAGCCGAGCAGCCGATTCGCGGCAAGGGGTGAGGCCTTCCTTGGGCGGCGCCGGCGCCGGCAAAGGATGAATTGCAATTGCCTTTTGACCCAAACTTTGACCAATTGGCTGCCTTCGCTGCTGCCCAGCTGCCTCCAGGATCGAGCTCGAGAAGGTTCTATAATGTCAGCCATGGATTTTCGCCGATCCCACGCGTTCGGGGCCGTGTTCGCCGTCTTTGCCTTGGGCGCCACGCTCGGCCAGGCATCGGCTGCCGATCCCAACCAAGTCGCCCAGCGCCTGAAAGAGGTGCTCGGCGGGCAAGGCGTCGATGTCGACTACGGCAAGGTCAGCGGCGACGCCACCCACGTCGTGCTGGAGGCAACCACGGCCAAGGTTCAGGGCAGCCCGGACACCATTCCGGTCGGCACGGTGACGCTGGACGACGTCAGCGATCAGGACGGCGGCTATCGCATCGGCAGACTGGCGCTGCCGAATTTCAGCCTCAAGCAGGACGGCCTGTCGATCGACGCCGCCGACGCCGATCTCGTCGGCCTCAAGCTGCCGGCTCCGGGAGCAACCGACCCGCTCGCCGCTCTGCTTCTCTACGAACGCGCCACGCTCGGCACGGTCAAAGTCTCGCGCGGCGACCAACAGCTGTTTTCCTTGACGGACACGCATCTCGACGTCACTCCGCCGAGCGGTGACCAGGCGCTGACCTTCACCGGCGGGGCGGGAGGCTTCCAGGCCGATCTTTCAGCGGTCCAGGATCCCAAGTCGCGTAAGGTCATCGAGGCGCTCGGCTATCAAAAGCTGGCAGGAACGGTGCAGATGGCCGGCTCCTGGCAGCCTTCCGACGGCCGGCTGAAACTCTCCCAATACGACATCGCCGTCGACCAGGCGGGCAAGCTCGGCATCACCCTCGATCTCAGCGGCTATACGCCGCAATTCCTCAAGCAGGCACAGGCGATGCATCAGGACGCGGCGGGAAAGCCGCCGAGCGATGCTCAGGGGATGGCGATGCTGGGCCTGCTGCAGCAGCTCACCCTGAATGGCGCCACTGTCCGCTTCGAGGACGCCTCGCTGACCGGCAAGGTGCTCGACTACGTCGCCGCGCAGCAAGGCAGCAAGCCGAAGGACGTGGCCAACCAGGTCAAGGCGATCTTGCCGTTCCTTCTGGCTCAGCTCAACGACGTGCAGCTGATGAAGAGTGTCTCGGGTGCGGTCGGGACGTTTCTGGACGCGCCGAAATCGTTGGAGATCAAGGCCGCACCTGCCGAGCCGGTACCGTTCGCCTTGATCGCCGCCGGCGCAATCATGTCGCCGAAGGATCTGCCGAAAACGCTTGGGGTGACGGTCACGGCCAACCAGTAGCGGGCCGCGTCCGCGGGTCCCCGCGGCCGGCTCAGCCGGCCTTCGGCGGCGCCGCCATCCTGAGCGACAGCTCGCGCAATTGCTGCGCAGTCGCCTCCGACGGTGCGCCCATCAACAGGTCGACCGCCTGCTGGTTCATCGGGAACATCGTCACCTCGCGCAGGTTCTTGGCGCCGACCAGGAGCATGACGATCCGGTCGATGCCGGCCGCCATGCCGCCATGCGGCGGCGCGCCGTAGTGGAAGGCGCGGTAGAGGCCGCCGAAATTCTGCTCCACCGTCTCGCGCGACAGCCCGACGATCTCGAACGCCTTGACCATCGTCTCGGGCAGATGGTTGCGGATGCCGCCCGAGGCGATCTCATAGCCGTTGCAGACCAGATCGTACTGGAACGCCTTGATCGACAAGGGATCGCGGTTCTGCAACGCGTCCAGACCCCCTTGCGGCATCGAGAACGGGTTGTGGCCGAAGTCGATCCGCTTGTCGTCCTCGTTCCATTCGTAGAACGGAAAGTCGACGATCCAGCAGAGCGCAAAGCGGTCCCGGTCGACGAGGTCGAGCTCCTCGCCCGCCCGGTTGCGGGCCTGGCCGGCGAACCCGGCGAACGTTTTCGGATCACCGGCGACGAAGAAGGCGGCGTCCCCGTCGGAGAGTTCGAGCTGATGCCGGATCGCATCGGTGCGCTCCGGGCCGATGTTCTTGGCGATCGGGCCGGCGCCTTCGACCGCCTCGCCCTCGCCGCGCCAGAAGATATAGCCCAGCCCCGGCTGTCCCTCACCCTGGGCCCAGGCATTCATCCGATCGCAGAAGGCGCGGCTGCCGCCGGTCTTGGCCGGAATCGCCCACACCTCGGCGCCTGGGTCTGCGGCCAGGATGCCGGCAAACACCTTGAAGCCCGAATCGCGGAAATGCGCCGAGACGTCCTGCATGATGATCGGATTGCGCAGGTCCGGCTTGTCCGAGCCATATTTGCGCATCGCTTCGTCATAGCCGATGCGCGGGAAGCTCGGGGTCACCGGCTTGCCCTCGGCAAAGACCTCGAACACGCCCCGCAGCACCGGCTCCATGGTGGTGAGGACATCGTTCTGCTCGACGAAACTCATTTCGAGGTCAAGCTGATAGAACTCGCCGGGCAGCCGGTCGGCACGCGGGTCCTCGTCGCGGAAGCACGGCGCAATCTGAAAATAGCGGTCGAAGCCCGACATCATGATCAGCTGCTTATATTGCTGCGGGGCCTGCGGCAGCGCGTAGAACTTGCCGGCATGGAGGCGCGAGGGGACCAGGAAGTCGCGCGCGCCTTCCGGCGAGGACGCCGTCAGGATCGGGGTGGAGAACTCGGTGAAGCCGGCCTCGGCCATGCGTTTGCGCACCTCGGCGATGATCCTGGTGCGCTGCACGATGTTCCTGTGCAGGGTCTCGCGCCGCAGGTCCAGGAACCGGTATTTGAGGCGGATGTCCTCCGGATAGTCCGGCTCGCCGAATACCGGCAAAGGCAGTTCGCTGGCCGGCGAGAGCACTTCCATATCGCGGGCGAACACCTCGACCTCCCCGGTCGGCAGGTTGGCATTGATGGTCTCGGGCGTGCGCGCCTTGACCGTGCCGTCGACCCGCACCACCCATTCGCCGCGCACGGTCTCGGCGGTGCCGAAGCAGGGCGAATTGGGGTCGGCGACGATCTGCGTCAGGCCGTAGTGATCCCTGAGGTCGATGAACAGCAGCCCGCCATGGTCGCGCACCCGATGGACCCAGCCGGAAAGGCGGACTTCGGCGCCGACGTCGGATCTGCGCAACTCTGCGCAAGTGTGGCTGCGGTAGCGGTGCATGGCTCGGTTTCCGGGCTTGTCCTGTCGCGGGCGGCGCCGGATGGATGCGCCTGCCCGCAAATTCGCGCGGAAAAGCGCATGCGCCCTTGGCTTTGTCAAGGTGAGGCGCGGGCTTGGGCCAGATGACCCTCGATCATGGTTCTGGTCCACCGCTGGCCAAAAGCCATTGGACCAGGATCGTCGCCGGCTGGCTCATCGCGCCGACTCGCGTGGTGGCCTATAGACCAGCAATCTCGCAAACGGCTGTCCTGCCGATGTCGTCGATCCGCCCGCTCGTTCCGCTGCTCATCGCTGCCGGCATTCTGCTCGGCGGCAATGGCATGCAGGGCACGCTGATCGCGCTGCGCGGCGCCCAGGAAGGCTTCTCGCCGGCGCTGATCGGCTTTATCGGCACGGCGTATTTCGGCGGTTTCCTGATCGGCTGCATCGCCATTACCCGGATCATGAAGGCGGTCGGCCATGTCCGCGCCTTCGCGGCGCTGGCGGCAATCGCCTCGGCCGGCACGCTGCTTCTGGTGCTGGTCATCGACCCGATCATGTGGTCGGCGGTGCGCTTTGCCGGCGGCTTCTGCTTCGCCGGCCTGTTCACCATCATGGAGAGCTGGCTCAATTCCGGCGTCGCCAACCGGGACCGGGCGCGGGTGCTCGCCTTCTACCGGATCATCGACATCAGCTCCGTCACCGGGGCGCAGTTCATGATCCCGGTCATCGGCACCCAGGGCTTCGATATCTTCGCGGTGATGTCGATCATGATCACCTTGTCGCTGGTGCCGGTGTCGCTCGGCGACCGCTCCAATCCGGCGCCGCCGGAGGAGGTCAAGCTCGACTTGGCGCGAGTCTGGCGGATCTCGCCGCTCGGCTCGATCGGCTGCATCGCCGTCGGCCTCACCAACAGCGCGTTCCGCACCCTGAGCCCGGTCTATGCCGAGGAGATCGGCATGTCGGTCGCCGATGTGGTTACGTTTGTCAGCGTCGGCATCATCGGTGGGGCGCTGATTCAATATCCGCTCGGGGCGCTGTCGGACCGCTGGGACCGGCGCATGGTGCTGCTGATCTCGACCTTCTGCGCCATGCTGTGTGCGCTGGCGCTGGTGTTCCTCGCCGGCAGCGATGCGTTGACCAACTTCGTCATCGTGTTCGTGTTCGGCTGTTTCGCCATGCCGCTGTTCTCGCTCTCGGCAGCGCACGCCAACGACCGCGCCGGCCAGGGCGAGTTCGTCGTCATCAACGCGGCGCTGATGCTGTTCTATTCCTTCGGTGCGATTGCCGGCCCGTTTGCGGCATCCTCGATGATGGAGACGTTCGGGCCGCAGGCGCTGTTCGGCTTCTCGGCGGCCGTCTATGCCGCTTTCATCCTGATCACGGTCTACCGCATGCGTGCGCGCGGCAGCGTCCCGGCGGGCGAGCGCGGCCGCTTCACTTACTTGCTCAGGACCTCGACCATCTTCTCGCGGCTCGCCCGCCGCACCGGCGAGGACGACAGGTCCCGCAGGCGGCGGTGAACAACCGGACCGCCGCTTGACGGAACGCATCTGCGGGGGGAGACAAAGCGCCAATCCTTGCCTAAAGAGGCGACATGCATCTGATCACGTCCACAAGCGAGCTGGAACAAGCGGTCCAGGCGCTTACCAAGTCCGAATTCGTCACCGTCGATACCGAGTTCATTCGCGAAACGACGTTCTGGCCGGAACTCTGCCTCATTCAGATGGCTGCGCCCGGGGTGATGGCGCTGGTCGATCCGCTCGCGCCGGACCTCGACCTGAAGCCGTTCTTCCGTTTGATGGCGGACGAAGCGGTGACCAAGGTCTTCCATGCCGCCCGCCAGGACATCGAGATCATCTTCCATCTCGGCGAGCTGATCCCGCATCCGGTGTTCGACACCCAGATCGCGGCGATGGTCTGCGGCTTCGGCGACAGCGTCTCCTACGATCAGCTGGTGCAGAAGGTAACCGGAGTGCGCCTCGACAAGTCGTCGCGGTTCACCGATTGGCGGCATCGGCCGCTGTCGGACAAGCAACTCGAATATGCCGTCGCCGACGTGACCCATTTGATCGAGGTCTACCTTCACCTGAAGGCCGAGCTGGAGCGGGAGAACCGCGCCCATTGGCTGAACGAGGAAATGGACGTGCTGACCTCGCGCCAGACCTACGATCCGCATCCGGAGGATGCCTGGAAGCGGCTGAAGCTCCGGCTCCGCAAGCCGCAGGAGCTTGCGGTGGTTCAGGCCGTGGCCGCCTGGCGCGAACGCGAAGCGCGCGAGCGCAACATCCCGCGCGGCCGCGTGCTCAAGGACGATGCCATTTACGAGATCGCCCAGCAGCAGCCGCGCGACGCCGCCCAGCTCGGCCGCTTGCGCACGACGCCGAGAGGCTGGGAGCGGTCGGCTACGGCCGGGATGCTGGTCGGGGTGGTCAACGCGGCGCTCGACGTGCCCAAGGAAGATCTGCCGAAGATGCCGCGGCTGCCGCAGCTGCAGGAGGGCTCGAGCGCGGCAGCCGAACTGCTCAAGGTGCTGCTCAAGATGGTCGCCGAGCAGGAAGGGGTGGCGGCCAAGGTGCTCGCCTCCAGCGAGGACATCGACCGGCTTGCCTCGGACGGCGAGTCCGCCGACGTGCCGGCGCTGCATGGCTGGCGGCGGGAGGTGTTCGGCGACCGCGCCCTGCAGCTGGTCCGCGGCGAGATCGCGCTCACATTCGCCCGCCGCAGGATCACGGTTTTCGACACGCCAGCCGAGAACATCGAGGCCTGAGCGCGGACGCGAAGCGTCGTCAATCGCCGATCGCCAAGGTGAGATTGCGGCCGACGATCCTGGCGAGCTGCGCCAGCCGGCCTGCCGGGCGTTCGCCCTCGAGAGCTGCAAGCGAGCGCGGGATGATCAGCGTCAGGCCGCCGTCGGGCTGCGCGCGCCAGCGCAGCCTGGGGATCACGCCGGGCATCGAAGCCGACAGCACATAGACGACGCGCATCAGCGCGCCAAGCAGCCGTGCACGCTCCAGGTAGCGCGGGGTGGCCAGGGTGCGGATTTCCGGCGCGATCGTATCGTCGAATACGCCCTCATGGCGGAACATGTTGGTCAGCGCGAGGAAGGCGCGGCCCGGATGATCGACGCCGATGAACGAGGCATGGGCGATGATGTTCAGGGACTGGATGCCGCGATAATCGGGATGGGCGCGCCAGCCGATATCGGCAAGCAGGCACGCCGCTTCCCGATAGCGCGCCTCGTCGTCGGTCTCGGGGATATTGAAGGCGGCGAAGGTTTCACCTGTCCACTTGGCGAGTTCCTGGGCGTGAGTCACCGAGCGGGCGCGCAGCAGGGCAAGCTCCTCGGCCGCCGAGATCAATGGATCGGCCGCGCGCGCCTCCGGGGACAACAGCGCGTAGAGGAAGCCTTCCCGCACCCCGAGAGCCGACACCACGATCTTGGACGGGCGCATCACCGCGACGATCTCGTTGAGCACGGTGGCGCCGAGCGGCAGCAGCGTGCGGCGGTTCTTGGACACGCGTTCATTGCCCCTGATGCCGTCGATGTCGCCGCGGGCGACCTGGCGCAGGAACGGCGCCGCGCTGTCGACGTCGAACTCGTAATGGTGCATCACCGTCAGTGGATAGTTGACGGCGCTCATGTGCAGCCGGGCCAGGTTGCGCCATGTTCCGCCGACGCAGTAGAAGGCCCGTCCCTCGCCCCCCTTGAGCAGCTTGGCGCGTCCGATCTCGCGCTTGGCGATCCGGGCGGCCTCGATCAGCGAGCTCCTGCTCATGTCCTCCAGCCGTAGGCCGCCGAGCGGCAGCGTGATGCCGTCGCCGATGGTTTCGCCGCGGACATCGACCAGCTCGAGGCTGCCGCCGCCGAGGTCGCCGGCAATGCCATCGGCCGGATGGAAGCCCGAAATGATCCCCAAGGCGGAGTAATAAGCCTCTTCGCGGCCGGTCAGGACGCGGATCGGGGCGGCCAGGATGTCCTCGGCCCGGCGGATGAATTCAGGCCCGTTGGCGGCCTCGCGTGCAGCGGCGGTGGCGATCACATAAAGCGTCTCCGCGCCAGCCTGGTCCGACAGGGCACGGAAGCGCTTGAGCTCGGCAACGGCGCGCTGCACCGCCTCGGGGTCGAGCTGGCCCGTGGTGGCCAGACCGCGTCCAAGACCCGCCAGCAGCTTCTCGTTGAACAGGATGGTCGGCGAGCGGGCAATGCCTTCATAGACCACCAGCCGGATGGAGTTCGAGCCGATGTCGATGATGGACAGCGGCCGGCGGTCCTGAAGCCGGCCCTGTGAGTTTGCGATCATGCGGTGGGGGCTACGCTGGCTCGTCGCTGCCGCTTGAATTGCGCAATGCGCTTCGGCGCGTGTGATTTCAGCGCGTCGCCCCGACCCGACAGGCTCGGATTGGTCATGAAATATTCCTGCGCGTTGAACGGCTCCTCGCCCTCGTCCGGCACCACGCGCCGCGAGGTGCCGTCCGCCAGTACTTCGAAGCTCTGCTGATTGTCCATGATGTTGCCGAGCATGATCTGGCCAAGCACCTGCTCATGCACGGTCGGATTGGTGATCGGCACCATGGTCTCGACGCGGCGGTCGAGGTTGCGGGGCATGATGTCGGCCGAGGAGATGTAAACCAGCGCCCCGTCGGACGGCAGGCCGTGACCGTTGCCAAAGCAATAGATGCGGCTGTGCTCCAGGAACCGGCCGACGATCGACTTGACCCGAATATTGTCCGACAGGCCGGGGACCTGCGGCCGCAGGCAGCAGATGCCGCGCACCACGAGGTCGATCTCGACGCCGGCGCGGCTCGCCTCGTAGAGCGCATCGATGACGATCGGATCGACCAGCGCATTCATTTTCATCCAGATGCGCGCCGGCCGGCCCGCCCGGAAATGGGCGACCTCGCCGGCGATGTGATCGAGCAGGCGATTGCGCAGCGTGAATGGCGAGATCGCGATGCGCATCTCCTCGGCGGGCTCGGCATAGCCGGTGATGAAATTGAACACCTGCGCGATATCTCGGGCGATCGCCGGGTCGGTGGTGAAGTAGGACAGGTCGGTGTAGATGCGCGCGGTGATCGGGTGGTAGTTGCCGGTGCCGAGGTGCACATAGTTGCGCATCTTGCCGTCCTCGCGGCGCACGACGAGCGACATCTTGGCGTGGGTCTTGAGCTCCAGGAAGCCGAACACGACTTGCACGCCGGCCCGCTCAAGGTCGCGGGCCCAGCGGATATTGGCCTCCTCGTCAAAGCGCGCCTTGAGCTCGACCAGCGCGGTCACCGACTTGCCGGCTTCGGCCGCATCGATCAGCGCGCGCACGATCGGGCTGTCATTGGAGGTGCGGTAGAGCGTCTGCTTGATCGCCACAACCTCCGGATCGATCGCGGCCTGGCGGAGGAACTGGACGACGACGTCGAACGACTCATAGGGGTGATGGACGACGATGTCCTTCTCCCGCAGCGCCGCGAAGCAATCCCCGCCATGGTCCCGGATCCGCTCGGGGAAGCGCGGATTGTAAGGCGGAAACTTGAGATCGTCGCGCGGCAGGACCACCACCTCGGAGATCTGGTTGACGGCCAACGGGCCGCGCAGAACGCTGATGCGCGAGGCCGAGACGCCGAGCTCGCCGGCGACGAAGTCGCGCAGCGCAGCAGGCATTTCGCTGTCGAACTCGATCCGGATCACCGACCCGCGGCGCCGTCGCTTCAGCGCCGTCTCAAACAGCCGGACGAGATCCTCGGCCTCTTCCTCGACCTCGATGTCGGAGTCGCGAATGATCCGGAAGGTGCCCGACCCCTTCACCTCGTAGCCGGGAAAGAGCTTGCCGATGAACAGGCCGACGGTGTCTTCGAGGCGGATGAAGCGGACGATGTTCTTGCGGTCGGGCAGCCGGATGAAGCGCCGCAGCGCCACGGGCAACCTCAAAAGCGCGGTCATCTCCTTGCCGTTCTTCAGATTGCGGAGCTGCAGCGCGATCGAGAAGCCGAGGTTCGGAATGAATGGAAACGGGTGGGCCGGGTCGATGGAGAGCGGCGTCATCACCGGGAACACCGCTTCCATGAAGTGTTCCTCGAGCCAGCTCTTCTCCTCGCGGGCCAGCCCGTCGGGGCGAATGTTCTCGATGCCCTCCTTCTTCAACAGGTCGGCGAGGGCCGAAAGGCTCTTCTGCTGGTCTTCCTGCAGCCGCTCGACCTCGACCAGCAGCTGCTCGAGCTGCTGCTCGGGCGTGCGCCCATCGGGACTCTTGATGGCGATGCCCTCGCGGATCTGGCCGGCAAGGCCGGCGACCCGCACCATGAAGAATTCATCGAGATTGGCCGCCGAGATCGACAGGAAGCGCACCCGTTCGAGCAGCGGATGGTGCGGGTTCTGCGATTCCTCCAGCACGCGGCGGTTGAACTGCAGCCAGGAGAACTCGCGGTTGACGAAGCGGTCCGGATTGCCGACCACCAACTCGGTCTGGGAGCCGCTGACGAACTCCTTCTTGACTGGCTTCAGCTCGTTCATCGCCTCACCTTCGCTACGCACCAAAATCGCCAACGGCTCGCGGTCCGTCATCTCGTCCTCGCAGGGTTTTGCGACAGTTTGATATCACATCGCTTGCAAACTTATCAGCTATCGGTCTAACGCTCTTGCAGCGATCGGGTCGGGTGCTTGCGGGAGACGACGATGGCCGGGAACACCATACCACATTTCCAGAACGATGCCGGTCATCCGGCGATCGATATCGGCGTCAAGGAATTCATGTGCGTCGGCGCCAGCCCGCCCTTCGATCATCCGCACGTGTTCCTGGACATGGGCAGCGACCGCGAAAAGGTCTGTCCTTACTGCTCGACGCTGTTCCGCTTCAACGCCGCGCTCGGCCCCGGCGAAACCCGCCCGGAGGGCTGCCTCTATGCCGGCCGGGCCGTCGCCTGAGGCCGCGGGTCGCCGCTGGCGCGCCTCGAGCGGTTCAGCGCTTTTTCGCATCGCTGACCCGCTCTAAGCCATTGCTTTTCCGCAAGTCCGAACGGAGAACCGAGTTCCGCGTCTTCCGGAATTGCTCGAGCCCAGGCCGGGAGCGCCTGCCGTCATGTCATCGCGGCTGCCCGTCCTGATCGCCGGCGGCGGCATCGCCGGATTGACTGCGGCCCTTGCCTTCGCCCGCCATGGCGTCGAGGTTGCGCTGTTCGAGCGCAGCGAAGAGCCCGAGCCGGCCGGCGCCGGGGTACAATTGTCCCCCAACGCGACGCGGCTGCTCGAAGAGCTGGGCGTGCTGGCGCGGTTGGCAGACCGCGCCGTCCGGCCGCGGGACGTGACGCTAAAACGGGCCCGAGACCTGGCCGTCCTCGCCGCCGTCCCGCTCGGTGCTGAAGCCGAGCGGCGGTGGGGCGCGCCCTATCTGGTCGTCCATCGCGCCGACCTTCATGCCGCGCTCGAGGATGCGGCCGCGGCCGCACGCATTGCCGTGCGTCGCGGAGTTGAGGTGCGTGGTTTCGAGCTCGGCGCAGCGGACGGCAGCGTCGCCTTGCAGCTGGAAGGGCCCGGCCAGGCCGCGACCCGCGGCGGTCTCGCCATCGCCGCCGACGGCGTGTGGTCGCGGACGCGGGCGGCGCTCGGCCTCCCGCGCAGCCGGTTTTCCGGCGCGCTGGCCTGGCGTGCCACGTTGGCGGCGGCCAGTCCCGGGGGTGAACGGCTCGCCGGGCTCGGCGGCGAAGGCCGGGTCAGCGCCTTCCTGCATCCCGGCGCCCACCTGGTGGCCTATCCGATCCGTGGCGGCGCAGCGTTCAACCTGGTCGCCGTCACCGACGGAGACCGCGAAGATGAAGGCTGGGCGGCCGAACGGGGGCATGCCGGCCTGGTGGGCGCCCTGGCCGGCGCCGCGCCGGCGCTGCGGGCGCTGGTCGAGGAGGCTCAACCCTGGTCGCGCTGGCCGGTTCACACCATCGATCCGCGCGCGCCCTGGGTGATCGGCGGCCGGCTGGCGCTGATCGGCGATGCCGCCCATGCCATGACGCCATATGCCGCCCAGGGCGCCGCAATGGCGATCGAAGACGCGGTGACGCTGGCCAATTCGGTGGTGGTGGGGCCGAGGGGGACCAGCAAGCGGCATTGCAGAGTTGGGAAGCAGGCCGGCGCCTCCGCATGCGCGCGGTGGCCAGGCGCGGTGCGCTCAACCACCTCGCCTGGCGGGCCGGCGGCCCCGTTGCGCTGCTCCGTGACCAGGTCCTGCGCCGGCGCGGTCCGGCACGGCTCGCGGCCGACCTCGACCCTATCTACGGATGGCGCCCCGAGGGCAGCTGAGGCAATCGAGCAACCGCATTTCGGCAGGGTCTTGGCGACGCGCCTCCGCAATTCCGGACGGGGAGCCGGTTTCCAGCTCTCCCGGAATTGTTCAGTGCAGGATCTGGCTCAGGAACAGCTTGGTGCGCTCGTGCTTGGGATGGTCGAAGAACTCGGCCGGGGTGTTCTGCTCGACGATCTGGCCCTGATCCATGAAAATCACCCGGTTGGCCACCTTGCGGGCAAAGCCCATCTCATGGGTGACGCAGAGCATGGTCATGCCCTCCTCGGCCAGCCCGACCATGGTCTCCAGCACCTCCTTGATCATCTCCGGATCGAGCGCCGATGTCGGCTCGTCGAACAGCATGATCCGCGGGTTCATGCACAGCGACCGCGCGATCGCCACCCGCTGCTGCTGGCCGCCGGACAATTGGCCAGGATATTTAGCCGCTTGCTCCGGGATCTTGACGCGGCGCAGGAAGTGCATCGCCGTTTCCTCGGCCTGCTTCTTGGGGATCTTGCGCACCCAGATGGGCGCCAAAGTGCAATTTTCCAGAATGGTGAGGTGCGGGAACAGGTTGAAGTGCTGGAAGACCATGCCGACCTCGCGGCGCACCTCGTCGATCTTCTTGAGATCGTTGGTCAATTCCTTGCCGTCGACGATGATCTTTCCCTTCTGGTGCTCCTCGAGGCGGTTGATGCAGCGGATCATCGTCGACTTGCCGGACCCCGACGGCCCGCAGATGACGATCCGTTCGCCGCGCATCACGTGCAGGTTGATGTCCTTCAGCACATGGAAATCGCCGTACCATTTGTGCATGCCGATGATGTCGATCGCCACATCGGTATCGGAGATGTGCATCTTGGCGCGGTCGACTTTGATCTCGTCGGCGCTGACTGCGTTTTCTATTGCCATCGACCGTTCCTCTTTGGCCTTTTGGGATGCAGACCCGGTCAGCGCCTGTGGCCGGTGTCGAGCCTGCGCTCCATGAACATCGAATAGCGCGACATGCCGAAGCAGAAGGCCCAGAAGATAAAGCCGGCGAACACGTAGCCGGTCTTGGCCGTTTGCGGCGTCGCCCAGGTGGGATTGCCCGAAATGTTCTGCTTGACCACGCCGAGCAGGTCGAACATCGAAATGATCAGTACCAGGGTGGTGTCCTTGAACAGCCCGATGAAGTTGTTGACGATGCCGGGAATGACCAGCTTCAGCGCCTGCGGCATGATGACGAAGCCCATCTTCTGCCAATAGCGCAGCCCGAGCGAATCGGCCCCCTCATACTGGCCCTTGGGGATGGCCTGCAGCCCGCCGCGGACTGTTTCCGCCATGTAGGCGGACGAAAACAGCGCCACGCCGATCAGGGCCCGCAACAGCTTGTCGAAGGTCATCCCGGGCGGCACGAACAAAGGCAGCATGAAGCTCGCCATGAACAACACCGTCACCAGCGGCACACCGCGGATGGCCTCGATGAAGATCACCGAGATCAGCTTGACGGCCGGCATCCTGGAGCGGCGGCCGAGCGCCAGGAGGATGCC
Organism: uncultured Alphaproteobacteria bacterium; assembly: GCA_963791325.1. Lineage (GTDB taxonomy): Bacteria > Pseudomonadota > Alphaproteobacteria > Rhizobiales > Rhizobiaceae > JBEVJK01. The sequence continues at coordinate 173,702 of CAWBRU010000004.1, read as the reverse complement.
GAGCGGCAGCGACACCACGATGCCGACATAGGAGATGACCAGCGTCACCAGGAGGCCGCCCCACAGCGAAGTCTCGACATAGGGCAGGCCGAAATAGCCGCCCAGCAGGAGGAAGAAGGCGACAAACGGGAACACCCCGAAGAACAGCACGGCGTTGAGCGTCTTGAAGGGCGCGCGCGGCACCAGCAGCGGCGCCAGAAGGCAGATGAAGATTATCCCGGTCAGAACGACCCGCCAGCGCTCGTCGACGGGATAGCGCCCGAACATGAACTGGCCGAAATTGTGGGTGACGAACGGCCAGCAGGCGCCCGACCAGCCCGACGGCAGGTTACCGCCTTGGTCGACGGTGAGACAGGCGGTGCGGTCGGCGCCGACCCACACCGCTTGGAAGAACGCCCAGTTGAGCAGCCGCGGCACGCCCCAGGCAAGCGCCAAAGCGGCAAGCACGGTCAGGGTAGAGTCCGCCGGCGTCGCAAACAGGTTCTTGCGCACCCACGCGGTGGCGCCGACCTGCGACCGCGGCGCCTCCTGCGCCAGCGCCATTTCCGTACGGACCCAGGAGAGATCGTGTTCGTCCAAGGCTCAGCGCTCCTTGAGGGCCATTTTGGCGTTGAACCAATTCATGAACAGCGACGTCGTCAGGCTGATGCCGAGATAGACGACCATGAAGATGGCGACGATCTCGATCGCTTGTCCGGTCTGGTTGAGGGTGGTGCCGCCGATGGCGTAGAGATCGGGATAGCCGATCGCCACCGCCAGCGAGGAGTTCTTCGTCAGGTTGAGGTACTGGCTGGTGAGTGGCGGGATGATGATGCGCATCGCCTGCGGAATGACGACGAGCCTCAGCCCCTGGCCGGTGCTGAGGCCCAGCGCGGCGGCGGCTTCCGTCTGTCCCTTGCTGACGCCGACGATGCCGCCGCGGACGATCTCGGCGATGAAGGCAGCCGTATAGAACGACAGCGCGAGCAGCAACGACAGGAATTCCGGCTTTACATTGGTCCCGCCGGTCAGATTGAAGGTGCCGAGCTTGGGCAACTCGATGCTCACCGGAAAGCCGGCGAGCGCCAACCCGAGCAGCGGGAAGCCGATGATCAGCGCCAGACCTGTCCAGACCACCGGGAACTGCTGGCCGGTCGCCATCTGCCGCACCCGCGCGCGGTGGGCGACGAAGATGCTGAAGGCGATGCCGACCGCCAGGCCGGCCAGCACCAGCCAGGAGCCGTCGCCCCAAACCAGGCTGGGCAAATAGAAGCCGCGGCTGTTCAAGAATGAGCCAAACGGCAAATGGTAGCTGTCGCGCACTGCCGGCAGCAGCGCCAAAACGCCCTGATACCAGAACAGAATGACCAGCAGCGGCGGGATGTTGCGGAACACTTCCACGTAGACGGTGGCGATCTTGCGCACCAGCCAATTTTGCGACAGCCTGCCGATGCCGACCAGGAACCCGACGATCGTGGCGAACACGATGCCGGCGGCCGCCACCAGCAGCGTGTTGAGGAAGCCGACGACCAGGGCGCGGCCATAGGAGGAGTCCGAGGAGTATTCGATCAGCCGGTCGGAAATGTCGAAGCCGGCACGGCCCTTGAGGAAGCCGAACCCCGTGGAAATATGCGAGCGCTGCAGATTCTCGAGGGTGTTCTGGACGATCCACCACACGCCCAGCGCCAGCACGATCAGCAGCGCGGCCTGGAACACCAGGCTGCGGATACGCGGATCATAGAACACCGATACCTTTGCCGGCTCGGCGGCGGGCAAGGCATCCTGTGACGCCATCGGGATCCCCTTCTCCCCTCCCCCTGGATGCGAAGGCCGGCGCACGCCAGGCGCGCCGGCCGGCCGATCGGTCAGCGGATCGGCATGCCGTATTGGAGGCCGCCCTTGGTCCACAGGGCGTTGATGCCGCGGGCGATCTTCAACGGGCTGCCGTTGCCGACATTGCGGTCGAAGATTTCACCGTAATTGCCGACCGCCTTGACGATGTTGACGACCCAGGCATTGTCGAGGCCGAGATCGGTGCCGATCTTGGTCTCCGCCTCGACCCCCAGGATGCGCTTGATATCCGGGTTGGGCGAGTTCTTCATCTCCTCGACATTGGCCTGGGTGATGCCTGCCTCCTCCGCGTTGAGCAGCGCGAAATAGGTCCATTTGGCGATGTCGAACCACTTGTCGTCGCCCTGCCGGACGGCCGGGCCGAGCGGCTCCTTGGAGATGATCTCGGGCAGGACGACGTGATCTTCGGGCGAGCTCATCTGCAGGCGCACGGCATAGAGGCCGGACTGGTCGGTGGTGTAAGCGTCGCAGCGGCCGGCATCATAGGCGGCGTTGGCCTCTTCGAACTTGTCGAAAACGACGGGGTTGTATTCCATCTTGTTGGCCTTGAAGTAATCGGCCAGGTTGAGCTCGGTGGTGGTGCCGGATTGCACGCAGATCGCCGCGCCGGACAGCTGCAGCGCCGAATTGACCCCGGGCAGCTTCTTGGAATTGATCATGAATCCCTGGCCGTCATAGTAGGTGACGCCGGCGAAATTCAGCCCGAGGGCGGTGTCGCGGTTCACCGTCCAAGTGGTGTTGCGCGACAGGATGTCGATCTCACCGGACTGCAAGGCGGTGAAGCGATCCTTGGCGCTCAGACCGGTGAACTTGACCTTGCTGCCGTCGCCGAAGATCGCGGCAGCCAGCGCCCGGCAATAATCGACGTCGAGCCCGGTCCAATCGCCCTTGTCGTTCGGGGCAGAGAAGCCGGCCAGCCCGGTGTTGACGCCACACTGGAGGAAGCCCTTCGCCTTGACGTCCGAAAGCGTGTCCGCGGAAGAGGCAGACGCCGTCCAGGCAAGCGCCGCCACGCTCAGAACTCCAGTCAGAACGTATTTCATACCCACAAACCCTTTTCTGGTTATTTCGAAGCGTCCCTGCTCATCGTCGCGCGGAAGTCGTCGTCCGGTTTCCGGCCCGCCCCCGGCCTTGCGCGATCCGCGCGCCTTCCGTTCCGGCTTCCCTTCGCGCCCCCATCGAAGGCGATTATTGGTTTGCGGTCAAGGGAAATGACCAATCGGCAGGCGCTCGGCAAGGCTGCTCGGGATTTCATCACCGGCTGAAAAACCGCGTATATTCCGAACCTTCGCCGAAGCGGAGGGGTGCGCCGCGCCTGCTGCTGCCCGCCTGCGCCAATCTGCGCCCGCCGATGCGATTGAATCGGCAGGGCGGTCACCCTATGGGTGAGGTTTCGACCCGCATGCGAGGACTTCATGGCTGAAAGCGACGACGCCGACCGCGGCATCAACACCAGGCTCGCCCATCTCGGCCACGATCCCTACGACTATTTCGGCTTCATCAACCCGCCGGTGGTGCACGCCTCGACCGTCCTCTACCCGGACGCCGCAACGATGGTGTCGCGGCGGCAGCGCTATACCTACGGCACCGTGGCCACACCCACCACCGAGGCGCTGGCCAGCGCCGTGACGGCGCTCGAAGGGGCTGCCGGAACGATCCTTGCGCCTTCGGGGCTTGCTGCCGTCACCGTCCCGCTGCTCGGCTTCTTGGCGGCCGGAGATCACCTCCTGGTGGTCGACACCGTCTACGGTCCGACCCGGCGCTTCGCCGACACGATGCTGCGGCGGCTGGGCATCGAGGTCGAGTACTATCATCCCGGGATCGGCGCCGAGATCGCCGGCCGGTTCAAGCCCAACACCCGCGTCGTCTTCGCCGAAAGCCCCGGCTCGCTCACCTTCGAGATCCAGGATGTTCCGGCGCTGGCCGCCGCCGCGCACGCCAGCGGCATCGTTCTGATGCTGGACAACACCTGGGCCACTCCGCTCTGCTTCCGCGCGCTCGACCACGGCGTCGACGTCGTCATCAGCGCGGCGACCAAATACCAGGCCGGCCATTCGGATGTGCTGTTCGGCACGGCGTCGGCCAATGCCGCTCATTGGGAGCGGCTGCGCGACGCTTACCTGCTTGTCGGCGCCTGTCCCGGCCCCGACGACGCCTACCAGGTGCTGCGGGGCCTGCGCACCCTGGGGGTCCGCCTCGCGCGGCACCAGTCCACCGCCTTGGCTTTGGCGCGTTGGCTCGAAGGCCGGCCGGAAGTTGCCCGCGTCCTCCACCCGGCGCTGGACAGCCATCCCGACCATGCCTTGTGGAAGCGGGATTTCATTGGCGCAACCGGGGTTTTTTCCTTTGTGCTGGCGGGCCAGCCGGCCGGAGCGCACGCCTTCCTCAATGCGCTGACCTTGTTCGGGCTGGGCTATTCGTGGGGCGGTTTCGAGAGCCTGGCGGTGCCGGCCAACCTCGCCGACCGCACGATCCTCAAGGCGCCCCGCGATGGCACCGTCATCCGCCTGCAGGTCGGGCTCGAGGACGTCGACGACCTCAAGGCCGACCTCGCCCGCGGCCTCAAAGCCGCGAGCGCGGCGGCGGCGGGCGGCTAGTCTTCGTCGTCGCGGCCATAGAGCGCGCGCAGTTCGTCCTTGGCCTGTTCCAGCACCATTTTCTGCTTTGCCGGCAGGTTCTTTCCCGCTCGGTTGATATAGAAGGTGAGCATCGACATCGCCGAGCGGAACGGCTCGGCCTTGCGATGGTCGCTGGTGTCGGCCGAGTGTTTCAGCGAGCGCGCGATCCGCTTCGGATCGTCGGACTCGAAGATGTGCTCCTCAAGCGACAGCGCATCGCTGTGCTCCGTGACTTCGGCTGACCATTTGTGCTTGGCGGCGTTGGCCATGACCCTTTTCCTCTTGCTTTTGCCGGGCCCTATGGGCCCGATTCAGGAACTTTCGAGATCGTCGGGGGTTGCATGATTTCCGTCAATTGCTGCCCCAGGAGGATCCCCGATGCCGCGCGGCGACAAATCCAAATACACCGACAAGCAGGAGCGGAAGGCCGACCATATCGCCGAGGGCTACGAGAAGCGCGGCGTCTCCGAGAAGGAGGCCGAGCGCCGCGCCTGGGCGACCGTCAACAAGGACGACGGGGGCGGTAAGAAATCCGGATCGGGTCGCGGCAAATCGACCGGTCATCCCGCCGCGCACAAGGGCGGCAAGCTCGGCGGCAAGGCCGCGTCCTCGCGCACTGCGGCAGAGCGGTCGGCGTCCGCGAAGAAGGCGGCGGCAACACGCAAGCGCAACGCCGCGCACGCCCACTCCTGAAGCCGACGGCCGAGCCGGCTCCCGGCATTCAAGGCGGGGCCGCGGTCGCCTTGGCCGCCGGCGGGGTCGACTTGCCGGCGCCCGTCCGCTACGGTTCGGCAGGAGTGCCCGTGCGAAGGGAACACTGCGGCCATCGTCCCGGTTGTTCGCCCAGGCCCTGCGCAGTGGGCGCCCTCGAGAGATGACGTCTATGACAATCCAGACCAGTGTGCGCTCCGTGGTGGCATTGCGCGCTTCCATCCCCGAAGACTCCTTTACCGCTTCCAGCCTCGGCACGCGCCGCGAAGGGAGCGGGGTGGTGATCCGCGAGCCGGGCGTCGTGCTGACCATCGGCTATCTGATCACCGAGGCCGATGAGATCTGGCTGACCACCCAGAGCGGACATTCCGTTGCCGCGCATGCGCTCGCCTATGACCAGGAAACCGGCTTCGGCCTGGTCCAGGCGCTCGGCGATCTCAAGCTGCCCGCGGTACCGCTCGGCGATTCGGCCAAGGCGCGGATCAATGATCCGGTGGTGCTGGCCGACGGGCTTGGCCGTGCCGTGGACGCAGCGCTCGTGGCCAAGCAGGAGTTTGCCGGCTACTGGGAGTATCTGCTGGAGGAAGCCATGTTCACCGCCCCGGCGCACCCGTCATGGGGCGGCGCCGGGCTGATCGGCGCCGACGGCCGGCTGCTCGGCGTCGGCTCGCTGCGCCTGCAGATGAGCCGCAACGGCGAGATCGCCGATATCAACATGATCGTGCCGATCAATCTGCTGCGGCCGATCCTCAACGATCTGCTGACCAGAGGCCGCGTCGCCAAGGCGCCACGCCCCTGGCTCGGCGCATTTTCGGCCGAGAGCAATGGCGAGGTCGTGGTCATGAGCGTCGCCGAAGGCGGTCCGGCCGAGCAGGCCGGCCTGCGGCGCGGCGACATCATCTCCGATATCCGCGACAGTGAGGTCGACGGCCTGGCCGATTTTTACCGCAAGGTGTGGACGAGCGGTCCGGCGGGAGCGGAGATTCCGCTGCGGGTTGTGCGCGACGGCCGCGAGACCTGGCTCAGGGTGAAGTCGGCAGACCGCGCCAGCTTCCTGCGCAAGCCGCAGCTGCAATAGCACGGTCGCAACCCGCCGCGGTGCTGTCGGGATGCGTGGGCCGCCGGCCGAGCCGGTCCCTTCACGCAGGATTGAACGAGGCACACACAACAGCATTCACGGCCCGCTGCTATTTGAGTCTCGGGATCGTCAGCACAGGGTCGACGCATGGATGCACAAGCCCCAACGCTGTCGGACGGGGAGATGCTTGCTGAACTGCAGCGGCTCTCGTTCGACTACTTCGTGCATGAAACCAATCCACGCAACGGGCTGATCGCGGATCGGACCCGGGAGGGCTCGCCGGCAAGTATCGCCGCCGTCGGCCTGGCGCTGTCGGCCTATCCGGTCGGGACCGAACGCGGCTTCATCTCGAGGGCAGAGGCCCGCGGCAGGACGCTGACCACGCTGAGGTTCCTGTGGAACAGTCCGCAAGGACCGGAGCCGGATGCGGCCGGCTACAAAGGCTTCTTCTATCACTTCGTCGACATGGACAGCGGCCGCCGTATCTGGCGCTGCGAGCTGTCGACCGTGGACACGGCGCTGCTGTTCGCCGGCGTGCTCGCCGCCGGCGCCTACTTCGACCGCGATGATGCGCAGGAGCATGAAATCCGGACGCTGGCGGACGCGCTCTACCGGCGCGTCGATTGGGCCTGGGCACTCAATGGGGGGCCGACGATCAGCCATGGCTGGCGCCCGGAGCGGGGCTTTCTTCCATATCGGTGGGAGGGCTATGACGAGGCGCTGATCCTCTACATTCTGGCGCTTGGCTCGCCCAGCCACCCGATTCCGCCGGAGAGCTACGCGGCCTGGCTGAAGAGCTACCGCTGGAGACGCATTTACGGGCGCGAATTCGTCTATGCCGGCCCGCTGTTCATCCACCAGCTTTCGCACCTTTGGATCGATTTCCGTGGCATCCGCGATGCCTATATGCGCGAACGCGGCAGCGATTATTTCGAGAACAGCTGCCATGCGACCTATGTCCAGCAGGAATATGCGGTGCGCAATCCGCGCGGCTATCCCGGCTACCGCGACTGCTGCTGGGGCGTGACCGCCAGCGACGGCCCCGGCCCGCTGGTCACCACCGTGAACGGCACCCCTCGCCGCTTCTACGGCTATCTCGCGCGCGGCGCGCCGTTCGGACCCGACGACGGCACGCTGTCGCCATGGGCAGCCCTGACGTCGCTGCCGTTCACGCCGGACATCGTCATGCCGGCGGTCAGGCACTTCCACGAGCTGGAGCTCGGCGCCCACAGCCGCTATGGCTTCGCCGCGAGCTTCAATCCCAGCCTGGACGTCAGCCGATCGACGCCGCTGGGATGGGTCTCGGCCGAACATATCGGCATCAATCAGGGCCCGATCTGCCTGATGATCGAGAACCACCAATCCGGTCAGCTGTGGAAGCTGATGCAGGGCCAAGCCTATGTCCGCAATGGTCTGCGGCGCGCCGGGTTTTCGGGCGGCTGGCTCTAGCTGCCCGCGTTTACCCGCCGGGGCTTTAGAACCGCCGGTACTCGATGACCACCCAGGCCAGCAAGGCGACGAAGCAGATGACGAGGACCCAGCCAACCGCGTTCCCCCGCCACCGAGGATCGGCGGAATAGTCGGTATCCTCCGGTTCCGGCTCGTTCCGATCATCGCTCATAGAGCCATTCTGTCAGACGACTTCATCGATGCACAGACTTGCCGGGAGAAACCTCCGCACCAATTTGATGGTGACCAATCTTGGGGTTTTCCATGAGCAAGAATAGACGGTTCGATCTCGGCGACGAGGTCGTGTTGCAGGGCGTTGTCCGCCTGATCGACGCCGGGGGTCCCGGATCGGTGACGATCGAGGTGCAAGCCACGGGGCAGCGGGTGACCATCGCCGAAGGGTCGGCTTTCGTCTCGCTGGTCGGCAAAGCCAATCCGGAGACGGCATTTGCCAAGGCGCCCAAGGGGCGGCAAGCGCGGCTGGTGCCGGCAAATCCCGGCCCGGACCGCCGTAAGCGCGCGCTGCCTGAGGGCACCGCCTGATCATCCGAAATGGGGGATGGTCAAACCGCTACATTCTGGTTCCTATCTGTCTGCTAAACTGCCCCCAAGTTTCGCCCTGACGAGCCCCGCAATGACCGACGGCGACAGTCCTGCGTCTTCCGAAGATGAAAGCGCCCGCGCGGCCGCTGCCGTCGAAGCCGACCTTGCCCGATTCCGGGAGCGCCACGCCCAGCTGCTCAGCGATGTGCACGCCATTGCCACACAGCCGAGCCGCAAGATCGACGAAGCCCTGCTGGCGCTGAGACGCTGGGTGGAGGAGCGGGCCGATCGCTAGAGCGCCGCGAGGCCTGCCGGCCGGTCCTCATCTCCAGTCCGATCCCGCGTGAGCGCAATCAATTCGGCGAGTTCGGTCACGCCGGTCTCGAAATGCGCCAGCAGCCGGCAGGCACGGTCCTGCCGCTCGGCCTCGCTTTCATGCGGCCTTGCCGTCGCTTCGAGAACCTCGCTCAGCAGAACCAGATCCTTCGGCCCAAGAATGCGCATACCATCATCGCCCTTGATTGCAGGACGCGGACGGCGAACCGGCAAAAAAAGCCGCCGCCGTCCGGTCCGCAGCGGTGACCCCAAGACCTCACCCCGCTGCTGCGAGCAGCGCTAGCCGGGGGTGCGGCCGAAATCTTGCGCCGCCTCGCCAGAAGTCTTGCGAAGCGCCGCCACGGCAACGATTCATTAACCAAATCAGCGCAACCTAATATTATCGGGTAACGAAGTGCATGCCCGACGGAAGCGCCCGGCGAGATGCTGCCCTCGCCCCCAAGCCCCCAGCCCTGCCGGGCGCCCTTCCCCTCCCAAGAAACGCCCCCCGCATGCCATGTCTCGGCGATGGGAACTCGGCCCCAGCCTCGCCGCTTACTGTTGAAACCGACAGGAGGACGGCACATGCAAACGGTTAGCGGACTGTTTGACACGCTCGATGAGGCCAAGGCCGCCGTGACCGCATTGGAGGACGCGGGCGTCGCCTGGGATGACATCAGCCTGGTCTCGCCGGAAGGCACCGAAATCGAGGCGGACAACGAAACGGCCGAAGGCGTCGGCGTCGGCACCACGGTCGGCGCGATCGGCGGGCTGTTGGCCGGGCTGGGTGCCGCCTTCATCGTTCCCGGGATCGGCGCGGTGGTCGGCGCCGGCTGGCTGGCGGCCGCGCTCGCCGGCGCGGTGGCGGGCGGCGGCGCGGGCGGCGTGATCGGCGCCTTGATCGGCGCCGGCGTCCCCGAGCATGAGGCCCATGTCTATGCCGAGAGCGTCAAGCGCGGCAGCGTCGTGGTCAGCGTACGGGTCAACGACGACAAGCGCGACCTGGCAGCCGCCATTCTCGGCCCCGCTCGTGCGCTGGCCGGCCGCCGCGAAGCCTATGCCGATGCCGGTTGGACCCGCTTCGACGAGACTTGAGCTCGGCCTTGCCGTTTCCGTTCTTCTCATGTCCTGAAGGGAGAGCTAATGTGCCAGGCTTGGCCGCCGGAACCAAATCGCCCAGGCCGGGTTCCTTCGGTTCCAAATCGCTCAATTGACACTCGATGGAGGCTGAGATGGCAACTGCAAACCTCGGCAAGGTGGCGCTGGCAATGCTCGGCCTCCTGGCCTTTCAGAACCGCGACAAGATTGCTGATTTCCTGAAAACCAAGCAAGGCGAAGGCGGCGCAGAGGGAGGCGGCCTGCTGGACCAGCTCTCCCAGGGCGTGTCCGGGACGGCGCTGGGCGATATCCTCGACCGGTTCCGGTCCGCTGGCTCAGGGGAAAAGGTCGACACCTGGGTGCGCTCGGGGCCCAACGCCCCGATCAGCAAGGACGACGTGACCAACGCCATCGACGACGAGACGCTTGAAGCGTTGGCGCAACAGACCGGCCTGTCCAGGGAAACGCTGATCGAGCGGATCACGCGGGACCTGCCGAGCGCGGTCGACCGCGTGACGCCCGACGGCAAGATTCCCGACCACATTGCCGTTGCTTCAGACGAGCCGAATCTCCTCGACGACGTTCCGCCCGCGAAGAGCTGACGCGACGGGCAAAGCGGCGGGCCGGCCGGCATCGCGGCCGGCATCGCCGATCACGGGAAATCACGATCCCGATCACTTCGGCTTCAACGGCAAATTGGGGCCGCAATCGGACCCTAGCGTCGTTCGCGGCCGGTCCCGGCACGTTGATCTCGAGGATGACATCCCTTGCCTATGCCCACGACCTTGATCGGCACCGTGCCGGCGTCTCGCGCGGACCAGCCATGCCGCTAGACCGCCGCCGGTTTCTGGCCGGTGCTGCGGTGGGCCTCACCCAAGTCGGCGCCGCGGCGGCCGCGCCGGACAAGGCGCCGGAACTGATACGCCAGGATTACATGCTGGCGCGCCGTAGCTTTCACACGCACCTGTTACGACGCGGGCCGGCACCCGATCAGCCGCAGCCGCTCACCGCCCCAGCCGGCGCGCGGCCGCTGCGCTACACGTCCGGTTCGCTCGAGCTGGTGGCTTGGCTGTCCGAGAACGCGGCCTCCGCCAAGCCGCGGCCGGCGGTGTTGTTCCTGCATGGCGGCAATGCGCTCTGGCAGGGCCACTGGGACCTGGCGCGTCCCTATGTCGAGGCAGGCTACATCGTGCTGATGCCGGCGGTGCGGGGCGAGAACGGTCTGCCCGGCAGCTTCTCCGGCTTTTACGACGAAACCGCCGATGTGCTCGCCGCTGCCGAGCTGCTCGACGCCCAGCCCGGCGTCGACCCTGCACGGGTGTTCCTTGCCGGGCACAGCGTCGGCGGCACGCTGACGCTGCTGGCGGCCATGAGCACGCACCGGTTCCGCGCGGCGGCCGCGTTTTCGGGCAATCCCGATGCCCGCGCCTTCTTTCACCGCTTCCCCGAAGACATTCGCTTCGATGCGGAAGATCCGCGCGAGTTCGACATGCGTTCGGCCGTCTGTTTTGCCGAAAGCTTCAAATGTCCGCTGCTGCTCTTGCACGGCAGCGCCGAGCATGGCTCGGACGCCGCCGTCCGGCTGACGGTGGAGCGGGCGCGCGCCGCGGGTCTCAGCGTGCGCCGGGGCGTGATCGAGGGCAATCACACCTCCGCTATCCCCGGCGAGGCCGCTGAAAGTCTGCGCTTCTTCGCCAGCGTTTGAGCTGCAGGAACAAACCCGTCCCCGACGAGTTCGACACGGCTTCGCCGCCTGTCCGGAGCTGGTGACGCATCTCAGGTTGCGTCACCGTCGGGCACGGCCTATCGCGGGACCATGCGAGTGATTTATCTTGCTCAGACTTGACCCGAGGTGCCGTGGATCGGCTGCAGCGGGTCCTATTTTACCGCAGATGGGCAGCCCTGGATGCCGATCGGCTTCAACGATGCCGTCCACTGGCCGACGCTCGATCCGCTTTTTCGCCGCCGCGATGTCGGTGCCGTGGACGCCTATCTCGCAGAGCTCAAACGCAACGGCGTGAATTGCATCCGGCTGATGCTGGAATACGCTCAGGGACGCCACCGCTTTCTGGAGCGGCCACCTGGACGGTTCGTGCCCTCCATGGTGGCTCTGTGGGACGATCTGTTCGCGCTCTGCCTGCGTCACGAGATCCGCCTGCTGCTGACGCCGTTCGACACGTTCTGGCACTGGCTGCGGTTCAAACATCATCCTTACAACAGCGCCAATGGCGGAATGCTCGACCATGCGTCACGATTCATCCTGTGCGAGACCACCCGCCGGGCGATCAAGGGCCGGCTGGAATTTGCCGTGCGGCGGTGGGGCGCCTCCGGCGCGGTCTTCGCCTGGGATTTGTGGAACGAGATCCACCCGGCGCAAGCGATGGGCAGCGCCGTGCCGCTCAATGATTTCGTCACCGACCTCGGCAGCTTCGTGCGCAACCTCGAACTCTCGCTCTACGGCCGCTCCCACCTGCAGACGGTATCGTTGTTCAGCCCCGAGCTCGCCTCGGGCTGCGGACCGGCGCTCACCGACCTCGTCTTCCGCCGTCGCGACTTGGATTTCGCCACCATCCATGTCTACGAGGAAGGCACAATCGATGATCCTGCGGACACGGTCACACCGGCCCTGGCGGCGGCCCGCATCGTGCGCGAGGCGCTTGCCGAAATCCGCGACGGCCGGCCGTTCCTCGATAGCGAGCACGGGCCCATCCATCGCTTCAAGGACAAGCATGAAACGCTGCCCGAAGCCTTCGATGACGAATATTTCCGGCATTTCCAATGGGCCCATCTGGCGGCCGGCGGCGCTGGCGGCGGCATGCGCTGGCCAAACCGGTCCCCGCATATGCTGACGGCAGGCATGTGGCGCGCCCAGGCCTCGCTGCATGCCTTCCTCGAATTGCTCGACTGGGGTGCATTCCGGCGGGTCAATCTTAACGACGAGGTCGGCGTCTCGGATGTCCGGATCGGGGTGGCGGCCTGCGGCGACGCTGCGCAGGCGCTGGTCTGGCTGGTGCGCCGCGACAGTCTGCGCGCCGACGGAACGCTGGATCCGGAGCAGCCGCCATTGCCGGTGGCCGTCAGCCTGCCCGGCCTGGCACCCGGACGATATGAACTGGTCACCTGGAACACCGCCAAGGGCGGGGTGCTCGAGCGTCGCTTGATCGTCAACCCCGGGGAATTCCACTTCACCGTCCCGGTCGGAACGGACATTGCGGTCGCGATCGCCCGCCGCTAGCAACGCGTTGGGCCGGTTCGGTTAAGTTGCCGGACCCAAATGCTGAAAGAACTGCAAAAACAGTTCTCGTTCGGTGGTGATGTCGAGCTTCTCATAGATTCTTCGGCGGTGATTTTTCACCGTGCCGACGGCGATGCCGAGCCGCTCGGCGATGGTGGCGGTAGGGTGACCCGCAAGGATAAGCTGAACGAGTTCACGCTCGCGCGGAGAGAGTTCGGGCCACAGGCTTGCCGGAACAATCGGCTTCTGCTGCGGCGAAGCGCCGGGACCGGTCGGCGCGGATGTCCTGGAAAAATCGCTGCCGCGCGCTTTGATGTCCATCGCATGCAGTGCCTCGAACACCGGCAGCCTTTCGGTGCAGCAGCGCGATCTCGCTGTCCTTGAACTGGATCCGGGAGCGGTCGAGGAAGATGCCGAGGCACCAGTCGCCACCGTCGGCAAGCAGGATGCCGACCTCATCGCAAATCTCGGACTGCGCCAGGAAGCCGGCTATGTATTGGCCGCGTTTGGCTTCCTCGTTCGTCAGCCCCTTGAGCGGCATGACGCCGAGCCGCCGCTCGCCTCGCCACGAGGCGTAGAACGGATCGAAGACGTAGTAGCTGTCGAGATAGCGCCGCACCATCTCGTCGGAGAAACGCCGATGCTTGACGAACTCCGGTGTCCTTGTCGCCGAATAGCGTGTCACCGTCACCAAGTCGTGCGCAATGTCGGCTCCGATCAGGTCGATCAGGCAGTCGACATGCTGGTGGGTGCCGGCGGCGGCGATCGCCTTCGCCAGCGGCGCCCAAATACTGCCCATGCGCATGCCCCCTGCTACGTGACGCTGACTGGAGCCATTGTGTCTTTAGGCATATGGCGTGATCGGGCCCGAGCAATCTAGCCTCAGCTCATTCTCGGTAAGGGAAACTGAGCCCGTGGACCAGATCACCACAAGTCCCATCGTCATCGGCATCGACGCCGGCGGCACCATGACCGACACGATCCTTGTCGATCAAGACGGTCACTTCAAGATCGGCAAGTCCGCGACCACGCCGAAAAACGAGGCAGAAGGTTTCATCGCTTCTGCGGAGGATGCGGCGAATGCCTGGGGCATCTCGCTGCAGGAGCTGTTTTCCGGCGTCAACGTGGTGCTCTATTCCGGCACCGGCATGCTCAACACCCTGTTGTCGCGCACCGGCCGCAAACTTGGGCTGATCACCACCAAGGGTCTCGAGGACATGATCCTGATGGGCCGCGGGCTGCAGGCCTGGGCGGATTATTCCTACGCCGATCGCCTGCATGCCGTCACCCACCATCACCCTGATCCGCTGGTGCCGCGGCGCCGCACCCGCGGCGTCACCGAGCGCATCGACCAGTTCGGCGATGTCATCCTGCCCCTCTACGAGCACGAGGTGCATGCCGCTGCAAAAAGGCTGATCGCCGACCAGGTTGAGGCGATCTGCATCATGACCGTCTTTTCCCATGTCAATCCGGTGCACGAAAAGCGCATCGCCGAGATCTGCCGCGAGGAGATCGCCGCTGCCGGCGCCGACATCCTCGTCTACACTAGCCACGAGGTGCGCCCGGTTATCCGCGAGCAGTCGCGGCTGAACTCGGTGCTGATCGAGGCTTACGCGACATCGCGCGGCCGCAAGCAGCTCAAGGGCATCGAAGACATCGCCAAGAAATACGGCTTCAGATACGGCGTGCAGACGCTGCTCTCCTTCGGCGGCCTTACTTCCATCAACCATCCACGCCTGCACGAGACGATGATCTCCGGGCCGATCGGCGGCATTCTCGGTGCGGCCTATGTCGGGAAACTGATCGGCAACGACTCGCTGATCTGCTCCGACATGGGCGGCACGTCGTTCGACATGGGCGTGATCACGCGGGGCCAGACGCGCATCGAGAACGAGCCGCTGATGGACCGCTTCAAGCTCAACGTGCCGACGCTGCATCTCGATACGATCGGCGCCGGTGCCGGCATGATCCTGAAGGTCGACCCGCTGACCCGCAAGGTCTCGCTCGGGCCGGAAAGCGCCGGCTCCGATCCTGGTCCGATCTGCTTCGCCAAGGGTGGAACAGAACCGACGATAGCGGACTGCGATGCCATCCTTGGCCGCCTCAACCCGCATTACTTCCTCGGCGGCAAGGTCGTCCTCCAGGTCGACAAGGCGAGAAAAGCCTTCGAGGAGAAATGTGCCCGCGTGCTCGGCGTCGGCGTCGAGGAAGCCGCCGAGGGCATGATCGAAATGCTGGAGGCCGACGCCAACAACGCCCTGCGCCGCGTCATTTCCGGCCAAGGCATCCATCCGTCGGAGTTCACGCTGCTCTCCTACGGCGGCTCGGGGCCGCTGCATCTTGCCGGCTGCTCCAGGGGCATCGGCTTCAAGGACATCCTGACCTTCCAGTTCGCCGCCGCCTTCTCCGCCTTCGGCTGCACCACGGCCGATTTCATGCGCCGGCATTCGGTGTCGACGCAAATCGACATCGGCGCCCGGGCCGCCGGGGACGAGCTGCTTGCCTTCGGCCGAAAGGTCACCAACGTTTGGAACGACCTGACCAGGGCAGCGGTCGACGAGATGATCGCCGACGGCCACAGCCGGGATAAGATCAAGACCGTCCCGTTCCTGATGATGCGCTACACCGGCCAGCTCGAGGATGTCGAGGTGATCGCGCCGCTGTCGGAGCTGCATTCCGCCGACGATATGCGCAGGGTCATCGCCGAATTCGAAGCGGTCTACGCCAAGCTCAATCACCGGGTCTCGCGCTATGGCGAGGCTGGCTTCTCGATCACGGAGCTGGGGCTCATCGCGACCGCCGACAAGGTGAAGCCGCTGCTCGTCAAACGGGCGCTCGGCAAGTCCGACCCGGCGTCGGCCCACAAAGGCGAGCGTGAGGCCTATATCGGCCGGCGCTGGCACAAGGCCGACCTCTACGAAATGGACCTGCTGCAGCCCGGCCACGAGGTGATCGGCCCGGCCATCATCGAACATCCGGCGACCACCCTCGTCGTTCACCCGCAAGACCGCGTCTTCGTCGACGAATGGACGTTGATTCACTACGCTCACGCATGAGAAGGGCGAACGCCATGCTGGACAAACCCGCTTCCGCCCTCCGTATCCGCGAGCGGCTGATCGAATCCGAAAGGCTGATGGATGAAACCGGCTGCTACGACGGCATCACCGAACTCGCGCTGCGCAACCAAGACCCGCTGAAATTCGAGACCCTGCACACCAAGCTGCGGGCCTATTGCGTTTCGGCCAGAGAAATGGCCCGCCGCATCTCCGCGTCGCCCGGCGTGCGCGAGGTAGGCGAAATGGTCGTCGCCATCTACACGCCGGAAGGCGATGCGATCGCTCTTTCCAACGGCATCATGGTGCATGTGCACACCATGAGCCGCTTCATCAAATGGATGATCCGCAACGGCT
Source organism: uncultured Alphaproteobacteria bacterium (assembly GCA_963791325.1). GTDB lineage: Bacteria > Pseudomonadota > Alphaproteobacteria > Rhizobiales > Rhizobiaceae > JBEVJK01. Next base: position 157,415 of record CAWBRU010000004.1, on the reverse strand, counting down.
ACGAAGAGAATCCGCGCATCCGCGACGGCGACATCTTCGCCAACAACGACGCCTTCATCGGCACCGTGCAGGTGCCGGACGTGATGGACGTGGTGCCGATCTTCCATTCCGGCAAACTGGTCGGCTGGGCGGGCGCCGTCTGTCACGAGCTCGAGGCCGGCGGCATCACCCCCGGCGGCGACGTGGCGCTGGCTCAGGAGCGCTTCACCGAAGGGCTGTTCGTCTGCGCCGAAAAGGTCGGCGAGAACGACGAGCTCAGGCGCGACTACGTGATTCGCTGTGAGCGCAATCTGCGCATGCCGATCTACTGGGTCCTGGACGAGAAGGCCAAGGTCGCCTCGTGCATCGACATGCGCGAGAGTGTCAAAGCGCTGATCGACGAGATCGGCCTCGACTACTGGATGCAGGTGACGAAGGAGTTCATCGAGGAAGGCCGCCGCGCCCAGCTCGCGCGCACCCGCCAGCTCACTGTGCCCGGGATTTACCGCGGTCACACCTTCTATGGCCACGTCACCGCCGGCAAGCCGGGCTACCAGCCGCTCGGTGATCCCGACTGGCTCTACAATATGCCGATCGAGATGGAGATCACCAGCGAGGGCAAAATCATCATGGACTTCGAGGGCACGCAGCCCTGGGGGTACCATTCGATGAACTGTACGCCGGCCGGCATGGACGGCGGAATGTTCGTCACGCTGACCCAGCACATGAACTTCGAGGGTTTGGTGAATGACGGCGCCTGGATGGCGACCGAACTCAAGCTGCCGCCCGGCACCTGGACCAATCCCGACAGCGAGATGGTCGCGACCGCCACCTCCTGGGCGCTGCTGCTGCCGGCCTACGGTGTCTTCCAGCGGCTGCTGTCGCGCTCCTTCATTGCCCGTGGCTTCGTCGAAGAAGCCTTCGTCGGCCAGGTCAACAGCCCGATGATCGAGATGGGCGGCCAGAGCCAGTACGGCACGCTGTTCGGCATGGCGCATTTCGAATGCGCGGCAGCAGGTTCTGGCGCGCTCGCCATCAAGGACGGCCTCGACACCGCCTATGTCGGCTGGAACCCGGAATCCGACATGGGCAATATCGAGATCTGGGAGCAGAACATGCCGATGCTCTATATCGGCCGCTCCATCGTCGCCAATTCCGGCGGTGCCGGCAAATATCGCGGCGGCTGTGCCTTCATGTCGACCTGGCTGGTCAGCAAGACCGACCATCTGAGACTGGTGACGTCCGAGCACTCGTCGCGCGTCTTCGACAATGGCGGTCTTTGCGGCGGCTATCCGGCGCCGACCTGCCAGAAGCACCGCGCGGTGCGCAATTCCAACATCTTCGATCTTGCCGAAAAGGGCGAGCCGCTGGCTCATCACACCGGCACCAATCCCCATCGCTCGGAGCTCGAGGTCCGGCTGGAAGGCGAACACGTGACACTCGAAGGGCCATACATCACCGCGCCGCACAAGACAGGCGACGTCTTCACCCATTCCTACAATGGCGGCGGCGGCTACGGCGACGTGCTGGAGCGGGACCCGGTCAAGACCGCTTGGGATGTCGAGAACGGCTTCCTCACCAAGGAGGCCGCCGAAGGCATTTTCGGCATCGTGCTCGACGAGGACGCGGAGGGCTTCCCCGTCGCCAATCCGGAGGCCACCAAGCGCCGACGTGCTGCCATGCGCGACACGCGGCTGAGCCGCGCGAAACCGGTTTCGGAGTGGGTGGCCAAGGAGCGCGAGCGGGTCGCGGCGGCCGATTTCGCGCCAGAGGTGAAGAAGATGTATGCCAGTGCGATCAAGCTCTCGTCGCGTTTCACCACCGACTTTTCGGCCTTCTGGGACGTCGACGCCAAATCGGTATTCGGGGTGAAGTAGACCATGAGCTCGTACAGCAAGGAAGTCATCTGCCGATCTGGTTGGCGGGGTGCTCCCCTGGCCGCAGACGCGCCGCATGATGAGCGCCTACAAGGACGACGACCGCTTTTTCAAATATGTGGCCGTACTGCAGGAGCGCGTCGGTTGGACGGATCCCATCCTCCTGCCGGTCGGCGATCATCTCTTCATCTGCCAGAGCGGCGATGAGCGCGTCACGAAATGCGAATGTGGCCATTCGTTCGGCCACTATCGCGACAACTGGAAGCTCAAGGCCTCCATCATCGTGCGCAATACCGAGGAGCTGCTGCGCGAAATATATCCCAACAGCGACCTGCCGGACCCGCAATGGATGGAAATCCGCGAGTTCATCTGCCCGAAATGCGGCACCCTTCACGAGGTCGAGGCGGCAGCCCCCGGGTATCCGATCGTGCACGATTTCGAGCCAGACCTCGAAGGTTTCTACCGTGACTGGCTGGGCAAACCGCTGGAGCCGGCAAGCAAGGGAGGCTGATGCCGGCGATGGGCCGCGTCGAAGGCAAGACAGCGCTCGTTACGGGGGCCGGACTCGGCCTCGGGCGGGCGTCGTCGCTGCTGCTTGCATCGGAAGGCGCCAGGCTGGTCGTCACCGACATCGATGAAAGCTTGGCCGGCGACACGGCGTCGGAGATCTCCAAGGCGGGCGGCGAGGCATTGGCGCTTCGTCACGACGTCTCGAAACCTGAGGACTGGCCCGCCGTCATGACCGCCGTCGAGCAACGCTTCGGGCGACTCGATGTGCTGGTCAACAATGCCGGCATCGCCATCGCCAAGAACGTCGAGGACACCTCGCTCGCCGAATGGCGGCGGACCATGGCGATCAATCTCGACGGGGTCTTCTTCGGCTGTCAGGAAGGCATCAGGCTGATGAAGAAATCCCGCGGCGGATCGATTATCAACCTTTCCTCCATCGACGGCATCATCGGCGAGGCGGACCTTGCCGCGTACTGCGCTTCCAAGGGTGGGGTGCGTACCTTGACCAAGGCGGTCGCGGTGCATTGCGCGCGAACAGCGCTACGGGATCCGCTGCAACTCCATCCATCCCGGCTATATCTGGACCCCGCAGACCGAAAACTACCTGCGCGACCTGGGCACGCTCGATCAGGAAAAGGCCAAGGCGCAGTCGCGCCATCCGATCGGCTTCCTCGGCGAGCCGAGCGACATCGCCTACATGGTTCTCTATCTCGCCTCGGACGAATCCAAATTCATCACCGGTTCCGAAATGGTTGTCGACGGAGGCTACCTTGCGGTCTGAAAGCAAAGAGCCGCTGTCATGACAAACCTCACAGGGCGCGGCGCCATTGTCACCGGCGGGTTCTCAGGCATGGGCTTTGCCATAGCAACCGCGCTTGCACAGGCCGGCGCCAATGTCGCCGTCGGCTCCTACGTGGCGCCGCCACGGACCGGCGGAGCGGATGCCGCCTATTATCCCGGCGCAGACGAGATCGCGCACGTCCGCTCGGCGCTCGCGAAGAACGGCACCAGGGTTCATGCCGCGCATCTCGATGTGCGCGACAGCGCCCTCACCGATCGTTTCGTGGCCGAGGCCCAAGCGGCGATCGGCCCGGCCGACATTCTCGTAAACGCCGCCGGTACAACCGCCGAACAACCGGTCTGTGGCCATTCCGACGAGCTCTGGAACAAGATCGTCGACACCAATCTCACGGGCGCGTTCCGCGCCACGCGCGCGGTGCTGCCCGCCATGATCGGGCGCGGCTGGGGCCGTATCATCAACATCGGCTCTACGGCTGCTTCCGTCGGCTGGAAGGATAACCCTGCCTATTGCGCCTCGAAGGCCGGGCTGCTTGGGCTGACGCGCTGCGTCGCGCTGGAGGGCGCCCCGCACGGCGTCACCTGCGTGATGATCAGCCCGACCTGGGTGGAGACCGAGCTGATGCGCCGGAACGTGGCGCAGGTCGTCGCGCGCGAGGGTAAGGGCCGCGCCGCCGAGGACGTGATCGACGAATTTCGAAGAGGCAATCCTCAGGGAAGGATGATGCAGCCGGAGGAAATCGCCGCGCTCGCGGTGTTCCTTTGCTCGGACCTCGCCAAGGGGATCACTATGGAGAATATCCAGATCACAGGTGGCGCTCTGTGGTAGCGTGAAGCTCGGATGGCTCCGGCCTTCACGGGAGGAGGCGGATCAGGGCAAGAACAAGCAATCCGAAAAAGGGGAAACAAAAATGAATACAGGAAATGCGTTGCAAAGGGCCGGTCTCGGCCTCGCGCTCATCCTCGCCGCAACGACCGCCGGTCAGAGCGCCGAGCTCGGTGCAAAGGACGAGCCGATCAAACTCGCGATGCTCGAATGGACGGGCTCCCACATTTCCACCCATATGGCCGGACAGCTTCTGGAGAAGCTCGGCTACAAGGTCGAATACGTGACCGCCGGCAATTTCCCGCAGTTCTCGGGGTTGGCCGACGGCTCGCTCAGCGCCTCGGTCGAGATCTGGCTGAACAATGTCGGCGACATCTATCCGAAAGTGCTCGCAGCCAAGCAGATCGAGGATATCGGCAAGCTCGATCTGAAAACGCAGGAAGGCTGGATCTATCCCAAGTTCATGGAGCAGGTCTGCCCTGGCCTGCCCGATTGGAACGCGCTCAACAAGCCGGAGTGCATCCAGGCGCTGGCGACGCCGGAAACCACACCCAATGGCCGCTTCCTCGACTATCCGGCCGATTGGGGCTCGCGCGCCGCGACCATCCTCGCCGACAACGACATGCAGTATACGGCCGTTCCCGCCGGTTCCGAGGGCGCCCTGGTTGCGGAGCTTGAAGCCTCGGAGGCCGCCAAGACGCCTCTGGTCATGATGTTCTGGGGTCCGCATTTTGCGCTGGCCGAGAATGACGTCGGCTGGATCGCCATGCCGCCCTGCAAGCAACAGACCAACGATCACTGCATCACCCCGCCCGATGTCGACAAGATCGTCTGGTCCGGCTTCGGCGCCAAATGGCCGGCGGCCTACGCCTTCCTGAAGGCGTTCAAGGTGGACGCGACAGAGCAGCAGAAGATGATGCTCGCCGTCGACAAGAAGGGCGAGGATCTCGATGCGGTGGTCAAGGCCTGGATCGACAACAACGAGGCGGTCTGGAAGCCTTGGATCGACGCCGCCAAGGGATAGCCGGGTCGATGTGCTGGGCAAATGCCGGCGGCAATGGCTGCCCGTCTCCCGCAGGCAAGGAGCCGGGCACGCATAGCGCCGGCGGCCGCTGACGATGTACGCAGCCGCGCAGCCCGTGAAACTTGCCTGCCGCAATCTCTGGAAGGTCTACGGCAGCCGGCCGGCCTTCTATTTCGATTCGCGCGGCTACGTGATCGATCCGGATGCGCTCGCCGAACGCCTGCGATCGGAGGGGCATCTGCCGGCCGTGGTCGATGCCAGCTTCCAGGTCGCGGCCGGCGAGATCTTCGTCATCATGGGTCTCTCCGGCTCAGGCAAATCGACACTGGTGCGCTGCCTGTCGCGGCTCATCGAACCAAGCGCCGGCGAAGTCTTGCTCGATGGGCAGAACCTTCTCCAGGCCAGCGGCAAGGCGCTCATCGAACTGCGCCGCCACGCCATGGGGATGGTGTTCCAGAGCTTCGGCCTGCTGCCTCATCTGAGCGTGCTCGACAATGTCGCCTTCCCCTTAAAGATCCAGGGCCGGCCGGCGAAGGAACGCGACGTCCGCGCCCGGGAAATGATCGCGCTGGTCGGGCTCGAGGGTCGCGAGGCATCCTTCCCTCATCGAGCTCTCCGGTGGCCAGCAGCAGCGGGTCGGCATTGCCCGCTCGCTGGCCGTCGGGCCGGAACTCTGGTTTCTCGACGAGCCCTTCTCGGCGCTTGATCCATTGATCCGGCGGCAGATGCAGGACGAGTTTCTGCGCCTGCAGCGCATGTTGAAGAAGACGATCATATTCATCACCCATGACATCGCCGAGGCTTTCCGCCTGGCCGATCGGCTCGCCATCATGCGGGCCGGCAAGCTCGTCCAGATCGGCAGGCCGGCCGACATCGTCCTCAATCCGGCCGATGACTATGTCGCGCAATTCACCGAAGACATGCCGCTGCTGCGCGTCATCACCGCCGGCGACATCGCCACTGCCGCCAATGGAGCGGCGCTGCCGGAGCAGGATATCGCCGCCGATGCCAGCCTTGAGGCGTTGATCCCGCATTTGGCGTCCGGGGTGACGGCCTTTACGGTGCGGGGCGCAGGCAATAGCCCGCCGGCACTGCTCAGCGCCAGCGCGGTGCTCGCTGTCGTGGAGCGTGAGCAGGCACGGCGCACCCGGCCATGACGGTGTCGGTCGCGGCATCGGGATCCTCGCAGAGGTCGCCGGTGGAAGCGGCACTCCTTCCCTGGTGCGGCATGGCCGTGCTGACGGCACTCTGCCTGTCGTTCAAATCGGATTTCCCCTGGCTGGTCAGCTTCCCCAAGGAATGGACGCTGCCGCTGGCCGCCTACGTCAACGCGGTGACCGACGCTGTCGTCAGCCTCGTGCAGCCGGGGTTCCGGACACTTTCCGCTTTGCTCGACCTGCCGATGAGAGATGTGCGGCTGGTGCTTGCCTGGCTGCCCTGGCCGGCGGTGATGCTGGCGGTCGCCGCTCTCGCCTTGAAGGCGAGCGGCGAGCGGCTGGCGATATTTGCCGTGGTTGCGCTCGCCTATATCCTGCTCGCCGGCTATTGGCAGCAGAGCATGAATACGCTGGCGCTGGTGCTGCTGGCGGTGCCGATATCGATGACGGTCGGATTCTTTCTCGGCGTGCTTGGCCGTGCCCGGCCGCGCGTTCGCCCGGCTCTGCTCTTCGGGCTCGACCTGATGCAGACGGTGCCCGCCTTTGCCTATTTGATCCCACTGCTGCTCTTGTTCGGCTTCGGGCCGGTGGTCGGCCTGATCGCCAGCGCGATCTACGCGACACCGCCAATGGTCCGCAACACGATGCTCGGACTCGATCGCGTGCCGGCCGCGGTCCGCGAGGCCGGTCTGATGAGCGGTTGCACGCGCAGACAGCAGTTCTGGCAGGTCGAGGTGCCCACCGCGCTGCCGCAGCTCCTCGTCGGTTTCAATCAGACCACCATGGCGGCCCTGTCCATGGTCATCGTCGCCGCCATCATCGGCGGCTTTGAGGACATAGGCTGGGAGGTGCTGTCGTCGATGCGCAAGGCCGAATTCGGCCAGAGCATCCTCTCCGGGCTGGTCATTGCGCTGCTCGCCATCCTCATCGACCGCATGACGATCGGCTTCGCCAAGGCGTCGACAGCCGGTGGGACGCGCGCCATGCGGTGGATGACGAGCAGCCGACTTTTGGCATCCTTGCTTTTGGCTCTTGCATTGGCCGGGGCCATCCGGTCTGTCGCACCGAATGCCGCGCTGCTGCCGAATATCGGGCTGCGCCTGGAGATGGGCGCTGTCAACCAGTGGCTGCTCGGGCTGGTGCGCGACCATGCCTCGGTGTTCGACGGCATCCGCAACGCAGTTCTTTACTGCTTGCTGTTGCCGCTGAGGATCGGCATTTCGGGGGCCGCCACGCCGGCGATTTGGGGCTTTTCATTGTCGCCGCCGGCATTGGCGGCCTATGTCGCCTTCGTGCTGCGGCGCTGCCACACTTTTGCTGCGGTCTTTCGGGTGGAGGGCGGCCCTGGCCGCGTTGTCTGCCGGCCTCGTCATCTACACCGGATTCCTCGGCCTGCCCTGGCCGGTCTTCATTCTCGCAGTCGCGCTGCTGGCCGGACAGGTGGCAGGGCTTCCGCTCGGCCTGTTCGCGCTCGCAGGCTTCTTGCTGATCCTCGTCAACGGACTTTGGCCGGCGCTGGTCCAGTCGCTCTATCTCTGCACGTTGGCAGTCTTGCTCTGCCTGCTGTTCGGCGGCGCGCTGGGGGTTTGGGCAGCCCATAGCGACCGCGTTTCGCAGATTTTGAAACCGGTCTGCGATGCGCTGCAGACGATGCCGCAATTCGTTTTCCTGATCCCTGCCTTGATGTTCTTCAAGGTCGGCGAGTTCACGGCACTGATCGCGATCATGCTCTACGCCATCGTGCCGCCCATCCGCTATGTCGAGCACGGGCTGAGGCATGTGCGCGCCGATATCGTCGAGGCGGTCGAGCAGATGGGCGCGACGCCCACCCAGACGCTGCTGCAGGCAAAGCTGCCGCTTGCCTTGCCGGTCGTGATGCTTGGCCTCAATCAGACGATCATGGCAGCCTTGTCCATGCTGGCGATTGCTGCCCTTGTCGGCACCCGCGACCTCGGCCAGCAGGTCTATGTCGCGCTGGGCAAGGCCGATGCCGGCATGGGCCTGATCGCCGGCCTGTCGATCGCCTTTCTCGCCATCTTGGCCGACCGGCTCATCCAGGCCGCCGTCGCCGGCAAGACATCAACGGTATGATCATCTGTGACTATCGCCATCCCGGTCACCCAGGAAGCTCTGTGGCCTATGCGTCACACAGCCCAGCGCAATGCCTTTCACACCAGAAAGCGATTGATTGAGGAGCAATGATGATTCAACTCTATGTCACAGGCCCGGTTATCGTGGATAGGGGAACGGGAGCTCGAATGCGGTGTCGGCCGCCGAGACAAACTCATGAAAGCACGAACTTTGGCTTTCGCGCTGCTGGGAGCAGCGGCGGCCGCATCTTCGGCTGAAGCCGGCGGCTTTGGAGTCCGCGAGCAGTCGGCTTACGGTCAAGGATCCAGTTTCGCGGGGATGGCTGCGCCCGGCGATTCGATCAGTGCGATGTTTTGGAATCCCGCGGCGGTGACGATCGTCGACGGGATAACACTCGAGGGGGATCTGACGGGCGTTTTCCCACGCTCGGAGCTTGATGTCGATCGCTCGCGTTCGAGTCTCTCCAGGCTTGGAATCACCGGCAGCGGCGGCAATGTCGGCCAAAGCGAACTTGTTCCCGCAGGTTATTTCGCGGCACCGCTCACCGACCAGCTCTACTTCGGAATGAGTGTCGGCGCGCCGTATGGATTCAGCACCACCTCCAATCCCCCCTGGGTCGGCATGTTCAGCCATCTCGACGCCGATGCGAAATCGGTCAATGTCACGCCGGTACTTGGCTTCAAACTGAACACCATGATCAGCATTGCTGCCGGCGTGCAGGTCGAGTACTTCGACGTCGATATCGAAACGGCGCTTGCGCCGACTGCTTCGCCGCCGCGACAGCGGCTTGAAGGCAACTCGACAGACCTCGGTTTCGTCGCCGGGTTGACGCTCACACCACTCGACGGCACGACGATCGGAATCGGCTACCGATCGGCGGTCAAACATTCATTGGACGGCAGCCAGACCTTTGAGGCGCCCTTACGGACAGCGATCGGGGTGATCCCGGCGGGCACCTACCAGGTCGATGCCGATGTCACTTTGCCCGACACCGTGTCGATCGGCTTGCGCCAGCGTGTCAATGAAGCATTTACCGCCATGGCGGGGTTGGAGTGGACCAATTGGAGCCGGATCAAGACTGTTCCGTTCGACGGTTCGCCCGCCGGTACGAGCTTGGCGCTCGACTTTCAAGACGGATGGTTCTTTTCGCTCGGCGGCGAGTACCGGTACAATCCGGCCTGGACCTTCCGTGCCGGCCTTGCCTATGAGATCGCGCCGACCGTAGACGAGCATCGCTCGATGCGGCTGCCGGATGCAGACCGTATCTGGGTCAGCGTCGGCGCCAGCTACAACTGGACCACGCGCCTGTCGATCGACGCAGGCTACTCGCACATCTTCGTGGATGACGCGCCAGTCGACGAAACCACGGCTGGCTTCCGATACGCCGGCACGGCAGAAGGCAGCGCCGACATCGTCTCCCTTGGCATCCGCTATAGATTCGGCGGATAGCGGGGAATTCGGCCGGGGACCTGCTGGAGCAATTCCAGGAAGTGAAAACCGGTTCTCCGTCCGGAATTTCGGGAAACAAAGGCTTAGAGCGGAACGTCAGGCCGGCAGAAAAGGTCATCCAGGGAAGGTATCACCAGCAGGTGAACCCGCCGTCCACACTGACTATCGCGCCGGTCATCAGGCTGGCAGCCTCGGAGGCCAGAAAGAGCACGGCACTGGCGACTTCTTCCGGTTGACCCATTCGGCCCATCGGCGTGTCCGCAAGCCAGATCGGTATTCGATCGCGATTGGCTTCCACAGCGGAAACCATCGGGGTCTCGATATAGGTGGGTGCAACGGCGTTCACCCGCACGCCGTACTGTGCCCACTCGGCAGCCATCGACCGCGTCATGTGGTGCACAGCTGCCTTGGAGACATTGTAGGGCGTCTGCGGCTGGGGACGATTGCAGACGATGCCGGACATCGAGCCGAGGTTGACGATTGCCCCCGGCGAGCGCTGACCATGTGACGTCCAAACGCGCGAGAGCACCAGAACACGCCATTCACGTTGACGTTCATCATGCGCAGCCAGTCTGCGTCGGCGACGTCCTCGGACGCGATGCCGCTCTGACCGATCCCGGCGTTGTTCACCAAGACGGTGGCCGCCCTGCCGTTCGATTCGAGCTCTGCTGCGATTTCTTCCATTCGGGCCGAGTCAGTGACGTCGCCAAGCCGCAGCTGGACATCGTGGCCCTTCTTCCGTAGCGCGATTGCTTGCGCAGCATCGGTCTCGCTGCGCTCGATCACCACGACTCTGGCGCCCGCTTCGGCCAAGGCCTCGGCACAGCAAAGGCCGATGGCCCGGCCGCCGCCCGTTATCACCGCAAGCTCTCCGTCCAAACGGAACTTCTGCTGGTATGCCATAGGATCCATTCCTCTCAGATCTCGAAACTGCTGCCGCGACTTTGCCCGTCGACGATCCGTTCGACATCGTCCGTCCCCGGGCCGGCGAAGCGGCGGCTCGATCTATGCGGAGGCATTGCAGGCCCGATGATAGGCATCGAGCGATCTTGTGACCCGCCACAGCAAAACGTCCTCCGGTTCAAGCGGGGTGTCGGCGAACTGCTCTGCCCCGGGAAGATGTTGCCAAAACAGGGTCATGGGAACGCTGCGCCGCCGCAGACTCTCCACGAGATGCTTGACCGCCGCCTGTGCCGCAGAATTCGTCCAATAGTAACGAATGCGATCCGAGAGTGAGTATTGGCGGAGCACGCGCTTCTCGTCTTCCGTCCCGCCGTAGTGGCGAGACCAATGCTCGGGTTGAGCCAGCGTCAGCTCCTCCATTGCCTTGAAGAGCGGACGCTGCCCGTAGCCGAGCACCAGATCCGATGCAATGAGATCGAGGGCATAGAGCGCCTCGCGGAGGACGAATGTCAGCTCGGGTCCAACCTTGAGGATCGAGAAGCCATCTCGGACGAGGGCCGCGAGGCGGGAGGATCCTTGATAGTCGGTCGAGTGCGCTTCGAATACAAACTGCGGCTCGCGGTCGAGAACGCCTCGAAGGTCGGTCGCTTTGCCGGGGTCGTAGTAAACAACGTTGCGATTGCCGAACTCGACGCCCGGCTGCACCACCAGCCCGATGGCTCGACTGAAGGCTTCGCCGAGCCCCCTTTCTGCGAAGATTTGGCGGTGCACGTCGATCGTCTGCTCTGCATTGGCCGCCGGAGTGGGTTGGATCGCAGCAAGCTCGTGGTCCGCGCCACCCGGAGGAGGAACTTCCGTTCCGACGACATAGACCGGCAGCGGCCCTCCGAGGCGGCTGGCTTCGGCTTCAGCCACAGCCGCCAGTCGAGCAGCGCGTAGCGCGGTCGCTTCGTCGTTGAGAGCGGCAGGTTCGCCGCGGCAGCCCATGGACGCATCGAGATGGATCTTCCGAAAACCGGCGGCAATGTAGGAGGCGACCATCTTCTCGGCCTCGGCCATTGCTTGATCCGACGGCAGATCCCGCCACGGACTGGGACCGAGATGGTCACCGCCCAAGACGACAAGGCGCTCGGGGCAACCTTCCTCCAGCGCGATCTTGCGAACGAGTGCGGCAAAATCCGCCGGCCTCATGCCGGTATAGCCACCGCGGTGGTTGACCTGGTTGCACGTGGCCTCGATCAGAACGGTGCTGTCGTTGGCTCTGCCATGCCTGAGCGCTGCACGCAGCACGGTCGGGTGAGCAGAGCAGACCGAAGTCACGCCCCGCAACTCGCCATCGCGCCGCATCGTGGCGAGGCTGCTCAGCTCAAGCTGCATCAAGAGCGCCTTTCCGTTCGAGCGATGAACTCATCGAGCTCGGCGAGCGTGCCCGCCCCCTCCATCGGACCGCGCAGGGTGACGTTGCGGGCGCCGGCCGCGCAAGCATAGGTCAATGCTTTGTCAGGCGGCATGCCGAGCCTGCGGCAGGCCACATAGGCTCCGCCGAAGCAGTCTCCGGCGCCGGTCGGATCGACCTCCTCAACGACAAAGGTCGGCGCATCCAGACGATGGCCGTCGGGAGCAAGCAAACTGGCGCCGTTGGCACCACGCTTCAGAACGATCTCCTTCACGCCGATCTCGAACAGCCGCTCGATGGCGCGGCTCTCCCCCTCAACACCGGCCGCACGCTCCAGCTCCTCGCCCGATGGAAGCAACACGTCGCTCGAAGCAACAAGTCTGGCAAATCGCTGCTCAACAGCTGGATCGAGCCTCAGCTCCTTGCGAAGGTTCGGGTCGAGCGAAAGGGTGCCGCCGCGTCGCTTGACGGTGTCGACCGCGCGGTCGATCACGTCAGTCGCACTGGCCATGGAGAGTGCAGATCCCATGACATGCACATGTCCGGCTCTCTCGACCAGCGCTTCGACGGCTTCAGTCCACCCGAAGCGAGCAGCAGCGGACTTGGCGATGTTGAAGACGAAGTCCCGGGACCCGTCCCGTCGATAGCGCACGAATGCGCTTCCCGTCGGGAAATCGGGATCGACCGATATCGCGGAGACGTCCACGCCGTCGCGCTTCAGCCGATCGACATTGACGCGTCCGAAATCGTCGTCGCCAACTGCGCCGATCATCGCTGCGCTGCCCCCGATTCGCCCGCATTGATCGATGAAAATTGCAGGGGCGCCACTCGGATATGGCCCATAGAGCGGCTGCGCGTCGACAAACCCCTCCCCTTGAGTTGTGGCGACGATCTCGACGAGGATTTCGCCGATGCACACAGTCGGACCCAGCTTGTCGGGAGACAGCACCGGCGCCATTACTCGAGCTCGCCTTTTCGATGAGCAGCTCGGAAGCTCCGGTTGCGAGCTGAGCTGCTCAAGGGCGGCCACTCATCGAGCGCGAATACCTCGTAGTCCAACGACGCAACTTTCCGTTCTGGCAACCACGTCGCGCCGAACGCAGCGCCAAGCCCGGCGTCCTCATCGACAACGACGTCTGTCGCCCCCCGACCAGGGGATAGGAAGACCAAAGTGATCATTTTCTCAATCGAGGCAACAAAATAGTCGACTTCATCGCCATGCCTTGCCGTGTTCATCGAGATCAGCCACCTTGCTCGCCGACCGTCGCGCCGCGATCCACAAGCTCGACCGCCGGCTGCCGCCCGAAGCAACGGTCGTTCCGGATCATCTTTCTCACTATGATGATGATTGTGGAGCCGCGCTCCTCATCGTGCTTGCAGTTCCGAAAGGGTCCTGGCAAACGCTTCGCTAAGTGCCACGGAGAACGATCTTGAAAGCAATTGTCACCGCCACTGCGCTCGCGCTTGTCGTGGCAAGCCAGGCAAAGGCCGAGAGCGGCCTAGACTATGCGAAGCGCAACGCCGCCCTCTACCTCGCGCTCAACAAGATGTGCGGGGTCGATGAACGGGCTTGGCTCACCTTCGCGCAGGCCTATGTCCTCAAAATCGTCAACGATACTGGAGCCGATCCTCAGGCGGTGCAGATGGCTGCGGTGAACCTGATCTCCACTGAAGCCATCAAGATCGAGATCCAAATCACGAAGAGCGGCCACAAGGACGAGTTGTGCGAAAAGGGCAACCAGGGAGCGAAGGACATCCTCGCCGGCAAACTGCCGCGCTAACCCAGCGTTTCCGACGTCGAACGATGTCGTCGGTTCTGCGCACCGGCGCTTCTTCTTGCCTGTTCATCAGCTGATAGAAAATCCGTCAGCTTGGCTCTCCATTCGCTTGTCAAACCAAGGCTGCAGGCTTGGCCATCGTCTCGATGATGAAGAAAGCCGACCTTGTGGCATTGACGCGGGGCGGTTGGAGACCCGCGCGGTCGAACAGCGACGCGAATTCGTCCACAGTGCGTTCTCGCCCGTCTTTGAACAGCACCATCATGTGCATGTCCGTCAGGTAGTCCACTACCTTCACAGTGTCGGGGACACCATCGATGATGCGTTCGATCACCAGAAGCCGTGCCTTGTCGTGCATCATTGCCCGGCAGTTCTTCAGGATCCGGACGCAGCGCTCGTCGCTCCAGTCATGTAAGACCTGCGCCAGCGTGTAGACGTCGCCGCCGGCAGTCACCGCTTCGAAGAAATCGCCGGGCGCAAGCTGGCAGCGATCTCTCAACAGCGGAAACGTCTCGAATGCCTTGCCGACGACGGCCGGATGGTCGAACAGTACCCCCCGAACGGATGGATAGGCCGTCAGGATTGCCGACAGCAGGGCTCCGTTGCCACCGCCAATGTCGATCACAGTCCCGACGCCGGAGAAATCGTAGGCTTCTGCCACGGCTGCATGCCGATCGTCCGGGCTGTTCTGCATGTGGGCGTCGAATATCGATGCCTCGTCAGGGTGATCCTTCATGTAGCTGAAATAGGGCTTTCCGAAGTGCCGCTCGAAGGCAGGTTCGCCCTCCCGCACCACCTCCTCCAATCGGCTCCAGACGCCCCAGGTGCTTGGCATGCCCGAATAGCGGCTGAGGTGATGCAGGGACGGGCTGGCATCACGCCGCAGCCAGCGAGAGCGTCCGTTGTGTGCGAGCCTTCCCTGGTCGTCGAGGCTGAAGACCCCGCAGGCAACGAGGGCCCGGCAGAGCCGGCGCAGGGCCGCCGGATCGCTGCCGGTCGATTCAGAGAGATCCGCTATCTGACGCGGTTCTTCGTCGATCAGATCGGCCAGCCCCATCGCAGCGGCCACCTCGATCATCTTGGTGAGCCGCATCCCGAGGATCAGCATGACCATCTCGGCAAAGCCTGTGCGGTCGTCGATCATGGTCCCCTCCGTGATCGACTGCTAAAATAGCACGCCGGTCAACGGATTACAGCACCGGGCATTTCGGCACGACGGTCAGGCCTTGCGCATCACGGAAAGCGCGATGCGTGCACGCCTCCGTCCGGGCGGATGCGGCCGCGGGGCTGCAGATTTTTGGATCATGCCGCGCAGACGCAGAATTGCGAGGCTTCCACAACGGCCCATTCCACAAGATCAACCTTAGGGCCTCATTCCGGCCCTTCAAAGGTTACATCGGTTGTAGATTACGGAGATCTCGGGGAATTCGGGCGCATACCTTTCGAATTTGTTTGGCGAGAGGATGCGGAAGGAAACTGCCAGGTTGCCGTATATGATGGAATCCGAGCAATTGAGTGCGGCTGACAAGCGATCGCCCTTCCGGCGGATCTGCGCGACCTTGCAGGTCGCGAGTGGACCTAGAATTGTCGAACCTTTGATGATCAATCCGGTATTTAGAGACGAATCTCGATCTCTGAACTCCATGCCGCGGCCCGTCTTCTTGAAGATGGATTCGCAACCCGTTCCGTTCATCGCCCATGCCCCTTGAAGGGCATCGAGAGTCGCGGCGCCGGCATGTCCAACGGCCGCCAGAACGAACAGGCCTGACCAAAGCAATCCTACTCTGTTCAACATGGTCTCTCCTTCGCTTCTAGGTCAACAGGTCAATGGCCTTGGAGCACCAACGTCTGAACCGGCAGCATCAACGCCTGGATGCGCAGGATCATGGCATGCACAAGCCCGACTCCGTCGACGACGTGCAGGAAGACGCGCTGCACGGTCCCCAGGTTTTCGGTTGCGAGCCGATGGTGATTGTTGGTGTAGGCGTTGGCGATGCAGCTGCCGCCAGGCGGAACGCCATCGAGCTGCCCGGCAAAAAGCGGTCGCAGAAAGACCGTGATCGTGCCCGGTCGAGAGAGTTGCTGAGCATCGACCAGCTGGTCAGTCGGCCGCAGCTGGCCGGTCGCGACCACATCTTGGACTTGGGTCACCACCATCGGGATGATCGTAAAAGGCTTGCCGATGCAGGTGACCTCGGCGATCATTCCGGGCTTCATAACCTGGGCTTCGATCTGGTTGAAGCCGGCGATCAGCTGCTCGCGGCCGGCCTGTGCCGGAACCAGAATGCCGGCAGGCCGGATCATCGTATTGACGATATCGCCCGGCTGAAGCGCGAACTGTTGAATGGTCCCCGCGACGCCGGCATGCACGACCGTCTTGTCCAGTTCGACCTGAGCCAGCGCAAGCGCAGCTTCAGCACTGGCTTTCTGCGACGGCAGCAACGAGGCGATCTTTGCCTGCAATGTCTGCTTGTTCGCTTCGGCGGCATCGACCGCCCCTTGTCGGCCATCAGCGGCAACCTGCAGCCGCTCGATCTCGCGCTGGGCAACGACATTGGCGTTGCGGCGCATGAGTTCTTGCTTGGTGTCCAGTTCATCCAAGGCCTGCTGGTAGGCGCCTTGCGCTTGGCGAATGACCCCGTCGGCAGCTGCGAGTTCTGTCCGCGTCACCGTTGTCTCAGCCTCGATCTCGGCGATTTGCCGACGCGCGCTCTCCACCTTCGCTTGCTGCTCGGAGTTGTCCAGCCGAAACAGCGGCGTTCCGGCTGCGACCTTCTCGTTGTTGGCGACGTAGACGTCGGCGACCCGACCCACTGCTTCAGGCAGAATAGTGACTGTGCGGAAGACGGCAGTGACGTTGCTGGTCGAGGGGTGGAAATAGAAAATCAAGGTGATCAGTGAGACCGTCAGAACCAGGCACGCCGTGATGCCCCACCGCAGTTCATACCAGACCGTATAGATGGTGATTTCGCGGCCGATGCGTTTGCCCTGGACGTAGCGGCGCACGAGATAGTCCGGAAAAACCGTCAGCATCGAGCAAAGCATCAGCTCAAGCATCGCTGATCTCCTTGTCGCCAGCCGGGCTTGAAGACGGCAGGGCTAAGGAGACCGGCGGATCGGGCTCAGGCCGGCGCCGGCGAGTCAACCGCTCGAGCGACTCGGCGATCGATGCCACGGGCGTGGAAAAGTCGGGCAGCTGGACCAAGGCGAGCAGAAGGCCGAGGATCCAGTAGATGTGGTTGTGGGTGAACAGCGCAATCAGGCATAGCACCGCCACGATCTCCAACTGCACGCGGCTGGCCCGTGCGCCATGCGTTCGGGCAGGGCGTGGAGCTGGAAGTAGAGATTTCCCAGCGCCATGACCACCGCGAGGAGGAACACGATGGTGATGTTGAAAAGGATGTCGGTTTGAGCCGGTCCGGTGATGAAGAACGGCAGGTCTTCCATGGCGACGGTGTCGGCTGGCGGCGTCGTCGCAAGATCCTGCGCCGAGCAAAGGACAGGAACAAAAATGAACGGAGTTGCGCGACACAGCCGAGCAGCTAGCGATATTCGTACCGGGCTCATCGAGACATTCCCTTCAAGGCGCAGTGACGGGCCTCATTCCGACTTGAGGGGCCGTCCGCAGACCGATCGGCAGGCTCCGGCGGCGCTCCAACAGTTTACGTCCTTGCTTGCGTCGTTTTTTCAGGGCCTTCAATAAACTTGATCTCCGGCGGATAGTCCGCCAGGGCGGGAATGGCATCGAGGTCGACATGGATCGAATCGTCCAAGCCTGAAATCGGTTCGGCATGCCTGTATTGACCGAAGTTGGGCCAGACAGGCGCCTTCTTGAACAGCTTCCAATTCCACACCAGTGCAACCAGCACCAGGTTGATGCCAAAACTCAGAAGTGCGACCAGAAGCGCGCTCGTATGGTTTATGGGGATTGGAACGAAGCTCTCTTCCATCACCAGATGGCTGAAGGTGAACAGGTAGAGGTAGAAGAACCCCAGCGTGGTGCCGCGTGCTGCGACCCACGTTCCCAGGATGAACATTGCAATCACGGTTGCAACCAGGTTCAGAGCAATGCTGTTGGACGTATATTCGTTGAAATTGAGGTACGAGAACGTGATGTTCCAGATGTCGTAGGCCACGATCCAGGAGACGCCGAGACCCGGCCAAACCAGGTCCCTTGTCGGTCTGCGATTGGGTCCGATCGCATTCCAGCGCGTGATCGCCAGCGCATTCAGGATGCCCGCCGCTCCATTGAGGTAGTTGGGCAGATATCCGGACGTGAAATCCACCTCCACCGCCTCGATGATGTTCACGACCAAAATTGCCGCAACCAGAAACCGCATGAGTTTGTAGTTGTGCAGCGGCGTGAAACGAACCAGCCAGAAGAACCACACCGAGACAACGAGGGTGTACAGCTTCACCCATCGAAATGTTGCTGTGACGTCGGATTCGTTGATCCAATAGAATGTCATCACAACGATGCCGACACCCATGACGATGGGTGTAAACCACCTCCAGCGGCGCCACATCAGGAACACGATTGTCAACCCGGCGAAAACCAGAAGCCAATGCAGGTATGGCCAGCCCATGCCGCGGTGCGTGAAGGTGAGATTCTCGCCACCGCCGACGCCGGGAATGCTGACGACGAGGGAATTGCCCACGACTTTGAAAGGAACGCCGTTGACTTGCGGCGCCTCGACCGCCCCGGCCAGCGTGACGATATCGCCGTTTTGGGTGTAGTTGACGACCTCTCTCGCAGAGTTCCCCGGCATGACCCAGATGAGCTTGGCCGTGCTGTCGTCATGGAAGCGCAGCAGATACCAGGAGCTCGCGACTTTCTCGCCGTTCTTGCCTTGCCCTTCCGCGATCACCACCCACTCCCCGCCGGCTCGCGCGATCATCGGCACGTCTGCGGCCGGCACAGCGGCCCTTGCCGGGGGTGGCGGCACATAGGTGCTTCTCGGATCACAGCCCGCAAGCAGTGAAAGCAGGAATGCCAGTGTCAGCGAGAGAAGGATCGATGTGCACTTCAACTCGCTTCCTCCTGGGTTCACTCTGCCTGGGCCAGATGGTCGCACCACGGGTCTGCGATCTGACGTGACGCTGGGTTGGATGGCGGCGTCTTTCGAGGGCGAGAGCGAGGTCCGCCCTCCGGTGTTGCAGCGACGTCCGAGATCTGCAGACGCAAATCCCGACCGGTTCACCTTTGGCCGACCGCGGCGCCGCAGGGATCGACGTCGTTCTCAAAGGCGGTCTCGCGGCTGGCCTTGCCTCGCAAGGCCGCACGTTGGTCGATCCGTCGGCAGAGGACTGCACAGGACGCGCGCCGCGGGTCGACTCCGCAATTCCTGAAGAAGAGCTCTTGGGAGAAGGCAAACGCGAACAACAGCTGTAGCGCTCATCCAAGAGCCCTGCCTAGCTCGCCGCCTGCCCATAGGAAGGCTGGCCCGGCGGGGAGCTGATTGCAATTCCGGTTTCTGTAAATATGTGAAACAACTGCCACGTGTGGCCAAAAGGAGACAACTAATACTCGGTGGCGCGAGCTATTCATGCCTTTGAACCCAGCCAGAAGAGCTGGCCGACCCTTCAAGCTCCCCGAGGCTGCTGCAAATAATTGCGGATCCGATCCGCGACGCCCTTGCTTGCGGGGTTGTAGATGACCATTCCCAGTTCCGGTCTGCCGTCGACCGCGAAAGCGGAGAACTCCAACTCGAGCATGCCGAGTTCGGCATGGCGGAGCCGCTTCAATCCCTCGCCGGGCGCCGCGATGTCGTTGTCGCGCCACAAGGCCTCGAACTCGGGGCTGGCTCGGGACAGCTCTTCGACGAGCTTCGTGATTTCCGCGTTTGCCCCCGCGCGCGTGGCGTCTGCCCGGAACGCGCCGACCACGAAGCGCGCAACGCTCTGCCAATCCTCCTGCTTGGCGCGAATGCCCGCATCGGCAAACATCAACCGAAGAATGTTGCGCTGATCACGCGGAAGCTTGGCGTAGTCGGTGAAAATTGCCGCAGCAGCACGGTTCCAGCCAACCACGTCCCAAGTTGCGGTCTTGATGATTGCAGGGCTGATCTCCAGCGCATCAAGAACACGCTGAAGCCGAGGAGAGACACCGTCGACGGGCTTGTAGCGCACTTCGGGCGGGCGGCCGAGAGCCAACATGAACAGATGCTCGCGCTCCGGGTCGGTGAGCATCAATCCCCTTGCGATACGGTCGAGGACGTCCGCCGAAGGCGCTCCGCCGCGTCCTTGCTCGAGCCACGTGTACCAAGTCGGGCTGATGTTGGCGCGCTGCGCGACTTCCTCTCGGCGCAAACCGGGTGTGCGCCGCCTTCCGATCGTGAGGCCGAAGGCAGCCGGGTCGAGCCGGGCGCGGCGGTCGCGCAGGTAGTTTCCGAGTTTGTTGGCGGGCGGAGCGGACACAGCGCGAACCTGGGTGAGATTATACTAGGATAAGATCACTACTTTAACAGGCAGGAAAATAGCCGCAAATCGGGTCTCGAACAATATGGAGGTTCCCAGATGCGCGTTTTCCTGACCGGCGCAACAGGCTTTATCGGATCCCGGATCGTTCCCGCACTGATTGGTGCCGGCCATCAGGTGCTCGGATTGACGCGCTCGGACTCCGGCGCGCGCTGGCTTGAGAAGGCCGGTGCCGAGGCCCATCCGGGGACGCTTGAAGATCCCGGCAGTATTGCCGATGGTGCCGCCCGAGCCGATGCCGTGATCCACACCGCCTTCGACCATGATTTCTCGCGCTTCGTCGAGAACTGCGAGAAAGACCGGCGCGTGATCGAGGCGATCGGAGCGGTTCTGGCCGGCTCGAACCGGCCGTTCATCATCACCTCGGGAACCGGAATGGGCAGTCGCGGGCCGGGTCAGCTGGCTGTCGAGGACGTTTTCGATCGCGACCACCCCAATCCCCGGCGGCTGTCGGAGCTGACCGGGGAAGAAATAGGCAATCACGGCGTGTCGGTGGCCGTCGTGCGCCTGCCGCAGGTTCACGACACGGTGAAGCAGGGGCTGATTTCTCCGGCAATCGAGATCGCCCGCGAAAAAGGGCTTTCGGCTTATGTCGGTGACGGCAACAACCGGTGGCCGGCAGCCCATGTCACCGACGTCGCGCGGCTCTACCGAATGGCGCTCGACAATCACCGGCCAGGCGCGCGCTGGCATGCTGTCGATGAAGAGGGCGTACCGGTGCGGCAGATCGCCGAGGTGATTGGCGCCGGGCTCGGCGTGCCGGTCAAGGCTCTGTCAGTTGATAAGGCGGCCGAGCATTTCGGCTGGCTTGCCGGCTTCGCCGCGATGGACCTGCAGGCGTCCAGCACACTGACCCGCGACAGGCTCGGTTGGAAGCCGACGGGGCCTGGCCTTCTCGAAGATTTGAGGAACATGGATTACGGGTTGCGGTGAGGCAGAGCGATTGCAGGGATGCAGCACCTCTTCCGCCCAGGCGCGTTCGCGGCCGCGCCAGGGCCAGCCTTTCCGGAAACCGCAAATTCACCGTCGCATCCGCTCGGTCTTATGTTTTCCTGGAGGCGGTCATAACCAAGCACGAAAATGTCCTGGGAAGTTGCCCGGGTTTCGGCCGTTCAGCCGTTCAGCTTTCCCGGCCACGCAGTGCGGCATCCCAGTTTTCAAACGGTCGGCGGAAGGTCGGCTGCCTATCCCTCATCGCCGGCAATGGCGCGAAGGGTTTATGTGGCTCGGCCTGATACCAGAAGGCGACTGAGGATAGGTCGTCGGCGCGGCGGTTGGCGTGGCCGTGCTCGATGGTGACACGAATGCTCTTCCGGAAGATCACCGGATCCTCGATGTGCCAACGATAGAGTGTCACAGGCTCGGTCCAGTTCGGTCCGCCGGCGGCGATGATGCCGTGATAAGGAGCGGAATAGTCCTGCGTCGGGCACCAGGACGTGTTGAAATAGTCTTCCGTGCCGGTGCCGTGCAGCGTCGGCGGCCATGCGTCGTTGGCGCCGGCAGCGCTTTCGCCCCGCGGTTCGATCAGCGCGGCCTTCGGTCCGATCCTCGGATCCGGCTTGCGCGGGGTGTCGACAACGGAGAGGCCGGGCTCGCCGTCGACGAAGATCATGTCGTCGCCCTCGCCATACCAATCCCACAAGCCCGAGCGGCGCCGGGAATAGACGGAGAAGAGCACACCGACATAGTGGCCGTGCCCTTCGGCCTCGAGGATCGTGTAGTTCGCCTTGCCGTCCACATTCTCTCCACCGAACAGAAACTGCTCGTTGGCGAGCCCTTTCTCGATCATGCCTTCAGGGCGGGCCTGCCGGTACTGCGCGTGGAAGCGGCCCATGCCGCTTTCGAGCTCATCGTGCAGTTCGAGGTCGACGTAGTAGTAGAAGAGCAGGTCGTCCTCGGCCTCGTTTGTGACCGTAAACTTCATGCCTGTCTCGAAAGGCATCGGGAAATAGCAGTTGAAGGCTTTGCCGTCCTCCGGGCTTGCCTGGACGGGCAGGCTGGCGAAATTTCTCGTTTGCGCGTGGCCCATGCCGAAAAAATCGCCGATCGGCGTCTCGACGCTGGGGTGCTCCTCACCGTCCCACCAGGCGCGCAGCACGATTTTCCGCAAGAACAGTTCACTCTTACAGGCGAGCGTCGCCCAAATGTGGGTGACGATGCCTGCGCCTTCATATTCGGCGATGGTCACCGTCCTGCCGGGCTCGATATGAAGCCTGTCGTCGTTGCCGCCAGTGCGGTCGTAGGAGGAGAAGCGGCGCGTTTTGGCCTCGCGCAGTTTGGGCAGTCCGCGCAGCGGCGAAAGTCCGGCCTGGGTCATCGGCATCTCCTTTGAAGGGCATGCGGCTATTTCATGCCGCTGGTCTTGATGGATTCGGTGATCTGCTTTTGAAAGATCACGAAAAGAACGAGCATCGGCAGAGCCACGATCGTCGAAGCCGCCATCACGTAGTTCCAGGCTCCCGCATATTGGCTCTTGAAGTTGGCGATGGCCACCTGGACGACCCACAGGTTTTGGTCCGAAGCGACGGTCAACGGCCACAGGAAAGCGTTCCAGTTGGCCAGAAAGAATAGAATGGCGAGGGCGGCAAGGATCGGGCGGCTCAGCGGCAAGACGATCAGCCAGTAGATGCGCCAGCGGTTGGCGCCGTCCATAACCGCCGCCTCCTCGATCTCGCGCGGCAGCGAAAGATAATACTGGCGAAGCAGGAAAATGCCGAAAGCGTTGAAAATAGAGGGGACGATCAGTCCGGAATAGGAGTTGAGCATGCCCATACCGCGCACCAGAATGAAGAGCGGTACGATGATCACCGGCAGCGAAACCAGGAAGGTCGAGAACATCGCCAAGAAAATGAACTCACGACCGGGAAAGTGCAGCCGAGCCAGCGCATAGCCGGCCATGGAATGGAAAAACAGCGCAGCAACAGTCACTGCAACCGAGACCACCAGCGAGTTGAACAGATAGCGCAGGAAGGGAATCTCGGTCAGCACGTAAAGGAAGTTGGCCGTCGTCGGTGCGTGCGGAACGATGTTCGGCGCGAACACTTCGGCCGGCGGCTTGACCGCTACGATCAGCATCCAGACCAGCGGAAAGACCGTCATCAAGGCGAGAACGAGCGCGATGAGCATCCAAAGAGCGCGCACGATCGTTACGGGTGGTCGGCGGACCGCGTGGTGTCCGGGAACGAAGTCGGCGGCGTCAATCATACTGGAAACGGCCGCCGCGGGTCAGCAGGAAGAGCACCAGCGTCACCAGCATCAGCATGACGACCAGCAGCGAGGCCATGGCAGAGGCATAGCCGAAGGCGTTGAACTGAAACGCTTGCTTATAGATGTAGACGATCAGCGCTGAAGTGGAATTCGCTGGCCCGCCTTTGGTCATCACCCAGATCAGGTCAAATACCTGGCCGCCGGCCGCCGCCATCACCGTGGAAACGAGCAGCACGAAAAAGCTGGTGGGCTTCAACAACGGCAGCGTGATGAACCAGAAGGCTTTCCAGGCGCTGGCGCCGTCAAGCATCGCCGCCTCGTAGTAGTCGCGCGGGATGTCCTGAAGCCCGCCGAGGAAGATGAGCATGTAAAAGCCCATCAGGAACCAGACGCTGACGAGCACCAGAGTAAGCAGCGCCCAGTTCGGGTCACCAAGAAAGGAAGGCGCAGCGATGCCGACAAGCCCCAAGGCGCGTGCTCCAAGGCCGACTTTGTCGAGCAGCAGAATTTGCCAGACCATCGCGACGACCACGAGGCTCACCATCTGCGGCGCGAAGAACAGCGAGCGCATAACGGCCTCGAAACGACCGCCACGCTGCACCAGCAATGCCAAGCCGAGCCCGCTGACATACAGCGCGGGCACCAACATCAGCGCGTAAGTGAGCGTGACCTTCGCACCCTGCCAGAACAGCGGATCGAGCCACATGCGGTGCAGGTTGGCAAAGCCGACGAAGCGGTAGCCGCCGAAGCCGTCCACCTCGAAGAAACCCATGGCGAGCGCCAGCAGCATCGGCAGACCGACGAAAGTGAAGAGCCCCAACGCATCCGGCAGGACGAACAGGTAGCCGGCAAGCCAGTCGCGGCGGCGATGGCTTGCCGTTCTCGCGACCGGTGCGACGGCATGAACCTTTAGATCGTCGGTGGATCCGAACTGCGCCATAGGGCTTACAGGATCGGCGCTCCTGAATATGATGCCAGGAATGCGTCGAGCTGCTGGCTTGCCGCCGTTGCCGTCTGCTGGCAGTCGGCGCCGCCGAGCTGGGTCGCCTGGATCGCATCGGAGATGATCTTGTAGACCTCCGGCGGCAGGCGCGGCTCGGCTCTCGTGCCGGGATAGACCTCTTTGGAGAAGATGCCCATCTTGCCCTTGCTGAAATCCTCCCGCTTTGCCTCCAGGGCGCTTTGACGCGGCGGCATGTCGGATTTGGCGACCGTGCACCAGTCGGCGACGCGCTGAACCGACTTCTTGTCCATGGAAGCCAACGCCCAGGCGCAGAACTTTGCCGCGTTCTCGGGGTCGGCTCCCTTGGCGTTGGCCACGAAGGCCCAACCGCCACCGACCGTGACATATTTGCCGTTGGCCGGCGTCGGTAGCTTGAAGATGCCGTATGGAACGTCTTTGGCATTGTTCTCCATCGCCGAGATGCCCCAGATCCCGATGTTCTGCATGGCGCATAGCCCGGCGGCGAGGTTGGAAACGATGTCGAAACCGCCGCTCACCACTTGGCGTGGGGCGACGCCCAGTTGACCGCGTCCTGCCACAGCTTCAGCGCGGCGACCGTCGCCGGCGAATCGAACGCGCTCTTGCCGTCCTTCGTCTGGAACTCGCCACCGCCCTGCCACATGAAGGGGTACCAGGTGAAGTTCTGGTAGTAGCCCGGCGTCGTTTCGAAGAGCACGCCGAAGCGGTTGGGCGTGGTCAGCTTCTTGGCGGTTTCCAGCAGCTGATCCCAGGTCTTGGGCACGTCGTTCTCGTTGAGACCCGCCTCCTCGAAGGCCTTGACCGAATAGTAGAAGGCCATCGGCTCGACCTCCATCGGCACCCCGTAGACCTTGCCGTCGACCATGCGGTTGGCAATCACGCTCTCGGGGAAATCCTTCTTCGCCGCATCCTCGATATAGGGCGTCAGATCGGCCAGCACCCCGCCATTGTAGTAGCGCAGGAAATCGCCGGGGCTGATCAGGAAGATGTCGGGGCCTTGGCCGGACGCGAAGGCCGTCGAAAGCTTGGAGCCCGAGATGTACTCGCTGTTGACCACATATTCCAGTTCGACCTTCACGTCGTGCGTGTCGTTCCAGTCCTTCACCGTCTTCTCGAACCACGCCACCTGCGGTTTTACGTCGCCGCCCGGCGCGTAGAACTGCCAAAACTTAAGCGGCGCTCCTTGGGCGCGTGCTGCCAGCCGGTTGACAAAGGGCAACCCTGATACGGAGCCGGCGGCGAGTGCGGCGCCTCCCGCCAGCAGCTTGCGTCGGCTGAGCGAAGCGAGCACGGGCTTGAACGGTTTGGGCGTCTGATTGGTCAAGGTGTCCTCCCAGGGTCGGTGTTTTCAGGTTCAGCGTCGAACGGGCGGCCGTCCTTCCGCCTGTTCGAAATGCCTCATGCGGAATCAAAGGGATGGAGAAGCGACGGCACGGTTTCCATGCGAGGCGGTCCGGCGTAGCGGCCCTGCAGCCGGTCGAGCAGCATCCTGGCGGCGTGGCCCGCCAGCACTGCCGGGCTGTTGCCGACCCGGGTCAGCTTCGGCCTGACATATTCGAGTTGCGGCAGATCGTCGAAAACGGCGACCGCAATGTCATCCGGCACGCGAAGGCCGTGATCGTAGAGTTCGGAGAGAGCGCCGGCAGCCATCAGGTAATTGGCGAAGAAGATCACCGAGGGCAGCGCCATGCGATGGCTTGCCATGAGCCAGCGGATCGCCTCGCAGCCTGAAGGCGCGAGGTAGCTGCCCTCATAGCGCATCTCGGGGTCGAATTCCGCGCCGTGGTCGATCAGCCCTTGCTCGAAGCCTTCGGCACGGGCCATGGCCTCTCTGAAAAATCTCGGACCTGTGACATGGGCGACGCGACGGTGACCCTTCTTGGCCAGGTATTCGCCCATCAGATAACCGCCGCCCCGGTCGTCCAGGCGGACGCTATCCACGGCCCCATTCGGCAGATGGCCGATGAAAACAGCCGGAAGGTCGACGTCCAGAAGAGCATCGTGCATGCCGTGCAGCGCAAAATCACCGACGATCAGACCATCGACGCGGCGGCGCCCGATGTGACTTAGGTAATCCCGGCTGTGCTTGTGCGAATGGCCACCCGGCACATCGGTGTTGAAGACAAGCGTATCGAGGCCGATCTGCTCCAACTCCGACTGTGCGGTCTTCACCAGTTCGGGATAGAAGGGATTGCGAATATCCGGGATCAGCACGGCGACAAGGTGCGTCCGGCCCGTCCGCAGGCTCCTCGCCTGCGGGTTCGGCGCGTAGCCAAGCTCGTCGATCGCCTTCTGCACGCGCTCGCGCAGCGGCTTGGACACGCGCTCCGCATGGTTCATCACATGCGAAACGGTCGTCCGTGACACGCCGGCCCGTTCGGCCACCTTGGAAATAGTGCTCACAACGAAAGAATTACGCCGCATGAATGCATTTGCAAATCGATTTTTTCGGATCAGCTCCCCCACCGGAACGGCGACGCCATGGCTGGCAGACGCCATCCGCCGGCGACATGGGGTCGCGTTTCCAGAAACTTCCGATGAGGCAGCCTCTAATCGATGGACCGGCCTGCAAGCACTTCCGCCTCGGCCATGTCTTCCGGCGTGTTTGCGTTGAAGAAGGGGTCGACCGGCGCCGACGGCCAGTCCACACGGCTCAGCCGGTACCTCTTGGTCCACTCGTCGACTTTTCGGACCTGCTCCCCGACAAGGGCATGCCTGAGATCGTCACGAAGCGCGACGCTCCACAGACCGATCACAGGATGCATCCGGTTGCCCGACGCCGCTACGGCGAGGTGAGCATTCTGATCGATACGCGCGGTTTGCAGGCGACAAACAAGATCGCGCGGAAGAAATGGGCAATCCCCAGGGGCGCTCACGACCCATTCGATATTCGGCCTGTTGGCGGCCGTCCAATCGAGCGCTGCAAGCACGCCGGCCAGCGGCCCAGGGAATTCCAACACGGTATCGGGAATGACCGCCAAGCCGAACGCGCTGAACCGCGAGGGGTCGCCGTTGGCGTTGAGGACGAGTTCGCCACACTGCGGTGCCAGTCGTTCGATCACCCGGCTGAGAATCGTTCGACCGCCGATCTCGCGCAACGGCTTATCGCCGCCGCCGAGCCGCCGCGCCAGGCCTCCGGCGAGCACGGCGCCGACCGTCGGGATGATCTTGCTCGTCACGATCGCCATCCTTGTGTGCGGCAAGCCTCGGTCGAACGGAGCCCGCTCGAGCCGACAGCGCCATCCCGGGATGGCGGCTTCCAGATCGTCCGAGCTTATTGCAGGTCGATGCCGACGACGTCCTTTACAGCCCGCGCGCCACGCTTGTCGCCCGGCACCACGACACGGAACCCATCGGCGGGAAGCAAAGATTTGCCGTCGCGTTCATACGCCAGCAGGATCTGCGTGTTGCCGAAGTCCGGCGCGATCTCGCCGAGGGAAAACAGAATTTTGTAGCCGTCGCGGCCGGTAACGGCGAAGTCATGT
This sequence comes from uncultured Alphaproteobacteria bacterium, assembly GCA_963791325.1. Lineage (GTDB taxonomy): Bacteria > Pseudomonadota > Alphaproteobacteria > Rhizobiales > Rhizobiaceae > JBEVJK01. The sequence continues at coordinate 129,476 of CAWBRU010000004.1, read as the reverse complement.
TCGAGAATTTTGTGGCCCTCGAGTTTTTTGAGGCCGTTCTCCTGGAGGAGATCCCAAAGCATCACGCCGGCGTAGCGTCCTTTCTCCTCGCCCTTGCTGGTCTGGAACGCAATCTCCTCCTCGACCCGCGGCAGCTTCGAGAGGCTCTCCATCGTCAGCGAGGTTGCGGTGACGACATTGCCGCGCAGCTCGATCTTGGCAGCATCCTGTGCCGGTGAGGCCGCCATCGGTGCCACGACCATCAGGACAAGCAAGGCGTAACGCAGCATCCGGATCACTCTCGTTGCCGTCGGAGGATATCACGACATCCTGACCGCGACATTGTTCGCGAACTCTTGTTCACAAGACCTATGGCGGTTTGATTGCCGACCGAGCGATTCGGGCGAAGTGAAACGCGGGATGACCGCAGCCGCAGCCTTTCGCAGTCGGCTTCGTTTGCCAGGATTCAAAAAGTCACTGTGCCGGCACGAGCGCAGGCGCGCCCTTGTCCTTGATCAGGAGCACCAAGAATTTCGCCGGCTGGGTGGCGCTGGCGTTGCGGTCGACGAGATGGACATCGTCAGGGCCTTCATAGAAGGTCTGTCCGGCTGTCAGTGTCACCTGCTGTCCGCCCTTCAGCTGCATGATAACGGAGCCCTCCAGCACGTAAACGAACGCATGTGCATTGTGTCGATGAATGGCGCTCGACCCACCGGGCGCATGCTCGACTGTGATCATCAGAGCCTCCCTGCCGGGACTCTCCGGAAGATCCTTGGACATGAGCGGCGTGACCTTCGGCTCCTGAGCCGCCGCAATGCCCGTCATGAGGCACAGCAGAGCCAACGCGGCCAGCTTGTTCGTCATGATCACCTCCTCCATTCGTTGTTCGGGACCGGGTCGTGACCGGGGTGAGGTCCCGCGAGAATCCCCGATCGAGACCAGCCTTATTGCTGCGGGCGGCGAAGCCACTCGTCGAAACCGATGCGGCCAAGGCGCGCCTCGCCCGTCGGAACCAGCGAGTACTCCTCGACCCGGCCGCCGAAGTATGGGGCGTCGGGATCGCTGACGACCTGGCGCGGATCGCCGATCGCCTTCAGATAGCGGCTGACGACCTCGTTGAAAGGCGCCCGTTCTGGGCCGGCGATCTCCAGGATGCCGTTTCGCGGCGCCGCGCGCGCCACTTCGGCAACCGCGGCGGCAACGTCGTCCGCCGCTATCGGCTGGAACAGGCCGGGCGAAATCCGGAGAATATCGCCGTCCGCCCTCGAAGCGGCGATGCCGCTCAGGAATTCCATGAACTGGGTCGAACGGATGATGGTGTAGGGGATGCCGGAGGAGACGATCAGTCTCTCTTGGGCGACCTTGGCGCGGAAATAGCCATTGTCCGGCGTCCGGTCGATCCCGACGATGGATAGCGCGACGTGGTGCCGGACCCCGCCCGCCGCGGTCTCCGCCGCGAAAAGGTTACGGCCCGAGGTCTGGAAGAATTCCAGTACGTCCTGGTCCTTAAAGGACGGCGAATTGGCGAGGTCGATCACCACCTGTGTGCCCGCCAAGGCCTCTTTCAGTCCCTCGCCGGTCATGGTGTTGATGCCGCCCCGGGGTGAGGCGGCAACGACGTCATGGCCGCCCTGGCGCAGAATTGCGACGGTCTTCGAACCGATCAGGCCGGTGCCGCCGATGACGACGATCTTCATGGTCCATCCTCCCTTGTCGAACGCGGTCGGTAGGTTCGTCGGCCGGTGCCGTCCGCTGTGAGCACTGCCGGGCGGCTGATCGCTGCCCTGATCGGGGTCACGGTTCTCGGTCGGCGAACACCTTGCGCAAATAGTCCGACGCCGGATCGACGGCGCCACGCACCGGGGGCGTGTTGGCAATCGGGTCGTCGCCGACGTTCGACTGCACGATAGCACATCCCAAATACGGGGTCTTCACGTCCGGGAGGGCCGGTCCGTGCGTTTCCCCGAGGGGCCGAGGCGGTCTGCTTCCGGGAGAGGCAGAGGCAAGGACGGGACAAATTCACAATGCCCGCCGTGACGCCGGGAAGCATCTGCGGCAAGATCACCCCGACAAGGCGAAGCGGCGGCGGGAATCGGGTGGCGCGGCGTCCCGCCGCGCGGAACTATAAGAAAGCGATCGTCGCCGGAACGCAACTCAACGAGAGATGATATGCGAACCAAGCTCGTCCCGCCCGTCGTCGCCCTTGCCGTGAGCCTGCTTGCGCTGGCGGCCTGTCAGAACGCTGCCGGAACGCCGGGGCACCAGCCGGGCAATTGCGCGGTGCCGGGGTCGATCTTGCCGGGGCCGTCCTGCTACGGGCGCTAAACAGACATTCCGCGACGAAGGCCTCGGCCTCCCGGTCTCCACCGATCGGGTCCTTGCCCCACGCTTTTGCTGACGAGCGATTCCACGAGCAGCGGCAACGGTTGTTCGAACGATCGATGATCCGCTGGAGCTATCGCGGGCGGCAGCCGTCGAGAAACAGGCCGGCACAGGCGCGGGCGCGCTCGGCGATCTCCGCCTGGCTTGGCGCGGTCCGCTGGCCGAGCAGCAGCGCGCGCTGCGGTTCCATGATCATCATCCCCCGCAACATGCCGACGGCCGCCGCCGCGTCGTCGACGGCGACGTGCCCGGCGTCACGCTGGCGCTCGAGCCAGCGTTCCATCGTCTCGGTGGTCCGCCGGATCGCCAGCTCGTAGAAGGCGGAGGCGAGTTCGGGGAAGCGGTCGCATTCGGCAAACACCAGCCGCAGGGTGGAGGTCGTCTCGTCGTCGAGGGTCAAGCCGCCATAGGCGATCAGGATGTGCTCCAGCGCCTGCTCGATGGGCAGCCCGGCAAGCGTCTCGCCGTCGATCTCAAGGATGAAGCGTGAGATCCGGTCCGACACCACGCTGCGGAACAGGTCGGCCTTGGTCGGAATCAAGCGGTACATGGTCTTGGTCGAGACGCCGGCACGCTGGGCCACCCGCACCATGCTGGCGGCGGCATAGCCGTTGGCCTGGAACTCCTCCCGCGCGGCGGCCACGATCAGCCGGCGCGTCTCCTCGTCGGGCCTGAGCTGCGGCCGCCCGCGCGTGCGCCGTTCAACTTTCGCGTTATCGACCATCTTCGTTTTCCAAAATCCCTTGACAGACCCGGATCCCGGGGCCCATTTAGAAAATACGATTTTTCCTAAATGAGGCAAGCCGGCTCGTCGGCTGGCCGAGAGGAAGAAGGATCCGCGCCAGATGAGCCTGCACCCTCCTGCCTTCACCGTCGACAAGGTGTTTCCGCGCGACGAGGCGGCGCCGGGCATCGACCTGCCGGACCGGCAGGTGGTCTCCGCGCCGCCGCTCGCCACGGCGCCCCTCGCCTCGCCGGCGGCGGCGCCGCGCCGGCGCTGGCTGCGCCCGCTCCTGTTCGCCACGGCGGCACTCGCCGTGCTTGGCGCAGCAGCCGATCTTGGCTGGCGCTATTGGCAGGTCGGACGGTTCGAGGTGTCCACCGACGACGCCTATGTCAAGGCCGACAGCACCGCGATCGCGCCGAAGATCGCCGGCTATATCGCCGCCGTCCCGGTGGAGGACAACCAGCCGGTCAGCCGCGGCCAGGTGCTGGCCAGGATCGACGACCGCGACCTCAAGGTCAGCCTCGAACAGGCGAGGGCCGAGGTCCAGTCGGCCGAGGCCGACATCGCCAACAAAAACGCGGCACTCACTGCCCAGCAGGCGGCCATCGCCGCGGCCCAGGCGACCGTCGACCTCGACCGGGCCAACGAGACCTTCGCAGGGCAGGACGACAAGCGTTATGCCGATCTTGCGGTCAAGGGTTACGGCACCGTTCAGAATGCCCAGCAGGCGGCCGCCCGGATCGCCGCGGCGCGCGCGGCGGTGACCCGCGACATGGCCGTGCTGGCCAATGCCGGCCAGCAGCTCAATGTGCTGCGCGCCGAGCTCGCCCAGGCGGAGGCCTCCCTCGCCCGTGCCAAGGCGCAGGCCGACCAGGCCGAGCTGAACCTCTCCTATGCCACGCTTGTCGCTCCGATCGACGGGGTGATCGGCAACCGGACGCTGCGGGTCGGGCAATATGTCCAGGCCGGCACGCTGCTGATGGCGGTGGTGCCGTCGGCCGAGGCCTATATCATCGCCAACTACAAGGAGACCCAGCTCACCGACGTGCGTGCCGGCCAGCCGGTGACGGTCGAGGTCGATACGTTCCCGGGACGGAAATTCGCGGGGCATGTCGACAGCATTTCGCCGGCGAGCGGGCAGGAATTCGCGCTGCTGCCGCCCGACAACGCCACCGGCAACTTCACCAAGGTCGTCCAGCGCATTCCCGTCAAGATCCTGCTCGACCACGACGACGACCCGCTTGCCGTGGTGCTCAGGCCCGGCATGTCGGTCTATCCGACCATCGACACCAAGGCCGCCGCGGGCCCGGCCGCCGCCCGCCCGACGCCGGCCGGCTGAGCGCCGCCAGGTCGTCGCGCCTGAAAAGCGCCAGGAGAGCGCCATGTCTGCCGTCACCCAGGCCGGATCGTTCGGACCGCCGGCAGCCGCCGCCGACGCCAAGGCCAGCGCCACCCAGTGGATCGCCGTGCTCGCCGGCATGATCGGCGCATTCATGGCGATCCTCAACATCCAGATCACCAATGCGTCGCTGCTCGACATCGAAGGCGGCATCGGCACCGGCGTCGACAACGGCGCCTGGATTTCAACTTCCTATCTAATCGGCGAGATCGTGGTGATCCCGCTCACCGATTACCTCAGCCGGGTGTTTTCGTTCCGGCGCTATATGCTGGCCAACGCCGTGCTGTTTCCGCTGTTCTCCGCAGCCTGTGCCTTCGCCCACGACCTCGGCTCGATGATCGTCCTGCGCGGCCTGCAGGGCTTCGCCGGCGGCGTGCTGATCCCGATGGCGTTCACCATGGTGCTGACCAAGCTGCCGAAATCCCAGCAGCCGCTCGGCCTGGCGCTGTTTGCGCTGTCGGTCACCTTCGCGCCGGCGATCGGACCGACGATCGGCGGCTACTTCACCGAAACCTATGGCTGGCAGAGCATCTTCTTCGTCAACGCGCTGCCCAGCTTGGTGATGGTCGTTGCGCTCTATCTCACCCTCGAGAGGAAGCCGATGCAGCTGTCGCTGCTGCGCGACGGCGACTGGGCGGGGATCGCGACCATGGCGATCGGACTGTCGGCGCTGCAGACGGTGCTCGAGGAAGGCAACAAGGACGACTGGTTCCAATCCCCGTTGATCGTCAAGCTGGCGCTGACGGCCGCCGTGTTCCTGATCGCCTTCGTCGCCATCGAGCTCGCCGTGGCAAAGCCGCTGGTCCAGCTGCGGCTGCTCAAGCGACGCAATTTCGGCATCGGCATTCTGGTCAACATGCTGGTCGGCGTGGCGCTGTTCGGCAGCGTCTACATCCTGCCGCAATATCTCGGCCAGGTGCAGCGCTACAACGCCGAACAGATCGGCTTCGTGCTGGCCTGGACCGGCTTGCCACAGCTCGCCATCATCCCGCTCCTCCCGCTGCTGATGAAGCGCTTCGACGTCCGCTATCTCGGCTTCGTCGGCATCAGCGTGTTCGCCGTAAGCTGCTTCATGAACGCCACCCTGTCGCCCGACAGCGCCGGCGACCAGTTCTTCCTGCCCAATTTGGTGCGGGCCGTCGGCCAGGCGCTGGTGCTGACCCCGATCACCGCGATCACCACGGCCGGCATTCTGCCCGGCGAAGCGGCGGCCGCCTCCGGGCTCTCCAACATGCTGCGCAATCTCGGCGGCGCGATCGGCACGGCAGCGCTCGCCACGGTGCTCACCAAGCGAGAGCAGTTCCATTCCAACATCATCGGCCAGTCGGTCACGCTTTATCGCGAAGAACTGCGCGACCGGATCGGCCAGCTGACCCACTACTTTCTCGCCCATGGCATAGCCGATCCTGCACTCGCCCGGCAGAAGGCGGTCGCCGCCGTCGGCGCAATCGTCCATCGCCAGGCGCTGATCCTGGCCTTCGGCGATACTTTTGCGGTGATTGGCATCGTGCTGGCGATCGCCGCGGTCGCGCTGCTGTTTGCGCGCAAGGCCCCGCGCGGCGGCAGTGCCGGCGGCGCGCACTGAGCGATCGATCCGAAAACGAACTGTCCGTCTTTAGGTCAGCGCAAACCTAGCTTAGTGTGCCCCCGGCGAAGAAGAGCCGGTCGACATTGGAGTCGATCGGCGCGTTCGCAAAGATCATGAATGAGGGAAAGGACCGTTTCATGAACAGGTTTGCTCAGGCCGGTGCAGTTCTGGCGATCGCCGCTCTGGCGGCGACAGGCGCCAATGCGCAGGCGAAGAAATATGGCTCGGAGGCCGGCTGGGATATCTTCATCAGTGATGCGATGGGGCCGGGTTGCCTGATCGCCAAGAAGCTCTCGCCGGACGTGCAGCTCGAGATGGGCATCGATGCGACCGGCGGCCAGCTGATCGGCTACATGGCGCTCTACACCAAGGCGGATGCCAATGTGACCCAAGGCCAACAGCTGCCGGTGACCTTCGATGTCGACGGCCAGCCGTTCACCGGAACCGCAACCGCCCAGCAGATGCCCGGCTTCCGCGGCGGCTCGGTCCCGGTCAACAACATCGACTTCATCTACAATCTGGCGAAGAAGCACAAATTGACGATCACGCCTGAGGGTCGCAAGCCGATCGTCGTCAGCCTCGACGGCACGGATGCGGCATTCAAGTCGCTGCGCGCCTGCCAGGAAGCGCAAAAGCACTGACGCACCTGGGAATTGATCCGTCCGACGGGTAATGCCGGCGGGCGGCCATCTTCGTGCCGGGGAGGACCATCGCGATGATCTGCCGGATCTGGCGGGGCTGGACGACGCCCGACAAGGCTGCGGCCTATGAAGCAGTGGTGCGCGGCACGGTCATCCCCGGGATCGAGGCGCGCACCATACCGGGCTTCCGGCACATCGATCTGCTGCGCCAGGACAACGGCCAAGAGGTCGAATTCACCACGCTGATGTGGTTCGACGACCTCGCGGCGGTGAAGCGCTTCATCGGCGAAGATTACAGCGTCAGCCATGTCCCCGCCGAGGCGCGCGCCGTGCTGGCCCGGTTCGATGCCCGAGCCGCTCATGCCGAGGTGCTCGACCGGCGACCGCAAGGCGAAATCGTCGGCGACGCGTAAGCTCAGCCGGCGGCTCCGTCGGGATCGGCGAGGCCGGCGCGGCTCGTTTCCAGCGCCTGCAGCACGGAGAGTGCCAGAGCCCGGCTGATCCGGCTCTTGGCTTGCAGCGCGGCCAGGTCGAGCGCCGCCACGACGGTGATCGCGGCCGACAGGGAGCGCTCCATGCGCCGCACCAGAAAGTCGACCAGCTGCGGATCGACCTCCACCTGGCGGTCGGCAAACAGCTTGGTGATCACGCCGGCCAGCAAAAGGTCGTCGGGCGCGCCGATGGTAACCGTCGCCGCCGCCTTCAGCCGCGACGCGAGATCGGGCAGCGCCACGCCCCAGCCCGCGGCCGGGCCGCGGCCGGTGATCAGCAGGGCGTGGCCGGCCGCCCGCGCCGTATTGATCACATGGAAGAGACCGGATTCGTCGCGTCCCGGCCGGTCGGCGTCGTCGATGAATACCGGACCCGCGCCGGCGACGGCGATGGCCTCGGCGCCGAGCCTGGCCGCCGATAGGCCGGCGGCGCCGGCCGCCTCGACCCACACGGCACCGAGATGCGTCTTGCCCGAGCCCGCCGGACCGGCAAGCACGACAACCGGGGCCGGCCACTGCGGCCAGCCGTCGATCAGCCCGACTGCGAGCTGATTGGCGGGCGACACCACCAGGTCGTCGCGCGAACGGCCGGCCGCATGGCCGAGATCGAGCGGCAGCTGGCGCGGCGGTTCGGAGACGGACATCGGCGGCTCAGGCGTCGGCTTTGCTACCGCGCGCGCCGCGCCGTGCCGGGGGCGGCGGCGGGTCCTCGCCCCGATAGAGCGGCGAGTCCAGATAGCGGCCGATGGCGAAGCGCACCAGGACGGCGATGGCCGCCGAGGCCGGCACGGCGATCAAGAGGCCGACGAAGCCGAACATGGCACTGAAGGCGAACAAGGCGAACATCAGCCAGACCGGGTGCAGCCCGACGCTCTTGCCGACCAGGCGCGGCTGCAGGATGTTGCCTTCGATGAACTGGCCGGTAAAGAACACGCAGGCCACCGCCACCACCCACAGCCAGTTCGGCCAGAACTGCACGAAGGCGACGCCGACGGCGAGCACCAGCCCGACCAGCGAGCCGACATAGGGGATGAAGCTGATCAGGCCGGCAAACAGCCCGATGAGGATGCCGAAATTGAGGCCGACGACCGTCAGTCCGATCGCGTAGATCAAGCCGAGAATCAGGCAGAGCGTGCCCTGCCCGCGGACGAAGCCGGCGGTCGACTTGTTGATCTCCGAAGCGAGGTGACGGACGGTGTGGACGTAGTCGCGCGGCACCCAGCTATCGACCGCGGTGACCATCCGGTCCCAATCGAGCAGCATATAGAAGGCAACCACCGGCGTGACCACGAACAGGCCGGCGATGTTGAACAGCGCGACGCCCGACTGCCACAGCGAGGCGAACACTGCGGTGATGAAACCGACCCCGGACGACAGCAGCGAGTTCACCCCTTCGCGCAGATCCTGGGGGTCGACCCCGAAGCGCTCCTGCAGCCACCGCGGGTTGTAGCTGGTGAGCAGCCCTTGCAGGCGGGCCAGATATTCAGGCAGCCGGCCGACGAAATCGCTCATCTGGTGCGCCAGGATGGGGATCAGGATGACCAGCCCGAGAGCCAATAGAATGACGAAGCCGACGAGGATCAGCACCGTCGCCATCACCCGCGACAGGCCGGCCCGCTGCAGCCGGTCGGCGACCGGATCGAGGAAATAGGCGAGCACCATGCCGGCCACGAACGGCAGGAGGATGTCGCTGAACAAAAAGACGAACGCTGCGACGATGACCATCGCGATCAACCAGAAGGTGAGGTGGCGGCGGAACACGGCGGCGGCGGCGACGCCGGCGGGGCCGTCATCCATCGAGGGTCTGGGTCTCGCCATAGCCGCTCATGTGTCTCAGCCAGCCTACGAGATAGGCCGCCGCGGAAGCGCCGGTCAAGAGCCCGGAAATCAGAATGAGGGCGCCGTGCGCAACCCCGAATTGCGTGCGCAGTGCAAGTTCGGCCAGCACGGTGGCGGCAAGCACGATCTGCACGGCCGTATTGGCCTTCGACACGAACAGCGGCTTCATCGCCACCGGATGGCCCATCACCGTCGACAGGAGCACGGCGCAGACGATCAGGGCGTCGCGCGACACGGCCGCGATCACCAGCCACAGCGGCAGCTCGCCCATGATGCCGAGCACGACGAAGACGCTGACCAGCAGCAGCTTGTCGGCCATCGGATCCATGTAGGCGCCGAGCTCGGTGCGCTGGTTGAACTGGCGGGCGATGAAGCCGTCGATGCCGTCGGAGATGCCGGCCACCAGGAAGCCCGCCAGCGCCCATCCCATGTTGCCGGTGAGCAGGGCAAGGACGACGCCCGGCACGAGAAGGAAACGCAGGATCGTGATCAGATTGGGAATGGTCACGTGGTCCTCGCCGGCTCCTCCACCTCTGCTCATCCGGCTCGTCGATGTGTCGAGTCGGCGATCCGCTGCAAGTCAATTCGGAACGGAGACCCGGTCTCCACCTCTCCCGCAAGTGCCTTACCGGCTTCTAGATGGTCGAAACGCGGCCTGCCCGCAAGGTGTCGGCGATCGGCCGCCTTCTGTCCACGGATTTCACCTTCTGCCGCGTGCCGAAACGCGGCATCATGTTGCAGCCGCGGCGCCTTCTATGCCAAGAGCCGGGCAGCTGGCGTCGGGATGTGAGCAGCGAGGGCGCGATGAACGGCCGCACCACCGGACTGACCTATGCGCAGGCGGGCGTCGACATCGATGCCGGCAACGCCATGGTCGAGCGCATCAAGCCGCTGGTGCGGGCCACCCGCCGCGCCGGTGCCGACGGCGAGATCGGCGGCTTCGGCGGGGTCTTCGACCTGAAGGCCGCCGGCTTCCGCGATCCCGTCCTGGTCGCCGCCACCGACGGCGTCGGCACCAAGCTCAGGCTTGCGATCGAGGCCCAGATCCACGACACGATCGGCATCGATCTCGTCGCCATGTGCGTCAACGACCTCGTCGTGCAAGGGGCCGAGCCGCTGTTCTTCCTCGATTATTTCGCCACCGGCAAACTCGACCCGAACGAAGGTGCCGCGATCGTCTCGGGCATCGCCGCCGGCTGCCGCACGGCCGGCTGCGCGCTGATCGGCGGCGAGACGGCCGAGATGCCGGGCCTTTACCACGGCGGCGACTACGACCTCGCCGGCTTTGCCGTCGGCGCGGCCGAGCGCGGCCAGCTGCTGCCGACCGACGATATCGTCGAGGGCGACGTGCTGCTCGGCCTGGCATCCTCGGGGGTCCATGCCAACGGCTTCTCGCTGGTCAGGCGCATTGTCGCCGAGACCGGTCTGGGCTGGCAGGACGCTGCGCCGTTCGCCCCCGAGCGCCCGCTCGGCGAGGTCCTGCTCGAGCCGACGCGCATCTACGTCAAGCCGGTGCTGGCAGCGATCCGCGGCACCCACGGCATCAAGGCACTCGCCCATATCACCGGCGGCGGCTTTCCCGACAACATTCCGCGCGTCTTGCCTGCCGATTTCGCCGCTGAGCTCGACCTTGCCGCGATCGAGGTGCCGCCGGTCTTCTCCTGGCTGGCGGAAGCCGGCGGCGTCGCCGCCGCCGAGATGATGCGCACCTTCAACTGCGGCATCGGCATGGTGCTGGTGGTGGCGTCCGGCCAGGCTGCGCAAGTGGCCGCGGTGCTGCAAAAGGCGGGCGAAGCGGTGACCCCGGTCGGGCGCATCGTGCCGCGGCGGGAGGCGGGCGTCATCTATCGGGGCGCGATCGAGCTATGACCCTGCCGCGCAAGCGCACCGCGATCCTGATCTCCGGTCGCGGCTCGAACATGGCCGCCCTGATTGCCGCTGCGGCAGAGCCCGGCTTCCCGGCCGAGATCGTCGGCGTGCTCTCCGACCGCAGCGACGCGCCCGGGCTGCAGGCCGCACAGAGCCTCGGGGTGACGGCGCGCGCCGTGCCGCGGCAGGATCGCGACACCAACGAGGCGCATGAGCGGGCGCTCGATGCGGCGCTGTCGCGCCTCAAGGCCGAGCTGATCTGCCTGGCCGGCTACATGCGGGTGCTGTCGCCGGGGTTCGTGCAGAAATGGCAGGGACGGCTGATCAACATCCACCCGGCGCTGCTGCCGGCGTTTCCCGGGCTCGACACCCACCGGCGCGCGCTCGAAGCGGGGCTGCGGGTCCACGGCGCCACCGTTCATTTCGTCACCGCCGCGGTCGACGATGGGCCGATCATCGCCCAGGCCGCCGTGCCGGTGCTGATCGGCGACGGCGAGGCGGCGCTCGCCGAGCGGGTGCTGAGGGCCGAGCACAAGCTCTATCCGATCGCGCTCGCGCTGCTCGCCGGCGGCAAGGTCATGATGAAGGACGGGCGCGCGGTGTTCGAAGGCGAGACGTTGTTGGAGAACGGCGGCACCACGCTGATCTCGCCGGCGAGCTGGGCTGGCCCCAGCGATCTGCAAGATCTCGCCCGCATCACGCCCTGATCCGATGCGTGAGCTGATCCTGCTAAGGCACGCCAAATCCTCGTGGAAGGACGACGGCCTGCCGGATCGCGACCGGCCGCTTGCGCAGCGCGGCGCCGGCGCGGCGAAAGCGGTCGGCGCGTTCCTGAAGCGCCGCGGCTGGCTTCCGGACCGGGTGCTGGTGTCCCCGGCCGAGCGCACGCGGCAGACCTGGGCGCTGGTCGACGCCGGCCTGGGCGCCAAGGTCGAGCCGGTCTGGGCGGACGGTCTCTACGAGGCGCAGCCGGCCGACCTGCTGGCCGCGCTGCGCCAGGCGCCGGATACGGCAGAGCGGGTGCTGCTGATCGGCCACAATCCCGGCATCGAGCGGCTGGCCGCCGAGCTCGCCGGCAGCGGCTCGGACAAGGCCGGTCTGCAGCGCCTGGCGGAAAAGTTTCCGACCGCGGCGCTGGCGCGCTTCGAGGTGGCGGGCGCCTGGGCGGCCCTTGCGGCCGGCGGCGCCCGGCTGGTCGAGTTCGTCACGCCGCACGACCTTTGAGACGGCCGGGGTCCAACCGCGTCCTTCGAGGCTCGGCTGCGCCTCGCACCTCAGGATGAGGGAGGTGGCTCGGCTGCGCCTCGCACCTCGGGATGAGGGAGGCCTCACCTCTCGACCCCCGTCGGGGCGTCTACGCCGCCTTGCGCAGCCACACCTTGTTGTCGTGGAAGGCGGCGCCGCCGTAGGGCGCGGCCGCATCGGCGCCGGTCAGCACGTTGATGCCCTCGCCGCGCTCATGCGCATCGTTGGGCCATACACCCTCGGCAATCAGCACGCCCGGCTTGAGCCCGGCAAACAGTTTGGCGTGCAGCACGACCTCGCCGCGGCCGTTGCCGATCTCGACCCGGTCCCCGGTGGCGATGCCGGCGCGGCCGGCGTCGTCGGGATGGATGAGCAGTTCCGGCCGGCCCTCCCGCGCCCGCGCCGTCGGCGTTTCGGTGAAGCTTGAATTCAGGAACGAGCGCGCCGGCGAGGTGGCGAGGCGGAACGGATGCGCGTGGTCCGCCTCTTCGATCACCCCGACATGATCGGGAAAGGTCGGCAGCGCAGCGACGGGCCCCTGGATGCCGATGCTCTTCGGCGGCCGGTTCGGCGCTGCCGTTCCCGTCCAGTCCGGGCGGAAGCGAAACTTGCCGTCGGCATGGGCAAAGCCGTCGAGAAAGTGCGAGGTGCGGAAATCCGGCTGCACGTCGGCCCACCGTTCAGCCGCGAAATCGTCGAAGCTGCCAAGCCCGCGCTTGTCGAGCATATAGTCGATATGCTCCCGCTCGGTCATGCCGAAGCCGGGCAGATCGCCGACCCCCAGCCGCCGGGCAAGCTCTTCGATGACGGCATGATTGCTCCGCGGGCCGGGCGGCGGATCGATCAGCTTCGGCCCCAGCACGATGTGCTGGTTGCCGCCGCCGCGGTAGATGTCGTCGTGCTCCAGGAACATGGTCGCCGGCAGCACCACGTCGGCCAGCTTGGCGGTATCGGTCATGAACTGCTCGTGCACGCAGACGAACAGATCGTCGCGCAGAAACCCGCGGCGCACCAGCCGCTGCTCGGGCGCGACATTGGCCGGGTTGGTGTTCTGGACGAGCATCGCCGCCACCGGGGGCCCGCCATTCAACGCGCTGGGATCGCCGACGAGGATCGGGCCGATGCGCGACTGGTCGAGGTAGCGGATGCGCGGATCGAGGAAGCGCCGGCCCTCGATCAGGCTCTTGTCGAGCTTGAAGATGTCGGCGTTGGAATGGAAGGCGCCGCCACCCTCATGGCGCCAGGCGCCGGTGACCGCCGCGATCGACAGCGCCGCATGCATGTTGACTGCGCCGTTGCGCTGCCGGGCAAAGCCGTAACCCAGGCGGAAGAAGGTACGCCCGGTGGTGCCGACCAGCCGGGCAAAGGTCTCGATCTCGGCAATCGTCAGGCCGGTGATGGCCGCCGCCCAGGCCGGCGTGCGGCTCGCCAGATGCGCCTCGAGGCCGGCCGGGTCGTCGGTGTAGCGGGCGAGATAGTCGCGGTCCGCCAGCCCGTCGCGAAACAGCACGTGCATCACCGCGCAGGCCAGCGCCCCGTCGGTCCCCGGCTTCAGCACCAGCCCGAGATCGGCCTGGCGCACCGTGGCGTTGTCGTAGACGTCGATGGCGACGATCTTGGCGCCGCGCTCCTTGCGGGCGCGCACCGCGTGGGTCATGACGTTGACCTGGGTGACCGCCGCATTGGTGCCCCAGATCACCACGCAATCGGATTTGGCCATCTCGCGCGGATCGCTGCCGAGCAGCCGCCCGGTGCCCATCGTGTAGCCGGTCCAGGCGAGATTGGTGCAGATCGTGTCGAAGAAGCCGGAATACTTCTTGGCATGGCGCAACCGGTGGATGCCGTCACGCTGCACCAGTCCCATCGTGCCGGCGTAGTAGTAGGGCCAGACGGCCTCGCTGCCGCCGCTCTGTTCGGCGGCCTGGAAGCGCTCGGCCACCAGGTCGAGCGCGGCTTCCCAGCCGGCTTCCTTCCATACGCCCTCGCCCTTGGCGCCGGCCCTGATCAGGGGCTTGAGCAGCCGGCCGGGATGGTGGATGCGCTCGGCATAGCGCGCCACCTTGGCGCAGATCACGCCGGCGGTGTAGCTGTTGTGCCTGGCGCCGTGGACGCGGCCGATGCGAGAACCGTCGAGGATCTCGACATCGAGCGCGCAGGTCGAAGGGCAGTCATGCGGGCAGGCCGAATGGCCGATCCGGGCGCGAAGATGCTGGTTCATGCGCGCCAAACTAGCCGGTTCGCGCGCCGAGGTGTAGAGCCAGGACAAGATGAACTACCGTCACATCTACCACGCCGGCGGCGCCGCCGACGTGTTCAAGCATGCGCTGCTGGCACGCATCCTCCTCTATCTGCAGCGCAAGGATGCAGCGTTGCGGGTCATCGACACCCATGCCGGCGCCGGCTGCTACGATCTGTCGAGCCCGCAGGCGCAGCGGACCGGCGAGTGGGCGGGCGGCATCGGCCGGCTCGTCTTGCATCCGCCCACCGGCCCCGCCGCGGCCCTCCTCGAGCCCTATCTGGCAGCCGTGCGGGCGCTGAACCCCGCCGGCGGCCTCACCCTCTACCCAGGCTCGCCGGTGCTCGTGCGCCAGCTGTTGCGCCGCCGGGACCGGCTGACGGCGATCGAGATCCAGCCGGAGGCCGCCGCCGCGCTCAAGGCGCGCTTTGCCGGCGACATCCAGGTCCGGGTGCTGGCGCTCGACGGCTGGCTGGCGCTCAAGGCGCATCTGCCGCCCAAGGAACGGCGCGGTCTGGTGCTGGTCGACCCGCCGTTCGAAGCGGAAGGCGAGTTCGCCCGCCTCGCGGCCGGGTTGGCTGCCGCCCACCGCCGCTGGCCGGGCGGCGTCTATGTGCTCTGGTACCCGGTCAAGGACCGGCGCGAGGGCGAGCGCTTCCGCGCCGGCCTGGCCGCTTCCGGTATGCCCCGGATCCTCGATGCCAGGCTCGAGACCCGCGCTCCCTCGGCCGAGCCGCGGCTCGACGGCAGCGGGCTCGTCGTGGTCAACCCGCCGTTCACCCTGGTCGACGAGCTCAAGCTGCTGCTGCCCGCTTTGGCCGAGACGCTCGCCGATGTCCCCGGGACGGCGCGCTGGCACGTCGCATGGCTGGCCGGCGAGGCACCGCCCGAGGGGTGAGGCCCGGCCCGCGGTAACCCTGTCTGCGGCTGCCCGCTTGACCCTCGCGGAGAGAGCAAGCAGAGTGTCGTCGCGCAGGAGAGCGGGCCCTCGTCCGCCTCTGCCTGGAGAGGGACGCCATGAACCGCACCGCCAACGTTGCGCTCAGCGCTATGCTCGCCGCCGCGAGCAGCATGCCGGTCGGCCGCACCTTCGCCGCCGACTATATCCAGCCCTACCAAGAGGCGCCGGGACCCGGACCGTGCAGCGACGGCTGGGTGCTCGGCACGATCAGCAGCCGGTTCGATTACCAGGTCAAGCATGTGCCGAACCTGCCGCAGGTGTCGATCCTCGAATTCCACCGCATCTACCAGCGCCGCTACGAGCCGGCGAGCGAGGATTGGCCGATCCCGCGCGTTTACTGCGTTGCCCAGGTGGCGCTGTCGGACGGCCTGTCGCGCGACATCTGGTACCTGGTCGAATACGGCCAGGGCTTTGCCTCGATCGGCGACAATGTCGAGTTCTGCGTGGCCGGCTTCGACCGCTGGATGGTCTATAACGGCGGCTGCCGCGTGCTCAGGGAATAGCCCGGTCCACCATGGCGCACACCGCGCTCTGCTGGGGAGCGGCGCTCGGCCTCGTTCTCGCCGCGGGGTCGTGTCCGGCGCAGACATCGCAATCCGGTCCGGCGCCTCAGCGCTTGCCGACTCCGATCGCCGGGCCGACCCCGCCGGTGCGCATGCCGGCCGAGCTCGCCGCTCCGGAGCCGGCCGGCGCCGGCTTCGACCACTACGTGCTGGCGCTGTCCTGGTCGCCCAGCTATTGCGCCGCCGAGGGCAGCGACGCCAACCGCCAGCAATGCGCGGGCGGCCGTCCCTACGCCTTCGTGGTCCATGGGCTGTGGCCGCAATTCAGATATGGCGAGCCCGCGGTCTGCCCGGGCGCCGACCAGGAGGTCAGCCGCGAACGGCTGCGGGGGCTCTATGACCTGATCCCCTCGGCCGGCCTGATCCGCCATGAATGGCGCACGCATGGCAGCTGCGCCGGGCTCAGCCAGACCGCCTATTTCGCTCTGCTCAGAA
Organism: uncultured Alphaproteobacteria bacterium; assembly: GCA_963791325.1. Lineage (GTDB taxonomy): Bacteria > Pseudomonadota > Alphaproteobacteria > Rhizobiales > Rhizobiaceae > JBEVJK01. Next base: position 113,121 of record CAWBRU010000004.1, on the reverse strand, counting down.
GGGCATGGGAGAAGATCCGCATCCCGGCCGAGTTCGGTCGGCTGTCATCCTATCGCATGGTCGACCCTCAGGCAGCCGAACAGTCGTTCATCACGGCAAATCCGGGCCTGTCCTCCGACGGCATCGCCGTCACCTGCGACCGGCGCTATCTGCGCGAGGTGCGCATCTGCCTCACCAGGGAGCTGGACTTCGCCGCCTGCCCGGAGCTCGGTCGACGCGCCTGCCGGCTGACGAAGGCGGTGATGCCGCCGGTACGCGGGGGCTGAGCCAATTCTCCCGTTGCCGCGAATCGGCGGGGCGCCCTACTCTGCCCGGTGAACGCGCCGGGGGTACCTTCGACGATGAAACTCTTCTACGCACCCGCTTCGCCTTACAGCGCCAAGGCGCTGATCGCCGCCACGGTCGCCGGCGTCCCGGTCGACACCGTGGTGACCGACACCAGGGTGCAGGCGCCGGAACTGACCGATGTCAACCCGCTCGGCCGCATCCCGGTGCTGCTGACGGACGACGGGCTGGCGATCCACGACAGCCGCGTCATCACCCAATATCTGAACAGGGTCTCGGGCAACCGGCTGTTTCCCCGGCAGGCAGCCAAGCGCACCGACGCCGAGCTGCTGGAATCGGTGGCGGACGGCATCTGCGACTATCTGCTCGACCACGTCTATGAGCGCCGCTTCCGGCCGGAGGAGAAGGTGCACGGGCCGTGGCTCGATCGGCTGTGGAGCAAGGCGGTGCGGGCGCTCGACCGGCTGGACGAGGGGCCGCCGAAACTGTCCGGCAGGCTCAACGCCGGGCAGATCGCGCTGCGCTGCTGCCTGGCCTATCTGGAGCTGCGCTTTCCCGGGGCGTGGCAGCACAAGCACGGCAAGCTGCGGCGCTGGGCCAAGAAATTCGACCGCAAATATCCGGAGCTGGTGCCGCTTCTGCCGCACTAAGCCGGCCGGCGGCTGCGGGCGCGGGTGCAGGCGCCGGCGACAACCCGCCGGGCGGCGCTTTGCGCCCGCTCGGTCTCAACTTGGCGTGAACGCGCGAAACTTAGGCGGCCGGCGGGGAGTGTCTTTTCCCGCCTCACGTCGTTCGTGCGGTCAAACCACGAAGGAGCAGCACATGCATTTCCGTAAGCTCTGTACGGCCAGCCTGTTGGCCATCTTCGCTTCGGCGGCCTCTCTGCCCGCCCACGCCAATCCGATGGTGGGCGGAGCGCCGATGTACGCCACCAAGAACATCGTCGAAAATGCCATCCACTCGAAGGACCACACCACGCTGGTCGCCGCGGTCAAGGCGGCCGGCCTGGTCGACACCCTGGAGGGGCCGGGACCGTTCACGGTGTTTGCACCGACCAACGCGGCGTTCGCCGCGCTGCCGGCCGGCACCGTCGACATGCTGCTCAAGCCTGAGAACAAGGCCAAGCTGCAGAAGGTCCTCACCGCCCATGTAGTACCCGGAAAACTCTCCGGTTCCGAGCTGGTCAAGATGGCGAAGGCCCATGGCGGCATGTACAAGATGCGCACTGCCAGCGGCGACACGCTGGTGGCCGAGGTCAAGGGCAAGAACCTCTATATCGTCGACGAGTCCGGGGTCGCCGCCAAGGTGGTGATTGCCGATGTGAACCAGTCGAACGGCGTGATCCACGTCGTCAACAAGGTGCTCGTACCCAAGTAAGCGCCGAGCGGGCCCGGTCGGGCCCGCCGGCATTGGAAAAAAGGGGCCGGATCAATCCGGCCCCTTTTCTTTCGTCGGTCGTTGCCCGGACGGTCGGGATCAGAACTTGTAGCCCACGCCGACCATGACGCGATGATCGCGGGCGTCGGCCGAGGTGGTCAGCCCGTTCAAGGTATAGTCCTTGCTGTTGAAATCGGTGTAGCGGTACTCCAGACGGCCGAAGATGTGGTCGGTCATCTTGACGTCCGCACCGACGCCGGCCGTCCAGCCGAGATGTGTGTTGCTGTCCTCCGAACCGGTGACCTGATCGGTCAGCTTGATGTTCTGGATCGCGCCGCCAGCGGTCGCATAGAGCAGCACCTGCGGGGTCACGGCGTAGCCTAGGCGTGCCCTCAGCGAGCCGTCGAAGCCCGACTTCGAATCGAGCCCGGCATTGTTGCCCTTGTAGCCGCCGTAGCCGGCATCGCCTTCGATGCCGTAGACGAAACCGTTGTTCTCCAGCTGGGCGCCGACGAAGCCGTTGGCGAGGAAGCCGTCGGTATTCACGTTGTTGCTGATGCCGAACGGATCGTCCGCCCGGGTGCGGCCGGCGAAGCCATAGCCCAAGGTCACGCCGGCATAGGGGCCGGACCAGGTGTTGACCGGCGGAACCTCCATCGGCGCGGCCGGAGCCGGCGGCTCCTCCTGCACGGCGTCGGCCGCAAAGGCCGGCGCAAGGCTCAGCGCCAGCAACCCGCAAGCGGCCGCAGCCGACCGGGCAAATCCAAAACTGCTTCTCATTTTCCACTCCTTCGCCGCCTTCTCACGACGCGCGGCTGTTGTGCGCGACGGGCCTGCCGTTGGGAGGAAGAGGCGGCCGCGTCTGACAGCACCCAATGTCGGGGCGGATTGAGGCTGAAGCGCACCGGAACTGAGGAGATTCGCGGTCGCCTTTCGGTCTGAATTGTGACGTTGCCGTTGCGCCACACGGCTGTCCGAACTGCCGCTTTGGGACCGCTAAGCCGGCCTGCCTGCTCGGCTTTCGCCGCCGCGGCCGATGCAACCTGGCGCTGCAGTCCGGCAAAAACGTGGACGCGCCGGGTCAGGCCGCCACAATGTCGCCCAAGGTGCAAACGCCGCGCTCGAATTTGAGCGATCGAGCATATATTTATCCGCAGCCGGCCCGCTGTTGAGGGGATGGACGCCTGCCGGCGAGTCAGGAGCCGATCCCCGCCGGGGCGGCCGGCAAACGCAGGGCCCTTGCCGGCCGAGCGCCGACGTGACAGGCATGAAGCGATGAGCACCGAGACCAACCCCGAGTCCGGCGAGCGCCACACCCCGCCCGACGACGACATCGCCGGCTACGTGCCGGGCGACGAATATGACGACGAGGAAACCGCGGCCGACGATCTGGCGCCTGTCGAGGCGGAGGCCGGCGCGGCTCACGATCCTGCCTTGCCGTTCGTCAGCATCGACTGGGAGAGCGAGGTCAACGACGCCGGCGGCAAGCTCGGCGCCGAGGTGATCCAGGCGCTGTCGCGGCGGCTGCCCAACGCGCCGGGCGTCTACCGGATGCTCAACGCCGCCGGCGACGTGCTCTATGTCGGCAAGGCCCGCAACCTGAAGAAGCGGGTGACCAACTATGCGCATGGCCGTTTCCACACGCTGCGCATCGGCCGCATGGTGCGCGACACCGCGACCATGGAGTTCGTCGTCACCCGCACCGAAACCGAAGCGCTGCTGCTCGAAGCCAACCTGATCAAGCGCCTGCGGCCGCGCTTCAACGTGCTGCTGCGCGACGACAAATCATTCCCCTATATTCTGCTGACCGGCGATCATCCTTCGCCCGGCGATCTTCAAGCACCGCGGCGCGCGATCCCGCAAGGGCGACTATTTCGGCCCGTTCGCGTCGGCCGGCGCGGTCGGGCGGACGATCAATTCACTGCAGCGCGCCTTTCTGCTGCGGACCTGCACCGATTCGGTGTTCGAAACCCGGACGCGGCCCTGCCTGCTCTATCAGATCAAGCGCTGCTCGGGTCCGTGCACGGGCGAGATCAGCCCGGCTGGATATGACGCCCTGGTCGGCGACGCCCGCGATTTCCTGTCGGGCCGCAGCTTGAAGGTAAAGAACGAGATTTCTGCCGCCATGCAGGCGGCCTCGGAAGACCTCGATTTCGAGCGCGCCGCGATCTATCGCGACCGGCTGGCGGCGCTGTCGCACGTCCAGGGCCACCAGGGCATCAACCCGCAATCGACCGACGAGGCCGACGTCTTCGCCATCCATCAGGAAGGCGGCCAGACCTGCATCCAGGTGTTCTTTTTCCGCACCGGCCAGAACTGGGGCAACCGCGCCTATTTCCCCAAGGCCGACCCGGCGCTTGAGCCCGGCGAGGTGCTCGGCTCGTTCCTGGCCCAGTTCTACGACGACAAGCCGTGTCCGCGGCTGATCCTGCTGTCCGCCCCGGTGGAGGACCAGGAGCTGCTCGCCGAGGCGCTGTCGACGCGCGCCGGTCACCGGGTGACGGTGAGCGTGGCGCAGCGCGGCGAGAAGCGCGACCTGATCGAGCATGCGCTGCAGAACGCCCGCGAGGCGCTCGGCCGCCGGCTGGCCGAAACCTCGACGCAGGCGCGGCTGCTGGCCGGGTTCGCCGCCACCTTCGGCCTCGCCGCCACGCCACGGCGCATCGAAGTGTTCGACAATTCCCACATCATGGGCACCAACGCGGTCGGCGCGATGATCGTCGCCGGTCCGGAAGGCTTCGTGAAGAACCAGTACCGCAAGTTCAACATCCGCTCGCCCGAGATCACCCCCGGTGACGATTTCGGCATGATGCGCGAGGTCATGCAGCGGCGCTTTTCGCGGCTGGTCAAGGAGCACGGCACCCCGGCCGCCGGCGCAGCCGACAATGCCGGCGGCCTGCCGAGGCCGACGCGGATCCCACCGCCTTCCCCGCCTGGCCCGAGGTGATCCTGATCGACGGCGGCCAGGGTCAGATGTCGGCGGTTGCGGGGATCCTGGAGGAGCTCGGCATTGCCGGCATGGTGACGGCGATCGGCGTGGCCAAGGGGGTCGACCGCGAGGCCGGCCGCGAACGCTTCTTCATGGCCGGGCGGCAGCCGTTCACGCTGCCGGTGCGCGATCCCGTGCTCTATTTCGTCCAGCGGCTGCGCGACGAGGCGCATCGCTTCGCCATCGGCTCGCACCGCGTGCGCCGCAAGAAGGAGATGGTCAAGAACCCGCTCGACGAGATCGGCGGCATCGGGCCCACCCGCAAGCGGGCGCTGCTCATGCATTTCGGCACCGCCAAGGCGGTCAGCCGGGCGGCGGTCGAAGACCTGCGGGCCGTGGACGGCATCTCCGAATCGATTGCCCGGCAGATCTACAACCACTTCCACGAAAGCGGCTGACCGGTCCGGCGGCGCGAATTTAGGGTGTTCCACGGGGCAGCGGCGATTGACCGGCGGCCCTGCGTTCTGTTTTGACTAGTCAACCCACTCGAATGGCTTCCCGCATGGCAAGACGCGCCTTCAACCTTCCGAACATGCTGACCTATGGCCGGATCCTGGCCGTGCCGCTCGTCGTGCTGTGCTTTTTTCTCGAGGGGCGGCTGAAATCGAGCGATTTTGCGCGCTGGTCGGCATTGTTGATTTTCGTGGCCGCCAGCATCACCGACTATTTCGACGGCTACCTGGCACGCGCCTGGCAGCAGACCTCCAACATCGGCCGGATGCTCGACCCGATCGCCGACAAATTGCTGGTCGCGACCTGCCTGCTGCTGCTCGCCGCCGACACCGACCGGACCATCGCCGGCTGGACGCTGTGGGCGGCGATCATCATCCTGTGCCGCGAAATCCTCGTCTCCGGGCTGCGCGAATATCTGGCCGAGCTCAAGGTCAGCGTGCCGGTGACCAAGCTGGCCAAATGGAAGACGACGATCCAAATGGTCGCCATCGCCGTGCTTTTGGCCGGCCCAGCGCTCGACAAGCATCTCAGCTACGCGACCGAAACCGGCATTGCACTGCTGTGGATTTCAGCGATCGTGACGCTCTACACCGGCTACGACTATTTCCGCGCCGGGGTGAAGCACATCATCGACGAGTAGCGCCATGAAGCTCGTCTATTTCGCCTGGGTGCGCGAACGGATCGGCAAGGCCGAGGAAGAGCTTTCGCCGCCCGCCGGAGTCGAGACCGTCGCCGATCTGATCGGCTGGCTGAAGGCGCGCGGCGGCGGCTATGAGCATGCGCTCGCCCATCCGAAGGCGATCCGCGTGGCGCTCGACCGCCGGCATGTCGAGCACAGCGCCGCGCTCGCCGGCGCCGGCGAGGTCGCGCTGTTTCCGCCGATGACGGGGGGCTGAGCGGTGGACGCCGTCCCGGTCCCGGCCATCCGGGTCCAGCATGACGATTTCGACACCGCGGCCGAGATCGAGCAACTGACGGCCGGGCGTACCGACATCGGCGCGGTCGTCAGCTTCAGCGGTCTCTGCCGCGACGAGGCCGGCACGTTGGCGGCACTCGAGCTCGAGCACTACCCCGGCATGGCCGAGGCCGAGATCGAGCGCATCGCCGGTACGGCGCTGGCGCGCTGGAAGCTTTCCGGCCTCACCGTCATCCATCGCTACGGCCGCATCTGCCCGGGCGAGCGCATCGTGCTGGTGGTCACCGCGGCGGCTCACCGCCGGGCGGCGTTCGAGGCGGCGAGCTTCCTCATGGATTACCTCAAATCGCGGGCGCCGTTCTGGAAGAAAGAGGAGCGCCGCGGCGGCGACAGCGGTGACTGGGTGGCCGCCAAGGCCGACGACGAAGAGGCCCTGGCACGCTGGCAAGTTCCTTGAAAGTGCCTGCCCTTGGTCACGGAACGACCGTATTCGGCTGGCTCCCTTTGCGTCACGAGGCAAGCGCCGGAGGGATATCATGCTGGACCAATTCGCCCAACTGTTCGTCTTCGGCGTTGCCCCGCTCGTCGTCGGGCTTTTGGCGATGCCGGCGGCCGCGACGGCCGACAAGGATCGGTCGGACTGCCGCAATGCCGCCTTTCACCGGCTTCTCGACGATCTGCCTGGCAGCGCCGAGCGCAGCGATCAGCCGACGATCTCGGTGTCGGAGAACCAGTAGCGGATCTCATCGCGCGCCGTCTCCGGTGCGTCGGAGCCGTGCACCGAATTCTCACCGATCGACAATGCATGGACCTTGCGGATGGTGCCCTGATCCGCATTGGCCGGGTTGGTCGCGCCCATCACCTCGCGGTTCTTGGCAATCGCATTCTCGCCTTCGAGTACCTGCACCACCGTCGGCCCCGACGACATGAATTCGACGAGCTCCCCGAAGAACGGCCGCTCCTTGTGCACGGCATAGAAGCCCTCCGCCTCGCGCCGGCTCATCCAGACGCGGCGGGAGGCGATGACGCGCAGCCCGGCATCTTCAAGCATCTTGGTGATGGCGCCGGTCAGGTTGCGCCGCGTGGCGTCGGGCTTGATCATCGAGAAGGTGCGTTCGATCGCCATGATTTCCTCTTTAGGGGGATGGGGGACAAGCAGGTGGCGCTGTTTAAAGCAAATTCGCCGCCGACGGAACCCGGTCCGTGCCGCGCTTTTTCGCCGCCGCTTCCGCGGGCCGGGCGCGGCCTTACCGCGACGCGTCCGTCACGAGAATGGCATTGACAAGCGGCGCGCCGAGAGGTCTGGCTCTCGGTCGCTCAACACAAAGACATGCCGCCGATGCACCACGCCCTCGCCATGAAGAAGCATTTCATGATGTTTGCGGCCTATAACCGCTGGGCCAACGCTCGCATCTATGACGCGGCCGCCGAGCTTTCCGACGAAGACTATCGCCGCGACGTCGGCGCCTTCTTCCGCTCCATGCATGGCACCCTCAACCATCTGCTGGCGACGGATCGGATCTGGATGAAGCGCTTCACCGGACAGGGCGAGACCCCGAACAGCCTCGACGCCATCCTGTTCGGCGACCTTGCTCGGCTGCGCACGGCGCGCGAGGCCGAGGATCTGCGCATCGGCGAGTTCATCGGCAGCCTCGACGAGGCGGCGCTCGACGGCCGCTTCACCTATATGACCGTTTCCGACTACCGCACCATCTCGCAGCGGCTGGCGCCGGCGCTCGACCACCTGTTCAATCATCAGACACATCATAGAGGTCAGGCTCATACGATTCTGACAAGCCTCGGACAAGCGTCGGTTCAGCTGGATCTCATCGCCTTCCAACGCACCGAGGAAGGACGGCTTTACGCCTGACAGACCCAGCCTGCTCAGCAGGGCTTTGTTGCAAATCCGTCGCGTGCTCGCATGCCCGCCAACAGCAAGAAGTTGGCGATCATCAAGAAGCGCTGCGCCGACGTGCTCGCCAATTCCGACGGCTACGACACCGGTCTGGTGGCGCTCTGCGCGGTTTTGCGCGGCTGACAGCCGCAGGCCGAGCGGCAGATCCCGGCAGCCCGCTTCGGCGGGCCGTTCCGCTGTCGGGGAGGACTTGCCATCCCCGGCCGGGTCGGCCACAACGCCCGGCGCCATGCTGATCATCAACGACCTTTCGTTGCGCATTGCCGGGCGGCTTTTGCTCGACCACACCTCGCTTACGCTGCCGGCCGGCACCAAAGCGGGCCTGGTCGGACGCAACGGAACCGGCAAGACCACCCTGTTTCGCGCCATCAGCGGCGAGCTTGCGGCGGAGACCGGGTCGATCTCTTTCCCGAAGACGACCCGAATCGGCCAAGTCGCCCAGGAGGCTCCCGGCACCGACGAGCCGCTGATCGAGATCGTGCTCAAGGCCGACCAGGAACGCGCCGCTTTGCTCGCCGAGGAAGCCACGACCGCCGATCCGGAGCGGATCAGCGAGATCCACATGCGGCTTGCCGACATCGACGCCCACTCAGCCGAGGCGCGGGCGGCGACGATCCTCGCCGGGTTGGGCTTCGACGCCGCCGCGCAGCTGCGTCCGGCAGCTTCCTTCTCCGGCGGCTGGCGGATGCGGGTGGCGCTGGCGTCGGTGCTGTTTGCGCAGCCCGATCTGCTGCTGCTCGACGAGCCGACCAATTATCTCGACCTGGAAGGCACATTGTGGCTGGAGACCTATCTCGGGCGCTATCCGCATACCGTGCTGGTCATCTCGCACGATCGTGACCTGCTCAACCGCGCGGTTTCCTCCATCGTCCATCTCGATCAGCAGAAGCTGACCTTCTGGCGCGGCGGCTACGACCAGTTCGAACGCCAGAAGGAGGAGCAGGAGACGCTGCAGGAAAAGTCGCGCGCCAAGCAGGAAGCGGCGCGCAAGCACATGCAGGCCTTCGTCGAGCGGTTCCGCGCCAAGGCCTCGAAAGCGCGCCAGGCGCAGTCGCGCCTGAAAGCGCTCGAGCGCATGAAGCCGATCTCTGCGGTGATCCACGACACGGTGGCGCCGTTCCGCTTCCCGGAACCGGTGAAGCCGGCCGCCTCGCCGATCTTTGCCATGAGCGGCGTGGCAACGGGATACGAACCGGGCAGGCCGGTGCTCCGGCAGCTGACCTTGCGCATCGACGCGGACGACCGCATCGCCTTGCTCGGCGCCAACGGCAACGGCAAGTCGACCTTCGCCAAGCTGCTCGCCGGGCGGCTGAAGCCCGAGGCCGGGACGATGACGGTCGCCCCCGGGCTGAAAGTGGCGATGTTTGCCCAGCATCAGCTCGACGATCTCAGGCCGGAGGAAAATGCCATCGAGCATGTCCGGCTGCTGATGGCCGGAGCTCCGGAAGCCAAGGTCAGGGCCTGGGTCGCCCAGATGGGACTTGCCACCGAGAAGATGAGCACGCCCGCCAAGGACCTGTCGGGCGGCGAGAAGGCCCGGCTCTTGATGGGCCTGGCGGCGTTCGGGGGGCCCAATCTATTGATCCTCGACGAGCCGACCAACCATCTCGACATCGATTTGCGCGAGGCGCTGGTGCAGGCGCTCAACGATTATTCGGGCGCGGTGATCCTGATCTCGCACGATCCGCACCTGATCGAAGCGACCGCCGATCGGCTGTGGCTGGTCAAGGATGGGCGGGTCGCCAACTATGACGGCGACCTCGCGGATTATCGCCGCGAGATCGCCGGCGATGCCGTCGACCGGCGCCAGCGGCGCGAGGCCGATAAGGCGTCCAAGGCAGACCGCCGGCGCGATGCGGCGCAGCGGCGGGCGGCCCTCGAGCCGGTCGCCAAGGAGATCCGCGCCACCGAGGCGCTGATGGAGCGGCTGCGCATCCGCATCGAGGGCATCGAACAGGCGCTGGCCGATCCGGCCCTCTATGAACGCGATCCAGCTTCCGCCACGGCGCTTGCCAAGGAGCGCTCCGCCCTCTCCAATGCGCTCGCCGGACACGAGGACAAATGGCTCTCGCTGTCAACGACCTACGAGGAAGGAATCGCCGGATGACAATCAGGGTCGAGAAGGACGACGCCGTTACCATTGTGACCATCGACCGGCCGCAGGTGCGCAACGCCGTCGACCCCGAGACCGCGCTTTCGCTGTTCAACGCCTTCATGGCGTTCGAGCGCGACGACAGCCAGGCGGTCGCCGTGCTCACCGGGACGGGCGGCGCGTTCAGCGCCGGCTTCGACCTCAAATGGGCGGCCGAGAGCGCCACCGATAAATGGTTCGCCGAACAGGAGCTCGACGGCAGCTTCGACGATCCGGCCGAGCACCCGCGCAAGGGACCGATGGGCCCGACGCGGCTTGCCCTGTCCAAGCCGGTGGTGGCGGCGATCGCCGGTCCGGCAGTCGCCGGCGGCATGGAGCTGGCGCTGTGGTGCGACCTTCGGGTGATGGAAAGCTCGGCCTATATGGGCGTCTACTGCCGCCGCTGGGGCATTCCGCTGATCGATGGGGGCACCGTGCGCCTGCCGCGCATCGTCGGCCAGGGCCGCGCGCTGGATCTGATCCTCACCGGCCGCAAGGTCGAGGCCGACGAGTGCCTGGCAATCGGACTGGCCACCAAGGTCTGCGCAGACGGTGAGGCGCTCGCCGAGGCGCTGGCGCTGGCGCACGAGCTCGCCGGCTTGCCGCAGGCCTGCCTGCGCGCCGATCGCCGCTCGGCGCTCGGCCAATGGTCGCTCGATGCGGCCCAGTCGCTGACCCGGGAATGGCAGAGCGCCGAGACGTTTCGCACCGAAGGGATGGCGGGCGCCGCCCGCTTCATTGCCGGCGCCGGGCGCGGCGGCGCGCCCGACAAGGGTTGAGCGTGGACGCCCGCCGCTTCGATCGCCGCGGCTATCCCGTGGTCGATGCCGCCGCGGGCTACGGCGCCTGGGCGCCGAGCTATGACGAGACGGTGGCGGAAGGCCTCGACCGGCCGCTGCTGCCCCGGCTGACGTCGATCGCCTGGGCAAAGGTCGAGCGCGCCGCCGACCTGGCTTGCGGCACCGGCCGGACCGGCGCCTGGCTGCGCCAGGCGGGAGTGCGGCGGATCGATGGCGTCGATATCACGCCGGAAATGCTGTCGCGCGCCAGGCTGCGCGGGGCGCATGACACGCTGCATCTCGCCGACCTGGCTGCCACGCCGCTGCCGTCCGCGTCCTATCAGCTGGTCACGCTGGTGCTGGCCGACGAGCACCTGGCCGAACTCGGGCCTGTTTATCGCGAGGCGGCCCGGCTGCTGCAGCCGGGTCATGCTTTCATGCTGATCGGCTATCATCCATTCTTCCTGTTGAACGGGTTGGCCACGCATTTCCACGGCGCGGACGGTGCCGCGGTTGCCATCGAGAGCTACGTACATCTGTTCGCCGACCACATCCGTGCCGCTGCTGCGGCCGGATTGTCGCTGATCGAGCTCGACGAGTGCCTGATCGACGAGGAATGGCTGGCCAGCAAGCCGAAATGGCAGCCCTATCTCGGCTGGCCGGTCAGCTTCGCGATGGTCTGCCGCAAAGCCTAGGGTGCTTTTTCCCTCCAGTCTCAGGGCGCAGCACCGCGGCCCCAGCGCCGCGGCGGGCGGTCGGCCGACACCGCCGGCCGGCGGCGCCGCACCGCCAGCACAAGGCCGACAAAGCCGAGCGCCGATAGCGCCCAGCCGATCGGCGGTATGCGCGCGTCGTAAGCGAGGCCGCCGCCCCGCAGCACGATGTCGGCCGAGCCGACAGCCACGTCCTCGGCATCGCCCGGCCCGAGCCGGAACCGGTAGACGCCCTCGTCGATGTCGGTGAGCGATCCGGCCGACTGGCTGTAGATCCGTTCGCCGTTCTGCGGATTGGTCTCGCGCGGCGACCCGGCGGCAAAGTCGAGCGGCGCAGCCAGCACCGAACGGCCGGCGCGGTCGACCACCAGGGTGAGCACCGCGCCGGCATGGGGAACCGCGGGGCCGGTGGCCGTCATCTCGACATCGACGCCGACCGGCGCATTGCCGGCCTTCAGTGGCACCTCGACGGGCCGGTAGCCGCCCGCCCGGTCGTAGCCGCGATACCTGCCGATCTCGGCCTTGCCGAAGCGCTCGACCGCGACGGGATAGCCGAAGCCGAGCGCCAGGCCGGCCAGCAGGAGAAGCAGGAAGAAGGTGCGCATCGGTTGCTCCGAGGCTGACGGCCGGCGTTCCCTACAGAGCAGAAAATCCGGCCCCAGGGCAATGCTTGACGAAAACGATAGGGGCTTCAGCCCCGTCCTGTGGCGGCGCGGCGATCAGGCCTTGCGCTCCCAGCGCCCGCCCGCGGCCTGCTGCCAATAGGTGACGGCATGGCCGGCCGCCTTCAGCGCGCTCCAATGGCGGCGCGCGCCCTCGAGCTGGCCGGTGTCGTGGCCGTCGAACAGGAATACCGCGCGCCGATAGGCGGAAAGATCGTCCGGCTCGGCGCCGTCCACCAGGAAGCGGATCTCGGCGCCGTTCGGATTGGCTCCGCCGGTGGTGAGAAACACCGGCTGGTCTTCCGGCCGCGCTTCGCGCTCGCTGCCATGGGCAAGGAAGGAATCGTCGCGGTAGGTCCACAGATGCGCATCGAGCGCGTCGCGCCGCTCCTCGCTGCCGGTCTGCACCACGGCCGTCCAGCCGCGCTCGAGGCTGCGCTCCAGCAGCCCGGGCAACGTGTCCTCCAAGCTGGACTCGGTCAGATGATAGAACAGCACCTCGGTCATGGCCGGAGCCTCCGCGGGCGGTTGGCTCACCCCTCGTAGTGGTCCCTGACCAGGCGGTCGAGCAGCCGCACGCCGAACCCGGAGGCCCAGGACTGGTTGATCTCGCTGGCCGGCGAGCCCATGGCGGTGCCGGCAATATCGAGGTGAGCCCAGGCGGTGTCCTTGACGAAGCGCTGCAGGAACTGGGCGGCGGTGATCGAGCCGCCGTAGCGGCCGCCGATGTTCTTGACGTCGGCGTTCTTGGAGTCGATCAGCTTGTCGTAGTCGGCGCCGAGCGGCATGCGCCAGAGCCGCTCCTGGGTGGCCTGCCCGGCCGCCAGCAACTGGCCGGCGAGCTCGTCGTCATTGGCGAACAGGCCGGCGTGCTGCTGCCCCAGAGCCACCATGATCGCACCGGTCAGGGTGGCGAGATCGACCATGAAGCGCGGCCGGAACCGGCCGGCGCAGTACCACAGAGCGTCCGCCAGGACGAGGCGCCCCTCGGCATCGGTGTTGAGCACCTCGATCGTCTGCCCCGACATCGAGGCGACGATGTCGCCCGGACGCTGGGCGTTGCCGTCGACGCTGTTTTCGACGCAGCCGATGATGCCGATGGCATTGACCCGGGCATTGCGCGCGGCCAGCGCATGCATCAGCCCGGTGACGGCGGCAGCGCCGCCCATGTCGCCCTTCATGTCCTCCATGCCCGCCGCCGGCTTGATCGAGTTGCCGCCGGTGTCGAACACCACCCCCTTGCCGACGAAGGCAAGCGGCCTTTCCTTTCCCTTGGCCCCGTTCCAGGACATCACCACCAGCCGCGGCGGACGCGGCGAACCTTGAGCGACGCCGAGCAGAGCCCGCATGCCGAGCTTCTTCATGTCCTTTTCCGTCAGGATCTCGACCTCGACGCCGAGCTTCTCGAGCTCCTTGGCGCGCGCCGCGAATTCCACCGGGCCGAGCACATTGGCGGGCTCGTTGACGAGGTCGCGCGCCAGCATGACACCGTCGGCCACCGCCTCGGCGTCGGCGAACGCCTTCTTCGCCGCCGCCGGGTCGGCGCAATGGATGGTGATGCGGGCCGGCTTGGCATCGGCCTTGCCGTCGCCGTTCTCCTTCTTGGTCTTGTACTTGTCGAACACATAGGCGCGCAGCAGAAGGCCGGCGGCGAATTCGGCCGCATCAGCCCCGGTCACCTCGCCGTCCGCCAGCTCGAGCATCACCGCCACCTCTGCCGGCTTGCGCAGCAGGCCGAACAGGGTGCCGCCGAGCTTCATCCAGCCGAACTCATCGAGCGCCTCGCGCTTGCCGACCCCGATCGCCAGCAGCCGGTCGAGGCTGGTGCCTTCGGGTGCGATCAGCTCCACCGAGGTGCCGCTCTTGCCGCTGAAATCGGTCACCGCAAAGGCTTTCGAAAGTACCTCGGCGGGGTCGAGCTGCCGCGCCGCCGGAGCCAGTCCTGCGCCCTCTTCGGCCAGCAGCACCACTGCCGTACCCTTGGTGGGCGCGGCGAAACGGGCGAAGTTGATTGCAGGTCTGGCGGTCATGGTGATGTCGGTCCCGTAGGGATTTCAAGGCGGGGCGGCGGCAGGGAAGAAAAAGGGCGCAGCAGGCGTTTTGGCAAGGCTTGGCCTGCGCTGCAAGGCGAATCGGCGGGAGCCTGGCCGCCGGGCCGCCCGGCATGCTCCCGGACAACGGCTCGTTAACCCTTTCCGTTTGCCTGATGTTAGCCAATGGCCCCCAAGACTCGGCCGATGTCGGCAAGTGCCAGGCGATGGCAGCCTCCCCGGTTGTGCGCGGCGCACCGGACGGCTAATTTCTCTCCGGGCGGAGCCGTGATCGGTTCCGCGGGTCGGTTACGGAACCAAGTCAGTTCATGAAGGTCGTCGAGCGCTATATCTTACGACGGGCGTTCGGCGTCTTCGCCGCGGCGCTGTTCTGGACGCTCGCCATCGTCTGGACCACTCAGGTTCTGACCCGGATCGACTTCATCACCACCAGCGGGCAATCCGCCCTCGCCTTTTTCGAGCTGGCGACGCTGATCCTGCCGTCGGTGATCCCGGTCGTGATCCCGTTCGCCGTGGCCATCGCGGTCGCCCAGACCCTGTCGATGATGAACACCGATTCGGAGCTGGTGGTGATCAGCGCGGCCGGGGCTTCGCGGCTGACCACGATCCGCCCGATCATGATCCTGGCGCTCGCCGCGGCGGTAGTCTCTTTCGCCGTCGACAACGGCGTCGACCCTTATGCACGGCAGCGCGCCCGCGAGCTGATCTCGGCTGCCCGCGCCGATCTCTTGTCGACGGTGGTTCAGGAGGGCACCTTCCGCAAGGTCGATGACGGCCTCTATGTGCAGATCGCCGAACGCCTGCCAGACGGACGCCTGAGCGGTATTTTCGTTGCCGATTCAAGAACTCCCGGGCTTGACCTCGTCTACTACGCCAAGGAAGGCGTGGTGCTCAATCGCGACGGCCGCAACGTGCTTCTGATGGGCGACGGCGTGGTCCACCGCAAGGTGGTGGGCGGGGAGCTCTCGGTGATCCGGTTCGGCACCTATGCCTTCGACCTTGCCGCCTTCAACCCGGACAGCGAGCAGGTCTACCTGTTCGCCAAGGACCGGACGCTCGGCTTCCTGCTCAATCCCGACCCGCACGATCCCGTCTATAAGAATTCTCCGCAGGAGTTCCGCGCCGAGCTCAATCTGCGTCTCTCCGAATGGAGCTATGCCATTGTCTTTGCCTTGATTGCGCTTGCCGTCGCGGGCGATGCCCGCTCCCACCGCGAGGCGCGCGTCCACCCGCTGGTGACGGCGCTGACGATCTGTCTGATCGCCCGCTGGCTGGGGTTCCTCGCAGCCGGCAAGGCCCAGACCAACCCCGCCTACGATGTCGCCGTCTATGCGGTGCCGATCGCCTTTGCCGGGGTGTCGGTGTGGTTCATCACCTCATTGCGCTCGATGGAGCCGCCGCCGGCCTGGATGGAGGTGATTTCAGGCACGTTCCGCTGGCTCGGCGAACGGATCATCCTCATTCGCCATCGGCTGCTCGGTCACCGCGTCCCTGCCGGGAGGCGGATCTGATGGGTTGGACGCTCGGCCGCTATTTCTTTTTCCGCTACGTGACCATCACGTTCTGGTTCTTCGTCGGCATCTTCGCGCTGGTCTACATCATCGACTTCACCGAGCTGTCGGGCAGCTTGGGCGGGTTGCCCGGTTTCACCGCCCGCACCGCGCTCGGCATGTCGGCGCTGCGGGTGCCGATGATCATGCAGCAGGTGGTGCCGTTCGTCGGCCTATTCGCCGCGATGGCGACACTCGTCTCGCTGAACCGCAAATACGAGCTGGTGATCGCCCGCGCCGCCGGCGTCTCGGCCTGGCAATTCCTGCTGCCCGCCTGCGTCGGGGCGCTGCTCTTCGGCGTGCTCACCATCACCCTGCTCAACCCGCTGGCCGCATACGGGTTCTCGCGTGCGGAGGCGATGGAGACGGCGCTGCGGGCAGGGCGCTCGAACGAGGTCACGGCCTTCGATGCGCCCTGGATCCGCCAGCGCACGGCCGAAGGCGACACCATCATCGGCGCGCGTGCAGTGCTCAATCAGGGCCTGGAGCTGTCCGACGCCATCTTTTTCCGCTTCGACGACGGCGGCGACATCGTCGAGCGGCTCGACGCCAAGCGGGCCCTGCTCAAGAAGGGCCATTGGGAGCTGTTCGACGTCGAACAGCTTGCCGGGTCGTCGCAAAGGAGGCTCGACCGGATCGAGGTCAAGACCAACCTCCGGCCCGAGATTGTCCAGGAGCGGCTTGCGCGGCCGGAGACCATTCCCTTTTTCGATCTCCCGGCTAAAATCGATGTCGCGCGTTCGTTCGGATTGAGGGCAAATGCATTCGCGATGCAGTTCCAGTCGCTTCTGGCGCTGCCGCCATTGCTGATCGCCATGACGCTGATTGCGGCAACGGTATCAATGCGTTTTGCACGGCTGGGGCAATCGGCAACGATGGTTCTGGGTGGCATCGTCGCCGGGTTTCTGCTTTATGTCGTATCGGTCCTGGTGAAGGCGTTCGGGACTGCCGGGGTGGTGCCGCCTGCCGTCGCAGCGTGGCTGCCGGTGGTCGTGGCGCTGTTTTTCGGGGTAACGTTCCTGCTCCACAAGGAGGATGGTTAGTGTCGGTGGTGCAGGCCACATTCCGATCCTCGGCCCGCCTGTCGCGTCTGATCGGCGCGACGGCGTTGTCGGGCCTGCTCGGCGGCGCTGCCATGCTGTTGCCGGCGCTCGCCGCCAAGGGCGTGCAGCTCGACGCCCCGTCGATTCCGTCGGGCTCGCAGATGCTGCTCGAGGCCGATACGCTGACCTACGACCAGGACAACAACACGGTGACCGCCGCCGGCCGGGTGCAGATCGACTACGGCGGCAACAAGCTGGTCGCCAAGAAGGTCACCTACAACCGCAAGACCGGCAGGCTGGTGGCCAGCGGCGACGTGGCGCTGATCGACAGCACCGGCACCAAAGTGTACTCCGACGAGATCGACATCACCGACGATTTTGCCGACGGCTTTCTCAACGCGCTGCGCATCGAAACCGTCGATAAGGCCTATTTCGCCGCTGAAAGCGCCGAGCGGGAAGGCGGCAATCTGACCACCTTCAACAACGGCGTCTACACCGCCTGCGCGCCGTGCGAGAAAAATCCCAACCGTGCGCCGATCTGGCGGATCAAGGCGCGCAAGATCATCTGGAACGGCCAGGCCAAGACCGTGCGCTTCGAGAACTCGCGCTTCGAGCTCTTCGGGCGGCCGATCGCCTACGCCCCGGCCTTCGAGATGCCCGACCCGACCGTCAAACGCAAGACCGGCTTCCTGATCCCGGGCGTGATCTTCCAGAGCAAGCTCGGAACCGGCATCGACATCCCGTTCTACGTGGCGCTGTCGCCGACCTACGACCTGACGTTGAACGGCCGCTACTACACCAAGCAGGGCTTTCTCGGCATGGCCGAGTGGCGGCAGCGCTTCAACAACGGCCAGTACGTGCTGCGCATGGCCGGGATCGACCAGCAGGACCCCGAGGCCTTCGACCCGCTCACTGTCGACCGCGGACCGCCGGACGACCCCAACAAGCTGCGCGGCATGATCGGCTCGAAGGGCTCGTTCAAGATCAACCCGCGCTGGACCTGGGGGTGGGACCTCCTGCTGCAGTCCGACAAGAATTTTTCCTATACCTACCGGATCCCCGGCTTCAACGACTACGTGCACCAGTCGCAGCTCTATTTGACGGGGCTCGATGGCCGCAATTATTTCGACCTGCGGGCGATGAAATTCCAGGTTCAGGAGCAGTATCTCGACGATCAGCTGTTGGCGCGCAACGATGAGCAGCCCTGGCTGCTGCCGAGCTTCGATTATTCCTACACGCCCGACCAGCCGGTCTTCGGCGGCGAGCTCAACTTCGACATGAATGCCCAGGTGATCCACCGTTCCGCGCTGGATTATTTTCCGGACGTGCCCAGCGTGCGCGGTGTGGAAGGCAATGACGGGCGCCTGACGGCGGAGGCCGAATGGCAGAAATCGCTGATCACCGACGCCGGACTGGTGATCACGCCGATGTTCGACGTCCGCGGCGACGCGATCGGCTCCGACCTCACCCCCGCCTCGCTGGCGGCGATCAACAATATGGCCGGCTCCCTCAACGGCCTCGCCTACAGTCCGGAGGGCGACGTCTATAACGGCGTCGTTTCCGACCTGGCCAATTTCTATCAGCGCTTCATGGCCACCGCCGGTCTCGAGATGCGCTGGCCGCTGCTGTTCTCGCTGCCCGACGGCAGCCATGTGCTCGAGCCCGTAGCGCAGGTGTTCGCGCGGCCGAACGCGGCTTATCAGGGCAAGCTCGGCATCCCCAACGAAGACGCCCAAAGCTTCGTCTTCGACGCCACCACGCTGTTTGAGCGCGACAAGTTTTCCGGCTTCGACCGCATCGAAGGCGGCACCCGGGCCAACCTCGGCATGCGCTATTCCGGCAGCTTCGCTAGTGGCTGGACCACCAACGCGCTGTTCGGCCAATCCTACCAGCTGGGCGGGGAAAACCCCTTCGCCGAGCCCGATCTGGTCAATGCCGGAGCCTTCTCCGGCCTGGAGACCGACGTCTCCGACTATGTCGCCCTGGCCGGCTTCGCCACGCCGCACGGCCTGTCGGCTTCGGTCAGCGGGCGCTTCGACGAGCAGACCTTCGAGGCCCGGCGCACCGAGCTGCGCGGCGCCTATTCGAACCCGATCTGGTCGCTCAGCGGACGCTATGCCTTCATCCAGGCCCAGCCTCTTTACGGCTTCCCCGACGACCGGCGCGAGATGACCGTCGGCGGATCGACCCAAGTGCGCAAGAACTGGCGCCTCTTCGGTTCCGGCACCTATGACTTGGAAGCCGATACGCTGGTGCAGGATTCGGCCGGCTTCAGCTACAGCGACGAGTGCTTCACCTATTCGATGACCTTCTCGCAAAGCCGCGACCGCGACACCCGGGATACGACCCAGTCGATCGGCTTCAACGTGTCGTTCCGCACGCTCGGCGATTTCGGCACCAACTCCTCCTCGTTCGGCACCACCCAATAGGTGAAAGTCATCGTTTCGCCGCATAAGCGGGCCATGAGCGCCCGTTGATTTGGTCAATCGGAATCGGGAATTTGCAGGGGATGACGTCACTGCTGCGCAAAATCGTCCTCGCGGCCGGGCTGGCCGTCCTGATGGTTGCCAACGCCGAGGTGCCGGCAGCGGACGCTGCCGGAGCGGGCGGCGGGGAGATCAAATATGTCGTCAACGGCGTGCCGATCACCAGTTACGATCTCCAGCGGCGTGCCGCTTTCATCAAGCTGCAGCGCAGCAAGCAGAGCGCGTCCGAATCGCTGATCGAGCAGGCGCTGCATCTGACGGAGGCGCAGCGGCTCAACATCCGCGTCACCGATCAGCAGGTCGACGACGCCTACGTGAATTTCGCCAAGAACAACAAGATGCCGGTGGCCCAGCTCGATACCGTCCTGGAAAAGTCCGGCGTGACCAAAGAGCATTTCAAGGGCTTCATCCGCGCCCAGATGAGCTGGCAGCAGGCCTTGGCGGCACGCGCCCGCGGCGGCGCCGGGCCGGGCGGCCGGCTGACCGAGCAGCAGGCGGTGCGCAAGATGCTGGAGCGCGGCGGCAACAAGCCTTCGGCGACCGAATACATGCTGCAGCAGGTGATCTTCGTGGTGCCTGCCAACGACAAGGGCTCGCTCGGCAAGCGCAAGAACGAGGCCGAAGCGATGCGCGCCCGTTTCACCAGCTGCGACACCACGCGGCAGTTCGCCAAAGGCCTGGTCGATGTCACGGTGCGCGATCTCGGCCGGGTGCTGGCGCCCGAACTGCCGAGCGACTGGGCCGAATCGATCAAGGCCTCCCGCCCCGGCAGCGCCACGCCGGTGAAGCAGACCGATCGCGGCATCGAGTTCATCGGCATCTGCAGCGCCCGCGAGGTGTCCGACGACCGCGCCGCCCAGATGGTGCTCAACAGCGAGCAGAACACCGCCGCCAAGAACACCGACATGGACGCGTTGAACAAGACCTATACCGAGGAATTGCGCAAGCGGGCGCAAATCGTCGAGCGCTGACGGGAAGGGCCGGCCCGCGTGCCGCCACTGGCGCTCACCGCAGGCGATCCGTCAGGCATCGGTCCAGAGGTTGCGATCGCCGCATGGCGGCTGCGCGACGCACACCAGGTGCCGCCCTTCTATCTGCTGTCCGACCCTGAGCTGGTTGCACGGCGCGCCGAGGCGATCGGGCAACCGGTCAAGGTGCGCACGGCCGGTGCCGAGACGGCCGCCGCGCTGTTTGCCGACGCGCTGCCGGTTGTGCCGCTCGGCAGCCGCTTCTCCGACCGCCCCGGCGAGCCCGACCCCGGCAACGCCGCCGGCGTCATCCAGTCCGTCGACCGCGCGGTGGACGACGTGTTCGAAGGCCGCGCCGCGGCCCTGGTGACCTTGCCGATCGCCAAGAAGATGCTCTATGAGGCCGGCTTCAAGTTCGCCGGCCACACCGAATACCTCGCTCATCTGGCAAGCCGGCGCACGGGCAAGCGCGCCACCCCGGTGATGATGCTGGCCGGCCCGACCTTGCGCACCGTGCCCGTCACCATCCATGTCGCGCTCGCCGAGGTGGCGGCGGCGCTGACCACCGAGGCGATCGTCGAGACCGTGCATGTCGTCGCGGCCGATCTTGCCGGGCGCTTCGGCATTCCCCGGCCGAGGCTGGTGGTGACGGGGCTCAATCCCCATGCCGGCGAAGGCGGTGCCCTCGGCCGCGAGGAGGAAGAAATCATCCGCCCGGCGGTGGACACCTTGCGGGCGGAGGGCATCGACGTGGTCGGGCCGCGTCCGGCCGATACGATCTTCCACGCCCGCGCCCGCGCCGACTTCGATGCCGCGATCTGCATGTATCACGACCAGGCACTGATCCCGGCCAAGACGCTGGCCTTCGACGAAACCGTCAACGTCACGCTGGGCTTGCCGTTCGTGCGCACCTCGCCCGATCACGGCACTGCCTTCGACATCGCCGGCAAGGGATTGGCCCGCGCCGACAGCCTGATTGCGGCGCTGCGCATGGCCCAGCGTCTGGCGCAGCGTTCCGCCGGGACGGCATGACGGCGGACGGCCTGCCGCCGCTGCGCGAGGTGATCGCCCGCCACAGCCTCGCCGCGCGGCGCGCGCTGGGCCAGAATTTCCTGCTCGACCTCAATCTCACCGGCAAGATCGCCCGGGCCGCGGGCGATCTTTTGCACACCGCCGTAATCGAGATCGGCCCGGGGCCCGGCGGTCTTACCCGGGCGCTCTTGGCGCACGGCGCAGGCAAGGTGATCGCGATCGAGCGCGACCAGCGCTGCCTGCCGGCCTTGGCCGAGATCGCCGAGCACTATCCCGGCCGCCTCGCCGTGATCGAGGGCGATGCGCTCGCCATCGACTATGCGACGCTGTGCGGCGACGCCCGCGTCAAGCTGGTCGCCAACCTGCCCTACAACATCGGCACCGAACTTCTGGTGCGCTGGCTTTCGGCTTCACCCTGGCCGCCATTCTGGCGATCGATGACGCTGATGTTCCAGCGCGAAGTCGCCGAGCGCATCGTGGCCCCACCCGGCAGCCCGTCCTACGGACGGCTGGCCGTGCTCGCCGGCTGGCGCAGCGAGGCGCGCATTGCCTTCGACATTCCTGCGCAGGCCTTCACGCCGCCGCCGAAGGTGACGTCGGCGGTGGTGTCGTTCGTGCCGCGGGAGGTGCCGCTGCCGGCCGATGCCGATGCTCTCGCCCGGGTGACCGAGGCGGCCTTCGGCCAGCGCCGGAAAATGCTGCGCCAGAGCCTGAAGGGTTTGGGCGGGGCGGCGCTGCTCGAGGCCGCGGCGATCGACGGCACGCGGCGGGCCGAGACCCTCACGGTAGCCGAGTTCGTACGGCTGGCCAACCTTCTGCCGGCCGGCAGGCGCCCGCGATGATTGCCCCAACCGAAGCCGCAGGCTGGACGTCTGCGGCGCGAACCGCACATAGGTTTGCTGATCTCGATGGTTCTGGGAGTGAACGACGATGCGAATGATCTTCATCAACCTGCCGGTCAGCGACCTGAACGCCACCAAGCGCTTTTTCGGCGCGCTCGGCTTCAGCTTCAATCCGGAATTCTCCGACGACAGCTGCGCCGCGATGATCGTCGAGGAGAACATCTACGCCATGCTGCAGCTGCAGGCCCGGTTCAAGGAGTTCATCACCCAGCCGGTCAGCGATGCCTTCCAAACCACGGAGACGATCACCTGCCTGTCGGCAAGCAGCCGGGCCGAAGTCGACGACACCCTGGCCAAGGCGCTTGCGGCGGGCGCCAGACCTTGGAAGCCGGTCATCGATCTCGGCTTCATGTATGGCTGCAGCTTCCAGGATCCGGATGGACACGTCTGGGAGTTCGTCTACATGGATCCGAACGCCGAGCGGCCTTCAGCCTAGAGGGGGAGCACCTTTTCTTCGCATCGGTGCTCCCCTCCAAGTCTTTGTTTTTCCGCAATCCGGACGGAAACCGTTGCCGCTTTTCCTGGAATTGCCCTAGATCTTGCGTAGGGTCTAATATCCCATGCCGCCGCCGGGCATCGGCGGCATCGGCGCGTCCTTCTTGGGCTTCTCGGCAACCATCGCCTCCGTGGTGACCAAAAGGCCGGCCACGGAGGCTGCGCCTTGCAACGCCGAGCGCACCACCTTGGCAGGATCGATGACGCCTTCGGCATAGAGATCGCCGTAGGCGCCGGTCTGCGCGTTCCAGCCCTGGCTGAAATCGCCGAGCTCACGCAGCCGGCCGACGACGATCGAGCCTTCCGCGCCGGCGTTCTCGGCGATCTGCCGGACCGGCCATTCAACCGCCCGGCGCACGATCTCGATGCCATGCCGCTGGTCGCCGTTGTCGGAGGCAAGGTCATCGAGCGCCCGCGCGGCGCGCAGCAGCGCGACCCCACCGCCCGGCAGCACGCCCTCCTCGACGGCGGCACGGGTGGCGTGCAGCGCGTCGTCGACCCGATCCTTGCGTTCCTTGACCTCGACCTCGGTCGAGCCGCCGACCCGGATCACGGCGACACCGCCGGCGAGCTTGGCCAGCCGCTCTTGCAGCTTCTCGCGGTCGTAGTCGGAGGTGGTCTCCTCGATCTGCGCCTTGATCTGCGCAATACGGCCGGCGATGTCCTCCTTCGAACCGGCGCCGTCGACGATCGTGGTGTTCTCCTTATCCACCGAGACCCGCCGGGCGCGGCCGAGCATGTTCAAGGTGACGTTCTCGAGCTTGATGCCGAGATCCTCGGAAACGGCGGTGCCGCCGGTGAGGATCGCGATATCTTCGAGCATGGCTTTGCGGCGGTCGCCGAAGCCCGGTGCCTTGACGGCCACGATCTTCAGGCCGCCGCGCAGCTTGTTGACCACCAGCGTGGCGAGCGCCTCGCCCTCGACGTCCTCGGCCACGATCAGCAGCGGCTTGGAAGACTGGACCACCGCCTCCAGCACCGGCAGCATCGCCTGCAGGTTTGAGAGCTTCTTCTCGTGGATCAGAACATAGGCATCCTCGAGCTCGGCGCGCATCTTGTCGGGGTTGGTGATGAAGTAGGGGCTTAAGTAGCCGCGGTCGAACTGCATGCCTTCGACCACTTCGAGCTCGGTCTCGGCGGTCTTGGCCTCCTCGACCGTGATCACGCCCTCGTTGCCGACCTTCTGCATCGCCTCGGCCAGGAAGCGGCCGATTTCCGGGTCGCCATTGGCGGAAATGGTCGCCACCTGGGCGATCTCGTCATTGCGGGTCACCTTGCGCGCATTCTTCTGCAGCTCGCCGACCACGGCCTCCACTGCTTTGTCGATGCCGCGCTTCAGGTCCATCGGGTTCATGCCGGCGGCCACCGCCTTGGCGCCCTCCTGGACGATCGCCTGGGCAAGCACGGTCGCGGTGGTGGTGCCGTCGCCGGCGACATCGCTGGTCTTCGACGCCACCTCGCGCACCATCTGCGCGCCCATGTTCTCGAATTTGTCCTCGAGCTCGATCTCCTTCGCGACGGTGACGCCGTCCTTGGTGATGCGCGGAGCGCCGAACGACTTGTCGATGACGACGTTGCGGCCCTTCGGGCCGAGCGTCACCTTCACCGCGTCGGCGAGGATGTTGACGCCGCGCAGCAGACGCTCGCGGGCGTCCTCGTGAAACTTCACCTCCTTGGCAGGCATGATTCGTGCTCCTCCGCAAAAGTCGACGATCCGATTGGCCGCTCAACTGCGCCCGCGCGCAAGGCCGGCCACGCGCTTACGATCTGGTTTATAGCCCGATCCGTTTCAAGTCTGCTCCGAGAATTTTTCGGAAGCCTCCGGCGGGCCAGCTAAATCCCTCACAAGACTGCAATAATCGTCCGCTCAGGTGACCTCTTCGGCGAGCAGGCCGGAGACGAAATCGAACAGGCCGAGGCGGCGGTCGCGGCGCAGACGCTCGGCGGTGACGATCGCCCGCACGGCCTGGTAGGCGCTGTCGAGCTTGTCGTTGATGACGATGAAGTCATAGCTTCGCCAATGCTCGATTTCGATCCGCGCATTGGCCAGCCGGGCTTCGATGACCGCTTCCTGATCCTCGGCGCGGCGCATCAGCCGCCCCTTCAACTCCTCGAGCGAGGGCGGCAATATGAAGATCGAGACGATGTCGGCCGGGATCTTCTCCTTGAGCTGTTCGGCGCCTTGCCAATCGATGTCGAACAGCATGTCGCGGCCCTCGGCCATCGCCTTCTCGGCCGGCTCGCGCGGCGTGGCATAGAAATTGCCGTGCACCTCGGCCCATTCGAGCAGCGCATCGGAATCGCGCAGCCGCTCGAATTCGCGGATCGAGACGAAGTGATAGTGAACGCCCTCGACCTCGCTGCGGCGGCTCGGCCGGGTGGTGACGCTGACCGACAGCGCCAGCGAAGGATCCTCTTGCAGAAGCGTGCGGGCGATCGTCGACTTGCCGGCTCCGGAAGGCGACGAGAGAACCAGCATCAGCCCGCGGCGGCGGATCGCGGCATCGGCGTTGGAAGCTGCCATCGCCCTTACTCCAGGTTCTGGACCTGCTCGCGGAACTGGTCGACCACGGATTTGAGCTCCAGCCCGGTCGCCGTGATCGGGGCAGCGTTGGATTTGGAGCACAGCGTGTTCGCCTCGCGATTGAATTCCTGCGCCAGAAAATCGAGCTTGCGGCCGATCGGACCGCCGCCGGCAATCAGATTGCGCGCCGAGGCGACGTGCGTCTTCAGCCGGTCGATCTCCTCGCGAATGTCGGCGCGGCTCGCCAGAAACGCGGCCTCCTGGTAGAGCCGCTGCTCGTCCAGCGTCGCGCCCGGCTCCAGCAGCAAGCGGATCTGTTCGGCCAGGCGCTCGCGGATGGTGGCCGGCTCGCGGGCCGGATCGGCTTCGGCCTTGAGCGTCAGCTGCTCGATGGTATCGAGATGGCGGCTGAGCAGGACGCCGAGCGCGGCGCCCTCGGCCATGCGCGCCTCCTCCAGCCCGCCCAGCGCGGCGTCGAGCGTCGACAGGATCGCGGCGTCGGTGGCGAGCCGGGTGGCCTCGTCCTCGACGCTTTCGGGCAGCTCCAGCACGCCGCGCAAGGCCAGCAGGCCGTCGGCGCGGGCCGGCTGAGCGCCGAATTGCTCTTCGAGCCGCCGGGCAAGCCCGGCCAAGTCCTTGAGGAATGTCTCATTCACCACGGGCTGGATCTGCAGCCCGATGCGCACCACCGTCAGCGATGCCTGGATGTTGCCGCGCGCGAAGCGCTTCTGGATCGCCTGGCGGGCGGGCCCCTCGGCCCGCTCGAAGCCCGGCGGAAGCCTCAGCCGCGCCTCGACGCCCTTGCCGTTCACCGACTTCACCTCCCAGGCGATCGCAGCGCCTGCCTGGTCGGCTGCCGCACGAGCAAAGCCGGTCATGCTCTGCAAGGCCATTCTCGTGCGCCCCCCATCGTGTTGGCGGCCTTGTCCGCCGGTCCCGTGGGTTCGCCGGCCGGCCGCTCATTGCAAGTTCTAGCGCATCGCGGCGCGCAAACTCCAGCCCCATCAGCAAGCCGGGCCGGATTGGCCTATTGCTGGGTTGCTCCGGCATCGGCCGGCGCCTTGCCGGCGTCGTCGGCCTGCTTCTGCAGGGCGCGATAGCGCGCGACATTGGCGTTGTGCTCGGCCAGCGTCGCGGCGAACACATGGCCGCCATTGCCGTCGGCAACGAAATAGAGGTCGTCGGTCTGCAGCGGCCGCGCCACCGCTTCGAGCGCGGCGCGCCCGGGATTGGCGATCGGCGACGGCGGCAAGCCCTTAATGACGTAGGTGTTGTAGGGCGTCGGCTTGTCGATGTCGGCCTGCAGGATCGGCCGGTCCGCCGGCTTGCCGGCGCCGCCGAACAGGCCATAGATGATGGTCGGATCGGATTGCAGCCGCATGTTCTTCTTCAACCGGTTGATGAACACGGCAGCGACCCGCGGCCGCTCATCGGCACGACCGGTCTCCTTCTCGACGATCGAAGCAAGGGTGACGAAATCCTTCTCGCTCGCCAGCGGCAGGTCGGCATCGCGCTGCTGCCAGATCTCGTCGACGAGCTTCTGCTGATCGGCGAGCATCTTGTCGATCACGTCGGCGCGCGGGGTGCCGCGGGTGAAGCGCTGCGTGTCGGCCGCCAGCGTGCCCTCCGGCGGCATCGCCGCCGGCATATCGCCGGACAGGGCGTCATTTTCGGCAATGCGCTGCCAGGCCTGCGCCACCGTCAGTCCCTCCGGCACGGTCAGCGAATAGAGGATCGACTTGCCGCTCTTCAGCACGTCCATGATGTCGTGCATCGAAGCGCCGGCCTTGATCTCGTACTCTCCGGCCTTGAGCTGAGCGCCATTGCCATAGGCGCGCACGCCGACCTGGAATACGCGCCCGTCGCTCACCAGGCCGCGCCGCTCGAGCTGGTCGGAGATGTCTGCAACGCTTTCCTTCGGCTTGACCTGAAAGGTGGTGTCGGCATTGCCGGGACCCGGTGCCTCGAACGACCGCTTGCCGAAATAGACCGCCAGTCCGCCGGCTAGCACGGCAAGCACGACGAGCGACATCAGGAAGTTGAGGAAGACGACGATCTGGTTGCGCGATTGCCGCGAGCGGCGCAGCCGCCGCGCCCGGGCCGTCTCGGGACGCAGTGCTTCGCTGGCCGACTTCGGCTCGAGCGGACGCTCCGCTCCGGCACGCCGCCTCAACTCGCCCTGGTTCGCCGGATCCATGGTCATCTCGGCACTACCCTTCCCTTGACGAACGCTAAAGGGACACCCCGGCCGCGAGCCCTAGCGTGCAAATCTGGCTGATTTTGCGGCAGCGCCGGCCCGTCAGCCGTCGTAGCGCCGGAAGACCAGCGATGCGTTGGTGCCGCCGAAGCCGAAGGAGTTCGACAGGACGACGTCGATCGGCCGTTCGCGCCGCCGGTTCGGAACCAGATCGATCGCCGTGTCGACGGCCGGATTGTCGAGATTGATGGTCGGCGGCGCGATGTTGTCGCGGATCGCCAGGATCGAGAAGATCGCCTCGGCGGCGCCGGCTGCGCCGAGCAGGTGGCCGATCGCCGACTTGGTCGACGACATCGAGATCCGCGAGGCGGCATTGCCGACCAGGCGCTCGACGGCGGCGAGCTCGATGGTGTCGGCCATGGTCGAGGTGCCATGGGCGTTGATGTAGTCGATGTCGGCCGGGGCGAGGCCTGCCCGCTTCAGCGCTGCCGTCATGCAGCGGAACGCGCCGTCGCCGTCCTCGGCAGGCGCCGTGATGTGGTAGGCATCGCCGCTCATGCCGTAGCCGATCACCTCGGCATAGATCTTGGCGCCGCGGGCCTTGGCGTGATCGAGGGCCTCGAGCACCAGGATGCCGGCGCCCTCGCCCATGACGAAGCCGTCGCGGTCGCGGTCGAACGGCCGCGATGCCTGCTGCGGCTGGTCGTTGCGATCGGTCGACAGCGCCCGGCAGGCGGCGAAGCCGGCCATCGACAGCCGCGTCACCGGGGATTCGGTGCCCCCGGCCACCATGACGTTGGCATCCTCGAAGGCGATCATGCGGGCGGCGTCACCGATTGCATGAGCGCCCGTCGAGCAGGCCGTCACCACCGCATGGTTGGGTCCCTTGAGGCCATGGCGAATCGAAACCTGGCCGGAAACCAGATTGATGATGTTGCCGGGGATGAAGAACGGGCTGATGCGGCGCGGCCCGCGATCGGCCAGTATGAGCGCGTTCTGGGCGATGCCGTCGATGCCGCCGATGCCCGATCCGATCAAAACGCCAGTGCTGTTGCGCTCATCGTCGGTCTTGGGCTGCCAGCCGGAATCGGCGAGCGCCTCGTCGGCGGCAGCAATGCCGTAGAGGATGAAGTCGCCGATCTTGCGCAGCTCCTTCGGCTCGAGCACGGCCTCGGGATTGAAGCTGCCGTCGCTGCCGTCGCCGCGCGGGATGATGTGCGCGATCTTGCACGGCAGGTCCTCGACCTCGAACTCGGTGATGCGTCGGGCAGCGCTGTCGCCCGCCAGGATGTGCTTCCACCCGTGCTCGTAGCCCACGCCGAACGGGGAGAGCAGCCCCATGCCGGTGACGACGACGCGCCGCATGCCGGGTTCTCAGGAGCGCATGGGGGGACCGTCGGAGCGCGCCCGTCAGGCGGAGGCCTTGTCGATATATTTGACGGCATCGCCGACGGTCAGGATCGTCTCCGCAGCATCGTCTGGGATCTCGACGCCGAACTCCTCTTCGAAGGCCATCACGAGCTCGACCGTGTCCAGACTGTCGGCGCCAAGGTCGTCGATGAAGCTTGCCGCTTCCGTGACCTTGTCGGCCTCCACGCCAAGATGCTCGACAACGATTTTCTTGACGCGTTCTGCGGTATCGCTCATGGGGAAACCCTCGTCTTCAGTTAGTATGTCTTCGTTAGCGGCCTGATTGCCGCCGATCAAGTTGAAACATTTTTTCCGCGCCGGCAGGAGCCTACCGGCCGCCATCTATGTCCCGAACGAGCTCGGTCGAGGGCGCATTACACGAAAAAGCGACGGCGTCCAAGGCGAAAACCGCCGCCGGACGGAGCCGCCGGGTCAGGCTCAGATCATCGCCATGCCGCCGTTGACGTGAAGCGTCTGGCCGGTGACGTAGCCGGCCTCGTCGGAGGCCAGATAGACCACCGAGGCAGCCACGTCCGCCCCCAAACCCATCCGCTTCATCGGGATCGCCGACATGATCGCTTCCTTCTGCCGGTCGTTGAGCTTGCCGGTCATCGCCGATTCGATGAAACCGGGCGCGACGCAGTTCACGGTGACGTTGCGGGTGGCGATCTCCTGGGCGAGCGACTTGGAGAAGCCGACCATGCCGGCCTTGGAGGCGCAGTAATTGGCCTGGCCCGGATTGCCGGTGACGCCGACCACGGAGGTGATGTTGATCACCCGGCCGAAGCGGCGGCGCATCATCGGATGGGTGAGCTCGCGGGTCAGCCGGAACACGGCAGTCAGGTTGACCTCGATGACGCCGTCCCAATCGGCATCCGACATGCGCACGAACAGGCCGTCGCGGGTGATGCCGGCATTGTTGACCAGGATGTCGACGCCGTCGAGCTCGCGCTCGGCGCGCTGACCGAGCTGCTTGACGGCATCGCGGTCGGCGAGGTTGGCGGCGAACGGCCTGGCCCGTTCGCCAAGCTCGCCGGCGAGCGCCTCAAGCCGCTCGACGCGCGTGCCATGCAGGCCGACCATGGCGCCCTGCGCATGGAGTGCCCGGGCGATCGCCTCGCCGATGCCGCCCGAGGCGCCGGTGACGAGAGCCTTGCGGCCGGTCAGATCGAACATGTCTTGCCCTCCCCGGTGGTTCCGATCCCTGTCTCAGGCGAGCGCGGCGAGCCCGGCCTCGACCTCGGCCGGCGTACCGATCGCCACCGTGGTCAGCTGGCGGTCGATGCGGCGGGCAAGACCGCTCAGCACCTTGCCGGCACCGATCTCGACCAAGGTGGTGACGCCGTGCGCCGCGAACCATTCGATCGTCTCGCGCCAGCGGACGCGGCCGGTCACCTGCTCGATCAGCCGGTCGGCGATCTGCCGCGGCTCGGTGAGCGGCGCCACGGCGACATTGGACACCACCGGCACCGACGGCCGGCCGATCGCCACCTCGGCCAGCGCGGCGCGCATCGCCTCGGCGGCCGGCTGCATCAGCGCCGAGTGAAACGGCGCCGAGACCGGCAGCATGATCGCGCGCTTGGCCCCCTTTGCGAGCGCCAGGCGCGCGGCGGCTTCGACACCTGCCTTGGCCCCGGAAACGACCAGCTGTCCGCCGCCATTGTCGTTGGCGATCTGGCAGGTCGCCAGCGCGGCGGCCTCGGCGCAGACGGCTTCCACCTCGGCCTGCTCCAGGCCGAGAATGGCGGCCATGGCGCCCTGCCCGACCGGGACGGCGTGCTGCATGGCGTTGCCGCGCACCCTGAGCAGGCGCGCCGCGTCGGCCAGCGACAGCGCTCCGGTCGCGGCAAGCGCGGAGTATTCGCCGAGCGAGTGACCGGCGACATAGGCCGCGCTGTCGGCCAGGCTCGAGCCGCGCGCCTCGAGCGCCCGCAGGGCGGCGATCGACACGGCCATCAGCGCCGGCTGGGCGTTGGCCGTCAGCGTCAGCTGCTCCTCCGGGCCTTCCCAGATCAGCCTCGACAGCGGCTCGCCCAGCGCGGCGTCGACCTCCTCGAAAACCCGGCGGGCTTCGGGAAACGCCATCGCCAGATCTCGGCCCATGCCCACGCTTTGGCTGCCTTGACCCGGAAAGGTGAATGCGATCGACACGGCGGGTCGTCCTCCTGGCGCCTTGCTGCCGTCCTGCGGCACGCAAG
The DNA here is from genome assembly GCA_963791325.1 of uncultured Alphaproteobacteria bacterium. Taxonomy (GTDB): domain Bacteria; phylum Pseudomonadota; class Alphaproteobacteria; order Rhizobiales; family Rhizobiaceae; genus JBEVJK01. The sequence continues at coordinate 82,045 of CAWBRU010000004.1, read as the reverse complement.
CTTGTCGTGTCAAGGGCGTGACGAGCCGTGCATTATTGGTTAACAGCATCGCCAGACCGCCGAAGCCGCTTCGGCTGCGGCCCGAGACGACAGGACCTGCCCGTAAATGCCAGCCTACCGCTCCAGAACCACCACTCACGGCCGCAACATGGCCGGTGCCCGCGGCCTGTGGCGCGCCACCGGCATGAAGGACGCCGACTTCGGCAAGCCGATCATCGCCGTCGTCAACTCCTTCACCCAGTTCGTGCCGGGCCATGTGCACCTCAAGGACCTCGGCCAGCTGGTGGCGCGCGAGATCGAGGCGGCCGGCGGCGTCGCCAAGGAGTTCAACACCATCGCCGTCGACGACGGCATCGCCATGGGCCATGACGGCATGCTCTATTCGCTGCCGTCGCGCGAGCTGATCGCCGACAGCGTCGAATACATGGTCAACGCGCATTGCGCCGACGCCATGGTCTGCATCTCCAATTGCGACAAGATCACGCCGGGCATGCTGATGGCGGCGCTGCGGCTCAACATTCCGGCGGTGTTCGTCTCCGGCGGGCCGATGGAGGCGGGCAAGGTCGTGCTCGCCGGCAAGGCCCAGGCGCTCGACCTCGTCGATGCCATGGTCGCGGCCGCCGACGACCGGGTCTCCGAGGAGGACGTCAAGGTGATCGAGCGCTCGGCCTGCCCGACCTGCGGCTCCTGCTCGGGCATGTTCACCGCCAATTCGATGAACTGCCTGACCGAGGCGCTCGGCCTGTCGCTGCCCGGCAACGGCTCGACGCTCGCCACCCATGCCGACCGGCGGCGCCTGTTCGTCGAGGCCGGCCACCTGATCGTCGACCTCGCCCAGCGCTACTACGAGCAGGACGACGCCAGCCGTCCTGCCGCGCGCGATCGCCTCGAAGGGCGCCTTCGAGAATGCCATGGCGCTCGACATCGCCATGGGCGGCTCGACCAACACGGTGCTGCACATCCTGGCCGCCGCGCATGAGGGCGAGATCGACTTCACCATGGACGACATCGACCGGCTGTCGCGTCAGGTGCCGGTGCTGTGCAAGGTGGCGCCGGCCAAGTCCGACGTGCACATGGAGGACGTGCACCGCGCCGGCGGCATCATGGCGATCCTCGGCGAGCTCGACCGCGCCGGGCTGATCCATCGCGAGCTGCCGACCGTCCATTCGGTCACGCTCGGCGAGGCGCTCGAGCGTTGGGACATCGCCCGCACGACCAGCGACAGCGTGCGCGATCTTCTTCCGGGCCGCGCCCGGCGGCGTGCCGACCCAGACCGCCTTCAGCCAGGAGCGGCGCTGGGACGAGCTCGATCTCGACCGCACCGCCGGCGTCATCCGCGACGCCGCGCACCCGTTCTCGCAGAGACGGCGGCCTCGCCGTGCTCAAGGGCAATCTGGCGGCCGACGGCTGCGATCGTGAAGACGGCGGGCGTCGACGAGAGCATCCTGGTGTTCAGCGGGCCGGCGCGCGTCTTCGAGAGCCAGGACGCCGCCGTGCAGGCGATCCTCGCCAACCGCATCCAGCCGGGCGACGTCGTCGTCATCCGCTATGAAGGCCCGCGCGGCGGCCCCGGCATGCAGGAGATGCTCTATCCGACCAGCTACCTGAAATCGAAGGGGCTCGGCAAAGCCTGCGCGCTGGTCACCGACGGGCGCTTTTCCGGCGGCACGTCGGGCCTGTCGATCGGCCATGTCTCGCCGGAAGCGGCCGAAGGCGGCATGATCGGGCTGGTCCGCGACGGCGACATGATCGAGATCGACATTCCGGCCCGCAGCTTCGATGCTTGCGGTCGACGACGCGACGCTGGCGTCGCGCCGGGCCGAGCAGGACCGGCGGGGATGGCGGCCGGCGGAGCCGCGCCGGCGCAGGTGACGACGGCGCTCAAGGCCTATGCCGCCTTCGCGACCAGTGCGGCCCGCGGCGCGGTGCGCGACCTCGGCCGCGACTGATCCGGCCGATCGCGGCACGCCGGGCCCGGGGCGGCTTGCGTTCGCTGGCTTTCCCCTGTATGAGCCGCCGCAATCTGCCGGTCCCAGCTGGGGGCTGAACGGAGGGCCGGTCACCGCTGCCGCGGGGCCGCCGCGAAGCCAAAGGCGCTTCCGCCTCCCGTGTCTCCGCTCTCGACCGTCTCGTCACGCGCCTTTCTTCGCCGCCCATGCGCGGCTTGGACAAGGTCGCAGAGGCTTAGCGCCGGGCCCGGGCAGAGAGGAAGAAAGGCAAGAGAATGGCACTATACGAGCATGTTTTTCTTGCCCGCCAGGACCTGTCGCAACAGCAGGTCGACGCGCTTGTCGAGCAGTACAAGGGCGTCGTCGAAGCCAATGGCGGCAAGATCGGGCGGGTCGAGAACTGGGGGCTGAAGTCCCTCACCTACCGCATCAACAAGAACCGCAAGGCCTATTATACGCTGATGGACCTCGACGCGCCCGCGGCTGCGCTCAAGGAAATGGAGCGGCAGATGGGCTTGTCCGAGGACGTGCTGCGCTTCCTCACCATCAAGGTGGAGAAGCACGAGGACGGGCCTTCGGCGATGATGCAGAAGCGCGAGGAGCGCTCCGAACGCGGCGACCGCTTCGGCGACCGTGGGCCGCGCAGCTTCGGCGATCGCGACCGCGGACCGCGCAGCTTCGGCGGCGGCGACCGCGAGGATCGCGGGCCGCGCCGGCCGCGTGAGAGCCAGGAAGGAGCGGCAGAATAATGGTCGACATCAACCAGATCCCGACGCGCCGCCCGTTTCACCGCCGGCGCAAGACCTGCCCGTTCTCGGGCGCCAATGCGCCGCGCATCGACTACAAGGACGTGCGCCTGCTGCAGCGCTACATTTCCGAGCGGGGCAAGATCGTGCCGTCGCGCATCACCGCAGTCAGCCAGAAGAAGCAGCGGGAGCTCGCCAAGGCGATCAAGCGCGCGCGCTTCCTCGGCCTGCTGCCCTACGTGGTCAAGTAACCGAGCCGGCGCCGGCGGGGCTCAGCCGCCGGCGTCCACGGCCTGCCGCGACGGGCGCGGCCGGTGCGAGCTCAGCCAAATCCCGGGTTGGGACGCCGGACACCCGGCCGTCCCTAACTGCCGGTCAGGCAGGACAGCGACAGCGGCGGCCACGCCCCACCTCTTTCGGCCTGCCTGACCTTTCAAAATCGGAGCCGCAGCTTGCGGCTTCGCAGTTCGGCATGCCGCCATCCGGCTGCATTATGAAAGGAAGACACCGATGGAAGTCATTCTTCTGGAACGCATTTCCCGGCTTGGCCAGATGGGCGAGACGGTCAAGGTCAAGGACGGCTATGCGCGCAATTTCCTGTTGCCGCAAGGCAAGGCGCTGCGCGCCAACGAGGCCAACAAGAAGAAGTTCGACGGTCAGCGCAGCCAGCTCGAGGCGCGCAATCTGGAGCGGCGCAGCGAAGCCCAGAAGATCGCCGACACGCTCGACGGCCAGAGTTTCGTGGTCGTGCGCTCGGCCGGCGAAACCGGCCAGCTCTACGGCTCGGTGTCGTCGCGCGACATCGCCGAGCTGCTGACGGCGGAAGGGTTTTCGGTCGGCCGCAACCAGGTCGAGCTCAACCAGCCGATCAAGACCATCGGGCTCACCAACGTCGCGATCGCCCTCCATCCGGAGGTCGAGGTGGCGGTGACGCTCAACATCGCGCGTTCGCCGGAAGAGGCCGAGCGGCAGGCCAAGGGCGAGACCCTGACGACGGCCGAGGCGATCTATGGCGACGACATCAACGAGAACGCCCGGCCCGAGACGTTCTTCGAGGGCGACGAAGGCGGCCCGACCGAGGCCGAGCCGGAGGATCGCTGACCCCTTCCTTTTCCAAGGCGGCGCCCGGCGGGCGCCCCGACCCGTAGTCGAAGGTCCGGACAGCCACGTCCGGACTTTTTTTATGCCAGAGAAAATTTTCACTTTTCGATGATTTTTAAGGCTGCACAAAATAGACGGGTGCTCGGCCCTTGTTGAACATCGGTAGGTCCAGGATGAACATCGTTCTCGAACGTCTGGTCAGCCGCCTCGTGCGTCTCGGCAATCTCACCATCACCGGCCCGAGCGGCACCAGCCGCCGCTTCGGCGACGGCAGCGGAGCGCCGGTGCATGTGGTGATCCGCAGCCGGCGCGCCGAGCGGGCCATCGCCCTGCATCCGACCTTGGCCTTGCCGGAAGCATTCATGAACGAGGAGCTCGACATCGTCGAAGGCAATGTGCTCGGCCTGCTCGAGGTCCTCTATCATAACAGCGGCCCCGGCCGCGGCGATCGCTGGGCGGCGGCGCTCGAGAGCGCGCGGGTCGCGATCCGGCCACTGCAGCAGCTCAACACGCTGCGCCGCTCGCGGCGCAACGTCGCGCACCATTATGACCTCTCCGGCGAGCTCTACCGGCTGTTCCTCGATCAGGACATGCAATATTCCTGCGCCTATTTCGAGCGGCCGGACATGACGCTCGAGGAGGCGCAGCTCGCCAAGAAGCGGCACATCGCCGCCAAGCTCGCCCCGAAGAGCGGCCAGAACGTGCTCGACATCGGTTCCGGCTGGGGCGGCCTCGGCCTTTATCTTGCCCGGACCTTCGACGTCGACGTGCTGGGGGTGACGCTGTCGACCGAGCAGCATCTGGTTTCGACCGAACGGGCGCGCGAGGCCGGGGTCGACGGTCACGTCCATTTCGAGCTGCGTGACTACCGCGACCTGTCGGAGCGCTTCGACCGCATCGTCTCGGTCGGCATGTTCGAGCATGTCGGCGTCAACTACTACCGCACCTTCTTCGAGAAATGCGCGACGCTGCTCAAGCCGGACGGCGTCATGGTGCTCCATTCGATCGGCCGGGCGGGACCGCCGTCGGCCACCAATGCCTTCATCCGCAAGCATATTTTCCCGGGCGGCTACATCCCGGCGCTGTCGGAGGTGCTGCCGTTCATCGAAAAGAGCGGGCTGATGGTTACCGACGTCGAGATCTTGCGGCTCCACTATGCCGAGACGCTCAAGAACTGGCGCGAACGCTTCCTGGCCAACCGGGCCCGCGCCAAGGCGATCTATGACGAGCGCTTCTGCCGGATGTGGGAATTCTATTTGTCGGGCTCGGAGGCTGCCTTCCGCTGGCAGGATCTGATGGTGTTCCAGATCCAGCTGGCGCACCGCAACGACGCGCTGCCGATCACCCGCAACTACATCGCCAAGAACGAGAAGACGCTGGCCATGCGCGAGGCCGCGCCGGAACCGGCCGCGCCGGCCGCGCAGCCGGCGCGAGCGACCGCCAAGCCGGCAACGCGGACGGCACCGGCAGGTGCCGGCAAGACGCCGGCCAAGGCTTCCGTGCGGGGCAAACGCAAGCCCGCCAAGTCCTAGAGGGGATCACCGTTTCTTTGAATCGCTGCACCTCTCTAAGTCTTTGTTTTTCTGCAATTCTGGACGGAGAACCGTTTCCACTTTCCGTGGAATTGCTTTAGCCAGCGGCGCGCAGGCTCTTGCCTGGGTCGTTGCCCGCGCATGCCCGAGCCGCGCGGACCACTCCGGCAGGTGCCGGCAAGACGTCGGCAAATGCTAGAGGGGATCACCGCTTCTTTGAATCGGTACACCTCTCTAAGTCTTTGTTTTTCCGCAATTCCGGACGGAAAACCGTTTCCACTTCCAGTGGAATTGCTTTAGCCGGCGGCACGGAGGCTCGCGGCGGAGGCTCTTGCCTGGGCCGTTGCCGGCGCATGCCCGAGCCGCGCGGACCACCCCGGCAGGTGCAGGCAAGACGCCTGCCAAGGCTTCCGTGCGGGGCAAACGCAAGCCCGGCAAGCTCTAGCTGTCATTGCTATGGAGGTTGTCCGTCCGAGGCTTGGATGCGAGGTTGCGGTTACCACACACGCGACCGTCACCCAGGGGCCTCGGATGGACATTCATGAGAATGCCAGAACCACGCCGCGCAGTCGAATGCTGATCGTGGAACGTCTTGAGGCGGGCTCGACGGTCGCGGCCGTGGCGTCGGCGTTCGGTGTCGACGGCAGGACGGTGCGCAAGTGGCGCGACCGCTTCCGGGTGGAAGGTGCTGCCGGCTTGGGCGACCGCTCGTCGCGGCCGCATTCCTGCCCGTTCCGGCTCGATGCCGCCGCCGAAACCGAGATCGCAGTCCTGCGGCGCCAGCGGTTGTCGGGGCCGGCGATCGCGCGCCGCCTCGGCCGGCCGGTCTCGACGGTCGGCAAGGCGCTGCGCCGGATCGGGCTCGGCAGGCTCAAGGCTCTCGACCCGGCCGTGGCAGTCGTCCGCTACGAGCGGGAGCAGCCCGGCGAACTGATCCACATCGATTCCAAGAAGCTCGGCAGGATCGACGGCATCGGCCACCGCATCACCGGCGACCGGCGCGGCCAGAGCAGCCGTCGCGGCCGTGGCGAGGGTCTCGGCTGGGAGGCTCTCCATGTCGCCATCGACGACGCTTCCCGGCTCGCCTACACCGAAATCCTACCCGACGAGAAGAAGACGAGCGCGACCGCCTTCCTCGAGCGGGCGCTTGGCTTCTTCGAGCGCCATGGCATCAAGGTCGAGCGCGTCATGACCGACAACGGCTCGGCCTACAAAAGCTGGCTCTTTCGAAAGGCACTCGCAAATCGCGGCATCCGCCACAAGCGAACCAGGCCATACACGCCACGCACCAACGGCAAGGCCGAACGCTTCATCCAGACATCCCTGCGCGAATGGCTCTACGCCCGACCCTTCCAGAGCTCGGCCCAGCGAACCGAAGCTATGCCGGCATGGCTGTGCGATTACAACACCCGCAGACCTCATGCCGCCCTCGGCGGCAAGCCTCCCATCTCAAAACTCAAGGACAACGTCCTTGGAAACGACATCTAGAGCGGGTTACGGTTTCTTTGAGGCGGTGCTCTCCTCTTAGTGCTTGTTCTTCCGCAATTCCGGACGGAAAACCGTTTCCACTTCTAGTGGAATTGCTTGAGTAGCCCGTGGAATTGCTTTAGCCGGCGGCGCGGAGGCTCGCCGCGCAGGCTCTTGCCCGGGCACCGTTGCAGGCGCATGCCCGACGCCGCCCAGGTGGGCACGCTTCCCCTCGGAGGTCGACGCACGCGGTCCACCCCCTGGAAACACGCTTCTGCCGCCGCCGGCGCGTGTTGAAGCGCGGTGGGCCAAGGTCGTCAACGCGCAGGCCCCACCCTCAACTGCCCGGCCCTACAAGGCGCTGCACAACTACAACGTCCAGTATTCTCCAGACATCTCGCCTAAGTTGCCGAAACCTCTTGCCTCCCCCGTCTGTTCCTGTTATGTTCCAATCTATCCGCAACGGAGGGCGTGCGTCAACAGGAATCGTAGAGCTGTGGATAGCGGGCGGACACACCACAATCCACGACCATCCGGGTCGAAAACGGCGCACACAGATCGTATCCGCTTGCAGCGGCGGACTCATGAATTGCGGCGCGTTGGTGAAGCGTTCGACCTCAGCTCGATAGTTGGGTTTGGCACGAGGCTTGGGAACGGGCTGAGGTGGCCCGGTGCGACTTGCAGGCATTGAGCTCGGGGCCTTGCCGGCCGACGCGGATGGTCATGTCCGGCGGCCGGCTCGGCGGACAGGTTGGCGGTGTGGGTCGCCGGTCTCGGCAAATCGATTGGCAGCGGACCGCGCAACGAAACAGGGATGGTGATGGCAGAAGCAGCCCGCAGGATCGCACTCGCCGAGCAGCCGCTTTACCGCGAGGCGCCGAACAACATCGAAGCCGAGCAGGCGCTTCTCGGCGCTGTTTTGGTCAACAATGACGCCTTTTACAGGGTCTCCGACTTCCTCAAGTCGGCGCATTTCTACGAGCCGCTCCACCGCAAGATCTTCGATGTCGCGGCCGAGCTGATCCGCATGGGCAAAATCGCAAATCCGGTGACCTTGAAGACGTTTCTGCCGGCCGAGGAAAAGGTCGGCGAGCTCTCCGTCGCCCAATATCTGGCGCGCCTGGCCGCCGAGGCGGTGACGGTCATCAACGCCGCCGACTACGGCCGCGCGATCTACGATCTGGCCACCCGGCGCGCGCTGATCACGGTGGGCGAGGAGATGGTCAATCTCGCTTATGACGCGCCGGTCGACCTGTCGCCGCAGGACCAGATCGAGGACGCCGAGCGGCGGCTGTTCGAGCTCGCCGAAACCGGCCGCTACGACGGCGGCTTCGAAAGCTTCACCGACGCCGTCAAGACGGCCGTCGACATGGCCAATGCCGCGTTCATGCGCGACGGGCACCTGTCGGGGATCGCCACCGGCATGCGCGACCTCGACCGGCGCATGGGCGGCCTGCAGCCGTCGGACCTGGTGGTGCTGGCCGGGCGGCCGGGCATGGGCAAGACCTCGCTGGCGACCAATATCGCCTTCAACATCGCCCATGGCTACAAGGCCGCCCCCCAGGCGGACGGATCGTTCAAGGCGGCGAATGGCGGCGTGGTCGGCTTCTTCTCTCTAGAGATGTCGTCGGAACAGCTCGCCACCCGCATCATCTCCGAGCAGACCGAAATCCCCTCGTCCAAAATCCGGCGCGGCGAGATCACCGAGTACGATTTCGAGAAGCTGGTCGGCTGCTCGCAGATGATGCAGAAGATCCCGCTCTACATCGATCAGACCGGCGGCATCTCGATTGCCCAGCTGGCGGCGCGGGCGCGGCGGCTGAAGCGTCAGCGCGGGCTCGACATCGTCGTCATCGACTATATCCAGCTGATGCAAGGCACATCGGCACGCGCCGCCCAGAACCGGGTTCAGGAGATCACCGAGATCACCACCGGACTGAAGGCGCTTGCCAAGGAGCTAGGGGTTCCGATCATCGCTTTGTCGCAGCTGTCGCGCCAGGTCGAAGGGCGCGACGACAAGCGTCCGCAGCTGTCCGACCTGCGCGAATCGGGCTCGATCGAGCAGGACGCCGACGTCGTGCTCTTCGTCTTCCGCGAAGAATACTATTTGAAGAACCGCGAGCCGAAGCCCGGCTCGCCGGAGTATCTGCAATGGGAAAGCGACATGAACGAGGCCCGCGGCAAGGCCGAAGTGATCATCGCCAAGCAGAGGCATGGCCCGACCGGCACGGTCGGCTTGAGCTTCCAAGGCGAATTCACGCGGTTCTCCGACCTCGCCGAGGATAGCCACCTGCCCGAGCGCTATGACTAGCGCGGCTGGCGGGCGACCCACAGTTCCCGGCCGAACCGATCGGCTGTCGATTGCCCGCAGGCCCCGGTCCGGCGCCAGCGACGGGCGGCGACCAAGACCGTCCGCGCTGTATGTCCTGCGGCGTCGCCGAGTTCATCCCCGTCGAACTGGCCGCTGCCAGACCCGCAGCTCGCTGATCGGCCTGGTCGAACAGGCGGGCCGGGCCATCGGTGTCGGTCCGGCGCTGGTCTGCAGTGCGGGCAAAAACCGGCTTGCCGGAAACGACCGGCGGCGCACCCCAGCAGCGCGGGCCCGACGACCACCCGCTGCTGCGAACTGCTGCTCCGGCTCAGCACGGATGGTGAAGGGCTTGTTCGTCTGCCAGAGCTTCGGCGCCGCCCACCCCGGCTCGGCCGGCCGCTGCGGGGCCTGCGGAGCATGGAACCCCCTGGTTCGAAGCAGGCTCGGCCCGCGGCGTCGGCGCCGGGCCGGCGCAGGCGCAGGCGCACAGGCCCCGTCGGGAGCGCACGCGCCGCGCGCGGCCGGCAGGAGCGCGCTCCAGCCGGGCGGCGGGCGGGCGAGCCGGCGGCCCCAGGCCGTCGCCGTTCGTGATCCGGGCTGAACACCGATGGTGAAGTTGAAGACCCGGTTCGTCTGCCAGAGTTGCGGCGCCGCCTACCCCCGTTGGGCCGGCCGCTGCGAGGCCTGCGGAGCGTGGAACAGCCTGGTCGAAGAGGGCTCGGCCGGCGGCATCGGCGCCGGGCCGGCGCTGGCGCACAGGCCCCGCCGGGAGCGCACGCGCCGCGCGCGGCCGGCAGGAGCGAGCTCCAGCCGGGCGGCGGGCGGGCGAGCCGGCGGCCCCAGGCCGTTGCCGTTCGTGGTCCGGGCGGAACACCGATGGTGAAGTTGAAGACCCGGTTTGTCTGCCAGAGCTTTGGCGCCGCCCACCCCGGCTCGGCCGGCCGCTGCGGGGCCTGCGGAGCATGGAACCCCCTGGTTCGAAGCAGGCTCGGCCCGCGGCATCGGCGCCGGGCCGGCGCAGGCGCAGGCGCACAGGCCCCGTCGGGAGCGCACGCGCCGCGCGCGGCCGGCAGGAGCGCGCTCCAGCCGGGCGGCGGGCGGGCGAGCCGGCGGCCCCAGGCCGTCGCCGTTCGTGATCCGGGCTGAACACCGATGGTGAAGTTGAAGACCCGGTTCGTCTGCCAGAGTTGCGGCGCCGCCTACCCCCGTTGGGCCGGCCGCTGCGAGGCCTGCGGAGCGTGGAACAGCCTGGTCGAAGAGGACTCGGCCGGCGGCATCGGCGCCGGGCCGGCGCTGGCCCGCAGCCCGCGCAAGGGCCGGCCGGTGGCGCTCACCGGCCTCGCCGGCACCACCGAGGACGAACCGCGCATCGTCTCCGGCATCGCCGAGCTCGACCGCGCCACCGGCGGCGGCTTCGTGCCCGGATCGGCGCTGCTCATCGGCGGCGACCCGGGCATCGGCAAGTCCACTCTGTTGATGCAGGCGGCCGCCGCGCTCGCCCGGCGCGGGCACCGCATCGTCTACGTCTCCGGCGAAGAGGCGGTGGCACAGGTCCGGCTTCGGGCGCAGCGCCTGGCAGTCGCCGACGCGCCGGTCGAGCTTGCCGCCGAGACCAATGTCGAGGATATCCTCGCGACGCTGGCCATCGGTCGGCGGCCGGACGTGGTGATCCTCGATTCGATCCAGACCCTGTGGACCGAAGCCGTCGATTCGGCACCTGGAACGGTGACCCAGGTACGCGCCGCCGCGCAGGCGACCATCCGCTACGCCAAGTCGACCGGCGCGGCGGTGGTGCTCGTCGGCCATGTCACCAAAGAGGGCCAGATCGCCGGCCCACGCGTCGTCGAGCACATGGTCGACGGCGTGCTCTATTTCGAGGGCGAAGCCGGCCACCATTTCCGCATCTTGCGCGCGGTGAAGAATCGTTTCGGCCCGACCGACGAGATCGGCGTGTTCGAGATGAGCGACAAGGGATTGCGCGAAGTGCCCAATCCGTCTGAGCTTTTTCTCGGCGAGCGGCATGCCAGGGCGCCGGGCGCCGCAGTCTTTGCAGGCATGGAAGGAACTCGGCCGGTGCTGGTCGAAATCCAGGCGCTGGTCGCCCCCTCGCCGCTCGGCACGCCGCGCCGGGCGGTCGTCGGCTGGGATTCGGCCCGGCTGTCCATGGTCCTGGCGGTGCTCGAATCCCATTGCGGCCTGCGCTTTGCCAGCCATGACGTCTATCTCAACGTCGCCGGCGGCTACCGCATCGGCGAGCCGGCCGCCGACCTTGCGGTTGCCGCTGCGCTGGTGTCCTCGCTCAGCTCTCTTGCCCTTCCCGCAGATTGCGTCTATTTCGGCGAAATCAGCCTATCGGGCGCCGTGAGGCCGGTTTCGCATGCGCAGCAGCGCCTCAAGGAAGCCGAGAAGCTGGGCTTCGGCCAGGCCGTGTTGCCTGCCGGGCCGGAACAGCCGGCGCAGGGGACGGACGTCGGCACGTTCCATCCGGCGACGGTTGCGGATCTGGCGGTGCGCATCGCGGGCGTCGTTGGCACGCCTGCCGAGGACTGACCGGGGCGTCCGCCCGCGGTCGACAACGATCCGGATTTGCAGCTGCTGGTCCGGCCGGGTGGATCGTCCGATCCGGCCGATGGAGTGGGGAACGACATGCCGATTACGCTGCTCGACGGAATCCTCGTCGGCTTCACCCTCGTCTCCGCGATGCTCGCCATGATGCGCGGCTTTTCCCGCGAGATCCTGTCGATCGCGTCGTGGATTGCGGCCGCCGCAGCCGCCTTCTTCTTCTATCCGGCTGTGCTGCCTTACGTAAAACCCTATGTCGACAGTCCGCAGCTCGCCACGGCGGCGGCGGCCGGCGTCGTCTTCGTCATCGCGCTGATCGTGGTTACCGTCATCACCATGAAGATCGCCGACTTCATCATCGATTCGCGCGTCGGCGCACTCGACCGCACCCTCGGCTTTCTCTATGGCGCCGCCCGGGGCGTGCTGGTCGTCGCCGTCGGGCTTTTGTTCTTCAATTGGCTGGTCGGCGCCAATCCGCCGGCCTGGATCGCCAACGCCAAGTCGCGGCCCATGCTCGAGGACATCGGCCGCAGGTTGCAGGCGCTGCTGCCGGAAGATCCTGAAAAATCAATCCTCAAACGGCTGCACCCCGACAGCGGCGAGGCACCGGACACGGCACCGGAGGGCGGCGCCGCACCGCCGGCGGAAGGCGGCGGCGCCGCCGATCAGCCGTCTGCCGACGCGCCAGCCGACCAGCCTTCGAACGGCCAGTCGGCCGAGCCGAACGGCGAGTCGCCGGCCGAAGACGACGCAGCGCCGAACTGACAGCGGATCCCCATTTCCTGGCACCGGCGTGCCACTGTAAGTCCTTGTTCTGGCGCAATTTTAGCACGGAAGACCGTTTCAGCTTTTTTCCGGCTGCCCGGCGCAGCCAGCGAGCCTACGGGCTCATCGCTTGCCCGGCGCAGCCCGCAGTGTCGGCCGCGCCCTTGGGCGCAACGCCGCCTCCTGCCGGCCCACCCATCGGCAAGGGCGCGCGAACCGCGACGTACGCCAAGGCGACACGTGAGGCGGGCGGCCGAGGCAGCCTCGCGCGGCTGCAGCGGGAACTCGGTTAGCGTGGATCACCCCTTTTTTTCGCATCGGCGCTCCCCTTCAAAGTTCCTTGTTCTTTTGCAATTCAGGACAGAAACCATTTCCATTTTTCCTCAAAATTGCTTTCCGGTCGCCCGGCGCAGCCAGCGAGCCCGCGGGGCTCATCGCTTGCCCGGCGCAGCCCGCAAGGTGTCGGCCGCGCCGTTAGGCGCAACGCCGCCTCCTGCCGGCCAACTCATCGGCAAGGGTGCGCGAACCGCGACGTGCGCCAGGGCGACACCTGGGGCGGGCGGCCGAGGCAGCCTCTCGCGGCTGCGGCGGGAACTCGGTCGACGGATGACCCTTCTCCCTTCGCATCGGCACACGCTTCCAAGTCCTTGTTCTGCCGCAATTTCCGGACGGAGAACCGTTTGCGCTTTTCCTGGAGTTGCTCCAAGTATCCACACCTTGATGCTGCGGCGGCGGACCTGCCGACGAATTGCGGTGGCACGTCGCCCCGCACTCGCTTATATGACGGGTCTCCGACAGGGACCTGTGCCCATGGCCCATGCCAGCGCTCGCCTCGCAGCCGAAAGCGACGACCATTTCCACGACGAGTGCGGCGTGTTCGGCATCTTCGGCCGGCAGGACGCCGCGGCGATCGTCACGCTCGGCCTGCATGCGCTGCAGCACCGCGGCCAGGAGGCCGCCGGCATCGTGTCCTATGACGGCAGCCAGTTTCATGTCGAACGCCATGTCGGGCTGATCGGCGATACCTTCACCAAGCCGGCGGTGCTGGAGCGGCTTCAAGGCACCCGCGCCATCGGCCACACCCGCTATGCCACCACCGGCGGCGCCGGCCTGCGCAACGTCCAGCCGTTCTTCGCCGAGCTTTCCGAGGGCGGGCTTGCCGTCGCCCACAACGGCAACATCACCAACGCGCTCACCGTGCAGCGCGCGCTGCAGAAGCAGGGCGCGATCTTCTCCTCGACCTCCGACACCGAGACGATCCTGCACCTGGTGGCGACCAGCAAGGAACGCGACATCAACCACCGCTTCATCGAAGCGATCCGCCAGATCGAGGGCGCCTTCTCGCTGGTCGCGCTCACCTCGAAGAAGATGATCGGCGTGCGCGACCCGCTGGGCATCCGTCCGCTGGTGCTGGGGGACCTCGACGGTGCCTGGATCCTGGCTTCTGAAACCTGTGCGCTCGATATCATCGGGGCGCGCTTCGTGCGCGACCTGAAGCCCGGCGAAATGGTCGTGGTGACCTCCAAGGGCGTGGAGAGCCTGTTTCCCTTCGAGCCGCAGAAATCCCGCTTCTGCATCTTCGAATATGTCTATTTTGCCCGCCCCGACTCCACGGTGGAAGGCCGCAACGTCTACTCGATCCGCAAGCGCATCGGTGCGGAGCTGGCATTGGAGAGCCCGGTCGAGGCCGACATCGTCGTGCCGGTGCCCGATTCGGGCACCCCAGCGGCGATCGGCTTTTCGCAGCAAGCCCAGATCCCGTTCGAACTCGGCATCATCCGCAATCACTATGTCGGGCGTACCTTCATCCAGCCCGGCGATTCGATCCGCCATATGGGCGTCAGGCTGAAGCACAACGCCAACCAACGCATCATCGAGGGCAAGCGCGTGGTCCTGGTCGACGATTCGATCGTGCGCGGCACCACCAGCCAGAAGATCGTGCAGATGGTGCGCGACGCCGGCGCCCGCGAGGTGCATATGCGCATCGCCTCGCCGCCGACCCAGGCATCCTGCTTCTATGGCGTCGACACGCCCGAAAAGGCCAAGCTGCTGGCCTCGCGCATGTCGGTCGAGGAGATGGCCGGGTTCATCCGGGTCGACTCGCTCGGCTTCCTGTCGATCGACGGCCTCTACCGGGCGGTCGGCGAGACGGCGCGCTCAGCCGAGAGCCCGCAATATTGCGATGCCTGCTTCACCGGCGACTATCCGACCCGCCTGCTCGACCACGAGGGGGCAGACAATGTCCGCACCCTGTCGCTCCTGGCAACCGGCGGGCAGTAAGTGAGCCGCCGCGCTGCCGCTTTCGCCCCGGCCGGGTGCAGGTGCCGATGATTGCCCCGCCCGATCTGTCCGGCCGGCTGGCACTTGTCACCGGAGCTTCGCGTGGCATCGGCTACCATCTGGCCAAACAGCTGGCTGCAGCCGGCGCCCATGTCGTCGCCGTCGCCCGGACGGTCGGCGGGCTGGAAGAACTCGACGACGAGATCAAGGCCGAACGGGTGAGAAGCGGCAAAGGCGACGCCACGTTGGTTCCGCTCGACCTCACCGACCTTGCCGGGATCGATCGGCTGGGCGGCGCGATCCATGAGCGCTGGGGCCGGCTCGACATCCTGGTGGCCAATGCCGGCGTGCTCGGCGTCATCGCGCCGATCGGCCATGTCGAGGCCAAGGTGTTCGACCGGGTGATGGCCGTCAACGTCACCGCCACCTGGCGGCTGATCCGCTCGGTCGATCCGCTGCTTCGCCGCTCCGAGGCCGGCCGCGCGCTGGTGCTGACCTCCAGCGTCGCGCACTCGGCCCGGCCGTTCTGGGCTCCCTATGCGGCCTCCAAGGCCGCGGTCGAGGTGCTGGCGCGCTCCTGGGCGCTGGAGACGCAGAGCACGGCGCTCAGGGTCAATTGCGCCGATCCGGGCGGGACGCGCACCGCCATGCGGGCGCAGGCCTTCCCGGGCGAAAATCCCGACACGCTGCGCACGCCGGCCGAGGTGGCGCGCACGCTTTTGCCGCTGATCGGGCCGGATACCACCTTCACCGGCCGCCTCTACCAGGCCAAGCACGACCGCTGGATGGACTACGCTCTCCCCGGCGCTTCGGCTTGAACCGCGCACACGCGTTCGTGACTGGAGGCGCCTATGCGGCAACCCTATCGTTTCGGCGCAGCTGACTGAACGCCCCGGGGAGGACTTCCATGAGACGGACAATCGCGCTTGCCGCAGCGGTGCTTGCGGCCACCACGCTCGGCGCCGCGGCGCAGGACACCACTATGAGCTTCTTCGTCACCAGCCAAGGGCCCGGCAACGGCGCCAATCTCGGCGGCCTGGCCGGGGCCGACGCCTATTGCCAGAAGCTGGCCGAGGCGGCCGGGGTGACCGGGCCGAAGACCTGGCGCGCCTATCTGTCGACCGACGAGATCAACGCCAAGGACCGCATCGGCAGCGGCCCGTGGTACAATGCCAAGGGCAAGAAGATCGCCGACGACGTCGCCGCCCTCCATAGCGACAAGAACGGCATCGCCAAGGACACCGCGCTCGACGAAAAGGGCAATGTCATCAACGGCCGCGGCGACACGCCCAACCGGCATGACATCCTCACGGGATCGCTGCCCGACGGCACCAAGGCGCCGCAGACCTGCAACAATTGGACGAGCGCCGGCGACGGGGCTGCGATCGTCGGCCATCACGACCGCAAGGGGCTCGACGACAGCGCTGCCGCCCATTCCTGGAACTCGTCGCATCCCACCCAGGGCTGCAGCCAGGAGGCGCTGCGCAAGACCGGCGGCGACGGGTTGCTCTATTGCTTCGCGGCGGAGTAGCGGCCGCGCGGCCCGATTGTCGGCTCGCTGCTGGCCGAGCGCCCGGCACGCGGATCTGCCTAGATTGCCCGTGACGGCGCGGGCGCGCCGGCACGCTTGAATACACTTCTCTGGTCTGGTCCTTCGTCCTCGGCTGCCTGATCTGGGGCGATGTGCCCCGCCGGGACGTGCTCGTCGGCGTGGCCCTGATCCTTGCAGCGGGCACGCTGATTCTCGGCAGCGAGCAACGCCGGAGCCGGCAGCCGGCAGGCGACCCCTGCGCCGATTGACCTTGACCGTGCTTCCGCTACCTTGCTGCCGAGCGCTGGTGAAGGCGCCGTCGGTCGGCAGCTGGGAGGTACGGCATGATCTTGACCGGTGCGATGCTCCTGGCGGTCGTGCTTGCCGTGCTGAGTGTCGCGGCCGTGCTGAAGGTCCAGCTTGGCCTGAGCTTCGCCCAGGCGGTGCTCTATGCGCCGCTGAAGCTTGTCTGGAACATCGACGACCGGCGCATTCGCATCGCCCGCCGCGCACAGACGCCGGTGCTCTATGCAGTGCTGCACCAGTCGCGGCTCGATCCGGCGCTGATGCTGTCGCTTCTGCCCGAGCAGACCCTGCACATCCTCGACGAGGATTCCGCCCGCTCGACCTGGTTGGAGCCGTGGCGCGAGCTTGGCCGCACCATCGCCTTCAACGCCGAACATGTGTTCGTCAGCCGCCGCCTGGTCAGGCACCTGCGCGGCCGCGGCCGCCTGGCGGTCTATTTCCCCGACGCCATTGAACCCGACGCCAAGGCCTTTCGCCTCTATCGCGCGGTCGCCCGCATCGCGGTGAAGGCCGAGGCCAAGGTGGTGCCGATCGTCATCGGCGGTGCCCGCCACCTGCCGATGTCGCTGTCGCCCAGCACCCATGCGCCGCGCCGCTGGCTGCAGCGGCTGCGGATCGGCGTGCTCGAGCCACTGACGCTGACCGAACTCGTCGAACGCGGCGGCGGCCAGAGCGGCGCTCCGGCGCACGCGTTGTTCGACCGCCTGGCCGAAGCGCGACTGGCGTCGGCCGATGCCAACCAGACGCTGTTTCAGGCGGTCCGCGACGCGGCCCTGCGGTTCGGCCCGGAGCGGCCGATCGTCGAGGACGTGGTCAGCGGCGCGATGAGCTACCGGCGGCTGCTGACGGCGACACGCGTGCTTGCCGGAGCGCTCGCCGGCATCGACCAGCCAGGCGAGGCGGTCGGATTGATGCTGCCCAACGCCAACGCCGTCGTCGTCGCCTTCCTGGCGCTCCAATCGGCCGGCCGGGTCGCAGCGATGATCAACTACACCTCCGGCCCCGGCAACGTCTCGGCAGCGATCCGCACGGCCACGATCCGCACCGTGATCTCGTCGCGCGCCTTCGTCGAGAAAGCCGCGCTCGGCGGCATCGTCGCGGCGGTCGAGGCGGCCGGGGCGCGCATCCTCTGGCTCGAGGACCTGCGCGACGGCGCCACCGCGCTGGCCAAAGGGATTGCCGCGCTGAGCTGGCACTGGCCGGTGGTGCGCCGCGATCCGAACGCCGCGGCCGTGCTTCTGTTCACCTCCGGCTCGGAAGGCACGCCCAAGGGCGTGGTCTTGTCGCACCGCAATGTGCTTGCCAACGCGCTGCAGGCCGAAGCCCGGGTAGGCTTCACCCCCGAGGACAAGCTGCTCAACGTTTTGCCCACCTTCCACGCCTTCGGCCTGACGGCCGGAACCGTGCTGCCGCTGCTGGTCGGGGTCCGGCTCCTGCTCTACCCGTCGCCGCTGCACTACAAGCTCGTCCCCGAGATTGCCGCCAAGACCAAGCCGACCATTCTGGTCGGCACCGACACGTTCCTCAACGGCTACGCCCGCAGCGCCAGGGACAGCGACTTCGCCAGCCTGAGGCTGGTCGTTGCCGGGGCCGAGCCGGTCAAGGCCGAAACCCGGCGCGTCTGGCGCGAGCGCTTCGGCGCCGAGATCGTCGAAGGCTTCGGCTTGACGGAAGCCGCCCCCGTGGTGGCGGTCAACACGGCCACCCACGCGCGCGAGGGCACGGTCGGGCGGCTGTTGCCCGGCATGCGCCACCGGCTGGAGCCGGTCGAGGGCATCGCCGATGGCGGCCGGCTGTTTGTCGCCGGCCCCAACATCATGATGGGCTACATGACCGCCGACCGCCCGGGCGAGCTGCAGCCGCTCATCGACGGCTGGCACGACACCGGCGACATCGTCGCGATCGATCGTGACGGCTTCGTCGCGATCCGCGGCCGCGCCAAGCGGTTCGCCAAGATCGGCGGCGAGATGGTGTCGCTCGGCGCCGTCGAGATGCTGGTCCAGTCGCTGTGGCCGGAGGATCACCATGCGGTGGTCGCCGTGCCCGACAAGCGCAAGGGCGAGCGCGTCGTGCTCGTCACCACGGCCGAACACGCCGACGCCAAGCAGCTCCGGCAGTTCGGCAAGAAGGCGGGTGCGGCCGAGCTGATGCTGCCGGACGGCATCGTCAAAGTGCCGGAGCTGCCGCTGCTCGGCTCCGGCAAGACCGATTATCCCGAGGCGCGGCGGATCGCCATCGCCGGTCTCGGCCTCGACGCGGCCGCCTGACGGCGATCGAGCGGATCACCTGTTCTAAGCGTCGAACTCCGGCGGCTCGCCGGCTGCCGCGGGGTCGCGTTCGGCCTCCGTCCTGGCCTTGCGGGCATAGGCGGCGACGCTGAGCGGCAGGAAGGCGAGATAGGCCAGTGCCGAGACCGACATCGTCTGCCAGGTGTAGGACGACAGCAAAAGCACGTAGAAGACCACGCCTAGAATAAGCGGCATCACCTTGTCGCCGGGAATGCGCGTGCCGAGCGTCTTGCCGGAATAGACCGGCAGGCGCGAGACCAGGAGCAGGGCAACCACGATGGTGAACAGCGAGGCAAGGAGCGCCACCGCGACGCCGAGCGGCAGGCCGATGAAGCCGAGATAGACCGGCAGCATGACCACCACGGCGCCGGCGGGTGCCGGGACGCCGACGAAATAGTCGGCCTGCCAGACGGGCCTGCCGGTGTCGTCGTCGAGCACGTTGAAGCGGGCAAGCCTCAGCGCGCAGGCAATGGCGAAGAGCAGGGCCGCGATCCAGCCGATCGATCCGGCCCGGTCGAGCAGATAGGCGTAGAGGACCAGCGCCGGCGCGACGCCGAAATTGACGAAATCGGCAAGCGAATCCATCTGCGCCCCGAACTTCGACTGCGCCTTCAGCCGGCGCGCGATGCGGCCGTCGAGGCCGTCGAGAAAGGCCGCGAACAGCACCATCGCCACGGCGATCTCGAAGCGGTGCTCGAAGGCCAGCCGGATGCCGGAGAGGCCGGCGCAGATCGCCAGGACGGTCACCAGATTGGGGATCAACAGGCGCAGCGGGATCTCGGTGATTCGCGGCCCGCCCCTGCCGTGCGGTTCGAAGCGGTGAAAGAACCCGGCCATCAGCCGCCGGGCCTCAAGAGATCCGCACCAGCGGCGTCGCCGGATTGCCGCCGAACTCGGCGATCACCGTCTCGCCGCCGATCGCGGTCTGGCCGACGGCCACGCGCGGCGTCGCCGCCGGCGGCAGGAACACGTCGACGCGCGAGCCGAACCGAATCAGGCCGAAGCGCTCGCCGATGCCGAGCGCGGCGCCGGCTTCGACCCAGCAGACGATGCGCCGCGCCACCAGCCCGGCCACCTGAACGGCGGCCACGGTGCCGTGCGGACTGTCGATGACCACGCCGTTGCGCTCATTGTCGGTGCTTGCCTTGTCGAGCTCGGCGTTGAGGAAGCTGCCCGGCCGATGCTCGACCTTGGTGACCTGGCCGCGCACCGGGGCACGGTTCACGTGGCAGGCAAAGACGTTCATGAAGATCGAAATGCGCGTCAGCTCCGTGCTGCCGAGGCCGAGCTCGCGCGGCGGCAGCGCCGGGCCGACCGACGAGACGATGCCGTCGGCGGGGCTGATCACCCAACGGTCGTCGACCGGCGTCACCCGTTCCGGATCGCGGAAGAAATACGCACACCAGGCCGTCAGCACCAGGCCGATGAAGAACAGCGTCGACGACCACAGGCCGACGAGCAGGGTGACCACCGCGAAGCCGGCGATGAACGGCCAGCCTTCGCGGTGAACGGGAACGAATGTGCTGCGAATGGTGTCGACGATTGCCATGCCTAGACCGGGGACGAAGGCGCGAACCCGGGTCTGCTTAGCGGATATGGGAGCCGCCCGCAACGCAAGCCGCCCCGGCGGGATCGGCCCGCAGGCGGCTGGTTGGAGGGATCAGACCGGCTGGCGGCGGCGCACGACGACGCCGAGCTCGTCCTCCTCGCGCGCCCGGCGCAGCCGCTCCTCGGCCTCGTTGGCCTCGCGCTGGCGGGCCCACATGGCGGCATAGAGGCCCTGCGCTGCCAGCAGCGCGGCGTGGGTTCCGCGCTCGGCGATGCGGCCATCCTGGAGCACGATGATCTCGTCCGCGCCGATCACCGTCGACAGCCGGTGGGCGATGACCAGCGTCGTGCGGCCGCGGCTGACCAGGTCGAGCGCGGCCTGGATCTCCTGTTCCGTGTGGGTATCGAGCGCCGAAGTCGCCTCGTCGAGCATCAGAACGGGCGGCGCCTTGAGGATGGTGCGGGCGATCGCCACGCGCTGCTTCTCGCCACCGGACAGCTTCAGCCCGCGCTCGCCCACCATCGACCGGTAGCCGGCCGGCAGCGTCTCGATGAAGGCGCCGATCTGCGCCAGCCGCGCCGCCTCGCGCACCTCCTGCTCGCTCGCATCGGGCCGGCCGTAGCGGATATTGTAGGCGATGGTGTCGTTGAACAGGACCGTGTCCTGCGGAACCATGCCGATCGCGGCACGCAGGCTCTCCTGGGTGACGTCGCGCACGTCCTGGCCATCGACCGTGATCCGGCCGCGCTGGACGTCGTAGAAGCGGAACAGCAGCCGCGAGATGGTCGACTTGCCGGCGCCCGACGGCCCGACAATGGCCACGGTGCGCCCGGCGGGGACGGTGAACGATACGCCTTTCAGGATCGGCCGGTCGCGATCATAGGCGAAATGGACATCGCGGAACTCGATCACCCCTGCGCCGACGGCCAACGGCTTGGCGTCGGGGCGATCGGTGATCTCCTGCGGCACATCGAGCAGGTCGAACATCTGCTCGATGTCGGTCAGGCCCTGGCGCACCTCGCGATAGATGAAGCCGATGAAATTGAGCGGCACCGAAAGCTGCATCAGCATCGCATTGATGAAGACGAAGTCGCCGACCGTCTGGGTGCCTGCCTGAACTTCGCGCGCCGACATCACCATGGTGATGGCCATGCCGACGCCGAAGATCAGCCCCTGGCCGAAGTTCAGCCAGCCGAGCGAGGTCCAGGTCTTGGTCGCGGCGCGCTCGTAGCGGGCCATCGAGCGGTCGAAGCGCTCGGCCTCCATCCGCTCGTTGTTGAAATACTTCACCGTCTCGAAATTGAGCAGCGAATCGATCGCCTTGGTGTTCGCGTCGGTATCGGAATCGTTCATCTCGCGGCGGATGGCGATGCGCCAATTGCTGGCCCGCACCGTGAACCAGGTGTAAATCCACACGGTGATCGCCACCACGGCGACATAGGCCCAGCCATAGGTGACGGCGAAGATCACCGCTGTCAGCCCGAATTCCAGGATCGTCGGCGCGGTGTTCAAGATGGTGAAGCGAACGATCGTCTCGATGCCCTTGGTGCCGCGTTCGATGATGCGCGACAGCCCGCCGGTGCGCCGCTCGAGATGGAAGCGCAGCGACAGATCGTGCATGTGGACGAAGGTCTTGTAGGCGAGCTCCCGCACCGCATACTGGCCGACGCTGGCAAACAGCGCGTCGCGCAGCTGGTTGAAGCCCCACTGCACCACCTTCATCACATTGTAGGCGACCACCAGCATGGCCGGCGCGAGCAGGAAGGCCGGCAGCGGCGGCGCCGAGCGCGCGTCATGGGCGAGCGCGTCGGTGGTCCATTTGAAGAAGTAGGGCACGGCGATCAGCGTCAGCTTGGCGATCACCAGGAAGGCGCTCGCCCAGATCACCCTGAGCTTCAGGTCCGGCCGGTCGGCCGGCCACATATAGGGCCAGAGATTGGCGAGCGTACGCAAAGTCGAGCCATCTTCGGCCGACACGGTCTTGGCAGGGGAACGGTCGAGCATGCCTAAGGAGTTCTCGAGCTCTTCGCCGAGGACATAGGCCATCCCCGGCCGTACGTCGAGCACCAAAAGCGCAACCGCTTGTCGGCCGGTCCCGGCGTGCCGGCCCCTCCCCGGGTCGGCGCCGAAGGCCTACAGCGGAGCCTTGGGCGGCGCCGGCGGCACCTGCCCTTTGACCGCGGTCATGTCGGCCGGCTCGCCTTCCTTGGTCTTGACCGGAACGCTGAACACCTGGCCCGGCCAGATGCGGTCCGGGTCGGCGATCTGGTCCTGGTTGGCCAGATAGATGGTCGAAAAGCGGACGCCGCGGCCATAGACCCGGCGCGAGATCCGCCACAGCGTATCGCCGCGGCGGATGATGACGGAACCGTCGACCGGCTGCAGCTTCGGCTCGGTGTTCACGCCGCCGCCGGCGAGCGGCGGAGCAGGGTTGGTTTCGCCGGCCGCCAGCGCAGTGGGCTTCGGCGCGGACGCGCTGGAGGCCGCGGCCGACGCCTGGCCGGCTGCCGTGGTCGACGCCTTGCCTGCGGCGGTCTCTGCCGGAGCGCCTGCCGCCCCCGCCGATGGCGCCGCAGGCGAGGCTGTCGGCGCCGAGGCATCGGCGGCCGTCGCCCCACCGGATCCGCCAGCCGCGGCCGTGGCCGGTGCGTTTGCCGCCGGTGCGTTTGCCGCCGATGCATTTGCCGCTGCGCTTGCCGCCGGTGCGGGAGCCGCATCGCCGGCGGCCTGCGGGCGGGCCGCAGCACCCGCCGGCATTTCGGGCGCCACCGCCGCCACGGCCTCGCCCGGTTCGCGCTGGAACGGCACCGCGGCGCGGGCCACCACCTTGGCGCCATCGGGCGCAAGCGCGTCGGCGCGGATGATGTAGTCGCCGACCGGCAGGTCGCGCTCGGTCTCGATCAGGAACCGGCCGCTCGGCTCGGTCACCGCGTCGCCCAGCAGAATATCGTTGGCATAGACGCGCACCCGACGGCCGGGCTCGGCCGCGCCCGCGACGAACACCTTGCGGCCCTCGATCTCGACCGCATCGACGGTGACCCCGGCCGGCACCGGTGCGGTTCCGGCGGCACCTTCGGCGGGCCCGGCATTCGGCGCACGCTGAGCGGCGACGCCGGCCCCGGCAGCCGGGACGTCGGGCGCGGTGCTGGCGATCTCGGCCGATGGAACGGTCGAGGCTTTCGGCGTCGACGACTCCGGATCCGGCGCTCCCGGCGAGGGTGGCTGGTCACTGGCGGCCGGCGGGGCAGCGGCCGGAGCGCCGCCGCCGGATTGAGCGGCAACGGCCGGTGCGCTGCCGCCTGATTGAGCGGCAACGGCGGGGGCGCTGCCGCCGGATTGAGCCGCAACGGCCGGTGCGCTGCCGCCGGATTGAGCCGCGCCGGCCGTCGCTGCCGCCGGTGCGCCGGCCGGCGCCGCCGGTGCGTCCCCCGGCGTGGCGGGTTCGACGCGCGGCGCCGGCGTGACCGCCGTCTCGCGTGCCGCGCTCTGCTGCTCAGGCGAAGCGGCGGGCGTGGCGGCCGCCGGCGCGCCGGCCGCCGGGGCGCCGGGTGCCTTGTCCATCGTCGCGGCGCCAGGTCTCGCCTGTTTGCCGGGATCGGCGTTAGAGGCAACCTTCTGCGGGCTGGGCACGGTGATCAGCTTGCTCGGTTCGCCGGGCCGCTCAACCAGGGCGAGCACCTGGCCATCCTTGGTTTCCGGCACCGAGACCACCGCCGTCTCCTCCGACGTGGCCACCACCTTGTCCTCGCCGGTCGCGCGCAGCACCAGTTCGTGGCCGCCCGGCGCCAGCGGCTGGTCGAGCACGATGGCGAAATCGCCGCCGTCGGCGGCCTTGGTCGAGCCGAGCACATTGGCGCCGGCGACGATGTCGACCGTCGATTTGGGCGCGGCCTTGCCCGCCACCACGATCGAACCATCCGGTTCGACGCGCAGGATGTCGAACTTCGGCGCCACCACGGCGCCCTTGGCCGGGGCGCCTTCGGCTGCGTCGGCGGGGCGCGGCTTGCCGGCGGCCCCCGACGGCGAAACGGCGGCATTTTCCTCCGCCGGTCCTGGTTCGGCGTTGAGGCCCCCGCTTTGGGCGGCCGGTGCTTTGTCGAGCGAAGCCACCGCTGCGTTTTCCGGCCGGGTGCGGCCGAGATAGGGATCGAGGGCACCTGAGACATAGGCCGTGCCCGCTGCCGCGCCTGCCCCACAGGCAACGAACAGAAAGGCTTTCAATGGATTAATGAGCATTCTTCTCGCAATTCCCTTAGCCGCCTAGGTCCGTCTAGCCTGTTTTCCACAGGCCGACAAGAAAAACGCCAGAGGGCCTTGACCCTCCAGCGGGCGGGCGTCATCTCGGCCCATGGCACTGATTCGATCCATCTGCGTCTACTGTGGTTCATCCCCGGGACGCGGCGACACCTACATGCGGGCCGGAACCCAACTAGGACGGGCGATCGCCGAAGCCGGCCTGCGCCTCGTCTACGGCGGCGGCACCAAGGGCATCATGGGTGCGGTTGCCGCCGCGGCGGCCGATCACGGCGGCCACATAACAGGGATTATACCGCGATTCTTAGTAAATCGTGAGGCCACAGAAAGTAAGCTGGGCATTGTCGACGAGTTGATCATCACCGACGACATGCACCAGCGCAAGCATGCCATGTTCCAGAAGTCCGACGCCTTTGCGGCGCTGCCGGGAGGTATCGGCACGGTCGAGGAAATCGTCGAGATCATGACCTGGGCCCAGCTCGGCCACCATACCAAGCCGATCGCCTTCTGTAACATCGACGGCTTCTGGAACCCGATGCTGGCGCTGATCGACCATATGGCGGCCGAGGGTTTCATCCACACCGCGCATCGGGTCCGCCCGATCGTCGTGGAGAGCCCCGACGAGCTCATCGCGCGCGTGCTCGACGCCGGCACCGCGGGGGCCGAGGGCGACGCAGCGGTAATTGAAAAACTGTGAATGGTGAATGGTGAATGGTGAATGGGATCGCTGATCCATCCATTTACTATTCACTATTCACTATTCACTATTCACCCGTCTCACCATCGACCATGAATAGATCCCAAGGGCCGCCCAGATCAGGCCAAAGGCTACCGCCCGTTCGCTGCTGAACGGCTCATGGAACACAAAGATGGCGATGAAGAAGATCATCGTCGGGGCAATGTATTGCATGATGCCGATGGTCGACAGTTTCATCAGCTTGGCCCCATTGGCATAAAGGATCAGCGGCACCGCAGTAACCAGCCCGCAGCCGACCAGCAGCCAGAAATCGGCCGGGCCGGTGTCGCCGAAATGGCCCTGCCCGCCCCATTCCAGCATCAGCACATAGGCCAGCGCCGGGACGCTGAGCAGCAGCACCTCAAGAAAGAAGCCCTGCGCCGGGCCGATCGGCAGCGTTTTCTTGAACAGCGCGTAAAACCCCCAGGAGAGCGCCAGCGCGATCGACACCCAGGGCAGCCCGCCGGTCTCCCAGGTGAGGATCAGCACCGCGGCAATGGCCAGGACGATCGCCGCCATCTGGGCCCGGTTGAGGCGCTCGCCGAGCAGCACGGCGCCGAGAAAGACGCTGAACAGCGGGTTGATATAGTAGCCGAGCGCGGTCTCCAATGCCCGGCCGGCGGCGATCGCCCACACATAGATGCCCCAGTTGACCGTGATCAGCGCTGCCGTCAGCGCGGCCATGGCCAGGGTGCGCGGCGTCTTCAGCGCGGTTTTGATGTCGCCGGTGCGGCCAAGCAGCACCAGCAGGATGGCGGCGATCGGGATCGACCACAGAATGCGGTGGGCGACCACCTCGGCCGAGGGGATGTGCGCCACCGCCTTCATGTAGAAGGGCTGCACACCCCACAGAAGATAGGCCGACAAGGCGAATAGGAAGCCGCGTCCGGCGGACCCGTCGGTTTTTTCGATCGGAGCTGTCACGGTCATGGCGCCGGCTTATGGTCCAGGAGCGGCCCGAGCGCCAGGAAAATGCCTCGATGGCCCAACATCTTCCCGTCGATGGGTCAGCTATTCGGCCGCCACCAGCCCGGCCATCTCGCGGTTCTTCATCAGCTTGTAGATGATCGAATCCATCAGCGCCTGGAACGAGGCGTCGATGATGTTGTCCGAGACGCCGACCGTCCACCAGCGCGCGCCGCTGCCATCGTGCGATTCGATCAGCACGCGGGTGATGGCCTCGGTGCCGCCGTTGAGGATGCGGACCTTGTAGTCGACCAGCTCGAGGTCGCCGATCTCGCCTTGATAGATGCCGAGATCCTTGCGCAAGGCGATGTCGAGCGCGTTGACCGGTCCGTGGCCCTCGGCCACCGACATCTTCTCCTCGCCGTCGACGATCACCTTGACGATCGCCTCCGACACCGTCTTCAGCTCGCCATTGGCATCGAAGCGGCGCTCCACCATGCAGCGGAAGCTCGCCACGGTGAAGAAGTCCGGCACCTTGTGGAGCATGCGGCGGGCGAGCAGCTCGAAACTGGCATCGGCGCCTTCATAGGCATAGCCCTCGGCCTCGCGCGCCTTGACCACTGCGATCAGGGCGTCAAGCCGCCCGCTCTCGCGCGGCACCTCGATGCCGCGCCGCTTCAGCTCGGCGACGAAATTAGCCCGTCCGCCCTGGTCCGACACCATGATGCGGCGCCGGTTGCCGACCGCGTCCGGTGGCACGTGCTCGTACGTCTCCGGCTCCTTGGCGAGCGCGGAGGCATGAATGCCGGCCTTGGTGGCGAACGCCGAGCTGCCCACATAGGGCGCCTGCGGCTCGGGGGCGCGGTTGAGCAGCTCGTCGAAATTGCGCGACAGGCGCGAGATGCCGGCGAGCTTGTCGGCTCCGATGCCGATCTCGAACCGGTCGGCATAGCGCGGCTTCAGCGAAAGAGTCGGGATGATGGAGACGAGATCGGCATTGCCGCAGCGCTCGCCGACCCCGTTCAGCGTGCCTTGCACCTGACGCACGCCGGCGTCGACAGCCGCCAGCGAATTGGCGACCGCCTGGCCGGTGTCGTCGTGGGCATGGATGCCGAGCGCATCGCCCGGCACCCCTCGAGCGATCACAGCCTGGACGATCTCCGCCACCTCGGCCGGCTGGGTGCCGCCATTGGTGTCGCACAGGACCACCCAGCGTGCGCCGGCCGCGTGGGCGGCACGGGCACAGGCCAGCGCATAATCGGGGTTCGCCTTGAACCCGTCGAAGAAATGCTCGCAGTCGACCAGCGCCTCCTTGCCGACCGCGCGGGCGACCTCGACGGACTGGGAGATGGCGGCGAGGTTGTCGTCCTCGCTGATGCCGAGCGCCACCCGGACATGATAGTCCCAGGCCTTGGCGACGAAGCAAATGGCGTCGGAGCGCGCCTGCACCAGGGCCGCGAGGCCCGGGTCGTTGGAGGCCGAGACGCCCGCCCGCTTGGTCATGCCGAAGGCGACGAACCGGGCCTTGGCCGTGCGCCGCTCATCGAAGAAGGCGGTGTCGGTCGGGTTGGCGCCGGGAAAGCCGCCCTCGACATAATCGAGCCCGAACTCGTCGAGCAGCCCGGCGATGGCGATCTTGTCCTCGAGCGAGAAGTCGATGCCGGGCGTCTGCTGGCCGTCCCGCAAGGTGGTGTCGAAGAGATAGATGCGTTCCTTGGCCATGGTCGTCACGCTGTTTTGCTCAGGAATGGTGCTTGCCGGCGAACTTGTCGGTCGCGCGGATCAGGCGGTCGAGGATGCCGGGCTCGGAATAGGCGTGACCGGCGCCTTCGATCAGGTGGTACTCCGCCCGCGGCCAAGCCTGGTGAAGCTCAAAGGCGGTGATCGGCGGGCAGGCCATGTCGTAGCGGCCCTGGACAATGACGCCGGGGATGTCTGCAAGCCGCCCCGCGTTGCGCAGCAATTGCCCCTCCTCCATCCAGCCGGCATGAACGAAATAATGGTTCTCGATGCGGGCGAAAGCCAGCGCGAACTCGTCCTGGCCGAACGCCGTGCTGGTCCCCGGATCGGGGGTGAGCGTGATGGTCTCGCCCTCCCAGAGGCTCCACGCCTTGGCGGCCGCGATCCGTTCGGCACGATCGTTGCTCGTCAGGCGGCGGCGGAACGCTGCGACGATGTCGGCACGCTCCTCGGTCGGGATCTGGGCAACCAGGCGCTGCCATTTGTCCGGAAAGAACTGCGAGGCGCCGTGCTGATAGTACCAATCGAGCTCGAACCGGCGCAGCGTGAAGATGCCGCGCAGGACGAGCTCGCTCACCCGATCGGGATGCGTTTCGGCATAGGCCAGCGCCAACGTCGAGCCCCACGAACCGCCGAACACCTGCCAGCTCTCGAACCCGGCCATCTGCCTGAGCCGCTCGATATCGGCCACCAGATGCCAGGTGGTGTTGGCGCTGAGTTCGGCATGCGGGGTGGAGCGGCCGCAGCCGCGCTGGTCGAACAGCACGACATCATAAAGTCCGGGATCGAACAGGCGCCGGTGACGCGGCGAGATGCCGCCGCCGGGACCGCCATGCAGGAAGACGGCCGGCTTGGCGCCCGGCGTGCCGGCCCGCTCCCAGTAGATGTGATGCCCGTCGCCGACGTCGAGCAGCCCGGAATCGAACGGTTCGATCGCCGGATAGAGCGTGCGCAATGAGGGGCTCGTCATGGCTGGTTCGAACGCTCCGGCGGCCAGGTTTCGGTGTCGTGGTCGGGATGCTGGTAGGAGACGAGATCGGCAAGGTAGGGGGCGCCGTCGAGGTCGCTGAGCGTCGCCTCGCCCGGCAAGGCGGGGATCTGGTCGACATAGGGCAGCTTGGCTTCGAGGCCCCACTGAATCACCGGCACGATCTCCGCCGGGTCGTCGAAAGCCCCGATGGCGAGCGCCACCCCGTCCGGTGCCTCGAAGGTGAGCGGCGTCCCGCAGGCGGCACAGAAGCCGCGCCGCACGTGGTTGGACGAGGCAAAGCGGCTGGGTTCGCCGCGGGTCCAGGTGAGCTTGGCCTCGCGCACCGAGGCCAAGGCGGCGTAGAAATTGCCGGACGCCTTCTGGCACATCCGGCAATGGCAGACGGAACCTTCGCCCACCTTGCCCTCGACGCGGAAGCGCACCGCGCCGCACTGGCAGCCGCCAGTGTAATAGGGCTTGTTGTCGAGGCTCATCAGGCCGCTCCGGCCGGCTTGTGGCAGACCGCCTCGATGTTGTTGCCGTCGAGGTCGAAGACGAAGGCGCCGTAATAATCGGGATGGTAATGGGGGCGCAGCCCGGGACCGCCATTGTCGCGGCCGCCGGCTTGCATCGCGGCCGCGTAGAATTGATCGACCTCAGGCCGCGTCTCGGCGGTGAAGGCGATGTGCTGCGGCTCGCCGGACTTTTGCCCCTCGCGCATCCAGAACTGGGGCCGGTCGCGGCCGTAGCCGCCGACCTTGACGCCGCCGGTATGTTCGGCAGGCACCATCATCATCAGGGTGGCGCCGAGCGGCGCCAGAGCCGCATCGTAGAAGCGCTTGGCCGCGTCGAAATCTTTGACGGTGATGCCCATGTGATCGATCATGTCGGTCTCTCCCGGTTGATCTTGAGTTCGCCGAAGGCGGCCGCCGCTTCGGCTACCGCCGCGCTTCCCAGCTGGTCACCCGCTCGCCGGTCGCCGGATCCTTGCTGTCCTTGAGCTGGATGCCGCGGGCCAAGAGCTCGGTGCGCAGCCGGTCGGCCTCGGCGAAATTCCTGTCGCGCAACAGCGCCAGCCGCGCCGCGATGATCGCCTCGATCTCGCGTGCGGCATCCTCGTCCTGACGCAGCGCGGCCGACCGGCCCGCGGTCGAGAACGCGCCAACTTCGCCGATGCCGAGCAGAGCGAGCGCCGCAAGAAGCGCGGCCGCGGCTGCCGCGTCGCCCTCGGCCGCCTCCTTGGCGCGGCGATGGATGTCTTGAATGAGCGCCGGCGTGTTGAGGTCGTCGAGCAGCGGGTGATCTGCCGGCAGTATAGGCGGGGTGCCGGGCGAGAGGCCCGGCCAGGTCGCGAGCGCATCGGCCCAGCGGGCAAGCACCGCGCTCGCCTCCTCGAGCTTGCGCTGGGAGAAATCGATCGGCTCGCGATAGCTGGTCATCAGCATGGCCAGCCGCAGCACCGGGCCCGGCCAGCGCCGGCCGCCGAAGCGCTCGGTCGACAGCAGCTCGCGGATGGTGACGAAGTTGCCTTCGCTTTTCGCCATCTTGCGGCCTTCCACCTGCAGAAAACCGTTGTGCATCCAGTAGTTGGCCATGCGCTTTGCGGCAAAGGCCGAGCAGCTTTGGGCGATCTCGTTCTCGTGGTGCGGGAATACCAGATCAATGCCGCCCGCATGGATGTCGAACACGTTCTTGTCGGGGTCGTCAGAGCCGAGCCCGCCCCCGAACGGCTGAAGCAGCTTGGCCATCGCCATGGCCGAGCACTCGATGTGCCAGCCGGGCCGGCCGGAAACGGCGATGCCGGCCGGCGACGGCCAGCCAGGCTCGCCCGGTTTCGACGGCTTCCACAGCACGAAATCCATCTCCTCGCGCTTGTAGGATGCGACGTCGACGCGGGCACCGGCGAGCATCTCGTCGAGCGAGCGGCGGGCGAGCGCGCCGTAGCGCGGGCCGTCGAGACGGTCCATCGCCGCCGGCGAAAACAGCACATGGTCGTCGGCGACATAGGCGACCCCGCGCGCCACTAGCCGCTCGATCAATTCGCGCATCTCGGCGATGTGCTCGGTGGCGCGCGGCTGGCTACTCGGCCTGAGGCAGCCGAGGGCTGCCGCGTCGCTCTGGAATTGCTGATCGGTGCGCTCGGTAACGTGGCGGATTGCCGCATTCAGCGGCAGCTCCGGATAGTCGCGCGCCGCCCGCGCATTGATCTTGTCGTCGACGTCGGTGATGTTGCGCACATAGACGACATGCTCTGCGCCGTAGAGATGCCGGAGCAGCCGGAACAGCACGTCGAACACGATCAGCGGACGCGCATTGCCGATGTGGGCATCGTCGTAGACCGTCGGCCCGCAGACATAGAGGCGGACATTGGCAGGATCGATCGGCACGAAGTCCTCCTTCGTCCGCGTCAGCGTGTTGTAGAGGCGCAAGCCTTTGAAATCAGGGGTTAATCCAGACATCGCAAAAATCCCTGCCGGCTGGCCGGGGCGTTTCTTGAGCGTTCTGGAAAGAGCGGCGAAAACGTCCGGACCAGCGTGGCGCTAGCCGATAATGCAAATCCCGGTAATGGCGGCGGACGGTATCATCTGTCGCCTTATCGTCTCCCCGGCTGTTGCCGTCAAGCCGCATTCGCAGCCGAATGCGACGACGCTGCCGCCGCCAAGCGAGGCCGCTAAGATTTTCTTAAATGTCTCCGAAGGAGAACGTTGGGGTCACCGATTCAAGCCGCCGGCCGTCACGATTTCGACCCATTCGACCACCATCTCCAGCGCCTTACTGGAGAAACCTGACGCAAGGGAAAGCGCCATGCCAGCGAAGAAAAGCGAAGCCGAACAAGCCCGCAGCCAACATGCCGATCTCGCCAAGCACTACCGCGCCATTGGTCCGGCCGCGATCCTTGCAGCGCTGATCTGCGCGCCCAAGAAGCGCAACGCCAAGGTTGCGCAGACCGCCAAGGCGGCCTAAGCCTCAGCTGAGGCGGGCGAGGAGCCCGGCGCCGATCACCGCCATCACCAGGCCGATCAGGACGTCGAGCACACGCCAGGCCCGCGGGCTGGCAAACAGCGGCTCGAGCAGCCGCGCCCCATAGCCCAGGGCGAAGAACCAGACCAACGAGGCGAGCGCCGCTCCAGCGCCGTAGGCGAGCCGGGCAGCCCCGGCAAAGCCAGCCGACAGCCCGCCCAGCAACAAAACCGTATCGAGATAGACATGCGGGTTGAGGAAGGTGAAGGCCAAGCAAGCCGCAATCGCCGCGCTGAGCCGCGCTTCGCCGCGCCGCGCGGCATGGAGCGCCGCCGGGCGGAGGGCGCGGCGGAACGCCAGCAGCGCATAGCCGAACAAGAACACGGCGCCGGCCAACGTCACCTCGAAGATCAGCTGCGGCGAGGCCGAGACCAGCCGGCCGAGGCCGGCCACGCCGGCGGCGATCAGCAGCGCGTCCGACAGGGCGCAAATCAGGCAGAGCACGAAGACGTGCTGGCGCAGCAGCCCTTGCCGGAGGATGAACGCGTTCTGCGCACCGATCGCGACGATCAGGGAAGCGCCGAGCAGAAACCCGGAAACGGCGGCGGAGACCAGCGGCATCGGCGGCCTTCTGGCAAACGCCGGGCCGGCTGGGCAATAGGCCACAGCTCCGGATTCCGACCGCGCCAGGGCTACCTCCGCCGGCCGTTCTGCCGGCCGGGCGAGAACGCCGGGACGGCCGCGATGGCCGCTTGTTGTCATCGCCTCCGGACCGCTCGCAGATGAGCGCGACGATGGCACCGGCCGTTTCGGTGGCGCTGGTGCGCGGCGCGACCGTGCTCCTGGTGCGGCGCGGCCGGGCGCCGTCGCGCGGCCTCTACGCCTTCCCCGGCGGCCGGGTGGAGCCGGGCGAGACCGCCGAACAGGCAGCGCGGCGCGAGCTCCGCGAGGAAACCGGGTTGGCAGCCGGGGCTCTGAGACCTTACCGTGAGTTCCTGATCGAACGCCACCCCGGCGAATCGGCCGTGGGCTTTCGCCTGCAGGTGTTCGCCGGCACCTATCAGGGCGGCGAACCGCAGGCCGGCGACGACGCCGATCTCGCCGGCTGGTTCACTTTGGCCGATATGGACCGGCTGCCGGTGATCGCGTCGGTGCGCGAAGTTGCCGAGGAACTGCTCGGCGCGCCAGGGTGAGGCCGATCCCGCGGCCCGGTCTTGCGGGCGCCGCAATCCCCCTCCACACAGGCCCAATGCGCTTATCGATCGCCCCCCTCGCAGCGCTCGCGATCTTCTGTGCCGATCTCCCTGCCCCGGCCGCGGAGGCCCCGTTCGAGCCGCGGCTGATGCGGCTTGCCGAAGTGCTGGGCTCGCTCCACTATTTGCGCAATCTCTGCGGCGAGCACGGCAATCGCTGGCGCGCCGAGATGGAAAAGCTGCTCGAGGTGGAGAAGCCCGACGCTGCAAGACGGGCCAAGTTCGTCGCCAGCTTCAACCGCGGCTACCGCTCCTTCGACGAAGTCTATGCCAGCTGCACGCCGTCCGCCGCCGAGGCGATCAGCCGCTACATGAAAGAGGGCGAGGCGCTGACGCGCGAGATCGCCGGCCGCTACGGCAACTAGCGCGGGATGGCGTTTCTTTGAATCGGTGCTCCGCTCCAAGTCTTGGTTTTTCCGCAATTCCGGACCGAGAACCGGTTTCCACTTCTCCTGGAATTGCTCTAGCTGTCGTTGCTATGGAGGTTGTCCGTCCGAGGCTTGGATGCGAGGTTGCGGTTACCACACACGCGACCGTGACCCAGGAGCCTCGGATGGACATTCATGAGAATGCCAGAACCACGCCGCGCAGTCGAATGCTGATCGTGGAACGTCTTGAGGCGGGCTCGACGGTCGCGGCCGTGGCGTCGGCGTTCGGTGTCGACGGCAGGACGGTGCGCAAGTGGCGCGACCGCTTCCGGGTGGAAGGTGCTGCCGGCTTGGGCGACCGCTCGTCGCGGCCGCATTCCTGCCCGTTCCGGCTCGATGCCGCCGCCGAAACCGAGATCGCAGTCCTGCGGCGCCAGCGGTTGTCGGGGCCGGCGATCGCGCGCCGCCTCGGCCGGCCGGTCTCGACGGTCGGCAAGGCGCTGCGCCGGATCGGGCTCGGCAGGCTCAAGGCTCTCGACCCGGCCGTGGCAGTCGTCCGCTACGAGCGGGAGCAGCCCGGCGAACTGATCCACATCGATTCCAAGAAGCTCGGCAGGATCGACGGCATCGGCCACCGCATCACCGGCGACCGGCGCGGCCAGAGCAGCCGTCGCGGCCGTGGCGAGGGTCTCGGCTGGGAGGCTCTCCATGTCGCCATCGACGACGCTTCCCGGCTCGCCTACACCGAAATCCTACCCGACGAGAAGAAGACGAGCGCGACCGCCTTCCTCGAGCGGGCGCTTGGCTTCTTCGAGCGCCATGGCATCAAGGTCGAGCGCGTCATGACCGACAACGGCTCGGCCTACAAAAGCTGGCTCTTTCGAAAGGCACTCGCAAATCGCGGCATCCGCCACAAGCGAACCAGGCCATACACGCCACGCACCAACGGCAAGGCCGAACGCTTCATCCAGACATCCCTGCGCGAATGGCTCTACGCCCGACCCTTCCAGAGCTCGGCCCAGCGAACCGAAGCTATGCCGGCATGGCTGTGCGATTACAACACCCGCAGACCTCATGCCGCCCTCGGCGGCAAGCCTCCCATCTCAAAACTCAAGGACAACGTCCTTGGAAACGACATCTAGCGTTCAGGCAGCAAAGCCGAGCGCGGCTCGGCCGCTGAAGCGGGCGCGGCCGCGAAGCGCCTCTTCGAGGCGCAGCATCTCGTTCCATTTGGCGGTGCGCTCGCCCCGCGCGATCGAGCCCACCTTGAACTGACCGGCGTTCCAGCCGACCGCCAGATGCGCGATGGTCACATCCTCGGTCTCGCCCGAGCGCGCCGAGACGATCGCCGCCAGCCCGGCTGCGCGCGCCGCATCGAGGGCGGCGCGGGTTTCGGTGAGCGTGCCGGCCTGGTTGGGCTTGATCAGCACGGCGGTGGCTACGCCGCGGGCTGCGAGAGCTTCGACCCGTCCCGCATCGGTGACGAAGAGATCGTCGCCGACGACCTGGACCTTGCCGCCGACCGCTGCCGTGAAGGCGGCAAAGCCTTCTGGATCGTCTTCGCCGAACGGATCCTCGATGGACAGGATCGGATAGCGCCCCGTCCAACCGACGAGCATTTCTCCGAGGCCGTCGCGATCCAGCGTGCGGCCCTCGAGGCCAAGCCTGTAGCGGCCGCCCTGGCCGAACTCGGAGGCCGCCACGTCGAGCGCAATGGCGACCTCATGGCCTGGCGTATAGCCGGCCTGCTCGATGGCACGGACCAGCATGTCGAGCGCTGCCTCGTTGGTGTCGAAGGCCGGCCACCAGCCGCCCTCGTCGGCAACGCCGGCCAGCCGGCCGGCGGATTTGAGCAGCGCTCCGGCCGCTAGATAGACTTCCGCCGTGAGCTCGAGCGCCTCGGCGAAGCTGTTTGCCGCCGGGCACATGACCATGAAATCCTGGATGTCGACGCGGCGCCCGGCATGCGCGCCGCCGCCGAAGATCTGGATTTGCGGAAGCGGAATCGAGACCGGGCCGGAGCCGGCGACATAGGCAAAGAGCGGCAGTCCGGCGGCCGCAGCCGCGGTCTGCAGCACGGCCATCGAGACCGCGGTGATGGCATTGCCGCCAAGCCGGGATTTGGACCGGGTTGCGTCGGCAGCGATCATGGCTTGGTCGATGCCGGCCTGGTCGGCGACGTCGCGGCCGACGAGCAGCGGCGCGATCTCGCCATTGACCGCAGCCACCGCCCGGCTCACGTCGTAGCCGCCCAACCGGGTGCCGCCGTCGCGCAGATCGACAGCCTCGCCGCTGCCCATCGAGGCGCCCGCCGGGGCGATCGCCCGTCCGCGCACCCCGTTCGCCAGCACGATCTCGGCCTCGACCGTCGGACGGCCGCGCGAATCCCAGACGCGGCGGCCGATCACCTGGGCAATCGCGTCGTTCATGCAGCACCTCCGCGCGCCTTCGCCCAGCCCGCCGCGATCTCGCAGAGGTCATCCGATGGCGACTTGAGCCAATGCTTGGCAAAGCCGCGGACCGCCGCCCTGTCATTCTCCTCGGTGATGTATTCGACCGGCGACTTGCCGTCGATGCGGGCAAGCAGGAGGCCCGGCAGCAGCCGTGCGGCACGGCGCTCGAGTGCCGGGCGCGCCTCCCAGCTCACGCCGGCGAGATAGGCCAAGCGCAACGCCTGGAACGCCCCCGCGAAGCCATCGGCCGCCGCCGGGGTCCACACCGCCTTGAGCAGCAGATGGTTGAGGCAGAAGGCAAGGTCGAAGGCCGGATCGCCGTACCAGGCGCATTCGGCGTCGAGAAAGACGGGACCTGCGGGCCCGACCAGGATGTTTTTCGGCGAGACGTCGCCGTGCACCAAGGTGCGCTTGTTGGCGAGGGTAGCCTGCGCGAGCCCCTCGAGCGCTGCCGCGACGTCCGGATGCCGCGCGGCGGTGAATGTCAGGTAGGGCTCGAGCCGCAACGCCACGAATACCGCGTCGGGGTTGAAGTCAGCGGGATCGACCCCGACGGCGGCGGCGTGAAGCTGCGCCAGAGTCCGGCCGACCGCGCCGGCAAATGCCGGATCGGCATCTCCCCGGCGCAGCCGGGCCTTCCAGACCGGGTAGGCGTCCGGCGGCAGATAGGTCATCGCGAACAGCCCCGCCTCGCGGTCCTCGGCCAAGATCGCAGGCGCCGCGGAGGGAACCGCGCGCCCGGCCTGGCGCAGCCAGGCCGCCTCGGCGGCGTTGCGCGACAGCGGCGCGCGCCAGTCGGCGGCAACCTTGAGCTTGGCCAGCGCCCGCTTGACCACGAACACCCGCTGCCTTGCCTCGACCAGCCAGATATCGGACGCGACACCGCCGGTCAGCGGACGGAATTGCGCCGGTTCCTCCGGCCTAAGCAGGCCGAGCCTGGCCAGCGGCGCGGAAAGCTCCTCCGCTGCGGCGGAATCGGACTTGGTCTCCATCGCCGAAAACTTAGCCGCTCTCGGGCGGCCGCGGAAGCGCGGCGGCCGCTTTCGACCCCCCAGCCAATCAGGGCAAAGCATGGCCGCAATGTGGCAGATTTGTCACAGTTCTGAAAGATCGGTTAAGTGACGATTTCCCGGTTAACTCAAACGAGAGCTTTTGATGTCGGGGCACGACCAGCTGAGCTAATATAAAGAAACATAAGCCAAAACGTCCGCACTGGCGCGCCGACCGGCGGCCGCTGCGCCCTCTGCCTGAAAAGTGTCGCATTGCGGATGGCTTGGTAGGGATCCTGGGACGCAAGGGACGTCTTGCCGGATGCTTTCGGGGTGGCTCGGGCCTTCCGGCTCAAACAGTGGAAGTCGATCGACATGGAACAGAGCGCCGGCGACATCGATGCCCTCGTCCGAGAGGAAAAGCGGCTGACCGCCATCGAGAGCCATAGCGAAGCCTGGGCTGAAGGCCTGTCGGCCGGCATCGAGCCCGAGATCATCGCCGAGGCCGCCTTGGCCACGACGTTCGTCGAGCTGCTGCGCACCAGCGGCGAGACGGCTGCGCTCAGCCTGCTCGACCGCATGCGCGACAAGGTCATCGCCGGCGATTTCGAGAATAACCGCGCCTGCCACTGAGCGTTCGGATTGACCCGATTCGCCGGCGAGGTGTTGCTCTCCCGCATCCCCAAGCCCTGCATTCAAGGTATATGATCGCCGCCGGGTGAAGGGCCGGCCGCGGCCCGGGAGAACGTGATGGCGATAGGATCTCCGGGAAAGGCCGCGACACGCGGCCGCAAGCGGCGCTTGGCCGGGCCGCTGCTGCTGTCGATCCTGGCGCTGCATGCAAGCCTGCTGATCACGGTTGCCCCGGCCTGGTCGCTCAGCGAGCTGAAACCGAACGAGACCGCCCCACCGAGCGACGACAAGGTGCAGTCGGAGCCGCTGCCCGCGCCCAACGCCGTGCCGATGCCCGATCCGGTGCAGCCGACGCCGCCCGCCGACGACGAGGCGGAGCCCGACGATACCGCGCCGGATAACGCCTCACCCGACGAGTCGGAGCCGGAGGACAGCCAGCCCGACGAGCAGACCAGCCCGGACGAGGGCACGCTCGGCCGCCCGGAGGTCGATCCCGATGCCCCTCCGCCTGAGGTCATCTACGACCTCGACAAGCTGCCGGAGCCGGTCAAGCGGATGCGCCAGCTGATTGTCGATGCCGCGGCCAGCGGCAATATCGAATCGCTGCGGCCGCTGATCGGCAAGGGCGACAGTGCCACCCAGCTGGCGCTCGGCGGCATCGAAGGCGATCCCGTGCAGTTCCTGCGCGAACTCTCCGGCGACAAGGAGGGCCAGGAGATCCTCGCAATCCTCGAAGAGGTGCTGAGCGCCGGCTATGTCCATCTCGATGTCGGCAAGCCGACCGAACTCTATGTGTGGCCCTATTTCTACGCCATCCCGCTCGACAAGCTCACCGCCCGGCAGCGGGTCGAGCTGTTCAAGATCATCACCGCCGGCGACTACGAGGACATGAAGAGCTACGGCGCCTACATCTTCTACCGGGTCGGCATCACCCCCGACGGCAAGTGGTCGTTCTTTGTCGCCGGGGACTGAGCGAGCTTGAACGCCGATTCAACACGTCCAGCTAAGCTATTGTTACGAAAAGTTTTTGCGGATTGAGCTTTAGTTTAGAGCTTCTGCAAACAAAGCCGGCCGGCCCTCGCCCGGGGCCAGCAAGGCACCTTCCCACATCACCCGGCGGCCGCGGACGATGGTGCCGATCGGCCAGCCGACGACCGCGCGGCCGTCATAGGGGGTCCAGCCGGCGCGCGAGCCCGCTTGTGCGTTGCGGATGACCTCCCGGCGCTTGAGATCGACGACGGTGAAATCGGCATCGTAGCCGGCCGCGATACGGCCCTTGCGCGCCAGCCCGAACAGGCGCAGCGGACCGGCGCTGGTCAGATCGACGAAACGCGCCAGCGTCAGGCGGCCGGCATTGACGTGATCGAGCATGATCGGCACCAGGGTCTGCACGCCCGGCATGCCGGACGGCGATGCCGGATAGGGGCGTGCCTTCTCCTCGAGCGTATGTGGCGCATGGTCGGAACCGAGCACGTCGATGAGGCCCTGCCCCAGGCTCTGCCAGAGGGCAGCGCGATGGCGCGCCTCGCGCACCGGCGGGTTCATCTGGATCAGGGTTCCGAGCCGTCCATAATCGTCGCTGCTCAGCGTCAGATGGTGCGGCGTTGCCTCGCAGCTCGCCACATCCCTGTTGGCGACAAGCAGATCGAGCTCCTCTTCCGTCGAAATGTGGAGCACGTGGATCCTGGCGCCCACGCGGCGGGCGATGCCGAGCAGGCGGCGGGTCGAGCGCACCGCGGCCTCGACGTCGCGCCACCGCGGATGCGAGGCGGGATCCCCTTCCACACGCACGCCGAGCCGCTCGCGCAGGCGGAACTCGTCCTCGGAGTGGAACGCCACACGGCGGCGGGTATTGGCCAGGATCGCCGCCACGCCGTGGTCGTCCTCGACCAGGAGGTCACCGGTCGAGGAACCCATGAAGACCTTGATGCCGGCGGCGCCCGGCAGCCTTTCCAGCGCACCGAGCTCGGCGACATTTTCCCGGGTGCCGCCCACCCAGAAGGCGAAATCGCAATGCATGCGGCCGCGCGCCCGCGACAGCTTGTCGGCCAAGGCGGCCGCGCCGGTGGTCAGCGGGTCGGTGTTGGGCATTTCGAAGACGGTGGTCACCCCGCCGAGCACCGCCGCCCGCGAGCCGCTCTCCAGATCCTCCTTGTGGGTGAAGCCGGGCTCGCGGAAATGGACCTGGCTGTCGATCACACCGGGCAGGATGTGGAGGCCGCGGCAGTCGATGCGCTCGGCCGCATCGGCCGCCGCAAGCACGCCGAGAGCGGCGATCCGCCCGCCGCGGACGCCGATATCGCGCGGCCCGGCGCCGTCCTGGTTGACCACGGTACCGCCGGTCAGGAGAAGATCGAAGCTCTCGGCCATCGCTTGCTTTGCCCTTGCCGCTGCTGGCAGGGCGGCTTACGTAATGAGCTTTCCAATTGCAAGCCGGCGTGTTCATGCCCGTCGTCCACCTAGCCGATCGCGCGCTCATCGAGGTCTTTGGGGCCGAAGCAGAACCGTTTCTGCAGAACATCCTGACCACCGACCTCGGCACGCTCGGCGCCGGCGAGCTGAAGCCCGGCGCCTTGCTGACGCCGCAGGGCAAGATCCTCGCCGCGTTCCTGATCGCGCGCCGCGGCGAGGGCTTTGTCCTCGACACTCCCGCCGTCCTCGGCGACGAGCTTTTGCGCCGGCTGACGCTTTACAAGCTGCGGGCAAAGCTGGAGATCCGCAAGCTTGCCCCGGGGCTTGCAGCCGTTGGCTGGGATCTTGAGCCAACGCTCACCGACGCCGAAAGCGGCCTTCGCGACCTGCGTTTCGGCACGCGCGCGGTCTGGCGCCGTTACACCGATCTGCCAGCCGCGACGGACAGCGAGGCGGCGTGGGATCTGCTGCGGATCGGCGCGGCGGTCGGCGAGATCGGCGTCGACTACCAGCCCGGCGAGGCGTTTCCGCACGACGTGCTCCTCGACCAGCTTGGCGGCGTCGGCTTCAAGAAGGGCTGCTATGTCGGCCAGGAGGTCGTGTCGCGCATGCAACATCGCGGCACCGCCCGGCGCCGCCTGCTTCACGTGGAGGCCGCGGCGCCGCTGCCGCCACGGGGCACCGAGATCACGGCCGACGGCCGACCGCTCGGTCAGCTCGGCACGGTGCTGGGCGGCAAGGGACTGGCGATCGTACGCATCGATCGGGTCAAGGACGCTCTCGACAGGGGCGTTCCGCTTTCTGCCGGCGATGTCGCCGTCACGCTTGCCATTCCGGGCTGGGCGACATTCACCTTTCCCGAAACGGCCGCCGGGGCGGAAGGAGCCTGATGCCGGATCGGCCGGGCGCCCCGCCGCGCGCCTGGCAGCGCATGCTGTCGGGGCGGCGCCTCGACCTGCTCGATCCCTCGCCGCTCGACATCGAAATCAGCGACATCGCCCATGGGCTGGCGCGCGTCGCCCGCTGGAACGGCCAGACCCACGGCACG
The DNA here is from genome assembly GCA_963791325.1 of uncultured Alphaproteobacteria bacterium. Lineage (GTDB taxonomy): Bacteria > Pseudomonadota > Alphaproteobacteria > Rhizobiales > Rhizobiaceae > JBEVJK01. Next base: position 40,935 of record CAWBRU010000004.1, on the reverse strand, counting down.
CACGCCTTTTCGGTGGCGCAGCATTCGCTGCTGGTCGAAGCGGTGTTCAGCGTGCTCGACCCGGCCGCCGCGCCGGCCGCACAGCTCGCGGCCCTGCTCCACGACGCCCCCGAATATGTGATCGGCGACATGATCTCGCCATTCAAGTCGGTGGTCGGCGGCAGCTACCGGGAGGTGGAACTGCGCCTGCAGCGGGCCGTCCATTTGCGCTTCGGCCTGCCGGCCGAGCTTTCTGCCGCGCTGCGCAGGACCATCAAGCGCGCCGACCAGATCGCCGCCTATTTCGAGGCGACCGAGGTGGCCGGCTTCTCCGCCGGCGAAGCCGGCCGCTTCTTCGGCCGGCCGCATGGGCTGGCTGCCCAGCGCTTCGATCTCGCCTCGCGTCCGGCGCAGGCGGTGCAGAAGCGCTTCCTGGCGCGGTTCCTCGCCTTGGAAACGGCGCGCGAGCGGCGCTGACCGCAACAGCGCGGGGGGGCGTTTCGGACCGCCGGCGCTCAGCGCTCCAGCCGGTCGAGGAACCATTGCGTCAGGCGCACCCAGACCTCGTCCTTCTCGCCGGAATCTTCCCAGCCGTGATCGAGATTGGGGTTGTCATTGACCTCGATGACGTAGACGCCGTCGGCGGTCTCCTTGAGGTCGACGCCATAGAGGCCGTCGCCGATGCAGCGCGCCGCCTTGACCGCGGTCTCGACCACATGCTGCGGGGCCTCCTTCAGCGTGAAGGTCTTGATGCCGCCCTGGTCCGGTTTGCCGTTGGCCTTGTGATTGACGATCTGCCAGTGCTTCTTCGCCATTAGATAGTGGACGGCGAACAGCGGCTGGCCGCCGAGCACGCCGATGCGCCAATCGTATTCGGTGGGGATGTATTTCTGCGCGATCAAAAGATCGGAATCCTCCAGCCATTGGCTGGCGAGCTTGGTCAGCTCCTGGAGCGAGGAAGCTTTTCTGACGCCGCGCGAGAAGGCGCTGTCCGGGATCTTGAGCACCAGGGGAAAACCGAGTGCCTGTGCCGCCGGCTCGAGGTCGGCGGTGCTGGCGATCATCACCGTCGGCGGCACCGGCACCTTGTTGGCGGTCATCAGCTCGTTGAGATAGACCTTGTTGGTGCAGCGGATCATCGACAGCGGGTCGTCGATGACCGGCATGCCCTCCTGCTGGGCGCGCCGGGCGAAGCGGTAGGTGTGGTTGGAGATCGAGGTCGTCTCGCGGATGAACAGCGCGTCGTAATTGGCCAGCCGGGCCAAGTCGCGCCGCGTGATCGGCTCGACCTCGACCCCCATCTTGTCGGCGATCTTCGACCAGTGACGCAGCGAGGCGATCTCCGACGGCGGCATCTCCTCATGCGGGTCGACCAGCGTGGCGAAGCTGTAGCGGGCCGGGGTCCGCTCCTTGGAATCGCGCCATTCCCGGCTGGTATAGATGTCGAGGCATTCGAGGAAGCGCTGCTCCTCCTCGTCGGTCATCCGCGCCAGCGGCAAGAAGCCGATCTTGCGGATCGTCGCCCATTCGGCGCTGTCGCGGATCGAGACTTCGAGCGCCGGGGCGCGGAACCAGTCGAACAACAGCTTGGCGAACCGGTCCCAGGCCTTGGCCGGGCCGATGCCGAACAAGATCGATACCTTCGGCGGAAACGCGCCGCCGAGATCCTTCCGGCACTTGTTGAGCATCACCTCCAGCTCGGGCAGCGCATTCTCGTAGAGCTTGCGCTCGGACAGGTCGATCATCGTCTCGACCGTCGGGATGACCTTGTGGCCGCGCGAGCTGGCGAGCAGCGAGGCATAGTAGCCGCGCGACTGGTAGCCGTAATTGTTGGAGAGATTGATGACCTTCGGGCGCTGGCCGCGGAACAGAGCGGGATGGGCGAGATAGTCGCGGCTGGTGATGATCTTGTGCGGCGTTGCGAAGGGGTCGATGTCGTTCTGCCGGCCGGTGAGGATGACCCACGTCATTGGAGCGACGCTTCCTTGCGTGCGCTGCGGCCGGCGTCCGGCGTTCGTCCAGGCCCGACAAGGGCCTTTTCGTAGCGCTCGGCGGCGGCGCCGTCGGCGTAGTAGTTGGGCACCAGCGACCCGCGGCGATAGCCGCAACCCTCGTAAAGCGCGCGGGCGCGGCGGTTGTCCTGCCGCACCTCGAGCCGAAGCGCACGGGCGCCGCGCCTGAAAGCCGCCTGCTCGGCTGCCGAAAGCAGCCGGCGGCCGTGGCCGCTGCCCTGTTCCGCCGCTGCCACTGCGAGGGAATAGAGCCGCGCCGCGCGGGCGCCGCGGCGATAGAGGACGATGGCATAGCCGGCCGGTTCAGCCTCGACCCCGACCGCGATCCAAACCTCGGCGGTCGGCGCGGCGACCAAGTGGCGGAACGAGCGGCGGCTAATCCGATCACCTACAAACGCCGCATCCTCAAGGGCAGCGAGGCGGTCCACGTCGGACAGGCTTGCCAAGCGGATGTCGGCTGGCATTCAAACAGGAACCTCGATTGACACGGAGAAGAGCGCCTTCCCCCAGCCGTGCGACGGCGGGCCGCACCAGCCTCCATCGGAGTCGCTTTCGCGCCCTGAATGGGGCCGAATTGTGGACAGAGCGGAGCTCAGTTCGATCGGTCGAACAATGCCGGTCGGCAGGCCGCCTCAGCTGGCGATCCCCTCCTGCAGCTGCTGATGCGCAGCATCGGCGATCGAGCGCAGCGCCGCCTGCGGCACAGTGCCTGCAACGGCGTAGCAGAAGCCTTCGTCAAGCCAGTAAAAGGCGCGTTGGCCGTCCTCTTCGTAGAGCCTGAAGCCGCCGGGTTCTTTGGCGTCATCGCGAGTGACATAGAGCGAAACCCTGCCGCCGTCGGCGTCCTGATACATGAATTGCGCCGCCGCCTGGCCGGATGCGGGCAACAGCCGCCCGCCGACCAGCCGATAGCCTTCCGGGGAGAGGTCCGGCGCAACCAGCGGGGTACCGACGCGCTTCGACAGCCAGCCGACGAGATGGTCCTTTTGGTCGGCGCCGACTTCGACCGAATGCACCTTCTCGGCGGCGTACATGGCATGCGCCTCGATCGCCCGTTCGACGATCGCTTCGGCCCCGCTTTCCTCGCGCGCCGCCTGGGAGAGGCCGCCGAGATAGCCGATCCCGGCGCTGGCGATGACCAGCGACGCGACCAGCGCCCCCCGCCAGGGCAGCGCGGCGGCGAAGCGGCGCATCGGCGAGGGCCGGCGGCGCGGCCCGCCTGCGGCGACCAGTGCCGCCAGGCGTTCGGGAACCGGCTCCTTCAGCACGGGCGCGAAGACGCCCTGCAGGCGGGCGCGATCGGCGGCGAAGCGGACGCTGAGCGCCTTCATGTCGGGATTGGCCGACAGCCAGATCTCGTAGTCCTCGCGATCCTCTGCCGGCATCTCGCCGTCGAGCGCCATGTGGATGTCGCGGATCGTGTAAGGCCGCCGGCTCATTTCTCGACGATCCTGATCGAGCGCCGCCGGGCCGAGTCGTCGAGCAGCACGCGCAGCTCCTCGCGGCCGCGGGCAATGCGCGACATCAGCGTGCCGGCAGGAATGCCGAGGATGTTGGCAGCTTCGGCATAGGAAAAGCCTTCAACGGCGACCATCATGATGGCCGCCCGGCGCTCCGGGCTGATCGCGCCGAGCGCGTCCAGAATGTCGCGCACCGCGAAGCTCTCATGCTGGGTGGGCGCGGCGGCGATCGCATCGGCGGCCTCGGCGGGCAGCGTGGAGCCGCCGCCCCGGCGCGCCATCTTGCGCATCTGGTCGACGAACAGATGATGCATGATGGTGAACAGCCAACGCCGCGGATTGTCACCGGAACGCCAATGGTCGAGCTTCGACAAGGCGCGCTCGAGGCTGTCCTGCACCAGGTCGTCGGCGGCGTCGCGATCCCTGAGCAGGGATCTCGCGTAGCGCCGCATCCGCGGGATTTCAGCCAAGATCGCCGTTCGCTTCTCGTCCATGTGTTCCCGTCGGCGTCCCGACCATGATCCAATCGTGCCCTTGAAGCTCCGCGATGCGCATTGCGCTGGGCTTGGGTCGGCCGAGGCTGTGCTCTCGGCCCGCGGAGCCGGCGACGCCGTCGTCATCTCTGAGGCGGACAACGCCGGCTTGGCGGAATTTATTCCGTCGCGTTCATCAAGGAAATTAAATTATCCCGCGCATCCCTTCCATGTGATCGGCTCCACAACCGGGCCTCCCCCAAAACGTGTCACGACAGCGAGCCGTTCCCGACGAGGCACCGACGCCAGGCGCGGACGAAGCCGGCCCGGGCTTCGGGCGCGGTGAGCCCACGCGGCTCGTAGACATGACGGTGGAAGAAGTAGTCGGTCAGGCGGAAGGCCGCTTCGAGCTCGGCCGGCTCCGGCCGGCGCCCGTGCGCGGCGAGAAAGCCGGGCAAGACCAGCATCCGCTCGGCCCACGGCGCTCCGGCGACACGCGACACCGCCCGCCCCGAGCGCGGCGACACATAGGCGAGGTCCTCTCGGCTGCCCGTCGCTGCACAGGCGGCGAGGTCCAGGCCGAAGCCGAGCTCTTCCAGCACCAGCAGCTCGAAGCGCACGATGAGCTCGGCGGCGGCGGCGGCATCGTCGAGATGCTCGATCATCAGCCCGAGCGCCTCGAACAACCCGGAATGCGGATCGCGCTCGGGCAGCAGCCGCAGATGGGCCGCGAGCGTCTGCAGCCCGTAGATGGCCACCGCGCTGTCGAACAGCCGCGCCGCGTGAAGCGCCAGCGGCTCGATCTGGAAGGTGCCGAGATGCTCGTCGAGCCGGGCGCGCCACATCACCGTAACGGAATTGCCCGCCTGCAGCACCGGCTGCTGGCGCCGGGAGCGGCCGCCCCGGACCAGGCCGAGATGGCGGCCATGGGCCCGCGTCATCACCTCCAGGATGGCGCTGGTCTCGCCATGCCGGCGGATGCCCAAAACAATGCCATCGTCTCGCCATTCCATCAGCGCGAGCGTTTCACCCCGAAGAGGGGAACTCAAGGCCCATTTCCCGGTAGCGGTCGGGGTCGTCGCCCCAATTGTCACGCACCTTGACGAACAGGAACAGGTGCACCGGCTGCTCGACGATCGCCGCCAGCTCCTGCCGCGCCGCCTGACCGATGGCGCGGATCGTCTCGCCCTTCTTGCCGAGCACGATCTTCTTCTGGCTGTCGCGCTCGACATAGATCACCTGCTCGATGCGCACCGAGCCGTCCTTGCGCTCTTCCCACTTCTCGGTCTCGACATGCGAGGCATAGGGAAGCTCCTGATGGAGTCGCAAATAAAGCTTCTCGCGGGTGATCTCGGCGGCGAGCTGGCGCAGCGGCAGATCCGAAATCTGGTCTTCCGGATAATACCAGGGGCCCTCCGGCAGGGTTGCGGCGAGCGCGTCCAGCAGATCGGCGCAGCCGGACCCGGTGAGCGCCGAGATCATGAAAGTGCGGTCGAAGGCGAGCTTGGCATCGGCTGCCGCGGCGAGCTCGAGCAGCGCCGGAGGCCGGACCCGGTCGATCTTGTTGATCACCAGCATGCGCGGTCGCCTGAGCTCGGCCACGGTTTCGATGAGGTCGTGAGCGTCGCCGTCCAGGCCGCGCTCGGCATCGAGCAGCAGCAGCACCAGGTCGGCGTCCTTGGCGCTGCCCCAGGCGGTCGACACCATCGCCCGGTCGAGCCGGCGCTTCGGCCGGAAGATGCCCGGGGTGTCGACGAACACGATCTGGGTCCGGTCGCGGATGACGATGCCGCGCACCAGGCTGCGGGTCGTCTGGACCTTGTGGGTGACGATCGATACCTTGGCCCCGACGAGCTGGTTGAGCAGCGTCGACTTGCCGGCGTTCGGCGCACCGATCAAAGCGACGAAGCCGGAGCGGCGGAGCGGCGGGGCTCCCGCCTGCGGCGTCTCTTCGGTCATGGCGGCTCGTCCTTCCACACCCCTTCGCGCAACAGGATCGCCATCGCCGCGGCTTGCTCGGCCTCGCGCTTGGAGCGGCCGACGCCGCTTGCCGGCGCGAGGTCGGCCACCCTGACGCTGATCGTGAACAGCGGATCGTGGTCCGGGCCTTCGCGCCGCTCCAGCGTATAGGCCGGCACCGCCGCCGCGGCCTGATGGGCCCACTCCTGCAGCTCGGTCTTGGCGTCGCGACGCACGGCACGCAAGGCGCGCGCACGCGTCTCCCAATGGCGCAGGATGAAGCCGCGGGCAGCCTCGATGCCGGCCTCGAGATAAAGCGTGGCGATCAGCGCTTCGAGCGCGTCGGCGCGCAGGTTGACGCGCTTGCGCGGCTCGCCGCCGCGCAGCTCGCTGCCGGTGTGGATCAGCCCTGTCAAGCCGACTTCGTCGGCAATCTCGGCCAGCGTTTCGGCATTGACCAGCGCATTGTAGCGCACCGACAGCTCCCCTTCCGGCGCCTCCGGGTAGGCCGAAAACAGGTGGTCGGCAACCACTAGGCCGAGCACCCGGTCGCCCAAGAATTCGAGCCGCTCATAGTCGGCGCCGGCCGAGGCCCGCGCGCTGCCATGGGTGAGCGCGCGACGTAGGCGGTCGAGATCGCGAAAGCGATGGCCGGTCGGCGGGTAGAGCGCAGCGGCGAGCGCCTCGCCGCTCAGCTTGCGCGTGGCCATGGCCGGCGCATCGCTCAATGCACCATGGTGAAGAAGCGCGACGGCCGGAGCGCCGTCGGCCAGCGCCAGATCTCCAGCGGACTGGCGCCGTCGGCGATCGAGAAGAAAATGATGTTGGCCCGCCCGACCAGGTTCTCGGCCGGGACGAAGCCGACGCCGCTCGGCGGCGGAAAGCGGCTGTCGGTGGAATTGTCGCGGTTGTCGCCCATCATGAAATAGTGGCCGGCGGGGACCACGTATTCCTGGGTGTTGTCGGTGATCGCATTGGGCGACAGATCGAGCGTGTCGTAGCTGACGCCGTTGGGCAGCGTCTCGCGATAGACATCGACCGGGCGGTTCATCTCGGTGATGTCGGGGTTGTCGATCTGGCCGACCTTCTCGCGCTTGACCGGCTCGCCATTGATGAACAGCTGGCCGTCGCGCATCTGAATGCGGTCGCCCGGCAGACCGATGACCCGCTTGATATAATCGAGCGAGGGGTTGGGCGGGAATTTGAAGACGACGACGTCGCCGCGCTTGGGATCGCTGCCGAAGATGCGGCCGGAAAACAGCGGCGGCGAGAACGGCAGGGAATTCTTCGAGTAGCCGTAGGCCCATTTGGTCACGAACAGATAGTCGCCCTCGAGCAGCGTCGGCCGCATCGATCCCGACGGGATCGAGAACGGCTGGAACAGGAGCGTGCGGATGATCAGCGCCAGAAGCAGCGCCTGGACGATGACGCTGACGGTTTCGCCGAGCCCGCCCGACTTTTTTGCCGATTTTTCAGCCACGCTCATGTCGTCCTCGATTGTCAGCGGTTCGTCTTAGCTCAGGTCAAGCGGGTGGGGCAACTTGCTTGCGCGGTGCGGGAGCGGCACGGCTAAGCGCAGGACTGTGGCCGTTATTCGACAGGCAGCGCCTCGATGATCACGAAAGCCTGAGCGACCGGGAACTCGTCGGTGATGGTCAGGTGGATGACGGCGCGATGGGCGGACGGCACCAGCCGCTCCAGCCGGCGCGCCGCACCATCGGTCAGATGCAGGGTCGGCTTGCCGCTCGGCAGATTGACGACCCCCATGTCGCGCCAGAAAACGCCTTCGGCAATGCCCGATCCGAGCGCCTTGGCGCACGCCTCCTTGGCCGCGAAGCGCTTGGCATAGCTGGCGGCACGGCCGGGGCGATGCTCGGCCCGGGCCCGCTCGACCTCGGTGAAGATGCGCCTGATGAAGCGCTCGCCGTGCCGCTCGAGCGAGCGCTCGATGCGGCGGATGTCGATCAGATCGCTGCCGATGCCGAGGATCATAGGTTGCGGCTGCCGGGCTTCACCGGCGGGATGGCGGCGAGCTCCTTGGGCACCAGATCGGGGGGATAGGCAGGCACTTCATACTCGGCGAGCGCCACCAGCGGCCTGCCGACATCGGCCTTGCCGGCCGAGCGGTCGATGATGCAGGCGACCGCCAGAACTTCGGCGCCGAGTTCGCGCAGGCAGGCAATCGCCTCGCGCACCGACAACCCGGTGGTGACGATGTCCTCCACCACGACCACCCGCGCACCCTTGTCGAGCTCGAAACGGCGCAGCTTGAAGCTGCCGCCCTCGCGCTCGACCCACATGGCCGGAACGCCGAGGTGCCGGGCGGTCTCGTAAGCCGGAATGAGGCCGCCCAGGGCGGGCCCGACCACGGCGTCGATCGGCCCGGCGACCTCGGCGCGGATCTTGTCGGCCAGCCCCCGGCAGAGCGTCTCGGTCTTGTCGGGATGCATGAAGACGCGGGCCTTCTGCAGGAACACGGGACTGCGCAGCCCGGACGACAGGATGAAGTGGCCCTCGAGCACCGCCCCGGCGTCGCGGAAGATCGCCAGCACTTCGTCCGTCGTCATCTTCGGAGGCTCCCTGTTGTCAGCCATTGACCCGCTTGGCCTCGCTGACGCTGGAATTGTCCTTGAGCTGCGAAATCAGCCGGTTCAAGTGCTTGAGGTCCCAGACTTCCAGATCGATCAGCATCTCGGTGAAATCGGGTGCGGTGCGTATCATCGACAGCGTATGGATATTGGCATCGTTGGCGGCGATCACCTGGGCGATGTCGGCGAGCGAGCCCGGCGCATTGATGGCCGTCACCGAGATCCGCGCCGGAAAGCGCTCCTTGGTGTCCTCGTCGATGTCCCAGCGGACGTCGATCCAGCGCTCCGGCTGGTCGTCGAAGGCGGTCAGCGACGGCGACTGGATGGGGTAGATGGTGATCCCCGAGCCGGGCTGCAGGATGCCGACGATGCGGTCGCCCGGCACCGCCCCCTCCGGCGCGAACCGCACCGGCAGGTCGCCGCGCACGCCCTTGATCGGCACGGCGGCCTCGCGCGGCTCCTTGGCACCATCGGCGGCATCCTTGCGCGAGCGCCGCGTGCCGGTGCGGCCGGGGATCTGGAACAGCATGCCGGCGGCGTTGCGCAGGTTGAACCAGCCCTCCTCCCGCGCCTTGGGCGCCTGGGTGATGCGCTCGTCCTTGAAATCCGGATGGACGGCCTTGAGCACGTCGCTCGACGCCAGCTCGCCGCGACCGACGGCGGCCAGCACGTCCTCGATGTCCTTGCGCGCCAGCCGGTGCAGCACCGGCTTCAGGCTGTCGCGCGAGAAGCTCTTGCCGCTGCGCTCGAAGGTGCGCTCCAGGATGCGTATGCCGAGCCCCGAATATTGCTTGCGGATGGCGTTCTTGGTCGCCCGCCGGATCGCCGAGCGCGCTTTGCCGGTGACCACCACCGATTCCCATGCGGCCGGCGGCACCTGCGCCTTGGAGCGGATGATCTCGACCTCGTCGCCGTTCTTGAGCTCCGTCATCAGCGGCATGATGCGGCCGTTGACCTTGGCGCCGACACAGGTGTCGCCGACATCGGTGTGGACGGCATAGGCGAAGTCGATCGGGGTGGCGCCGCGCGGCAGCGCGATCAGGCGGCCCTTGGGCGTGAAGCAGAAGACCTGGTCCTGGAACAGTTCGAGCTTGGTGTTCTCGAGGAAGTCCTCGGGGTTGTCGCCCTCCGACAGCGCCTCGATGGTGCGCCGCAGCCAGCCATAGGCGTTGGTGTCCTTGGAGATAGCGTGCGAGCCGCCGTTCGGCTTGGTGCCGGCATCCTTGTAGATGGTGTGCGCGGCGACGCCATATTCGGCGACCTTGTTCATCTCGCGCGTGCGGATCTGCAGCTCGATGCGCTGCCGCGACGGGCCGACGATGGTGGTGTGGATCGAGCGGTAGTCGTTCTGCTTCGGCGTCGAGATGTAGTCCTTGAACCGTCCCGGCACCATCGACCAGGCGGTGTGGATCGCGCCCAGCGCGCGATAGCAATCCTCGATGCTGTCGACGATCACCCGGAAGCCGAAGATGTCGGAGAGCTGCTCGAAGGACAGCGCCTTGGCTTCCATCTTGCGGAACACCGACCACGGCTTCTTCTGCCGGCTCTTGACCACGGCCTTCAGCTTGGCCTTGCGGAACAGCGCCGACAGCGCGTCCTCGATCTCGCCGATCACCCCGCGATTGCGCTCGAACATGTCGGCCAGCCGTGCGGTCACGGTGCGGTAGGCTTCCGGGTTGATGTAGCGGAAGGCCAGCTCTTCGAGCTCCTCGCGCATGCCCTGCATGCCCATGCGCCCGGCGAGAGGCGCATAGATCTCCATCGTCTCCTCGGCAATGCGCAGCCGCTTCTCGTCCGGCACGTGGTCGAGCGTGCGCATATTGTGCAGCCGGTCGGCGAGCTTGACCAAGCAGCACGCGCACATCCTCGGAAATCGCCAGCAGCAGCTTGCGCAGGTTTTCGGCCTGCTCCGCCTTCTTGGAGACCAGGTCGAGCTTCTTCAGCTTGGTCAGCCCCTCGACCAGCTTGCCGAGATCGCTGCCGAACAGCTCGTCGATCTCCTGGCGCGTTGCGGAGGTGTCCTCGATCGTGTCGTGGAGCAGCGCGACCGCAATCGTCGGCTCGTCCATGTGCATCTCGGTCAGGATCGCGGCGACTTCCAGCGGATGCGAGAAATACGGGTCGCCGGAGGCTCGCTGTCTGATGGCCATGCTTCTGCATGGCATAGACATAGGCTTTGTTGAGCAGCGCCTCGTTGACGTCAGGCTTGTAGCGCTGGACGCGCTCGACAAGCTCGTATTGACGCATCATGGGCGCAATTCCGGCTGTTGCCAAAGACACATGCGCCGCCCGGAGGGACGGCGCATGTCAATAGATAGCTACGAACCGGCAGCCGCGGAAGTGGCGGCGAAGGCCGGGCTCAGTAGTCGTCGCTCTTCTCCGGCGGCACCAGACCCTCGATGCCGGCGAGCAGGTCTTCCTCGCTCATCCGGTCGAAGGTGACGGGATCTTCCTCGCGCTCGTCGGCAGACGCCGGAGCGGCACTCTGGTCGGTGATCTCCTGGCCGTCGGCTTCCGGCTCGTCGACCTCGACATGCTTCTGCAGCGAATGGATCAGATCTTCCTTGAGGTCGCCGGGCGAGAGCGTCTCCTCGGCGATCTCGCGAAGCGCAACCACCGGGTTCTTGTCGTTGTCGCGGTCGACCGTGATCGGCGCACCCTGCGAGATCAGCCGGGCGCGGTGACCGGCCAAGCAGCACCAGCTCGAAGCGGTTGTCGACCTTGTCGATGCAGTCTTCAACGGTAACGCGGGCCATCAAGCGCCCCTTTCAACGGTTGGATTTTCCAGGAATTCCGGCGGTCCATATCGCGAACAGCCGGTAAATTCAAGCGCCACGCCCCGCCGGCTTTGGGGCGGGTGTCCGGCCGGCCGTCAAGATCACATTTTCTTGCTCCATTCGCCGAGCCTCTTGGAATACAACCGGGCGCGCGTTATGTCCGACAACAATGATTGTCACCTGATCCATACGCCGCTTTGGCCTGATAGTTTAGACCGTTTGCTTGCTCACAAGGACTTTGACCATGTTCGACCCCCGCGAAAAGATCGCTTTGTTCATCGATGGCGCCAATCTCTACGCGACCTCTCGGGCGCTCGGCTTCGACATCGACTACCGCAAGCTGCTGTCCAGCTTTCACAAGCGCGGCTATCTCCTGCGCGCCTATTACTATACGGCGCTGATCGAGGACCAGGAATATTCGTCGATCCGCCCGCTGATCGACTGGCTGGACTACAACGGCTACAAGGTTGTCACCAAGCCGGCCAAGGAATTCACCGACTCGACGGGCCGCCGCAAGATCAAGGGCAACATGGACATCGAGCTCACCGTCGATGCCTTGGAGCTGGCCGACATCGTCGACCACTACGTCATCTTCTCCGGCGACGGTGACTTCCGCACGCTGGTCGAAGCCCTGCAGCGGCGCGGACGCAAGGTCAGCGTGGTGTCGACCATGTCCTCGCAGCCGCCGATGATCTCCGACGATCTGCGCCGCCAGGCCGATCACTTCATCGATCTGATGTCGCTCAAGGCCGAGGTGGGACGCGACCCCTCGGAACGGCCCGCCCGCCGCCCTGAACCGGCGGAGGCCGAGGGCGAGTTCTGAGCGGACGATGGGCGACAAGCCGTCGCTGCTCGCAGAACCTGCCCCGGACTGCCCGCTCTGCCCGCGCCTCAACCGTTATCTGGCGGCCTGGCGCGAGCGTGAGCCGACCTGGTTCAACGCCCCGGTTCCGACGTTCATGGCGCGGGAGGGCGAGGCCGCGGTCAAGCTGCTCATCGTCGGCCTGGCGCCGGGCCTGCGCGGCGCCAACCGCAGCGGCCGGCCGTTCACCGGCGATTATGCCGGCGACCTGCTCTATCGCACCTTGATCTTGTTCGGCTTCGCCGTCGGCCAGTATCAGGCCCGGATCGATGACGGGCTGCGGCTCGTCGACAGCGCCATCACCAACGCGGTGCGCTGCGTGCCGCCCGAGAACAAGCCGGTCGGCGAGGAGATCAACACCTGCCGCGGCTTCCTCAAGCCGACACTCAGCCGCTTTCCCAACCTCGCCGCCGTGGTGACGCTCGGCGCCATCGCCCATCAATCCGTGGTCCGGGCGCTCGGCGCCAGGGTCGCGGCACTGCCGTTCCGGCACGGCGCCCGCTACGAGGCCGGAACGCTGACGGTGTTTCCGAGCTATCACTGCTCGCGCTACAACACCAATACAGGGGTGCTGACCGAAGCGATGTTCGTCAACGTTTTCAGGCCGGTGGCCGAGCACCTGAAAGCCTAGGGGCAATTCCGGAAGACGGTCTTTCGCCCGGAATTGCGAAACAGCAACGCTGAGAGCGGAGCACCGGTTCGAAGACGCGGCGATCCGTTCGCCGCCAAGGCCGGCCGGTGTCAGCCTCGCTCCTTCATCAGCCGGCCGCGCTCGCGCGCCCAGTCGCGCTGCTTCTCGGTCTCGCGCTTGTCGTGCAGCTTCTTGCCGCGCGCCACCGCCAGCAACAGCTTCGCCCGGCCGCGATCGTTGAAGTAGATCTTGAGCGGCACCATGGTCATGCCCTCGCGCTCGACGCTCTGCGCCAGGCGGGCCATCTCGCGCTTGTTGAGCAGCAGCTTGCGGCGCCGCCGCGGCTCGTGGTTGAAGCGATTGCCTTGCAGATATTCGGGCACGTAGGAATTGATCAGCCAGATCTCGCCGCCTTCGATCGCGGCGTAGGATTCCTGGATGTTGGCTTGGCCCTGACGCAACGATTTGACCTCGGTGCCGGTCAGCGCCAAGCCGGCCTCGATGGTGTCGAGCACCTCGTAGGAGAAGCGCGCCTTGCGATTCTCCGCCGCGACCTTGGAGTTGGGGTCCTTGCGCGCTGCAGTCATTGCCGCGACGGTCCAGCTTCGGTCAATTCAGCAGGCCCGCATGCTGCAAGGCTGCATCGATCCTTTCGGCCGTCGCCGGCTCGACGGTGACCAGCGGCGAGCGCACCACATTCCCGATCCGGCCAAGCCGCGACAGCGCATATTTGGCCCCCGAGACGCCCGGCTCGATGAACAGCGCCTTGTGCAGCGGCATCAGCCGGTCCTGGAAGCCGAGCGCCCGCTCGCGGTCGCCCGCCAAGCTCGATTCCTGGAATTCGGCGCAAAGCCGCGGCGCGACATTGGAGGTCACCGAGATCGCGCCGCTGCCGCCGTGGGCATTGAAGCCCAACGCGGAAGCATCCTCGCCCGACAGCTGGATGAAGGCCTTGCCGCAGCTGATGCGCTGCTCCGAGACGCGCTCGATCTTGCCGGTCGCATCCTTGACGCCGACGATATTGGCGAAGTCCTGCGCAAGGCGCCCCATCGTCTCCGGCAGCATGTCGATCACCGAGCGGGGCGGAATGTTGTAGATGACGATCGGCAGCTTGGTCGCCTTGGCGACGGCGGCGAAATGGGTGTAGAGCCCGCGCTGGGTCGGCTTGTTGTAATAGGGCGTCACGACCAGGGCTGCATCGGCGCCGACGCTTTCGGCGTATCTCACCAGGGAGACGGCCTCGTCGGTGTTGTTCGACCCCGCACCGGCCACGACCGGCACGCGGCCAGCCGCAACCTCGACGCAGATCTTGACCACCCGGCGGTGTTCCTCATGCGTCAGCGTCGGCGATTCGCCCGTGGTGCCGACCGGAACCAGCCCCTTGGTGCCCTCGCCGATCTGCCATTCGACCAGCGCGCGGAAGGCTTTTTCGTCGAACCCTCCGTCCTCGGCGAACGGGGTGACCAGCGCGGTGAGCGAGCCTCTCAACATGGCGTCTGAACCTTTCCTGCGGTCGAAAGCCGAAGCGATGTGACGGATTTCCCGGCCGAACGCAAGGCCGGCACCACAGTCCTGCCACGAGCATCCGGCAAGAACGGGACTTGCAATCCTTCTTCACAGAAAGTGACCGGGAGCGCTAACCTTTCATTTACGTCCTCTTCACCGTGCAGGCATAAGATCCTTCGAAGCCCCGCCAAACAGGCTTATCTCGCGAACCAGGCCATGGCCAAGACGCAACTGTCAGCTTCGCTGTGCGTCGTTCTCACCGCAGCAGCGCTGAGCCTGTCGGCGGCGCAGGCCGCGGCCGAACCGCGGGCCCTCACTTACGCGCCGATCCCGGCGCCCCGTCCGCAGGCGGCGCTCAACCAGGAGGTCGACGGCGGCGCCACCGCCTCGGTCGGCGTGCCGAGCCTTCCGGTGCTTGATCCGGCGCCGCGCGTCGGCTCGATCGCGGCCCTGAAAAGCGGGCTCGACGCCTTGGCTGAGAACGATCTGGTCAAGGCTCGCTCCGTTCGCGACGGGCTGTCGCCGGCCGCACTCGACCGCCACATCCTGACCTGGGCGATCGCCATGCAGGGCGGCGAATCCGTCACCAGCGGCGAAATCACGGCGGCGGCAAGAGCTCTGCCCGGCTGGCCGGGCATGGACGAGCTGCGCCGCAACGGCGAGCACGCCATGCTGCGCGAAAATCCGCCACCGCAGCTGGTGGTGCAGGCGTTCGGCACCAGCCGGCCGCAGACGGCAGAAGGCGCCATCATCCTCGCCCGTTCGCTGCTGGCGCTGGGCCAGCCTGACAAGGCGCGCGCGACATTGTCGCCGTTCTGGCGCACCGAGCTCCTCGACGCCGGCGAGGAAGCGGCGATCCTCAAGGAATTCGGCGGCTTGATCCCCACCGCCGATCACCGGCTGCGCATGGAGCGCATGCTCTATGAAGACCGCGTCGGCTCGGCCATGCGGGTGGCGGCGCTGGCCGGCGCGCCAGAGCTTGCCCAGGCCTGGGCCGCCGTGATCAAGGGCGACGCGGCGGCGGGCAAGCTGCTCGACAAAGTGCCCGCCGCTCAGCGCTCGACCGGCTACCTGTTTGCCGAAGCCCGTTATCTCCGGCGCGGCGAAAAGATCGAGCCGGCGGCGGCGCTGATGTTGAAAGCTCCGCGCGACGCGGCCTCGCTGATCGATCCCGATGCCTGGTGGATCGAGCGCCGGGCGCTGTCGCGCGAGCTCGTCGACAGCGGTGACATCAAGACCGCCTACCGGATCGTTGCCCAGCACAGCGCCGAATCCCCGGTCAACCAAGCCGATGCGGAGTTCCATGCCGGCTGGTACGCGCTGCGCGGCATGGGCGACGCCAAGACCGCCGCACGGCATTTCGCCGCCATCGCCGGCATCGCCGACGGCCCGATCTCGCTGTCGCGTGCGTATTACTGGCTCGGCCGCGCCGCGGCAGCGGGGGGCGGCGGCAATGCCGACGCCTATTATCGCAAGGCGGCGGTGTTCGGCACCGCCTTCTACGGGCAGCTCGCGGCGGCCAAGCTGGGCGAGCACGGCATCTCGGTCCCCTATCCGTTGCCGACCGCGGCCGACCGGCAGAGCTTCCCCAAGCGCGAGGCGGTGCAGGCGATCGGCCGGCTCGAGGACGCCGGCTATCCCGAGCGCGCCGAGGTGCTCTACAAGGACCTCGCCGAGCAACTCACCAGTCCCGGCGAGTTGGCGCTGCTTGCGGTGATGGCGGAAAAGCGCGGCAACCATTTCCTGGCGCTGAAGGTCGCCAAGATCGCCGGCAGCCGCGGCATCGATATCGGCGCTCTGTCGCATCCGCTGGGGGCGATTCCCGCCGACGCCAGGATCTCCGGCCCCGGCATGGCGCTGGCTTATGCGATTGCCCGCCAGGAGAGCGAATTCAAGGTCGGCGCCGTCTCCGGAGCCGGTGCCCGGGGGCTGCTGCAGCTGATGCCGGGCACCGCCAAGGAGGTCGCCAAGCGCTCCGGCTTGCCCTATTCGAAGGAGCGCCTGACCACCGATGCCGGCTACAATGCCGCGCTCGGCGCCGCCTTCCTGGGCGAGCAGCTCGGCCGCTTCGACGGATCCTATGTGCTGACCTTTGCCGGTTACAATGCCGGGCCGCGGCGCGCGCAGCAGTGGGTCGCCCGCTACGGCGATCCGCGCGGCAAGGACATCGACACGGTCGTCGACTGGATCGAGCGGATTCCCTTCGCTGAGACGCGCAGCTACGTGCAGCGGGTGATGGAGAACTATCAAGTCTATAAGATGCGCATCGCCGGCCAGTTCGACATCGCAGGCGACTTGATCAACGGCCGCTAAGCCTTTGATGCTGCTGGCTCGTGCAAAGGAGCAGCGATGACGGTGCAGAGGGAATCCGGCCGCGGCTGGCACGAGGCCTTCTTCCGGGCCGAGGACGGTCTCGAGCTCTACGCCCGTATCTACGGCGATCCCGGCCCGGCTGCCGCCGCCCTGCCGGTGGTCTGCCTGCCCGGCCTTACCCGCAACGCCCGCGACTTCGATCCGCTGGCGCGCATCCTGTCCAGCGATCCGCGGCGCCCCCGAAAGGTCGTCGCCTTCGACTATCGCGGCCGCGGCCGCTCGGCCTACGATCCCGACTGGCGCAATTACAGCCTCGCCGTCGAAGCCGACGACGTGCTTGCCGGTCTGACCGCGCTCGGGCTCGCCAAGGCCGTGTTCATCGGCACCTCGCGCGGCGGGCTGATCATCCACCTGCTCGCCGCGCTGCGGCCGACGGTGCTGAAGGGCGCCGTGCTCAACGACATCGGCCCGGTGGTCGAGGCCGAAGGCCTGGCCAACATCCGCAGCTACCTGGAAGGAGCGCGGCAGCCGGCCAGCTTGGCCGACGCCGTGACGATGCAGAAATCATTGCACGGCAACAGCTTCCCGGCGCTGGCTGAAGCCGATTGGCAGCGCCTTGCTCAGGCGATCTACCGCACCGAAGCGGGCCGGCCGGTCGCCGATTTCGACCCGGCTCTGATCAACGTGGTGAAGAGCTTCGATCCCAAGCGGCCGGCCGCGACCCTCTGGCCGCAGTTCGAAGCGCTGCGCAACGTTCCGCTTCTCGCCATCCGCGGCGAGCTCTCGACGCTGTTGTCTGCGCAGACATTGGCCGAGATGGCGGCCCGCCATCCCGATTGCGAAACGCTGACGGTGCCGGGCCAGGGCCATCCGCCGCTGCTCGAAACCGGCGAACTGCCGCAAC
The DNA here is from genome assembly GCA_963791325.1 of uncultured Alphaproteobacteria bacterium. Classification (GTDB taxonomy): domain Bacteria; phylum Pseudomonadota; class Alphaproteobacteria; order Rhizobiales; family Rhizobiaceae; genus JBEVJK01. Next base: position 23,471 of record CAWBRU010000004.1, on the reverse strand, counting down.
GCATCGCCGCTTTCCTGGCGCGCGCCGACCGGCTCGCCGCGGACTGAGGCCGACAAGGCTTCTCCGACGGTCAGCCGTCGTCGGCCGATTTCCAACTCTTCCGTATGCAGGCAAAGAAAAACCCGGCGGTTGCCCGCCGGGTTGATCCTTGACCGGAAGTCGACCGATCAGAAGTTGCGCTGGATGCGGAGGAAGCCGTTCCAGCCGCTGCCGGCAGCGCCCAGATCGCCGGCGGTGGAGTTGTTGTCGCTGAAGTTGTCGAGGTAGCCAATTTCAGGCTGGATGTGCAGGCCCGGAACCAGCTCGTAGTCGACGTTGGCGATTGCCGAGAAGTCCTCGAAATCGTCATAGGCGACCTGAACGTTGAGCTGCGCCTTCGGCGTGAACTGCCAGCTGCCGCCGCCCCACAGAGCCCACTCGCCACCCCAGGTGCCGTAGTAGTTGGGCTGGGCGTTGTCGAAGGTGACCGTGTTGCCATTGGCACCAGTCACAGTGATGTCGTCCTTGTCAGCCCAGCCGCCCATCAAGAACAGCGAGAAGGTGTCCGAGAACTTGGCATCGACGCGAACCTTGGCGGCGAAGTTTTCCCAGTTCGGAGTCGTAACCGGCGACCGCCTTGATGCCACCCCAACCAGCGGTGTAGCCGACGCCGGCCACCACGTGCGGAGCGTAGCTGTCGATGGTGTAGAGGTTCTCGACGTCCGAGTTACCGCCGTTCGCCGAGACACCGTTGACGGCAAACCCGGCCTCGTTGAAGCCGAAGTCGCCTTCTTCGACCGCCACACCTGCGGTGAAGCCGTTGCCGGCGTCGTAGGTGTAGGAGATCTGGTTGGTGTCGTACGGGCCGTACGGGACGATGTTGTCGTCGTGGATGATGTTGATGGTGTAATCGGTGAAGGTCGAGAAGTAGGAGTCCGTCTTACCGACCCGGAAGCCGCCCAGTTCGAGGTAGGCGTGCTCGATGACGTTGTCGAAGAACATCGCGCTCGACGGGCCGTTCACGAAGTCGTCCCGTGTCTCGGTCGAAGAACGTGCCGTTCTGGTAGCCCGTGGTGTACTGCATGTTGAACGCCAAGTAGGCGCGCAACGTGCCGAGTTCGGTCTCGGACCGCGCATCGACGCGGAGCTGGAAGCGCGAACGCTTGTACCAGGCGTCGTTGAAGTTGGCCGAGCCGTCGTCGTTGAGCGGGTTCTTCTTGTCGAGGACATCCGGAAGGCCCCAGGCACCACGGTTCACGTTGAACGCGACACCATTGGCGTCGATGCCGGTGATGCTGTTGTTGCGAACGCCGTCGCCGGCGCCGATGTCGTACCGGAAGTAGCCGCTGACTTTCAGGCAGGTCTCGGTGCCGGGGATGTAATAGAAGCCGGCGCCATATACGTCGCAAACGCGAACGTATTCAACCGGCTCGGGCTCCGGAGCGACAACCGCATCGGCGGCGCGCGCACCGGAGACTGCGACCAGGGCCGCAGCTGAGCCGAGAAGAAGGCTCTTGATGTTCATTTTCTGACCTCCAGTCAAAGTTACGAGCGGCCCGGCAGCCCTTGGTTTCCCGCTGTTTTGCCCAGCTGAGCCGTTGCGCTGCTGGGCTGCTAACCTCCGCTAGCCTCCGCTAACCTCCGCAGACCTCGCCCACTCTGGTCTGGTCAGTTGTTCTGGTTTAGGCTGGGCCTGTTCGCCAGACGGGAAGCCAGAGCCATGCCCAACTTCAATGCCGCGGGCCTCCGCACGCGCCGATTTAAGCTCACGCCTGCCATCATTGCCCGCGAGATCCGTGCCGCCAGGACGGCTGGGGAGCGCCGCAGCATCGTCGACACGGGCTGCGCGGGCCTCCGGCTGATCATCGGGGCGCGGACTGCGACCTGGAGCGTCACCGCGCGGCCGCGCGGGATTGGCCCTGATGGCAAGCGCCCGCCGCTGAAGTCGGTGACGCTCGGCGATGCCGCGGAGATCAGCCCGGAGGCGGCCCGGAAGGCAGCGGCCGTCGTCAAGCGCGCCATCGCCCTGGGTCGCGACCCCGTCGCGGAGAGGCGGGCGGCGCAGCGCGAGCAGATCCGGGCCTCGCACGATGCCACCGCCAAGGCTAAGGCCGATTCGGAGATGCTCGAGCACATCCTGGCGCCGGACAGGCCCATCATGCCCGGCAAGCCGGCCATCTACGATTTCGCGGTGCTGGCCCACGCCAATCTCGGGCAATGCGCCGCGGCCTTTCTTCTGCATGGCGCCGGCGGCGGGCGTCTCCATGGGGAGCAGACCGCCTCGCATCTCCGTCGGGCGCTGGCCGAGATGGGTGCGGCGGAGCTCAAGCCTGCCGAGCTCGACAAACAGCGCGTTCGTGCCCTGGCCGAGCTGCACGCCAAAGCCGGGCGCCCGGCGACCGCACGCCATCGTCGCGGCGTTGTCAGCCGGTTGTTCAAATGGCTGCAAGCCGTCGAAGCCATCGAGGATAACCCGGCCGCTCGGGTCGGGGCGCCACCGCCACCGGCGCCAAGAAGCCATGTGCCCAGTGCCGCGGCCGTGCAGGCCCTCTGGGAGGCCGCCGAGCGGCTGCCCGCCGCGAAGGGCGTCTATGTGAAGCTGGCGATTCTGCTGCCACTACGAAGGCAGGAGCTGGCCAACATCAAGATCGCCAACATTGTCCATGACGGGGGCGAGATCGAGATCCGGCTGGCCGCAGGGCAAACCAAGAACAAGCGCCCATTCGTCATGCCGGTCGTTGGGACAGCCGCAGCCCTTGTTGAGGATCTGCTCGCCACCGTGGGCGAGACTTGTGACGCGCTCATCCCGCTCGCCAGGCGGAACCGGACGTTCACGAGCTGGCCCCACTTTGGTCGCCAGATCGAGCGCGAGACTGGCGACACCTTTCACTGGCACGACACGAGGCGCCTGTTCGCCAGCGAGATGGGCGAGCACAGGGCGAGCGATTTCTTCACGATCGACAGCTTATTGAACCACGCCCGCAGCGCCAGCATGGGTAGCGGCGTGGCGCGGAGCTACCATCACGCGCAAGAGCGAGCGCCCAGACGGGTCGCGATGGCCGCATGGGACAGGCTCGTCGCGCACGCGGTCGCCACTGGGCGATGGCCCAGGCAGGAGGCGAAGGCCGAGGGCAATGTCGTGCCGCTCACCGCGAGGGCGGCGTCGTCGTGAGTATCCGGCGGGAGGATCTGTTCAACGTCAAACCGCTGTTCGAGGCATTGGTCCGTGCCTCCGGCGCTTGGCGGCTGGGGACGGGAAGGCCCGGCGCCTTCGATCGTGCTGGCAAGCTGCGCGGCTTGTTCTTCGGGTTCGGGGAAGTCCTCGGGGTCGGCGAGGCGCTGCGTCACCGGATGTACGCGGCTGCCCACGAGAGCGCCGACCGGGATGCCGAGCAGGCGCCCATATTGGCCGGCGAGGCGGCCCAATTGCGCGGCCTGGCCCAGTTCATGCGCGATGTCGGGCCGCTGGTGTTCGGACACGAGCGCGCCGAGCAGCTTCACACCGACCTCATCGGCCAATCGCTTGGCGACGACCCCATCCTGGGCCGCGGCATTGCCCGCAGGAACCGGCAGCAGCCGCATTCGCTGCCCGAAGGCGCGGCCAAGGCGCTGACCATCCTGAAGGCTTGCTGCTACTCCGAGATCAACGGCACCAGCTGGCTGGCCGAGCACAAGAAACTGGTTCCCGATGTGGGGCTGTCGGATGATGGGCGCGTGCATTGGAAGAGATCCGTGCCAACAGAGCAGCGCGATCTCGCCCGCGCGGTCGGCGCCCGCATCAGGCGCGAATTGTCGTGGAGCGAGGCCGAACGGAAAATGATGATCCGCATCTATGGCCGCGACGATAACCAATTGGTCGCCGGGGTCGGGAAGCTGCGCAGCAAATCCTGATCCGGCCTCGAATTTTCTTCAGGTCTCCGCCAGTTTGACCCCCCTCAAGCTGGAAAAAACCTAGTAATTGGACTGTCGATCTCGAACTGCTGGAGACCGACATGTCCAAGGCAAGGCCACCGCACCGCGGCGATGGACAAAGGCCCCGATTCACCTCGCTCGCAGAGTTTTTGCGGCGCAACGGCATCGACCCGCTCGACTATCTGCACGAGGTGCTCGGCGAGGACACCGCGATGCCGACGCCGCTCAAGGTCGCCGGCCAACTCTGCATCGAGACAGAGCGCGAGGTTCACTGGCGCAACAGAACCATCGTCGACGGCATCGTGCGTTTCGGTGAGCTGAGCCAAGCGGGAGGCCGCCGCGATGGCCGCCGCTAGGCGCAATGGCCGCTACATCGACCGCGCCACTGCCGTGCAGCTGGTCACCGAGCGCTTTTTCCCGGTTACGCGCCGCGCCATCGAGCGCTGGGAAATTCCCGGCAAGCTGATCGGCCGCAAATTCCACATGAGCGAGAGCGCGGTGATGGCCTACGCCCAGAAGCTGCTCGATTCCGCCCCGGCGGCGCCGGCTCCGAGGCCGCGCCACGAGCGCTGAACAGGGAAACGCCCCCGGCTTTGGGCCGGAGGCGTTCATCGGCGCTCGCCAGAGGGCCAGAACACAGGATCCCGAGCCGGGAAACCAATGCGAGTTCACCCATCAGCAAAACGGGCCGTCCAGACCAGACCACCCTGGTCGCGTCGATGGCCTGCGCCTTCCTGCTCTCCCCCTCCCCCTTTCACCGCAGTGTTCCTGTTACCCAGCCGTCCGAGCTGATGGGTGAGGTTTCCGTAGGCGGGCTCCCCGCGCACCGGCAGGCCCTGCACCCCGCAGCCCTCGATTTCATAGGCGGTTCGCCCGCGAGCTGGTCGGGACAATTGCGACCCACCCTTTTCGGGGGATTTCCCCATGTCATCCGACGATCTCGACATCGTGCGGCCGCGCGTTGGCGGCGCGGTCATCGTCTGTCTTTCCTTCCGGCCCGTGCGCGGCCACGCCAGCCTGCGCGGTTGGTGCGATCTTCAAATTCCCAGCTGGCGGCTCAGACTTCACGACTGCGGCGTCTTCAGCAAGGACGGCAAGAACTGGATCGCGCTGCCGAGCAAGGTCCAGCTCGGCCGTGACGGGCAGCCGCTGACCGACGACGCCGGCAAGGCCAAATATTCGGCGTCCGTCTCCTTCGACAATTCGGAGACCTTGGCTCGGTTCGTCGCGGCAGCGACCCAGGCAGTGCTCGATTACCGGCCGGACGCCTTCGGGGAGGTGCGGCCATGAACGCCCCCGCCTCACTGACCACATTTCTGCAGGCGCTGCCCGGCGAGCACATCAACGTGGTGTTCTTCAAACTGGGGCGGGACACTCCAATCGACGGCGTGACGCTGCCAAGTTGGCGCGCCGAGGAAATCCCCGGGCGGCTCGAAGCGCTCGGCGCGGAAATCAATGCCTACTACATGCTCTCAGAGCCAAAGCCGAAAGCCCGGGGTACGAAGGTCGCCAAAGCCGATGTCGCGGCATTGCGCGGCCCCTTCGTCGATGTCGATGTCCCAGCGGTCGCACCCGGGTCGGACGACTTCGCGGGCCTGCATGCCGCGATCAAGGCGAAGTTCACCGCGCTGCCGGAGGAGAAGCGGCCTTCCTATCTGATCGATTCGGGCGGCGGCTGGCAGGCGACTTGGCTGTTTGCCGAGCCGGTCGAGGCCAATGCCGCCAACACCGCGATGCTCGAGGCCATCAACAGGCGGCTGATCATCGAGTTCTCCGGCGATCCGGGAACCTGGAACGGCGACAGGATTTTGCGGTTGCCGTTCAGCACCAATTTCCCGACCCCCGCCAAGCTGGCGAAGGGGCGCACGATCCGTCCGGCCTCGCTCGTCGAATGGAGCGAGCGCCGCTACACGATCTCCCGGTTGGCCGAGATGTTCCCGCCAATCGCCGCGACCACGACCGCCGCGCGAAACACCGGGACCATCGATTTCGGTGCCACCTATGTCGACCGCTTCGAGGATTTGCCCGAATTGCTGCGCGACAAGCTGCAGTACGAGAGGCAGCGGTTTCGGGATTTCGACGATTTGTGGAAGGGCGAGCGCCCGGAGGGCTCGGACGTCAGCGGCTCCGGCTACTTGATGGCGATGGCCTCCCGGCTGCTGCGGGCCGGCTTCGCGGCCGACGAGTTCGCGATGGTCGCCCAGGTCTGGCCCTGGTGCTGGGGCGAGGACGGCCGGCATCGCGAGAAAAACACCTCGCAGCGCTCGCTGGAGCGGGCCTGGGGCAAGGCCATCGCCTATGCCGAGGCCGAGCTCAAACAGGCAAACGGTGAGGCCCCGGGTGGGGGGCCGGAAGGCCCCGATTCACCACAGCCGCCCGATCCTGCCGAAGGCGTCGGCGAGGAGTTCGACCGAAGGTGAGGATCCGTCGGACTACCGGCCCGGCCATGATGCTGGCGAGGAGGACCCCGTGGGTGGCGACGCTGGACAAGGAGGAGGCGACGGGCAAGGGGAGAGCGGCGCGGGCACCGATTTCGGCGCCGACCCCCGCTCGGGGTGGAAACGGAAGATCAGCTTCCCGATCACCTCGTTCTGGAAGTTCGGCCAGGACAGTCGGCCGCAATGGCGCGTCAAGGGCTTGATTCCCGACCGCGGCCTGGTCGTCATCTGGGGGCCGCCGAAGAGCGGCAAGAGCTTTTGGACCTTCGATCTCGCCATGCATATGGCGCGCGGCCTCCCCTATCGCGGCCGCCGAACGTCGGGTGGCCTCATCGTCTATCTGGCGTTGGAGGGCGAGCACGGTTTCCGGCACCGCCGCGATGCCTATGCGCAGCGCTTCCTCGAGGCCGGCGACGAGCCGCCCTTCTGGCTGATGACAACGCGCATCGACCTGCGCAAGGACGCCGGCGTGCTGGTCGCCGACATCAAGGCGCAGCTCGGTGACGCGCGTCCCGTCTATGTCTTCATCGACACGCTCAATCGCTCCCTGGTCGGCAGCGAAAGCCGCGACGAGGATATGACCGACTACATCCGGGCCACCGACCATGTCCGGCTGGAGTTCGATTGCGGCGTCGGCGTCGTCCACCATTGCGGCGTCAATGGCGACCGCCCGCGCGGCCACACCTCACTGACCGGCGCCGCCGATGTGCAGCTGGCGGTCAGCAAGGCGGGCGATACCGTCAGCACGACGATCGAGTTCGTCAAGGACGGCCCCTCCGGCGCGGTCATCGCCAGCCACTTGGAAACGGTCGAGCTCGGCGTCGACGAGGACGGCGATCAGATCACCTCCTTGGTCGTCGTTCCCGCCGGCGAAGACGTGCAGCGGGCCGCAGCCGCAGCCGCCACGCCGAAGAAGGAGCGGCTGCCGCCGTCCGCCACAATCGCGCTTGCCGCGCTCTGCGACACGCTCCTCGAAAGCGGCGTGGCGCTGAAGGCCAACGAGTACATCCCCAACGACACGGTCGGGGTGACCATCGAGCAGTGGCGGACGGTGGCCTATGGGCGCGGCATCAGCGACGCAGAGAAGCCGGCCGCGCGCCAAAAGGCATTCAAGCGCGCCATGGACGTCCTCAATGTGCGCAAGCGGATCGGCGTCTGGGGCCATTGGGTATGGCTACCTTGATGACCAAGCCAGGCCAGGTCGGGGACATCGGACATAACGGACATCTCTTAAAGGAGATGTCCTGTCTGTCCGTTTTGTCCGGGGCCGGACATTGCGGACAAAATGTCCGTTTTGTCCGTTTTGTCCGGCAGGGCGAAAACGTGACCAAAAACAGCCCGTTATCGCCACCTCCTTGGGTCGCGAGTGAGCAAGTTTAAGCGAAGGAGACCGCAATGACCGTCAAAATCCTCGCCGACCGGCTGCTTGCGGCCAAACTCGTCCTGCCGGCCCCTGTCGTGGCTTATTTGGCCGGCAGGCCGAGGCCGCTGGCGGTCGGCACCTCGGCCGAACTGGTCCCCTGGACGGCAACTCATGGCTATGACGCCGAGCAGACGAGAATGCTGCGCAAGATCGTCAAGGGCATCGTCTACAGCGCGGCCTATTCGCAGAGCATCGTCGCCGGCATCCATCGCCAGACCTTCGACGGCGACGATGCCGGCCCGCCTTCCGAGTCCGACCAGAACTATGCCCACCGGGTGCTGCTCGGTATGGTCGGCAAGGTCAGGGCTCGCCGGCAGAAGGCCCGGCAGCAGGCTGAGCGGGAGGCCCGCGAGGCGGAACCGCCGCCCGCCTCGTCGCCGGAGGACTTCCCGGCAGGCTCGAGCGCGTCCCCCGAGATGATGGCCACGGCGGCTGCGGTGGCTGAGCAGGTTCACCGCCGGCGCGATCTCGAGGATGCGATCAAGGTGCGGGCCGCCCCGGCCGCCAGGAAGCGCGCGATCGCTATGGCCGCCTCGCTCGAGGTGGCCGCCCGCGGGCAGGGCCGCATCAGGTCGCGGCCGATGCCGGCCTCAAGTTCTTCGCCGGCACGATTGTCATCGTTTCCGACGTCGTTTCCATCGTCTCGGGCTTCAACCAGAACACCGACGCCAAGTCCTACAACAACGGCGTCTATGCGATCATCTGGTTCGCCGCCTTCGCCTGGCTTGCTGCCGCAGAGCGTCATTCGCGGGGCGGTCGAGCAGGCGCAGGCCCGCCGCGGGTCGCTTCGCTTGATTGCGGTCTACGCCAAGAACCTCAATTCGGCCGCCGTGGATCGCGAGCGTGGAGCATGGGTCAGCGACGCCTGCCAGCGTCTCGCTGCCGATGGGCATGGCGCCGATGCGGTGTTCCGTCGCCAGACGGCCGAGATGGTCGACGAGATGTTGGTCGGGACCGTTCCGGCGCGGGCGAGGCGCTGATGGCGCCGAACTCAAGCCGCTCCGGCTATGCGCCTATGCATAGCTGGGCAGCGCCTCATAAAGTATACTTTGAGAGGCGTCTCAGCCAGGAAATGGCCCCATTGATTTCATTGGCTTTTTGGGCGTACCATCTTGGGAATTGGCTGCAAGGGCCAATGTCTAGACGTTGTGAGACGGAGGATGAGTGAGACAATGCACGTTGGTTATGCCCGAACCTCGGCCACCGGTCCTTCCGCGCTCAAGCAGCAGGTCGCCGCGTTGGAGCAGGCCGGCTGCGACAAGATCGTGACCGAGACGATTTCGCTCACCACGCCGAAGCGCCCCAAGCTGGCCAAGGCGATGCGCGCCCTCGGCCCGGGCGACACACTGGTCGTGGCCGAGCCGCATCGGCTCACCGCCTCGCTGGCCGAGATCGTGGCGATCGCGACCACCCTGGCGGAGAGAGGCGCCGGGCTGAAGATCGTCTCGCTCGGCTTCGACAGCTCCGAGCGGGGCAGCAAGCGGACGCTCAAGCTGCTCGCCTCGCTGGCCGAGAGCGAGCGCGCCGTGCGCCACGAGCGCCAGGCCGAGGGAATTGCCCGGGCACATGCCGCGGGGAAGCGCTTCGGCCGGCCGCCGATGGTCGACGAGATCCCGACCGTGCTCGCCCTTCGCGCCGAGGGCAGGTCGCTCAGCGATATCGTCAAGGAGACGGGCATCTCCCGCGCCACCATTTACCGCTGGCTCGCCGCCCATCCGCACGGCGCGAGCGATGGCCAGGGCGCCCCGGTTGCCTAGCTGCTGGGCCTCGCCCCTCGCAATTTTATGCCGGCCCGCCTTTCCGAGTCCGACCAGAACTATGCCCACCGGTAAGCGCTCGCATGAGCGCCATATTGCAGCGGGCTGCCAATCGGTTGCGCCCATCTGCCATGCCTGAGCGCTGGGCTGGAGCGCGGGCCGGCCAGTCGGCCGAAAGGCCGCTCAGTCCCGGTCGTGTCGTTTCAGGTGCGCGAGCACCTCGCTCGAGCTGCCGGCGAAGGCCCGCCACTCGCGTGCTCGGGCCTCCAGGTTCTTCGCCCGCGTCAACACGCCGTCCGAGGGAGGGCAGCCCTCGCGGCGCAGATAGCGCGCGGTGATCGTCGCGGAATCCTCGACCACGAACAGCGAAATCGTGCGGACTCCGGCGGCCTCGAGCTGTTCACGCAGTTGCCGCTCGCCGAACGGCACCTCGGTGATGACCGGGCGCTCGCCGTGCGCCGCCTGCTTCAGTTCCGCCAGATGCGTCGAGACCGAGCCTCGCGGGCCCCATTGCGGATCGGTCGAGCCCTCCGGCGGCGGCGTCGTCGGATACGACCAGCAGCGGTCGTGCTGGACATAGCGGAACCGTTGCCCGAGCTGGCGACAGACCCAGCTCTTGCCGGAGCCGGCGAGCCGATGAGGAGGTAGACGGGCTGCATGGCTGATCATAGCGCATGCGAAAGCCTCGGCCTGCAGCAATGCGGATCGCTCGCTTGCGTCCATCTGCCATGCTCTGTCTCGCTCGGAGCGGTGGCCTCGAAGGCCATCGCGTTCGTGCGCGAGCACGCCCTCAGGGGCCTCAAAAGTCCGATCCGACCCCCTGGCCGGGTCCGAAATTGCCGTTTTTTAAGGCGCGGACCCTCGCTGCCACGCGGGCGAATTTTTTAGCTTTGCGTGCCCATGAGCGGGCCTGCCGGCCGCGGCAACTGAAGCCCTTCGGACTTTCCGCCGTCCTGCTGGCCGCCTGCCGCTCCTCTCGCCCATGGAAGGCCATTTCCCGGCCCGAGGGCTGGCCGTGGAGCGCCGTTTGGGCGTCGGCGGGGGGCCGCCCCCGCGCGCGTCCTGGAGCGGCCCCTGCACGAAGGCGGCCGGCCCCGTGGATGAGCTGCTGGCTCTTCAGCTTCGCGCGCTTCGCGGCCTCCCGAACGGGCGCGGTGGCAATGGTCCGCACGGTCTTCAGCCCGGTTGGCGGCCCCTGGTGGCGCCCTTCCTGCCGGTCCAGCTGTGCCTGCGCAGGTGGGCAAGCGGCTCCGAAATATGAGGATCCGGGCGAGCTGCCACCCGCGAGGAGGTCACCGCGCAAAGATCGAACCGCGGAAGCAGGCGGCGTAGAGGAGGCACGGCCATGATCGTCATCACCAACGTCGGAGCACTTGCTGATGCCGAGGCCGAGGACCGGTGCTCCTACGTCGTTCGGATCGGCGCGGAAATCGTGTGCCGCTTCACCCATGATCGCCGACATGGCCTGGCCGAATGCTTGCGCGATGCTGCCGATGCGGTCGAGTAGGTCGGCAATGGTGAAGGAGCCGCCCTCGGTAATGACGTCGTCCTTGGCGGCGTTATTCACCACGACGTTAGGTGTCTTAATTGGGGTTTGTCCCATAGTTCTACGTCTTTCCTGTACACATCAAAGCTGTTTTTAACGGACTACACCCTGCCCGTCGTCGCCTTGTTCACGGCGGGTTGGTCATGCTCTATGCTAACGGGAAATCCAGTAGCCCCCAAAGTCCCCGTAATCGTAGTATATACCGGCCCGTCGTCGCCTTGTTCACGACGGTGAGGGTTCCTGATTTGCATGCTGGGGTAAGACCCGGCGGTTGGCTGTGACGGACCGTGCAATCAACCACCAATCGGGCGAACTTCATCTTCGGCGGTGAATCCGAGAAGCAAGTAAGCCGAATTTGGGTTTATGCCCCCCGGCACAAAATTAACAAAACCACAGAAGAGCGAGGATCACCTAAGTTGGTTGTTTCGCCGGACAGGCGATCGCGGCGACGATGGTTTTACCAGTCGTGTTTAGCCTTTTGATCGGCTCGGTTCTTGCTCTAAGATGCCAAAAACTAGCAACGTCCTGCCATTTTTGCGTCAAAATCGGAGGACCGGGCAGAACTTGGTGATGGCTCGATGATTTAACGTTACGGCGATTGACGCGCCAAGGTGGCTGGAATCATCCAAGAACATCAGCGCCGTGACCACCCTGAACGTGCGGTAGGCGCACGACCACGGTCCGCTGGCCATATTCCTCCTGTTGCAGGATCAACCGTGTCGATCAACCTGACCTCAGCGCCTTCGGAAATTTCGACCGGCTCGGCCGCTCAGTGTCCAGGTGTGCCGCACTCCGACGATAGTTAGGAAACTGCGCCAGCAATGGGGTGCCGTCATGCGGTAGGGTCACCCCGCTTCATTCAATCGGGGGTAGCTGGATGGCGACGGTGTATTTGGGACGAATGATTTGACCCAAAGGGAGAGGCTCGAGCCTCTCAATCACGCAGCAATGACATCTGAGCTTCGATGCCGTTTTTGATCAGCTCGTCGCGGAAGGCTTTTGCTCCGGCCTCATGTGCGTCTATCGACTGTCCGTGGAAGTCGCCGGGGAACCGCCACTCCCAACCTTTGCGAGCCTTGCGGCCGTAGCAGAGCTTTCTTTCAAAACAACAGTGTCCCGAGTAGTGGGGTTGGTCTGCAATGACCATAAACCAGAAATTGAGATTGCCCAATTCTTTCTTCACTTGACTTGAGACGACTTGCAGCCACCAGTTGGATTATTTCGCGCACAGAGCAATTTTGCTCCGGCCGCTACCACCCGCAAGATCCACCACAGCTCACCTGCTGGTGGAAAGTGCACCTCCAATTCTCCCATGTTGAGGACTGAACTCTAAAGATGCCCGAGCACCATCAAACTGCCTGCAGGCCGCCCACTTCCCGCCAGGGTCACTCGTGAGCATCTCGCCGTGCACCGCAAGTTGCATCGAGGTTGTTGCTTGATACCCCCCCGCAACGATTCCCTTTTCTGTAACCCGCTGTCGCTAAGAAAGGTCGGCTTCTGCTCGGATCGGGAAATTGGCAAGCCGAAGCATTTCTTTGGCAGCCGGCGACAAGAAAGCTCAACCGCCTTTCGTGTATCAGGTCCGCAGTGAAAGGTGGGGTGCGGCGCTCTATTGTCTCGCGTCCCGCTGTTGAGGCCGGCAGCATGCTTCCCGCGGCACGCTGTCGTGCCATTCGAGCGTAGAGGGAAGCCTTAGATCTAGCGACGTCGATACCCGCCGACGCCGCAAAGTGCCAAGGTGTGCTCACCCACGATCGAGAACTAGGGCAATGGGGTCCAAACTCCAGTTCATTTGAGGTTGTTGTTAACGCCCTTCAGCAACCTCCCTTCGGGTCCGGCGCACCCGCGTCGGACCCGGCTCGGTCTTTAACGGGAATATGCTGCTTGAGAGTAAGGTGTTCAATGCGCGGCATCGATGCGACTGTCCAAGGTCTGATCAGCTCATGTTGATCGCCGCGCTATGTGGCTTCGTGGCGCGGCGCTCAGCGGGTGGCTCATCCTCTTCTCGCTCTGGCGGTCGGCACTGCCATCCAGGGCATGAGCCCGCTGGCCGCCTTAAAATCGGAAAACACCATGAACATCGCAATCGTCACTATTCCGGTCTCGCATCCCGGCCTACTGCAGTCGGAGCTCTCCGTGCGCTTCACCGACGCCGCGATCGCGCATCTCGACAACAGCAATCTTCATCACCATCGCCGAGCACTGCCTCGCCGATCTGATCAAGGTCTCGGCGCTGGACGAAATGGAAGCCGGCGACGACTACGACCTCTGCGAGGTGATCTTCCACGTCATCGAGGACCGCGGCCTGATCATGACCTTCGATGCTGACGGCGCCGAGCTGGATGTGGTCGAGCATGAGCTCGCGACGAGCCGATCGCCGGCGGACCGCTCGCCGACCAGAGATCGAAATGCCGTTAGGCAAGAGCGGGAAACGGGAGCCGTGATGAGCGCCAAGACGACCCTTTTCTGTTCAGTTCTGCGGAAAGAACCAGAACGAGGTCGCGCAGCTCATCGCCGGACCAACCGTGTTCATCTGCGACGAATGCGTCGAGCTGTGCATGTCGATCGTGCTCGAGGCCCGCACCAAGACGCGCCCGGCGCTGCCGCTCACCGTGACCAGCGGACTGGCGCGTCTTGAGGCCGAAGTCGATCGAGATATCGATCGGTGGATCGAAAAGCTGCAGACACTCAAGCGCCTGGCGCGTTCGCAGCAGGAGCGGTGAGCGTCTCCGACCTCGTTGGCAGGTAACCGCAACGCTTTGGCAGGCGGGCACAAGCCCGTCTCACCCCGTCTCACTACCTCTTGCACGTAGGAAATGACCCGCGTGAGGAAAAGGGAGATTGAAATGAAGACGATTTTGATTGCCACCATGCTCGCCACTTTGTCCATGCCAGCCTTTGCATACACTTGTACGCATGACGTCGGCCCGGACAACGGCAACAAGGTTACTTGCGAGAAGGCACAGGCTGATTTGCGGAACGGTATGACCAAGCTCGACCGCGACCACGATGGCTACGCTTGTGACAGGCAGTGCGGCGATTGACGAGTAAGCTCGTCCTGACCTGGCGGCCATGCCGCCACCACCCCTCAACATTGTGGACGGCGACACGCTGGACATTGATGGGCAACGGGTACGGATTGCCGACAGTGACACGCCAGAAGTCTGGCCTGGGCAATACCGCTGCGAGGAGAGCCGAGCCCTTCGAGAGCTCGCGTCAAAGGCGTCCCGGCCAAGCCGACGAAATTCGCCGCGCGCTGCCGATAACGGCCGAGGCAAGGCGGGACTGCCGACCGCGCCGCGTGAGTGGAGAACGGCGGGGAAATTGCCCCCAAGGTCCTCTCTTGCCCGAAAAGCGAGGATTACTAATCCGGCCATGGACCAAAGCAAAACAGACGCCGAGGTCAAGGTTGCCGAGCTTGAGGCCTTGTGCGTTGCTGGTCGCCGGCCCCTTTAGCGAATGTCCTCTATTTCCTCATCGGCAGGCAGCCCTCGTCGGCGCATCGGCCTAGTGCGCAGGAGATCGGCGGTCGCGCCAGCAGCGAAACACCACGCCCGGGCGAGACTGAACGCGTGACCAAGGTCGCGCGCCTCATCGACTGCCTGTTCACTTCTCAGGCGTGCCTGATCGAGATAGCCAAGACAAAACAGGTCGTGCGAGAGATAAGCGAGCGGGGAGACCCTGGCAACCTGGGGGCGAGTGACATGTAGAAGGGGCGGTCCTCGGGCCAAATCGGGTAAGCACCTTCTCCAGATGCGCGCGAGCGGTCAAGAATTCCCCGAGCTGACAGCAGGTCGCCCCACAGAGCGGTGCCCCACATTCGTCACTCCCATGTCTGAAGTGTCCTCGCCCCGTTGCACACGTCAACCTGACGGGCAGACCTTCGCACGGCAGAGGCCGCGGACCAGGCTACGTCATGCTCAGGTGGGTTTTCTAAATCGAGAGCTTTGGCCACCCGGTGCCGTGTCTGACTCGCGCCAAACGCAATTTAGGAGTATAAATCCGTATCGCTGGTTGGGACCATCACCAGTGCCGGCGACTGAGAGCGTAGAGACTCCCGCATTTGGACTGGGCGCGCTCTGACAGCTACTCGGCGCGCTCACGAGACTATCTGCCTCTGCCGGAGCCTCTTTTGCTCGGTTCCGGCCCCAATTCCGTTTGCAGTTCGGAGAGGAGCATTCCGATGCAGATCATCCAAACCCGCCGCCGATTCCTGGCCGGCGCTGCAATGGCAGGCGCTGCCGGTATCGTCGGTTTTCCGAAGTCACTCCACGCGGAGCCGCCGCTGGAAACGACCACGGTTCGTCTGCCGCGGTGGGTTGGTGGTTCCTACTGCTGGGCAGGCGCTGTACATCGCCGGAGAACTGATGCGTGCAGATGGCTTCACCGACGTTCGCTACGTAAAAGGCGACAAGAAGCGTCGACCAATCGGAGTGGATCGCACGCGGTGAGACGGATTTCTCGGTCAACTTTTCGCCGAAGCAAATCGCGTCGATCGACGCCGGCGTGCCGATCAAGGTGCTAACCGGGTTGCACTCGGGATGCCTCGAACTGATCGCCAACGAGAGCATCCGCAGCGTCACGGATCTGCGGGGCAAGAGGGTGGGCGTTGATGGTTTCAACAACTCGCGACACGTGTGGCTGACCCTCATGGCCGCCTATGTCGGGCTCGATCCCGTCAACGATATCCAGTGGGTCTTGACTGAGGACGTCAAGCCCGACGGAACTCTTCGTCCAAGGGAAGATCGATGCATTCCTCGGCACGCCGCCCCAGCCGCAGGAGCTGCGCGCCAAGAAGATCGGCCACACGATCCTCAACAATGCCGTCGACCGCCCATGGTCACAGTATTTCTGCTGCATGATCTCCGCGACGACGGACTACGTGAACAGGTACCCGGTGGCGACCAAGCGGGTCTTGCGATCCATCCTCAAGGCCGCCGACCTCTGCGTGTCGGATCCGCAATGGGTGGCGCAGCAGATGGTCGATCGCGATTTCGTCCCGTCGTATGACTACGCGCTCCAAACGCTGAAGGATATCCGGTACGACCGCTGGCGGGATTTCGATCCTGAAGACTCGCTGCGGTTCTACGCACTGCGCATGCAGGAGACGGGCATGATCAAGTCGAGCCCGCAGAAGATCATCGCCGACGGCACGGACTGGCGCTTCCTCGACGAGCTGAAGCGCGAGTTGAAGACGTAGGCGTCGCCAACACGCCGTGACTTTTCAAGGGAAGGAGAGTCCCATGCAATTCATCCAGAACCGTCGCCATTTCCTGGCCGGCGCTGCGTCGGCCGGCGCTGCTGGCCTGATCGGCACCCGACACCGGCCTCGGCGGAGGCGCCACCGGAGACGACCACTGTCCGGCTCGGGCGCTGGATCGGATGGCGCCTATTGCTGGGGGTCCCTCTACCTCGCCGGAGAACTGATGCGCGCCGACGGCCTGACCGACGTCCAATACGTGCAAGGTGACCCGAAACGTCGACAACTCGCGAATGGCTCGCCGCGCGGCGAGACCGATTTCGACTTCAACATGCCGTCGATGCACATCCGCCCGATCGAGGCCGGCGTGCCGATCAAGATACTGACCGGCGTGCACTCCGGCTGCTTCGAGCTGATCGCCAATGACAGCGTACAGCAGCATTGCGGACCTGAAAGGTAAGCGGGTGGGCGTGTGGGCCTGAATCGACCACCCGCACGTCTCTGGTGAGCCTGATGGCCACCTATGTCGGGCTCGATCCCGTCCAGCGACATCGACTGGGTCGAGAGCGCGATCCGGCCAATGCAGGGCTTCATCGACAGGCAAGGTCGATGCGTTCCTCGCCGGCACGCCCGAGCCGCAGAAGCTGCGGGCCGAGAAGATCGGCCACACCGTCGTCAGCAACGCCATCGACCGTCCGTGGTCGCAGTATTTCTGCTGCATGGTCGCCGGCAACGCCGACTATGTGGACAAATACCCGGTCGCGACCAAGCGCGTCCTGCGAGCCATCCTCAAGGCCGCCGACCTCTGCGCGTCGAACCCGACAGCGGCGGCACGCGAGCTGGTCGATCGAGGCTTCCTCCCCAGCTACGACGATGCGCTGGAACGCTGCAGAGAGACCCGGCACGACAAGTGGCGGGACTACGATGCCGAGGATTCGGTGCGCTTCTATGCGCTGCGCATGCAGGAGACGGGCATGATCAAGTCGAGCCCTCAGGAGATCATCGCCAAAGGCACGGACTGGCGCTTCCTCGACGAGCTGAAGCGCGAGCTGAAGACGTGAGCTTAGTGCCGACACGCGGTCCTTTCTGAAGGAAGGAGAAGCAAATGCAGATCATCCAGAACCGCCGTCGCGTCCTCTTCGGCCTGTCGGCGTTTACCGCAGCCGGCATGTTCGGTGCCGGACGCGCACTTGCCGAAGCCGCTCCTGAGACACCGACTGCGCGCTTCGCCGATTTTCCTGGGGGCGGCTGCATCGCGCCGCAGTACATCGCCGAGGGGCTGCTGCGTGGCGAGGGTTTCACCGACTTCCGCTACGTGCCAGTGGGCAACGAGGCAACCGCGGCAGCGCTGATCGCGAAGGACCAAGCGGATTTTGGGCTAGATTTCGCGAGTGCACTCGTCGTTGCCGTGGATACCGGAGTGCGGCTCAAGGGATTGTGCGGTGTCCATGTTGGGTGCTGGGAGCTGTTTGCCCACGAGGGTATCAACAGCGTTCTTGACCTTAAGGGCAAGAGTGTCGGGATTGGGCCCGCATTGGGATCAGACCCCCATCTTTACGTGAGCGCGATGGCCACCTATGTGGGCCTCGACCCTGTACACGACATCAACTGGGTTTACAGCGACATCACCCCGATCCAGCTCTTTGCGGAGCACAAGATCGATGCCCTGCTGGGCGTCGCGCTAGAGGTCCAAGAGTTGCGGGAGCGTAAACTTGGCCATGTCGTGGTCAGCGGAATTTCGGATCGGCCCTGGTCGCAGTACTTTTGCTGCATTGTGGTGGCCAGCGCGGACTATGTCGAGCGCTATCCTGTCGCTACCAAGCGCGTTCTGCGCGCGCTACTTAAGGGCGCCGATGCCTGCGTTTCCAATCCCCAGATAGTTGCGCGCCAACTGGTCGATGGGGGGCATACCGACAACTACGAATATACGGTGCGCATGCTCACCGAACTTCCCTACGCCAGATGGCGGGAATTCGATCCTGAGGATACGGTTAGGTTTTTCTCGTTGCGCTTGCATGAAGCCGGGCTAGTTAAGTCGAGCCCGCAGCAGATCATCGCCGACGGGACCGATTGGCGCTTCCTCAACGAGCTGAAGCGCGAGTTGAAGACATAGGGGCGTGTGGTCGGCACACCGTAACTTCGATGGGAGGGAAAGGCCATGCAGATCATCCAGAATCGACGCTGCTTTCTGGCCGGTGCAGCGGCGACAGGCGCCTCAGGTCTCCTCAGCTACTACGAAGCCAGCCTGGGCGGAGCCGCCCCCCGAGATTACCCGCATCCGCACGTCGGTTTATCCTAAGGTTTCCGACTGTGTGACGCCGTTCTATGCCGCTGAAGAATTGTTGCGTGCCGAAGGCTTTACCGAGGTCGAATTTGTCCAGCCGGCCAATGACGCCGAAGGGCTGAGATTAATGGCGGACGGCAAAATCGACATCGAATCCTTTGACGCTCCGATAATTCTGCAATTGATCGAGAGTGGAACACCGTTGAAGGTCCTCGCCGGATTGCATGTCGGTTGCATCGAGTTATTGGCCGGCCGACACGTTACCAGTGTGAAAGACCTGCGCGGCAGACGGGTCGGTATCAATCAACTGAATGGCTTGGCGCATGTCCTCCTCAGGTTGATGGCCGCCAATGTCGGGGTCGACCCTGACAGAGACATCCAATGGGTTGAAACTTCCAATTCGCTGGAATCTGCTCGCAGAAGGCAAGATCGACGCGTTTCTCGCGACACCGCCCGATCCACAGATCGCCCGCGATCGCAAGATCGGCCACCCAATTCTGATTATGGCGATCGACCGTCCGTGGTCGCAATACTTCTGCTGTTTGATCTATGGCAGCGCCGATTTCGTCCGCCAGTACCCAGTGGCGACGAAACGGGCATTGCGTGCCCTGCTCAAGTCTGTGGACCTCTGCGTCTCCGATCCTCAGGCGGCAGCCAGGCTTTCGGTTGAGAAGGGTTTTGCAAGCAGCTACGACTACGCCCTACGCACCCTCACTGATGCGCGGTATGATGTCTGGCGCGAGTACGATCCAGCCGATACTTTGACCTTCTATGCCCTCCGCATGAAGGAGCTGGGCATGATCGCCACGAGTCCCAACGAAGTCCTAGCCGCAAACACAGATTGGCGTTTCCTCAACGAGCTGAAGCGGGAGCTGAAGACGTAGGCACGCCAACACGCAGAGCCCTTTCAAAGGGAAGGAGCGACCGATGCAAATCATCCAGAACCGCCGCCATTTCTTGGCCGGCGCTGCGTCAGTCGGCGCCGCCGGCCTTATCGGCACCTCGACACCGGCTTGGGCTGAGGAGCCACCGGAGACGACCTCCGTCCGCCTGCCGCAGATTGATCGACGGCGCTTATTGCTGGGCCGGGCCTGTATATGGCCGGAGAGCTGCTCCGCGCTGAAGGCTTCACCGATGTCCGCTACGTGCAAGGTGACCAAAACGTCGATCAGTCGGTGTGGATCGCACGCGGCGAGACGGACTTCAGCATGAACTATGTGCCGATCCATCTCGCATCGATCGACGCTGGCGTGCCAATCAAGGTGCTTGGCGGGCTGCACTCCGGATGCCTCGAACTGATCGCCAACGACAGCGTCGACAGCATCACGGATCTGCGGGGCAAGCGGGTTGGCATCTTGACCCTCGATTCTCCGCAATACGTGTTGGTTGCTCTGATGGCCGCCTATGTCGGGCTCGATCCCGTCAACGACATCGAATGGGTCACCGAAGAAAACAAGCTTGCGGAAGCCTTCGTCGAAGGAAAGTTCGATGCATTCCTCGGCCAGCCGACCCGTGTGCAGGAACTGCGCGCCAGGAAAATCGGCCATACGATCCTCAACACGACCATCGACCGCGCCGTGGTCGCAGCATTTCTGCTGCATGATTTCCGCCACTGCGGACTACGTGAACAAATACCCGGTAGCGACGAAGCGGGTTCTGCGGGCCATCTTCAAGGGTGCCGACCTCTGCGCGTCCGATCCGTCATGGGTAGCGCAGCAGATGGTCGATCGAGGTTTCGTCCCCAGCTACGACTACGCGCTGCAGACTCTGAACGACATCCGCTACGACCGCTGGCGCGACTACGATGCTGAAGCTTCGCTGCGGTTCTACGCGCTGCGCATGCAGGAGACGGGCATGATCAAGTCGAGCCCGCAGCAGATCATCGCCGACGGAACGGACTGGCGCTTCCTCAACGAGCTGAAGCGCGAGTTGAAAACCTGATCCCGTTTGTCTCAAGGGGAGACGTGGACATGCAAATCATCCAGAGCCGCCGGTGCTTCCTGGCCGGCCTTTCGGCAGCCGGCGCTGCGAGCCTCGTTGGCGTCCACCAATCGCTCGCCGCAGAGCCGCCGCCGGAAACAACGACTGTTCGCCTTGCGAAGATCAAGGGCATTTGCATCGCGCCTCAATATGTCGCCGAGGAGCTGCTGCATGCCGAGGGCTTCACCGACGTCCGCTATGTGATGACTGAGACGGCCGCCGGTGCAATCAGACCGCCATCGCGAGCGGCACTGTTGACTTCACCTTGAATTTCGCCGCGCCACTCGTGGTGACGATGGATGCAGGCGGCCCGATCACAGTGCTGGCCGGCGTGCATCCCGGCTGCTTTGAGCTATTCGCGAACGAAAGCATCCACGAGCATCAGGGACCTGAAAGGCAAGAGTGTCGGCGTCCAAGGCTTGGGCTCGAGTCCGCATGTCTTTTCTGACCGGCATGGCGGCCTATGTCGGGCTCGATCCCGTCAAGGACATCAACTGGGTCACTAGCCCAGATATCAAACCGATGACGCTCTTCGCCCAAGGCAAGATCGATGCGTTCCTCGGCTTTCCGCCGGAGCCTCAGGAACTGCGGGCCCGACAACATCGGTCACGTAGTAATCAACAGTGCCGTCGATCGTCCCTGGTCGCAGTACTTTTGCTGCATGCTGGCCGGCAACGCGGACTTCGTTCAGAACAACCCGATCGCGACCAAGCGCGTCGTCCGCGCCATTCTCAAAGCGGCGGACCTTTGTGTCTCTGAGCCGGAGCGCGTCGCACGACAGATCGTCGATGACGGCTTCACGGCCAACTATGACTATGCCCTGCAGACGATGACCGACGTGCCCTACGACAAGTGGCGTGAGTACGACCCCGAAGACACGATTCGTTTTTACGCGCTGCGACTTCAAGAGGCCGGCATGATCAAATCAACTCCGCAGACGAATCATCGCCAACGGCACCGACTGGCACTTCCTCGACGAACTAAAGCGCGAGATGAAGACATGAGTGTGGTGGCCGGCGCGCATCCTCCTGCTTGTCGCTGATGGCAGGGTCTGCGCATGCGCATGACGCACCGCACGACCAACGCCTGCCGACGATAGGGCAGGCGCCGGACTTCACGCTGATATCGCAGGATCGGGTGCGCGTATCGCTTCGCGATCTTCGCGGCAAGGTGGTGGCCATTGCATTCATCTATACCTACTGTACCGACATCTGCCCGATGCTGACCGACAACATGGCGCGCGTGCAGGAAAAGCTCGGCACTGCGTTCGGGACGAAAATTGCCTTCGTTTCGATCACCGTCGATCCGGAGCGCGATACGCCCGATGTGCTGAAGCAGTACGCCGAGAATTTCGGCGCCGATCTGAAAGGCTGGTCGTTTCTCACCGGCGATCCGGCAGCTGTCCATGAGGTCGGACGGAAATACGGCGTCATTGCAAGGAAGACGGCAGACGGCGATGTCGACCATACGTTGCTGACGTCGCTCGTCGATCCAAATGGCATCTTGCGTGTTCAGTATCTCGGTGCTGCGTTCGACCTAGAGGAGTTCCGGGGTGACCTTCTCAGCCTCCTGGACGAAGCCAGGTAACGTCACCGAGCGGGCTGGTCGGATGGGTGGCTCGGCTGCCGGCGCGGGTCCAGACCAAGCTGTTGGTCGCGTTTCTGTCGATAGTCGGCCTGCTGATCGTGCTCGGCGGCGGTCGGCCTGCAGATGTTGAGCGGGGTCAACGATCAGACCAATGAATTGATCAGGCTGCAGCGCAAGATCGCTGCCTATCATCAGGTCCAGCACGACACGACGAACCAGCTCTACAGCATCTCGACCGCGCTGCTGCTTCAGGACGACAGGATGCTGCGATGCGGCGCTCCGCCAGCTGGGCCAATTCGGCTACGACCTTGATCGCATGGAATTCGTCGCCAAAGACGAAGCGGAAATCCTCACTCAGGTGCGGCAGGACTACGAACGTTTCACGGAGACGTGAACCATATCGTTGACCTCATCCGGGCCGGTAAGACGGACGAGGCACGCAAGGCTCAATGACCGGCATCGCGCCTTCCGCCGACCGACTGGAGCGTCTGACGAACCAATTGGTCAACATGGCCGAGGCTGACATGGTGGCCGCAATAGACAAAGCCCGAGGGGGCGTACGGAACGTCTCGTCTGATCGTCGTCTTCGTTCGCCCTCGGCAGCATCCTGCTGGCACTTGGCCTCGGATACATCATCTCCTGGTCGCTGATCGATCCAGTGAAGAAAATCGAAACACGTCTGCGCGAAATCGCCTCCGGCGACTTTGCGCGACAGGTGGCTGTGGTCAATCGGGACGAACTGGGAGTGCTGGCTGAAAATGTCAACCAGACATCCGCGCAGCTGGGGCAGCTCTATCAGGAAATCGAGGCCCGCAACCGCGAGCTGACCGAGGCGCTCGAGCAGCAGACCGCCACCAGCGCCATCCTGCGCGCGATTGCCGCGTCTCCAACCGACATTCAGCCCGTACTCAATGCCGTGGCCGAAAGCGCGGCGAAGCTGTGTGACGCCTTCGACTCGTTAATCCTGCTGAGAGATGGTGAATTGCTCTTATCAGCGCGCACCACGGACCGATCCCTACGACATGCTGAGATGGCCTATTGGGCGCGACTGGGTTTCCGGCCGAGCACTTCTCGACAAGAAGTCGGTGCACGTAGAGGACCTCAGCATCGCCGGAGACGAGTTTGCTGCCGGCCGGGAGATGGCGCTGCGTCTTGGACACCGAACGACACTCTCCACGCCGCTCTTGCGCGACGAGGAAGCCATCGGCGTGCTGGTAATCCGACGCCTCGAGGTTCGCCCCTTCAACCGCAAGCAAATCGAATTGCTGTCCACCTTCGCCGACCAGGCGGTGATTGCGATCGAGAACGTTCGCCTGTTCCAGGAGGTTCAATCCCGCACAGCAGACTTGGCGCGCTCGGTCAGCT
>CAWBRU010000003.1:0-429290 GCA_963791325.1 uncultured Alphaproteobacteria bacterium | reverse complement strand
TACGTACTTGAGAGCCTGGGCGAGCGTTGCGGCAAGGGCATGCCGCTCGACTGTGACCCGCATTGTCAGGGCCTCCGTTTGCGGGCCTCAATGATGCGAAGGCGGGCCTCCAAGGGCGGGATGGTATCGCCGCTAGCATGACGCAAATCGTCATAGATCGATTTGGCACTGGAGTAGCTTCTTGCCAAAGGCGCGAGCTTGTCAGCCGCCTCCTCGAGAGGGGAAAGCTCATTCAACTCGGACCAAAGTCTTGCTCTCCTGAGGGCGTGGCATTTGTCTTTCTCCTGTAAGTCGGGCCCAGCCGGCTACGCTCATCTGCGACACAACGGGCAAGACGCTTCCCGCGAAGCGTTGGCCGAGAGTGTACCAGCCGTTAAGAACTGCATGCCTTACTGGTACTGTAGATCGTGGTATTCGCTTGGCAAGCTAGAAAACTGAATTAGGGGACCGACCAATGAAGTCCAAGTATCGGACGATATTTGTCACAGGGTTGCCATCAGACGGAGCAGCGATCATATTAGCAGGTCCGAGGTCGCCGAGGGCTGCTCCATCTATTCACCTGCCAATTCAGCTAGACCAGCTGTTGCTTCCTGCTTCGGTGATCGGTGATGACTGGAGTGCGGCCAGAAGTGGTGTGCAGTTCAGTTCCTAACCTGATCGCAGAGGCATCACATGGGTCTATCGAGGTCGGGCAGGAAGTAGGCCGGGGACTGAGCTTCGGTCGACCGCCTCCAAAGCGAGCGGGAATTCGGGATCTCAGCGAATGGGCAGACCGGCTGATCGGCGACTGTTGAAGGTCACTGCGGCTGCGGGATGGGGCTGTTCATGTATTCAGGAAACCGCCATGCCACGCTGCGTGCTTGATGCGAACGGCCTGACGGTGAAGCAGGAGCAATTTGCCCAGCTCCTGGCCCGAGGCCAAAGTCTCAGCGATTCGTACCGAGAAGCTTACGCGTCAACCGGCAATGCCAAGACGGTCAATAAGTCGGCCAGTCGGCTTTGGCAAAAGCCGGGGATCAGGGCAAGGGTTCAAGCACTCTGCCAGAGACAGAGTGCTGAGATGATGCGGGACAGCATTGCTATCCGTCGACACGTGTTCTCCAGGCTGCTGGCGGAAAGCCTGAACATGCAGAGCCGGGGCAGCGAACGCATCTGCCGCTCTGGTTGCCCTAGGCAAGATTGACATCGTTTCGATGTTCAGAGAGGTCCACTCTGTGGAGAAATTCGCAGGATCGACCTCCAGAGGAGATCGAGGCAGAGCTGCAATCCAAGCTCAAACAATTCCTGCTTGAAGCCGAAAGCGGCGGTAACAAGAGGAACGGACGAACGACATCCCAGAGGGATCGGAGTGAGTACCGAGAGACCGGTAGCTTTCCTCCCGACAGAACCTATCTCTCCTGGTGCTCGAATCAAGCGAAGTTGGAGGGACAGAGTGACCGGCACCCATCCAATGCGTGGCAGTAGGAGCAGGCCAGAGCCCTGCCTAGAGGATGGCCTGTCCCATCAGTGTAGATACAAGGGCAAGCAACCATGTTAATTCTCGGTCGTGGTTGCGCAAGGCCTTGGCTAGGCTGAGCAACTTCGTTGCGTGGTCCAGGCAAATCTGTGCCGCTCGCCTCGCGCGCTTGCGAGCTCGAGCCCCCTCCAAGGTCGGGCTCCAAGCCCTTGACTTCGCAAAAGCTATCTGGTCTCTGTAGGGGCGGGTGCATCTACGCCAAGTTAGGCCATCGTACTGGGCAGGGATGCGACCGCTCCCTCCCAAACAGGTTTCCGGGCGGCCCCCCCAATCTCCCCTATCAAGTCCCACACAGCCATTGCATTTGCATCCTGGTTCGGTGTGCGGCCGTAGTAGGTGAGCCGTCCACCACCCGGAGTCTCGATTACCGCCGTGTCGGCTGAGAGCTACAACGCGCCGGCCCTCCACGAGCCACAGCAGTCCGGCACGATCAAGCCGGGCAAGGGCCGGGCGCGGTCACATCCGAACAGCGCCATTGCGGTGTCCATCCGACTGCGAAGCGCGCATGTTCCACTTGTAAGCAAACCGGGCACAGTCGTCAATGAACAACAGCATCGCGAAGGTGGAACATCAGCGGGTGCTCGCGGGCATCGAGCCGCGCCAGTCCTTCCGCCCAGTCGCGAGGAATACCGCCGTCGAATTCGACTTGCGCCGCTTGCTCCTCGTGTTCATCGTCCAGATATCGCGGATGAGGATGGCGAGGATCTCGGCCTTGTGAGCGGACATGTCGGCCAGCAGGTCTTCCGGTGGCTCGCGCTGAGCATGAGCTTCAGGGTAGGGGTGATGCTGATCCCGAGCTCTTGCGCCCTGGTCAGAATGTCGGAGGCAGTGCTCATAGCTCACCCTCCAGGTCCCTCCTTCCTCGGCTGCACCCGCCTCGCACGCGCCAGTGTTCGCTTCTCCCCACACAGATTGGGACGGGCTATTTGCGTCCGCACCGTCCGCATCGTCCGCGTCCTCAGATTTCAGTGTACTAGCGCGGACGGTTGGGCTGTCGCTAGGAATTGAACCGTCTGCAGGATCGCCGACCGTCCGCACGCCTTGCATGGTGAAGCGATTGGCCGGATTGGTGTTCCGCGCATATGCGGACGGTTCGGACGGTTCGGACGGTTGCGTCGCCCCGGTTTCTGACGAGGCGAACGTGCCGGTCGCTGTGATGCGGATGATCCGAGTGCGCCTTTTGCCTTTCTCCTTATCGAAATCAATGTCGATGCCAACCTTGCGCAGGAAGGTCGCCGCCCGGCGCAGTCGGCCTGACAGCGCCCGAGGGGTACTGGGCCAGTCCTTCGACTTCGTCATCCGCTCGCCCACATTTCCCGACAAGGTGACCAGGAGCTCGGATGCGGTCCCCTGCCAATCCTGCCCTGCTACCATCAACGTGCGGACGACTGAGGCAACCGGATCGGCGTCGACGACGGTCTCCACCACGTTCTCCTGATTGCCGCAATATGCCGACCAGAAGGTGCCTTTCGGCCAGCAAGCAGGCTCGCATGCCGTTGCCCAGAGTGCGAAATCAGCCATACGCGGCAGCCTTTCGAGCTTAGTCCCCGGCAGATTTTTGAATTCCTGTCACCACGCCGTCCAGCAGCGCGCCGAGGATGCGCGGGTGCTCAGAACGGAAAGCCGCCCAGAGCTCCGCCTCCGGCCGGCGACGTTCCTCTGCGATGGGCTCCAGGGCAAAAAGCAGAGCGCGATCCGCCAAATCGGGTCGAGTAACAAAGTCCTCAATTCCGTTCAGGATGATGGGGCGCTGCGCGTCAAACAAGACTTCATCCTGATCGGTGTAGAGCTGACGCACTGCAAACCCGCGCCCGTGGCCAGCCGGCAGAGCGTGTCGGAAATCCAGGGCTGAAGGCCCGAGACGTTGTCAAATGCGAGCACATGCCCATTGTTCGCTGCGACGAAGAGGTCGCAATTCTCGCGTGGGAGCGCCCGCAAAGGCGCAGTGTTCGGATCCACCAGCGCTCGAATGATTCCCGAGAAAGTGGATTTCGCAGAACCCTGTTCGCCCGTAAGCACGATCACCGGATAGGGACCGCGGTTGCGCAGGCATGCCAGTGTCCAAGCGACAACCAGCACGAAATCGGAATCCGACCGCAGATTGAGGAAAGAACGCAGAACCTCAATCGATCCGCCTCTTTCCGGAATTGGCGATGGCTTCATGCCGGGTGCGGAAGCGGACTGGCGGATCGACCACTGGCGGCATCAGCGTCGAGTTCCACCACCAGCAGCCGTCGCAGAGGGGCAGGAGATCGAACGAACTGTCGAGCTCGCCGACGCGGATATAGACCTGCCGTTCCGGCCCGTCGAAACGCGCCTTAGCCTCGATGGCGTTCAAGGCCGATGACATGGCCTCCCTGCTTGGCGCGCCGCCCGTTTCCGCGAAGTAGCAGCGAGTGAGCCAATGGCGAAAGCCGCTGGAGCCGATCCGCCAGGTTTCGCGGTGACCGTTGATGTTGATGTCGGCGAAGCCGATCATGTTGTCGGTGTGGAACAGTTCGGCGGCCTCGGCCAGACGTAAGAGTATGTCAGTCTGCGAGGGCGCGCGGCCGCTCGATGACCTGTTCTCCTCTGCTATGGCGTCATCGAGTGCCGTTACCCGACACCCTGATTTCTTGAGCTGCAATCGCAAAGCCTCGAAGGCCGCGTGGTCATTGGACCTAAGCGCGGCAAGTGCTGCGAGCGCTTCCGGCATGAAGGGCGCGCTTGGATCGGCGGCGGTCTCCTCGGCCGAAACTCGCAAGCGGATCGAGAACTTCTTCAGCGCCGTTGATTGCCTCGGCGATTTGGTCATCAGGTGCAAGGTTGGCCTTGGGGTTCATCGTGCGCCCTTCATGAGCAGATCGTTGAAGTCCATGCCTGCCGGGGCGGGGGCGATACGAACACGGCGTCCTTCGCGCATCCAACGTCGCGCGCAATCCTGCGCAGCCGCTTCGCCAGGTTCATCGCCATCAGCGAGCACAATGACGTCGCGAACCTCACGCGGCAGAACGAGCGAAACGGAGACCCGAGGTTGAAAGCGCCGCCCAAGCAGCGTGTCCTGTTGCCTGCATGGCCGCGAGGCAGGTCTCGATACCTTCACCGATCATGAGAACGGCGGCGGGCTCGCCTAGGCGGGCCACTCCGCCGTGACACGGCCGAGCATCATCTTTTCCGGGCTAACTGGAGCCTTGCCGGATCCGTCTTGGTCAAGAAAGGTTCGGTGGATTGCTAGCGGCAATCCGGTGTCGCCCTGCGTCACAAGCGCCACCATTGCGGGCCAGCGCGTTCCCGAAGGGTGCTTCAGTCGGTTAAACCGCAGGGCAGCCGGCGGTGGGATGCGAATCCCGCGCGAACGCAGATAGGCCTCGACCGGCGAGCCCACCGCAGCTCCGGCTTCTCGCCATCGCGCAATGGCATTTAAGTCGGGCTGCGGAATTCAGGAGACAGCCTTGCTTCCATCCACACGGTGATGCTGTCCCACGGACAAGCCCTCCCCGTGTTGACCGTTGCCCAAAGGCCACGTGCACGAAGGGCCGCGATCACGTCGCCCTGATTGCAGCCTGCATGGCAATGAACAAGCGGCTTGCCGTTCTTGCTCGCACTGATAGAGAGGCTCGGCTTACGATCCTCATGGACTGGGCAGCAGACGATCAACTGCCGCCGACCTTTTACGACCGTTGAGTGCCCTGGCGATTTCCGAAGCAAGCATATCCTAAGTGCCATTCGTTGCCGGTCACGCGGCATCACCGGCTCCGGCGAATTCACGCTGCGCGGGATTTGAAGACCACATTTCAATTGGGTGGGTCGCTAGGTGCGTCGTCCGGATCCAGCGCACAAAACTTCGCTCTCGCGCCACGCAACGCGACGAATGCCGAGCTTGAGACGGCGCGGGAACTTGCCCCTCTTCTCCAGGCGATGGATGTGCGAACGGGAGAACGGCACCAGATCGAGCAATTCCGGCAGCCGGATCAGGCGATTGCAATCAGGCAATGGAGTGCTCCTTGCGCTACTTCAGGAGACATCAGGCTACTCCATTCGCCGCCGTGACACACTGGTCCAAAAAGATCGAATGTCGCAACAGAAACAGGTACTTACAAAAAATCGCCATTAAACTCGTCAGGCAGTCTGTTCCTCGCCTTGACGTGGCGTTTGACGGCAGCACGCGCACTCTTCTCGATGCCTATGACCCGAAAGACCCCGGCGACCAAGCGTTCGAAGTCGGTGGGGTTCGCGGCACCGTCTGCCGAGCGAGCTCCCAGCTGCTCAGTGATGTTGGCGTAGAGGTAGGCCAAGCCACTCACCAACTTATCCACCTCGGGCTGTGCCGGCCGGCCAGGTCGTGGCGGCAAAGGCGGCGCGAGATCTGCCGCCTTCATTCCCTCGATATCGTCGCGTTCCGGTCGTGCCAAATCATAGTACGCATCGACGGCCGAACTAACCAACTCTGCTACTTTTGCGCGTACACTTGTCGGAAAGAAATCCCACTCGGAAGCCAGCTTGGTCACAGCTGCTCGGATCGCTTCCTTTTGGGTTTCGGCGGATAACGCATCGTGAGTTGCCGGCCGCCAACTTAGCCACATCTTCTTAGACCAATTCCTTCTTGGAACAGCTGAGCGTCAATCGGATCACCAGAGCTCGTTCAGTGCCCGTGCTGCTTGCAATGTAACTCGCCCAAGTAGTCATCGCGGCCCTGCGCTGGTCTAAATAAGCGTGGCGTTGGTACACGGCAGCAACGCCCGTCACCACGCCGGTGCGATGGTTGAGGATCTTGTCCATCACCACCGGATCGATCCCGAGTTCGCCAGTACCAATGGTTGCGAATGTCCGGCGCAGATCGTGGATCGTCCAGCCTTTCACGCCGGAAGCTGATCCAGCCTGGCCTTCATCTTCGAGAATCCCGGAGATCGGGTCCTGCCTGTTGTCGTGAAAACGTAGTCGCTACCCTTCGAGCCGAGGGGCTGTGGTCAAAATGTCCACAGCTGCCGGGGCGCAGGTGAACGATGTGCTTGGTTCCGTTCTTCGCTCGGCTCGCCGGGATCGTCCATTCGCCCCGTTCCAGGTCGAACTCCGTCCACCGAGCGCCGCGACTTCGCTGAGACGCTGTCCTGTCAAGATGAGCAAGTGAAAGAATGCGTCGAACGGCGGTCCCAGAGTCGAAGCTCGCGTTCCAGACAGCCGCCAGCTCGGCCGCCGTAAGTGTGCGGTCACGGCTTCGTTCGGCGGTCGGCGCCTTGATCTTCTCGGCCGGGGACACCGCAATGATGTCGCGTTCGACCGCCCAATTGAACAAGCGGCGCAGATAGGCAAGAACGCGGTTGGCGTGGATCGGCGCGCCTCGGGCGACAATGCTGTCGAGGATCGACCTGATGTCGCTCTTGCCGATGGCATCGATTGGAACGGGTCCAAGTCTTGGCAGCACGTCA
Organism: uncultured Alphaproteobacteria bacterium; assembly: GCA_963791325.1. Lineage (GTDB taxonomy): Bacteria > Pseudomonadota > Alphaproteobacteria > Rhizobiales > Rhizobiaceae > JBEVJK01. The sequence continues at coordinate 422,369 of CAWBRU010000003.1, read as the reverse complement.
ACCGACAGTGCGCGGCGCTTTTCGGCGATGCCCCGCTTTCCCTTCTGGTCCTTCTCGAACCAGTCGATCATGACTGCCGAAAAAACGGGAACGATCTTTCGCATCGGTGCCCGGCCTTTGGCCATATCGCTCAGCAAATCGCCGCCTTGATCCTGGCTTCGCTCAGTGAGAGTTCGGGATATCGGCCAAGCGTCTTGCGGGTCATGCGAGCATTTACACGCCGCATGACGAACCATGTCTTGAGCCCAGACGGTGCGACGCGAATGCCCAAACCGCGCTGCGCTGCGTCGTAGTAGTCCTTGCGATGCGGGCCGGGCTTCAGATTCTTGAGATACAGATCGGTGAAGGATTTCTCGGCGAGCTTTGGCATCGAATCTGGCTTCGGGTTACAACGCGGGTTACACATATGATGGCTTGGTACGAAACATTGTGCAACCCTGTGAAACGTTCCATCGTACCAAGCTATTGACAAATATCAAGTAAATCGCCCCATTTGAAACGATCTGCAACGCTACGGAACGTTGGAGCACCAGACTACGAATCTGGGGGTCAGGAGTTCGAATCTCTTCGGGCGCGCCAACAATCTCAAACTCTTCATAGATGTTGCGTGGCTAAAGATAGTCGGCGTGTCGCCACCTCAGCGATCTCAGTTCGGGTGACGGCCATCATCCGAGCTCGAGTGACTTCCCAGCTATGTCGAGCTGGACCGGACGAGGGCAGCCGGTTTGCGACTCCGAAAGATCGGAGGAGCAGAGTACCGGCCCCGGTCTGAGTTGCCGAGCTATCGAGCCCCACCGCATCCCGGCCCACTCATCGCGGCGCGGTCACGACAAAATGCTTGATGTACAGAGCTTTTTTCTGAACGCTGCAAAGCGCGTTCCAGTGAGGCCTGCAGATGTCGTCACCTCTCAGTTTTGACCGAACAGAATGCTGATCCTTGAGCGCGAAAACGCCGCGTCTCCCGAGCTGCGCCTCCTTGAGGCTGCAACAGAGCTGTTCTGCAGGGAGGGGATTCATGCCACCGGTGTCACAGCGATCATAAACAGGGCTCAGGTAGCTCGCCGGACGCTCTACGAACGTTACGGTTCCAAGGACAATCTCCTGCGGGCCGTGTTCCAGCGCGAAGCACAGCGATGGTTCGTCTGGTTCGACCAAACGCTGCCGACGCTGTCGACCGACCCTTCGGCCCAACTGCTGGGCTTGTTCGATCTCCTTCGCGACTGGTTTGCAGACGACCAGTTCTACGGCTGCATCTTCATCAACGCAGCTGCCGAACACCATAAGGATGTCAGCTGGGTCGTTCCCATCGCCCGCACGCATCTCACGGCCATTCACGAGCGGATCCTTGACCTGGTCAAGAGCTCAGGTCTGGAAAGGCCCGATCTCATCGCCGACGAGTTGTCGCTGCTCATCGACGGAGCAATCGTCACTGCAATGATGACGCGTGATCCGGCTGGTGCATTCACCGCCAAGCGTATTGCAAAACGAATCCTCGGATCCACTTCATGACGGCGAAGCCATGCCTTAACGCGCCGCCGGCGCCCGATTAGTTTTCTCTCAGTAGACTGATCGGTCTCACCCTGGAGCTGCGGCATGAACGTTCTTGATGCATTGTTTCGCAATCCGAACCGCAATGGCGAGAGCGTCGCCAGGTCGGAACAGATTGATCGTCGTCGTTTTCTGTGTGCCTGCGGCTGCGCAATGCTGGCGGTTTCGGCTGGCGGTGCTGCAATCCTCGACACTGCAACACGGGCGGAAGCGGCAGCCGGGGGTGCTGTTTTGCGTGCGGGACATCTTCCCGCTGGTTGCGTGTCCCATCTGCTGCTTGCCAAAAAGCGCGGGCTTTTCGAGGCTGCCGGACTTAATGTCGAGCTCACTCAGTTCAACGGGCCGAGCGAAGCCCTCCAGGCGCTGCAAGCCGACGCCATCGAGCTCATGCACAGCCCATGGACGATGACGGTCGCGGCCCATGCGCAAGGTTCGGGCGATCTTCGCATCGTCGGGGGATCCGGCCAGGCTGGGATCGAGCTTGTCGCACGCGCGGGGTCCGTCAAATCGGTCGACGAGCTCATTGAGGCTGCCGATAGCGGGCTGCGCATCGGCACTTTGAGGCTCGATACGCTCGAGCTGGTAGGCTACGGGACCCTTTCCAAGAACGGTCGCTCTTACAAAGACTACACGCTCACCTTCTTTCCGTCGATGGTCGGCATGGGAGAAGCAATCTCCAACGCCTCGGTCGATGTCTGCACGCTTGCGCAGCCCTACGCTGAAAGCGTCGTCCGGGAGTCCGGTGCGACCTACCTGACCGATTTCGAACTCCGTATGGGGACCGGAGGCGGCAGACTGCGTGGTAACAACCAAAGTCGCGACGATCGACGGGCGGAGCGACTCGATCGCCACCTATCTTCGCGTCTTGAAGCAATCGGCGGACTCCTTCAATGCGGATTTCGAGTCCGCTCTCAACGATCTCGAGCCAATCTACGGTGTACCGCGCCAGGTTTTGGCCGTGGCGCTAAAGCGGCAATTCCCGAATCCGATCATCAGCGACAAAGGGATCCAAGGCTTGCACACGGGCGTCCGCTATCTCATCGAGCTGGATTATCTGAAGGAAGACAACATCGACGAGCTTTTGGATCTGCGCCACCAGCCAGCGTGAGGCTAGCCATGACCCTGGCCAAGGATACGGCGGACCGGTGGGCGACAGGTCGGCCGGTCATTGGCAAATCGCTGGCTCGCAATGGCCGGCCGGCGTTCGGTCGTCTGCGTTCGCTAGCGATCTCCATTGCCTGGTTCATCATTTCCTGGACGCTGATCCTCGGGCTCTGGGAGATAGCCGTCTGGCTGGGATGGCTCAACGCACGCATTCTTCCCCCTCCAAGTGAGACCTTCACCTACTTCCTTTCCGGCGACATGAACGTTGGGTTCGGCCCTCAGCGGACCGGGCTGGGCGAGGCGATTGCCGTGACGCTTGCGCGGGTTGGCATGGGCATGGTTCTGGGCTTGGCGGGGGCATTCGCGTTCGCTGTGCTGGCAACAGAACTGCGTCTGGCACGCAATCTTCTCCTGCCGATTGCCCAGACATTGGCCCCGATCGCCCCGGTTGCCTGGATTCCCTTTGCGATCGCTCTGGTCGGCATCGGCGGGCCGGCAGCGACCTTCATCGTGTTCATCTCGGTGATCGGATCCATGACGCTCGCCCTGGTGGCCGCCCTGGACAACATTCCCGACGAATATCTCAAGATCGCGCACAATCTCGGGACACCCCGCCTCCGCCTTTGGACCCACATACGCCTTCCAGCCATCGCGCCGAATGCCGTTACCACGCTTCGCATGAGCTTCTTCGGTGCGTGGATGGCGGTGCTGGCCGGCGAGATGGCCGGCATCAATTCCGGCCTCGGATACGCGATCATAATGGCGCAGCAGACGTTCAACATGCGCATGGTCATGATCGGCATTATCGTCGTTGGACTGATCGGCTTTCTTGCCGACCGCCTCCTGCTCGCGATCGGCCGCCGGCTGATCTGGTGGGAGCAGGCATCTTGAGCGCCGATCCCGCCTCCCGCGGGGTAGCGTTGAAGTTCGTCTCCGTAGAGAAGTCCTTTGGAGCGACGCCGATTCGCGCCGACGGACTGGTGGTCGAGCCCGGCAGCCTGACCGTGCTGCTCGGGCGGAGTGGATGCGGCAAGACGACCCTTCTGAACCTCGCCGCAGGACTGGACATGCCAAGCCGGGGAGAGGTGCTCTACGACGAGCGCCCGCTCGTTGGTCCAGCCCCCCGAAGCGCCTTCATCTTCCAGCACAACAATCTGTTCCCTTGGATGACGGCGGAGGCAAATATCGCCCTAGCTTTGAAGAATCGCGGCGTCGCCCACGCCGAGGCAACGCGAAGGGTGCAGCAATTGCTCGAGAAGGTGGGCCTGCTGGAATTCTCGACACACTTTCCCGCTCAGCTCTCGGGAGGGATGCGCCAGCGCGTTGCACTTGCGCGCAGCATCGCGATCGAGCCACGGTTGCTGCTCCTGGACGAGCCCTTTTCTGCACTGGACGCGCAGACCCGCCGACTGATGCAACGCTATTTGCTGGACACATGGCGATCGACGGGAGCAAGCGTGCTGATGGTCACTCATGACCTGGGCGAAGCCCTGATGCTGGCTGACCGGATCGTGCTGATGGGAAGCGATCCGTCCGGCTACATCGCGGACTCGATCGACGTCGATCTGCCCCACCCTCGCGATGGCGAGCATCCGCGGTTCCGCGAAATGCAGCGACGTATCGACACATTTCTCGAGACAGAAGCGCAAAGCGCCGAACACACCACGCGTTGAAGGGATGCATAACGCCAAGAAAGGGAGTTTAGGGATGAGCGAAACGAAAAGCACTTTGCGCGAGAACCCGGAAGGCCTCAACGGCATCGACGTCGCTCGGGTGAGGCAGGCTCAGGACGAAATGCGCCGCGATCCAGACGGCGCCGTCGCCAAGCCTATTCATCAGGTCGCAATCGAATGGCAGCAGGGCTACCGCACTCGGACGGCCGTTTCGGGCGGTGAGGTGATCCAGGGTGACGAACCGACGGTCTATGGAGGGCAAGGCGCTGGGGCGACACCGCAGGAGCTGCTTTTGACTGCGGTCGGCCATTGCCTGACGGCGACCTATGTCGGCGGGCTGACGGCGGCCGGCGTTGCCGTTCGCAGCATGAAGGTGAGCGTCAGCGGGAAGGTCGATTTCCGCGCCGCCTACGGCGTGGAGAAAGGCCATGCCGGCTTCGAGAGCATCCAGATCGTGGTCGATGTCGATTCCGACGCATCGCCCGCCCGGATAGATGCCCTGCTCGACAAGCTGCTGCCGACCGCGCCGATCCCCGACACGATCATGCGCCCGGTTCCTCTCACGGTAAAGCTGCGCCATGCCAAGCCCGACGGCGGCAATCGTGGATGACGGACGAATTGGATGACGTCGTCGTGGTCGGCGCCGGACCGGCTGGCCTTTCGATCGCCTGGGCGCTGAAGAGTCTCGGTATTCCGCCGAGGGTGCTGGAGAGAACGGCGGCAGTCGGAGATGTCTGGCGCAATCACTACGAAGGTCTGACCCTCAATACCGGGCGCAGCTTTTCCCGAACTCGCCGGCGACCCGCTTCCCGCATCGGCCGGTCGGTGGCCCAAGCGCGACGATATGGTCCGGTTGCTGAGCTCCTACCCCGAACGCGGGCGCTTCTCGGTCGAAACCGGCGTGGACGTGGTTCGTGTCAGGCTGAACGAGATCACCCGTCAATGGGATCTCGAATGTCGTGATCACCCGCCGATCCGAGCTCGCATCGTGGTTCTGGCAGTCGGTATGTCGCGCGTGCCGGTCATTCCCCGATGGCCGGGATTGGAGACATTCCGCGGCCCGGTCATTCATTCGTCCGAGTTCCGCCGCGCGGCCGACTACGCCGGCAAAGCGGTGCTCGTCGTCGGCAGCGGCAACTCTGGAGCTGAGATCGCCAGCCGTCTCGCCGAGCATGCGGATGTTACAATTTCAATTCGGACGCCGCCTCACATCCTGCCCCGAAGCGTGCTGGGCCTGCCGTTGCCGGCCATCGGGGCTGCCACGCGCAAGCTTCCGACTGCCTGGGTCGATCGGCTCCTCGGCTTGTTACAGCGGCTCTACATTGGCGATCTCAGCAGCTATGGGTTGCCGCGCCCGAATGCAGGCGTGTCGGTGAAATTCGCAAGGAGTGAGGTCACCCCGACCTTGTACCCGCGTTTCGCGAAGGACGTCCGGATTGGCCGGGTCAAGGTGGTCGGGGCCGTCCTCTCGTTCGACGGCGATCATGTCCTCCTCGAGGCACACCCCGGCGTCACCGGCAAAACAAAGGTCAGCCTCATTCCCGACGTCGTAGTTGCTGCTACCGGCTTCCGGGCCGGCCTCGCCGACATTGTCAGCGTACCTGGACGGCAATTGCCGCCGGAATGGCCGCGGAGCACGGGCCAGGCAATAGACCTTCCGAATCTCCACCTCATCGGCCAGACCAACCCGCTGAGCGGCCAACTGAACGAAATTCGCATTGAAGCGGGAAGGATCGCCCGAGCGATCCGCGATGAGCTCGCTTCGAATAGCGGCCGGCAGGGTCTTTCCAAATAGGAAGACATGCTCAGGAGGCAGCCTGTGCCGATCAGCTGTGGCACCTTTTGTCCGTGGGCCATCTAACTTGGCGGCAAGTTGACTGAGCGGACCTATGGCACCCCGTTCGCTGTCGGCCAATAGATGTGGATCAGCTCCTTGCCTCAGGTAACAGTGATGGCCAGCGGATCAAAAACGGCGGGTATCAGTTGTATTTGGCGGGACGGTTTCTAGCCTGGCATCACAGGTCTGGTCGGGCTGGCCAACCGTTCGGCAACTCGAGATGACCGCGACCGTCCCTCACAAGGAACGTCCATGGCAGCAAAGTCGGGACTGGGCGAAGAAGACACCGAAGATCAGCAGCGTATCGCCTTGGCGATCCGCGCGGCTCTGCAAACAATGCTTCCATCAACCGAGATCGACGTGAGGGCCATGGCCCGCTGGCTGCAGGCCGAGTTTCCGGGCCAGAAGCTGGAGGTTCTGGTCGATCAGGTTGAGCGGCAATGCGAGCGCCTCGGTCGCGCTCAGTGGTGAGGGCCAAAACTTCGGATAGGCGAGTGGGACAAGGGCCGGCCGGGATTGGAGGTCGAGTGATGCGAATTGTGCTCACCCTGGCGGCTCTGACGCTCCAGCTCACTCAGGCCGTCGCACAGGAATGGACACCGTTCGGCATCAAGAAATTCGGTTTCATCGTCGATGTTCCGCCGGGCTTCGTGTACGTCAGAAGTGTTAGAGAAAACGGCGAGGAGGGCGCCGCATTCCGCAATGCCGACGGCGACGCTATCGTAGTTTGGGGTATCAGCCTAAATATCCGCGACTTTCGGAACCAGGTCGAAGCGCTGATCGGTCAACATGAAGGCGAAGGCTGGGATATCACCTACAAGCGCCTGACCCCGAAATGGGCGGCATATTCAGGCATCAAAGACGGCCTTATCAGATACGTCAAAGCCATTGCCGTCTGCGAGGACCGCGTCGCGTTCTTCCTCATCGACTACGACCGGGGCTTCAAGCGGGACTACGACCCGGTCGTCACCCAAATGGAGAAGTCGCTCAAGCGCGAAGGTTGCTAAGGCTAAGGCCCGCTGGCAGCCTCCCTGAGGGATGACGACGCCGCTGGCCGAAGCGGTTTGGCCCTCCGGATCCGGATCGCGCCGCCGGACAAGCGCGCCGCCGTCGCATCGAGCTATTTCGTCTGCTGCATCATCGGCACGGCCTTCGCCGACATCGCGTTCGCCGGCACGGTCGCGGCGGCCGGCGTCAGGGCTGGTCCGGATAGCGGATATAGGCAAGTCGGCGTGAATCCGGCGCCCAGGAATTGACATTGATCGTGCCCTGGCCGCCGTTGAAGGCATCGAGGTCACGCTGCCCGCTGCCATCGAGAGCCATCAGCCGGATGACGACCGCGCGGTCGGCAGGGTGGCCGACGGTGCCCTCCGGATAGCTGAGATAGGCCAGCGCGCGGCCGTCCGGCGAGGGATGCGGAAACCAGTTGACGCGCGTGTCGCGGGTCAGCTGTTCAAGCCCGGTGCCGTCGATGCGCAGCCGAAAAATCTGCGCATCGCCGGGAGCGCGGGCAGCCGCTTCCGAATTGAAATAGATCCAGCCGCCGTCGGTGGAAAATTCCGGCCCGTCAACGGGGCAGCCGCCGTCGGTCAGCGCCCTGTCGCCGCCGCCATCGGCCAAGCACAGACAGATACGGGTGGTGGTCTGTCCACCGGTCCGCTCCAGCCCGACATAAGCAAGCAGCGATCCGTCCGGCGAAATGCCGTGCAGATAATGGCGGAAGCCGCGCTCCGGCGCCTTCTCGGTCGAGATGCGGAGGGGCGCGCCGCCGGCGAAGGCCACCCGGTAGAGGTGGCCGTCCCAGGCGGTGACGAAGATGGTGTCGCCGGACGGCGCGATGACATGGTCGTTGTTGAGGTTCTCGATCGGCGCCGTGTTGACGCGGTGGGGGCCGTCGGCGCCGTCGGGGGAGATGCGGAACAGGCGTCCGTCGGCATTGTAGACCAGCCAGCGGCCGTCCGGCGACCAGTTCGGCGCTTCGATCAGCTCCCCGGTCTCGTAGACCACGGTCGCGGCCTGCCGGTCGAGGTCGAAGGCGACGAGCTCGCTCACCCGCCCGGGGTCGAGCCGCCGCGCCTGCCGGGTCGGACGTTGCGAGCGGGTTGTCTGGGAAAAGTCCCGGGCCGGCGCCGTATGGCGGGCCGGCGCCGGGGAGGCCGGCGCTGCCGTGACTGCGCCCAGAAAGCCGGCCAGATCGTCGGTGACATAGTCGACGGCATCGTCGAAGGCAGGATCGCGTTCCCAGATCTCGGCAAAAGTCGGCTTGAAGTTGCGCGGCACGATCAGCACCGTGGTCATGCCGAGCGCCTTGGGCACGATCAGGTTGCGGGCGAGGTCCTCGAACATCACGGCGTTGGGCCCGGCGATACGGTGGAGCGCGACGAATTTGTCGTAGGTCTCGCGGGCCGGCTTCGGTGTCAGTCCGGCAGCGACAATGTCGAAGATGTCGTCGAAGTGGTCGAGGATGCCGAGCCGGCGGGCGGCGCGTTCGGCATGCCGGCGGTCGCCATTGGTGAAGATGAATTTGCGTCCCGGCAGCGCCAGGATCGCGGCGCCCAGCGCCGGATCGGGCGCCAGCCAGGAATAGTCGATGTCGTGGACCTTGTTGAGGAAGTCGTCGGGGTCGATGTCATGGCGCCGCATCAGCCCGTTGAGCGTCGTGCCATATTCCCGGTAGAGCTCCTTCTGCAGTTGCCTGGCCTCGTCCGGGGAGAGCTTGAGCAGCTCCGCCACATAGGCCGTCATCTTCACATCGATCTGCGAGAACAGGTTCGAATGGTGCGGATAAAGCGTGTTGTCGAGGTCGAACACCCAGTCGGTGACGTGGGCGAAGGACGCGCTTTCGGGACCTTGGCTCATCGCCGCTTTATGGCACAGATCACGCGGATAAGACCATCGCTGCCGCCGCTGGTGGCCCGCGGCGAAAAGCCGTCAGGGGACGAGCAGGGTGCCGGCGCCATGCTGGGTGAAAAGCTCGAGCAGCACGGCATGCGGCGTCTTGCCGTTGAGGATGACGACCCCTTCGACCCCCCGCTCGATCGCTTCGATGCAGGTCTCCACCTTGGGGATCATGCCGCCGGAGATGGTGCCATCGCGGATCAAGGCGCGGGCCTCGGTGACGGACAGCTCGTCGATCAGCTGCTTGTCCCGGTCGAGGACCCCCGGCACGTCGGTGAGGAAGAGCAGGCGCGAGGCCTTCACTGCACCGGCAATGGCACCGGCGAAGGTGTCGGCGTTGATGTTGTAGGTATGGCCGTCGCGTCCGGGAGCGACCGGGGCAAGAACCGGGATCATTTCCGAGCGCGCCAAAAGGTCGAGCAGGGTGCGGTCGACCTCAACGGGCTCGCCGACGAAGCCGAGGTCGAGCACCCGCTCGATATTGGAATTGGGGTCGGTCATCGTCTTGCGCGCCTTCTCGGCGAACACCATGTTGCCGTCCTTGCCGGAAAGACCGATCGCCCACTCGCCCTCGGCGTTGATCAGGGCGACGATCTCCTTGTTGATCGACCCGGCGAGGACCATTTCGACGATCTCCACCGTGCGCCGATCCGTCACCCGCAGGCCGCCCTCGAACTTCGATTCGATGCCGATCCGTTCCAGCATCGCCCCGATTTGCGGGCCGCCCCCGTGCACCACGATCGGGTTGACGCCCGACTGTTTGAGCAAGGCGATGTCGCGGGCGAACGCCTTGCCGAGCTCGGTGTCGCCCATAGCATGGCCGCCATATTTGACCACCACCGTCTTGTTCTCGTAGCGCTGCATATAGGGCAGTGCGGCCGACAGCAGGCGCGCTTGGGCTTCGGCGGTCTCGCGAATGTCCGTCGGCATCGGCATGGCCTTCCTGAAATGGAACGGCGCTTATTTAGCTGCAACGACGGCGGCCGGCAACGCTAAGCCCGGCAGACATTCGCACTCCGTGCGCTTCGGTCCCGACGCCGGCCTCAGGAGCGGGTGATCTTCCCCGCCACCATTGCAATTCGAGACCGAACCCGTAGTTTGGCGGCGATGACGCCGCAAGACATCACCAAGCTGATCGTAAAGGTCTCGACCAAAGATCGGGCGGCGTTCGATCTTCTCTACAAACAGACCAACGCGAAACTCTTCGGCGTATGCCTGCGTGTCTTGAATGATCGCGCTGAAGCTGAAGAGGCCCTGCAAGAGGTCTTCGTCAAGATCTGGACGAAAGCCGACCGCTTTGCCGTTTCCGATCTCAGCCCGATCTCCTGGCTGGTGGCGATCGCGCGCAACCATGCGATCGATCGCGTCCGCTCTCGCCGGCAGCCCACTGCCGAAATCGATGCGGCGCTGCACGTCGCCGACCCCACCCCGGGGCCGGAGCGGATGGCGATCGCCGGCAGCGAGCACGAGCGCGTCCACCACTGCCTTGAGGAACTGGAAGAGGAGCGGGCGGCGGCCGTGCGGGGCGCCTATCTCAAGGGCGAGAGCTATGCCGAGCTCGCCGAGCGGCACGGTGTGCCGCTCAACACGATGCGTACCTGGCTGCGCCGCAGCCTGATGAAACTGAGGGAATGCCTGGAGCGATGAGCCTGGCACAAGACAGCGGCCCCGACCAAGGCGGCGACGACATCGTCGCCGCCGAGTATGTGGTCGGCGTTCAGGCGGCGGACGAGCGCGCGGCCACCCAGCGGCGCATCGACGCCGAGCCTGGGTTTGCCCGGCTTGTCGACCGCTGGGAAGGCTACCTGGCGCCGCTTGCGGAGGCCTATCTGCCGGTCGAGCCGCCGGCCTCGCTCAAGGCCGCGATCGACCGCCGGCTGTTCGGCAGCGGCCAGCCGACGCGGGCGCCTTCGCCCGGCCTGTGGTCGAGCCTGTTCTTCTGGCGCTCGGTGGCGTTTGCCTTGCTGGCGGCGCTGGTGATCTATGCCGCCTGGCCCTATTTCAACCGTCAGGGAGATGTCCGGCTGGTCGCCTCGCTCGCCGCCGACAGCAGCGATGTCCGCTATCTGGCCCTCTATGACGCCAGGGACCGGACGGTGTCGCTGTCGCATTTGTCGGGCGACCGCGGCAGCGATCGCGACTTCGAGCTGTGGATGATCGAAGGCAAGAACAAGCCGGTGTCGATCGGCGTGCTGCCCGGGGGCCAAACGGTCCATATCACGCTGACGCCCGACATCCGCGCCAAGCTGGCCCAGGGTGCGGTCCTGGCCATCAGCATCGAGCCGGTCGGCGGCTCGCCCACCGGCCAGCCCACCGGGCCGGTCGTCGCCGCCGGCGATCTCAAGAACATCTAGCGCCGGGCTGCGGCTGCCCTGGAATTGCTCTAGCTCACCGCCGCCATCACGGCCGAACGCAGCTCATCGATCCCTGCGCCGGTCTCGGACGATGTGGCCAACACGGCCGGAAACGCCGCCGGCCGGCGCTGCACGGCGGCCAGCGTCTCCTCGACAAGGCGGGCCGCCGCCGGCACCTTGATCTTGTCGGTCTTGGTAAGCACGAGCTGATAGGACACCGCGGCCCGGTCGAGCAGGCCGAGCACCTCCGTGTCGGTGCTCTTCAAACCATGGCGGGCGTCGATCAGCACGAAAACGCGCTTCAGCGTGACGCGTCCCTTCAAATAGTCGAACACCAGCTTGGTCCAGCGGTCGACCTCGGTCTTCGGCGCCTTGGCGTAACCGTAGCCGGGCATGTCCACCAGGGCCATCGGCGGCAGGTCGGCGGCGTCGCCGGCGTGCCCGTCGGGAACGAAATAGTTCAGCTCCTGGGTGCGGCCGGGCGTGCCGGAGGTGCGTGCCAGCCCCTTCTGGCCGGTGAGCGCGTTGATCAGCGACGACTTGCCGACATTGGAGCGCCCGGCGAACGCCACTTCCGGCGGCCCCTCGGGCGGCAGCACGGACATTGCCGGCACCGAGCGGATGAAGATCCACGGGCGCGGAAAGCGGACTGTCTCGGCCGGCAGGTCGGGGGAAACCATGGCGAAGCCCGGCCGCTATTCGGCCGGCGTCGGCTTCTTCTTGAACAGCCCGGCGAGGTTGCCCCACAGCTCGATCTTGGCGCCCTGCCGCTTCATGATGATGCTCTGCTGCAGAATCGACAGCGAATTGTTCCACGCCCAATAGATGACCAGCCCGGCCGGGAAGGTGGCCAGCATGAAGGTGAAGATCAGCGGCATCCAGTTGAAGATCATCGCTTGGGTCGGGTCCGGCGGCGTCGGATTCATGCGCATCTGCAGGAACATCGTGATGCCCATCACCAGCGGCCACACGCCGATCATCAGGAACGCCGGCACCGCAAAGGGCAGCAGCCCGAAGAGGTTGAACACCGACGTCGGATCGGGAGCGGCCAAATCCTGGATCCAGCCGAAGAACGGTGCATGACGCATCTCGATGGTGATGTAGAGCACCTTGTAGAGGGCGAAAAACACCGGCACCTGGATCAGGATCGGCCAACAGCCGGCAACCGGATTGATGCGCTCCTTCTTATAGAGCTCCATCATCGCCTGCTGCTGCTTCATCTTGTCGTCGGCATATTTTTCGCGGATCTCCATCAGCGCCGGCTGAACCTTCTTCATGTTCGCCATCGACACATACGATTTGTTGGCGAGCGGGAAGAACAGCGCCTTGACGATCACGGTCGTCGCGAGGATCGCCAGACCGAAGTTCCCAAACAGTTTGTAGAGGAAATCGATCAGATAAAACATCGGCTTGGTGATGAAGTAGAACCAGCCCCAGTCGATGAGCAGATCGAACTGGCGGATCTTCTGGTTGACCTCGTAGGATTGGAGCGTCCCCACTTCCTTGGCGCCGGCGAAGATCTTGGTCTCGACCGTCGTGCTCTGCCCCGGCGCGAGCGAAACCGGGTCGCTCAGATAGTCCGACTGGTAGCGCGGCCGGCCATCCTCGAAATAGGCGAAGTGCGGCTGGAACGGCGGCGAGCCCGGCGGCACCAGGGCCACCGCCCAGTATTTGTCGGTGATCCCCAGCCAGCCATCGCTCGACTTGCCGGGCGTGACTTCCTTGTCCTTCTCGATCCTGGCGTATTTGATCTCGTCCAGGCCCTCTTCCCCGGTCACCCCGATCAGGCCCTCGTGCAGCACATAGGCGCTGGGATGCGTGGGTTTGTCGAAACGGGTGACCCGCCCGTAGCTCGACAGCGACACCGGCGCCGAGCCCTGATTGCCGACGGTGTCGGAGACCGTGAACATGTAGTTGTCGTCCACGGCGATGGTGCGCTTGAAGGTCAGGCCCTTGTCGTTGGTGAAGGTCAACGTCACCGGGCTGGCCGGCGTCAGCTTGGCATTGCCTTCCACGCGCCACACTGTCTCGGGCCCCGGCAGGGTGCCGACATCGGGAGTGCCGGCGAAGCCGATCTCGGCATATTGTCCATTGGGCAGCGAGGACGGATTGAGCAGCTCGATCGTCGGCGAGTTCTTGTCGACGGTCAGATGGTAGTCTTTCAGCCTGAGATCGTCGAGCCGGCCGCCGGTCAGGTTGATCGAGCCGGAAACACGCGGCGTGTCGATCGGCACCCGCCCGGTGGCGGCGAGCGCGGCATCGCGGGTGGCCTGGGAGGCGCCGTCGGTTCCCGGCACCCCGGCGCTGCCCGGCACCGCCGCCGGCGTGCCGCCGGATGCGGCCGGCTTGCCGGCCGGCGCGGGCTGCGGCTGGCCGGCCGGCGTGACCGTCTTCTTCTCCGCCTCGGCGCGCTGAGCCTCGATGCGCTGGGCCTCGCGCTGGGATTCGATGCGCGGGTTCATGTAGAACACTTGCCAAAGCGTCAGGATCAGCACCGACAGCGCGATGGTGATGAAGAAGTTGCGGTTGTTTTCCATCCAGGATCCTAGCGGGTTCGGCGGATGCGTCGTGTCAATTCGGACGCAAGCGTCCGGAACGGAACCGTGAGGATGTCCTCGCGCCCGACGATCACATAGTCACTGCCGGGCTTCATGTCACCTGCGGCATGGCGGCGGACCGCCTCGCGCAGCCGCCGGCGAACGCGGTTGCGGACAACGGCATTGCCGACCTTCTTGGTCACCGTAAACCCGACCCGGGCCGGCCCGTCATCGCCGCGCGCGTGCACCTCGAGCAGGAAGAGCGGGCCGCGCCGCTTCTCGCCTGCGCGGGCGGCCAGAAACTCGGAGCGCTTGCGCAGCGTCCGCAGCGCAGGCCCGACCGGCTTGCCGGGAGCCGGCAAGTCAGCACGCTCGTTAGGCGGAGAGCCGCTTGCGGCCGCGGTTGCGGCGGGCCGCGACCACGCCGCGGCCGCCCTTGGTGGCCATGCGGGCCCGGAATCCATGGCGGCGCTTGCGGACAAGCTTGGAAGGTTGATAGGTGCGCTTCATTTGTTTTGATACCGCGGCGTGCGGCCCTTCTTGGTTCTGTCGCAGGAACAGGAGCTGTCGCCCGGCCTGTCGCGATGCCGTCGAACGGCATCGATCGGTCGGCCCGAGCGCCGCCGGGCTTATAGGGAGACGGCCCCGCGAAGTCAATCCGCCGCCCTCCTGCGGCCCCGCCGGGCGTCTCTCACGGCTGGGTGAGGCGCCGCCAAGCCGTGCTCAAAAGCCGGTGAAACAGCGCCGCCCGGCTTGCCTCGGGGGCCAAGCTGGCTCATGTCAGAGGAAAGCCGCGCCAGTCTGGCGGAGGAGCTTGTCAGGATTAAACGATGGCCAAGGCTGCGGCGCCGCCCGCGATGACCAAGCGCGACGTCGCCACGGCACGGCAACGGCCGCTGTGGCGCTTTGTGCCCATCCTCATCGTCCTGGCAGGGTTGGCGCTGGGGTCGCTGCTCGGCTGGCATCGCTACCTGTCGCTCGGCTATCTCGGCGATAGCCAGCAAGCGCTGCAGGGATTGGTCGCAAACCAGCCCATCTTGGCGCCGCTCGGCTTTGTCATCTGCTATACTGGTGCGGTTGCGTTCTCCTTCCCGGCCGCCTCGGTCCTGACCGTGGTTGGCGGCTTTCTGTTCGGCTGGGCGCTCGGCGCCTTGCTGTCGGTGCTGGCGGCCACGGCGGGCGCCACGCTTCTGTTCCTCGCCGCCCGCACCGCGCTGGCGGGAACCTTGCGGCGCCGCCTGCACGGCTTCAGCGCGCGTCTGGCGGAAGGGTTCGAGCGCGACGCCTTCACCTTTCTTCTGGTGCTGAGGCTGGCGCCGTTCATTCCCTTCGTCGTCGTCAACATTGCCCCGGCCCTGTTTCATGTGCGGCTGCGCACCTTCTTTGCCGCCACGCTGATCGGCATCATCCCCGGCGCGCTCGCCTATGCCTGGCTCGGCGAGGGCGTCGGCAGCGTCCTGGAGGCCGCCGCGGCCGCCGGCCGGCATGTCGGTCTGAAGGACCTGGTGACGCCGGAGATCACCATCGCCTTTGCCGCCCTGACGCTGGTCGGGCTGGTTGCGGCGGTGGTCAAGAGCCGGTGGAGGCGGAGCGTCCGCATGGCGCGGCGCTGATTGCATGAGCCGCCCCATCCGCCATGGTTGAGGCCCTGCGACCCGACATCTGCGTGATCGGCGGGGGCTCGGCAGGCCTGTCGGTGGCGGCCACAGCCGCCGCGTTCGGCGTCTCCGTCGTGCTGGTCGAGCGCGGGGCCATGGGCGGCGACTGTCTCAACACCGGCTGTATTCCGTCCAAGGCCTTGCTCGCCGCGGCCCGGCACGCGCAGGCGCTGCGCGAAGCGACGCACTTCGGCGTCCTGGCGCCCGAGCCGGCGATCGACTTTGCCGCCGTCCAACGTCATGTCCATGGCGTCATCGCCGAGATAGCGCCGACCGATTCGGCCGAGCGCTTTGCCGCGCTGGGAGTGACGGTCATCAAGGCCGAGGCGCGGTTCGTCGATGCCCGCACGGTGCTCGCCGGCGACACGCCGGTCCAGGCGCGCCGCTTCATCCTCGCCACCGGCTCTTCGCCACGCATCCCGGCCATCGCCGGCCTGGATCGGGTTCCCTACCTGACCCATGAGACGGTGTTTGCCATTCCCCGGCTGCCCAAGCACCTGCTCGTGCTCGGTGCCGGTCCTGTCGGGCTGGAACTTGCCCAGGCCTTCCGGCGGCTCGGCGCGGCGGTCACCGTCGTCGAGGCCAAGCGGCCGCTGGGGCGCGACGATCCCGAGCTGGTGGCAGAGGTGGTCGAGCAGCTCGGCGCCGAAGGCGTGCGGCTGTTGACCGATACGGCGGTCGAGCGGGTGGATCGGCACGGCCGCAGCGGCGTGCGGCTCACGGCGGCGACCGGGCCGTCGGGCGCCTCGGAGGCGATCGTCGGCTCGCATTTGCTGGTGGCCGCCGGGCGCACGCCCAGCCTGGCCGCGCTCGATCTCGACAAGGCCGGCATCGCCACCCGCCGTGACGGCATCGTGCTCGACCGCGGCCTGCGCACCAGCAATCGCCGTGTCTACGCGATCGGCGATGCCGCCGGCGCGCTGCAGTTCACCCATGTGGCGAGCTATCACGCGGCACTGGTCAGCCGGGCGCTCCTCTTTCGTCTGCCGGTCCGGCCGCGCCGCGAGATCCTGCCCTGGGTCACCTTCACCGATCCCGAGCTCGCCAAGGTCGGGCTCACGGAGGCCGAGGCGCTCGCCGCAGGCCACACCATCAAGGTGCTGCGCTGGCCGCTCGCCGAGAACGACCGCGCCCGGACCGAACGGCGGACCCGGGGCGCGATCAAGGTCATCGCCGGGCGCGGCGGCCGCATCCTCGGCGCCTCCATCGTCAGCAGCGGCGCCGGCGAGCTGATCGGCGTTTGGGGGCTTGCCATCGCCCGCGGGCTCACCCTCAGGCACATGGCTGAGTGGCTGCCGCCGTACCCGACCATGGGGGAAATTGGCAGACGCGCCGCCATCGCCTATTTTGCAGGCATGACGCGGAAGCCGCTGGTGCGCCGAATCGTTCGGCTTCTGCAGAGGTTCGGATGACGGGGCTGGGTCAGCCAAGGACGCCGGACCGCTCCGCCGGAGGGTCGATGGACGACGAAACCGGGAAAGCTGCTGAGGAGGCCGACGGCCCAAGCGCCCCCCGGCGCACGGTCCCGCTGTCGCGCGGGCTGTCGACCAAGCTGTTGCTGCTGACGATCCTGTTCGTGATGCTGGCCGAGGTGCTGATCTTCATCCCCTCGATCGCCAATTTCCGGCTGCGCTGGCTGGAGGAGCGGCTGGGGACCGCGGCGGCAGTCAGCGGCGTGTTGATGCAATCCAACGCCGTCGCCCTGCCGCGCGCCGCTCAGGACGACGTGCTGATGTCGATCGGCGCGAAGGCGATCGTGGTTCGCGACGGCGGCACCGCGCGGCTGATGGTGGTGTCGGAAATGCCGCCCAATGTCGACGAACATGTCGATCTCGCCCACAGCAGCGCCGTCTCCGCGATGATGGGGGCGCTCGACACGGTGATCTTCGGCGGCAACCGCATGCTGCGCGTCACCGGCAAGGTCGGCGACAGCGACAAGGATTTCGAGCTGATCATCCCCGATGCGCGGCTGCGCGCCGCCATGCTGGTCTATTCGCGCAACGTCGCCCTGCTGTCGCTGCTGATCTCGCTGATCACGGCTACCCTGGTATTCCTGGCCATCAACGCCATCATGATTCGCCCGGTGCGTGACATGACCCGCTCGATGCTGACGTTTTCGCGGGCGCCCGACGATCCCGGCAAGGTGATCCGCCCGGAGAACCGCGACGACGAGATCGGCGTGGCGGAGCGCGAGCTGGCCGAAATGCAGCTCAGGCTGCAGCGCATGCTGAGTGAGCAGAAGCATTTGGCCGATCTCGGCCTGGCCGTGTCCAAGATCAACCACGACATGCGCAACATCTTGGCCTCGGCGCAGCTGATGTCGGACCGCCTGCAGACGGTCAAGGATCCGACCGTGCAGTCATTCGCGCCGAAGCTGGTGCGCACGCTCGACCGGGCCGTTGCCTATACCGAAGGGGTTCTGGCCTATGGCCGCACCCAGGAAGCCGCCCCGGCGCGCCGCCGGCTGCGGTTGCGCACGCTGGTCGAGGAAGTGCACGGGCTGCTCGGCATCGATCCCGAAGGCGGCATCGAGTTCGAGAACGCGGTCGATCCGGACTTCGAGGTCGACGCGGATTCCGATCAGCTGTTCCGGGTGCTCACCAATCTCTGCCGCAATGCGGTAGAGGCGATGGCCGGCGACCGCGAGCCCGCTTTGGTGCGGCGGCTCACCGTCGCCGCCGAACGGCGCGGCAGCGTCTGCCGCATATTGGTCACCGACACCGGACCGGGCCTGCCAGCCAAGGCACGTCAGAACCTGTTCGCCGCGTTCCGCGGCTCGGCTCGGAGCGGCGGCACCGGACTAGGATTGGCGATCGCGCATGAGCTTGTCCGGGCACATGGCGGCACGCTGGAGCTGGTGGAGAGCGTCGGCGGCCGGACGGTGTTCGCGATCACCATCCCGGACCAGCCGGTGCGGCTCGACGAAGCGCGCAGCGTGCTGCGCCGGCCCGCCTGAAACCGGCCGGATTTACCGATTGCGCTAGCCCCGCCGTCGCACGGTGCGATTCTGCATGGCGGTCTCGGCCGCCTTCTTCATCGCCTGCTGGGTCTCGCCGCCCTCGAAGCGACGGCCGTTGCGCGTGATCCCTTGCCGGCCGGCCATGCGCTCGACGTCCTCGGTGAGCGCGCCATCGCTGCCCGGCTCGAGTTCGTCTTCCTTGCCGCGGCCGAGATCGACCGCCTGCTGGCTGCGCATCATGGCGTCGTCGGGGATGCTGGTGCGGGACATGGCACACCTCCTTTGCGGGGTAACGTTGCCGGCACGGCCGCCGTTCCCGGTTAGCCGCCATGCCCCTCGTGATCGTCCGCTGCGCCGGCGGGCCGTACCGGCAGTTCGAGCTCGAGCTTGCCCGCATTCTGGAATTGGAGCGTGACCGCCACCCTTTCACCGGCCTTGAACGGCGCCTTCACCTCGATGAACATCATGTGGTACCCGCCGGGCTTGAGCGCGAGCGCGCCGCCGGCCGGAATCTCCAGCCCGCCTTGGACCGGACGCATCACCATGATGCTGTCCTGCATCTTCATCTCATGAAATTCGACCTTGCCGGCGGCCGGCGAGCTCGCCGACAGCAGGCGATCGGCGCTCTGGCCATGGTTCTCGACGGTGAAATAGCCGCCGCCGGTCGGCTGGCCCGGCAGCATGGCCCGCGCCCAGGCGTCGGTGACCGCAAGGTCGCCCGCCTTCGCCGCCGGCACGGCCATTCGGTCGGTGGCCTGCGCCGCGACCGCTATGAGAACCAAGGCAGCAGCTGTTCCGGCCACACCGGCCCAATGCCTACGATGCATGATCGTCTCCAGATGCAGGGAAGGGCTCACGCCGGCGCTTCGGCCGCGCTGAGATGATAGAAGCGGCTGATGATCGCCCAGGCTTCGTCAGCGGTATCGGCATATTCGATGATGTGCTGATCGCCGGGCGAAATCGTACCTTGCTCAGCAAGGAAATCGAGATCGACGGCCCGCCGCCAGAACGCCTTGCCGAACAGGATAATCGGCAGCCGTTCCATCCGCCCCGTCTGGATCAGCGTCAGCGTCTCGAAGAACTCGTCGAGCGTGCCGAAGCCGCCGGGGAATACCGCGATCGCCTTGGCCCGCATGACGAAATGCATCTTGCGGATGGCGAAATAGTGGAAGTTGAAGCAGAGCTCCGGCGTCACATAGGCGTTTGGCGCCTGCTCGTGCGGCAGGACGATGTTGAGGCCGATCGATGGCGCGCCGACATCGGCAGCGCCGCGGTTGCCGGCCTCCATCACCCCGGGCCCGCCGCCGGTGACCACCACATATTCGCGGTAGCCGAAGGTGGCCGAATGCTGCGAGCAGAGCTGTGCGAACTGGCGCGCTTCAGCATAGTATTTGCTGTTTTCCTCGAGATTCCTCTTTTGCACCTCGTTTTTCGCCGCCCAGGCCGGGCCGCCGGGCTCGGGCAGGCGCGAGCCGCCGAACATCACCACGGTGGAGCGGATGCCGCGTTCGGCAAGCGTCATCTCCGGCTTGAGAAGCTCGAGCTGCAGGCGCACCGGCCTGAGCTCGCGGCGGGTCATGAACTCGTCGTCCGTCCAGGCCAGACGATAGGTGGGGGCGCGCGTCTGCGGGGTGTCGGGCGCCTTCTTGGCCCGCTCCATGTCTTCGTCCGAGTGAGGCAGCGGCGACCAGCCGGCCTTCTCCATGGGGTTCATCGTCGTCCAGCCCTTATCCTGCGTGTCCGTTGCCGCCTGGTTCCTGCCGCGATTGACCCTCGTCGGGGCTTGACTTAGGGTCCGCGCAATTTCCAGACAGCCTATTCATCGGCCCTTAATAGCGTCTTTTAACGGAGCATTTGCCATGCCTAAGCCTGATCTGGCCAGCCTCGAGCGGACGATCGAGCAGGCTTTCGACGCGCGCGAGGAGATTTCGACCGCGACTCGCGGCGAAATCCGCGAGGCGGTCGAGGCCGCGCTCGACCTGCTCGACCGGGGCCAGGTGCGGGTGGCGGAGCGTTTGCCCGATGGACGATGGCAGGTCAATCAGTGGCTGAAGAAGGCCGTGCTCCTGTCGTTCCGTCTGAAGCCGATGGAAATCGTCAAGGGTGGCCCCGGCGACGCGGTCTGGTGGGACAAGGTCAGCTCGAAGTTCAGCGGCTGGAGCGCCAACGAGTTCGAAAGGGCCGGGTTCAGGGCCGTGCCCTCGGCGATCGTGCGCCATTCCGCCCATATCGCGTCCGGCGTGGTGCTGATGCCCTCATTCGTCAATCTCGGCGCCTTCGTCGATTCCGGCACCATGGTCGACACCTGGGCATCGGTCGGCTCCTGTGCGCAGATCGGCAAGAACGTGCATCTTTCCGGCGGCGTCGGCATCGGCGGGGTGCTCGAGCCGATGCAGGCCGGACCGACCATCATCGAGGACAACTGTTTCATCGGCGCCCGTTCGGAGGTGGTGGAGGGCTGCATCGTGCGCGAAGGCTCGGTGCTCGGCATGGGCGTCTACATCGGCAAATCGACCAAGATCGTCGACCGGGAGAGCGGCGAGGTGCTTTATGGCGAGGTGCCGGCGAATTCGGTCGTCGTCGCCGGCACGCTGCCCGGTCCGCCCCGCGACGACGGCCGGACCGTCCCCAGCCTCTATTGCGCGGTGATCGTCAAGCGGGTCGACGAGCGGACCAGGGCAAAGACCTCGATCAATGAATTGCTGAGGGATTGAAGGCCATTGCCCGTGTCTACCCAGCTCACCTGGCTGTTCTTCGGCCTGTCGGGCCGCCTCGGCCGGTCGCCCTATTTTCTCGGCGGGCTGCTCTTGGCCATCGCCCAGGCGTTTCCGCTCTATCGCTTCATGCTGGTCCAGGAGGACAGCCCTCAAGGCCAGATGTGGTCGCTGATCTTCCTCTTGGTGTTCGTCGCCGGCCTGTGGTGCAACGTGGCGCTTGCGGTAAAACGCCTGCACGACTTGTCCCGGCCGGGCATCCTCGCCATTTCGCTGTTCATCCCGGTGCTCTCGATCATCGCCTTCCTGGTGCTCTGCCTGCTGCGTGGCGACAGCGGGCCGAACCGCTATGGCGAGCGCACCAACGCTCCGGCCGGCGTGCGATGACGCACCGGCCCGCCAGCCGCCTGCCGTCGTGACAGGCAAAACGCTTTCGGCTAAGCGTCGGTCGTCATGACCTCGCCGACCGACCCCGCCGCCAACCTCGCCGCACTCATCCGATGCCGGTCGATGACGCCCGACGAGGCCGGCGCGCTCGGCGTCCTGGAGGCCATGCTGGTGCCGATCGGGTTCACCGTCGATCGGCCGACCTTCGCCGAGCCCGGGACGCCGGATGTCGAGAACCTCTATGCCAGGCTCGGCCGCAGCGGACCGCATCTCATGTTTGCCGGACACACCGACGTCGTGCCGCCCGGCGACGACGGCGCCTGGTCGCATCCGCCGTTCGCCGCCGAGATCGCCGATGGCGAGATGTTCGGGCGCGGGGCGGTCGACATGAAGGGCGGCATCGCCTGCTTCGTCGCCGCGCTGGCCCGCTACCTCGAAGCGAACCCGCAGGCCGACCCGGCGGTCTCGCTGGCCATCACCGGCGACGAGGAGGGCCCCTCGATCAACGGCACGGCGAAGCTGCTGGCCTGGGCGGCGGAGCGCGGCGAACGCTGGGACGGCGCCCTCGTCGGCGAGCCGACCAACCCTGATCGCCTTGGCGACATGGTCAAGATCGGCCGACGCGGCTCGCTGTCCGGCGGCCTGACGGTCAGGGGCAAGCAGGGCCACGCCGCCTATCCCCATCTCGCCGACAACCCGGTGCACGCCATCGTCACGCTCTGCCAGGCGCTGCTTTCGCCGCCGCTTGACCAGGGCAGCGCCGATTTTCAGCCGAGCAATCTGGTGATCACCTCGATCGATGTCGGCAACCCGTCCGCCAACGTCATTCCGGGACGGGCGAACGCCGCCTTCAACATCCGTTTCAACGACCATTGGACGGCGGAAAGCCTGAAGACCGAGATCGACCGCCGGCTGGCGCAGGCGGCAGAGCGGCGCGAGCGCGCGACGCCGATCGCCTATGAGCTCGGCTGGAAGCGGTCGAGCCCGGTTTTCCTGACCCGCGACAACCGCCTGGTTGCGCCGCTGGCCGCGGCTATCGAAGCCGTCATCGGCCGCGTCCCGGCGCTTTCGACCTCCGGCGGCACTTCCGATGCGCGCTTCATCAAGGACTACTGTCCCGTGGTCGAGTTCGGGCTGGTCGGGCAGACCATGCACATGGTCGACGAGCGCGTGGCGCTATCCGACCTGGAGCATTTGACGCAGATCTATCAGCGATTTCTAGAAGACTGGTTCCGCTGAGCGCGCCCCAAATGCCCCCCGCCGACGACATTCAGCAGTTCCTGATCGGCGCCTGGCGCGTGATGATCGGCCGCCCGGACGCGATGCGCCGCTTCGATCTCTCCGCCGACGGCTTCTGGAATTCGTTCTTCGCCATCGTCGTGGCGCTGCCGGCGCTGACGGTGATCTGGGTCAATGCCGCGAACGACCTCGCTTCGGCGCCCGACGCCGCGGCCAGCCGGGTGTCGTTCTTCCTGCGGCTGGCCGTGGCCGATCTCGGCGCCTGGGTGGTGCCGATCGGCCTGCTGGCGCTGGTCGCGCGGCAAGTGCGCCTCTCCGACCGCTTCGTCCACTATGTGGTCGCCACCAATTGGGGCACGGCGGTGATCGCCTGGATCATGCTGCCGGCTTCGCTGCTCAACCTGTTTGCACCCGTCTCGCTCGACGACCTGACCAGCACTGTGTCGCTGATCTTCTTCGCGCTGTCGCTGGTGCTCGGCTGGCGACTGACCAACGGCGCTCTCGGCAAGGGGGCGGCGATCGGCTCTGCGCTATTCGCGGCGATGTTCGCCGCCTCGCTGGTCGTCGTGCTGCTGCTGCAATGGCTGCTCGGCGTGCCCACCCTCTAGAGGCGGGGACCAGGCCGCGGCTGCCGCGGCGACCAGGGTCAGCGCGGCCGCCAGCAGTGCCGCCGGCGCAAATCCCTGGTTGACATAGGCCGGCCCAAAGCCGGCGGTGCCCAGGAACACGGCGAGATAGGTGACGGCGCTATTCAAGCCCATGATGGTCCCGCGCCGGGCGGGATCCAGGGCTGTCAGGCGCAGGATCAGGAGGTTGAGCCCGACATGGTTGGCCAGTCCCCAGACGAAGACCAGTCCGAGAAGCGCCGCAAAGCCGGCGCCGGTCAGCGCCATCGCTGCATAGACGCAGGCCACGGCCCCGAAGGCGGGCGGCAGCAGCAGGCGCGCGCCGAACCGGTCGGCTAGGCCGTCAAGCAGCACCGCCAGGCCGAAGCCGCTGCCATAGACCAGCGCCAACAGGCCGTTGGCGCTGAGCGGCTCGCCCAACCCATGATGGACGTGGTCGCCCAGGTAGCCGTAGATGCCGTAGAAGGCGGCCATGAAGGCGCAGCAGGCGACGAGCAGCGGCACGACACCCGGCAGCCGCAGCGCCTCGAACGGCGACGGGGCAGCTTGCGCCGAGATCTGCTCGCTGAGGTCGGCGCGCCTGAGTCTCGCCGAGATCAAGGCGGCGAGCAGCCCGGCGAGCAGGAAGACGAGCCGCCAGTCCAGGAAATCGGCGATCAGCGCCGAGAGCGCCACTCCCGCGACCATGCTCACCGTCCAGCCGGTGAGCACCACGCCGATGGTGCGGCTCTCGCGGCCGCCTGGGGAAATCGCTGCGGCACTTGCGTAGATTGCCGGAAGCGCAACGCCGCAGGCCAGGCCGGCCACCAGTTGCGCGGCGATCAAAACCGAAACCGCCGGCGCGGCGCTCGCGGCAAGCAGCGCGGCGGCGAACAGCGCCAGCGCCAGGCGCAGCGCCCGCCGCGCCCCCAGACGGTCGATATAGCGGGCGAGAAACAAGGCGCTGGCCGAGGTGCCCAGGCCGAAGGCGCTGGTCGCCCACAGCACCGCTTGCACCTCGGCGTGAAAGCTTTCCGCAACGGACGGCGCAATCGGTCCGAGCGCCAGCGAGTTGGCCCCGACGACGGCGATGCAGGCGGTCAGGAGCAGCGTGCCCTGCGGCAGGCCAAACGCCCCGGCGGGGCGCTGCAATGGTTGATCCAGCTTCAGCACCAGGCGATAATGGCAGAATGACATTCGGACACAATGCAGGATTGCCTAATGACAAAAGAAACAGACCTCATTCAGCAAAAGCTCATTCGGGAGACGCCGGTCGATGATGCCGACCGAAGATTGTTAGGCGTGCTGGTCGAGGATGCCGGCGTCAGCTATGCCGAATTGGGTGCGCGGGCCGGGCTCTCGGCGCCGGCGGCGCATGAGCGGGTGAAGCGGATGCGCCGCAGCGGGGCCATCCGGCGCACTGCCGCCTTGCTCGACGCCGACAGCGTCGGCAAGCCGCTGCTCGCCTTCGTCCATGTCGACACCCGCGGCTGGGGCAAGACGCCGGAGCTGCTGGCGATCGCCAGCTATCCGGAGGTCGAGGAGATCCATTCGGTGGCCGGCGATGCCTGCATGCTGCTCAAGGTCCGCACCGCGGACACGCGTGCTTTGGAAGGGCTGCTGGCGCGCCTCTACGACACGCCCGGAGTGGTCTCGACCCGCAGCTATGTCGTGCTGTCCACCTATCTGGAACGGCCGGTGCAGCCGGCCATCACCGATGTGTGGCCGGCGCCGAAGCCGAGGCCTGCCGAGATGCCGCGCGGCCGTGTGCTATGACGCGGGGTAATCGACGCCGACCAGATAGAGCCCATCGGGCGGCGCCACCTGCGGACAGGCGCTGCGGTCGGCTGCCGCCAGAGCAGCGGTGACGTCGTCGGCGGTCCAGCTGCCCTCGCCGACCCGCTTCAGCGCACCCACCATCGAGCGCACCTGGTTGTGCAGGAACGAGCGCGCCGAGGCGCGGATGGCGATGGTCTCGCCGCTGCGCGCGATATCGAGACGGTCAAGGGTGCGCACCGGGCTTGCCGCCTGGCACTGGCGCGAGCGGAAGGTGGTGAAGTCGTGCCGGCCGAGCAGCCGCTGGGCCGCCGCCTGCATCGCCTCGGCGTTGAGCGGCTTGGGCATCCACCAGGCGCGGCGACGTTCGAGCGTCAGCGGCGCGCGGCGGTCGATGATCCGGTAGAGATAGTGCCTGGCAGTCGCCGAGAATCGCGCGTCGAATGCCGCGTCGACGGCGCCAACCGCCAGCACCGCGACGGTGGCGCCGGCGGCGCTCAAATGGGCGTTGACGGCGTCGCGCACGGTCTTCGCCGGCCAGTCGCGCGCCAGATCGACATGGGCGACCTGGCCGGTGGCGTGAACGCCCGCATCCGTCCGGCCGGCGCCCCTCATCGACACCGTCTCGCCGCTGAAGGCCAGGATTGCCGCTTCCAGTACCGCCTGAACCGTCGGCTGTTCGGCCTGCCTCTGCCAGCCGGCGTAGAGGCTGCCGTCATATTCAACGTCCAGCCGGTAGCGCGGCACCGAAAGCCGCCTTCGCCTCTAGGCCGCGAGCGCCGAGCCGAATGCGGCGGCGTAGTCGAGCCGTCCCTCGGCAGGGGCCTCGCCCCAGGTCAGCGCCTGCAGGGCCTCGCCTTGGAACTCGCTGTCGAAGCCGGCGGCGCGCGCGCGCCCATAGCCGAAGCGCCCGTAATAGCTCGGATCGCCGAGCACGATCGACAGCGCCTCGCCCGCCGCGCGCAGCCGGCGATGGCCCTCGTTGACCAGAGCGCCGCCGATGCCGGTGCGGTGGAACGACGGCTCGACGGCAAGCGGTGCAAGCGCGACGGCAGCAAAGGATCGGCCATCCGCCTGCGTCACATGGAGGCGCGAGAACAAGATATGGCCGACCACCTGGCCTTCCTCGACCGCCACCAGCTCGACGACCGCATGCCCGCCGGCGACCAGCGCGTCGACCAGACCCGCCTCGGCCTGCTGCCCGAAGGCGTGCTCCTCGACTTGGCGGATCGCCGCCCGGTCCTTGGGCGTCGCCGCCCGGATCGACATCATGCTCATGACAGTTGCATCCCTTTTCCGATCTTGGATCCGTGCAGGAAGGCCCCGGCCGCAAGCGGCCGCCCCCCGGCACGTTGCAGTTCGACCAGCCGCACTGCACCATCGCCGCAGGCGACGGTCAGCTGATCATCGATGATCTCCCCCGGCATTCCCGCACCTTGTGCCCGCGTCGAGGCGAGCAGCTTCACCCGCTCCAGCCTGCCGCCGATCTCCGCTTCGCACCAGGCACCCGGAAACGGCGACAAGCCGCGGATACGGTTATGCACAACTTCTGCGGCAGCCGTCCAGTCGATCCGGGCTTCGGCCTTGTCGATCTTGCGCGCATAGGTCGCACCTTGGGCCGGCTGCGGCGACAGCTCAAGCCCGCCGGCTTCGAGCGCGCCCAGCGCCTCGACCATCAGCGCCGCAGCCCGGTCCGCGAGCCTTGCAGCAAGCGCCGCGGCGGTCTCGTCCGGCCCGATCGGGGTTGCTTCGGCAAGCGCGATCGGGCCGCTGTCCAGTCCCGCATCCATCTTCATGATCATCACCCCCGTCTCGCGGTCGCCGGCAAGGATGGCGCGCTGGATCGGCGCGGCGCCACGCCAGCGCGGCAACAGCGAAGCATGGGCGTTGTAACAGCCGAGCCGCACCGCAGCGAGAATGGCCGGCGGCAACAGCAGGCCATAGGCGACGACCACGGCAGCATCGGCCTCTAGCTCCGCGAGACGCTCTTCTTCCTGCACGCTGCGCAAGCCGTCGGGAGTGTGGACCGGAATGCCGAGCCGCCGCGCAGCGAGGGCGACGGGCGAGTCGACCTCGGAGAGCCCGCGCCTGCCGGCCGGCCGCGGCGGCTGGGTATAGACCGCGGCAAGCGAATGGCCGGCGGCAGAAACGGCCTCCAGGGTCGGAACGGCAAAGGCCGGGGTTCCCATGAACACGAGCCGCAGGGCCACCGTTCCGGCTTTCAGCCCGCCAGCCCGGCGGCCGGCTTGTCCTTGGCCAGCTTGCGGAAGCGCCGCACCACAATGTCCCGCTTCAGCTTGGAGATGTGGTCGATGAACAGGACGCCGTTGAGGTGGTCGATCTCGTGCTGCAGGCAGGTCGCCATCAGGCCGTCGGCAGCGAGTTGCTGCTGCCTGCCTTGCCGATCGAGATAGTCGACCGTCACCTGGGCCGGGCGCTCGACCTCGGCGTAATAGTCGGGGATCGACAGGCAGCCTTCCTCGTAGACCGAGCGCGCGTCGCTGGTCGCCACGATCTCGGGATTGATGAAGACGTGCGGCGCCGGCTCCTCGCCCTCCTTGGCGAGGTCGATCACCAGCAGGCGCAGCGGCTCGCCCACCTGGATGGCGGCAAGCCCGATGCCCGGCGCGTCATACATCGTGTCGAGCATGTCCGAAGCGAGTTTGCGGACGGCGTCGTCGACGCGCTCGACCGGATTGGAGACCTGGCGCAACACGGGATCGGGCAGAATGATGAGCGGCTTGAGCGGCATGGCGACGCCTCACCTAAGTGCTGGCTCGGGGAGCGTCAACGGCCTCGCTCGGCATGTTCACGTTTTGATCTGACGCGGCGCGGCGAATCGGCTATGCTTGCGGCATGGACCATCTGCTGCCTTGGCTCTCGCAACCTGTGCTGCGGCTCGGCGCCACCACCGTCACCGTCTCGGCGCTGGTTTGGCTGACCGGCGCGGTGATTGCGCTGCTGGCGCTCCGGCTCGGGCTCTCGCTGCGCCGGGCAGCCGAGGCGCGCCGGCTGGCGGCGGCACAGACCGCGCAGCAGGCGCTGGCGCTGGAAGCGCAGATGGCGGGGCTGCTCAAGGCCCAGGCCGAAATGCAGGGCCGGCTGGGGGCGGTGGCCGACGTGTTCGGGGCCCGCCAGGCCGAGCTCACCAAGTCGCTCAGCCAGCGGCTCGATGCCATGACCGGGCGCATCGGGACGACGATGAGCGAGCAGACCCGCGCCACCCATGAGAGCCTGGCTCGGCTGCAGGAGCGGCTGGCCGTCATCGACACCGCGCAGACCAACATCCAGGCGCTGGCCGGCCAGGTCGTGCAGTTGCAGACAATCCTGTCCAACAAGCAGACCCGCGGGGCGTTCGGCCAATCGCGGATGGAAGCGATCGTCGCCGACGGGCTGCCGATGGGGGCCTATCAATTCCAGGCGACGCTGTCGAACGGCAGCCGGCCGGATTGCATCATCCATATGCCCAACGATTCCCCGGGGCTGGTCATCGACGCCAAGTTTCCGCTCGAAGCCTGGAACGCGATCCGGCAGGCCGAGGGCCCGGAGCGTCGACGTGCCGCGCACCAGGCCTTCCGCCGCGACGTCGAGCTGCACATCAAGGATATCGCCGACAAATACCTGCTCGCCGGGGAAACCCAGGACACCGCGTTCATGTTCGTGCCGTCGGAATCGGTGTTCGCCGAGATCCATGAGCAATTCGAGGCTGTCGTGCAGCGGGCGCACCGCGCGCGGGTGGTGATCGTCTCGCCCTCGCTGCTGATGCTGTCGGTTCAGGTGGTGCAGGCCATCCTGAAGGATGCGCGGATGCGCGAGCAGGCCCATCTGATCCAGGGCGAGGTGGTCAGGCTGATGGAGGATGTCGGCCGGCTCGACG
Organism: uncultured Alphaproteobacteria bacterium; assembly: GCA_963791325.1. Classification (GTDB taxonomy): domain Bacteria; phylum Pseudomonadota; class Alphaproteobacteria; order Rhizobiales; family Rhizobiaceae; genus JBEVJK01. Next base: position 393,203 of record CAWBRU010000003.1, on the reverse strand, counting down.
AGCGCGTGCGCAAGCTGCAGGGCCACTTCTCGCTGGCGACGCGCGACATCGACGAGATCCTGGTATCCTCGGCCAAGGTGACCAAGCGCGGTCAGAAGATCGAAGCGCTCGAGTTTGCCGCCGGCGCGTCGGAGGCCGTTGCCGAGGAAGACGTGCGGCCGACCAAGAACCGGGTCGCCGATTCCAAGACCGGCCAGCTCAGGCTGCGCGTCGTCGAAGGCGACGAGGCCTAGCCCGAAATCTAAAGTCGGCGCCTGTCGTCAGCCGGCTTCGACCACCTCCCGGTGCCGGCGCTGCCAGGTGCCGGTGGTCTGCGGCTTGACGAACAGCGACGTGATCGCCGGATAGGCGCCGTGCAGCTTGGCTTCGAGGCGCTCCACGCAGGCCTCGATCTGCGGCGCCGCAAGCCGGTCCTCGAACTCGATGCTGAGCGCCGCGACGATCTGGTCGGGGCCGATATGGACCGTGATGATGCCGTTCGCCTGCTGCACGTCGGGGTCGCCCTGCGCAATCGCCAGCACCGCCGCTTCCACTTCCGGCAGCGCACGTTCGCCGATCAGCAGCCCCTTGCTCTCGCGGGCGAGGAAGGCGGCCGTTGCGCCAAGCACCAGGCGATGCCGATCGAGGCGGCGCCGTCGAGCTCGGGAACCTCGAGCAGCTGCGCGCCGAGGATGCCGAAGAAGGCGATCACCAGGCCGGCAAGCGCGGCGCTGTCCTCGAACAGCACGGTGTAGACGCTTGGATCCTTGCTCAGCCGCACCGCCTGGATGTAGCCGAGCTTGCCCTTGGAGCGGCGGAATTCGCGCAGCGCCACCATCCAGGAGCTGCCCTCGAACAGGAACGAGAGCCCGAGGACGATGTAGTTGACCAGCGGGTTCTCGACCGGCACCGGCTCGATGATGTGCATGATGCCTTCGTAAAGCGAAACGCCGGCACCGAGCGCGAACACCAGGAGCGCGACGATGAAGCTCCAGAAATAGAGCTCGCGGCCGTGGCCCAGCGGATGGGTGACGTCGGCGGGCCGGCTGGCGCGCTTCAGGCCGAGCAGAAGCAGAAGTCCATTGCCGGTATCGACCAGCGAATGCACGCCTTCCGACAGCATCGCAGAGCTGCCGGTGAACAGGGCGGCGCCGAACTTCGTGACCGCGATCATCAGATTGCCGGCCAGAGCGGCATAAATCACCTTCTTCGAGCCGGCATGCGCGGCCATGGTCGTCTCCGTCTTCGCCTGATCCTTCTATCTACCGCGATTGTCCATGCTTCCAGAGGGGCAGATCGGTTCGTCGCCGAAAGGCCGAACCCGGCGCCACGGCGGATAAGATGTGCGAAACCGGCTTTTGCGGGCTCCCGGGCGGGCGATCGCCGACCGAAGCGCTTGAACGAAGCGCGGCATCTGGCATGATTCGCTCGCCAATCGGAGGACGCGAATCATGGCGAAAGGTCAAATGAAAGTCGGCAAGGAAGCCAAGAAGCCGAAGAAGGACGCCAAGAAACCGGCGGCGGCAAAAGCGTCGACCTCCTCGGCGACGGCCAAGAAGTCGAAATAGAGTTCGGCAGCCCGGCAACGGCTTCGGCCGCAGCTTACCGCGGCCAGCCCTTCGGACGGGACGCTGTTTCAGCCGGCTTCGGCACCTTCCCCGCGGGCTTGCAATGCCCTTGCGGCTGCTTGGATCTTGCGGCGGAGATGTTGGTTCGATGGCATGGATCACCTTGTTCTTTGCCGGACTGTTCGAGGTCGGCTGGGCGATCGGACTCAAATACACGGATGGCTTCACGCGGCTGTTGCCGACGCTGGCGACCGTCCTCAGCATGGTGGTCAGCCTGGGTCTGCTCGGCCTCGCGCTGAAGACGTTGCCGGTGGGCACCGCCTATGCGGTTTGGACGGGCATCGGCACCGTCGGCACTGCCGCCCTCGGCATCCTGTTGCTGGGCGAACCTGCCGGCGCGATGCGGCTCGCCTGCATAGCGCTGATCGTTGCCGGGATCATCGGCCTGAAGCTGGTTGCTTAGAGCCGGCCGGCGGTTCTTCGAATCGCTGATCCGCTCCAAGCCCTCGCTTTTCCGCAATTCCGGACGGAGAACCGGTTTCCACTTCGCCTGGAATTGCTCACGACTACCGTACCGGGGTTGTCGGCAGCGACAGAGCCCGGTGCCCCGCCGAGCTGCAGGTCGTGAAGCTCCGTCGGCTCAGGCCTTGAAGCCCGGCGGCGTCCGGCCGACCCTCGCCTTGCGGGCGGCATAACGGGCATCCCGCTTGGCCTTGCGCTCGGCCTCTTCGGTCAGAACCCGCGCGATGCGTTCGTTGTCCTCGGCCTCGCGGCGCTTCGACTCGGCCTCGGCTTGCTCGGCCGCCAGCCGCCGCGTTTCTTCTTGCTCTGCCTGGCGGCGGGCCCGCTCGGCGGCGTCCCGCGCCTGCCGCTCGGCCTTCAATCGCGCCTTTTCGGCATCGCGCAGGGCGCGCGCCTCGAGGATGGCCTTGCGCTCGGCCGCGCGTGCCGCCACCGCCGGATCATCGGGGCCGGGCCGCGACTTATATTTTTCCAGCATCGCCCGCTTGGCGTCATTGGCGGCGCTGCGGCGTTCGAAGATGTCCTTTTCGCGAAAAATTGCCAAATCGATTGCCCTGAGTGGATGTCGCGCCGCTTACATACTCACCGAGGCCGAGACTTCAAGCGCCGAACGGCACTTTCACAAAGAATCTGTCAGGTGTTGCGGAGCGGAAACATGGGCCTGACCGAGATCGGCGATGGACTGTTCACCCCCGCGCGCACTGGCGCACCGGGCCGCTGCCGTTTACCTCTAGCTTCCCTACCCTCTTCCAACGAGCCTGTCATGGAACTTGGCCTCTACACCTTTGCGGATGTCAGCCCCGAGCCTGGTCCGGAGCGGATCGGCCCGCACCAGCGCATGCGCAACCTCATCGAGGAGATCGCGCTCGCCGATCAGGTGGGGCTCGACGTGTTCGGCCTCGGCGAGCACCATCGGCCCGATTATGCCGCCTCGGCGCCTGTGGTGGCGCTCGCAGCGGCGGCCGAACGGACCAGCCGCATCCGTCTCACCAGCGCCGTGACCGTGCTCTCATCCGACGATCCGGTCCGCGTCTTCCAGCAATTCTCCACGCTCGACCTGCTCTCGGGCGGGCGCGCCGAGATCATGGCCGGCCGCGGCTCTTTCATCGAGTTGTTTCCGTTGTTCGGATACCGGCTGGAAGACTATGACGAGCTGTTCGCCGAAAAGCTCGACCTGCTGCTGGCGCTCAACGCGGCAGAGCGCGTCACCTGGTCGGGCAAGCACCGCGCCGCGATCAACGACCGGGGCGTCTATCCGCGGCCGCTGCAGGAAAAGCTGCCGATCTGGATCGCCGTCGGCGGCACGCCGCAGTCCGTGGTGCGCGCCGGCATGCTGGGTCTGCCGCTGGCGCTCGCCATCATCGGCGGAGAGCCGGCGCGGTTCGCGCCGCTCTTTACCCTCTACCGAGAGGCGGCGCGCCGGGCGGGGCATGCGCCGGAGACGCTGCGCACCTCGCTCAATGTGCATGGCTTTGTCGGTGCGACAAGCGACCAGGCTGCCGACGATTTCTACGGGCCGCAGGCCGAGGTGATGAACCGGATCGGGCGCGAACGCGGCTGGGGACCGACAAGCCGCGCGCATTTCGACCAGTCCCGCTCGCCGCAGGGTGCCTTGTTCGTCGGCGATCCCGAGACGGTGGCCGCCAAGATCGTCGCGCAATGGGAGATCTTCCGCAACGACCGTTTCCTGCTGCAGATGGCGATCGGGCTGATGCCGCACGACAAGATCATGGCGGCGATCGAGCGCTACGGCACCAAGGTGGCGCCGCTGGTGCGCCAGGCCGTAGCTGCGCGCAAGGCCGCACTGCCGGCGGCCTGAGTCTCGCCTGGTTTGCTGGCGCCGGGCGGGCTTCCTATATCCGCCTGGCACAGACAGACACGCCCGAGGAGCCTATGCCGATGGTGCCGCTTTCCGTTCTCGACCTGTCACCGGTCGCCGAGGGCAGCGATGTCGGCCGCTCGCTTGGCAATACGCTCGACCTCGCGCGGCATGCCGAACGGCTGGGCTACCGGCGCTATTGGCTGGCCGAACACCACAACATGCCGGGGATCGCCAGCGCCGCCACCGCGGTGGTGATCGCCCATGTCGCGTCGGCCACCAACACGATCCGGGTCGGCGCCGGCGGGGTGATGCTGCCCAACCATGCGCCGCTGGTCATCGCCGAGCAGTTCGGCACCCTGGCTGCGCTGCACCCGGGTCGCATCGATCTCGGCCTGGGGCGGGCTCCCGGTACCGATATGCTGACGGCGCGGGCGCTGCGCCGCAATCTCGAAGCCGGCGTCGACAGCTTTCCGCACGACGTCGTCGAGCTGCTCGGCTATTTCAACGCTGCCGCGCCGGATCAGCGCGTTCGGGCGGTGCCCGGCGAAGGGCTCAAGGTGCCGATCTGGATCCTCGGCTCGAGCACTTACGGCGCCCAGCTCGCGGCGCTGCTCGGCCTGCCTTATGCCTTCGCCTCCCACTTCGCGCCGGCCGAGCTCGAGGCGGCGCTCGAGCTCTACCGCACCCGGTTCCAGCCGTCGGAGCAGCTGGCCAAACCCTATGTGATGCTTGGCGTCAACGTGTTCGCCGCCGACAACGATGCCGAGGCGACGCTGCTGTTCAGCTCGCTCGAGCAGGCCTTCGTCAATCTGCGCACCGGCCGGCCGGGCAAGCTGCCCGCCCCGATGGCCGGCTACCGTGCGAGCTTGGACATCGCCGCCAAGACCATGCTCGACTATGCGCTGTCGGTCTCGTTCGTCGGCTCGGCCGAAACCGTCGGCAGCGGGCTCGAGGCATTCCTGCGCCGCACCGGTGCCGACGAGCTGATGGTAACGGCGCAGATCCACGACCATGCCGCGCGGCTGCGTTCGTTCGAGATCCTGGCCGGCCTGCGCGATCGGATCGGCCAGGCGGCCGCCTGAACTCAGCGCAGCGCGCCGATCAATGCGGCATCGGGAAAGCAGGTCGGGGCGCTACCGTGCCTGGCCTGCCAGTCGCCGATCGAACGGCGGGTCTTGAAGCCGGGCAACCCGTCGGCGCTGCCGACATCGTAGCCGATCGTCTCGAGGCGCCGCTGCAAGGCAGCGATGTCGGACCGGTCGAGCTTGCCGACATCGCCCCACGCGGCGGCGAAATCCCGGTTGCCCGAGGCGATGCGGTCGGCAGCGTGGCCGATGAACAGCGCGTAGAGGTCGCTCTCATTGTATTCCTTGAGCACGTAGAAATTGGGCGTGACCAGAAACGCCGGTCCGTGGCGGCCGGCCGGCATCAGCAGGAATGCCTCGGCAGCGGCCTCGACCCCGGCGAAGGGCCGGCCGTCGCTGCGCGCGATGCCGAGCTTTGCCCAAGCGGCGATGGGTTTGCCGCGGTCCGGTCCCTCCAGCGCACAGCTGACGGTCTCCGGTACCCGCACCTCCACCCCCCAGGCGCGGCCCCGGATCCAGCCGTAGGCGACCAGATAATTGGCGATCGAAGCCATCGAATCGGCATCGGAGCTCCAGATGTCGGCGCGCCCGTCGCCGTCGAAATCGACCGCATATTTCAAGAACGAGGTCGGCAGGAATTGCGGCTGGCCAAGCGCGCCGGCCCAGGACGAGCGCATCGCCGCGCGCGACGCCCTACCGGTCTCGAGCATCTTCAGCGCCGCCAGCAGCTCGCGTCGAAACATCTCCTTGCGGGCCGACAGGAAGGCCTTGGTGCCGAGCACCTCGAAGGCATCGTAGGGCATCTTGGCGGTGCCGAAGCCGGATTCGCGGCCCCAGACCGCGAGTACGATCGGGCCGGGCACACCGAACCGCCGCTCGATGGCGGCCAGCGTCTTGGCATAACGGTCGGCGCGCGCCCGGCCACCGCCGACGACCTTGTCGATCGGCCCGAAATAAGCCCCCGGCGCCCCGAACTCCGCCTGATGCTGCTTCTTCGGCGTGGCCGGCTCGGCGCCGGGCAAGACCAGGTCGGGCAGCTTCAGATTGGGATCGACCCCCGCAAAAGCGCTATCGAACGTGGCCCGGCTGATGCCCTGGGCCGCCGCCTCCGGCCAGAGGTCGGCGGCCAGCCAGCTGCGGAACTGATCGTCGATCGGACGGGCGGCCGGCGAAACGACGGCGGCGAGGAGGGCGGCTGCGGCTGCGCCGACCAGGCGCAGGGCCAAAGCGAGACTCGGCATTGCCCGCTCCTCAGAATGCGGTCCGCGACTTCAGCGCCGCGGCGAGCGTGCCCTCGTCCAGATAGTCGAGCTCGCCGCCGACGGGAACACCGTGGGCGAGCCGCGTGATCTTGACGTCCATGCCTTCCAGCTGATCGGTAAGGTAGTGCGCGGTGGTCTGGCCCTCGACGGTGGCGTTGACGGCCAAGATCACCTCGCGAACGGTCCCGGCCGCCACGCGTTCGACCAGCTTGCCTATGGTCAGCTGCTCCGGCCCGATGCCGTCGAGCGGCGACAGCGTCCCGCCGAGCACATGGTAGAGCGCATTCATGGTTCCGGCGCGCTCCAGCGCCCAGAGATCGGCGACGTCCTCCACCACAATCAGCGTCGCGGCATCGCGGCGCGGGTCCTGGCAGATGGTGCAGGGATCGACGGTATCGACGTTGCCGCAGACGGTGCAAACGCCGACCAGGTCGACGGCGTCGGCCATGGCGGCCGCCAGCGGCCCCATCAGCTGTTCCTTCTTCTTGATCATGTGCAGCGCAGCGCGCCTGGCCGAGCGCGGGCCGAGGCCGGGAACCTTGGCGAGCAGCTGGATCAGGCGTTCGATTTCGGGGCCGGCGACGCGTTTCGACATCGCCTTCGTTTAGGCACTTTCGGCCGGTTTTCCAACCGGCATCCGGCGCGCTTTATTCGAGAGGCCGGTCGGTGCTCGCGATCAGGGCGCCGATCGCATCGGCGGCCGCGGGGCTCGGCTGGTCGTAAGACAGCGTCGTCAGGCCTGACGCCGCGTCGCCGGTCTCAGGATCGAGCGTCTGCCGCAAGGGCTCAGCCGAAGCGACCATCACCGGCTTCGCGACACCTTGCGGCGCCGGGCTTGGCATCGCCGGCACGGGCGGCCGGCCGAGCGTGCCGGCGGAGGCGACTTGCACCTCCGGGGTGATCGTCGGGTCAAGGAGACGCTGGCGCGTCCGCTTCTCGTAAAAGGCATTGCCGCCGGCGACCAGGACGTAGTGCATGTTCTTGTAAGGGAACCGCAGCCCAGCGGTGTGGAAGAACATCGCTTCCTTGATCTTGGGGTGACGCTCGCCGCGCATCACCGCATCGGCTGCGCTCTCGACATCGGGCAGAGCGGCGGAGTTCATCGGCCTGGTCAGCACGCCCGGGGCGAACTGGCCCTTTTGCCCAACCACTTCGCACACGCTCGACCCATAGCGGCCCGAATCCAGCCGGTTCATCACCACGGTCCCGACCGCGACCAGCCCTTCACGGCTCGAGCGCTTCGATTCGAAGAACATCGCCCGAGCCAAGCACTCTTTGTCCTGGGCCGAATAATGCTTCAGATTCCCGGCGGACATTGAGAAGGTGCCGCCCATCCGGTTCTGGGTGCAGCCGCCAAGAAGCCCAGGTGCGGCAAGCAACCCGAGCACGACAACGAACTTCATTCCCCTAGCGATCAAGAAGGTCCCCTCATCGTCGCCCCGGCAGTGTCGTTTCAAGTGCGGCAGGAATCCAGAGACTTTCGGGCAGAAACGTGACGGCCTCGATCACCGATTGCAGCAGTGTGCGATGAAAAATTGAACAGGAACTTAAGGCTTCATTCACCAGACCGGCTCCCCCGCCGGTGAAAGTCGCCCGAGGAATCGCCCGCGGGGCGTAATGCTGCGCCCCACGTTGCGCGCTGAGGACGCTTCTTTCGCCAGCTGGCGGCTTAGAACGGCAGCTTGAGCCCCGGCGGCACCGGGAAGCCCGCCGTGAGCTCCTTGGTCTTTTCCTGCATGGTCGCCTCGACCTTGGCCTTGGCGTCGTTGTGAGCCGCCACGATGAGATCCTCGAGCACCTCGACATCGTCCTCCTTGAACAAAGACGGGTCGATCTTCAGCGTCTTGATCTCGAATTTGCCGCTCAGCGTCACCCGCACCAGGCCGCCGCCGGCCTGGCCGGTGGCCTCGAGGCCGGCAATCTCCTCCTGCATGGCCTGGAACTTGGCCTGCATCTCCTTCGCTTTGCCCATCAGGCCGAGCAAATCCTTCATGGCGTTCTCCTGGTCAGCTGTCGTCTTCCTCGACAATCGGCCCCGGCGAGGCTGCCAGATCGTCGTCGGCAATCTCGGCTGCGGCCGGGAGCCGAACGTCGATGATGCGCGATCCGGGGAAGCGCGCCAGGATCGCTGCCACGGCAGGATCGGCGGCGGCATCGGTGATGGCGGTCTGCCGCCGGCTTGCTTCCTCTTCGGCGAGCGTCGGGCCGCCGTCCTCGCGCGACACCGAAACGACCCAGCGCCGCCCGGTCCATGTCTGCAAATTGGCGTTCAAGTCGGGAATGAGCGTTTTCGGGGCATCGGCAGTGAGGCTGATTTCGAGGCGGCCATTGTCGATGCGCACCGGACGGACGCAGCGCTTGAGCAGGACCTTGAAGGCCATGTCGCGATGCCTGTCGGCCAGCGCGGCAAGATCGGCGATCGAGCGGATGACGACAGCCGGCTCGGGCTCCGTCGGCTGCACCAGCGGAACGGACGGCTGCAAGCCGGGTTCGGCAAGCGGCGCGTCGGCCGCAAGCCTGAGCGGCTGACCACCGCCCGAAGGCTGGGGCATCAGTGCCGGCGCAGGCAGTGCCGAACCGGTGGGCACGGGGGCGGCAGGCACGGGCGACCGGCCCTGCGGGACGACGGCCGAGGCGGCCGAGCCTTCCTCCGTGAGGCTGCGCAGCGCCTCGTCCAGGGTCGGCAGCTCCGCGGCATGGGCGATGCGGATCAGCACCATCTCACCGGCATCGACAGGACGGCTTGCCGCCTGCACCTCGGCGATGCCCTTGAGCAGCATCTGCCATGTCCGCGACAGCACCCGGACCGACAATGTTGCGGCGAACTGGACGCCGCGGCTGCGCTCGTCTTCCGTCAGCGCCGGGTCATCGGCCGCCGCGGGCACGAAACGCAGGCGGGTGACCAGATGGTTGAATTCGGCGAGATCGGAAAGCACCGTCGCCGGATCCGCGCCCCCGTCATACTGAGCGCGAAATTCGTCGAGGGCCGCCGCGACCTCGCCTTGCATCAGCTTCTCGAACAGGTCGACGATGCGCCCGCGGTCGGCGAGACCGAGCATGGTGCGCACCGCAGCCGCGGTAACCTCGCCTGCGCCATGGGCGATTGCCTGGTCGAAAATCGATTGCGCATCGCGCATCGAGCCCTCCGCGGCACGCGCGATCATGGCGAGCGCGGCCGGCTCGGCGGTGATCCCCTCAAGCCCGGCGATGCGCTCGAGATCGGTCTTGATCAAGGCCGCATCGATGCGGCGCAGGTCGAAATCGCTGGCAGCGCGACAGCACCGTGATCGGCACCTTGCGAATTTCAGTGGTGGCGAAGATGAACTTGGCGTGCGGCGGCGGCTCTTCCAGGGTTTTCAGCAGGCCGTTAAAGGCCTGCGTCGAGAGCATATGGACTTCGTCGATGATATAGACTTTGAAGCGGGCCGATACGGGTGCGTAACGAACCTGCTCGATGATGTCGCGGATATCGTCGATGCCGGTGTGGGACGCCGCGTCCATCTCGATCACGTCGGGATGGCGCCCGTCCATGATCGCCTGGCAGTGCTCGCCCAGCGCCTGGAGATCAATGCTCGGCTGGTCGATGTCGGCCGTGCGGTAGTTCAGCGCGCGGGCAAGGATGCGGGCAGTGGTCGTCTTGCCGACGCCGCGAACCCCGGTCAGCATCCAAGCCTGGGCGATGCGGCCGGCGGCAAACGCGTTGGTCAGGGTCCTGACCAACGGCTCCTGGCCGATCAGGGCGGAAAAATCCGCAGGCCGGTACTTGCGGGCGAGAACGCGGTAGGCGCCTGACGCCTTGGACCTGTCGCTGCCGGCTTCGCTCATCGGCCCGCCTGCTCCTCGTGACGCCGGGGCGATCCGGCTCTGTCCCAAAACTGTGGCCGTCGGACGGCGCGCCGTCAACGTCGGGACTGGCTCGGTGCTGGACCGGGAAGGTGGGAGGCTGGAACAATGACCCGTTCCGAGCTCGTTAGGGCTGCTTCCTTCCGGACCTGACCCGGTTGGCGAGTGGCTCGTCCACCACCAACCTCCCAGCGCTGATATCGGCAATCCGGCCGGCAAATGCAAGCCCCGGGCTGGGCTGTCGGCGCCAACGAAAGGCTTGCGAGCGCCAGGGCGGCCCTTTAGCTTCCGGTGATCAGCGCGAGGACACGCCATGCCAGCCCACAGGGCCGGTTTCGAGCTCGATGCAAGGCTGGAGCGAGACAGCGAGCCGGCGATGTGGCTCGGGCTGTGCGAACTCAGGGTGATGAATGATCGCCGCTGGCCCTGGCTGATCCTGGTTCCGCAACGCCCCGGCATCGAGGAGCTGCATGATCTGACGCCGCTCGACCAGGCCATGCTCACCTTCGAGACCAATCTCGTCGCCCAAGGACTGAAGCAGCTCACCCGGTGCACCAAGATCAATTCCGGGGCAATCGGCAATATCGTGCGGCAGCTGCATGTTCACATCATCGCCCGGCAGGAGGGCGACGACGGCTGGCCAGGTCCGGTGTGGGGCCACGGCATCCGCGAGCCCTACCGCCGGCCGGACCTGCACGATTTCATCGACCGGGTTCGTTCCGCACTTTGAGCCGCATCTCCCATCACCCATCGTTCGCCGAGGACCGTCGATGAGCTTTCCCTTTTTCGACGCCCCGCCGGTCGAGGCAAGCCGCCGCGTCGGCTTTGCCGGCAATCGGATCGAGCGGCTTTCGGAGAAGCGTTCGGACAGTTCGGTTGCGGACGCCCTCGCCGAACCGGCTGCCCGGCTGCTGGTGCTGCGCAACGGCCGCATCCAGCTGCGCAGGGCAGAAAGCGGCTTTCTTGCCTATCACGACCTCGGTGCGGCCGTCGCGCTCGGCGCAGATCCGGATGCCGCTGTGCTGCTCGGCTTCACCCCGCAAGGTCCGGTGCTGGCCGTCCCCGGCGGTTACGAGCCGGAAGCCTTGCCGGACGACATCAAGGCGATCGATTACCGCTCCGTCTACATCCAGGGTCTGCTCGGGCCGGAGGACCTCGGTGCCCTGGCGCAGGCGGCAGCATTGCTTGCCTGGCATGGCTCCCACGCGTTCTGCAGCAAGTGCGGCCACGCCACCCGGATGCGGGCCGGCGGCTACAAGCGGCATTGCCCGAACTGCGGTGCAGAGCATTTTCCGCGGACCGACCCGGTGGTGATCATGCTCGCCATCCGCGGCGATCGCTGCCTGCTCGGCCGCGGCCCGCATTTCGCTCCCGGCATGTATTCGGCCCTCGCCGGCTTCGTCGAACCCGGTGAGACGATCGAAGACGCCGTGCGCCGCGAGACGCTGGAGGAATTGGGTATCCGGCTCGGCCGCGTCGTCTATCATGCCAGCCAGCCCTGGCCGTTTCCCTATTCGCTGATGATCGGCTGCTATGGCGAGGCGCTCGACGAGACGATCGTGATGGACAATGAGCTCGAGGCTTGCCGCTGGTTCTCGCGCGCGGAGACCCGGCTCGCGCTCGACCGGGGGCACCCGGACGGCATCATGACGCCGCCGAGCGGCGCGATCGCCGAGACGCTGATCCGCAACTGGGCCGAGAGCGCCCGTTGACCCCCCGAGAAACGGGGTTTGCCGGCAAATCGAACCGTCAGCCGGCTAGCTATCGTCGTCACCTTGCGTGGCCCGGAACGGGTGTGCGGGATAGACCCCGAGAACGCGGACCTCACGCGAAAAGAAGGCGAGCTCCTCCAGAGCAAGCGCCACGCTGCGGTCATCCGGGTGGCCTTCGATGTCGGAATAGAACAGCGTCGAGTAGAATTTGCCGCCGAGCTGATAGCTTTCCAGCTTGGTCATGTTGACACCGTTGGTGGCGAAGCCGCCAAGCGCCTTGTAAAGCGCGGCCGGCACGTTGCGGACTTGGAAGATGAAGGTTGTCATCATAAGCTGGGCTGGATCGGCACGCGGTGTCCAAACTTTATTCTTCGACAGAACAACGAAGCGAGTGATGTTCTTGTCGTTATCTTCGACATCCTCGGCAACGATCCTCAAGCCATAGAGTTCGGCGGCCAGCAGCGGCGCCAGCGCGGCCTTGCTCGGATCCCCCTCCTCCGCGATCTGTCGCGCCGCACCGGCCGTGTCGCCGGCGACGACAGGCTTCCAGCGATGGCGGCGGATGATCTTGCGGCACTGGCCGAGGGCATGGATGTGGCTGTGAACCGACTTGATATCCTCGAGCCGCGCCTCGGGCAGCACCATCAGCTGGAAATGGATCGGCAGGAAATATTCGCCGATGATGTGCAGCCGGGAGTGCGGCAGGAGGTGGTGGATATCGGCGACACGGCCGGCCAGGGTGTTTTCGATCGGGATCATCGCCAGGTCGGCCTTGCCGGTCTCGACGGCGTTGAAGGCGTCCTCGAAGGTCGGGCACGGCAGCGGCTGCATGGCCGGGTACATGTCGCGGCAGGCCGTATCGGAGTTGGCGCCCGGCTCTCCCTGATAGGCGATGGTGTTGGTCAGCGGCGGCATCGAAGCAAGTCTCTCAACGGGTCAGCATCTGGCGGGCGCGCGTCAGCTCGTCGGCAGTGTCGACGCCGAGCGGCACGGACGCGACAATCTCGACGTCGATGCGCATCCCCGCTTCGAGGGCGCGCAGCTGCTCGAGGCGCTCGCGCTGCTCCAGCGGCGACGGCGGCAGCCCGACGAAACGGGTCAGGGCGGCGCGCCGATAGGCGTAGAGGCCGACATGGTGGTAAAGCGGCCCGTCGCCCCACGGCGCGGTGGCCCGGGTGAAATACAGCGCCCTCAGCCGGCTTGAGCGGAGCGCTGCGCCGACGACCTTGACCACGTTGGGATTGGTCCGTTCCTCGTCGCGGACGATCTCGACGGCGAGCGTGGCGATATCGACTGCCGGGTCGGCGAGCGGTCGCAGGGCTGCGGCGATGATCTCCGGCTCGATCGTCGGCAAGTCGCCCTGCACATTGACGACCGTGTCGACGGCGCCGTCGGGGTCCAGACCGCAGAGCGCCTCGAAGATGCGATCGGAACCCGAGGGATGGCCGACCCCGGTCATCACCGCCTCGAAGCCGTGGCTGCGGACGGCCGCGGCGACGGCGGCAGCGTCGGTGGCGACGACGACGCGCCCGATGCCGGCGGCGGTGGCGCGCTCGGCCACATGGACGATCATCGGCCGGCCGGCGATGTCGGCCAGCGGCTTGTCCGGCAAGCGGGTGGACGCCAGCCTGGCAGGGATGAGAACGAGGGTCGACATCGGCTGAAGCGGCGGGAGAAAAAACCTGGCAAAGTGTCAAAACGTCTCACGGACGCCGCCCTTATAGGTGTTGCAAGGGCATAGCAAAAGACCTAGTTTCCGGCGCGATTTGACGGGCCGCTGCCGGGGATGAGAAGGTGGCCCGCGAACCCGTCCGACCCGCCCGACGAGGGGAGCCGCTGCGCCAATGGATTCTTTCGAAATCAACAAGCTGATCGGTGCGTTTCTGGGAGTCGTGTTCATCGTCTTCTCGATCAACCTGATCAGCGAGGCGATTTTTGCGGCGCCCATCCCGGAAAAGCCCGGCTTCGCCATCGAGGCCGCTGAAGTCGAAGAAGGTGCCAAAGCGGGCGGCGAGGCCGCCGCCGCGGTGCCGATCGCCACGCTTCTGGCCAAGGCCGATCCGCACGCCGGCGAGGCGATTTTCAAGAAGTGCCTGACCTGCCACACCGGCGACAAGGGTGGTCCCAACAAGACCGGTCCCAACCTCTGGGGCATCGTCAACCGGCCGATGGCCGCGCACGAGGGCTTCGCCTATTCCAGCGGCATGAAGGAGTTTTCCCAGGGCAGTTCGGTGCATTGGGACTACGACCACCTCAACCATTTCCTCGCCGGGCCGAAGGCCTATATCAAGGGCACGGCGATGGGCTTTGCCGGCGTCAAGAAAGACGACGAGCGCGCGAACCTGATCGCCTTCTTGCGCACTCTGGCCGACACCCCGCCGCCATTGCCCGAAGCCGGTGCCGACGACGCTGCCGCCAAGCCCACCGACGCCGCCGCCAAGCCGGCCGAGGGCGAAGCGGCCAAGCCGGCGGCAGAGGGCGCGGCCAAGCCGGCCGAGGGCGGCACCCAGCCGGCCGCCCCGGCGAAGCCGGCTCAATGACCAATTTGTAATTCAGCTGACCACGAAAAAGCCGGGTTCTACCCGGCTTTTTTCGTTACCTTGGCCGGCATGCTCGACGGCGGCGGGGCGACCGTGTCGCGTGGTCTCAACCGACATCTGCAGTCGCGAGGCACACGAAGAAGAGGATCCTGCATGACCTTGCGCTTGCCGACTCCGACCACCGGAATGCTCGCAGCCGCCCTCGTCCTGGGCTTCTCCGGGGGTGTCTCGCTTGCCGCGGAAACCTGGCACACGACCTCCTCGATCACTGCGCCGTCCAAATACGGCGAGAATTTTCAGCGCTACGACTATGTCAACCCGGAGGCGCCGAAGGGCGGCACGCTCAACGCCATCGCCACCGGCACGTTCGACAGCTTCAACCCCTATATCGTGCGCGGCAGCCCCGCGGCGGGTCTGGCCGTGCAAGGCTTCGGCGGCGGGCTGCTCTATGACACCCTGATGGACCAGGCGACCGACGAGCCGGGTGTCGCCCACCCGATGATCGCCGAAGCCTTCAAGTTCCCCGACGATTTCTCCTCGGCAACCTACCGGCTGGACCCGCGAGCCAAGTGGCACGACGGAACGCCGATCACCGTCGATGATGTAATCTGGTCGTTCGGCGTGCTCAAGGCCAACAGTCCGAGCTACAATCGCTACTTCGCCAACGTCACCGAGGCCGTCGCGGTCGGTGACCGCGCGGTCGAGTTCCGTTTCGACCAGAAGGGCAACCGCGAGCTGCCGCACATCATCGGCGACCTGGCGGTTTTGCCGAAGCATTGGTGGGAGGGAACCGGCCCCGGCGGCAAGAAGCGCGACATCACCCAGCCGACGCTCGAGCCGCCGCTCGGCTCGGGCGCCTACAAGATCGACAGCTTCAAGCCGGGGTCGGAGATCGTTTGGACCCGGGTGCCGGACTATTGGGGCGCCACGCTGCCCAGCAATGTCGGCCGCAACAATTTCGACCGCCGCCGCTACGTTTATATCCAGGACGACAATGCCGAATGGCAGGCCTTCACCAAAGGCGGATTCGAGGACATCCGCCCGGAAAACAGCTCGCGCCGCTGGTCGACTGCCTACACCTTCCCCGCGGTCAAGGACGGCGACGTCATCAAGCGGGAGTTCAAGATCACCTCCGGTGCGCCGATGCAGGGCTTCGTCATGAATCTGCGCCGGCCGCAGTTCCAGGACCGCAGAGTGCGCCAGGCGCTCACTTATGCCTACGACTTCGAGACGATGAACCGCACCTTGTTCTTCGGTCTCAACACCCGCACCGACAGTTATTTCGAGAACAGCGAACTCGCCTCGAGCGGGCTGCCGCAGGGCAAGGAACTGGAGATCCTTTCGCAATACAAGGACAAGCTGCCGCCGGAGCTGTTCGGCAAGGAATACAAGCTGCCCGTCTATGACAGCCCGCAGGCGGAGCGGCAGAACCTGCGCGACGTGGTCCGGCTGTTCGCCGAAGCCGGCTGGAAGATCCAAGGCGGCAGGATGGTCAACGCCGCCGGCGAGCAGTTCAAGATCGAGATCCTGGGCAACAACCCGACAGACGAGATTGTTTCCAACACCTATATCGGCACGCTTCGCAAGATCGGCATCGACGCTTCGCTGCGCCTTGTCGACCCCAGCCAATACGTCAACCGGGTGCGCAATTTCGACTTCGACATGGTGACCAACGTCATGGCGCAATCCAACTCGCCCGGCAATGAGCAGCGCGATTTCTGGAGCTCCAAGGCGGCCGACGCCCCGGGGTCGCGCAATCTGATGGGCATCAAGGACCCGACCATCGACGCGCTGACGGATCGCGTGATCTTCGCCACGGACCGGGACGACCTGGTGGCCGCCACCCATGCGCTCGACCGGGCCTTGCTGTGGAATTTCTACGTGGTCCCGCAATATCACCGGCCGGTCGTTTGGCTGGCCTATTGGAACAAGTTCGGGATCCCGGATCCGCAGCCGTCCTACATCGGCGCCGACACCGAATCCTGGTGGATCGATCAGGCCAAGGAAAAGGCCCTTGCGGCCAAGTACAAGGGCCTCAATTGAGCCGGCTTGTCGTCACCCGCCGCGGCTTCATGGCGCTGGGCGCGGCGGCAGCGCTGGCGCCGCGCGGCGTCTTTGCCGCTGCGCCGGCGGAGCAGCCGCTGCATGGCTTGTCGGCCTTCGGCGATCTCAAATACCCCGCCGGCTTCACCGGCTTCGATTACGTCGACCCGAATGCGCCCAAGGGCGGCCTGTTCAATATGTCGGTGCCCAACTGGGTCTACAATCAAAGCCCATTGACCTTCAACACGCTGAATACCTTCACTCCCAAGGGTGACGCGCCGCCGCGCATGGAGATGTGCTTCGATGCGCTGATGATGCCCGCGCTCGACGAGCCCGACGCACTCTACGGGCTGCTCGCCGAAAGCGTGACGATCTCGGCCGACCGCAACAGCTTCATCTTCGCGCTGCGCCAAGCTGCGCGCTTCCATGACGGCTCCCCGGTGACGGCGGAGGATGTCGCGTTCACGCTCGAAACCTACCGCGACAAGGGCCACTACGATCTGCAGCTGCCGCTGATCACTTTGGTCAAGGTCGAGGCGCTGTCGCGAGCAACGGCGCGGCTCACCTTCAACGGCCACCACTCGGAACGTACGATCCTGTCGGTGGCGCAGTTCCCGATCATTTCCAAAGCTTATTACGCCGGCAAAGATTTTGCGGCCGGTTCGCTGGAGCCGCCGTTGGGCTCGGGCCCCTACAAGGTGGCGCACGTCGCCGCCGGCACCACGATCGAATATCAGCGGGTCGCGGATTATTGGGGGCGCGATCTGCCGGTCAATCGCGGCCTTTACAATTTCGATCGGCTTAGGCTTGAGTTCTACCGCGACCGGCAGGCCGGCTTCGAAGCGTTCAAGAAAGGCGACGTGCTGTGGCGCGAGGAGGCCACCGCCCGCACCTGGGCCACCGGCTACGACTTCCCGGCGCTTGTCGCCAAGAAGGTGATCAAGCGTGAATTCACCGCCGAGAAGCGGCCGTCGATGCAGGCGACGGCCCTCAACCAGCGGCGTTCCCGGTTCCGCGACCCGCGGGTGCGCCAGGCCGTGGCGCTTTGCTTCGACTTCGAATGGACCAATCGCAACCTCTTCTACGGCTTGTATCAGCGTTCCGATTCGGCTTTCGAGCGCTCGGTCTACAAGGCCGAGGGGCTGCCCTCGCCGGCAGAGCTCGCTTTGCTCGAGCCGCTTCGCGGGGCCATTCCCGACACGGCATTCGGCGAAGCGGTGACCCAGCCCCGCTCCGACGGCTCCGGCCGTGACCGCAAGCTGCTCGGCCGGGCTGCGCGCCTGCTGGCCGAGGCCGGCTGGAAGCGCAAGGGCAGCGTGCTCGCCAACGACAAGGGCGAGCCGCTGACGCTCGAATATCTGGTCGACGACGATGCGTTCGTGCGTGTCTCGACGCCGTTCGTCGAGAACATGCGGGCAATCGGCATCGACGCGAGCTTGCGGCAGGTCGATTCGGCGCAATACTCGCTGCGTCAGAACGAGTTTGACTTCGACATGATCTCTGCCGCGTTTTCCTTTGCCGCAACGCCGACGCGCGACGACGTCGAGCTGTTCTTCGATTCGCGCGCCGCAGCCAACCCCGGCGCGCGCAACCTGCCGGGCACTCGAGATGCCGCCGTGGACAAGCTGATCGTGGCGGTGGGCGAAGCCAAGGACCGCGACAGCCTGATCGTGGCGCTGAGGGCGCTCGACCGGGTCTTGCGCGCGCGGCTCGACTGGATTCCCAATTGGTATGCGCCGAATCATCGGGTCGCCTATTGGGACATGTTCGGCTTCAAGGAGCCGAAGCCCGACTACGGATTCCCGGTCGAGGCGCTTTGGTGGTACGACGAGGAGAAGGCAAAAGCGATTGGCAAATAGCGCTTTTCCGTCCCGCCCCGAACGGGAGACCGCCTGCTGATGGGCGCCTATATCCTGCGCCGCCTGCTGTTGATGGTGCCGACGCTGTTCGGCATCATGGCGATATCGTTCGTGGTGATCCAGTTCGCTCCCGGCGGTCCGGTCGAGCAGGTGATCGCGAAGCTGCAGGGCCAGACCGGCGATGCGCTGTCGGGCGGCGGCAACGATGCGGCAGGCGGCACGTTCGACCCCGGGGCGGAAAGCTCGTCGCGCTATCGCGGCGCGCAGGGGCTCGACCCGGAGTTCATCGCCAAGCTGGAACAGCAGTTCGGCTTCGACAAGCCGCCGCTGCAGCGCTTCTTCGGCATGCTGTGGGATTATTTGCGCTTCGACTTCGGCGAGAGCTTCTTCCGCAAGATCTCGGTGCTCGATCTGATCCTGGAGAAAATGCCGGTGTCGGTCTCGATCGGCCTGTGGATCACGCTGCTGTCCTATCTGATCTCGATCCCGCTCGGCATCCGCAAGGCCGTCCAAGACGGCTCCTCCTTCGACGTCTGGACCAGCGGCATCGTCATCATCGGCTACGCCATCCCCGGCTTCCTGTTCGCCATCCTCCTGATGGTGCTGTTTGCCGGCGGCTCGTTCTGGGACTGGTTCCCGCTGCGCGGTCTGGTGTCGGAGAATTTCGACCAGCTGAGCTGGCCGCAGAAGATCCTCGACTACTTATGGCACCTGACCCTGCCGCTGACGGCAATGGTGCTGTCGGCCTTCGCCACCACCACCCTGCTGACCAAGAACTCCTTCCTCGACGAGATCCGCAAGCAATATGTGACGACGGCGCGCGCCAAGGGGCTTTCGCAGCGGCGCGTCCTCTATGGCCACGTCTTCCGCAACGCGATGCTGATCGTCATCGCCGGTTTCCCCGGGGCCTTCATCTCGGCGTTTTTCACCGGCTCGCTGTTGATCGAGAACATCTTCTCGCTCGACGGCCTCGGACTGCTCGGCTACCGCTCGGTGCTCGACCGTGATTATCCCGTGGTGTTCGCCAACCTCTACATCTTCTCCCTGCTCGGACTGTTCATCAATCTGCTGTCGGATCTGATCTACACCTGGATCGATCCGCGCATCGATTTCGAGCGGAGGGATGTCTGATGTCGGACATCCAGGCCAAAGCGGCGGTCGAGACCATGCGCGAGGCCACCGCGCGTCCCTGGCTTTCGCCCCTCAACCAGCGCCGCTGGCGGAGTTTCAAGGCCAATCGGCGGGGTGCCTGGTCGCTGGCGATCTTCCTGGTGCTGTTCGTGCTGTCGCTGTTTGCCGAGTTCATCGCCAATGATCGGCCGCTGATCGCCTTCTATAAGGGCGAGCTGCTGTTTCCGGTGGTCGTCGACTACCCCGAAGAGAAGTTCGGCGGCTTCTATGCGGTGACCGACTATCGGGACCCGGTGATTGCGGATGAGATCGAGGCCAATGGCTGGCTGATCTGGCCACCGATCCGCTACTCCTACCGCACCGTCAACAACGACATCCCCGCGGCCGCTCCGGCAAAGCCGTCCTGGCTCTACGACCGGGAGACGCGCTGCAGCCGCTACCCAAAGGGTGTCGAGGATGAGAACTGCACGCTCGGCAACTGGAACTGGCTGGGCACAGACGATCAGGCGCGCGACGTTCTGGCGCGGGTCATCTACGGCTTTCGCATCTCGGTCCTGTTCGGACTGACGCTGACGCTCGCCGCGACCGTGATCGGAGTGGGCGCGGGTGCGGTGCAGGGCTATTTCGGAGGCTGGACCGACCTCAGCTTCCAGCGCTTCATCGAGATCTGGTCGGCGATCCCGGTGCTCTACCTGATCCTGATCATCTCGGCCGTGCTGCCGCCGGGCTTCTTCATCCTGCTCGGCATCATGCTGGCCTTTTCCTGGGTGGCGCTGGTCGGCGTGGTTCGCGCCGAGTTCCTGCGCGCCCGCAACTTCGAATATGTCAATGCAGCGCGTGCGCTCGGTGTCCCCAACCTCACCATCATGTATCGCCACCTCCTGCCCAATGCGATGGTGGCGACGCTGACCTTCCTGCCGTTCATCCTCAATGGTTCGATTTCGACGCTCACCTCGCTCGACTTCCTGGGCTTCGGCCTGCCGCCAGGCTCGGCCTCGCTCGGCGAGCTGTTGAAGCAGGGCCAACGCAACTTGAATGCGCCCTGGCTCGGCATGACGGGTTTCTTCACGCTGTCGATCATGCTGTCGCTGCTGATCTTCATCGGCGAGGCCACCCGCGACGCCTTCGATCCGCGCAAGACGTTCAGATGACCAAGCCCGCTCTTCTCTCCGTGCGCGACCTGTCGGTCGACTTCACCCAAGGCGAGCAGGCGTCCCGGGCGGTCGACCATGTCTCCTTCGACGTGGCCGCGGGCGAGACCGTGGCGCTGGTCGGCGAGTCCGGCTCGGGCAAGTCGGTCACCGCGCTCTCGGTGCTCAAGCTGCTGCCCTATCCGCCGGCCAGCCATCCGTCTGGAGAGATCCTGTTCGGCGGCGACAATCTGCTGGCGATGAGCGACCGCCAGCTGCGCAAGGTGCGCGGCAACAAGATTACCATGATCTTCCAGGAGCCGATGACGTCGCTCAATCCGTTGCACACCATCGAGCGACAGATCGCCGAGGTGCTCAAGCTGCACCAGGGGCTGCGCGACGCGGAAGCCCGGGCCCGGACTTTGGCGCTGCTCAAGGAAGTCGGCATCCGCGACCCCGAGAAGCGGCTCGATGCCTATCCGCACCAGCTGTCGGGCGGCCAGCGGCAGCGGGTGATGATCGCCATGGCGCTCGCCAACGAGCCCGAGCTGTTGATCGCCGACGAGCCGACCACCGCGCTCGATGTCACCGTGCAGGCGCAGATTCTGGAGCTGCTTGCGGGGCTCAAGCAGCGCAAGCGCATGGCAATGCTGTTCATCACCCACGATCTCGGCATCGTGCGCAAGATCGCCGACCGCGTCTGCGTGATGACGAAGGGCCGGATCGTCGAGAGCGGGCCGACGAAAGCAATCTTCGAGCACCCGCAGCATGCTTATACGCGCCACCTGCTCGCCGCCGAGCCGAAGGGACAGCCGCCCGCCGCCGACCGGAGCGCTCCCGTAGTGATGGCGGGCAAGGACGTGAAGGTGTGGTTTCCGATCAAGCAGGGCTTCTTCCGGCGCGTCGTCGACCATGTCAAAGCCGTCGACGGCATCGATGTCGCGGTGCGCGCCGGCCAGACGCTCGGAGTGGTCGGCGAATCCGGTTCCGGCAAGACGACGCTTGGCTTGGCGCTGTCGCGGATGATCTCCTCGACCGGCGCGATCCGCTTCGACGGCCAAGACATCGAACGCCTGTCGTTCAGTGAGATGCGCCCGCTTCGACGCCAGCTGCAGATCGTCTTTCAAGACCCGTTCGGCTCGCTTAGTCCGCGCATGTCGGTGTCCGAGATCATCGAGGAAGGCCTGAAGATCCACGAGCCGCGGCTGACGGGCGACGCGCGCGACCAGAAAGTGATTGCGGCGATGGGCGAGGTCGGGCTCGATCCGGCGACGCGCCACCGCTATCCGCACGAATTTTCCGGCGGTCAGCGCCAGCGCATCGCGATTGCCCGCGCTATGGTGCTCAATCCACGCTTCGTCATGCTCGACGAGCCGACTTCGGCGCTCGACATGAGCGTCCAGGCGCAGGTTGTCGATCTGTTGCGCGCCCTGCAGGCCAAGCACGACCTTGCCTATCTGTTCATCAGCCACGATCTCAAGGTGATCCGCGCCTTGGCCAACGAGGTCATGGTGATGCGCAACGGCAAGGTGGTCGAATATGGTCCGGCGCAGCAGATCTTCGAGCAGCCGCGCAGCGACTACACCAAGGCGCTGATTTCGGCCGCGTTCCGCATCGAGACCGCTCCCACTGCCGCAGTCAGCCAATAGGGCTTTCGCGGTCGCCGGGCTGGCTTTAGCATCTGTCTCCTGGCCGAGGAGCTCAGACCGTCGATGGACAAAGGCCGCATCCTGCTTGCCGTGACCGGGTTTCACCCGCAGCGCTGGCACGAACTGCTTTCGGCCGAGCGCAGCGTCGCCCTGGAGCCGGACCGCCCCGACGATCCGACCATCACCTATGCCGTGGTCTGGAAGCAGCCGGCCAATCTGCTCTCCCGGCTGCCTAATCTGCGCGCCGTGTTTTCGATCGGGGCCGGCGTCGACCACCTGATGCAGGACCGCACGGTGCCCGACGTGCCGATCGTGCGCGTCGTCGCAGACAATCTCGCCCAGCATATGACCGAATACGTGGTCTGGCGGGTGCTCGACCATCACCGCCAGGGCCTGCTCTACCGCAGCCAGCAGGGCCGGCAGGTCTGGCATGAAGCGCCGCAGCGGGTGGCGAGCGACATCGCCGTGGGCATTATGGGATTCGGTCAGCTGGGCCGCGCGGCGGCGACCGCCTTGCTCAAGCTGCGGTTCCGCGTCAATGGCTGGACGCGCCGCGAGACCGCGATGACCGATGTCGCCGTTTTTCATGGCGAGCGCGGCCTGATCCCGTTCCTCAACGCCACCGACATCCTGGTGGTGCTGCTGCCGCTGACCGCCGAAACCGAAGGCATCATCGACTATGAGCTGCTGCGGCAATTGCGCCAGCGCAACGGAATTGGCGGCGCGGTGCTGATCAGCGCCGGCCGCGGCCGGCTGCAGCGCGATGACGACATCCTACGCGCGCTCGATGACGCCACCTTGAAGGAAGCGAGCCTCGACGTGTTCGAAGTCGAGCCGCTGCCCAAGGAGAGCCGGCTCTGGAACCATCCGAAGGTGCTGATGACGCCGCATGCGGCGGCTACGTCCGACCCCAATCATCTGGTTCCGCTGATGCTTGCGCAGATGGACGCGCTCGAGCGGGGCGAGCCGCTCGGCAATGTGGTCGACCGGGCGGCGGGGTACTGATCAGGGGCGGCGAAAGCCGGTCGGCACGCCGTAGAGATAAGCGATGCGCTGCTTGGCCTCGGCGAAAGCCTCGCGCGACACCTGCATGCTGTGGCCGCTGGCGTGGAGGATCGTCTCCGGATCCGTAAGCATCGCCACATGGCCCTTCCAGAACACCAGGTCGCCCCGTTGCAAACCGCCGGCGGGGTCGAGCGCGGCCCCGATCGCTGCGGCCTGCATGTCGCTGTCGCGCGGCACCGGACGGCCGGCCATGTGCATGGCAAGCTGAACCAGACCCGAGCAATCCAATCCGAACGCGCTGGCGCCACCCCATAGATAGGGCGTGCCGAGCAGGCTCTCGGCAACCGCAACATAATCCTGGACCGGCGGATCGCCGAGCCCGGCAACATGTCCGGCCACGACGGCGCCGCCGCCGGCCAGGATAGCGTAGGCCGTTCCGCGGGTCTCGGCGCGGTCGCTCACCCGCAGCCGGGCCCCCAGGGAAAGCGTCGCCAGCGGCGGCGATTTGAGATCCGGGCCGGGATAGACGAAGGTGCGCGGCACCCGCACGATATGGCTCGGCAGCGACGTCGGGACGGGTCCCAGCGCGCCGGCGCCGGCGTAGCCGACATAGCCGTCGCGCTCGCTTTGGAGCCAGGCCCAGCCTTCCCTTTCCTCGTAGACGCGCACGGGGTCGCCGAGCAGGAGTTGCGTGCTCAAGCCGGCATCGGGCCGCGGCTCGCGGCGCAGATCGGCGACCGGCACCGCGACCGTCGCCGCTCTGCCGGCTACGAATCGTTCGGCCTCGACCTCTCCGGCCAGCCGTTCATCGGCCAGATCCTGCCGGAACGCATGCAGGCGGCCGTCACGCGGGCTCACAGCGGCAGTTCCCCGCCTTTGGCGATGATGACGTCGCCAAGCCGCTCGACGAAGAGGGCGCCGTCCACCGTGCGCTTGACCAGCACGTTGCGACGGTCGCGCTCATCGCGATGGCGCGACACCAGTTTCAGCGCACCCATGGTGTCCAGCGCGCGGGTGATCACCGGTTTGGTGACGCCGAGCTTGGCGGCCAGCCCGCGCACCGTGTGGGGCGGCGGATCCAGATAGATCGTCATCAGGATCGCCACCTGGCGCATGGTGAGATCGGGCACGTCGGCGCGCACCTCGGACAAGGCAACTTGCTGCCAAAGCCGGAGAGCTTGGCTAGGACGAAGATGAACCGCCATCGGCCACATCGTCTCCGCAAATTGTTTCGGATCCGTTTCATCGACGATCGAATGGTAAAACACGGCCGTCAGCTCCTAAGCGCGACGCCATTGCTTCGCGACGTCATCTCGCTTCATCCATTGTTCCTGCCTGATCTTCGGGAGACCTCTGCTCATTTCGATCATGCCTTGGCGGGATAGCGGTTCGAAAGCAGGCGTTCGAGCGCCCGGATCGCTTGGGCCTCGCCACCCACCGGTCCCTGCGGCCGCTCGCTGGGATTCCAGGCAAAGATGTCGAAATGGGCCCAGGTCGAGGCACGCTCGATGAAACGGCGCAGAAACAGCGCAGCCGTGATCGAGCCGGCGAAACCGTCGGCGGTCACATTGTTGAGGTCGGCAACCTTGGACGACAGCTTGGCGTCGTAGGGGTCCCACAACGGCATGCGCCAAAGCGGATCGGCCACCTCGGTGCCGGCTGCGCTGAGATCGCGGGCAAGATCCTCGTCCCCGCTGTAGAATGGGGCGAGGTCGGGTCCAAGCGCGACACGTGCTGCGCCCGTCAGCGTGGCCATGTCGAGCAGCAGTTCGGGGGCGTCCTCGTCGGCCAGCGCCATTGCGTCGGCCAGGATCAGCCGGCCTTCGGCATCGGTGTTGCCGATCTCGACCGTCAGTCCCTTGCGGCTGGTCAGGACGTCGCCTGGCCGGAAGGCATTTCCGCCAATGGCGTTCTCGACGGCAGGGATCATCACCCTCAATCGCACCTCCAGCTTGGCCGCCATCACCATCGCCGCGAGGCCGAGGACATTGGCCGCGCCGCCCATGTCCTTCTTCATCAGCAGCATGCTGCTTGCCGGCTTGATGTCGAGCCCTCCGGTATCGAAGCAGACGCCCTTGCCCACCAAGGTGATCTTGGGACCATCCTCCGGCCCCCAGCGCAGATCGATCAGCCGCGGCGCCTCGGCAGCGGCGCGGCCCACCGCGTGGATCATCGGCAGATTTTCGGCGAGCAAGGCGTCGCCGGCGACAACCGAGACGCTTGCGCCATGCTCGGCTGCCAGGTTCCGCGCCGCCGCCTCCAAGGCCGCCGGGCCGAGATCGTTGGTCGGCGTATTGATCAGGTCTCGGGCGAGGAACACCCCGTCGACGACCCGACGCACACGCTTCGGGTCGGCGCCTTCCGGCAGCGCGAAACGCAGCGTGCGCCCCGGCCGCTTGCCGTAGCGGGTGAACACGTAGCTGCCGAGAGCGATCCCGATGGCGGCTTCGTCCGGCCGCGCGACGGCGGCCGCCAGATGCCAGCTGCCCTCGGGCAAATGCCGTCCCAGCGTTCCAAAGGCAAGCGGCGCGAACGGATCGGACGCCGCGCCGATCCCGATCAAAGCGCCGGCGATCTTTCCGCCGGACCCAGGCAGAAGCAGGACCCGGTCCGACTGGCCGTTGAAGTCGTTGTTCCGCGCCCAGGCCTGCTCTTCCGCCGACAGGCCGGCGGCAGCGAGACCCTCGCGGGGAACTACATAGACCGGCAAGGAGCCTTCCGGGGGGGCAGCGACGTATTCGACGGGCATCGATGGCTTTCCTGGCACCGAACGGGCGCACGGCCGAATCAGTGCGTTTTAACCATCCGTTAGGGTTAACAGAATATTTCTGGCGATGGGTAGACGGCTGGCGACCGTCGATGGGCAGAAGGGCAAAAAGGGATGTCTCAGCGCACCAGCGCGTGGCACGGCAGTTGGTTGACAGCCCTGCTCGTGGCCGCGTCGATCGGGCTCGGCCTCAGCGGCTGCGCCAAGGATAAGATCACCACCGGCTCGATCACGGCAGGCGCCCCACGGCTCGAAGCGCTGACGGCGGTCGAATTGCAGCGCGCCATCGGCCCGCTCGGTCAAGCTTATGCGCGCAACCCGACCGACAAGACCACCGCACTCGCCTACGCCAACGCGCTGCAGATGAACGGCAATCCCGACCAGTCGCTGGCGGTGATGCGCAAGCTCGCCATCGCCGAACCGAGGGATCGGATCGTGCTTGCCGCTTACGGCAAGGCGCTCGCGGCTGACGGCCAATTCGAGCCGGCGCTCGACGCCGTCCGGCGGGCGCAGACGCCGGAATATCCGGATTGGAGGCTGCTCTCGGCCGAAGGTGCGATCCTCGACCAGCTGGGCAAGCCGGCCGATGCCCGCGCTTTCTACAGCAAGGCACTCGACCTCAAGCCGAGCGAGCCTTCCGTGCTCTCAAACCTCGGAATGTCCTACGTGCTGGAAGGCGACCTGCGGACGGCCGAACGCTATTTGCGCGACGCCGCCAAGAGCCAGGGGGCCGACAGCCGGGTCCGCCAGAATCTGGCGCTGGTGGTCGGGCTGCAAGGCCGCTTCGACGAGGCCGAGGGGATTGCACGCCGTGAGCTGTCGGCCGACCAGGCCGAGGCCAACGTCGCCTACCTGCGCAAGATGCTGGCCCAGCAGAACGCGTGGGGTGAGCTCAAGAAGGAAGACACGCGGAAGAATAAGCCGGCTCAGAATTGAGCATCACGCCCGGAGTGCGCCAAGCAGGCCGGCTGCGATCAGCCAGGCTCACATGGTGCCGCCGTGCTGATAGGCCAGGGCGCGCATGATCGCCGGACCGAGAATGACGGCGAACAACACCGGCAGAAAGAACAGGATCATCGGCACCGTCAGCTTCGGCGGCAGCGCTGCCGCCCGCTTCTCCGCCTCGTTCATGCGCGTTTCGCGGCTGTCGTTGGCGAGCACGCGCAAGGCTGTCGCCACGGGTGTGCCGTAGCGTTCGGCCTGAATCAGCGCCTGCCCGACGGCCTTGACGGTGCCGAGGCCGGTGCGGGTGCCCAGATTTTCATAGGCCAGTCTCCGCTCCTGCAGGAACGACAGTTCGGCATTGGTGAGCACGAACTCCTCGGCGAGGTCGACGGATTGCGAGCCGATCTCTTCCGACACCTTGCGCAGCCCTGCCTCGACCGACATGCCCGCTTCGACACAGATCAGCAGAAGGTCGAGCGCGTCCGGCCAGGCACGCTCGATCGATTTCTGCCGCTTTTGGGCGCGGTCGCGGACATAGAGAACCGGCGCATAGAAGCCTGCATAGGCCGCGCCGACACAGATCAGAAGCTTGATCGGCAGCGGCGCTTGAGCCAACGCGCCGAGCCCGAACAAAACGGCGGCTGCCCCGGCCGCGAATATCAGCGGCAGAACCAGGCGGAAGAACAGGAAGCGCGTCAGCGGGTTCTGGCCGCGGAAGCCGGCGGCGCGCAGCCGGCCCAGGGCCGCCTCGTCGATCAGCGCGCGGCGCAAGTCAAGGCGCTCGACAAATCCGGTGAGTGCGGAGCCCTCGTCGCGGAGGTTATGGCGGCGGCGGTCGGACTCTGCCGCCAGGCGAACCCGCTGCTTGGCACGCAGCTCCTCGCGCTCGATCGCAACCGACTTCATCCGATCCTTGAGCCGGTTGGCAACAAAGCCGGGCACCAACGAGTAGAGCGTGGCAAAAGCGGCAACGCCGACCAGCACGGCGACCAGAGAGGACGAGTTGGTGAAGATGGCCACCAAGCGGTCGATCATGATCCCCGTCCTCAAACCTTCAAGTTCATCATCTGCCGCATGACCAGGAGGCCGATGGCCATCCAAATTCCGGCGCCGGCGAGAATGACGTTGCCCGTCGAGGTCAAAAACAGCGGCAGGATGTATCCGGGGTTCAGCATCATCACCAGGGTGGCGACGACAAACGGCAAGGCTCCGATGATGACGGCCGAGACCTTCACTTCCATCGACAGGGCCTTGATCTTCGCCTTCATGCGCTTGCGGTCACGCAGCACCCGCGACAAATTGTCGAGCGCCTCGGAAATGTTGCCGCCGGCCTGGTTCTGAATCTGGATGACCACGCCGAAGAAGCCGGCCTCCGGGCAAGGCATCGTCTCCTGCATGCGCGAGGCAGCGTCCGGGATGGATAGGCCGATCTGCTGCGCCTCGACGATGCGGCGGAACTCGCCGCGCACCGGCTCCGGCGATTCCGATGCGATCAGCCGGATGCCGTCATGAAGCGGCAAACCCGAACGGATGGCGCGGACGACGATATCGAGCGCGTTGGGAAATTCTTCGAGGAAGCGGGTCATTCGCCGATTGCGCTTGAAGGCCACGAACCAGCGCGGCAACCCGACCGCGCCGGCCAAGGCGCCAGCCGGCAGGACGACAAGGGGCGCGCCGACCACCACGATGGCCGCCGCGACGATCAGTCCGCTGATGGCAGAGTAGATGTAGAAGCCCTCGACCGATGTCTGCATTCCGGCTTGCCGCAGCTGGATCCTCAGCGGCGGCCGCCTGAGCGCCCGGTCCTTCACCTTCTGCCGCTGCTCGAGCTCCTTGACGGTTTCCTGGACCGATTTGCGGCGCTTGGCTGTTTCGCTGACCCGGTCGCGCGTGCTCTTGGCCGTTGCCCGCTCGCTATCGGAGCGCTTAACGAGCTGCTTGCGCTTTTCCAGCGATTGCTCGGCGGCGATACGGCCGCCCAAAACGGCATAGGCCAGTGCGCCGGCGCTGACCGCAGCGAAGGCGCTGATCGACAGGATCGAGGCATCCAGTCCGGCCATCACGCGCTCTCCGGCCTGGGCATCATTCGGAACGCTGTTCAAACGCCGCAAGCGCGGCGGCCAGGCGCTGCTCTTCGCCGTAATAGCGGGCGCGATCCCAGAAATTCGGCCGGCCGATCCCGGTCGAGATGTGCTGGCCGAGCAGCCGGCCGCCGACGTCCTCGCCGTGAATGTCGTAGAGGACGAGATCCTGGGTGACGATGACGTCGCCTTCCATGCCGACCACCTCGGTAATGTGGGTGATCCGCCGCGACCCGTCCCGCAGCCGCGCAGCCTGGATGATCACGTCGACGGAACCGACGACGATCTCGCGCACGGTTTTCTGCGGCAGCACGAAACCCCCCATCGCAATCATCGATTCGATCCGGTTCAGGCATTCGCGCGGCGAGTTGGCATGGATGGTGCCCATCGAGCCGTCATGACCGGTGTTCATCGCCTGCAGCAGGTCGAATACCTCCGGCCCGCGCACCTCGCCCACGATGATGCGCTCGGGCCGCATGCGCAGGCAGTTGCGGACCAGGTCGCGCATGGTGATTTCGCCTTCGCCCTCGACATTGGGCGGCCGCGTCTCCAGCCGCACGACATGCGGCTGCTGCAGCTGCAGCTCCGCCGAATCCTCGCAGGTGACGATGCGCTCGTCGCGGTCGATGGTGCCCGTCAGGCAGTTGAGCAATGTGGTCTTG
Organism: uncultured Alphaproteobacteria bacterium; assembly: GCA_963791325.1. GTDB lineage: Bacteria > Pseudomonadota > Alphaproteobacteria > Rhizobiales > Rhizobiaceae > JBEVJK01. The sequence goes on along the minus strand of CAWBRU010000003.1, from coordinate 363,598 downwards.
CCCGAGCCGGTGCTGCCGGAGATGAGGACATTGCAGCGGACGCGGCCGATGATCTTGAGGATCTCGGCCCCTGGACTGGAGATAGTGCCGAAGCGCACCAGCTGGTCGAATGTCAGCTTTTCCTTGCGGAACTTGCGGATGGTCAGCGTCGTGCCGTCGAGCGACAGCGGCGGCACGATCACGTTGACGCGCGAGCCGTCCGGGAGCCGGGCATCGCAGATCGGCGAAGCCTCGTCGACGCGCCGGCCGACCTGGCTGACGATGCGCTGACAGACGTTGAGCAGCTGCTGATTGTCACGGAAGCGGATGTTGGTCTCTTCCAACTTGCCGTTGATCTCGACGAACACCTGGCGCGAGCCGTTGACCATGATGTCGGCAATGTCGTCGCGGGCGAGCAGCGGTTCGAGCGGACCGTAGCCGAGGACGTCGTTGCAAATGTCCTCGAGCAGTTCCTCCTGGTCGGCGATGGTCATCGCGAAGTTCTTGATCGCGATGATCTCGTTGACGATGTCCCGGATCTCTTCGCGTGCGCCTTCGACGTCGAGGCGGGCGAGCTGCGATAGATCGATCGCATCGATCAGGGCCGCGAAAACCTGCGATTTGGTGTCGTAGTAGCTCTCGCCGCGCTCGCGCGCTGCCCGCGGAAAGGCGATCGGCGCAGGCCCGGTCTCGGCAGCGCGGCGGTTGGCGGCCGATGCGGCTGTCCCTGCGCCCTCTTGCAGCGCGGCAGCCGCAAGCGCGGCCGGCTTCTGAGCCGGCAGTGGCTTGGCCGCGGGCGTCTCCGGCCGGCTCGGCGTCGGCCGGTCGGCGATCTCGTTGGCGCGCTTTCCGAACATCGGCGATCTGCCCGGGCGGTTATCTGGCCAGCTTCAGCTTGCCGAGCAGGTCGGCAAAGGGCGGCCGCTTACGCTTCGGCTTCGGTTCGCGGCGCCCGGACAGGATATGGGCGACGTCGTTGACCATCCTGACCACCGGGTGCTTGGCGTCGGTCTCGCCCAGCATGCGGCCGTTGTTGGCAGCGCTGCCGAACAGCTCCGGCTCGAACGGGATCACCGCCACCGGGGTCAGCCCGAGCGGCTCGGCAAAGTCGGCGACGCCGATCTCCGGCCGCTTGGGCACGCCGAATTGATTGATCACCAGCTTCGGCGGCGGATCGCTCGGCCTGAGCTTCTTCAGCGTGTCGACGAGGTTCTTGGCATTGCGCAGATTGGCCAGCTCCAGCGTGGCGGTGATCACCACCTCGTCCGCCCGGGTCAGCGTGTTTTTGGTCCAGCCATGCCAGGCATGCGGCACATCGAGCACGATCAGCGGGGCGCTGCGCTGGGCCGTGTCGATCAACTCGGTGAAGGCGTCCGGCGCGAGATCATAGGTGCGGTCGAGCGTCGAGGGAGCGGCCAGCAGCGACAGGTTTTCCGCGCATTGGGCCAGCAGCCGGTCGAGATAGACCGCGTCGATCCGCTCGGGCGCAAACACCGCCTCGGCAATGCCCTGCGCGGGATCCTGGTCGAAATTGATGTCGGCCGTGCCGAATGCCAAGTCGAGGTCCGCCACCACCACTTCGGAGGCAAACAGGGTCGACATCGCCCAAGCGACGTTGTGGGCGAGCGTCGAGGAGCCGACGCCGCCCTTGGCGCCGATGAACGCGATCGAGCGGCCGATCGGCTCGGCGGCCGGATCGATGTAGATCGAGGAGATCACGCTGATGATGTCGGCCATCGAGATCGGCGCGACCACATATTCGGAGATGCCGGAGCGGATCAGCTGCCGATAGAGCCAGACGTCGTTGTAGTGGCCGATGACGATGACCTTGGAAGCGGGATCGCAACAGTGCGCCAATTCGGTCAGCTCGGCCACCATCTGCTTGGGCTCGGCGCGGGATTCCAGCACGATCAGGTCGGGCGTCGGGCCGTTCTGGTAGAGCTCGACCGCGGCCCGGATGCCGCCCATATGCAGATGCAAGTGGGCCTTGGCCATGCGGCGATCCTCGCTGGCCCGGCCGATCGGGATGGCGACGCCGTCGGTCTCGCAGAAGGCGTGGACGGAAATTCGCGGCACCGGCCGAAGTGCCTGGATCGAGCGCATGTCGGCGGCCGAGAGGGCACGGTCCTCCGGTGCTGTGTCATAGGCCAATTTGTTCATCTCGCCGGCGCTGCCCATCCCGATGCTAGAAGTTCATGTCCGTGCCGACCGTGGGCTCGAACGGGGTTGCCCGGCTCTGCCAATCCTGGATGACGAGGCCTTGCCGCGTCGCATCGGTCGGCGACGACCGGCGCGGCCCGAGAAGGTCGGTCGGATTGGCGATCTGCGCGGCGAGGTTGTTCTGAGAAGAGCAGCCGAAATCCGCATAGTGCTTGTTTTCGGCCCCACCTTGCAGGAGATCTTCCGGCCAGCGCCCGCACCGGTCGGTCTGGGCGCGGATCGTGGTAAAGATCAGCCGCAGGGCTGGCTGCCCGGGCTCGGCCCGCGCTTCATAGGTGGAAACGGCGATCTTGCTGCGGGGAACGCCAAGACCTCGCGCCAGCTTGACGATGTCCGCCGCGATGCGCCGAGCCGCCGCCTCGTTGAGCGCCCCGCCGGGCACCAGGATCGCCAGCACCGGCGCCGCGGCTCGGTCATAGCCGTTGAGAAAGCCGCCGACGGTCGCCTTCTGCCCGGTCGTGAGGCCGCGCGCTTCGACTGCCACCGGAAGATCGAGGACCGAGGGCGATTCGGCAAGCACGATCGGATGGCTGGTCCGGTAATCGTCGGGTATCGACCCGACAATGATGCTTTCCCGCGGCTGGCAGGCCGCCAGCAGCCCGGCGCCGATGCAGATCAGAAGCGTCCCGGATCCAAATTTCGCCATCTGAAACCTTGCCCGTCTCATTGGTAGATGTAGCCGACAACCCCGTGGTAGCGGCCGTTCGGAAGGTCCGTTTTCATCGTTCCGTAGACGCGGTTGACGCGGCCGAGGAACATCCCGGCGCCATCGCTGGCGGGGGTAAAATTGTCGTCCGGCTTGGCGAGCTGGCTGCGCGCCACCGGCCGGGTCAGGTAGGGCGTGATGATGACCACCAGCTCGGTCTCGTTGCGCACGAAGCCGCGGCTGCGGAACAAGGCCCCGAGCACCGGCAGCTTGGACAGGCCGGGCAGGCCATTGATCGCCTGGCGGACATCGTCGCGGACCAGGCCGGCAATCATCATCGACCCGCCCGAGGGCAGCTCGACCGTCGTATCGGCCAGCCGCTTGCGCAGCGACAGCACCGTTCCGCCCGCCGAATTGAAGAGACCGTTCTTCGACACGCCGGCAGGGCTGCCCATGGGAAAATTGCCCTCATAGGTCGGCTCGGAAACGGACGTACGCACCTTCAGGCTGATGCGGCCCGGGGACAGCACCACCGGCTGGAACTGCAGACCGATGCCGTAATCGACGCTGTCGAATGTCCGTTGGGTCTGATTGGTCTGACCTTTGGTCGAATCGCCCTGCCGCACGGACTGACCGTTGAAGATGTTGAACTGGCCGCCGACCTGAAAGGTGGCCGTTTCGCCGGAGACCGCCGTCAATGTCGGCTCGGCCAGCGTCTTCATCACGCCGGCCTGCTCCATCGCCGTCAGATAGGCGCTGAGGGCGGACGAACCCAGGGCAAGCTGGCTGTCGGAAATCGGCGCTCCCAGCGGGCTCGGATTGTCGACGAGCGCCCCCCAGGTGATGCCGTTGCTGGTGCCCGAGCCGATCAGGTTGACGCCGAGCTGCTTCATCACCGAGCGGCTGACCTCTGCCACGGTCACCTTCAAGGTGACCTGATCTTCGCCGACGATGGTCAGCAGGTTGAGGATCTGGCTCTTCTGGCGCGTTTCGTCGGGGTTGTTGATGGCAACGCCGCCGTTGACGCTGCCGCCGGCCGCCGTCTGGGAATACTGCCCGGTTGTCGCTTCGCCGCCGGTGACGAAGAGGTCGGCGAGCTGCGCGGCGCGCTGGGCATCGAGCGGCGTCTCGACCGTCCCGGTCAGGACGACATTGTCATTGACCAGCTCGACGTGGATCTCGGAATTGGGGATGAAGCGGCGCAAATAGTCTTCAAGGCCGGTCACGTCGCGTTCGATGGTGAGGTCGAGGCTGGCAATCTGCTCGCCATTGGCGCCGAACACGAAGATGTTTGTCTGCCCCACCTGTTTGCCGAACAGATAGATGCGCCGCGCCGTCCGCGTCACCGCGTCCGCGACGCTCGGGTTTGCCACCAGAATGTCGTAGGCGTCGACCGGAAGATCGATGACCAGCGACTTGTTGAGTTCGAGTTTAAGCCTCTCGGCATGCGCGCCGGTCTGAATCTGGCGAGTCCCGGCCAAGGCCGAGACGCTGCTTTCCGTACCCGGGCCCAGGCCGAGGACACCGGCCAGAACAAGGGAACCGAGCCGGCGCATCATCGTTTTCGCCGGACGTCGAGGTGCAAACGCTGGACCAGGGTTCGTCAATGGTCGGCCCTCACCTCGGTGACATCGCCCGACTTGATCAGGCGAACGATACCGTGGCCGCCATGGCCGGTGACCAGATAGTCAGCTTGGCCATCCGGCTTTTGCGCCGCGTCGGCAGCGGCGCGCAGCGCCAATGTCAGCCGCGACGCCATCTGTTGCGCGGCCGTAATGATTTCGGCCGATCCGCGTCTTGGCGATCGATCAAACCAGGGTCAGGAAGACGGCGACCGGGACATTAGGTCCCTGCCGTCTGCCTGAATGGTCTACCGCTGGAGCTCACGCCGGATGTTCTTCAAAATCGTTTCGGTAATGAAACTATCAGACGAGCCGCCTCCTTTGCCCGTTTCCTGCCTGTGGCGGGTCATGATCACATCGACGAAGTCGTTGGGGAGAATGAAGCCTCCCGCGGAGGTGTCGGCGGCGATCTGGGTGGCCACAGCGCGCTTTCCGGCGGGCAGCACCGAGGCCATGAAGTTCTGACCCTCGCCGATCAGCTTGGAGCGGCGAAGCGGCTCGCCCTTCGCCATGCTCGTCCGGGCGATTGAGCCCTTCAGTGCTGCGATCGCATCGGGCTCCGCTGCCCTGGTGATGAGGTCGGCGCTCGATTCCGCCGGCCAGGGTTGCCAGCGAACAGCGCCGTCCAGACTGGCACCCATCGCGACATCTGCGGAGAGAACCAGAACATCGGTCAAAGCAAGAGGGGTGGCCTGCACGGCCGCCGGCGGGGCAGGAGCCGCCATTTTCTTGGCGACCACACCCGCGCCGCCGGCCGCGGCGACGGCCACGCTCAAAACAATCAGTCGCGACGCAGTCATCACTGCCGCCCCATGCCAAGAAGCCCAAACCCAAATCGATCATGGGCGGCAATGGTCAACTTAAGGTTAACAGTTTATTTACGCGCAACCTTAAGTAAGCACTGTTGAATGAACGGGTCGGTGTCGTGTTCGGAGTGCCTACGGCTGCGCCATCCGGGCGATCGCCCACACCGCCGGGGGTGAGTTCGGAAAGGCAAGCAATCCGGCGATCGCCAAGGCGATACCGTAGGGGACCCCGGCGCGCGGGTCGACCAGATGGCTGAGAGCTGGCTTGCAGCTCATCAGCGGAGCCAAGACGGAACCGCGCAGCGCCAACAGGCCGAGGGTGAGCACCCCGCCCAGCAATGAGGTTTCGACCAGATAGGCGAGCGCCGGCGGTCCGAAGCCGAACCACAACACGCTTGCCGCCATCAGCTTGGCGTCGCCACCGCCCATCAAGCCGAGCCGGAAAAGGCAGAAGCCGGCCGCCAACACCGCAACCCCGACGGCAAGGTGACCGGCGACGGCGACGAGCGGCATGCCGATAGCGAGTGCGGCCAGGGCAAACGCCCCGGCCAACACCAGCGGCACCGAATTGGCGATCGTCATCGACTGCAGGTCGGTCAGCGCCGCATAGGCCATCGACACCGGAAAGACGACCAGGATCAGGGCTTCGACCATGCTTAAGCGCTTTCGATTGGTGCGTCTCATCGGGAGGCGCGGAGAGATCCGACTTCAAAGGCACCGGATCCGCTGCGGCCTCTCACGTGCCGGTCATGGGGTAACAGCGGCTGGAAGCTTGTTGGCAACGTTCTGAAAGGCGTTGCTCAGCCGGCCTCCAAGCGTAGTGACTGTGGTGATGATGGCGATAGAGATGAGAGTAGCCAACAGCCCATATTCGATTGCCGTCGCGCCCGACTCGTCCTTGAGAAAAGAAAGTAGCTTGCCCATCTGACAACTCCTGAAACTTAGTTTCTTTGTAACGCGTCCTCCCGACGGTCCTTGGCGGTGCCGGTCGGTTGCCTGCAATCTAAGGGCGAGCCCTTGCCCTGGGCTTAAAAAATACGCTTAGCGAATGGTTGCCTCCGTTTGCGGATTTCATATTCCATCTCTATTGTAGACTTTTCTAAATAATATCAGGATTTTAGACAAAGCTAATCTCCAGGGCTTAACCTCAGCTTCACCACTTGGCTTCATCATTGCGACTGCGGATTCTCGCATCAGGGTTGCAGCAATGTTTTTCTCGGCCATCTTCCGATTGAGCGCAAGGCTCGCCCTGACGGCAGCGGCGCTATCCCTGGTTGCGCCGCCCGTGTCGGCCGCTTCCGGCATCGGCGTCGTCATGAACGAAGCCAAGATCGTCAAGCTGCCGCGGGCCGCAGACACCGTGATCGTCGGCAATCCCGAGATCGCCGACGCCGCCGTCCAGGACGCCACCACCTTGGTGCTGACGGCCAAGGGCTTCGGCGTCACCAACCTGGTGGTGCTCGACCACGACGGCAATCCGATCATCGATCAGCAGGTGACGGTGTCGCGCCAGACGGCGCAATCGGTGCGCATCTATCGCCGCGCGGATGTGCAGACCCTGTCCTGCACGCCCTATTGCGAAGGCTCCTTCAAGACGGGCGCGGAGCAAGCCTCCGACGCCCAGGTGGCCGCTACCCCGTGATGGCGGCGGCCGACATGGTGTCAGGTCGCAGGGCGCCTCGCCTCGGCCGCACGCTGCGGCGGTTCGTCGCCGCGACGGACGGCACCACGGTGATCGAGTTCGCGATCCTCTTCGTTCCATTCGCGGTCACCGTTTTCGCGATCCTGGAGACGTGTCTCGCCTTCGCGGCTCAGGCGGTCATGACCAACGCTGCCGACGACGTCGCGCGCCAGATCCGCACCGGCCAGATCGCCGCAGGCGCGCTCACGGCCCAGTCACTGCACGACAAAATCTGCCAGTCGCTCCAGGTGATCGTCGCGCAAGGCTGTCCCAGTCTCCAAGTCGATCTGCGCACGGACACCTTCCCCGCCCTTGCCGAGGTCGCCAAGACCTTGCCGCTGACAGGCACGGGTGCCAACCGCCAGATCGACAGCTCCCAGCTCGTCTTCCAGCCCGGCACCTCCAGCTCGCCCAGCATGCTGCGCGTCTTTTATCCCTGGCCGGTGATCACCGACTTGATCCGCCAGGAGACCGCAAATCTGGCAGATGGACACACGCTGCTGTTTTCCACCGTCACGTGGCAGAACGAGAAGTTCTAGGACGTTTGCCATGCATGGCGCCTCAATTCCTGAAAAGCTCGGTTGGTCCGCATTCCTCGGCGAGTCGGGCGCTGTTGCGGCGATCGAGTTCGCCATCGTGCTGCCGCTTTTTCTCATCGCCTATCTCGGGGTGGTGGAGACCACGCTGGCGATCGAGACCCGCAAGAAGGTCGATCGGATCGGCAGCCAGGTCGCCGATCTGGTCACCCAGCAGCAGACCACGACCAAGGCCAAGCTCGACGCCATCCTGACGATCGCCGACTCGCTGATCCAGCCATACCGCCGTTCCGCGCCGACCATCACCATCACTGCCATCCAGGTAGACAATGCCTATCGCCAACGGGTGGTGTGGTCACGCAAGCGCAACGCAGATGGCACGGCTGGGATCGGCCAGGCCAGCAACGCGGTGGTGACGATTCTCGGCACCACGCCGCGCCAGAACCTCTTGACCATCGGCAATTTCGTCATCCATGTCAGCACCAGCCTGACCTACTATCCGCACATGACCTGGTCGCCCGACGCCAAGACGGCGCTCGGCATCACCGGTGCCTTCGACTTCCTCAATTTTCAGAGCACCTACCTCTTCCGCCCGCGCTCCGGCCTGCCGATCGGTTGCAGCGACTGCATGAGCTAGTCGCTCCGCCGGCGCCCCGGCCTCCAACGCCGCAAAAGGGCGGTTTGCCAAGGCGCGGCTTCGGCCTTATCTCTTGGCTCGGTTGGACAGAGACCCGATGCCACGCGCCTTCCTTTTCGTGCTCGATTCCTTCGGGATCGGTGGTGCCCCCGATGCCGCTGCGTTCGGCGATGACGGCGCCAACACCTTCGGGCACATTGCCGAAGCTTGCGCAGCCGGCGTCGCGGACCGGACCGGCCTGCGCCATGGGCGGCTCCACTTGCCGCATCTCGCCAGTCTCGGCCTGGGCGAGGCCGCCCGCCTCGCGAGCGGGCGTCAAGCCACCGGCTTTCCCCTGCCTGACCAGCTGCGGCCGGGCGCCTTCTGGGGTGCGGCGGAAGAGATCTCCAGCGGCAAGGACACGCCGTCCGGCCATTGGGAGATCGCCGGAGTGCCGGTCCCGTTTGCCTGGGGCTACTTTCCGGTCAGCGAGCCGGCCTTTCCGGCCGAGCTCACCGAGGCGGTGGTGCGCGAGGGCGGGCTGCCCGGCATCCTAGGCGACTGCCATGCGTCGGGGACGGAGATCATCGCCAGGTTGGGCGAGGAGCACATTCGAACCGGCCGGCCGATCTGCTACACCTCCGCCGATTCCGTCTATCAGATCGCCGCCCATGAACAGCATTTCGGGCTGGAGCGGCTCTATGAACTCTGCCGGACCGTCCGCCGCCTCGTCGATCCGCTCAACATCGGCCGGGTGATCGCCCGGCCATTCGCGGGCGAAAAGGCCGCCGAGTTCCGCCGCACGGCCAATCGTCGCGACTATGCGGTGCCCCCACCCGAGCCGACGCTGGCCGATCGCGTCGTGGCAAATGGAAGGCGGGTGATCGGCATCGGCAAGATCGGCGACATCTTTGCCCAGCAGGGCATTTCGACCGTGTACAAGGGCGCCGACAACATGGCGTTGTTCGACGCGGCGCTCAACGGCATCGACGAAGCCGCCGACGGCGACCTGGTGTTTGCCAATTTCGTCGATTTCGACAGCGTCTACGGCCACCGGCGCGACGTCGCGGGCTACGCCGCGGCGCTCGAGGCCTTCGACCGCCGCCTGCCCGAGGCGCTCGGCCGGCTCGCCGCCGGCGATCTCATGGTGCTGACCGCCGATCATGGCTGCGATCCGACGTGTCGCGGCACCGACCATACCCGCGAGCGCGTGCCGGTGCTGGGCGTCGCCGCCGGCCGCCGCGGCGGCGCAGTCGGGCTGAGGCGCAGTTTTGCCGACATCGGCGCGACGATCGCAGCCCATCTCGGGCTGACCCCTGGGCCGCACGGGGTATCGTTCTGCCCGGCCCTCACCGGCGCCGATGCCTGAGCTACCCGAGGTCGAGACGGTCAGGCGCGGCCTCCAACCGGTGCTCGAAGGGGCGTTGATCGTGCGGGTCGAGGCCCGGCGGCCGGATTTGCGGTTTCCGCTGCCGCCGCGGTTCAGCCAACGCCTCACCGGCCGCAGGGTTGCCGACATCGCGCGGCGGGCCAAGTTTCTGCTCCTTTATCTCGACGGCCCCGGCCCGGTGCTCATTTGCCACCTTGGCATGTCGGGCTCGTTCCGCATCGAAGTCGAGCACGCGGTTTCCGCGCCCGGCGCCTTCCACCATCCGCGCTCCAAGGATGCCGGGCATGACCACATCGTTTTTCACGTCGTTTCGGCTGACGGACAGCCGCGCCGCATCGTCTTCAACGACCCGCGCCGGTTCGGCTTCATGCTGTTTGCCGAGAACGATGCGGTCGATGACCATCCGATGCTGGCCGGGCTCGGGCTCGAGCCCACCGGCAACGCGCTCGACGGGGCCGTGATCGCCGACATGCTGCGCGGCCGCAAGGCGCCGCTCAAAGCGGCACTGCTCGACCAGCGCCGGATCGCCGGGCTCGGCAATATCTATGTCTGCGAGGCGCTGTGGCGCGCGCGCCTGTCGCCGCGGCGTGCCGCGGGCACCATTGCCGGCGCCCCGGGGCGGCCGAGCCAGCGCGCCGTCCGGCTCGCCGACGCCATCCGCCAGACCATTGCCGACGCTGTCGCAGCGGGCGGCTCGTCGCTGCGCGATCACATCCGCACCGATGGCTCGCTCGGCGATTTCCAGCACACATTCGCTGTCTACGACCGGGAAGGCCGGCCCTGCCCGCGCGACGGCTGCGCCGGGATCATCCGTCGCATCGTCCAGAGCGGCCGCTCGACCTTCTACTGCCCGACCTGCCAGCGTTAGGCTGGCGCCCATCACCGCGGAGAAACGCCATGTCCGACACCATCCTCGTCGAAACGCATGGCCGGGTCGGCCTGATCAGGCTCAACCGGCCGAAGGCGCTCAATGCGCTGAACAGCGCCATGCTGGGCGAGGTGGTCGCCGCCTTGGCCGGCTTCGAGGCCGATCCCGGCATCTCCGCCACCGTGCTTACCGGCTCGGAACGCGCCTTCGCGGCCGGCGCCGACATCAAGGAAATGCAGCCCAAGCGCTATATCGATGCCTATATGGAGGACCTGTTTGCCGGCTGGGATGCAGTGACCCGCATGCGCAAGCCGATCGTCGCAGCGGTTGCCGGCTATGCGCTGGGCGGCGGCTGCGAACTCGCCATGCTCTGCGACTTCATCATCGCCGCCGATACGGCGAAGTTCGGCCAGCCGGAGATCACGCTCGGCGTCATGCCGGGCATCGGCGGCTCGCAACGGCTGGCCCGCTTCGTCGGCAAGTCGAAGGCCATGGACATGTGCCTCACCGGGCGGATGATGGACGCCGCCGAGGCCGAGCGCGCCGGTCTGGTGTCGCGGATCGTGCCTGCCGCCGAGCTGCTTGCCGAGGCGATGGGCGCGGCGGAGAAGATCGGCCAACAGTCGCTGCCCGCCGTGATGATGACCAAGGAGGCCGTCAATCGCGCCTACGAGACTACGCTTGCCGAGGGCATACGCTTCGAGCGGCGAGTCTTCCACGCCATGTTCGCACTGGACGACCAGAAGGAGGGCATGGACGCCTTCATCGGCAAGCGTGCGGCAGAGTTTCGCAACCGCTGACCTGGCCGGCCAAAACGGTCCGCGAAGCGTTGACGCCGCGGGGAAGCTCCACTATAAGCCGCCCACTTGAGGCGGCCTGCGGGCTGCCCGTTTGGTTTTTGCGCTGGCCGTTGTCTCTGTCGGCGCTTTTTTGAGAGATCGAACAGAGAGGCGACATGGCCAATACACCGTCGGCCAAGAAGGCGGCGCGCAAGATCAACCGTCGCGCAGCGACCAACAAAGCGCGGCGCTCGCGCGTCCGTACCTATGTGCGCAAGGTGGAAGAGGCCTTGGCGAGTGGGGACAAGTCGGCGGCCGAGTTGGCCCTTCTGGCCGCCCAGCCGGAGTTGATGCGAGCGGCGGGCAAGGGCGTGATCCACAAGAACGCGGCCTCGCGCAAGGTGTCGCGGCTCACCCAGAGGTTGAAGACGCTGTCTTCCTGAGCACACCCACTGATTTACATTCTGATAAGACCCGGCGTCACTGCGTCGGGTTTTTTCTTTTGCCGTGCAAAGGCTTGAGAAGGTACTTGCCGGCTGTGTGTTTGCCATCCCGGGTTTTCTTTGCCGGCGTGGCTCGCTATGAGTGTTCTGCAAGCCGTCATAGAGAGCGTGAGCGGGACCGAGGCCTAGCGTAAATCGCATAGCAATTACAAAGGCTTACTGGCGGTTGTCCACATGTTGTCAAGGTCATCCACCGGGCCTCGACGGCATCGAGATGTCAAGCGATTTTTTTAAAATTTATTTCGCTTCCCGGCGCGGTGAAAACGGCCTGCGGAAAAGGTTTTGAATCAAAACGGCTTATCGCATTTGGGCCGGATTTCGGCCTGACGGGACGGACGGACGCAAGCGGCAAATCGTAAATTTTCGGTTAACGGCGGCCTTGCTTCGCCGCCGACGAGTTATGTAGTCTCCAGCCATCGAGAGGGACGAGCCGACTGGCGTGACGACCCAGCCAAAATACGAGGGAACGACCGCGGAGCCATTCCGCGGACGGTGAAGTCGTCGATCTATTCTCGATATGTGTGATGCGGAGATCTGGATCGGAGCCTGATTTCGGTCTGGCGGTTACGCCGGACGCGAAGGGTCGCGCGCGCTCCAGTGTCGCTGAAAGGAGAGGGTACCGAGGCGGCTGGGAACAGGCGCCTCGTGCGAGTGGGCAGGCAGCTGCGGCCGCTGGCGGCAGCAGCTGTCTTGTTAACGAGGGAGACTGTCGGCCCGCTGGGCGGAGCGGGCACGGCGGCGGCACAAGAGAAGGACAGGAAATCATGCAAAGCGCAATCGAAGGGGGAGCACGACATCGCTTCCCCTTTACGACGGATGTTGTCGAAAGCCGAGAGGGGGGCGAGCCGAGGGGAGCAAGCCGTACGTTCGACCGCGTCAAATCTCAGCTCAAGGCACGGCTCGGCAGCGAGGTCTATTCGAGCTGGTTCGGCCGCATGAAGCTTGCCGAATGCTCGCGCGGTGTTGCGCGCCTGTCCGTCCCGACCGCCTTTCTCCGCTCGTGGATCAACGGCCACTATCTCGATCTGATTCACGAATTGTGGAAGCTTGAAGATGCGGATCTCCTGAAAATCGAAGTTATCGTGCGCAGCGCGACCCGCGGCGCACGCGGTGCGCCGGAGGCCGAGCAGTCGCTGCCTCGGAAATCCTCCCGGCCGGCGCAGACGGCGCTCGGCTCCGGCACGCTGATTTCGCCGCGTGCAGAACGCCCGGCAGGGCTGCGCCCGGCGCCGGTTCTCGAGCAGGATTGCCGCAAGAACGTGCTCGGATCGCCGCTCGATTCGCGTTACACCTTCACCTCGTTCGTCGAGGGGCCGTCGAACCGTGTCGCCTTTGCCGCCGCCAAGGCGGTCGCTGAATCGCAATCCAATGCGGTGCGCTTCAACCCGCTCTTTCTGCATGCCACTGTCGGGCTCGGAAAGACGCATCTGCTGCAGGCGATTGCCGCCGAGTTGCTCGCCCAGAACCCGCAGGCACGGGTGGTCTATCTGACCGCCGAATATTTCATGTGGCGCTTTGCGACCGCCATCCGCGACAACAATGCGCTGACGCTCAAGGAGCAGCTGCGCGACATCGATCTGTTGATCATCGACGACATGCAATTCCTGCAAGGCAAGTCGATCCAGCACGAATTCTGCCACCTGATCAACATGCTGCTCGACAGTGCCAAGCAGGTGGTGGTGGCCGCCGACCGGCCGCCGGCGGAGCTCGAATCGCTCGAGCCACGGGTGCGCTCGCGGCTGAATGGCGGCGTCGCACTGGAGATGTCGGCGCCCGACTACAGCATGCGGCTGGCAATGCTCAAGGCACGGCTTGCCTTGGCGCAGGCCGAAGACGCTTCGCTGGCGATTTCGGAGGAGGTCCTCGTCCACGTGGCGCGCACGGTGACGGGCAGCGGACGCGAGGTTGAAGGCGCCTTCAACCAGCTGCTGTTTCGACACTCCTTCGAGCCGCAGATCACCATCGAGCGCATCGACGAGATCCTCGGCCACATCTACCGGTCCGGAGAGCCGAAGCGGGTGCGCATCGAGGACATCCAGCGCATCGTGGCGCGCCACTACAATGTCTCCAAAAGCGAGCTGTTGTCCAACCGGCGCACGCGCACCATCGTCAAGCCGCGGCAGGTGGCGATGTACCTGTCCAAGGTAATGACGCCGCGCTCGCTGCCGGAGATCGGACGGCGCTTCGGCGGCCGCGACCACACCACCGTGCTGCATGCGGTGCGCAAGATCGAGGATCTGTCGGCCGGCGACAACACGCTCGCTCAGGAGCTGGAGCTGTTGCGCCGGCTGATCGCCGACCAGGCCTGACCCGCCAGGGGCGCCTCCCGGCGCGGCATCGATGCCGCGCCGAGGACGACGCCCCGGCGATCGCACCGCGAACAGGGGACGGCGGCGGGCGCAGACTTGCGTTTGCCGCTGTTTTCCTGTCACCTTGCAACAAATCCGACCATTTGCGGCCTCCGCTGCGGCCTTCCGCCAGGTGGACGCATACTCATCGAAGCGAATTTCGTCATGCGCGCTGTGCTCGAACGCTCCAACCTCCTCAAGTCGCTCAACCACGTCCATCGGGTGGTGGAACGGCGCAACACCATCCCGATCCTCTCCAACGTGCTCCTGTCCGCGACGGGCGCCAGTCTGGAGCTGAAGGCGACGGACCTCGATCTGGAGGTGACCGAGGCGACCGCCGCCAATGTCGAGCAGGGTGGCGCAACGACGGTCCCTGCGCACCTGCTCTACGACATCGTCCGCAAGCTGCCCGACGGGGCGGAGGTGATGCTCAAGACCGACGAGGAAGAGCGCTCGATGGCAGTGATCTCGGGCCGCTCGAGCTTCCGCCTGCAGTGTCTGCCGCAGTCCGACTTCCCGGAACTCACCGCTGGCTCGTTTTCGCATATCTTCAGGGTCGAATCGGCGTCGATGAAGGGGCTGATCGAAAAAACCCAGTTTGCGATCTCGACCGAAGAGACCCGCTACTATCTCAACGGCATTTTCCTGCATACGCACGAAGCCGGCAGCAAGCTCAAGCTGCGGTCGGTGGCCACCGACGGCCACCGGCTGGCACGCGCCGAGATCGACGCGCCGGCCGGCTCGGAGGGCATGCCGGGCATCATCATCCCGCGCAAGACGGTGAGCGAGCTGCAGAAGCTGGTCGATGACCCGGATGTCGCCGTCACCATCGAGCTTTCGGACACCAAGATCCGCTTCACCATCGGCAGCGTCGTGCTCACCTCCAAGCTGATCGACGGCACCTTCCCCGACTATCAGCGCGTGATCCCGACGACCAACGACAAGAAGCTGGTCATCGACCGCCAGAGCTTCGCTGCGGCGGTCGACCGGGTGTCGACGATCTCCTCCGAGCGCGGCCGGGCCGTGAAGCTGTCGATCGCCGACGGCCAGGTCACGCTTGCCGTCAACAATCCCGACTCCGGCAGCGCCACCGAGGAGCTGGCCGCCGACTATTCGGCGGATCCGCTTGAGATCGGCTTCAATGCCCGCTATCTGCTCGACGTTGCCGCGCAGCTTGCCGGCAGCGATGCGGAGTTCATGCTGGCCGACGCCGGTTCTCCGACGCTGATCCACGACACCAGCGACGAGCATGCGCTCTATGTGCTGATGCCGATGCGCGTCTGAGCGGGCTGCGGCCAGGCGCGGCAGCATGTCGGCAAGTGGCCGGACCGGCGTCGCGGGGCCGTTTGTCAGTAAGCTGACACTTACCAACTTTCGCAACTACGCCGCGCTGTCCTTGGCCGTGGAGCCGGGGCTCGTGGTGTTCACCGGCGACAATGGCGCCGGCAAGACCAACCTTTTGGAAGCCATTTCCTTTCTTGCCCCCGGCCGGGGCTTGCGCCGGGCGCCCTATGCCGAGGTCGCCCGCAACGGCAGCGATGCCGGCTTCGCCGTCCACGCCGAAATAAGCGGCCCCGCCGGAGAGGCCAGCATCGGCACCGGAACGGCCGGAAGCGCGATCGAGGCGGAGAGCGGCCGGCGGGTGCGCATCAACAGCGCCGCTGCCCGCTCGGCCGAGGCGCTGCTCGAGTGGCTGCGGGTCGGCTGGATCACGCCGGCAATGGATGCGCTGTTTTCCGGACCTGCCGCAGACCGCCGCCGCTTCCTCGACCGGCTGGTGCTCGCCATCGATCCGGCGCATGGCGAGCGCGCTATCGCCTATGAGCGGGCGATGCGCGGACGCAACCGGCTGCTCTCCGAGGATCTCAACGACGACGCCTGGTTCGATGCCATCGAGGTGCAGCTCGCCGAGCTCGGCACTGCGATGGCGGCGGCGCGCAGCGAGCTTGTCCGGCTGCTGACGGCGATGATCGACCGGCTGCCGGCCGACGGCCCGTTTCCGCAGGCGAGCGTCGCGCTTGCCGGGTTTCCCGACGATGCCGTCGGCCTTGGCCCGGCCGTCGAGGTCGAGGAGGAGCTCCGCCGCCGCCTGGCGGCCGGCCGCAGCCGCGATCGTGCGGCAGGCCGGACCCTCGACGGCCCTCACCGCTCGGATCTGTTGACGCGTCACCGGCCGAAGGACATGCCGGCCGAACTCTGCTCGACCGGCGAGCAGAAGGCGCTGCTGGTCGGGCTGATGCTTGCGCATGCGCGGCTGACCGCCGAAATGACCGGCGCCGCCCCTATCCTGCTGCTCGACGAGATCGGCGCCCATCTCGACGCAGGCCGGCGCGCGGCGCTGTTTGCGATCCTGGAAGGTCTCGGCGGGCAGGTGTTCATGACCGGAACCGAGCCGGCGCTGTTCTCGGCCCTGCGCGGGCGCGCCCAATTCCTCACGGTCGCGCATGGCGAAGTCAGGCCGTTGCAAGGCGACTGACAAGGGTGGCGGCGGCCGCTAAGGTCGAGCCGATGGCCACATCCCCGGCAGCCCTGTCGCAAGCGGAACTGGAGCGTTACGCCCGCCATATCGTGCTGCCGGAAGTGGGCGGGGCGGGTCAGCAGAAGCTGAAGCGGGCCAAGGTGCTGGTGATCGGCGCCGGCGGCCTCGGCGCGCCGGTGCTCGCCTATCTGGCGGCGGCGGGCGTCG
Source organism: uncultured Alphaproteobacteria bacterium (assembly GCA_963791325.1). Classification (GTDB taxonomy): domain Bacteria; phylum Pseudomonadota; class Alphaproteobacteria; order Rhizobiales; family Rhizobiaceae; genus JBEVJK01. Next base: position 346,918 of record CAWBRU010000003.1, on the reverse strand, counting down.
GCACGCTCGGGATTGCCGACGACGACGTGGTGGCGCTCGCCAATCTGCAGCGCCAGGTCATCCACACCACCGATCGCGTCGGGCTCGCCAAGACGGACAGCGCCAAGGCCGCCCTCGCCGCGCTCAACCCGGAGGTCGCGGTTGAGACATTTGCGCTGCGCGTCGACCGCGAGACTGCGCCGGAGCTGATTGCCGGCTTCGACGTGGTCTGCGACGGCTCGGACAATTTCGACACGCGTTATGTGCTCGCCGATGCCTGTGCGGTGGCGAAAAAACCGCTGGTCCACGCCGCCGTCGGCCGTTTCGACGGCCAGGTCACCGTGCTGATGCCATACGCGGCCGCACCGGACGGCGCTCCCTATCCCACCTACCGCGACCTGTTCCCGGAGCCGCCGCCTTCCGGGCTGATCCCTTCCTGTGCCGAGGCGGGCATCCTCGGGGCGCTCACCGGGGTGATCGGCACCCTGCAGGCGATGGAGGCGTTGAAGCTGATCCTCGGCATCGGCGCGCCGCTGGTCGGGCGCCTGTTGCTCTACGACGGACTGGCCGCCCGCTTCGATGTGATCGCCTATGGAGCGCAGCGGTGAGCATGGCGCTGTCGGCCGACGAGCAGGCGGTCGCCGCGGGCCGCGATGGCGAGGGATCGGCAATCGCGATGCGCATCCTGGCCGAAGCCGGACGTCTTCTCGGGGCGCCCCGGCTGATTCCGATCCGCTCGGCTCATATCGATGGCGCCCTCTATCATGGCGATTCCGGCACCCTGTTTGCCGAAAAGCTCGTTGCAGGCGGAGCGCGGGTGAGAGTGCGCGCGACCCTCAATGTCGGCGCGCTCGACCTGACCGGCTGCGCCCATGTGCGGCTTGCCCAACCGGAGCGCGGCATGGCCGGGCGGCTGATGCAGGCCTACCGGGCGCTCGGCTGCGAGCCGAGCTGGACCTGCGCGCCCTACCAGGCCGGTCATCGGCCGGAGTGCGGTACCGATGTCGCCTGGGGGGAATCCAACGCCGTGGCATTCTGCAATTCGGTGCTTGGCGCCCGCACGAACCGCTACGGCGACTTCCTCGACATCGCCTGCGCGATCACCGGTCGGGCGCCGGATGTCGGCTTGCACCGGCCGGCGAACCGACGGGCCAGGGTGGTGTTCGATGTCGGCTGGCTGGCACCGGATTTCCTCGACAGCGACGTCGCCTGGCCGATCCTCGGCGCCCTTTACGGCCGCGAGATCGGCGAGGCCGTCGGCGTCGTCACCGGCGTTCCGACAAGGCCGAGCGAGGACCGGCTGAAGGCCTTCGGCGCCGCTGCGGCTGCTACCGGAGCAGTCGCCCTCTTTCATGTCGAAGGCGTCACGCCGGAGGCGCCCGACCTGGCAGCTGCGCTCGCCGACGAGCCACCGCAAGCGACGATCATCGTCACTGCCGACATGGTCGCAACGGCGCGGCGGGCGCTTTCCACCGCGGCGCGGGCCGATCGCCTCGACGCGGTGGCGATCGGCAGCCCGCATCTGTCGCTTGCCGAATGCCTGGAGCTCGACAGGCGCCTGGCGGGCCGCATTCTGTCCGTGCCGCTCTATGCCTGCACCGGCCGGCACGTGCTCGCGGCGCTGGCCGCCGACCTTCGCGGCCGGATGGAACGCGCAGGCGTGGTCTTCGTGGTCGACACCTGCGTGGTCGTGACCCCGATCCTGCCGCTTCGGAGCGGCGGCGTGCTGATGACAAACTCGGGAAAGTTTGCCCACTACGCCCCCGGCAATATCGGCTACGCGGTGCTTTACGGCTCGCTCGCCGAGTGCGTGGAAAGCGCCGTCGGCGGCCGGCCGGCGCTCTCCGAGGCCGGCGCGTGACGCCGCGCCGGGCCAAGATCCTGGTGCCGGGGGAGGCGGCACAGGGGGCGGCCCTGGTGCTCGGCGCGCCGATCAGCTTTTGGGGCGGCGTCGACCCGCGCAGCGGGCTGATCGCCGATGTGCGCCACCCGCAGCTTGGCCAATCGGTGACCGGCCGGGTGCTGTTCTTACCCGGCACGATCGGCTCGTCATCCGCCTCGGCGGTGCTGCTCGAGCTGGTGCGGGCCGAGCTCGCCCCTGCCGCGCTGGTGCTCGATCAGCCGGACGCGGTGCTCCTGCTCGGGCTGATCGTGGCGCGCGAGATGGGTTGGCGGGCACCCCCGGCGATCTCGCTGCCCCGGGCCGACCATCCGCTCTACAGCGGCCTTGCGGTCGCGGTCTCGGCGGAAGGGATGCTTTCGGCCGCTCCACCGCCGGGTTAGAGCAATTCCAGGAACAGTGGCAACGGTTTTCCGTCCGGGATTGCGGAAAAACAAAGACTTAGAGCGAAGCACCGATTCGAAGGAACGGTGATCCGCTCTACACCCTGTTCGGCAGCACCCGGTCGGGCGGCCGATGCCCGTCGCAGAAGGTGCGGATGTTGATGATCACCTTCTCGCCCATGTCGATGCGGCCCTCGATCGTGGCCGAGCCCATATGCGGCAAGAGCACCACCTTGCCCTTCTCCACCAGCCTGAGCAGCTTGGGATTGACCGCCGGCTCGTGCTCGAAGACGTCGAGGCCGGCTCCGGCAAGCTTGCCGTCCTGCAGCATGGCAATCAGCGCATCCTCGTCGATGATGTCGCCGCGCGCGGTGTTGACGATGTAGGCCGAGGGCTGCATCAGCGCCAGCCGCCGCGCCGAGAGCAGATGGAAGGTAGCCGGCGTCGACGGACAATTGACCGAGATGATGTCCATGCGCGCGAGCATCTGGTCGAGGCTCTCCCAATAGGTCGCCTCGAGCTCATCCTCGACCAGCGGGGTGACCCGGTGACGGTTGTGGTAGTGGATCGACAGGCCGAAGGCCTTGGCCCGCCGCGCCACCGCGGTGCCGATGCGGCCCATGCCGACGATACCGAGCCGCTTGCCCCAAATCCGCCGGCCGAGCATCCAGGTCGGCGACCATCCCGCCCAGGTGCCGTCGCTGCTGAGCACGTTGGCGCCTTCGGTCAGCCGCCGCGGCACCGTCAGCATCAGGCCCATGGTCATGTCGGCGGTGTCTTCGGTGAGCACGTTCGGGGTGTTGGTGACGGTGATGCCGGCCTTGGCCGCGGCGGCGACGTCGATATGTTCGACGCCGTTGCCGAAATTGGCGATCAGCTTGAAGTTCGGCCCGGCTTGGGCAAGCAGCGCCGCGTCGATCCGGTCGGTGATGGTCGGCACCAGCACATCGGCCTCGCGGATGGCAGCAACCAGCTCGGGCTGGGTCATCGGCCGATCTTCGAGGACCAGGCGCGCATCGAACAGCTCGCGCATGCGCGTCTCGACAGGATCGGGCAGCTTGCGCGTGATGACGACGAGAGGCTTCTTCCTGCCGGCCATGGGCTCCTCGTTGGCGGCTCCGTTGAGACCTCGTTAACCAAGTCGAGCGAAACTCGCGGAGGCTCGCCGGTTTCTCGTTTCCATGTATCAAGCGGGGCAGCCGATGACAAAGAAAAAGCCGGGCGGCCCGGCTCTCGAAGGTGGCAGGAGAAAAGACGGTGTCTGCTTTCGCGTCGCCCCGCAGCGGGCTCGGTGCGATCCTGGTGACGGCCATGCTGCTGCAAGCGCCCTCGGTGTCGCTCGACGCGCGCGCGGCCCCGGTCAGCCAGGAGATCACCCGCGGTGCGAGCGGCCTGCCGCTGCCTCGCTTCGTCAGCTTGAAGTCGGGCCGGGTCAACTCGCGCATCGGCCCGGGGTCCAACTACGCGGTCGACTGGATGTATCTCAAGCCGGGTCTGCCGATGGAGATCATCCAGGAGTACGACAACTGGCGGCGGGTGCGGGATTCCGACGGCGCCGAAGGCTGGATCAACCAGTCGTTGCTGTCGGGCCGGCGGACCGGCATCGCCGCGCCTTGGCAAAAGGGCAAGCCTGCGCAGATCTCGCTGCTAGCCGACCCCAGCCGCAGCGCCCAACCGATCGCGCTGCTCGAGCCAGGCGTGATCGGCACCATCCATTCCTGTGACGGCGACTGGTGCAAAATGACCTTCGACGGCCATACCGGCTGGATCGGCCAGTCGCTGGTCTGGGGCGCCTATCCGGGCGAGACGATCAAGGATTGATCGGGGAACGCCGGCCCGTCCTCGTCAACGGCGCGTCGGCCGTAGGCGCACGACAATGTCGACGTTGACGATTTCCATGCCGGCAGGCGGTTCCGGCAGGTTCATCACCCGCACCGAGCCGGTGTCGATATCGAAGATCTTGTTCTCGCCTTCGATGAAGAAGTGATGGTGATCGCTGGTGTTGGTGTCGAAATAGGTCTTCGAGCCCTCGACCGCCAGGATCCTGAGCAGCCCGGCCTCGGTGAACTGGTGCAGCGCATTGTAGACGGTAGCGAGCGAGATCGGCACGCCGGCGGCCAACGCCTCTTCGTGCAGCTCCTCGGCCGACAGATGGCGGTCGCCCTTGGCGAACAAGAGCTGCGCCAGGGCCAGTCTTTGCCGCGTCGGCCGCAATCCGGCGGCCCGCACACGCTGGTCTATCGGAATTCCATTCCTGTTGTCGCCCGCATTCATCCCGATCGGCACTTCTTGTCGCGTCGGCCCGCACTGGCGCCGTCTTCACCCACGCCGAGATATATTCGGTCGCGATCCGGCGATCAATAGCGGCGCATTGACCCGGCGGTGCCGGCACGTTAAGCGCTGACGTCGGTTTCCGGCTGGAAACGGACTGTGCTAGTGAGTCGCGTCGGCATGTGAATGTCGGAAGGAGTAAGCGATCGGATGGCCGAACAGAAGTCCAGCTACGGCTATGAGGATCTGCTGGCCTGTGCGCGCGGCGAACTGTTCGGTCCCGGCAATGCCCAGCTGCCGGCCCCGCCAATGCTGATGTTCGATCGCATCAGCGCCGTCAGCGAGACGGGTGGCGAGTTCGACAAGGGACTGATTCGAGCCGAGCTCGACATCCGCCCCGACCTCTGGTTCTTCGCCTGCCACTTCATCGGCGATCCGGTGATGCCGGGCTGCCTGGGCCTTGATGCGCTCTGGCAGATGAGCGGCTTCTTTCTCGGCTGGCTGGGCGAGCCCGGCAAGGGCCGGGCGCTGTCCACCGGCGAGGTCAAGTTCACCGGCATGGTCACGCCGAAGACGTCGCGGGTCGAGTATGGGGTCGACTTCAAGCGGGTGATGCGCGGCCGCCTGGTGCTCGGCATCGGCGACGGCTGGATGAAGGCCGACGGCGAGACCATCTATAAGGCGGCCGATCTCCGGGTCGGTCTCTTTAAACAAGCGGCCTGACGACGGGTCTGAGAAGGCGCAAGGGAGCTCCCGATGAGACGCGTGGTGGTCACAGGTCTCGGTATCGTGTCGTCGATCGGCAATGACGCCGGCGAAGTGGAAGCCTCGCTGCGTGAGGCCAAGTCGGGAATCACCTTCTCCGAAAGCTTCGCCGAGCATGGCTTCCGCTGTCAGGTTTGGGGTGCCCCGACGCTCGACCCGAGCGGCCTGATCGACCGGCGCGCATTGCGCTTCCTGTCGAAGGGTGGCGCCTGGAACCATGTCGCCATGCAGCAGGCGATCGCCGATGCCGGCCTCACCGAGGCCGAGATCACCAGCGCGCGGACCGGCATCATCATGGGCTCCGGCGGGCCCTCGACCCGGACGATCGTCGAGGCGAGCGAGATCACCGAGAAGAACCGCAGTCCCAAACGGATCGGGCCGTTCGCGGTACCAAAGGCCATGTCCTCGACCGCCTCGGCCACCCTGGCCACGTGGTTCAAGATCCACGGCGTCAATTATTCGATCTCCTCCGCCTGCTCGACGTCGGCGCATTGCATCGGCAATGCCTATGAGCTCATCCAGTTCGGCAAGCAGGATATGGTGTTCGCCGGCGGTCACGAAGACCTCGACTGGACGATGTCCAATCTGTTCGACGCCATGGGCGCGATGGCGACCAAGTTCAACGACCGGCCGGCCGTTGCCTCGCGCGCCTATGATCTCAAGCGCGACGGCTTCGTGATCGCCGGCGGCGCCGGCGTCTTGGTGGTCGAGGAGCTCGAGCACGCCAAGGCGCGCGGCGCCAAGATTCTGGCCGAGATCGTCGGCTACGGCGCCACGTCGGACGGCTTCGACATGGTCGCGCCGTCGGGCGAAGGGGCAGTCCGCTGCATGCGCCAGGCGCTCGCCACGGTCGACGCGCCGGTCGACTATATCAACACCCATGGCACCTCCACGCCGGTCGGTGATTCGAAGGAAATGGGGGCGATCCGCGAGGTGTTCGGCGAAAAGCAGCCCTACATCACCTCGACCAAATCGCTGACCGGCCATTCGTTGGGCGCCGCCGGCGTTCAGGAATCGATTTATTCGATCCTGATGATGCAGAAACGCTTCATCGGCGAAAGCGCCCACATCGAAGAGCTGGACCCGGAGTTCGAAGGTATGCCCATCGTTCGGCGCCGCATCGACGATGCCCAGCTCGATACGGTGCTGTCGAACTCCTTCGGCTTCGGCGGCACCAACGCGACGCTGGTCTTTCAGCGTTACAACGGCTAGGGACCTGCCCGACATGAATGGTTTGATGACTGGCAGGCGCGGCCTGATCATGGGCGTCGCCAACGATCATTCCATCGCTTGGGGGATAGCCAAGAAGCTCAGCGAGCAGGGGGCTGAGCTCGCCTTCACCTACCAGGGCGAGGCGTTCGGCCGGCGCGTGCGCCCGCTGGCCGACAAGGTCGGCGCCAGTCTGGTGGTGCCCTGCGATGTCGAGGACAGCGCCTCGATCGACAGGGTGTTCGACGAGCTGGCAGCTGCTTGGAACGGGATCGACTTCGTCGTTCACGCCATCGGCTTCTCCGATCGCAACGAGCTCAAGGGCCGCTATGCGGACACCAGCCGCGAGAACTTCATCCGCACGATGGTGATCTCCTGCTACTCGTTCACCGAAGTCGCCCGCAACGCGGCGGCGCTGATGGAGAACGGCGGTGCGATGCTGACGCTCACCTATGCCGGGTCGGTGCGGGTCATGCCAAACTACAATGTGATGGGGGTGGCCAAGGCCGGCCTGGAGGCAAGCGTGCGCTACCTGGCCAACGACTTCGGCCCACGCGGCATCCGCGTCAACGGCATCTCGGCCGGCCCGGTACGCACCTTGGCAGGTGCCGGCATTTCCGATGCACGGGTGATGTTTTCCTACCAGCAGCGCAATGCGCCGCTGCGCCGGTCGATCACCATCGACGATGTCGGCGGAGCCGCACTTTATCTGCTGAGCGACCTCTCCGTCGGGGTCACGGGCGAGATCCACTATGTCGATGCCGGCTACCATGTCGTCTCGATGCCGACGCTGGACGAGCTGAAGCGCACCGACGACGAAGGCGAATGAGCCGCGCTCCAACTTGTTTCGAAGAGGCGGTGCGCTAGCGCCGCGCCGACAGCACCTTGAACCCGCCGTCGAGCGCCAGCTGCTCGACAGCCCCGAAGCTGCGGGCCAATTCGGCCTCGTAAGGCAGCTGGCGGTTGGCCACCAACACCAGCCGGCCGCCGGGGCAGAGCGCGGCGGCGGCCGCGCGAATGATGGCCTGGCCGAGGCCCGGATCGGCTTTGCGGCCGCGGTGGAACGGCGGGTTGGTCACCACCCAGTCGTAGCGCTCCGTCACCCTCTCGGCTTCGAGGTCGTGCCAGAAGAAGCGAGTCCCCTGCCTGCCCGCCAGATTGCCGCGGGCAGCCTCAAGGGCCTCGATGTCCGCCTCGTAGAGATCGAGCCCCGTGATCGCCGGCGCCCGCTGCGCGAGCTCGGCCGAGAGATAACCCCAGCCGGCACAGAAATCCGCCACCTTGCCGGCGAGCTGGGCGGGAAGATGGGCGGCGAGCAAGGCCGAGCCGCGGTCGATCCGGTCGTGCGAGAACATGCCCGGCGCCGCAGCGAAGCGGCTGCTTGCCGAGCTGCCGGCTCCCCGCAAGGCAGCGACCGCTTCGCCTGCGTCGGGCGGGCGTCTCAGCCACAGCGCCATGCCGTGGAACTTGGGCAGTTGGCCATCGAGCGGGACCAGGCCGGCAAGCCGTTTGCGCAGGCTGCCGATGCCATCGTCCTTGGCCCCTGCGATCACCACTAGGCCCCCGGCCACCGTGCGCTCCAGCGCCTCGGCAATCAGCCGTCCGGTGCGGCCGCGATGGCGGCCGGCGAGCACCAGCGTCGCGTCGAACGGGTCGGCGCCTTCGAGCCGAGCCACTACGGACCAGCCCTGGCGCGCAAGGGCCAGGTAATCCGGCCGGAACGGCTGCACCGCGAGCAGGCTGCGGCCGAAGCCGGCCGGCAGCGTGAACCCCGGCAATGCGTCGAGAAACAACAGCCGCGCCCGGGGCCCGGGGGACGTCAGCGCGCCCGCCGCAAACGGGTGGAACAGGGTGGCGAGCGGCCCGGACATGGCGCCCTCCTCAAAACGCCGCGGGCACCGCCGGATGACGGTGCCCGCAAGACCTTAGACGATAACAGGCTGATCGTGGCCGAGCCGGGACTTAGGCGGCATTCTCTTCGTTCTCGGCCTTCTTCTCGCGCGCGATCTCCTTGCCGGTCTGCTGGTCGACGACCTTCATCGACAGGCGGACCTTGCCGCGCTCGTCGAAGCCCATCAGCTTGACGAACACCTTGTCGCCTTCCTTGACCACGTCGGTGGTCTTGCCGACACGCTCGTTGGAAAGCTGAGAGATGTGCACCAGGCCGTCGCGCGGACCGAAGAAGTTGACGAAGGCGCCGAAGTCGGCGGTCTTGACCACCGTCCCCTCGTAGATCTCGCCGACCTCGGGCTCCGCCACGATGGTGTGGATCCACTTGCGGGCCGCCTCGATCTCCTTGGCGTTGGAGGAGGCGATCTTGACCGTGCCGTCGTCTTCGATGTTGATCTTGGCGCCGGTCTTTTCGACGATCTCGCGAATGATCTTGCCGCCTGAGCCGATGACGTCGCGGATCTTGTCGGTCGGAATATGCATCACCTCGATGCGCGGTGCGAACTCGCCGAGCTCCTGGCGGCCCTCGCTGATCGCCTTGCCCATCTCGCCGAGGATGTGGATGCGCCCGTCCTTGGCCTGATCAAGCGCGATCTTCATGATCTCTTCGGTGATGCCGCTGATCTTGATGTCCATCTGCAGCGACGTCACGCCGGCGGCGGTGCCGGCGACCTTGAAGTCCATGTCGCCCAGATGGTCCTCATCGCCGAGGATGTCGGAGAGCACCGCGAAGCGCTCGCCTTCCTTGATCAGGCCCATGGCGATGCCCGCGACCGGCTTGGCGAGCGGCACACCCGCATCCATCAGCGCCAGCGATGTTCCGCAGACGGTGGCCATCGACGACGAACCGTTCGAACTCGGTGATCTCGGAGACCACCCGCAAGGTATAGGGGAATTGGTCCGGCGACGGCAGCATCGGGTGGATGGCCCGCCAGGCAAGCTTGCCGTGACCGATTTCGCGCCGGCCGGGCGAACCCATGCGGCCGGTCTCGCCGACCGAATAGGGCGGGAAGTTGTAGTGGAGCAGGAAGGTCTCCTTGTACATGCCGGTCAGGGCGTCGACATACTGCTCGTCCTCGCCGGTGCCCAGGGTCGCCACCACCAGCGCCTGCGTTTCGCCGCGGGTGAACAATGCCGAGCCATGGGTGCGCGGCAGGATGCCGACTTCCGACTGGATCGGCCGGACCGTCTTCAGATCACGGCCGTCGATGCGCGCTCCGGTGTCGAGGATGTTCCAGCGCACGATCTTGGCCTGCAGATCCTTGAACACGCCGGCGATCTGCTCGGCGTTCCAGGTGGGGACCTCGTCGCCGGAGGCAGCGAAGTGCTCCTTGGCCTTCGCCTTGGCGGCATCGACCGCGGCATAGCGGTCCTGCTTGACGGTGTTCCGGTAAGCGGCGCGCAAATCGGCCTCGATCAGGCCGAGCATCTCTTTTTCGAGGTCGGCCAGGCTCGCGACCTGGTGCTCGCGCGGCTCCTTGGCGGCCGCCTCGGCCAACTTGATGATCGCTTCGATGACCGGCTGAAAGCCCTTGTGGCCGAACATCACGGCGCCGAGCATGACGTCCTCGGGCAGTTCCTTGGCCTCCGACTCGACCATCAGCACGGCTTCAGACGTGCCGGCGACGACGAGGTCGAGCTTGGATTCCTGCATCTCGTCGAGGTGCGGGTTGAGCACATATTCGCCATTGATGTAGCCGACGCGGGCGCCGCCGACCGGGCCCATGAACGGCACGCCCGAGAGCGTCAGCGCGGCCGAGGTGGCGACGATCGACAGGACGTCGGGGTCGTTCTCGAGGTCGTGCTGCAGCACCGTGACGATCACCTGCGTGTCGTTCTTGTAGCCTTCGGCGAACAGCGGACGGATCGGACGGTCGATCAGCCGCGAGACCAGCGTCTCCTTCTCGCTCGGCCGGCCCTCGCGCTTGAAATAGCCGCCCGGGATCTTGCCGGCGGCGAACGTCTTTTCCTGATAGTTGACGGTGAGCGGGAAAAAATCGAAGCCGGGCTTCGGCTCCTTGGCAGACACGACGGAGGCGAGCACGACGGTCTCGCCATAGGTGGCGAGCACGGCGCCGTCGGCCTGACGGGCGATCTTGCCGGTCTCGAGGGTGAGCGGCCGGCCGCCCCATTGGATTTCCACTTTGTGGTCGTTGAACATGTCTTGTCCTTCAAATGCGGACGCTGCCCCGCACTGTCGCGGCGCAGCCGTCCTCGGGCTTCAGTGTCGAGCGAGCCACGGGCAAGACAGCGCGACGCTTCAGGTTCGGCGCCAACGCGCCGCAAGCGTCCTGCAATCCTGCCCCATGACCGGCCCGGAGGGCTCCAAAACCGCCCCCTTGCGGCATTGAAGCTCCGGCAATAGCGGTGGGGGCGACCCAGGTCGACCCCGGCCCGCCGGCCGGCGGATCCACCTTGGAAGGCCGGATCCGAATGGGCAACCGGCGGGCTTCCCTCAGGAAGTCCGCCGGTTTGTCGTCAACGGCGCAAGCCGAGCTTCTCGATCAGCGTCTGATAGCGCGTCTCATCCTTGCCCTTGAGGTAGTCGAGCAGGCGGCGACGCTGCGAAACCAGAGCCAGGAGACCACGTCGGGAATGATTGTCCTTCTTGTGGTCCTTGAAATGCTCCGTCAGATTCTTGATGCGCTCGGACAAAATCGCGACCTGGACCTCCGGCGACCCGGTGTCGCCCTGGGCAGTCGCAAATTCGCTCATCAATGCGCGTTTGCGTTCGGTGGCAATCGACATCGCGCTTTTCCTTTCTCGTTCGGGAGGAAACAGGACGCCCGCAGCCAGGATGTCGTCCAGCAGGGGCCAATGGCCATTGCACAACCTGCAATGTTGCGGCGCATATAGTCGAACTGCCCCCAAAAAGAAAGCGGCATTTCGCCCCGCCCAGGGAAAGGCAGCTCCTCTCAGCCGGCAAAAACCCGCTTGGGATGGAACATGCCGGCCTCGATCGCACCGATCGCCACCAGCTTGCCGCGTGCGGTGGCGCAGGCTTCCTCGGCCTCGATGGGCGCGTCGCGGCCGCGGACGATGACGGAATTGCCGAGCCGGAGCCGCGCCGCCGCGTCGTCGGACAGCGCCACTTGCGGCAGGCATTCCAAGGCGGCTGCGGTCGCGACCAGCAGGGCGTCCAGCGCGCGATAGCGGTCGGCGGCATCGGCTGCGCCGGCCGCCGCGGCCGGCAACGCCGCTTCCAGCGTTTCGAGCGCGACGAGGTCCTCGGCGCAGAACGGCTCCACCTCGACCCGGCGCAGCGATTTGACATGGCCGAAACAGCCCAGGTCGCGGCCGAGATCGCGGGCCAGCGAGCGCACATAGGTGCCTTTGCCGCATTCCAGCTCGAAGTCGGCAGTGCCGTCGTCGGCCACCGACAGAAGCTCGAGCCGGTCGATCTCGACCTCGCGCGGGGGAATGTCGAAGCGCTCGCCGTCGCGTGCCAGATCATAAGCGCGCTCGCCGTCGATCTTGACGGCCGAGAACAGCGGCGGAACCTGCAGAATGACACCGGTGTAGCGCGGCAAGAGCGTGCGGATGGCTGCCGCGTCGGGCCGCTTGGCGGAAGCCTTGGCGACGGCGCCCTCGCGATCGTCGGTGGTCCGCTCCTCGCCCCAGGCGACGGTGAACCGATAGACCTTGGTGCCGTCCATGACATAGGGCACGGTCTTGGTCGCCTCGCCGAGCGCGATCGGCAGCATGCCCGAGGCAAGCGGGTCCAGCGTCCCGGCGTGGCCCGCTTTGTCGGCCCCGAACAGCCATTTGACCTTGGAGACCGCCTCGGTCGAGCCCATGCCGACCGGCTTGTCGAGAACCAGCCAGCCCGAAACCGGCCGACCCTTCTTCTTGCCGCGCCGGCTCATCGGCCTTCATCCTCGTCGGGGGCGGCAAGATCGCGTGCCACCCCCGGGGAGCGCAGCAGCTCGTCGATGCGCGCCATATTGTCGAAGCTGGTGTCGAGCCGGAAGCGGAACTCCGGCATGTATTTCATCTGCCTGAGCGCCGGCGACAGTCGGCCGCGGATGAAGCGGGCATTGCGGTTCAGCGCCTCGACAACCGCCTGATCGTCGGCATTGCCGAGCGGTGCAACGAACGCGGTGGCGATCTTGAGGTCGGGCGACATTCTCACTTCCGACACCGACAGCACCACCTGCTCGATCACCGCGTCGCGCAGTTCGCCTCGCTGCATCAGATCCGACAACGCATGACGCACCTGCTCACCCACGCGCAGCTGCCGCTGAGATGGACCGGAAGACGGGGAACGCGACATCTGAACGGACCTTCGGCTGGGCGCGGCCTGAAGCCGCGCCGTCAACTCCGATCTTCGGGCCCGGTCGGCCGCCTCGGCGACCGACCGCACGGCTCAAAGGGTGCGGGTGACATGCTCGACGCGGAACGCCTCGATGATGTCGCCGACGCGAATGTCCTCGTAGTTCTCGAAGGCCATGCCGCATTCCTGTCCGGCCGGCACTTCCGCCACTTCATCCTTGAAGCGCTTCAGCGTCTTCAGCTTGCCTTCGTGGATGACGACATTGTCGCGGATCAGGCGCACGCCGGCCCCGCGCTCGACCTTGCCCTCGGTGACCCGGCAGCCGGCGACCTTGCCGACCTTGGTGATCATGAACACTTCAAGGATCTCGGCATTGCCGAGGAAGGTCTCGCGCCGTTCCGGCGACAGCAGTCCGGACATCGCCGCTTTGACGTCGTCGACCAGGTTGTAGATGATATTGTAATACCTGATCTCCGTCCCGGCCTGCTCGGCGGCGTCACGCGCCTGCTTGTTGGCGCGCACGTTGAAGCCGATGATGGCGGCATGCGAGGTCTCCGCCAGCGACACGTCGCTTTCGGTGATGGCGCCGACGCCGGAATGGACGATCCGCGCCTTGACCTCGTCGGTGCCGAGCTTGTCGAGCGCGGCGTTGATCGCTTCGATCGAGCCTTGGACGTCGCCCTTGATCACCAGCGGGAACTCCTTCAGCCCGCTCGTCTGCAGCTGGGTCATCATCTGCTCGAGCGAGCCGCGCTGGCCGGATTGGCGGGCCACCGCCTTGTCGCGGGCCAGCCGCTGCCGGTATTCGGTGATCTCGCGGGCCCGTGCCTCGTTGTTGACCACGGCGAAGCGGTCGCCGGCAAGCGGCGTGCCCTGCAGGCCGAGCACCTCGACCGGCATCGCCGGCGGAGCCTCCCGGATCTGGTCGCCGCGGTCGTCGACCAGCGCCCGCACCCGGCCCCATTCGTTGCCGGCCACCAGGATATCGCCGGGCAGCAGCGTCCCGGTCTGAACCAGCACGGTGGCGACCGGGCCACGGCCCTTGTCGAGCTTGGCCTCGATCACCACGCCTTCGGCGGTGCGATCGGGATTGGCCTTCAGGTCGAGAATTTCCGACTGCAGAAGAATCGCCTCGAGCAGCCTATCGAGGTTGGTTCCCTTGGTCGCCGACACTTCGACGTCGAGCACCTCGCCACCCATCGATTCGACGAACACCTCGTGCTGGAGCAGTTCGGTGCGGACCTTCTGCGGGTTGGCTTGGGGCTTGTCGATCTTGTTGATCGCCACGATGATCGGCACGTTTGCCGCCTTGGCGTGATTGATCGATTCCACCGTCTGCGGCATGACGCTGTCGTCGGCGGCGACCACCAGAATGGCGATGTCGGTCGCCTGGGCGCCGCGGGCACGCATCGCCGTGAACGCCGCGTGGCCGGGCGTGTCGATGAAGGTGATCTTCTGGCCGTTCTTCTCGACCTGATAGGCGCCGATATGCTGGGTAATGCCACCGGCCTCGCCGGACACGACATTGGCATTGCGGATGGCGTCGAGCAGCGAGGTCTTGCCGTGATCGACATGGCCCATGATGGTGACGACCGGCGGACGTGACACCCGGTCTTCCGGGCGATCGGCAATGTTGAACAGCCCTTCCTCGATGTCGGATTCCGCCACCCGGCGGACGGAGTGGCCGAACTCGGCGGCCACCAGCTCGGCGGTGTCGGCGTCGATGACATCGCCGGGCTTCATGATCTGGCCCTGCTTCATGAAGTACTTGACCACATCCACCGCGCGCTCGGACATGCGGCTGGCCAGATCCTGGATGGTGATGGTCTCCGGCAGCGTCACCTCGCGCACGATCTTCTCGCGCGGCTCCTGATGCATGGCGCGCTTGAACTTTTCCTGCCTGCGGCGCATCGCCGACAGCGACCGGGCACGCGCATCGCCGTCCTCCGAGGAGAGCGCGCTGTTCAAGGTCAGCTTGCCGCGCCGCTTGTCGTCCTCGCGGCCTTTCGCGGGGCGGGCAACTTCGGGCGTCGGCAGCCGGCGCGCCGGTGTCGCGACACGGCTCTTCGGCCGTCCGTCGGCTTCCTCGTCCTCGCCGGCGGTCGCCACCTCCAGAGCCGGGGTGCGGCGTCGGGCCTCTTCCTCGGCACGACGGCGCGCCTCAGCCTCGGCCTGCAGACGAGCCTCCTCGTCGGCCTGGCGACGGGCGGATTCCTCGCGCTCCTTGCGGCGGCGCTCATCTTCCTCGGCCCGGCGGCGGGCGTCGTCGGCAGCGCGCCTGCGCTCCTCGACCTCGCGTGCCTTCGATCCTTCGAGCGCACGCCGGCGCGCTTCCATCTCCTCGTTGGAAAGCTCGTTGAGCACCATGCCCGAGCGCTCCGGCGCGGGCGGCGCCGGCTGCGGGCGCTGCACTTCCGCGGCTGGCGCCGGGGCAGGCTGCGGCGGCCTCGGCTTGAACAGCGAGATCGCGGGCGCCGGCTCGGACTTCTCGCCGGGCAGCGCAAACTTGCGCTTCTTGGTCTCGACAACGACGGACTTGGTGCGTCCATGCGAAAAGTTCTGCCGCACCGTCCCCTGCTCCATGCCGGGGCGCTTCAACGTCAGCGTCTTCTTCGTATTGACGCTCAGCGTCTTGTCGTCGCCTGATTTGGTATCGCTCATTCCGTATCCTCTGCGGCCACTGCCGCGACCGTCGTGCGGTCATCCGGGGGACCGCCCCGGTATCGGTCAAGCGCAACCATGCGCTTCACAGCCGCTTTCCCCGGGTCTCCCGCGAGAACGGCAGCATGTATCACATTTGTCCCCCCCAATGCCAAACCCAATTCGGCCTGCAAAAAAAGTTTATAGGCCGGGACCTCGGGCAGGTTCGAAAGGCCCGCACGGCGGCGAACCTGGCCCAACTTTCGGACCCCGTCATCGGCCGCATCGGCGGCGTGAATGACGGCCAGCGCCTTGCCGGATTTGACCGCGGCCTCGACCTTGCTGGCGCCGGAAACGACGGCCCCGGCCTTGCGGGCGAGACCCAGCGCTCCCAGAGCCGCGCGCGCAAACAGGCCGTCGACCAACTGGGCGAGATCGGGGCGAACCGAAACCTCGCTTTTCAGAGCCCGGGCGAAGGCGTTCTTTTTCGCTGCCCGCTCTACGCAATCATGCCGGGCGCTGACCCAGCAGCCGCGGCCCGGCAGCGTTCGCTTGAGATCGGGAACGATCTGGCCGTCGGGCCCGACCACGAAGCGGATCAGCTGGTCGGGCGGACCGCTGTTACGCGTGACAATACATGTGCGCTCGCTGCCGTCTTTCAAGAGCGTCTCCCGCCGGCCCGCGCCGCATCTCAGGCGTCCGCGGGAGCCTCGGCAGGCTCCTCGTCGGGTTCGAGATCCTCGGCCGTGATCCAGCCGCATTTCAGCCGGGCCGCCATCACCATCTGCTCGGCATCAGCCCGCGACACCCCGTGGTCGGCAAGCACACCGGGATAGACCTTGGTCTCGCCGTCCTTGCGCTCCTTCCAGCCGACCAGGTCGTCGACGGCATAGCCGGCAAAATCCTCGACGGTTTTCACGCCATCCTCGCCGAGCGTCACCATCATGGCGGTGGTCACGCCGGGCAGCTCGCGCAGATCGTCGGCGACGCCGAGCTCCTTGCGGCGGGCATCATGCTCGGCCTCGATGCGGTCGAGATAGTCGCGGGCGCGCGATTGGATTTCCCGGGCGGTGTCCTCGTCGAAGCCATCGATCGATGAGATCTCGTCGGCATCGACATAGGCCACCTCCTCGACGCTGGTGAAGCCCTCGGAGGCCAGCACCTGGCCGACGATCTCGTCGACATTGAGCGCCTGCATGAACAGCGTCGAGCGCTCGACGAACTCCTTCTGGCGGCGCTCCGACTCTTCCTGCTCGGTCAGAATGTCGATGTCCCAGCCGGTCAGCTGGGAGGCCAGGCGGACATTCTGCCCGCGCCGGCCGATCGCCAGCGACAGCTGGTCGTCTGGCACCACCACCTCGATGCGCTCGGCCTCCTCGTCCAGCACCACCTTGGCCACTTCGGCCGGCTGCAGCGCATTGACGATGAACTCGGCGGCGTTGTCGCGCCACGGGATGATATCGATCTTTTCCCCCTGCAGCTCGCCGACCACCGCCTGAACGCGGCTGCCGCGCATGCCGACGCAGGCGCCGACCGGATCGATCGAGGAATCGCGCGAGATCACCGCAATCTTGGCGCGCGACCCGGGATCGCGGGCGACCGACTTGATCTCGATGATGCCGTCGTAGATCTCCGGCACCTCCATGGTGAACAGCTTCGCCATGAACTGCGGATGGGTCCGCGACAGGAAGATCTGCGGCCCGCGCTGCTCGCGGCGCACGTCATAGACATAGGCGCGCACCCGATCGCCGTATTTGTAGTTCTCGCGCGGGATCAGCTCGTCGCGGCGAATGATCGCCTCGCCGCGGCCGAGGTCGACGATGACGTTGCCGTATTCGACCCGCTTCACGGTGCCGTTGACGATCTCGCCGATGCGGTCCTTGTACTCCTCGAACTGCCGGTCGCGCTCGGCCTCGCGCACCTTCTGCACGATCACCTGCTTGGCCGACTGCGCAGCGATGCGGCCGAAATCCATCGGCGGCAGCTGCTCGGCGATGAAATCGCCGACCTGGGCGTCGGGGTTGCGGTGGCGTGCCTCGGTGACCGCGATCTGGCGGGCGTTGTCCTCGACCGCGTCGACCACCTCCATCAGCCGCTGCAGCTTCATCTCGCCGGTGCTCGGATTGATGTCCGCCCGGATATTGGTTTCCTGGCCATAGCGCGAGCGTGCGGCCTTCTGGATCGCATCGGCCATCGCCGCGATGACGATGCCCTTGTCGATCGCCTTCTCGCGGGCGACCGCGTCGGCGATCTGCAACAGCTCCAGCCTGTTTGCACTGACTGCCATGGGGTTCTCCCTTTCACTTCGCAACAGCCGCGGCCGGACGGCACGGCTTGGTTTCATCATGTCTCGGTTTGCTGGTCTTCGGCCGGTCCGTCACGGCGGCGCCGCTTGGCGGCCTGCCGCGCCTTCTTGTCGGCCGTCAGGGCGGCGCGAACGAGGTCGTCAGTCAGCACCAGGCGGGCCTCGGCAATCGCATCGTAAGGGATGGTGACCGTCGGCGACTCGCCCTCCGGCGGCGTCTCGCGGGCAATGACCACGCCGTCGCTCTCCGCCGCAACGATGCGGCCGCGAAAGCGCCTGCGCTCGGCAATCGGCATCGTCGTCTCCAGCTTGGCGAGGTGCCCGGACCAGGTGCGAAAGTCCGAAACCCGCACCAGCGGACGATCGATGCCGGGCGAGGAGATTTCCAGGTGATAGGCCTTTTCGATCGGATCCTCGACATCGAGCACCGGCGACAGCGCCCGGCTCACCTCCTCGCAATCCTCGACCGTCATGGTGCCGTCCGGGCGCTCCGCCATGACCTGCAGCGTCAGGCCGTTCTGGCCCGACAGCCGGACCCGCACCAGACGGAAGCCGAGCGTCGCAAGCACCGGTTCGACGATTAGCGCCACCCGCGCATCGATGCCGCTCTCGCGAATCAAGCGCGCCTCGTCGAGCGGGCCGGCCTCGGTGGTCAAATCACAGGGTCTCCAAACGGCCGGCAAGTAACAAAAAAGAGCGGGACCGGGTGGACCCACTCTTCGTCATACCGACCAAGAATATGCCCCAGAGATAGTCGATCCTCCGGGGATTTTCAAGCCCCCGATGGGGCCGCCGGCCGATCTGCGACGCGCATAAAGGTGAGATAGGCCGGCCACCGCCCTTCGCGCAGCGCCTTGGCCTCGTATCGGGTGCCCGGCCAGCCGGGAAACGGCTCGCGCCAGTCTGCAACAGCTCGTGCCTGCCAGGCAAAAGCGGGATGTGCCTTGATGAGGAGCAGGGTCCAGTTCACGTAGCCGTCCATATCGGAGGCGAAACGGAACGTGCCGCCGGGCATGATCACCCGGGCGAAGCGGTCGAGATTGGCCTCTCCGATGAAGCGCCGCTTCCAATGCCGCTTCTTCGGCCAGGGATCCGGGTAGAGCAGGCTGATGCGCGACAGCGACCCCGCCGGCAGCCAATCGAGGAGCCAGACCGCATCGTCGCCATAGACCCTGAGATTGCCGCGCGGAGCCGCTTGCAGCGCGCTCATCAGCTTGGCGAGCCCGTTGACGAACGGTTCGACGCCGATGAAGCCCGCTGCCGGCCGGCCCGCCGCTGCGGCCATCAGGTGCTCGCCGCCGCCGAAACCGATCTCGAGTTCGACCTCGGTGACCGGATCCTCGAACAGGGTGCGCAGATCGCCGGGGGGCGGTGCCTCCAGATCGAGGCGATAGCGCGGCAGCACCGCTGCCAGCGCCCCGGCCGGACCGGGACGCAGGGTCTTGCCGTGCCGGCGACCGAAAAACGCCTCGCTTGCGCGGCGGCGCCCGGTCGCGGCCGTCATCGGCTCAGGCCGCGACACGCTCCTTGTTGGCGACGGCATCCTTGAGCGCCTTGACCAGATCGGTGCGCTCCCAGGCGAACGAGCCGTCGCGGCCGGGCTTACGGCCGAAATGGCCATAAGCCGTGGTCTTGGCGTAGATCGGCTTGTTGAGGTCGAGATGCCGGCGAATGCCCGACGGCGACAGGTCCATGACGTCGCGCAGCGCCTCTTCGAGCACCGCCTCCTCGATCTTGCCGGTGCCGTGCAGGTCGACATAGATCGACAGCGGCTGGGCCACGCCGATGGCATAGGAAAGCTGGATGGTGCAGCGGTCGGCGAGCTTGGCGGCGACCACGTTCTTGGCCAGATAGCGGGCGGCGTAGGCAGCCGAACGATCGACCTTGGTGGTGTCCTTGCCGGAAAACGCGCCGCCGCCATGCGGTGCGGCACCGCCATAGGTGTCGACGATGATCTTGCGGCCGGTCAGGCCGGCGTCTCCGTCGGGTCCGCCGATGACGAACTTGCCGGTCGGGTTGATGAACCAGTTGCAGTTCGGGGCAATGCGCAGATCGCCGAGTGCGCTGCGGATATACGGCTCGACCACCTCGCGCACCTTCTTGGAATCCCAGCTCTCGTCGAGATGCTGGGTGGACAGCACGATCTGAGTGACCTCGGCCGGCTTGCCGCCGACATAGCGGACGGTCACCTGGCTCTTGGCATCCGGGCCGAGCTTGCCGACCTCGCCCTTGCCGGTCTTGCGGGCCTCCGACAGCGTCTCCAGCACCTTGTGGCTATAGTAGATCGGCGCGGGCATCAGATCCGGGGTCTCGCGGCAGGCATAGCCGAACATGATGCCCTGGTCACCGGCGCCTTCCGCATTGGCGTCGGCAGCCTTGTCGACCCCCTGGGCGATGTCGGCCGACTGGGCGTGCAGGAGCACGTCGATCTTGGCCGTCCGCCAGTGAAAGCCGTCCTGCTCATAACCGATGGCGCGGATGGCGCGGCGGGCGACCGAGCGGAACTTGCTCGGATTGACCAGCTGATGACCCTTGGCATCGGTGAGCGGCTTGCCGTCCTTGCCGGTCTTCAGCAAAGTCGGCGGGACGCGGACCTCGCCGGCGATCACCACCCGGTTCGTGGTGGCGAGCGTCTCGCAGGCGACGCGCACATCCCACGGGTTCATGCCGGTCTTCTTGGCCTCGCGATAGACCAGGTCGACGATCTCGTCCGAGATGCGGTCGCAAACCTTGTCCGGATGGCCTTCGGAAACGGATTCGCTGGTGAACAGGTAATTCTGGCGCGCCACGGGTGTCCCCTCTTGAAACGAATAGCCGGCGATGCGCCGGATCTGGCGCTGACCGTGTAACCAACGGACCGTTCGCCCGTCAAGGCGACACGGCTCCGCCCTTTGGACGCAGGCCTACCCTGGGCCCGCACCAATCGGAGCGGACACCTGCACCCGTCGGAGGCGCCGCGTGGCGCCTCCGCAGGAGGCAAGCAGGTGCTACTCCTCGCCCTCGGCCGCCAACGCCTTGACCAGGTCGACCACCTTGCGGCGGACCTTGGCATCGGCGATGCGGACGAACGCCCGGTTGAGTTGCAATCCCTCGGCGCTGTTCAGGAAGTCGACAACGTAGGTCGTCGAGTTGTCTTCCGACAGGCCGGATGAATTGCCGTTCTCGCGGCCGGGCGCATCCTCGAAGAAGAACGCCACCGGTACCGACAGGATCGAGGCGATGGCCTGCAGTCGGCTGGCGCCCACCCTGTTGGTGCCTTTCTCGTACTTCTGGATTTGCTGGAACGTAATCCCCAGGTTCTCACCAAGTTTTTCTTGGCTCATCCCCAGCATATTCCGACGAAGCCGGATGCGGCTTCCGACATGAATGTCGATCGGATTAGGCCTCTTTTTATTTTCGATCATCTTTCCCTCGCCGTTCGAACGGCTTTTTTCTACCCCGTCTTCTACCCCCCGAAAGGCTGATCCTAACCCCACGTCAACGGATACCAATTGGGACGCTCAGAAAACGGGTCCACTATGGGTTTCTAATATATCGCCTGTCAATTCGCCCGAAGGTGTTGTTTCAAGCGCATCGCAGCGGCCAACACCACCAAAAGCAGCAGGATCGACAGGCCGGCGAGGCTGCGGAAGAGGGCCGAACCGACTCGACCATCGGTTGTCAGCCTTACCTCCGCGTCAATGACACCTGCCCTGTTCATCCCGAGTGCCTCGACGATCCGGCCGTGGGCATCAATATAGCCGGAGATGCCGGTATTGGCAGCGCGGATCACCGGCAGTCCGGTCTCGACGGCACGAATTTGTGCCTGGCGGAAGTGCTGGTAAGGGCCCGGCGTGTTGCCGAACCAGGCGTCGTTGGTAACGTTCACAATCAGATCGGCGGCGGCGCTGTCGGCCGCCACCAGGTCGGGGAAGATGATCTCGTAGCAGATGAACGGCGCGGCGCGGACCGCGCCCGCGACGATCAGCGGGTGGCGCGAGGAAGCGGCCGAGAAGCTCTGCGGGAACGGCACGATCGTCGACATTCCGAGCTGGGCCAGCCAGCCCTCAAACGGCACATACTCGCCGAACGGGACGAGATGCACCTTGTCGACGGCATCGACGATCTCGCCGGCGCTGTCGATGGCGAGTATCGCATTATAATAGCGCATTCCTTCCGGAGCGGCGGCATCCGCCTCGGTGCGCACCGCGCCGGCGAGCAGCAACTGACCCCCCTTCAGCCGGCTGCGGATGGCGCTCAGCGCATCGGGCCGCTCGCTGAACAGGAAGGGAACGGACGTTTCCGGCCACAGGATCACCTCCGGGGGCCGGGCGCCGGGCCGGCCGGGATGCCCCGAGAGCTCGAGCAGTCCGTTGAAGATGCGATCGCGCTCGGACGTATCCCATTTCTGCGACTGCAGCACCGCCGGCTGAACGATCCGCACGGCAAGCACTTTCGCCGGCGGCCCGGATGGCGGAGCGGCCAGCCGCCAATAGCCGTATCCGACATGGGCGGCGATCAGCAGAGCGGCAAGCCCGAAGCCGAGGCGCAGGTGCTTTCGCCCGGCGAGCAAAGCGGGGGTGGCGAACACGAACACGGCAAGCGCGTTGATGCCGATGACGCCGATGGCGGCCACCGACTGCATCAGCAGCGGCACCGGCATGACGCCGTAGCCGACCGGGTTCCACGGAAAGCCGGTGAACAGGATGCCACGCAGCCACTCGGCAGCAGCGAAGGCAGCCGCGAGCGCGGCGATGCGGCCGATGTCGGACGTCCAGGCGAGCCGCGCCGCAGCGCAGGCCGCGCCATAGAACAGCGCCAAGAATGCCGGCAAGGCGGTCACCGCGAGCGGAATCGCCCAGGCGAAGCCTTCGGCGTCGACGAGCAGTGCGTTGCCCACCCACCACAGGCCGGCAACGAAATAGCCGAAGCCGAACCACCAGCCGACCGCAAACGCCGGCAAGGCCCGCTCCCACAGCGGAGCGTCGGGTTCGGCCGATGCCCCGTCAAGCAGCCAGACGAGCACCGGAAACGCGACGAAACCGGCGGCAAAAAAGTCGAAAGGCGCTTGGGTCAGCACTGCAACTGCGCCGGCCAGGAACGCCGCCAGCGCGCGCCGCCAGCCCCACAGCAAAATGATCCTGCCGGCCAGGCGCTTCATGCCTCCACCCCGAGAATCAGCGGTCCAGATGTATCAGGCCGGCGGCGCAGGTCCAAACGTTGCGGCAGCGAAACGGCCTAGGCCTGGCTCTCGCGCATCCGCCGGCGGCGTTCGCCCTTCGGATCATGAACGATGCGCACCCGCTTCACCCGCCGCGGATCGGCATCGAGCACATGGAACTCGAAGCCCGGGATCGCCTGAACGACCTCGCCGCGGGCCGGAACCCGGCCCAGCGTGTTGAAGATCATCCCGCCGATCGTGTCGACATATTCGCCATGCTCGCCGGCCTTGAAGTCGTCGCCGATCTTGGCGGCGACGTCGTCGATCTCGGCCTTGGCGTCGACCACGAAAATGCCATCGCCCGTCTGGGTGATCAGCGGCTGCTCGTCGTCATGCTCGTCCTCGATGTCGCCGACGACCATCTCGACGATATCTTCGAGCGAAACCAGCCCGTCGGTGCCGCCATATTCGTCGATGACAAGCGCCATCTGGGTGCGCGCCGCCTGCATGCGCGCCATCAGGTCCGAGGCCAGCATCGACGGCGGCACAAACAGCACGCTGCGGATCAGGTTGAGCTCGCCGATGGAGCGCGAGAGATCGACCGCGGCAAGGTCGAGCGGGGCAGCGCGCCGGTCGGGCTTGTCTGCGCTTTCGGCCTGCACGCCGCGGGCCATGCGGGTCACATGGCTCATCACGTCGCGGATGTGAACCATGCCGCGCGGATCGTCGAGAGTGTCGGCATAGATCGGCATGCGCGAATGGCCGGACTGCTCGAACAGGTTGAGAAGATCGCCGAGCGTGGTCTGGATATCGATCGCCTCGACGTCGGCGCGCGGCACCATGACGTCTTCGACCCGCACCTCCCGCAGCCGCAGGATATTGTTGAGCATGGCCCGCTCGCCCGGCGAAAACGCCTCGCCGTCTTCGCCGCTTTCAGCCAGTGCATCGGCCAGATCATCGCGCAGCGACGAGCCGTTTCGGTGCCGGAACAAGGCAGCGACGCGCTCCAGCAGCGACGGGCGCTCCGCCGCGGCGGGCTCGCTGCTACTCGGACCGTCTTCGGCTTCGAGAGCAGCTTGATCTGCGCTGTCGGCAGCAGCCAGCGCAGCGTTTTTGGAGGGGTCGGTCATCGTCGTCCAGAAACTGGAATCTCTCTGTTACGCGTAGGGATCGGGAATGGCAAGCCGCGCCAGCACGCGGCGCTCGGTTGCTTCCATCACTTCGGCCTCGCTCCCCGTAGCGTGATCATAGCCCAACAAATGCAGCAGGCCATGCACGATCAGATGGCAGAGATGGTGCTCGAATGGCTTGTCTTCCAGATCTGCTTCGCGCGAAATCGTTTGGTAGGCGAGGATGACATCGCCGAGCAGGCGGGGCAGGCGGCCATCGCTGTCGCCGCCGGCGCCGGGAAAGGACAGCACATTGGTCGCGCCCTGCTTGCCGCGCCATTGCGCGTTGAGCAGGGCAATGGCAGCATCGTCGGTGAACACCAGGCTGAGTTCGGTCGGCTGGTCCGAAAGCTGCAGCTCCGCCATGGTTGCGTCCACCGCCGCTGCGGCGACCGGCTCCAGCACTGCCGAAGTGGGCCAGTCCCCGGCTTCGACGAGGATATCGACCGTCACCGCCGAGAGCGGCTGCTCGGCCTTCAGCGATTCGGCTTGGCTCGTCATCCCGTCATTCCTGCCGCCTTCGCGGCTTGAAGGCTCACCGGCTCAACTGCCGCCGGACTCGCGGACCCGCCGCTGATCGCGGTCGTAAGCTTGCACGATTTCGGCAACGAGCGGATGACGCACGACGTCGGTTTCGTTGAAGCGCACCGTGACGATGCCGGGTACCCCCTCCAGAATTCTCAGCGCCTCGACGAGACCGGATTTGGTGTTGGGCGGCAAGTCGATCTGGGTCGGATCTCCGGTCACGATCATGCGGGCATTCTCGCCGAGCCGGGTCAGGAACATCTTCATCTGCATCGGCGTGGTGTTCTGCGCCTCGTCGAGGATCACCGCCGCATGCGCCAGCGTGCGCCCGCGCATGAAGGCCAGCGGCGCGATCTCGATGATCTCGGCCGCGATCGACCGCTCGACCTTGTCGGCGGGCATCATGTCGTAAAGGGCATCGTAGAGCGGCCGCAGATAAGGGTCGACCTTGTCCTTCATGTCGCCGGGCAGGAAGCCGAGGCGCTCGCCGGCCTCGACGGCCGGCCGCGACAAGACGATGCGCTCGACCAGCCCGCGCTCCAGCAGCATGGCGGCATAGGCGACCGCGAGATAGGTCTTACCGGTCCCGGCCGGCCCGACACCGAACACCATCTCGGCCCGCTCCAGCGCCCGCATATAGGCGTCCTGATTGGCCGACCGGGCATAGATGGTGCGCTTGCGGGTGGCGATCTGTGCGGCAGCCATGCGGCCCTTTCGCTCCAGCGTCGGCAAGGTCAGCTGATCGTCGGGGGCGATCGCCATGCGCACGGCCCCGTCGACATCGGACTGGCTGATCTCGGCGCCGCTCTGCAGGATGCTGTAGAGGTGGTCGAGTGCCCGCCGGGCCTGCTCGGCCGCCGCGGCATTGCCCTTGATCGTCAGCTGGTTGCCGCGCGAGCGGATGTCGACGCCGAGCTTCTGCTCGAGCCGGGCAAGGTTCTCGTCGAACTGGCCGTAGAGCGCGCTGGCGAGCTTGTTGTTGTCGAAGGTCAGGACGATGTGCGCCATATCGGACGCCCCGGCGGGGACGTTCTTCAGTTCCGTGGTGGCGCTCAACCGTCTCTCCTTGCCCTGATAGGCCGCTCAGTCCGCAACCGGCTCGGCGTAGAGGCTTGCCGTGCCGCAACGCGTGATTCTGACCCGAATAATGTCACCGATTTGGCCGACGGTCTCATCAACAATCACCGACTGCAGCCACGGGGAGCGGCCGACAAGCTGGCCCGCCTGGCGACCGGGCTTGTCGATCAACAGGGCGATCTCGCGGCCGACCAGCCCAGCTGCAAAAGCCGCCTGCTGTTCGGCGAGCAGCCGTTGCAGCTGCTGCAGCCGCTCGTCCTTGACCGCAGCGTCAACCTGCTCGGGCAACGCAGCAGCCGGAGTGCCGGGCCGTGGCGAATATTTGAACGAAAAGGCCTGCGCGTAGCCGACCTCGCGCACCAGCGCCAAGGTCGCCGCAAAGTCGGCCGCCGTCTCCCCGGGGAAGCCGACGATGAAGTCGCTCGACAGGGCAATGTCGCCCCGTATGCGCCGGATCTTGTCGACCAGGCGCAGATAGTCGGCCGCCGTGTGGCGGCGGTTCATCGCTTTGAGCACCGTATCGGAGCCCGACTGGACCGGCAGATGCAGATAGGGCATCAGCTGAGGCAGGTCGCGGTGCGCCGCAAGCAGTTCATCATCCATGTCGCGCGGGTGGCTGGTTGTGTAGCGCAGCCGGGCCAAGCCGGGGATTTCGGCCAGCCTGAACAGCAGACGCCCAAGTCCCCAGGGACTCCCGTCAGGGCCGTCGACCTGCCACGCATTGACGTTCTGGCCGAGCAGGGTCAGTTCCCGAACACCTGCTCCGACCAGCCGTTCCGCCTCCGTAACGACCCCGGCTACTGAACGGGAAACCTCTGCGCCCCGCGTATAGGGGACGACGCAGAACGTGCAGAACTTGTCGCACCCCTCCTGGACCGTCAGGAACGCGGCAACGCCCCGCGCCGCGATGATCCGGCGGCTCGGCTGGGGCAGCTGGGCGAACTTGTCGTCGAGCGCATAGTCGGTGTCGACCGGGCGCCGGCCTGCGGCGGCGGCCTGCACCAGCTGCGGAAGCCGGTGATAGGTCTGTGGGCCGACCACGAAATCAACCACCGGCGCCCGGCGGAGGATTTCGTTGCCCTCGGCCTGGGCGACGCAGCCGGCAACGCCGATCATGGTGGTGCGGCCGGCCGCGGCCCGCGCAGCCTTGAGCTGGCGCAGGCGGCCAAGCTCGGAGTAGACCTTCTCCGCCGCCTTTTCACGGATGTGGCAGGTGTTGAGAACGATGAGGTCGGCTTCGTCAGCGCTTTCGGTGACGACATATCCCTCGGCCGCCAGCGCATCTCCCATTCGCTGGCTGTCGTAGACGTTCATCTGGCAACCATAGGTCTTGACCAGAACCGTTTTCGCCCGCTTTGGGCCTGCGGGGGTCGGCGCTTCGCTGCCGATTGCGAGGGTCGTGACAGGTTCCAGATGGTCCATCGGGCGGCTTTTATCCCTTTGTCGCGGCGAAGGACAGTCGATTTCCTGCACTCTCAACCCAGGTCCGGGCGGGCCGACAGCGCCGCCCAGAGCATGCGGCGCACGTCTTGCTCGACTTGGCGGGCAACCAGCTTGCGGTCGCTTTCTGCGGTGAAGGCGCGCGCGGCTCCGAAGCGAACCTCGACGTCGATGGCGCCCTCGCCGATCAGGCTGAAGAGATGCGGCACCAGCTCGCTGTCGCCGATCCAGGCGGCCAGCTGCCGATGCTGGCGGCCCATCGGCATTCCGTGGAGCTTGGTGTAGGCGATCGCAACGGGTTGGATGTAGACGGTCGCGCCGGCCCCCGAAAGCGCCATGCGCGCTGCCCCGAACAGGGTGCTCTTGAACGGCAAGAGGTGATTGCCGTCGCCGGTGCTGCCCTCGGCGAACAGCACCACCGCCTCGTTGCCGGCCAGCCGGCCGGCGATCTCGCCCGCCTGGGTGCCGGCCCGGCCGCGCCGCTCCCGCTCGACAAACAAGGTCCGCTGGAGCCCGGCCAGAAAACCGAAGACCGGCCAGCCGGCAAGGTCGGCCTTGGCGATGAAGGTGACGTCGACCAGCGAGCCGAGCACCATGATGTCGGTCCACGACACATGGTTGCAGGCCACCAGCAGCGGTCGTTTTTCGATCAGGCTGCCGTGGGCGTGGATGCGCAGACCGATCGCCTTGACCAGGATGCGATGCCAGAGCCGCGGCAGCCGGCCAGGGTCGACCATTCCGCTCTTCAGCACCAGCACCTGCATCGGCGCCATCACGGCGGTGGCCAGGATCATCACGCCGAGCGCCAAAACCCTGCGCAGCGATGCGATCATTGCCGGTCGCTCCCTTCCGCCGGGCGCCTAGCGCAAGCCGCGGCGCATGATCAGCGCGTTGGATTTGCGCCCGTCCGCGGCGGTGTAATAGGCCGGCCGCTTGCCGACTTCGCGAAACCCGAGCCGTCGGTAGAGGGCGCCGGCGGGAAGGTTGGTTTCGTCGACCTCCAGGAACAGTGCCTCGGCACGCAGCGCATGCAGCCGGCGCAAAACCGCGTCCATCAGCTGCCGGCCGAGCCCGTGGCGGCGGTGGCTGCGGGCCACGACAATCGTTAGGATTTCCGCTTCGCCGGCGGCCAGGCGGGCAAGCACGAAGCCGACCGGGCCGGCCTTGGCGTTGCCGATCTCGAAGGCGGCAAAGCCGAACACCGTCTTGTCGGCCAGCAGCGCAGTGAACTCGCCATCCGTCCACGGACGCAGGAAATCTTCCCGGTGGAGCCTGGCCAGGGCAGGGCTATGGCGCTGAGCCAGCGGCAGGATCGAGCAGTCGCGCGGTCGGCCGAAGGGAAGCCGCATCACGGTTTCCTCCCGACGGCCGCGGGCGCCGATTGCGGCCGCGCATCCGGTGGTCGCAGGTAGAGCGGGCGCGGCTTTGGCGATCCTGCCGGCGCCGCGGCGGCAAGACGGGCGTAGGTGGCGACGTCGGCGCTCGCACCGGAGGCGTGAACCAGCTGGCCGGCCCCGCCGAGAAGCGCTGCGGCAGGCCCGGTCAGCACGGTGCCGTCCAGGCCGGCATGGCCGGCTGCGGCTTCTTCCGTCAGCAGCGAGGGTCCGAGGATGAGGGCACCCGTGTCATCGTAGAGAGCCGCATAGACATCGCCGCGGCCGGCGGGGATGACGGCCAGGACCGGCCGGCCGGGCGATACGGCGCGTGCTTCGACGGCAACAGCTTCCAGCGCCGAGATACCGATGGCTTCGACGGCCAATGCGAGCGCCAGCCCACGCGCGGTCGCCACCCCGATCCGCACTCCGGTGAACGAACCAGGGCCGATCGAGACGCCGATCCGACCGATGTCGCGGTAACGGCAATCCGCGGCCTGCAAGGCGGTCTCGATGACGCCGATCAGCGTCTCGGCATGGCCCTTGCCCCCGAGGTCCAGCACGGCACGGCCGAGCTCGACGCCGGCGGCCTCATCGAAGATGCAAGCCGCGCAGAGATTGGCGGCGGTATCGATGGCCAGCACCCTCATGTCATCCGATCAGCCGGCGGCCAGCTGGTGTTTGCGCTCGAGCCGGCGCGCATGCAGGATCGGCTCCGTATAGCCGTTCGGTTGAGCACGGCCTTCAAACACCAGATCGCAGGCCGCATGGAAGGCGATCGAACCGTCGAAATCCGGCGCCATCGGCCGGTAGAGCGGATCCCCGGCGTTCTGGCGGTCGACGATCGCCGCCATCCGCTTCAGCGTCTCCATCACCTGATCGCGGCTGCACACGCCATGGCGCAGCCAGTTGGCGATGTGCTGGGAGGAAATGCGCAAGGTGGCGCGATCCTCCATCAGCCCGACATCGTCGATGTCGGGCACCTTGGAGCAGCCCACGCCTTGATCGATCCAGCGCACCACATAGCCCAGAATGCCCTGGACGTTGTTGTCCAGTTCGGTCTGGATCTCCTCCGGGCTCCAATTGGGGCGCGTGGCCACCGGCACCGAGAGGATATCGGCGAGCTTGGCCCGCGGCCGGTCGCGGATCGCTGCCTGAACGGCATGGACATCGACCTGGTGATAGTGGGTGGCATGCAGCGTCGCGGCCGTCGGCGACGGCACCCAGGCGGTGTTGGCCCCGGCCCTGGGATGCGCGCCCTTTTCGGCCAGCATCGCCGCCATCCTGTCGGGCATCGCCCACATCCCCTTGCCGATTTGCGCGTGGCCGGAAAGCCCTGCCGCCAGCCCGGTATCGACGTTCCAGGCTTCGTAGGCGGCGATCCAGGGCGCGGCCTTCATGTCGCCCTTGCGGATCATCGGCCCGGCTTCCATCGAGGTATGGATCTCGTCGCCGGTGCGGTCGAGGAAGCCGGTGTTGATGAAGCAGACCCGGGCGGCAGCGGCACGAATGCATTCCATCAGGTTGACGGTGGTGCGCCGCTCCTCGTCCATGATGCCCATCTTCAAGGTGTTCTCGCGCATGCCCAACGCCTGTTCGACGCGGCCGAACAGTTCGACCGCAAACGCCACCTCCTCCGGGCCATGCATCTTCGGCTTGACGATGTAGACCGAGCCGGCGCGCGAATTGGCCCGCCGGCCGCCGGCGCCGATATCGTGGAGCGCAATCAGGGCGGTCAGCATGGCATCCATGATGCCTTCCGGCACCTCACGGCCGTCACCATCGAGGATCGCCGGCGTGGTCATCAGGTGGCCGACATTGCGCACCAGCATCAAAGAGCGGCCGGGCAGCACGAGCTCGCCGCCGTCCGGTGCGGTGTAGAGGCGATCCGGATTGAGGCGGCGGGTAAAGCGGGAGCTGCCTTTGCTGATCTCCTCGGAAAGATCGCCTTTCATCAGCCCAAGCCAGTTCCGATAGGCGAGCACCTTGTCGGCCGCATCGACGGTCGCCACCGAATCCTCGCAGTCCTGGATGGTGGTCAGCGCAGCCTCGAGCACGAGGTCGGCGATGCCGGCGGCATCGCCTGTCCCGATCGGGCTCTTCCGGTCGACGACGATCTCGATGTGCAGGCCGTGGTGGCGCAGCAGCACGGCATCCGGCGATGCCGGATCACCTTTATAGCCGGCAAAGCAATTGGGATCGGCCAGCCGCGGCGCCAGCTTTCCGCCGGCTACCGTGAGCGCCGCGCAATCGGCCCACGATCCCTCGGCAAGCGGCACGGCGGCATCGAGGAAGCGCCGCGCCCAGGCGACGACGCGGGCGCCGCGGACGGGATTGTAGCCATTGCTGCGCTCGGCGCCGCCCTCTTCAGGGATGGCGTCGGTGCCGTAAAGCGCATCGTAGAGCGAGCCCCAGCGCGCATTGGCGGCATTGAGGGCATAGCGCGCATTGGTCACCGGCACGACCAGCTGCGGCCCGGCGACCGCCGCGATCTCGGGATCGACGTCGGCCGTGGAGACCTGGAAGGCCGGCCCCTCGGGCAGAAGATAGCCGATCTCGCGCAAGAAGGCGGTGTAGGCCTCCAGATCCACCGGCGCGCCATGGTCTCGGTACCAATCGTCCAGCTCACGCTGGAGCGCGTCGCGCTTCTCCAGCAGCGCCTGGTTCTTCGGCGTCAGATCGTCGACGATCGCGGCGAAATCGCGCCAGAACGCCCCCTCTTCGACCCCGGTCCCGGGCAGGGCTTCGCGGCGGACGAATTCGGCCAGCTCCGCCGCCACCTGAAGGCCGCCGCGATCGATCCGATCAGTCATCGGTTCAAAATCTCCTGCATTCTGCAGCTCTGTCCAGCCTGCCTGCGCTTTGGCATGTCGCGGGAAAGGGGTCAATCAAGCGGTTCTGGTGGTGCGCAAGCGGCTCATCGGGCGAGCCGCGGACGCCCGGTCGCCACCGCGACGACCGCGGCTTCGATGAAGGTGCGCTGACCCTCGACCGTCGCCGCCTTCATCTCGCGGAACAGCTCGACCTCCAGTGTGTCGGCGCCGGCAGCGCCGGCGGCAGCGGCGGCGAGATCGCGCACGGCAGCTTCGGCGGCGGCCAAGGCTTCGCCTTCGGTGGTGAAATCGCGCATCGTAGCGCCTGCGGAAAGCCGGAACAGGCCCTCCTGGGGCTGGCTGACCCGGGCTTCGGACCTGATGCGCACCTGCCCGACCACGGCACCGACGGCGTTGGCGACATCGGTGTCCTCCGGCACGATGCAGCTGTTGCCCACCAATGGAGCAAGGGCAGCATAGTGCAGCGGCGCCGAGGCGCCGAGGCCGATGACCGGGCGGTCGAGGGCGACCGACAGGCGGGCAATCCCCGGACTGGCGTCGACGGCCCGCTGGACGAGCGCATGGGCAACGGTTGCCGCGCCGTCGAGGCCGTCCTCGGCGAAAGCCGTCTCCAGGATCACCTCGGCGGAGGTCCGGGTCAGCGCCGTCAGCACCCGGCCGGCCAGCTCCGCGCCGCCGGCCGCCAGCGGCAAGCCGCGGGCGTCGCGCTTGCGGGCGAAAAGCGCGGCGCCGAGCTCCGCCGCTTCTCTGTTCCAGGTGGCTTGCTTGCCGAGCACATGGGCGGCATCGGACGGCGTGAAACCGACGATGTGGACCAGGCCGCGGGCGACCAGACGGTTGAGCGTGGCGTTCTGAGCGGTGGCGACCAGCAGCCCGTCGAGCGGCCGCGGCGCATCGGCGATCTGGGCGAAGAGCCGCGCTTCCGGCCCGCTGAGGCCGGCGGCCAAGCGTTCGGGCACGCCGGTGCGCATGGCGAAGCGGCCGTCCAGGCGGCCGGGATTGGGGGCGCGCCCCTGACGCTCCAGGGACCCGACCACCGCCTCGGCATGGCCGGCCGCGGCGAGCGCCAGCGGCACCAGCCGGCGTGGACCGAGCGTCAGCCGCGGCTCAAGCCCGCCGTCTTCGAGGCCGACCTCGGAATCCCCGCCCAGCCCGAAGGTGCGCATGGCGACGGCCTCGACCATGGTGCGGAAGCCGCCGACGGTGGCGCCCTGCGGATCGAGGCGAGGCCGGCCGTGGTCGAGCACCGCGACGTCGGTGGTGGTTCCGCCGATGTCGGACACCACCGCATCCTCCAGTCCGGTGAGATGGCGGGCGCCGACCAGGCTTGCCGCCGGGCCGGACAGGATCGTTTCGATCGGGCGGCCGCGGGCGAAGGCGGCCGAGACCAGGGCGCCGTCGCCGCGCACCACCATCAGCGGCGCGGCGATGCCGCGTTCGGCCAGGAAGCCTTCGGTCGCGGCGACCAGCCGGTCGATCATGGCGATCAGCCGGGCATTGAGCAGCGTGGTGAGCGCCCGCCGCGGCCCGCCGAGCTTGGCCGAAAGCTCGTGCGATGCCGTCACCGGCAGGCCAGAGCCGGCGCGGATCAGGTCGCGGGCGGCAAGTTCGTGCGCCGGATTGCGCACTGCGAAATAAGCGCAGACGGCAAAACCGGAGACGCTTTCGCCGAGTTCGGGCAGCGCCGCTCCCAGCGGCTCGAGGTCGAGCGGATGGGCATTGCCGTGAACGTCGTGGCCGCCGCGGCAGAAGATCACGGGATCGCTGGCCAGCGCTGCCCGCAAGCCGTCGCGCGCAAGGTCGGCTTCGGAAAAGCCGATCATCACCAGGGCGACGCGACCGCCCTGCCCCTCGACCAGCGCGTTGGTGGCGAGCGTCGTCGACATCGACACCAGCTTGACAGCATCAGGCCTGACCTGCGCCGAGCGGAGCACCGCGTCGACGGCGCCGGCGATGCCGACGGCCAGGTCATGGCGGGTAGTCAACGCCTTGGCCTTGGCGACGATCCCGGCCGTTTCCGACCAGAGCACGGCGTCGGTGTAGGTGCCGCCCGTGTCGATGCCCAAGAACAGCGGGCGCGCGGGATCGGAATGTTTCATGCGGCGGGCGGTCCCGAGTTTTTGCGGAAATGGTGGCAGCCCTTAGCGCATCGGGACGGGCAGCGGAAGCCGCTTGACCTTGACTGGCGGCAGCCGCAAGGTCCCTCGCCGCCCGTTCCGTGCACCAATCAGGGAGCCTCATGATGAACCAGCCCGCCGCCAGGAGCCAGCCGGGTCGCGGCCGCGTCTATGCTTCGATCACCGACACGATCGGCGACACGCCGCTCGTCAGGCTCGACAAATTCGCCCGCGAGAAGGGCATCGTCGCCAATGTTCTGGCCAAGCTGGAGTTCTTCAATCCGATCGGCAGCGTCAAGGACCGTATCGGCGTGGCGATGATCGAGGCGCTGGAAGCTGCCGGTCGGATTCGCCCCGGGCGAACCACTTTGGTCGAACCCACCTCCGGCAACACCGGCATTGCGCTGGCGTTTGCCGCAGCCGCAAAAGGCTACAAGCTGATCCTGACCATGCCGGAGACGATGTCGCTCGAACGGCGAAAGATGCTGCTGCTGCTCGGCGCCGAGCTGGTGTTGACCGAGGGTGCCAAAGGCATGCGCGGGGCCATCGCCAAGGCCGAGGAACTGGTCGCGACGCTGCCCGAAGCAGTCATCCCGCAGCAATTCGAAAATCCGGCCAATCCCGAGATCCACCGCCGCACCACGGCGGAGGAAATCTGGAACGACACCGGCGGCAAGGTCGACATCCTGATATCCGGCATCGGCACCGGCGGGACCATCACCGGCGCCGGCCAGGTGCTGAAAGACCGCAACCCGGCGCTGAAGGTCATCGCCGTCGAGCCCGAGGCCTCGCCGGTTCTGTCCGGCGGGCAGCCGGGGCCGCACAAGATCCAGGGCATCGGCGCGGGCTTCGCGCCCAAGATCCTGGACACCGGCATCTATGACGAGATCGTCGTGGTCTCCAACGACGACGCCTTCGCCAATGCCCGCCTCGTCGCGCGGCTGGAGGGCGTGCCGGTCGGCATCTCCTCCGGGGCGGCGCTGCAGGCTGCGGCCGTGGTCGGCAGCCGGCCCGAAAACACCGGCAAGAACATGGTGGTGATCATCCCGTCCTTTGCCGAGCGCTATCTGTCGACGGCGCTGTTCGAGGGGCTGGGCTGAATTGCGAGATCAGCGCGGCGGGCTTCCAGGAAGCGGCGCACGGCGGCGTCCCGCTCAAGGCCGATCGCTCGCAAATAGGCCCGGTCGGCCTCTTCCCGATGACCCAACCGGGCAAGCAGCCCGGCCCGTGCCGCCCAGTAGGGCTGATAGTCAGCCATTCGCGGATCGTCGGCCACCTGGCCCAGAGCTTCAAGTCCCCGCGCGGCGCCCTCCGCTTGCCCGATGGCTGCGGCGCGGTTGATGGCGACCACCGGGGTGGGCGCCAGCACGGCCAGCGCATCGTAGAGCGCTGCAATCGCCGGCCAGTCGGTCTCTCCCGTCGCGCGCCGGGCAGCATGAGCCGACTGGATCGCAGCCTCGACCTGGTAGCGGCCGGCGCGGCCCTCCCTGCTGGCCCTGCGCAACGTGGCTTCGGCTTCGGCAACCAGCGCTCCATCCCAGAGCCGGGTGTCCTGCTCGGCCAAGGGGACATAATCGCCGGCGCAGGAGCGTCGCGCCGGGCGGCGCGATTCGGCAAACAGCATCAGCGCAAGCAGCCCAAGCGCCTCCGGCTCGGCCGGCATCAGCCCGGCAATCAGTCGTCCGAGCCAAATCCCTTCGGCAGCGAGATTGCGCCGCTTCGTCTCGGCGCCGGTCGGGTCGAGCCAGCCTTCGGCATACGCCGCGTAGACGGCCTCGAGTACGGCATTGAGCCGTTCGCCGAAATCGGCCGGCTCGGGAATGCGCAGGGGAATCCCGGCCTGGCGGATGCGGGTCTTGGCCCGCACCAGCCGCTGGCTCATGGCGGCCGGCGAAACCAGAAAGGCCGAGGCGATGGTCGCGGCATCGAAGCCGAGGATCGTCTGCAGGATGAGCGGCGCACGCACGCTTTCCTCGATGGCCGGGTGGGCGCAAGCAAACATCAGGCCGAGGCGCTCGTCGGGCAGCCTGCCTTCGCCCGCGGCTGCCTCTAGTTCCGCGGCGATGCGGGTCAGCTCCGGCGCTGCCGCCGTGCTCGTCTTGCGGCGCCTTGCCGCATCGATCAGGCGGCGCCGGGCCACCGTCATCAGCCATGCTTCGGGATGACGCGGCACGCCGCTCTGCGGCCACCTGGACAGCGCCGCCGCGAAGGCGTCGGCAAGCGCATCCTCGGCCGCGGCGACATCGCGGGTGCGCGCCGCAAGGAAGGCCACCAGCTTGCCGTAGCTCTGCCGGGCGGCGGCTTCGGCTGCCGCCCGCGCCTGCTCAGCCGGGTGCATCCCCGATCTACATCGCCCAGACCGGGCGAACTTCGAGCGAACCCGTCCCGGCGCCCGGACAGCGCGCAGCCCAAGCCAATGCCGCGTCGATGTCCGGCACCTCGATCATGTAATAGCCGCCGAGCTGCTCCTTGGTGTCGGCGTAGGGTCCATCGAGCACTTGCGTCTTCCCGTCCCGCACCCGCACCGTGGTCGCCGAGGCGGTCGGCCTCAGCCGTTCGCCGCCGACCAGGACGCCGGCCTTCTGCATCGCCTCGGTATAGGCAGCATAGGCCGGCGAGACGCTGTCGCCGCTTGCTGCGGCGGCGGCTTCGTTGGCATAGATCAACATCAGATACTTCATGATCGTCTCCCGATGAGGTTGAGATCCGCCCCATGCGGACCGAGCAGATGACGGCCGCGGCGGCCTCATTTCGACATCACCGGAAAAAAACTGAGCTCTTTCGGCCGGCCGGGCAAGCCGTTCCGCCGGAACCGGTCGGAAATAGAGGGGCCGCCGGGACGCCTCAGTGCTCCGGTCGACGCCTCGCGCCAGATTTGGAGCGGAACACCGATTCGAAGAAAAGGTGATCCGCTCTAGTGAAGCGTGGGAGGCGTCCGGTAAGTTCGCTGCCGGCGGCAGGCCGGGCCCGGACCGCGCATATAGTGGCGTTCCGGCCGATAGGTCGGCGCAACAAACTCCCGCAATGCCGACGCATAGTGCGTGATCTGAACCCAGAAAGCCATTTTACCGAATCCCAGTCTTTCGGACGTCCCGTTCCGATGGTCACAGAGTAGGTGCCAACGGTGAATACTCGGTGAACGCCGCCTTAACAGTTCACGAAAACTACGATCGAACGTGACTGAAATCGGGCTGATTCGGGGTCATTTGATGCGGCCGGCGATGCGCTGCGACCCTGTTGCCGATCGGCAACGCAGACAGGCCCTGTCAAACCCTTCCGAGCGTGGTTCAAACTGGCGATTTTTCGGAACACTCGGTGAGCGGAGGCGTTGGGACAGCAGGGCATTGCCAGCCAGGACGAGCCCCACACAAATCGCCACCATCATGAAAGGACATAAACAATGGGCTTCTTTTCGAAGGACATCCAGTCATTTGACGACCTCTTCGTGCACACCCTGCAGGACATCTATTATGCGGAGAAGCAGATCGAGAAATCGCTGCCGGACATGATCGAAAAGGCAACCAATCCGCAGCTGAAACAGGGCTTCCAGCTGCATCTCCAGCAGACCGGCGGCCACATCAAGCGGATCGAGAAGGTGTTCGAGATGCACGGCGTCGAAGCCAACCAGGTCAACTGCCCGGCAATCGACGGCATCCTTGAGGAGGCCAGCGACGTGGCCGGCGAGGTCGACGACAAGCAGGTGCTCGACGCAGCGCTGATCGCCGCCGCCCAGGCGGTGGAGCACTATGAGATTACCCGGTACGGCACGCTGGTCCAGTGGGCCAAGCAGCTCGGCCGCAGCGACTGCGCTTCCGTCCTTCAGCAAAACCTGGACGAGGAGAAGGCGACCGACAAGAAGCTGACTGAGCTCGCCGAGAGCAAGATCAACCTGCAGGCGGCCGAATAGGGTCCGTTCTTTCGTTCCACTCGACAGCCGGCCGCGCCACCGCGGCCGGCTCTTTTTATGACTTGATGAAGCTGTCGGCGAAGGCCAGCCGACCAGGCGGCGAAAATTCGATCGCTCTGCTTTCAGGCAACCGCCTTGCCCATTTGCGCGCCAGAACGTGATCGAGAATGGCGGCGCCGATGATGCCGGCCAAATGCGTGCGGCGCACGCTCCAATCAAGACAGGCGCGGCACAACGGCCGGCGCGAGGACGGCTGGGGCTCTGCGGAGATGCCCAGGGCAGCGAAAAAGGCCCCGCCGGACTCCGACAAGGCCAATGCGGTGCCGTCGCTGACGACAATCCCGCGGGACAGGAAGGAATCCAGCATCGCCACGGCGCGGTCGCCGGCAAGATGGTCATAGCAGACGCGCGCCTCCCGCATCGCCGCGTCGCGTGGACCCGGACGGCTGCGCTGCGGGCCCACAGCGGCGGCGACGCCCATGATGTGCTCGAGCATTTCGGCAACCTGGGCAGTCGCGAGCCCATAATAGCGGTGCCGTCCTTGAGCCGTCAGCGTGAGCAGGCCGCCATCGAGCAGCTTGCCGAGGTGGGAGCTTGCAGTTGGCAAGGTCACGCCGGCCTCCAGCGCCAGCTCGCTTGCCGTCAGGGCACCGCCGTCCATCAGCGCTGTCAGCATATTGGCGCGCGCTGGATCGCCGACCAAGCTGGCGATGCGCGCAATGTCGGGCCCGTCTTTCATCGTCGCTTCCTCTAGCTAGACAGCACAGTTAGACCGTAACCAAACCATGCTTGCAAGGCAAGTGAGTAAGGTCATCCCGTGTCCGCACGGAGAACCTTGATGTTCGACCTTGATCCGACTGCCTTCCCAGTCTGGCGTTCCGCTCGCTTGGCCCGCTCCGCATGGCGGGCTGTTCTCGGAGGTCCGGTGCGCAGCTATCGCCGTCACCGGCAATATCTTGACCTTGCCGAACTGGACGCTCACCTGCTGCGCGACCTCGGCATCAGTCCCGAGGCCGCGCGCCGGGCACGCCGCTGGTTCCGCTGACGGATCGTGCGGCACCTTCTCTATGCTGACGCTTCGATGCCGATCGAAGCTTGCTCGGCCATGTCGCCAGTTCAGGCGACGGCGTCGTTTCCGGCTTGCATCGCTGCCGGAGCGGCGCCAAGCTCCTCGCCCACCTGATCCGGAAAGAAGGCCCGCGATGCCCGAAGCCTTGTTGCCACAATTGAGCGATGTCGAAGCTGCCGCGGCGCGTCTCGCCGGATTGATCGTTGAAACGCCGCTGATCGAATTGGCCGCCCTCAACGAGCGGTTCGGCGCCCGTATCCTGTTCAAGCCGGAAACCTTGCAGCGCACCGGCTCGTTCAAGTTTCGCGGTGCCTACAACAAGATTGCCACCATCCCGGCCGCGGATCGGCAACGCGGCGTTGTCGCGTTCTCGTCGGGCAATCATGCCCAGGGGGTTGCTGCAGCGGCGGCGCTGTTCGGCATCGGGGCGGTGATCGCCATGCCGCACGACGCGCCCGCAATCAAGATCAACAACGTGCGCAAGCTTGGCGCTGAAATCATCCATTTCGACCGGTTCAAAGAGGATCGGCGCGCGGTGGTCGAGCCCTACATCGCCGAACGCGGCATGGTGCTCGTCCCGCCTTTCGATGACCCCGCCATCATCGCCGGGCAAGGCACCATCGGCTTGGAATTGGCAGCCCAGGCGATCGCGCTCGGGGTGGAGCTCGACGCGGTCGTCATTCCCTGCGGCGGCGGGGGATTGTCGAGCGGTATCGCCTTAGCTTTGGAGGGGGTTTCGCCCGACACGGAGGTCTGGGTGGCCGAGCCGGACGGCTTCGACGACACCAAGCGCTCGCTGGAGAGCGGCCATCGCGTCGCCAATGCCGGCGGCCACAGCTCGATCTGCGATGCCATCCTCACCACCGAGCCTGGCGAGCTCACCTTCGCCATCAATCGCAAGCTGCTGGAGGGCGTGGCGATCGTCTCCGACAGCGACACTGCAGCTGCAATGCAGGACGCCGCCGCCTACCTCAAGCTGATCGTCGAGCCGGGCGGCGCAGTCGCATTTGCTGCACTTTCCACCGGCGCGATCCCGATTGCCGGCCGGACCGTCGCCGTGGTGCTGTCGGGCGGCAATGTCGACCTCGACCGATTCGCCGAGATCATCGCGGCCGGACACTAAGCAGAGCAGCCCACCAGGGACCCCTGGTGGGCTACTCGGGTGCTGCGTAGTTCAAGATCAGTTCAGCAGCGGGCAGCCGGGTGCCCGTGCGAAGGTCAGCATCACGCGCTCACCGTCGCGGTCCCGGCCACGTACGTCGATGGTGCGCCGTCCGGCGTCCTCGATGCGGACATGCCGAATGCCCATCCGTTCTGCCTTGTCGAGTGCACGGTCTTCGGTGCAGCCGCGGCCTTCGCCGCGGTCCAT
This sequence comes from uncultured Alphaproteobacteria bacterium, assembly GCA_963791325.1. GTDB lineage: Bacteria > Pseudomonadota > Alphaproteobacteria > Rhizobiales > Rhizobiaceae > JBEVJK01. The sequence goes on along the minus strand of CAWBRU010000003.1, from coordinate 307,223 downwards.
GTAGCGGTCGCGTGCATAGCAATCCTGAACGTTCGGGTCGCATGCCTCACGCATGCGCAGCTTCGGCCCGCCATTGTCACCGAGATTGAGCTCCAGATCCTGCGCCGAGGCGGCGTAGGAAAGCAGCGGCAGGCCGGTCAGGCCCATGGCGAGCGCCAGGCTCGAATTGATCAGCAATTTGCGCATTGGTGTCCTCCATATGAGTTGAAACGGCCTTCCGTTGGTGTGTAAACGGGCTCCGGACGGATCGGTTTCACGCAAAATTGTCCTACCCTGCCGACGGGCAGGAGGCGCTCAGTCCAACGTGCGGCGGAAACGGACGAGTGCGATCGCCGAAAAGGCGAGGACGAACAGCATCAGCCAGCCGACTTCCAGCGCAATGGCTGAAAATCCTGCTCCCTTCAGCATCACGGCACGGACGATGCGCAGAAAATGGGTCAGCGGCAGGAGCTCGCCGAACGCCTGCGCCCAACCCGGCATGCCGCGATAGGGAAACATGAAGCCCGACAGCAGGATCGAGGGCAGGAAGAAGAAGATCGTGAGCTGCAGGGCCTGCATCTGGGTGCGCGCAACGGTCGAGATGGAATAGCCGAGCAGGACCAGCGCCAGCACGAAGACCAGGATGGTCGCCAGCAGCAACGACAGCGAGCCGATGAACGGGATGGCGAAGAGCAGCTTGGAGGCGGCGAGCACGATCACCACCTGGACCGCGCCGACGACGAGATAGGGCAGCACCTTGCCCAGCATGATCTCGAGCGGGCTGGCGGGCATGGCCAGGAGGTTCTCCATCGTTCCCCGTTCCGTCTCCCGGGTCAGCGCGATCGACGTCATCATCACCATGGTCATCTGCAGGATGACTCCGAGCAGCCCCGGCACAATGTTGAACTGGGAAATGGCCTCCGGATTGTAGCGGCGGTGGACGACGACCTCGAGTTGGCTGGCCGCCGTCTGTTCGGCCTCCATCTCGATCCCCCGCTCACGCAGCAGCGCATTGCCGGCCACTGTGGTCAGCGTCGAGACAGCGCCGCTCGAGGCCGACGGGTCGGTGGCGTCGGCCTCGATCAGGATCTGCGGCCGGTCGCCGCGGTCGACGCGGCGGGCAAAATCGGACGGGATGGTGACGACGAAGGCCACCGCCCCGTCGGTGATCAAGGCCTCGGCCTCGGCCGAGGTCGCCACGACATGGTCGAAGCGGTAATAGCCCGTCATCTGCAGCGCCGAGACCATCGCCCGGGTGTAGTGGTCGTTGCTGGTGACGACCAGCGCTGCCGGGAGGTCTTTCGGGTCGTTGTTGATGGCGTAGCCGAACAGCAAAAGCTGCATCAGCGGCACGCCCAGCATCATCGCGAAGGTGATGCGGTCGCGCCGCATCTGGATGAATTCCTTGAGCAGCAGCGCACCCAGGCGGGCAGGCGAGAAGGCCGCCGTCATCCCATATTGTCCTTCGAGGCGGACATGAATTGAATGAACACGTCTTCGAGGCTGGTCTCACCTGCCTCGACCTTGACGCCGGTACGGTGCGCCACCTCGCCGAGTGCAGCCTCGAGCGCCTGCCGGTCGGAGCCGACCACGTGCAGCGTCGAGCCGAACGGCGCTACCTGCTCGACTCCCGGCTTGCCCTGAAGGGCGGCGGCGACACCCATCATGTCCGGGCCGCTGACCACGAAGGTGACCAGCCCGGCGTTGCGGATGACCTCATCGACGGTGCCGCTGGCCAGCATCTTACCATAGGAGATGTAGCTGATGCGGTGGCAGCGCTCGGCTTCATCCATATAATGGGTCGAGACCAGCACGGTGAGGCCGCCGCGCGCCAAATGGTGGATCTCGTCCCAGAAATCCCGCCGCGCCTTGGGATCGACGCCGGCGGTCGGCTCGTCGAGCAAAAGCAGCTTGGGCTTGTGCATGATGCATGCGGCCAGCGCCAGACGCTGCTTCCAGCCGCCGGAGAGCGTGCCGGCGAGCTGCTGGCGCCGGCTGGTCAGGCCGAGCTCCTCGAGGGTCCTGGTGACGTGCTCCGCAACCGGCCGCAGCCGGTAGAGGCGCGCTACGAAGGCCAGGTTCTCCTCGATCGTGAGGTCCTCGTAGAAGGAAAACCGCTGCGTCATGTAGCCGACTTCGTTCTTGATGCGCAGGCTGTCGCCGCGCAGGTCGAAGCCGAGCACCGTGCCGTCGCCCTCATCGGGCGTCAGCAGGCCGCACATGATGCGGATCGTGGTGGTCTTGCCGGACCCGTTTGGACCGAGGAAGCCGACGATCTCGCCTTCTGCCACCGTCATCGAAACATGGTCGACGACGACCTTGTCACCGAACCGCTTGACCAGGCCATGCACGTCGATGGCGTTCACGGCCGGCTCGCCAAGTCGACGTCGACGATCTGTCCCGGCTTGAGCGGCGAGGCGTCGCCTTCGGGCCGCGCTTCGACCAGGTAGACCAGCTTTTGGCGGGTTTCGAGCGAATAGATCACCGGCGGCGTGAACTCCGGGTCGGGCGAGACATAGCTGATCCGGGCGCGCAGGCCGGGCGGGCAGCCGTCGCAGTGCACAGCGAGATGGCCGCCGACCGCTACCGAGGAGAAGCTCGCCTCCGGGACGTAGACCTTGAGCTTGACGGCGCCGTCGGGCAGCATCGAGATCACCGGCGCAGACGGGCTGGCAATGTCGCCGGGGTCGCGGATGACATCGTTGACGCGGCCCGGGGACGGCGCCGCGAGCACCCGCTTGGAAAGCCGCCAGCGCGCCTGCTCGAGCGATGCCTGCGCCTGTTTGACCTGGTTCTCCGCGGCCCTGATGGTTTCCGGCCGGGCCGGCAGCTTGGCCACGGCCAGGTTGGCCTCCGCCTGTCCGACTGCGGCGCCGGCGGTCGCCAGCGCGGTCTCGGCGCGGTCATAGTCGGCCCGCGTCGCCGTGCCGCGCTCCAAAAGCTCGGATTGCCGCCCGAGCACCCGCTCGGCCTCCGCCCGCTCGGCATTGGCCGATTGCAGGGTTGCTTCAAGCACGGCAATCTCCTCCGGACGCTTGCCGATCCTGAGGTCGGCAAGCTGGGCCTCGGCCTGGGCGACAGCCGACTGCGCCTGAGCGACGGCGATCTCGGCATCCGCTTTTTCCAGAGCGACGACAGGCTGGCCGGCGCTGACCCGGTCGCCGCGGCGAACCGCAACGCTTTCGACCTGGGCGACTTCGATGGGCGCCAGATGCACGAACTCGCCTTCGACATAGCCGACGGCCAGCGGCGGCTGGGTGCAGCTCAGCCAGGATGCCAGCAACGGAACGGAACAGAGGACGTTCATGGCTCGCTGCCTTGGCTCGCGCGGATCACGGCGGCGAGGTTCTGCTGGGCGACCGACAGCACCGCCTGCGCCTGCTCCGGACCAAGCGTGGCCCAGCCGAGCCGCCTGAGCACCGCCTCGCGGGCGATGCGGAAGTAAATGATCTGGCCGATCATGGTGAACACGCGGATCTTGGTGGCCTCGCTCTCGGCCGATTCCCCGGTCGCTTGCTCCCACAATTGGCAAAGCCGCCGATGCGTCGGCTCGAACACACCGGCATAGATGCGGTCGAGCGCCGCCGTCGGCTGCGACAGCTCCCGCAGGACGAATTGGACGATCTCACCGCTCTCCGGTCGGGCGATGATGAAGGTGCCCATCCGGTCCAGTGCGGCGCTGAGCTGCGCCGCTGCATCCTCCGCAGCGGCGTCGCCGGCAGCATTCGGGCCGATTGCCTGTGCGGCAATGCCGCGCATCAGCGCGACGATGTAGTCCGCACAGGCGGCTCGCAGCCCCTCTTTGCCGCCGAAATGATAGGCGATGCTGCCGATATTGGCCTTCGCCAGAGCCGCAATGTCGCGCGTCGAGGTGCCCTCAAACCCATTGGCGCCGAACAGCTTCAGCCCTGCCCGGATCAGTGCCGCGCGGGTCAGCTCGGCCGAGGAGGGCGGCTGCCGCGACTTCGCGTGGCCAGCGGGAGGAGAAGAAGGCATGAGAAAATTTAATCAAACGAATGAATAAAGTCAACGGAGGCTTGTGCGCCGGCATCCGCTGGGTCAAGGCTGCGACATGGGCATCGAGGTCGAACGAAAGTTCCTGGTCAGGGGGGACGGATGGCGCCAATTCGCGACCGGCAGCGCGGTCCTGCGTCAGTTCTATTTGATTGCTGATGCCGAGCGTTCGATCCGTGTCCGCTCGGCCTCCCATGCCGCCTGGCTGACGCTGAAATTCGGCAAGGGCGAGCGGGCCCGCGCCGAGTTCGAATACCCGATCCCCGTCGGTGACGTCGATCAACTGGCGCAATTCTCGGTCGCCCATGCGATCGAGAAGACGCGCTACCGTGTGCCGCATCGCGGCCGGCTCTACGAGGTCGATGTGTTCGCCGGCGATCTCGCCGGGCTGGTCCTTGCCGAGCTTGAGACACCGGAGGATGTCCCCGACGACGAGTTGCCGGAGTGGCTTGGCCGGGAGGTGACCGGCGAGCCGGCATTCTACAACGCCGCAATGGCGCGCAACGGGCTCCCGCCCCTCACCTGATCGCCGGCGGCTCAGGCCGCGCCCGGCGGTTCGATGCCGGCGAGCTTATCGGGATTGCGGACGATGTAGATGCCGTTTATCGCGCCGTAGCGGTCGAGCGAGAAGCCCATCGCCTGGGTGAGCAGGCCGTTGACGGTGAGCGTCAGCCCGGGGGCGCCGTTGACCAGGACGGGCGCAAAGGCGCTCCCGACCAGCAGCGGGTTCTTGCGGTTGATGCCGACCAGAAAGCGGGCGACACGGTCGAAGCCGGTGAGCACATTGCGGGCTGCGACGGCCTTGCCGCCGCCGTCGGCGACCAGCTCGACATCGGCCGACAGCACGTCCTTCAGCGGCTCGACACTGCCGGTGCGGGCCGCTTCGGTGAAGCTGCGCAGATAGCGGTCGACCACCTCGGCATCCGGCCGGTAGCGCGCGCGGCCGTCCTTCAGCAGCTTGCGGGCCCGGGAAGCCAGTTGGCGGCAGGCGACAGGGGAGCGGTGGAGGGTTTGCGCGACTTCGTCGAAGGGCACATCGTAGAAATCGTGCAGGAACAGCGCGGCGCGCTCGAGCGGCGACAGCCTTTCGAGCGCCCGCATGATGCCGAACGAGATATCGAGCGCCGGGTCGCCGGCTTCCGGTTCTACCATCCCGGCCTGCGCCACGATCGGCTCGGGCAGCCACGGCCCGACATATTGCTCGCGCCGGTAGGCGGCCGATTTCAGCCGGTCGAGGCAGAGATTGGTGACGATCCGCGACAAATAGCGCGGCCCATCGAGGACATCGCCGGCCTCGGTGTATCTCAGCCAAGCATCCTGGACAACGTCGTCGGCCTCGCTGGCTGAGCCGAGATAGCGATAGGCGAGCCGGCGCAGCCGGCCGCGTTCCTGCAGGTAGGCGCGAAGCCGGTCATCGGCGGGGTGGGAGCGGCTGGGCACGGCCATCATCGTTTCTCCTCGGCAGCTTGCCTGCCGGATCTGACGACACAGGGGCAGCCGGTGTGACATGGCGCGCGTCAGGGTGCCCTTCGCCGAGCTCAGGGGAAGACGCGGCCCGGGCAAACAGCAGCCTGGAGACCAGCCAGCACAGCATCGCCCAAGCCGAGCCGGCACACCAGCCGGCCAGCACATCGGAGGGCCAGTGGACGCCGAGATAAACGCGGCTCACGCCCACCAGAAGCGTGGCGGCTACGGCCACGACCATGACATAGGCCTTCAGCCCACGGCTTGGCATGGCCCGCGCCATCAGCGAGCCGAGCGTCAGATAGGTGACCGCCGACAGCATGGCATGGCCGCTCGGAAAGCTGAGCGTGTAGACCTCGGCCAGGTGCGAGACCAGCTCGGGGCGCGGCCGATCGATGCCGAGCTTGAGCAGACTGCTCAGGATCTGGCCGCCGACAACGGCGATCAGCATCAGCACTGCCAGCGGAGCGTAGCCCGCCAAGAGCAGATAGCCGAGCGCGGCCACCGCAATGAACGCCAGCACGCTGGTTGAGCCGAGCGCTGTGAGATCGCGCATCGCCTCCTCCAGCCAGACCGGACCGATCGGATCGTCGGGGTGGCCGGCGACCCTGAAGGCCAGCAGGAGATCGGTATCGAAGGCATGCGGGGTGGAGTCGCGGGCCACCTCAAGGAGTTCGACGAAGCCCCAGAGCCCGCCGGCCACCACCAGGCCGGCAAGCAGGACGTTGAACTCGATTTTGCGCCACAGCGCCAGGTCCGCGGCCTTCATCGTCTTTCCGGATCGGTCAACGGTTGGTCAGATAGGGCCCAAGCGTGATCAGTGCAACGCCCGCGACCGACAGCAACAGGCCGATCGCCTGGATGCCGTTGACGCTCTCCCGGTAGAACGCAAACGCAATGGCATTGACGGCGAGCAGTTGGATCACGCCGGAGAGGCTGATCGCCAAGCCGAGGCCGAAGTCGCGGATCAGCCGCAACATGATGAGGTTGCCGAGCGAGTAGAGGAGCAGCACCAGAACCAGCTTGGCGAGGCTGGGCGAGACGGTCCAAACCTTGGCCGCGTTGGCAGCCAACAGGAAAATCAGTGTCGCAGCCCCGAGCTGCAGCGTTCCGAAAGCGTTCACGCAAGGCCCCTCCGCTGGGGTTGTCGAAGAAAGTCATTGCCGCGTCAAGCGGCCTCGCGGCGCCGGTCGATGTCGGCTATTGCCGCTGCGGGAGGCGCTCGACCGGCGATTTCGCGATCACCGGCCTTGCCAAAGGCGCCCTGCTCGATTATTTGCAAATGAGTTGCAACTGCGACATGGAAAAGCAAGACGTGGATCAGCTGGCGACGGATGTCGAAGCGGGCTGGCGGAGACGCCGCGGCGAGTTTTCGCTTGCCGACGTTCACCGCAGCATCGCCGTCGGGCGGAGCGGGCCGACCTGGCGGCGCGCGATCGCCTTTGTCGGTCCCGGCTATCTGGTGGCCGTCGGCTATATGGACCCCGGCAACTGGGCGACGTCGCTCGCCGGCGGCTCCCGCTTCGGCTATACGCTGCTGGTGGTGGCGCTGGTCTCCAACCTGATGGCGATCGTGCTGCAGTCACTCTGCGCGCGGCTCGCCATCGCCAGCGGCCGCGACCTGGCCCAGGCCTGCCGCGATGCCTTTCCTGCGCCGGTTGCGGGCGTTCTTTGGCTGCTTGCCGAGATCGCGATCATCGCCACCGACATCGCCGAGGTGATCGGCACGGCGATCGGTCTCAATCTGATCTTCGGCATCCCGCTCGAGCTCGGCGTGCTGATTACCGCGCTTGACGTGTTTATCATTCTCTACCTGCAGAAGCTGGGGTTCCGTTGGGTCGAGGCGTTGATCATCTCGCTGCTCGGCGTGATCGCGCTCTGCTTCGGCATCCAAATCGCGCTCGCCGATCCGGACTGGGGAGCTGTGATCCGCGGCTTCGCGCCGACCACCGAGATCGTCACCAATCCGCAGATGCTCTATCTTGCGCTCGGCATTCTCGGCGCCACGGTGATGCCGCACAACCTCTACCTGCACTCCGGCATCGTTCAGACCCGGGCCTATGGCCACAGCCTCAGCGAACGCCGCGAAGCGTTGCGCTTCGCCACTCTGGATTCGACCGTGGCGCTGATGTTCGCGCTGCTGATCAATGCCTCGATCCTGATTCTCGCGGCGGCGACCTTCCACGCGGCGGGCAAGACGGAAGTTGCCGAGCTCGGCGAGGCGCATTCGCTGCTGGCCCCGCTGCTCGGCCTGGCGATCGCACCGACATTGTTCGGCGTCGCGCTGCTTTGCTGCGGCATCAACTCGACCGTCACCGCGACCCTGGCCGGCCAGATTGTGATGGAGGGCTTCCTCAAGATCCGTCTCCCGCCCTGGCTGCGGCGTCTCGTGACGCGGGCAATCGCGATCATCCCGGCCGCGCTGGTGACGATCTGGTACGGCGAATCCGGCACCGGCCAGCTGCTCATCCTCACTCAGGTGGTGCTCTCGCTGCAGCTCTCCTTCGCCGTCTTTCCGCTGGTCATCTTCACCGCCGACCGCAAGAAGATGGGCGAACTGGTGGCTCCCGTGTGGCTGGTGGTGACCGCGGTCGCCATCGCGCTGATCATCGCCGCCCTCAACGTCAAGCTGCTCGCCGACTTCATCACCGCCTAAGGCATCGGCCGCGCACGCTTGCCCAGGGCTGGCCCGTGCTGCTAAAGCGGTTCACCGATTGTTCGATCGGCGACCTGCTCAAGCTCTTCGGTCCTGCAATTCCTGACCGAGAACCGGGTTCCACTTCCCCTGGAATTGCTCTAAAGCGCCCGGCACGATGACCACGCCGCTCGACCATATCCGCAATTTCGCCATCGTCGCCCATATCGACCACGGCAAATCGACCCTGGCCGACCGGCTGATCCAGCTGACCGGCGGCCTCGAAATCCGCGAGATGAAGGAGCAGGTGCTCGATTCCATGGACATCGAGCGCGAGCGCGGCATCACCATCAAGGCGCAGACCGTGCGGCTCAACTACCAGGCGCGCAACGGCCAGGACTACGTGCTCAATCTGATCGACACGCCGGGCCATGTCGACTTCGCCTACGAAGTGTCGCGCTCACTCTCCGCCTGCGAGGGCTCGTTGCTGGTCGTCGACGCCTCGCAAGGCGTCGAGGCGCAGACGCTTGCCAATGTCTATCAGGCGATCGACAACAACCACGAGATCGTGGTGGTGCTCAACAAGATCGACCTGCCTGCCGCCGAGCCGGAACGCATCAAGGAGCAGGTCGAGGAGGTGATCGGCCTCGACGCTTCAGCGGCTGTTCTGATCTCGGCCAAGACCGGCCTCGGTATCGAAGGCGTGCTCGAAGCCATCGTCCACCAATTGCCGGCGCCGCGCGAGGGCGATGCCGAGGCGCCGCTCAAGGCAATGCTGGTCGACTCCTGGTACGATTCCTATCTCGGGGTCATCGTCCTGGTGCGCATCATCGACGGCCGGCTGCGCAAGGGGCAAACCATCCGCATGATGGGGACCGGTGCCCGCTACGGCGTCGAGCGCACCGGCGTGTTCACGCCGAAGATGCTGGCGGTGGAGGAACTCGGCCCCGGCGAATTCGGCTTCATCACCGCCTCGATCAAGGAGGTCGCTGATACTCGCGTCGGTGACACGATCACCGAGGATCGCCGCCCCACGGCCGCCGCCCTGCCCGGCTTCAAGCCGGCGCAGCCGGTGGTGTTCTGCGGCCTGTTTCCGGTCGATGCGGCCGATTTCGAGGACCTGCGCGCGGCAATGGGCAAGCTTCGGCTGAACGATGCCTCGTTTTCCTTCGAGATGGAGACCTCCGCCGCCCTCGGCTTCGGTTTCCGCTGCGGCTTTCTCGGGCTGCTGCATCTCGAAATCGTCCAGGAGCGGCTGGAGCGCGAGTTCGACCTCGACCTGATCGCCACCGCGCCATCGGTCGTCTACCACCTCAATATGACCGACGGCAGCAAGCGCGACCTGCACAACCCTGCCGACATGCCGGACGTGGTCAAGATCAGCTACATCGACGAGCCGTGGATCCGGGCCACCATTCTGTCGCCTGACGACTATCTCGGCGCCATCCTGAAGCTTTGTCAGGACCGCCGCGGCATCCAGATCGACCTTTCCTATGTCGGCAAGCGGGCGATGCTGATCTACGACCTGCCGCTCAACGAAGTGGTGTTCGATTTCTACGACCGGCTGAAATCGATCTCCAAGGGCTACGCGTCGTTCGACTACCAGCTGTCGGATTATCGCGAAGGCGATCTGGTCAAGATGTCGGTGCTGGTCAATGGCGAGCCGGTCGACGCGCTGTCGATGATGGTCCACCGCCAGGCAGCCGAGAAGCGCGGCCGGGAGATGGTGGAGAAGCTCAAGGAGCTGATCCCCAGGCACATGTTCAAGATCCCGATCCAGGCGGCGATCGGCGGCACGGTGATTGCCCGCGAGACGATTTCGGCGCTGCGCAAGGACGTGACGGCCAAATGCTATGGCGGCGACGTCACCCGCAAGCGCAAGCTGCTGGAGAAGCAGAAGGAAGGCAAGAAGCGGATGCGCCAGTTCGGCAAGGTCGACATCCCGCAGGAAGCCTTCATCCAGGCGCTGAAGATGGGCGATTGAGCCCGCGCCGGTGGGCTGCGCACCCTTCCTGCTCGCGGGAATGCTTCTGCTCGCCGGCTGTGCGCTGCCGACCCGCGGCCCACCGAGGGCTGCGGCACCGCCCCAGGCTGCCGCGATACCGCCCGAGCCGCTGCCGGACGGGGTGACGCCGCTGACGGTCGAGCAGGACCGTGAACTCGGCGACGCGCCCGCCCGCCTGGCTCCCCTCTAAAACATGCCTTGCAGTTCGGCGAAGGGCATGCCGTCGCGGGCGAATTCGAAGCTGCCATTGGCGCGGATCTCCTCGGCTGCCCGCTTGACCATGGCGAAGGCATAGGTGCTGAGCTTGGAGCCGAGCGAGATGCGGCGGGCGCCCGCCTCACTGAGCGATGCGACGGTGAAGCCGGGGATGGCGAGCACATTGACCGGCTTGGAGACGGCGCTGCAGATTGCCCGGACCTGATCGAGCGTGGTCAGGCCGGGCGCATAAAGCACATCCGCCCCGGCTTCGTCGAAAGCCTGCAGCCGTCGGATGGTGTCGTCGAGATCGGGCCGCCCGCAGAGGAAATTCTCGGCGCGGGCGGTGAACACGAAATCGGTCTTCAAGGCGCGCGCCGCGCCGACGGCGGCCGAGACCCGCTCGAGGGCATGGGAGAACTCGTAAATCGGCCTGGCCTGATCGCCGCTATTGTCTTCGATCGAACAGCCGGCCAGCCCTGCGGCATCCGCGGCAAAGACGGTTTCGCCGGCACTTTCGGGGCTGTCCCCCTTGCCTTTTTCGAGGTCGGCGGACACCGGCACCTCGACGGCGCCGGCAAGCTCGCGGCAGTGCTGGATCATGGCTTCGAAGCCCACCGCACCGTCTTTCAGTCCGCGCGAGAAAGCAAACCCGGCGCTGGTCGTGGCCAGCGCCGGGAAGCCCAGGTTTTGCAGAAACTTGGCTGTCCCGATGTCCCACGGATTGGGAATGACGAAGGCGCCGGGACCGGCATGCAGCGCGCGCAAGGCTTGGCCCTTGTCCATGATTTCCTCCCGATCGACGAACGAATGGCCGGAGTCTAGCGGTCGGCGAGATCGGCTGCCAGGGGTCAGGTGGCGCCGTTCGTCCGGCCAGCAGGCAGGGCCCTATCCCGTCCCGGTCGAGCCGAAACCGCCGGTGCCGCGCGTGGTGAACCCGGCCAGGCTGCGCGCTTCGCTGGCCAGCCGGGCCACCCGGGCGAAGACGATCTGCGCAACGCGCAGGCCGCGAGTGACACGGAAATCGTCCTCGCCGAGATTGATGAGCAGCACTTTCACCTCGCCGCGATAATCGCTGTCGATGGTGCCAGGGGTGTTGAGGCAGGTGACGCCGTGCTTGAGGGCAAGGCCGGAGCGCGGGCGGATCTGGCCCTCGTAGCCCGCCGGGATTTCCATCACCAGCCCGGTCGGCACCAGCACGCGGCGGCCGGGCAGGATCAGCAGCGGCCGGTCCTCCGGAACGGCGGCGCGCAGGTCCATGCCGGCTGCTCCGGCCGTCTCATAGCCGGGCAGCGGCAGGCCCTCGCCGTGCGGCAATCGCACCAGGCCAATGGCGGGCTCCGACTCAGCTGGGGTCATGGTCGCGATTCATCCGGCCCGCCGCCGCCGAGGTCAACCGTCGCGGCGCTCAACTCAGCGGATTTCCACCGGGACGATGGTCGTCTCCTTGATTTCCTCCATCACGAAGGAGGCCGAAACGTCGGCGAGCGGCACCCGCGTGATCAGGCGCTGATAAAGCCGGTCGTAGCCTTTGACGTCGGCCACCCGGGCGCGGAGCACATAATCGAGGTCGCCGGACATGCGGTAGACGCTGATGATCTCCGGAAAAGCCGTCACCGCGCTCTTGAACCGGGCGAGCCACTCGGGATCATGGCTTGCGGTGCGAACGATGATGAACACCATCAGGCTGAGGCCAAGCTTTTCGGGATCGACAAGCGTCACCCGGCCGCGGATCACGCCTTCCTTTTCGAGCAACTTGACCCGACGCCAGCAGGCGTTCCGGGACAGGTCGATCCGCTCCGAAAGCTGATCGACCGACAACGTCGCATCGCGCTGCAGCTCCGCCAGAATCCGGCGGTCGATGGTATCGACCTCGAACATTTTGGGATGGATGTCCCAAAATGCAGGAAGATGCAAGAATGAATTGGGACCTTTTTCTCGATTTTCCGCCTTATTCTGGCACTGAGAACTCGCAATCCGGAGCCCTACGCCATGACTGCCTATCTCACCCGCCTGTTCACCGATCATCCGGCCTCGGTCGAAGAAAGTTACTTCGGCCATATGCGCTTTGCCGCTTGGTTCGCATCGCGGCTGTTCGCCGCCGCAGCTGCCGCGCTTGTGCATGCACTCCTGCCCTTCCTGTTCGCGACGACGGCAAGCTCGATCGTGCGCCAGCTTGCCGAGCGCACCCACAACCGGGGTCGCTGACCGCCGTGTGCCGGTGGGCGGCCTATCTCGGTGAGCCGGTGTTCATGGAAGACGTGGTCACGGCGCCCTGTCAGTCGCTGATCACCCAAAGCCACCGCGCGCTCGAGGCCAAGTCGCCGACCAATGGCGACGGCTTCGGGCTAGCCTGGTACGGCGAGCGGTCGGAGCCCGGCCTCTACCGCGACATCCTGCCGGCCTGGTCCGACCCCAATCTCAGAAGCCTCTGCCGGCAGATCCGCTCGCACGTGTTCTTCGCCCATGTCAGGGCGGCCACGCTCGGCGCCACCAGCCGAGCCAACTGCCATCCGTTCGTCGTCGGTCGCTGGACGTTCATGCACAACGGCCAGATCGGCGGCTTCGAGAGAATGCGCCGCCGGCTCGAACGCGGGTTGAGCGACACCACCTATGACGCGCGTCAGGGCACGACCGATTCGGAACTGTTCTTCCTATTGATGCTCGACGAGAATTTGGAAGCCGACCCTTTCACTGCCGCTCAAGCCGGCGTCGCGCGGGTTCTGGCGGCGGCTGAGGACGCCGGCATCGAACCGCACATCCGGCTGACCGCGGCGTTCACCGACGGCGATTGCGTCCATGCCGTGCGCTACGCCACCGACGCATTTGCGCCGACGCTCTATACCGGCCAGTTCTGCGGGACGGCCGGGCGCTGCCTGGTATCCGAGCCGCTCGACCGGCAAGGCGCAGCTTGGCAGGCAGTGCCGCCGGGCAGCTTCGTCACGATGACCCGGCAGGCGGTGACCATCCGGCCGTTCATGGTGGGAAAGAGCCCCGTCGCGGCGCTGGCGTGACGGTCGACAGGCCGGCGCGTGCCTGTTAGAAGCCGCGCACCCGAACAGGATTTCATCACATGGCTGAAGACTTGGCCAAGGCGGTCGCACGCCGCCGCACCTTCGCGATCATCTCCCACCCCGACGCCGGCAAGACGACGCTCACCGAAAAACTGCTCTTGTTCGGCGGCGCCATCCAGCTGGCGGGTGAGGTGAAAGCCAAGAAGGATCGCATCCAAACCCGTTCGGACTGGATGAAGATCGAGCGCGAGCGCGGCATCTCCGTGGTTACCTCGGTGATGACCTTCGAATATGGCGACCACGTCTTCAACCTGCTCGACACCCCCGGCCACGAGGATTTCGCCGACGACACCTATCGGACGCTGACGGCGGTCGACAGCGCAGTGATGGTGATCGATGCCGCCAAGGGCATCGAACCGCGCACGCTGAAGCTGTTCGAGGTCTGCCGTCTGCGGGACATTCCGATCATCACCTTCGTCAACAAGCTCGACCGCGAGACGCGCGACCCGTTCGAGATCCTCGACGAAATCGAGGCCAAGCTTGCCCTCGACACTGCGCCGGTGACCTGGCCGATCGGGCGGGGCAAGTCCTTCGCAGGCACCTACCATCTCGCCGAGAACGCGGTGCGCCGCAGCGATTCGGAGAGCGAACGGACCAAGGTCAATGGGCCGGATTCCAACCGCGTCGCCGGCCTGTTGCCCGACCATGAACGCCTGGCCTTCATCGAGGAACTCGAATTGGCGCGCGAGGCCTGCCGCCCGTTCGAGCTCGACGCGTTTCGGGAAGGCCATCTGACACCGGTCTTCTTCGGCTCGGCGCTGCGCAATTTCGGTGTCCGCGACCTGATCGAAGCGCTCGGTGCATTCGGCCCAAGTCCGCGCGACCAGGAAGCCGACCTGCGCGTGATCCACGCCACCGAGCCCGACATGAGCGCCTTCGTGTTCAAGATCCAAGCCAATATGGATCCCAATCATCGCGACCGCATCGCCTTTGTCAGGGTCTGTTCTGGCAAGCTCGAGCGCGGCATGAAAGCCAAGCTGGTGCGCACCGGCAAGCCGATGAGCCTGTCGGCGCCGCAGTTCTTCTTCGCCCGCAGCCGGATCACCGCCGACGAGGCCTATGCCGGCGATGTCGTCGGCATTCCCAACCATGGCACGCTCCGGATCGGCGACACGCTCACCGAGGGCGAGGACATCCTGTTCCGCGGAGTGCCCAACTTCGCTCCCGAGATCCTGCGCCGGGTCCGTCTCGGCGATGCGATGAAGGCCAAGAAGCTCAAGGAGGCGCTGCTGCAGATGGCCGAGGAAGGCGTTGTGCAGCTGTTCCGGCCGGAAGATGGCTCGCCGGCGATCGTCGGGGTGGTTGGCGCCCTGCAGCTCGACGTGCTCAAGGAAAGGCTGGCGGCCGAATACGGTCTGCCGGTCGATTTCGAGATGGCGCGGTTCTCCGTCTGCCGCTGGATCGACGCCGATGAGCGCGGCGAGCTGCAGCGCTTCATCGAGGCTCATCGCGGCGACATCGCCCGCGATCTCGACGGCGATCCCGTCTTCCTCGCCCAACACGCGTTCTCGCTGAACTACGAGGCCGAGCGCTGGAAGGCGATACGCTTCACCACGGTCAAGGACTACCAGGTGCGCGAGGCCGCCTAATTTCGCAGGCCCCCGCAGTATGCAGGCATACGTGATGAGACAATCAAATGAATAAGACGGTCGATTGATTTATCTTGAAACGCTAAGAGTGATGAGGTAATAGGGGCTACTCGGACGTCTCACATGTCATAGCAGAGGGACTGCTACAATGATCGAACTCGACCTGCAGTTGCACAAGGCCATCGAAGCTGCCAGGGAGAGTACCGACGAAACCCAGTCCGACATCCTGAAGCGAATGCTCGGCCTCAGCCCCGGCACCGTCGTGGGCCATCGAGCGTGGTCGGGGAAGGGCATCACGCTGCCCCACGGCACCAAACTTCGGATGACGCGAAACGATGTCACCGTCGAGGGCGAGATCGCCGACGGAGCTTGGCTGGTCAACGGAAAGTCGTTCGGGAGTCCCTCGACGGCTGCCAGAGAAGTGTCGAGGCTGGTGGACGGCGAGGTCACGGCTCTTTCCGGCTGGATCCATTGGTTTGCAAAGCGGCCGTGTGATCCCGATTATGAACAGCTGATCGAACTTCGCGGATAGGCCCGCCCGTTTTTCCTCCCACGGTCAACGAGATAGCGCCAAGCTCGAGACGCCGAGGCGGTGGATATCGCTCCTGCCGATGTGCGCCGCACGCGTCTAGAACGGCGCGGCACCAGGCCCCGTTCAGGGCAGGAGGCGGTTGGCTGCCGACGCAGCCATCGCCTCGGCGAGCGTCATCCCCCACTGGCTTCGGCAGTAGGCCCTGAAGTCGAAGCACGGCAGGCCGGGACACACCTCGAACTCGATCAGGTGCAAGGTGCCGTCCGGCTCGACCCTGAGATCGAGCGAAAACACGTCGCGCAGGCCGATCGTCTCGACCAGCCGCCCCGCCAGCGCGCGGATCCCCCGGTCGGCCTCGGGCAGCAGCGCGGCGAGCGGCTCGAGCGCCGGCTCGACATAGCGGTTCTCGGCTTTTGCCGCCGCACCGGTGGCACCGTAAAGCGCCAGGCTGTCGGCCATCGTCTGGAAATCTCCACCGGAATCGACGAAGGCAACCCCGAGCGACGCCATGTCGGCGCCGGGCGTTACGGCCAGGAAGCTGGCGCGCACATTGCGGCCCGGGACATAGGCCTGGACGACGACGACGTCGCGATAAGCCGCAAAGATCTGCCGGCTCAACGCCAGCGCGGCCCCGGCATCCCGACACCGCGACGCGGCGGAAATGCCGATCTTGGCTCCGAGCCGGTTGGGCTTGACGAAGTAGCCGCCGGCGCCGGGCGGCGGGGGTGCGGCCAACCAGCACCCGTCGCGGGCGAGGCCGGCCGGCGGCACGGGAAAACCGAGCGCGGCGAGCACCGCGCCGGAGCGGAATTTGTCCTGGCAAAGCGCAAACAGCGCGTCGTCCGCACCGATGGTCGGCATGCCCCGCAGCCGGGCGAGCGCCGGGGCGGCACCGCCGCGGAAATAGGCGATGCCGTCGGTCAGCGTCCACACGAGCGAGGTCGCGGGGTCGGCGTCCGACAGGGCCGCAGGCGCATCGTCGAGCGCCACCGCCGAAAAGTCGAGGCCGCGGCGGCGGCAGGCTTCCGTCACCGCCGGAAACTCTGCGGCGAGATCGGTCGATTGCGCCAGATAGGAGGCGATCTCTGCTGCGTGCTGCGCAGCCAAACCGGAGCTGCGCAGGCGGGCAAGGCAGGCGGCCTCGGGCTCATAGACCAGGACGAGCCGAGGTCGGGAACCCGATCGGCCGGTACCGGTCAGAGCGCCACCCGCGGGTCGAACCGGCCCTTGACGGGAACGTCGAGCAGAAACGTCTTGCCGGCATCGGGCTGAGATGCGCGCTCGGCCTCGTCGGCACCTTCCCAGGCGCTGGTCACGGCGAGCCGGCCGGCATCGGCGCCGATGAACACCGGGCAGGTGGTACGCGTCGCCGGCAGCGGGTGGCTGCCGAGCAGTTTGCCGTCGGGCGCGTAGGCATCGACCCGGCCGGCGCCCCAGCAGGCGTTCCACAGTACGCCGTCGGCGTCGATCACCGCGCCGTCTATCGATCCGGCCTGGCCGCGATGGTCGTGGAAAATCGACGGCTCGCCGCGCGGCAGCCCGGTCTCGGGATCGCAGCCGATCCGATGAAGCACGCCGGGGATGCTGCCCGTGAAATAGGCCGTGCTGCCGTCGGCGGAGAAGCAGATCGCGTTCGGGATGCTGATCCTCGGCACGATCTGGCGCAGCTCGCCCCTGAAATACCAGTAGATGGCGCCGGCCTCGCGCTCGGACGTCTTCGACATCGTGCCGACCCAGAACGCGCCGCACGGATGGACGCGTGCATCATTGGAGCGGGTGCGCGGATTGTCGGCCTCGATCGGGCAATGCAGCGTGAGCGCGCCGGTGCGGGCGTCGCGCAAATAGAGGCCGGTCTCGGTGGCCAGCAGCTGCCGCTCCGGATCGACGACCGCCAAGGCACTCGCCATCTCGGGCAGGGAATGGACCCGTTCTTCCGCGGTTGCCACGCGCCGCTCGAGCAGTTTCTTGCCGGTGATGTCAAACCAATAGAGGGTATCGCTGGCGGCGTCGTAGGTCGGTCCCTCGCCCAGCCGGCAGACCGTTTCGGAGAGGATCCCATAGCCCTTGCCGTCAGTCATGGTGAGTTTCCGCGAAGGCACGATCCCAGGCGGCGCACGCGGCGGAGGCTCGGCTGCCGGCCTCCTCGGCGGTCATCGCCGGCTTGTAGAGGCTCGACCCCAGCCCGAACAGCCGCACGCCGACCTTGGCGAAGGCGGCAAAGTCGCGATCGGAGACGCCGCCGACGGCGCCGATCAGCGTCGTTGCCGGCAGCACCGCGCGAACCGCTGCGATCCCATCGGGACCGAGCACATTGGCAGGGAAGAATTTCAGCGCCGAGGCGCCGAGCCGCTCGGCCAACAGTGCCTCGCTCGGCGTGAACACGCCCGGCATGGTGATCAGCCCTTGCTCGGCGGCGCGCTGAAGCACTGCGGCCTCGACGTTGGGGCTGACAAGCAGGCGGCCGCCGGCCGCCGCTAGGCGGTCGACATCCGTCGCGTCGAGCACGGTGCCTGCGCCGATCAAGGCTGTGTCGGGCAATGCGCCGACCAGACGTTCGATCGAGCGAAACGGATCCGGTGAATTGAGCGGTACTTCGATGGCCTCGATTCCGGCCTCATAGATCGCTGTCGCGACGTCCACCGCTTCTTCCGGCCGCACGCCCCGCAGAATGCCGACCAGGCCGCGTCTCAACGCCGGCCATGTCACCCGCCCGCCGGTCATGGAAGTCGGTCCCGTGGCTCATTGAAATAGCGCAAGCGGGCCGCAGCCAGCAGCCCCTCGCGCACGGCGGTCTCGGCGTCCGCGAGTTCGACCGAAAGCCCGGCCAACGCCAGCCCGGTGCCGTAAAGCGCGCCGAGCGTTCCCGAAGCGATCAGCGTGACGGCTTCGCCCGGCCGGCCAAACCGGGCCGTTGCCGCACCGATCTCGGTGCCGATCAGCAGACCCGAAAGGGCGGCTGCTGCATCCTCAGGGCCGAGATCCAAGAGCAATGTCGCGGCGCGGATACGAAACAGCGCCGCCGAAAGCGCTCCCGGATCGGCGATCGCGCGGCGCAGCCATTCGCCGAACGCCGGCCGCTCTGCCGACACATGCGCGCCGGCGCCGCCGACTGCGTGGCGCAGGATCGACTGCCCGGCGAGCAGCCCGAACAGCTCGCCGGTCAGCCAGGTGCCGAAGCCCTGGACGACCCCGCCTTCGATCAGCACCCATTTCGAATGGGTGCCCGGCAGGCAGGCCAGGTGCCGTCCGGGAACGGAAAGCGGCGCCACCCCGGCAAGCTGGGTCTCTTCGCCGCGCAGCACGTCCGGCGCGGCGGCGTCGCGCTGGCAAAGCCCCGGCACGATGGCAACCCGACGCGGGGCGCCGGCCACTGCGACCGCTTGCGACAATACCGCCGGCAGCGGTGCCGGCACGGCGACATAGGGGGCCTCGATCCAGCCCTGACGGGCGCCCGCCATGCCGCAGATGATGACCGGCAGCTCATCGGGCGCCTGCAGCGCGGCGAGATGGCCCTCCAGCACCGCGGCGAACCCGTCCTTGGGGGTGGCCAGCATGCCGTCGTCGCTGCGGCGCTCGCCAAGCACTGTGCCCTGGCGGTCAAGCAGCCAGATGCGCAGCTGCGAGGTGCCCCAGTCGACGGCGGCGACCGCCGGCGCTTCGGTCCGGCTCACCCGCCGCCTCCGGGCGGTCCGTCGGGGCCGGTGTTGCAGAATTTCGGCACGGCCTTATGGCCTCGATCTCTTTTCATCGCGTTCGGCTTACATCAGCCGGGCTGGTTGAACAATTCCCCCGGCGGTGGCTGCGCGGGGAACTGCAGCGGCAACGGCTGCGGGCGGTGATTGGCAGAGCCTGCCCGAAGCGATACATCCTGGGTCGCCGCTCCAGCCAGGGGGATCGCCAATGCCGCTCAAAGTTGCCGTCCAGATGGATCATGTCTCGACCTTGAGCATCGCCGGTGACACGACGTTCGCCCTATCGCTCGAGGCGCAACGGCGCGGTCATCTTCTCTTTCACTACACGCCCGACCGTCTGTCGATGGTCGGCGGCAAGGTCTATGCCCGGGTCGAGGCCATGCAGGTGCAGGACGTCAAAGGCGAGCACTATCGCCTCGGCGAGCCGGTGCGTACCGATCTAGGCGAAATGGACGTGGTGCTGCTCAGGCAGGATCCGCCTTTCGACATGAACTATATCACCACCACCCATCTGCTCGAGCGCATCCATCCGGCGACGCTCGTGGTCAACGATCCCGCCTGGGTGCGCAACAGCCCCGAGAAGATCTTCGTCACCGAGTTCCCGGATTTGATGCCGGAGACGCTGATCACCAAGGATCCGCAGGAGGTCGCGGCGTTCCGCCGCGCCCATGGCGACATCATCGTCAAGCCGCTCTACGGCAATGGCGGCGCCGGGATCTTTCATCTTCTCGAGGCCGATCGCAATCTGGCATCGCTGCTGGAAATGTTCAGCCAGCTGTTTCGCGAGCCGTTCATCGTGCAACGCTATCTCAAAGAAGTGCGGGCCGGCGACAAGCGCATCATCCTGATCGACGGCGAGCCGGCCGGTGCCGTCAACCGGGTGCCGGCCGACCACGATTCGCGCTCCAACATGCATGTCGGCGGACGCGCCGAAAAGACCGAGATCACCGATCGCGATCGCGAGATCTGTGCCCGGATCGGTCCGGCGCTCAGGCAGCGCGGCTTCATTCTGGTAGGCATCGACGTCATCGGCTCCTTCATCACCGAAATCAATGTGACATCGCCGACCGGGGTGCGCGAGGTGGCGCGGTTCGGCGGAGCCGACATCGCAGCACTGTTCTGGGATGCCGTCGAGGCCAAGCGAGCCTGACGCAAGGGTCCGGCCGCCGCGCCGGCACAATGGGTGAAGCGGCTCACAGATCGCCGGCCCGCACCGGTCTATTTTGATCGTCATCAGAACGGACGCGACGATCAAACCGAGGCTTGCTTGCTATGTTGATCTGGACCCACATCACCCACCAGCTCCACGAAATCCGTGAATTCGTGGTGCCGAGCTATCATCCCGAGCGGCACTATATGCGTGGACCCGGACCGGCCTGCGCGCGCCGCTTGAGAACGGCTCAGCCGGCGTTCGCTTCGGCCCAGCGCGGCTGAAGGCCCCTTGCGGTGACAGCAAAGTACCCTACGTCGATCGAAAGGGGCTTTGTTGAAGATGAATCCGTTGCAATCTGCGTTGATCTCCGGCCTGGTCACGTGGCCGTGGATCATCCTCGCTGTCTCCTGGTGAAAACGCGCGTCACTCGCAAACGACGCGGATCCGGCCTGTCGGCGACGTTTCGTTGCGGCAGTCGAGAGGGTGCGCTGTCTCGGACGCTGTAAACGGCGGTCTGATTAGCGACGGCTTCCACATTTCCACTTGAGGCACGGACCGCTTTGCCTGGACGGGCCTAGGCTCTGCTTGCAATGTCGGCGGCGGTTCGGCCGGGAGCTGTTCGACCACCGGCACATCGAAGCTTGGCGGGGGCGGCGGTGCCGGCCGCCGCAGCATCGACGGCAACAGTGGTCGGGAAAGCACATAGGAGCCGTCGGGGGTGCGGCTGCAGGCGGAGACCCCGCCGGCGAGCGCCAAGGCGGCTGCGCCTGTGCACGCCAGGCGCGCGACCCTGGCGCGTCCGAAGTCGCATTGCGGGCTGCGGACCTTCGACATTCCGCAGCAAGCATAATCCAGCTCACCACAACATTCGACATAGTTGTGACACAGGCCGGGTCCGACCTGAAGCAGTTGCCTCCCGACAACAAGCCAGAGTTGCCGGGCCGCAACACCATTCGCGGTATGTACCGCGCCGCCGCCGGCACAAGCCGGTTGCGACCCTTGGTTGCGGCGACGTCGGCTTGGCTACGCGGCTGGACGACGCCGCCAGGAAAAACGCTGCCCGGCTGCAGCCGTCTTGACGCTCGGCTGATAGTAGAGGGGCAATCCGCCGATGCGACCTTCGGTGAGCCGGCGGATCAGAACCGGGTCGGCGACCTCGAATTCGTTGAACCCCAGCCGCAGCATATGCGGCAGCTGATCGACCAGGATCTGCCCGGTGGCCCTGACGGTGCCGGCGAAGCCGTACCGGCTGCGCAGCAATTCGGCCTTCGAGAACGACCGTCCGTCGTTGAAGGCCGGAAAAGCGAGCGCCACCAGGGCGAGGCGGTCGAGTTCGGCCGCAATCGTTTCCAGCTTGTCGGCGGGGCTAAGCTGGACGCCGAGACGGCCGCCGGCCGCCTCGCGCTGGTGAGGGGAAAGCGCAACCAGGAGATTGACCGGCACGATCACCGGCTTGCCGGTCGCCAGGTCGTCGTCGGTTTCGGCGTGAATCCAAGGATCGTCCTGAAAGCCGGACGGCGTCCACAGGCGGAACGTGGCGGTCTCGGCAGGGCTCATCGTGACACATCCTGGCGCGCGGCGGCGCCGGCGAGCGAGCTGTCGAGGGTCGGCAGATGGATGCCGCATTCGGTCTTGGCCTGTCCCGCCCAGCGGCCGCTGCGGGCGTCTTCGCCGGGCTGAACCGGCTGCGTGCAGGGAAAGCAGCCGATCGACAGATAGCCGAAGGCGACCAGCGGGTTCTCCCGCAGCTTATGCGCCGCGAGATAATCGGCGATATCGGCGCCGGTCCAGCGCGCCAAGGGATTGATCCGCATGCGCGGTCCGACGGCCTCGAACACCGGCAGGGAGGCTCGGGTCGCGGCTTGGAATCGCTTGCGCCCGGTCAGCCAGGCGCGAAACGGCTCGACCGCGCGTGCCATCGGCTCGACCTTGCGGATCGCACAGCAGCGGTCGGGGTCAGCGGCATTGAGCTTTCCGTCGGGATCCTCGGCCATGAGTGTTTCGGCGAGCGGTTCGACGATGCGCAGGTCGGTCAGCCCGAGGTCTGCGATCAAAGCGTCGCGGTAGCCGAGCGTCTCGTCGAAATGCTTGCCGGTGTCGAGGAAGATCACCGGGAGGTTGCGGTCGACCTGCGCGATCAGATGGAGCAGCACCGCGGAATCGGCGCCGAAGGACGACACCGCGGCGAGGCTGCCGACGAAATAGCGATCGACCGCCCGCTCGAGCACCTCGAGCGGGCTCAGATGGCCGTAGCGGCGCTCGAGCAGAGCCGCCTGTTCGGCGGCTGCGGCGTCGGCGTCAGGCGGCTTTGGCTGCACTGCCATAAAGCGCCTCCTTGAACGGCGCCGCGCCCAGCCTGCGATAGGCGTCGAGAAACCGCTCAGACCGGTCGCGGCGCAGCGACAGATAGGTCTCGACGATGGTTTCCACGGCATCGGTGATCTCGTCCGGGCCGAAGCCGCGGCCGATGATCTCGCCGATGGAGCAGTGCTCATCGCCCGAACCGCCGAGCGTGATCTGATAAAGCTCGGCGCCCTTCTTTTCGACCCCGAGAATGCCGATGTGGCCGACGTGATGGTGACCGCAGGCATTGATGCAGCCGGAGATCTTGAGCTTGAGCTCGCCGATTTCACGCTGCCGGTCGAGCGAGGCGAAGCGGCGCGAGATATTCTGCGCGACGGGGATCGAGCGGGCATTGGCGAGCGCGCAATAGTCGAGCCCGGGGCAGGCGATGATGTCGGTCACCAGGCCCGCATTGGCGGTCGCCAAGCCGATCTCTGCCAAGCCGTCATAGACCGCTTTCAGGTCGGCCCGAGCGACATGCGGCAGCACCAGGTTCTGCTCATGGGTCACCCGGATCTCGTCGAAGGCGTAGCGCTCGGCGAGATCGGCGACCGCCTCCATCTGGCTGTCGCTGGCATCGCCGGGGGTCTCGCCGATGCCTTTCAGCGAGATGGTCACGACGGCATAGTCCGGATGCCGGTGCGTGAATACGTTCTGCTCCAGCCAGTCGGCGAAGCTTTTGGAATCGAGCTTGGCGAGGCGGACCGTCTCATCGCCCTCCGGCCTCGGCACCAGCGGCGGCGGCGCGAAATAGGTCTCGATGGCGCGGATATCCGTTTCGGGCAGCGTCAGCTCGCCGCCCTTCAACGCTTGCCACTCGGCCTCGACTTGGCGGGCGAATTCCTCGGCGCCGGTCTCGTGCACCAGAATCTTGATGCGGGCTTTGAACTTGTTGTCGCGCCGGCCATAGAGATTGTACACGCGCATGATTGCCGTGGTGTAGGAGAGCAGGTCCGCCTCGGGCAGGAAGTCGCGGATCTTCTTGGCGATCATCGGGGTGCGGCCCTGGCCGCCTCCGACATAGACGGCAAAGCCCAGCCGCCCGGCTTGATCGCGCTTCAAATGCAGCCCGATGTCGTGAACCTGGATGGCCGCCCGGTCGCGCTCGGCCCCGGTGACGGCGATCTTGAACTTGCGCGGCAGATAGGAGAACTCCGGGTGGACGGAAGACCACTGGCGCAGGATCTCGGCATAGGGACGGGGATCGGCGGCCTCGTCGGCGGCCGCGCCGGCAAAATGATCGGCGGTGACGTTGCGGATGCAGTTGCCGGAGGTCTGGATGGCATGCATCTGGACGCTGGCGAGATCGGCGAGGATGGCCGGGACATCCGAGAGCGCCGGCCAATTGTATTGGATGTTCTGGCGCGTGGTGAAGTGGCCGTAGCCCTTGTCATAGGTGCGGGCGATGTGCGCCAGCATGCGCAGCTGGCGAGCGTTCAAGGTGCCGTAGGGAATGGCGACGCGCAGCATATAGGCGTGCAGCTGGAGGTAGACGCCGTTCATCAGCCTGAGCGGCCGAAACTGCTCTTCGGTGATTTCGCCGGCCAGCCGCCGCTCGACCTGGTCGCCGAACTCGGCCACCCGGGCATTCACGAATTCCTGGTCGAACTCATCGTAACGATACATCGGTCTCGCCTCTCAGGAGCTGATCCGGCCAGCGGCTTGTGCAACGTCGGCCGGGCCGCTGCGGGCCTGCTTGCCGACATCCTCACGGATGGTTGGGCCACTGGCGCGGATCCGCTCGCGCAGCCGGATCGGCACGATCCGGCCGTCCACCAGTTCGACGTCGATCAGGTCGACGTCGAGCACCAGGTTGGCCTTGAAGGCCGCTTGACCGCTCGCCGCCAGGCGGTCCTCGCCGACCTTGTCGTGCACCACTTCCGCGTCGCCGAGCGATTCCGACCACCGGCGGTCGGCCGTGTACCAGACGGCCTCGCCGTCCTTGAGCCGATTGGCGGTCAGCACCTTCATGCCACCTGGCCCAGCTCGGGGACCGCGGCGCCTTGGGTTGCGGCGAGTGCGCTCGAGGCGGCGAAGTCGGCGCCGGCCACCGCATCGCCGATCAGCGTCATCACCGGGCCGGTGAGGCTGTCGCGGGCGGCGAGCGCCGGCAGGTCGGCGATGGTGCCGTGAAGCAGCTGCCGGCCGGGCAGGCTGGCGTTCTCGATCACCGCAACTGCGGTGTCGCGCGACAGGCCGGCTGCGATCAGCCGGGCCGCGACATCGGCGGCCACCGAGCGGCCCATATAGACGGCGACGGTGGCCCCGCCGATCGCCAACCCGGCCCAATCCGGCAAGGTCTCGCCCTTGAGGTCATGCCCGGTGGTGAACACCAGCGAGGAGGCCACACCGCGCAAGGTGAGCGGCATCCGGAAATCGGCAGCGGCGGCGAGCGCTGCAGTGACGCCCGGCACGACCTCGTGCGCGAGGCCGGCATCGCGCAGCGCCTGCAACTCCTCGCCGGCACGGCCGAACACCAAGGGATCGCCGGATTTCAACCGCACGACGCGCTTGCCGGCCCTGCCCAGCGCCACCAGCAGCTGGTTGATTTCGGCCTGGCTCTTGGAATGACAGCCTTTACGCTTGCCGACCGGCAGGCGCTCGGCGTCACGGCGGCTCATCGCCACCACGGCCTCCGGCACCAGCGCATCGTAGACGACGGCATCGGCCTCCATCAGCAGGCGCTGGGCGCGCACCGTGATCAGGTCTTCGGCCCCGGGCCCGGCGCCGACCAACGCCACGTGGCCATTGACAGCGGCCGGTGCGGCCAGCAGGGCGCGGGCTGCGCGCTCGGCCTCGCTGCGGCTTCCGGCCGCCAGCGCCCGTGCCGGCACGCCCTCGAAGAAGTCGCGCCAGAAGCGGCGTCGGGCGCTGCCCTTGGCCACCTGCCGCTCGGCCGCGCCGCGGAACGAGTGCGCCAGCTCGGCCAGCGCGCCGAGCGACGGCGCCAGCAGCCGATCGACCTTGGCGCGGATCAGCTGGGTGAGCACCGGGCCGGCGCCCTCGCTGCCGATCGCCACGCAGACCGGGGCGCGATTGACGATTGCCGGCGTGAGAAAATCGCAGAGCTCCGGCCGGTCTACGGCGTTGACGGCA
The DNA here is from genome assembly GCA_963791325.1 of uncultured Alphaproteobacteria bacterium. Lineage (GTDB taxonomy): Bacteria > Pseudomonadota > Alphaproteobacteria > Rhizobiales > Rhizobiaceae > JBEVJK01. The sequence goes on along the minus strand of CAWBRU010000003.1, from coordinate 281,452 downwards.
ACGCCGGCGCGGCGCGCGTCACCAGCGACCCGGGCGTCGAGACCGGCATCGCCGCTTGCCGAAAACGCCAGCACCGCGCCGGTCAGGTGTTCGGCACGGTAAGGCTCGGCGATGTGTCTAGCCTTGCCGGCGGCGAGCCAGGTGGCGAGCTCGACCTTTGGCTGCTCTGCGACGACGACCAGCGCGGCGCTAGTCTGGCTGAGCAGCTCGGCCTTGGCAAGCGCTTCCGCCCCGTTGCCGACGACGACGACGGTTGCGCCTTCTACCCGCACAAAGACCGGGAAGGCGTTGAGCTTGGCGGCATGCTGCGGCAAGTCGGAACTCCGGATACTAAACCGCCTTTCTAGCGGCCCGGGCCTCAGCGCTGAAGGAATGGTGTGGCAGGCCGCCCTTCCGGTAGAAATCACTTTTCCTGGAAAGCCGGATTCACAGCAATAATATTCTCGCGACGAACCTGATCGCCGGTGCCTTGCGCACCTGGAACTGGTCTCTGCCGAGGCGCGTTGTCGGTCGAGGGGGCAACGAGCGATTATATTGAATGGCGATTTAATATCAGCGCTGCCCGCTTTGCGGAAGTTTGATCGCCGCTATCCCGCTTGGCCGAGCTTGTGCTCGAGATCGGCGATTTCCGCCTTGGTCTCGGCGATTGCCGCTTCGGTGGTCTCGTTGACCGGCTCGCCCGGTCGGTGAAGGTTGTCCGTCTCCATCGTCGCCAGGGCTTGCTTTTGCTCGCTCAAGCGCTTCTGCATTTGCGCCCGTGGCTGCTTGTCTTTGTCGTCCATGGGGGTTCCCGTCGCTCTGCAGCTCAATTCGAAGGCCGCGCCAGGGTTCCATTCGGGCGGCCCGAGCTCCGCGTGCCGAAGCGGCCGAAGCTGGACAGCAGAGGTCGGGGGATCTAAATGGCTGGCCCTTCTGCCCCGGCCACTCCCGCCCTACTTCCAGGAATGTCATGCGCATCAACGTCGCTTACGCCGTATCGCCCAAGTCGCGCAAATCCACTCGGTGGCACGACGGGTTCACGGCGGCCATGGCGGTTGTTTCCGAGTTCGCATGATGTCCGCTGGCTGAACCTGCATCCGGATGACGCTCGGTCGGCCGAGACGCTCGGCCAGCTGGAGGATTGCGATTTTCTGCTGGTCAAAAGGCGGATCCCGCCCTCGTGGCGAGGCTGCAGGCCGGCGGCATCGAACTGATCGACTTCGTCGATTATGAGATGCTGGCCGGCTACTATCGCCGGGCAGTCAATGTGCTGGTGCCGTGTACGATCCAAGGCGGCGGCGAGCGCTCTGTCCTGGAGGGGCGCGCCTGCGGTGCGCTCGTGCACGTCGCCGAGGATAACCCCAAACTGCTTCAGCTGGCCGCTCTACCGACGGTTTGGGACGACCATTATCACGGTCGCCAGCTGCTTGACGGCATGGAACGTGCCAGCGCACCGGCGCTGCGGCGCCTGATCTCGTATCTAGGCTTATGATCGCTCAATGATGTAGCGGGCTGCCAAGGTCAGCCGCCACCTCGGACATCGATGCGCCTATAAATAGGGCAGCCACAATTGCTGCCTAAATTGTAGCCAACAGCTGGCGCGCTTTGCACGGGCGGCGGATAGAAGCCCCGCCGCATCGCCACGACAGATCTTTCGTGACGCAGCTTAAGTGACTGTATCGGCTAAAGATTCTGCGTCCTCTGTCCCTGCTCCGCGACTTGGCATGGGCGTTGCTTGACCACTGCGGTCGAACAACAACCGAATTGCGGAGAAGAGAATGATAAGGGGATCACTCGCGGGAATCGCGCACTGCTGCTCTGCCGGGTTGCTGGCCGCAGGCCTACTGGCCTCGCTGCCCGCCCGGGCCGAAGAGAACACCATCAAGGTCGGCATTCTTCACTCGCTGTCGGGCACGATGGCGATTTCGGAGACCACCCTCAAGGACACGATGCTGTTCTTGATCGACGAGCAAAACAAGAAAGGTGGCCTGCTCGGCAAGAAGCTCGAGCCGGTCGTCGTCGACCCGGCCTCCGATTGGCCGCTGTTTGCCGAAAAGGCCCGCGAGCTGATCGAGAAGGACAAGGTGGCGGCGGTGTTCGGCTGCTGGACCTCGGTGTCGCGTAAATCGGTGCTGCCGGTCTTCGAGGAACTCGACTCGCTGCTCTTCTATCCGGTCCAGTACGAGGGCGAGGAAAGCCAACGCAACGTCTTCTACACGGGGGCGGCGCCCAACCAGCAGGCAATCCCCGCTGTCGACTACCTGATGAACGAAGAGGGCGTCCAGCGCTGGGTGCTTGCCGGCACCGACTATGTCTATCCGCAGACCACCAACAAGATCTTGCAGGCCTATCTTGAATCGAAGGGGGTGGCCAAAGAGGACATCATGGTCAACTACACGCCGTTCGGCCACTCCGACTGGCAGACGATCGTCACGGATATCAAGAACTTCGGCTCGGCCGGCAAGAAAACCGCGGTCGTGTCGACGATCAACGGCGATGCCAATGTGCCGTTCTATAAGGAACTCGCGAACCAGGGCGTCAAGGCCGAAGACATTCCCGTCGTCGCCTTCTCCGTCGGCGAAGAGGAACTGGCCGGCCTCGACACCAGCCCGCTAGTTGGCCATCTGGCGGCCTGGAACTATTTCGAGTTTGTCGACACCCCCGAGAACAAGGACTTCATCGACAAGTGGCACGCCTTCATCAAGAACCCGAAGCGGGTCACCAATGACCCGATGGAAGCTCACCTGATCGGCTTCAGCATGTGGGTGAAAGCGGTGGAAAAGGCCGGCACCACCGATCCGGACAAGGTCATCGACGCGATCGTCGGCGTGTCGGTGCCGAACCTCTCGGGCGGCTACGCGACGATGATGCCCAACCACCACATCACCAAACCGGTGTTCATCGGCGAAATCCAAGCCGACGGCCAGTTCGAGACCGTTTGGCAGACGCCCGGCCTCGTCGTCGGCGACGAATGGTCGGATTTCCTGCCCGACTCGAAGGAGCTGATCTCCGATTGGCGGGCGCCGCTCTCGTGCGGAAATTTCAACGTCAAGACGGGCAAGTGCGGCGGCAAGGGCATCAACTGACCCGCTTCATTGCCTGACGACGCCTCCGGGCAGGTTTCCCTCCTCGTCCTGCCCGGAGGCCAGCCCCAAACCCAGCGAGCCGCCATGACCATGGGCCCCTTCCTCACCGGAACGTTCGGCGCGATCGTCCGCGCCGCAGTCGGCCTCGTCGTCCTGGTGGGACTGGCTGCTGCGGACGCGCCTGCGCATGCAAACGAAGCCGCGCTGCGCGCGACAATCGTCAAGTTTTCGGCCGCGAAGAATTTTTCTGCCACCGAAGCCGTGGTGCGCGAGCTCGGTGCCACCGGCGATCCCGCGGCGGGAAAGGTGCTCACCGCTCTATCGGAGGGTGACCTCAGTCTGCGCAAGGCGGACGGCGGCATCTTCATCGCCAAGGAGAGCGGCGGCGCCGTCGAACTCTTCGACCCACTCACCGGAGCCAAGGCCGGCGATGCCGTGCGCGCCGACCTGACCAAGATCAAGGTCAACAATGCGCTGCGGCGTGTCGTGCGCGATGTTCTGGGCTCGCTGACACTCGCGTCCGACGACGCGGCGACGCGCACCTCCGCCGCCGAGACCTTGCTGCGGCGCCCCGACCCCACCGCCATCGACGCGCTCGACCAGGCCATCGCCCGCGAGCAGGTGCAGGCGGTCAAAGACAAGCTCGAGGCAGCACGGGCCGCGGCAGTGCTGAACTCCGACTTCCCGGCGAGCGAAAAAATGGCCGCCATCACGGTGATTGCAGCGCGCGGCGGCCGCGACGCGCTGTCGCTGCTGACCGCCGTTGCGGCCAAGGCCGACGGCGCGGTGAGAGACAAGGCAGAAGCCGCGATTGCCGGCCTCGACCAGTCGCTGGCGATGTGGGGGATGCTGCAGAACGTCTGGTACGGCCTCTCGCTGGGTTCGGTGCTGCTGCTCGCAGCCATCGGTCTCGCCATCACCTTCGGCGTCATGGGCGTCATCAACATGGCCCATGGCGAAATGGTGATGCTCGGCGCCTACACCACCTTCGTTGTCCAGAACGTGATCCGGACCACCGCTCCCGGTCTGTTCGACTGGTCCCTCGCCATCGCCCTGCCGCTCGCCTTCGCCGTTGCCGGCGGCGTCGGCCTCGTCATCGAGCGCGGCATCATCCGCTTCCTCTATGGCCGGCCGCTGGAGACACTGCTTGCCACCTGGGGCGTCTCGCTGATCCTTCAGCAGGCAGTGCGGACGATTTTTGGGCCGACCAACCGCGAGGTCGGCAACCCGTCGTGGATGTCGGGCGGTTTCGAGATCGGCCAGCTGGCGGTCACCTGGAACCGGCTGTGGATCGTCGTCTTCGCGCTCGCCGTGTTCTTCGTGCTGCTTTACGTGATGAAGCGCACGCGGTGGGGCTTGGAGATGCGCGCGGTCACCCAGAACCGCCGCATGGCCGCCTCGATGGGCATCCGCACGCCTTGGGTTGACGCGCTGACCTTCGCGCTCGGCTCGGGTATTGCCGGCATTGCCGGGGTGGCGCTCAGCCAGATCGACAACGTCTCGCCCAATCTCGGCCAGGGCTACATTATCGACAGCTTCATGGTGGTGGTGTTCGGCGGCGTCGGCAATCTGTGGGGCACGCTGGTCGGGGCCTTCTCGCTCGGCGTGCTCAACAAGTTTCTCGAGCCCTATGCGGGCGCCGTGCTTGGCAAGATCATCGTGCTGGTGCTGATCATCCTGTTCATCCAGAGGCGGCCGCGCGGGCTGTTCGCGCTGAAGGGCCGGGCGGTCGAAGCATGATCCTCGAACGCACCTTCCACAGCCGCAACGATCGGCGCATCGCGTCTGCCATCGCGCTGCTCGTGCTGATCGCCGCATTGGTTCCCGTGCTTAACCTGTGGGTTCCCGCGGACAGCAGTTTCCACGTGCCGTCCTATATGGTCGCGCTGGTCGGCAAGTATCTCTGCTATGCGCTGCTGGCGCTTTCGCTCGATCTGGTCTGGGGCTACTGCGGCATCCTCTCGCTCGGCCACGGCGCCTTCTTTGCGCTCGGCGGCTATGCCATGGGCATGTACCTGATGCGGCAGATCGGGTCCCGCGGCGTCTACGGCAACCCGGAGCTGCCCGACTTCATGGTGTTTCTCAACTGGAAGAACCTGCCCTGGTATTGGCTGGGCTTCGACCATTTCCTGTTCGCCGCGCTGATGGTGATGGTCGTGCCCGGGGTGCTTGCCTTCGTGTTCGGCTGGTTCGCCTTCCGTTCGCGCGTCACCGGCGTCTATCTATCGATCATCACCCAGGCGATGACCTACGCCCTGTTGCTCGCCTTCTTTCGCAACGACATGGGCTTCGGCGGCAACAACGGGCTCACCGATTTCAAGGACATTCTCGGCTTTAATGTGCAGGCAAGCGGCACCCGCTCGGCCCTGTTCGCCGCCAGTGCGCTGGCCCTTTCGCTTGGCGTGTTCGTCACCTGGCGCCTGGTTCGCTCCAAATACGGCAAGCTGATGATTGCCGTGCGCGACGCCGAAAGTCGGACGCGCTTCCTCGGCTGGCGGGCCGAGAACGTCAAGCTGTTCGCCTTCACCATCTCGGCCGTGATGGCCGGGATCGCAGGCGCGCTCTACGTGCCGCAGGTCGGCATCATCAATCCCGGCGAGTTCGAGCCCGCCAATTCGATCGAGGTGGTGATCTGGACCGCGGTCGGCGGCCGCGGCACGATCGTCGGGCCGATCCTCGGAGCGCTGCTCGTCAACGCCGGCAAGAGCTGGTTCACCGGGGCCCTGCCGGAGCTGTGGCTGTTCGCCCTCGGCGGGCTGTTCGTCGCCGTCACGTTGTTCCTGCCCCAAGGCGTCCTCGGCATGTGGGACCGCATCTGGGCCGCCCGGCAGGCGCGCCGAGCTGCCCTGGGCCGCCCGCCGGATGGCGATGAGGCGGCGGAGCCGGCGATCATCAGAGTGCCGACCAAGCATGGCGAAGCCTGGATGAAGCCCAACCGCGGTGCCGAGCCGCAACCGGCGGAGTAGGCCATGTCGAGCCGCAGCCACACCATTCTCTACCTGGACGGCGTCTCGGTGTCGTTCGACGGATTCCGTGCCATCAACGAGCTCTCGCTGGTGCTCGATCGCGGCGAGATGCGGGCCATCATCGGCCCGAACGGCGCCGGCAAGACGACGATGATGGACATCGTCACCGGCAAGACCCGGCCCGATTCCGGCGAGGTCTATTTCGACGGCGATGTTGATCTGACCAGGCATGACGAGGCCGAGATCGCCACCATGGGGATCGGCCGCAAGTTCCAGAAGCCGACGGTGTTCGAAAGCCACACTGTCGAGGACAACCTTCTGCTGTCGCTCAAGGGCGCCAGATCAATCGCGTCTGCGCTATTCCACAGCCGCTCGGCGGCTGAGACGCGGCGCATCGACCAGATCCTCGAGATCACCAGGCTCGGCGCGCGACGGGACATGCCGGCCGCCGCCTTGTCCCATGGCCAGAAGCAATGGCTGGAGATCGGCATGCTGCTTGCCCAGGACCCCAAGCTTCTCCTGGTCGACGAGCCTGTCGCCGGCATGACCGATGCCGAGACCGAACAGACCGCGCGGCTGCTCAAGGACATCGCGCGCGAGCATTCCGTGATTGTCGTCGAGCACGACATGCATTTCGTGCGCGAACTCGACGTCAAGGTGACGTGTCTGCATGAAGGTTCCGTGCTCTCGGAGGGCACGCTCGATTTCGTTTCGGCCGACCCGCGGGTGGTCGAAGTCTATCTGGGACGCTGAGGAGCGGAAACGATGCTCGAGGTGACCGACGCCACCCTGCACTACGGTGCCGCGCAGGCGCTGCGCGGCGTGACGCTCCGGGCCGACGCCGGCAAGATCACCTGCGTGCTCGGCCGCAACGGCGTCGGCAAGACGAGCTTGATGCGATCGATCGTCGGCCACCACCGGCTGACGTCGGGCGAAGTGGCGTTCGAGGGCAAGACACTCGACCGGAGCGCGGCGTATGATCGCGCCCGCTCGGGCATCGGCTTCGTTCCCCAAGGCCGCGAGATCTTCCCGCTGCTCAGCGTCCGCGAGAATCTCGAATCCGGCTTTGCGCCGCTGCGTCGCCGCGAGCGCAGCATCCCGGCGCATATCTTCGAGCTTTTCCCGGTCCTCAAGCAGATGCTCACCCGCCGCGGCGGCGACCTTTCCGGCGGCCAGCAGCAGCAGCTGGCGATCGGCCGCGCGCTGGTCATGCGGCCCAAGCTCCTGGTGTTGGACGAGCCGACCGAAGGCATTCAGCCGTCGATCATCAAGGATATCGGCCGCGCCATCCGCTATTTGCGTGACCAGGCCGGTATTGCGGTGCTGCTCGTCGAACAATATCTCGATTTCTGCCGCGAGCTCGCCGACGAGGTGAACGTCATGGACCGTGGCCAAATCGTCCATACCGGTCCGGCGGCCGATCTCGACCGCCCCGAGGTACGCCGCTATCTGACGGTCTGAACGCCGGACAGCGCGCGGCGGCCGTTCTGGCCTTTCGGCTCAGCCGATCGGCCTGATTTCGATCTCCGACGGCACCGGCATCGGGTTCGGGCAGCGCTTCACCCAGGCGACGGCTTCGTCGATCGAAGGCAGCTCCCAAATCCAATAACCTGCGACCAGGTCGCCCTTGAAAGGTCCGTCGACGACCTGACGTGAGGCGCCGTCGAAACGAACCCGCTTCCCATCGCGGCTCGGGCGCAGACCATCGCAATCCTTCATCACGCCAGCCTTTTTAAGTTCGTCGTTGAAGGCGCCCATTCTGGCGAGCGATGCCTTCATCTCCGCGTCGCTCATGGCCTCGATTTGGGCTTCGAGCTCGGGATTGGCTTTGACGAGGATCATGAACTTCATGGGTTGCTCCGGATCGTGCTGGTTGGTTCGGCGGCCTTGACATGCGCTGCCTGTCGCAGCCCCGCCCGACTTCGGCTGCGGCCGCCTCGCGCTGCGAGCCTGCCGAGGGCGCCTTCCCAGCCCGCGCGATGTGCTTTGCCGAGTCAAGCTGCAAATGTTCAATTCGCCGCGAGGGTCATGGGACTGCTGCACGGCCGAACCGTCGGCCAGCCCGATGTCCCGAGAGGAGCGGTTGTAGGCGCCAACACTTGGTGGCAATGTCAATCCGGGCGGCAAGCGTGGGCAGGGATGGGAAGGTGGCTATGCGCGCCTCGCTGCTTGCTTGTGTCCTCGCTGTCTCGGGGGCAATCGGCGCGGGACAGGCCTGCGCGGAGGCGACTGACTTGGCGCAAGCCTTCAATCCCGCCCATCCCGACCTGGCGCGCTCCGCCGGGGCGCCGGCCGAACTCGCCAACGAGGACTATGTCGAGGCCCTTGCCCGCATCGTCTACTATTGGGCCTATCCTGCGATCGACATCACCTCGCGCACCAACATGTGGGAGTTGATGAAGGACGGGCCAGGGGTGATGTTCGGCGTCGGGCCGGGCTCGCCCGTCAACGTCAGCGGCTGCATCGCGGGATACCTGCCGCCCGCCCAGCGCATCGTCGTCACCCCAAACAACGACACATTCTATGGCGAAGCGTTCCTCGACCTCGGGCGTGAACCGGCCGTTGTCCAGACGCCCGCGGATGTCCCCGAAGGCCATTACTGGGTGATGCAGATCGCCGATGTGTTCACCAATGTCGTCCGCACGCTGGGATCCGCCTGGGGAACGCCCGGCGGAAAATACCTGCTCGTCGGCCCCGATTGGACGGGCGACAAACCGGACGGCTTCGAAGACGTCATCCGGCTCCCGACCAATTACGGCGGGGTGTTCCCGCGCAGCTTCGCCGCGCGCACGCCGGAAGCCAAGGCTCGGGCGATCGCCGTGCAGAACCAGATGGGCGTCTACCCGCTCAGCCAGAACCAAGCGGGCCGCAAGACCTTCGACTGCGAGGCGTATTCCAAGAACGCCGTCTACGCCGGCGGCATCACCGCCGACATGATCGCCAAGGATCCGGACATCGCCCGCACGCAATGGGTCGTGCCGGCGCGTTTCTGGGACGAGCTCGAGAAGGTGCTCTCACTCAATCCCGCCGTTGCTCCGGCGGATGCCGCGATGGCCGACCAGGCGCGGACGCTCGTGGCCCTGCGCAAGTCGAACCCGAAGTGGAAGGATCTGCTCGACAGAGCAGCGGTGCGGGCCGACGTTTCCCTCCACGCAAGCGCACGCTACGAACAGGTCGGCGTCGATGCCGGCAACGGCTGGCAGCGCCAGGAGAACGGCGGGCTGTGGGGCTCGGACTGGTTCGGCCGGGCGCAGGCAGCCGTCGTCTATATCCTGGTCAACGACTACCACGAGGCCGTCTATTTCATCCGCGGCACCGACGCCAAGGGCAGGCTGCTCGACAGCAAGTACACCTATACGATGACGTTCCCGAAAGACGATCTGCCGCCGGTCGATCGCTCCAAGGGCGGCTTCTGGTCGCTGACCATGTATGACCGGGACTATTTCATGCTGCCCGATCCGGCCAACGGCCGCACCAATATCGGCACCGTGTCGCTGGATGCGGAGGAGCTGAAATTTGCGCCGGACGGCTCGCTCACCCTGACCATGTCGCGGCAGCCGCCCGCCGATGCCGACGCCAAGGCCAATTGGCTGCCGGCACCGGAAGGCCAGTTCGCGCTGATCGTCCGGGCCTACGTCCCGACCCAGGCGATCCTCGACGGCAGCTACAAGCTGCCGAACGTGGAGAGGAAATAGCCGGCGGTCCCGACCAGCTGAGAAGGAATCGAAGGTCGATGAAGCACGGTTTTCTGCCGATCCTGACCGCCCTCTGGCTTGCCCTGCCGCCGATCTCGATCGCGGCTGGCGCGCAGTCCGCCCTTTCGCCGGAAGAGTTGCATCGCCGCACCGTCGAGCGGCGCGCCGTCGAGGCCGTCGTCTGGGCCATGCCGGCGGTCAACTACGACCTGATGCTCCACGAGATGCTGACCAAGACCGATGGCAAGGTCAACCAGGTCATCTACTGGGGGCGGCCGCTCGACTGGAAAAACCAGACGCTCACGCCCAATCCCGACACGCTCTATTTGATGTCGTTCCTCAACACCAAGGATTCCGGCCCGATCGTCATCGAGGTGCCGCCGGCCGGCAAGAGCGGGTCGTTGAACGGCAACGTCGTCAACATCTGGCAGCAGCCGCTGGAGGATGTCGGCCTGCTCGGCGTGGACAAGGGCGCCGGCGTCAAGCTGCTGATGCTGCCCCCCGGCTATTCCGAGCCGATCCCCGCCGGCTATGAACCGCTGCAACCCGACACCCACGGTAGCTACGTGCTGTTCCGCTCGAACATGAAGAGCCATGACGACGCCGATGTCGCCGAATCCATCGCTTACGCCAAGCAGATCAAGATCTACCCGCTGTCACAGGCCAGCAACCCGCCCGGCACGGTGTTCACCGACGTCAAGGATGTGCTGTTCGACTCGACCATCCGCTACGACGAGAGCTTCTTCGACCATCTCGACCGGATCGTGCAAAGCGAGCCTTGGCTGGAGCGCGATCGGGCGATGATCGATCCGCTGCGTTCGCTCGGCATCGAGAAGGGCAAGCCGTTCAGCCCCGATGCGGCGACCAAGCAGGCACTTGCCGACGGCATCGGCGAGGCCCACGCCCAGCTCGCGGCGACCTATGACGCCGGGCTGCCGGCCTTCTTCGACGGCACCCACTGGACCTTTCCGGCTCATCCTGAGCTGCTCCAGGCGGCGTCCGAGAACTTCGAGAACCCCGATCGCTATCCGATCGACTGGCGTGGGCTGACCTACACCTACGGCTATATCGGCATCAAGCGGCTGGGCGCCGGGCAGTTCTACCTCATCAACATCAAGGACAAGGATGGCGAGAGCTATGACGGCGCAAAGAGCTATCGGCTGACGGTGCCGGCTAAAGTGCCGGTGGAGCAGTATTGGTCGGTGACTGCCTATGACCGCGATACGCATGCATTGATCAAGGGGGTCGATCGCGCCAGCCGCGCATCGAACGCAGCCGAGCTGCAAAAGAACCCCGACGGCTCGGTCGACATCTTCTTCGGCCCGAAGGCGCCTGCCGGACGGGAGACCAACTGGGTTCCCACCGACCCACAGCGCCAGTTCGAGCTGATGTTCCGCCTCTACGGCCCGAAGAAGGAGCTTTTCGACAAGCAATGGGTGCTGCCCGACGTCCAGAAAATCTCCGCGCAGTAGACGAGAACAGTCGCCATGCAGATCGGAGCCAAGTTTGCGAAATGGGGGCTTAGCCTCTTCCTGTTCGGCGTCTTCCTCACCTTCGGGATCGTGGCGCATTATTGCGTCGGTGCACGGTGGCCGACGGGCGAGCTGTTTATGCAGAACATCACTCTGTGGTGGGCATGTCCGTGGACGCTGTCCGTTGCCGCCGTCCAGGCCGGCGGACTTGGCATGGTGGCGATGGACTGACCAGCATCGTCGCCTCCCGGACCTCGCCCAGGGTGGGTGTGAATGCCAAGGGCTCTGCGGCTTTGTGGCTGTGCGTGCTTGGCCTGCTCGGCGTCTTCGCGGTCGGCTATCCCGGCTACTTTGTCTTCGATGCGATCTGGCCCGGCTACTACTATTCCCCCATCGCCGTGGCCAAGAACGCGCTTGGCCGAGCAGCCACGCACGCATGCGCACGTGGCCTTGAGAGATGCCGCGCCGCTCGACGTCACCCCGGTCGCGCTGCCTGTTGCGGAGCAAGCGGCCAGCCTCAGGCGCCAGCCTTGACGCTGTTCAGGCGGTGTACCTGCTCGGGATGATGCTCGCCTTCGGTGAAGCACTCCGGGCGCTGGCGCATCGTCCGGCGCCAACGCTGCGGGGAGCAGCTGATCAACCTTTCCTCCGTACGCCAAAAGGCGTGCTGCCGACCCGATTGCGGACCTAGTACGGAAGGCGCATGCTGGCTGCTCACTCTGCAGGTGTGACGGCCGATGATCGATCGACTTCGGTCCGAGAGAGCCCGCCAGCCTACCCTAAGCAGCCTAGCGGGCTCTCGTGCTCCTTCAAACTCAAGGTTGGCGCACAGAAATGTGGATGGGGCTCATGCGTGGCAGTCTGATTGTCGTTTCGGGAATGTTGACCGGCATAATCGGCGGCGGCCTTATCGACAGCGCTATTCTGGCTTTGGCCGGACTCGTTCTGTTCGGCGCCGGGTTCGTCCTGGTGGTGAACGAGACGGGGTAGCGCGCATCTCAGGGCTTGGTGGCCGCAGAGCGGATCACTTATCTGCCTACTGTGTAACTTGCCAGAATCTCATACGCCCCAGCTCGCGCTCATAGTCGCGCCGCCGGCGGCCTTCTCGTCATCTCGGTTCGCCGCTTTGGTTTGGCAATCAGCCCTTCGCGCTGTGCCAGCTTGCGCGCTAGTTTGCGGGCACGTCGAATGGCTTCGGATTTCTCGCGTGTTGTCCTTTCCGAAGGCTTTTCGTAGAATCGCTTTGCCTTCATGTCGCGGAACATGCCTTCGCGCTGCATCTTCTTTTTGAGCACCCGAAGGGCCTGGTCGATGTTGTTGTCACGTACAAGAACTTGCACTATCACTCCTGATGTTTCGTGCGTGGCCGAGTGTGGCGGCGCACTGTTGGGACTGCCGCTCTGGCCGTCCAGGGGTCTCAGTCGAAAATTCGCCGGTTCACAATCCGGATCGATCGATGAGCGGCCGCTGTTCACCGCCCGTCCTTTGACGCGTTCTCAGCTGCCGAAGTCCTGCCCGGTAAGTACCACGACGTTTCGCGGTTTCTTGCGGTAGGAGTGGGTGGCAGCATCTCTGATCGAAACGATTGCAGCGTCGAAAGCTGCCAGGTAACTTTGCTCGTCGGCTGACGCGCATTGCCCGGGAATAGCGTCGACACCGAGCGCGAAATTAATCTGGAACATTCCGTCATAACCGGCGAACCGAATCCGGCGATGCTCGGCGTCGAAGCTGCGGCTGCGGTTTGGAAAGTTGAGGGCCATTCGCTCAGTTTATCGTCTCGCCGCCGGGCGATAGGGCCCGCGCATAGCGGTGGGCATAGGAGCGATTGTTTGCCAGAACGGCGATCGTTGCCTCGTCGAGCGTCAGCCCGACCATCAGCTGCTCAGCCACGCAGGCAGGCCTGCCGGTAAAGACGTCGTAGGCGGTCCACGAACCGTTCGGTTCGACCCGCCGGCCCAGAAGCCCGTGGGAATGTATTGATGACATATGGCGATAGTCCTTATCTTCTTTCAATTCGGAGCGGCCCTGATCCAGCGACCAAGCTCCGATGGCAGTCTTACGATACCCTGCTTTGCCGCGGGCCGCTTAACTCCCTACTCCTCGTTGCCGGTGCTAGCGGAACGCTCGTGGCGATGTGCTTTCTCCACACTATTCTGCTCCTCGCCATTGTCCGATCTGTTGAGCGTGATCGTACAGCGAATCAGAAGAATTCCAATCGCGGCCATGCTCGACGATCATATGCAGATCCGAAATTTCCTCGAAGTAGTATTCAACAACTTCCGGCCCTTCGTCCGAACGATACTCGCTCACGGCCTTCCAACGCTTGTCGGCATAAAGTGTGACGACGTTGCTCATCTGGATCCCTGGCTTGCTGGAGAGGCTTGAGCGGTCACGTCACTCTTGCTGTCCGTCTCTCACGGCACGAGTCGAAACCAGCCATCATGGGCGATCGCCAACTTCAGCGACCCCCTACAAACTGGATCGAAATGAACGGCACCCAGCTAGCCCGACGCGAGGCCGATCATTATCATCGATTTTGAGAGAGGAAGATCGCTGGACGCGCAGTTTCGCGTAGGAACAAAGTTCGACAAGCAAAGATCGACCTCGATTACATAAGCCTCAACCGCGCAGCAGGCAAGACGCAACTGAAAATAAACAAGCCCGTGGCCGACAAGGTCGTCGTTGCCCCCCCGACCGCATCGTGGCCGAACCTTTTTACGGTTCACAGAATGCGATTGTCCTGGATCGTCTGTCTCGCGCGGCGCCTTGTTCCGTCGGTGTCCGACCTCCGGTGCCGTTCGGCGGCTTGCCGGCGAATCTGCTCAAACCGGTTATCTTCCACTTTCGCCGGAAGTGCTTTTTGGCCGGGGCCCTTTTTGACATTGGACGTCATCATCCTGCTCCTCGACATGCGTGCTGGGATCGCTTTTTACGAACGCGCTCAAGAGGACGTTGCGAGCGCAGTTGTGCAGCTTTCCAGACCGAGTCTGTCCGGCGTCGTCTGACCAGGCATGGTAGCCCAGCCGCCGGCTTCCACGAACTGCCGCCTTGTGTAGCTGTCCGGTATCGCTTTCAGTTCGACAAGCTTTGCTGCCGCATTCGGCGCGGCCTTGAATCTGTCGACGCAAATGGCGGAGGCCAACCCTCCGCGCGCAACATCCCCGGCGGTGGCTGCGGCTGATCGTGACGTACCGCCGGTGACCCATCCGCCCCAGCTGAACCCCACGATCATGGTAACGACGGCCGTCATGACACAGGCCCATGCCAGGATCGTCTTGGACGGCTGGTAGCTTCCCGCGCGATGCGCGAGCGATGTCTTGCTGCTGCTTTGCATGGTCATTGTTCTGCTCCGTGTTGTTCGCTTCTTTCTGCTGCGCCGTGATGGTCAGCAGAGTTCAGACTCTGCTGTCAGTAACCCATCCCGCCCATGCCGCCGTTGCCGGCGGCCGCGGCCGGCTCCTTCGCTGGGATGTTGGCGACCATCGCCTCTGCGGTGATCAGAAGGCCGGCAATCGAGCCGGCGTCCTCGAGGGCCGTCCGAACAACCTTCGCGGGATCGACAATGCCGGCCTTGACCATGTCGACGTAGGTTTCGGTCTGGGCGTCGAAGCCTTGATTGCGATCGCTGCTGTCGGTGAGCTTTCCGACCACGATCGAGCCTTCGACGCCGGCGTTTTCGACGATCTGCCGGATCGGCGCCTCGAGCGCTCTGCGCACAATCGAGATGCCGGCGGTCACATCGGCGTTGACCCCCGTCACGGCTGTGAGCGCCGATCGGGCGCGCAAGAGCGCAACGCCGCCGCCGGCTACGATGCCTTCCTCAACTGCTGCCCGTGTTGCGTTGAGTGCATCGTCGACCCGATCCTTCTTTTCCTTGACCTCGGTCTCGGTCGCTCCGCCAACACGGATTACGGCGACGCCGCCGGCAAGTTTGGCCAGCCGCTCCTGCAGCTTTTCCTTATCGTAATCGGAGGTCGTCTCTTCGATCTGCGCCTTGATCTGGCTGATGCGTGCAGCAATGCCGGCCTTGTCGCCAGCCCCGTCGATAATCGTGGTCGCGTCCTTCTCGATCAAGACGCGCTTTGCCTTTCCCAGCATGTCAAGCGTGACGTTTTCAAGCTTGATGCCGAGATCCTCCGAGATCATCTGACCTGCGGTCAGCACGGCGATGTCCTCCAGCATGGCCTTGCGGCGATCGCCGAAACCGGGAGCCTTGACGGCAGCGACCTTCAGACCGCCGCGCAGCTTGTTGACGACCAGCGTCGCCAGCGCCTCGCCCTCGACATCCTCGGAGATGATCAGCAGCGGCTTGCCGCTTTGCACGACTGCCTCAAGGATCGGGAGCATTGCCTGCAGGTTGCCAAGCTTCTTTTCGTGCAGCAGAACGTATGGGTCGTCCAGCTCCACCCGCATCTTCTCGGCATTGGTGACGAAATAAGGGGAGAGGTAGCCGCGATCGAATTGCATGCCCTCGACAACGTCGAGTTCGGTCTCCGCAGTCTTGGCTTCCTCGACAGTTATCACACCCTCGTTGCCGACCTTTTCCATCGCCCTTGCAATCATCTCGCCCACGCTGGCATCGCCGTTGGCGGCGATGGTGCCGACCTGCGCAATCTCGGCCGAGGACTGCACCTTCTTGGCACTCCCTCGAATTTCCTTGACGACGGCAGCGACGCCGAGGTCGATGCCGCGTTTCAGATCCATTGGGTTCAGCCCGGCAGCGACCAGCTTGGCGCCTTCGCGCAGGATGGAGGCGGCGAGTACCGTTGCCGTCGTGGTCCCGTCGCCGGCGATGTCGTTGGTCTTCGAGGCGACTTCGCGCACCATCTGCGCGCCCATATTCTCGAACTTGTCGTGCAGTTCGATCTCTTTGGCGACGGTGACGCCGTCCTTGGTGATGCGCGGGGCACCATAGGCCCTGTCGATTACGACGTTTCTGCCTTTCGGGCCGAGCGTGACCTTGACGGCGTTGTTCAGCAGTTCGACGCCGCGCAGCATTCGGTCGCGGGCGTCATCGGCGAATTTGATTTCCTTGGCAGACATCGTGGGAAGTCCAGTTCCTCTTGAGTTTTTGGGAACGGAAATCTGCCGATCAGGCGGCTTTTTCCGTTTTTCGGTCGCTTTTTTGCACAACCATCATGGTGTCCGCCTCCTTCATGATAAGGACGGGCGATCTCATCCTGCCCGGCAAACAGTCCGGGACCGAGGTGAACCTAGACGAGGGATTTGATCCCAACCTTGGATTTCGAATCGCCGTCCGCGCGTCGGACAACGACGCGGTCGTGAAGTGGCCGGAATTTCATCGGAGGTCTTTTCTACGGCCGGCGCATTCGGCGGCCATGCCTTCAATATGCGCCGTTTAGCACTCGAAAGATAGGAGTGCCAAAAAATAATTCCGCTTATCGCCTAAATCGCGTCATCAACCCCAGGACCGCCGTCGAGACGCCACCGGGAAAAGTTGCCGGTCCCAATCGCAAGTCGCAACGTATTTTCCCTTGTTGGCCAGACAGCTAAGCTATAAAGTTTGGAGCGCCCTTGTCGGGGCCCCTCTTGAGCTCTACGTTAGGAACGTTCGACGATTTGCCTTATTTGGCTTCGCGGTGTCAGAGACTCGACCCGCCTTACATCTCAAATTCTCGACACCTGAGTAAGCGCATGTTCTCGTTGTTGAGCCGAGGCGAGCTTCTATGTTGCTCGTTCCAAGGCATTGGAACGATCCCGAACCGTTCGAGGAGAGCTGAAGATGGATGGCCGCAGCACTGAGGAAGTCGTTCGGTTTACCTTACCCTTTTACCTGCCCGGCCTCGACAAGACACAACCGCCGGGGGACTACCTTATCAGCTTTGACGAGGAACCGATTGAAGCCGGCTCGCATCTGGCTTGGCGCCGGGTAGCGACCTTCATGTATTTGCCGGCAATCTCCACCATAAGTTCCATCCGGCAGATGGTGCCGATCAATCCATCCTCGCTGCAGGCTGCGCTGGCCAAGGACCAGAAACAGATATGAAAGCAATTATAGCCACGCCGAGGGACTTTCCCCGGATCCGTCACACGCCCTTGGCCCCTCGCTTCGAGGTCGGCCAGGCAGTACGGCTGATCGTGCGACCCGGAATGTCGGCCAGGACCGGCAATGTCTACCGGGTGAGCAAGGTCTTGCCGGTCACCGGCAACAATGTCTTTCAGTACCGCATCGCCGACGATCAGAATGGCGATAGCGCCGGCCAAGAACGGGTGACCACCGAGGACAACCTCGAGGCGATCGACGTAACACATCAAGCAAGCGCGGCGACCCTGCGCGATAGCGTTTTTCCCCCGGGCGGCTCTTCTTGACCTTAACCCCTCGATCGACGGCTCGAGTTCATCAAGGGTTATAGAGAGACATGCCGCTTCCGCGCCGCTCGGTCTATGTCAGCCCTGAAATCCTAACACCGTTCGGCTGGATGAGTTTGCCGGACGCCGGGCCAATGGACGACGTTTCACTCTTAAAGCTGGCGGAGCAACGGAAGAGCCGAGGCGATGACCATTTTCGACCAGCGTCCCGGCCGGAGCGGCTTAAGGCTGCCCTTCTGACAATCGCGTATCTGGACGATGCAGAGATGATCCTTGATCCTCTTTGGGCGAGGCGTATCGCCCGCGCCGCGCTGGTCGACCCCGGAACAGAGTAGCCCGCCCGTCATCTTCATTCCCAAAAGCCGAACGATGGGTCCGCGTTCAGATCGAGGTACGCGTTCCAAGACGGATCTGAGACTGGGCCCTTATCTTCTGTGACGAACTATTTTCGTCTCGAAGAATGCGGGAACTTCGGTGCCGGACTGATCGACGAGCGATCGAAATCGGTTCCGGTCGACCAACCGACGCTGGAGGGAAGGCGACTGCATGACTGCCCGCGCAGCAACGAAGCCAACGTCACCTTGGGCGCTTCGAACCCTCAGGAAGGCCGGCATTCCGATCTTGACCAACACGATTCTCCAGAACTGCGAGGTTAAGAGAAGAGGGAACTGCAGCGGAAGAGACAGTCCTGCAGGCAGCGCTGCTATCAATAAGATAGTCCCAATTCGCGCCGCGTCGAGTGCGATCCGCAGAAAAGCACGCGCTCGCGGGTGAACGGTTGGTGCTGCGATCAGAGGCTCGGTCGAAGGCTTGGCCGGGATCGGCGTGTCGTCAGCGCGCGTGCCGCCCGATGTCACGTCCGGGAGAGATCGGAAAGAAGTAATAGGCTTGATCGGATTGACCCCATCCCATCCGGCGTGGTCTAAGAAACCGTCAAGCACCATCGGAGTAGCCGTGGCCCCGCGCCGTCCCCGTCGTCGTCAGGGTGAGCCTGCCGGCGAGGATCATCACGATCGTTCGATCGGGGTTGTCCTTCCGTCGGCTCGCTGGGTTGGAAACGGCGACAGGTCGCTCGAAATCCATGTTGCTTCCGTCCACGAAGATAGGGCTATGGTCGTTGTCGCGTGGGAGGCGAACGGCCGCGATCTCTACGATTTGGCTGGAGCCAGAGCCTTGCAAGACTTTCCGGAGTGCCTGAAAGCCGATGTCCCCTACAACAAGGTGAAAGACCTGCAGTGGGGAGCGGTCGTCGTCGGCAAGACGGGTGCGCAGGTCGAGATCAAGCGCGAGCCAAGACTTCCCGTCGGGCAGCTGCCGCTTGCCCAGGTCCTCTTGCGAGAAGCGCTCCAAATCGGCCAAGGCGCGCACAGGGCCTGGGTCGGCTTCCAACTCACTCCAGATCATCGGGGCGAACTGCAGGGCGTACTTGGCGCTGCACTGCTCATTCGGGTGTCCAACCGCTCAGCAGGCCACGATGTGTCCGCTCTCGGTCAAAGCGTCATCGACAGACTGGTTGGCCTTTCCTGCCCCGAGGTAGACCAAGCAACTCCAGGTCTCGACGAGGGAGTCAAACTTTTTGATCTGCTTGGCGAACTTGTCGCGCACGAACTCGGATTGGGAGACGGGCGACACCTCCATGATCTTCGCAACTGAGAAGTCGAGGTGCGACCTGCGATGAAAAGGGCTAGCTGACGCTTCGTTGGCCCATGGGCCGGCCCGATTGACCGAACCGGACACGAATAGCGGCCGAATGACATAGAAGATGGCGTGCACCCGAGCGGGTATCGCCGCAAACATAAAGGCAAGCACAATGTCCTATAGATCACGCAAAACATCGAGCCCGCAACTCCAGGGAAAGCCGCGCCTGCTGCTGCTTCTCGACTGCCAAGCCGGCGTTTGTCGTTGGCCTGTACAGGCAGATGCTTCGGTGGTAGGCGGTCAGTTGTTTTGCGGACGCGGTGCGGATCCGAAGGTTCGCTATTGTTCCGGGCATCAAGCCCTGGCGTATGTGCGATAGGCCGGGCTTCCACATGGCAGTGAAACCGGCCGGTCTGCAGCCCTCCGATCGAGGTCCTTTGAGTTTCCAACAGCTCAAAAGTGGTTCAGAAGGCTAGCTAAGCAGAAGCAAAGCCATTCTCAGGTATCGAAGTCTTTCATTTTTCCGGTGCTGAAGCCGCCGGCCTTATGCAATTCCTCTAAGATAGCGGCCTCGATCTCCGCCGCGTTAACCTGGACATGCTCGATTTTCCAATGCCCTTGAGAGAACATGACGACATACAGGAACAGCCCCGTGACACGGTAAGCCAAGGCGGCCCCGTCGGTGATCAACTCCTCGAACTGATCGAGTGCGTATGTCCCTACAGGGACGAGCCCGTCGACGTGCCTCAATGTAAAAGGGGTTGGAAAGTGTGCCGCGAACCTTCGGGTACGGGTGGTCATGTGCACGGTCTCACGACGACAAGACTGAGAAACTCGCAGGCTCCGTCGCGGCCAATATCCGCGTGAAACCACAAGGAGGCGCGCTGCAATTCTCAGCATTGGCGCGTGCCGCAGCCTGTTCCGGTTGGTCCTTACCGTCGATCTGGGAGAGTGGCGGGCCGAAGTCTCTGACACCGCGAGAAGCCAAGCTTGGCCAAACGAACGATGGCCACCTTTAAGCTCGAAATGCGGTCCAATAAAGGCAGCCGGCCATCATTGGGAACGGTCCGGGGACAACAACTGCGAGACAAACGGCCCTGTTTGATGTATGCATTCCTGCCGCCGGCACAATGATCGGCCCCCTCAAGCGAAAGCTTCGCCTTGGCCGACCATCACAAAGACGGGAACCGACGGTTCCTGCTGATACTGATCAAGCCGTCGCATTATGACGACGAAGGCTACGTTATTCGCTGGTGGCGGGCGATGATCCCGTCCAACTCGCTGGCTGCTCTTTACGGCATTGCGGCCGATTGCGCCGAGCGGCAAGTGCTCGGCAGTGACGTCACGATCGACGTGGTCGCCATCGATGAGACCAACTCGCACGTCGATATACCCCGGCTGCTGGCTCAGCTGCGGGCCGGCGGGGGTTTCGGCCTGGTCGGACTTGTCGGTGTTCAGTCCAACCAATATCCGCGCGCTTTGGACATTGCCCGCCGTTTCCGCGAGGCGGGGATTCAGGTGGCGATGGGCGGCTTCCACATTTCAGGTTGCCTCTCAATGCTGGATGGCGGTGCGGTCGAGCTCGATCGATGTCTTGAGCTGGGAATCTCGATGTTCGCCGGAGAGGCAGAAGGCCGTCTTGATATTGTCCTGCGTGACGCCGCGGAGGGCAGGTTGCAGCCGCTCTATGATTTCGGCAACGACCTTCCGGACATCGACGGTTCGCCAATCCCTTTTCTACCGAAGCCTTACGTCAAGCACACGCTTGGCACCAGCAGCAGCTTCGATGCCGGCCGCGGCTGCCCCTATCAATGCTCATTCTGCACGATCATCAACGTGCAAGGGCGAAAGTCTCGTTATCGCTCGGCCGATGATATCGAGCAGCTTGTTCGTCTCAACTGGTCGCAGGGCATTCACAAATTCTTCGTCACCGATGACAATTTCGCGCGGAACAAGCACTGGGAGGCGATCTTCGATCGGCTGATCGAATTGCGGGAAAATGAAGGTATCCCCATCGCCCTGATGATCCAGGTCGACGCGCTTTGTCATCGCATCGAGAATTTCATCAAGAAGGCCAAACGCGCGGGTGTAACCCGCGTTTTTATCGGCCTCGAGAACATCAACCCTGACAATCTGGCTGCGGCCAAGAAGCGGCAGAACCGGATCACCGAATATCGCAGCATGTTGCTCGCGTGGAAGCTCGAAGGCATCATTACCATTGCCGGATATATCCTTGGTTTTCCCGCCGATACCCCGCGAACCATTCGACGTGACATCGAAATCATCCAACGCGAGCTGCCGCTCGATATCGTCGAGTTTTTCTGCCTGACCCCGCTACCCGGATCGGAAGATCACCAAAGGCTCTGGAAAGCAGGCCGCGAGATGGATCCGGACCTCAATGTCTACGACGTGGAGCATGTCTGCACGTCTCACCCGACGATGAGCAAAGCCGAATGGGAAGGCATCTACCGCGAGGCGTGGTCGCTCTACTACACCCCCAATCACATGACGACCTTGCTGCGTCGCGCAGTCGCGACGGGGGTGCCGCTGCACAGCCTTGTCAAGTTGATGGTAACGTTCGGCACTTCGGTTCCGATTGAGAACATGCATCCATTGCAGACCGGCATTCTGAGGCTCGTGAGGCCCAGTGAACGGCGGCCGGGCTTGCCGCGGGAGAGCCCTCTGGTCTTCTGGCCGCGCCTTGCTTGGCGGACGGTTCGCAACAACGCGATGATTGCCAGGCAGATCGTCAAGCTGACGCTTGCGGCGCGGGCAATTCGGCGGGAAGCCGGGGCCAAGGACTATCTCGACCAGGCCTTGTCGCCGGTCGGTGACGATGAGCTGGAGAAGCTCGATCTGCTGACCGAAACCGCCGGCGCGCGCTCTGCGATAGCTCATCAGAAGAAGGTTGCCCTTCTCACAGCCTCGGTTCGGGCACATTGACTGAGATTTTCCCGGCGGAAAACAGCAAAACTCGATTTCGGTCGGGCTCTGCCTGCAACCAGCGCTCCCGTGAGAGCTTCAGAACACATCGCAGCAAACAGCCGTGGCCGGCCATCCGAAGGGATGAGCAGCTTCACGCAGCTTTTGCCGGGTTCAGCCGGAGCTTTGCTGCCGCCCGCGGCCGCCGCGATATGATAAGTGAGGCGACCTGAGGGTCTGGGCGTGGTATGAGGGGACGGACAGTGAGGAACCCAGCTGCGTGCATGTTCGCCACACTGCTGCAACCGCTGTTCGCCACTCGGCTGGGACTCGGGCGGTGGGCCAGAGCAATTCCAGGAGGAGTGGAAACCGGTTCTTCGTCCGGAATTGCGGAAAAACAACGGCTTAAATGGGTCGGCGATCCGAGGAAACGCTGAACCGGTGAAGGACGTTGCAGCCGCTTGTACGTCAGCCCTCGCATCCAGTAGGGCGCGAGCGATGTCCCAATACCAGCGGTGGGCCACGTCGAGGTCGGGCAACTGCTTTTTGCTTGCTGGTCCGTTAATCTAAACTATCCAGTTATTGAGAACGAGCCAATATCGCCTTGCGGCAAATTGGCGAGTTCGTAGCCTTTCATCATTGATAAGTTCCTTATTGATTGGAGTTCAGCTGCCAATTTCACTTTTGCACGCACAGAGCAGAAATTACTATGCCATTCGATCCTTTAAGCTGGCCTACCTCCAGCCCGTCCGTGATTGCCTGATTCAACTTGTCTCGAATAGGTGTTAGCTCGGTAAGAAAAGCTTTGCGACCATCGTCGCATCGCTGTTGGCTAGTAAATTCAATACTGGTCACGGTCGAGTTAAAATGGCCCGTGGAAGGATCGCCGTAGAAAAGGAAAGTGATCACAAGCAGCCACATCGCAGTCTCCGGTCCGGTTCTGGGTCCCACACTCTTCCAACTCTCCAGGATTGTAAACGACTGTTGCTGGCATCTGGGGCAAGCGTCGCGATGCTATTCGCACCGAATCCACGCCCGTGACCCGAGGCCGCCATAGCCCGGAGTTGCTCCCACGACGCGAACCCTCCAGATTTCGAGCGCCAAGCCCAGCGGAGGTGGGGGCATGGCCGCCACGGCGGTTCAGCTCGAGGGGCTTTCGCAGGTCTGAATGGCGCTCTGGCGCGTAGACACAAAAGGAACCCAGCGACTGGTCAACAGTTCGGTCGCGATCGGATCTTCCTCCGGGCAAGGTTTGAGATGTCAGTCAACCCGCAACGACCGGAGAGGCGGCCGCCCCGCTAACCGGGGCTTTGTCTGGGCACTGTCGCCATCATGCTGATCGCGGCGAGCACCATGAGCGCGCTTTATCTTTGGGCATTCTAGGCAGGCTGGGATGCTGATCAGATCGATGCTTCAACCCCTGGCTTCAGACGCGTGGCGTGTGCGTAGCTCGATCTTCGTGCTCAGCGGCCAACGTTAAGAAGCGGCCACGTCGTAAATGACGATCTGGCCGAAGCTGCTCCAAGGTAAAAACCGCGCCACGCGACCGCCTTAGGCCGTGGGAAATTCGGCCATCCATCCCGATAGAGCGGCCGCAAGACTCGGCTGCCCCGTCATCTATTTACCCAGTGAATGAGCATCGTTTGGAATTGCGCTACGAATGGCCGACGCAGGAGCCTTACGGAAGATTCTCGAGGATGCGATCGGTGCCGCGCTGCTATGTCGACCTTCAAGACGGCGACGAACTGATAGCCGATGCTGAAACAGTTGATCTGCCCGACCACGTGGCTGTCCGCCTCGCAGCGCTAGATGCCTTGCCCGAGATCTCGCCCGATGCTCGAGGGCGACCGGAACGTCAGTTTCACTGTCACGGTGCGCAATGAAGCGGGCAGTGCGATTTTCAGAGCTACCCTGTCGCTGGCCGGGGAGTGGCTAGACAACGTGGTCCAGTTTCAAATCCCTCGACGAACATCCACCAGTCGGGCAGAGCCAAGACGGCCAATCATCAATAGGTAGCCTGGGCCTTGGTGATCAGCTCACTTGCTACACGCCAGATCTCATCGCGGTCGAAGTAATCGCCTTCGGCGAAACATCGCCGGCTCGTTTCCAGTTCACGAAATCCGATACGCTTCTGAACCGCGCACCGCTCAGCTCATGAAAGAGAACACCAGCTTTCCATTCGAATTGATCTGCGGTGACCTTCGTGTGAGGCATAGAGGGTTTTTTGGCGTCTTTCAGACAACCAAGGCGACAACCCTGAACAAGGACCTAACCTGACATGTTCGTTGCCAGCCCGCGGAGTTCCGTTGCGCCTTCCTCGGTCTGGGCCATCTCATTTATTCGACTTGCCTTGCTCTAATCTTTCCCGACGGACGACGCTTCCTGTTCGTCAGCCAACTTGCCCACGCGCTTGATGCGAAAGGCATGAACAGTGATGGGGACCCAACAGCCATCGATCCGGATCGTCACCTCGCGCATCTTGGCATTGACGCTGTGAACGGTACCTTCGACACTGATCCGTTCGCCTTTGACGAGTTTTTTGCTCACGGCACCTGTCCAATAGTTGCGCTGGAAGTTATGAGAGCGTCCCTTGCTTAATGCGAGGCAGGGGCACTTGCCATGCCGGGAAACGCTCTAGAATTCCCACCGGCAGTACTGCCTTCCGGCAGGTTCACGAAGCAGCCTTCGGAAGCACGGCACGCCCGAGCTGCTGGGCTGTCACAAAATGGAGCCAGCATCGACGCTGGCAACGCTGGTTGCTGTGTCATCCGGTCCAGCGTGAGGTGCCCGATGCTAGCCCGAACTCCTCTTGGAAAGCTAGATTCCTCGGGCACGGATTGGCTGCCGTTTCGCCTTCCGGTCCTCACGAGCACTGCTCGACCAGGTCTCGACATCTAAGGTCTCTGAGGGTTAAATCACTGCTATATGCCGGCACATCAAGGAATGACCTCTCCCGCCCGTTGAAAACACTGGTCTTTTTCGTGCCTGTGTACTTGGTCGGGCTGCAGTGCAATTAGTTGCCGACGGAGCTGGCACCGAATAAATCGGAAATCATGATTGAGCTTCATAGCGACGTCGCTAAGACGGCCGGCAATTTTCGGTGCGAGGCCAAGTTCAAGGCATCTAGGGCTTGGCCGCTTGATAGGGTCCCCGGTCGGTACCGGCAAGAGGGAGAACAAGGCGATGACGCAAGGAATGAACCCGGCCGCACCGCACCACCTGCCGCCGTTCATCACCGCGCCGGGGCAGACCGACGTCTTTCTCGTCGGGTGTGCGATCTTCATCATCATCGCGGTGATCACCTTGGGCAGCCTCTACTTCCGTCTTCATGCGCTGCCGGAGCATTTGTCGCACGGCAAGGCGAGCAAGCTGCAGTTCGAGGTGGTGTCGGTGATGGCCCTGCTGGCGCTCTTCACCCACAACAGCTGGTTCTGGGTCGCCGCTCTGCTGCTGGCCATCGTCCCCATACCCGACTTCTACGGCCCGTTGGCCGGGATGGCCGAGTCGCTCGCCAAGATGGCCAGGTGGCCCCGTCGCCGTGGCGATGGGGTTGCCTTGGGCGACCGCGAAAACAGCAAAGTGCTTACTGTCGACGGCGATGGGCGCGACCTCGACTGGCATCCTGGGCCTGCGGTGACGCTCGCCCCTGACCTGGCGCCGCGCATCGACGGGCAAGCAGAACGGCGGCCAAAGCCTGGGATTGCGGACACGGAACGGTCCGGGGCCAGGGCCAGGGCCAGAGAAGACATAGTATCGAGGCATTCCCGGCTCGATCTTCACGATCCTTCTGGTGAGTAGCGTGTCGACACCATTGAACCCGCTGGTGCAAGAAATTCGCAAAAGCCCGCTGCTTTGGCTGCTGGTCGCGGTGCCGCTGGTGTTTGTCGCCGCCGCGTTCTGGCCCGATGCACACGCAGTGCTGTTCATTCTGTCCGTTGTTGCCATAGTGCCGCTGGCCGGTCTGCTGAGTCACGCCACCGAGGCAGTTGCTGCCAAGACCGGCGACGCCGCAGGTGGACTGCTCAACGCTACGCTCGGAAATCTGACCGAGCTGGTGATCGCGCTGACTGCCTTGCGCGCTGGTCAGTACACCCTGGTCAAGGCCTCGATCGCCGGTGCAATCGTCACCAACACGCTGTTCATGCTAGGGGCATCGTTTCTGCTCGGCGGGCTCAAATACCATTTGCAGGATTTTAATCGGGCCAGCGCGCGTCTGCAGGCAGGGCTGCTGTTCCTTGCAACAGTCGCTCTGCTGATGCCCTCTGCGGTCGCCGAAGTGACATCGGGCGCCATCGTGGCGCAAAAGCTCAGCCTTGGATTGGCAGCGCTGCTCATCCTCGGCTACGGGCTGGGGCTCTTGTTCACGCTCAAAACCCACCGCGAGGTCTTCTCTGGGGGTGCGCATTCCGAAGAGGGCGAAGCGCCGTGGCCGATCGGACTGGCCTTGGTCACGCTGGGCGGGGTCACTGTTCTCGTGGCGCTGGTGAGCGAGATCTTCGTCGAATCGGTGCAGAAAGCGGCCGAGGCGTTCGGGATGACCCCGGCCTTTGTCGGCTTTATCGTCGTCGCGCTGGTTGGCGGCGCCGCCGAAATGGCGTCGGCGTTTTCCGGAGCGCGCAAGGACCGCCTCGATCTGAGTGTAGGCATCGCGCTCGGCAGCGCTTCCCAGATCGCGCTGTTCGTTGCACCTGTTCTGGTGTTGCTGAGTTACGTGATCGGGCCGTCGCCAATGGACCTGCAGTTCTGGCCCGGCGCTGTGGTAATGGTGCTTGTTGCGACCCTGACGGCGATGTTCGTGACGAACGGCGGTCGGTCGGCGTGGTTCGTCGGGGTACTCGTGTTGATGGTCTATGCGATCTTTGCGATGACACTGTACCTCCTGCCTCCCGCAGCGTGATGGCTCGCCGTGGCGTGGCTTCAAGCAAGGCGCATCACGCGGCGACTAAGGAGATATACGCTCCGCTCGCCCCGGCGCGCGATGTTGCCAGGGTCGTTTCCGGGCTCCCTTTTCGGCCTCCGAACCAGCCGGTAAGAGGTGAAGTACTATGTCAGCGGGACCACAGCACCAATCTACTGCGCGTGAATTGAGGCGACATTTTCTCGTTGAGCTGGTCCGGCAAGTGCGGGTGATCTGGCCAATCCTCTCGGGGATTTTTGTCCTCATGGCCGGATGCGGAATAGTCATCGGGCGCTCGGAGAATTGGCGAATGGGCGAATCTCTTTACTTCACCTTCGTCACCGGGCTGACCATCGGTTATGGCGACCTCACGCCGAAAACTTTGGTCGGGCGGTTGCTCGCAATGGTCGTGGGATTTGCCGGAATTGTGGTGACCGGCCTCGTCGCAGCCGTCAGTGTGCAAGCCCTGAGGGCGACAACTCGCGATTAAATGCCTCGGCCGTTCCGAGCAAGCGCGTCCCAAAAGCAAATGGATCCCAGCGTGCCGCGGCAGCAGCTCATTGTTCTCCATGCGGATCCGGTGTCGATAATACTTTGATGCGAGCGCGACGGGCTTTGGGCCGGCCAAGGGAAGATGAGGCTACTGCCAGACGTTTCCAAAGTCTGCCATTTTCGAGTTGTCGGGCCCAGCTCATCGTCAAGCTGGAGCGGGCTCAACGGGTTCTGCCCACCGCCTACAATCTCAGCAGCCAGGCCTCGACCTTGCCCTTGCCTTTGACTTCGATCGCGCCGCGCGGCTCGAACACGAACTGGCCTTTGAGCCGTTCGTAGACCGGGCGCGTGACTTGGACGGAGTCGGGTATGCCACCGGCTTCCATGCGACTGGCGAGGTTTACGGTGTCGCCCCAGAGGTCGTAGATGTACTTGCTCTTGCCGATGACGCCGGCCACTACCGGCCCGGTGTTGACGCCGACCCTGATCTTCATCGAAACATTGTGTTCCATGGCGTGTTCGCGGGTGATGTGCACCATTCGAATGGCCATGCGGACGATCCGCTCGGCATGATTGGCCACGGGTTCAGGCAGGCCGCATACGGCCATGTAGGCATCGCCAACAGTCTTGATCTTCTCGATCCCGAGTTCTTGGGCAGCGGCGTCGAACCGGGTAAAAAGCCCGTTGAGCAAGGTTACCACGTCGTTGGGCGGCATCTCCGACGTCAGCTCGGTAAAGCCGACGATGTCTGCGAAGGCAACGGTAACCTCGGCGAAGCCGTCGGCAATCCCCGCTTCGCCGCTGCGCAGCCGATTGGCGATGGGCGCCGGCAGCACGTTCAGAAGCAACTCCTCGTTCTCGCGATTCTTGTTCTCGATCACGATGTTCTTTTCGCGTAGATCTCCTACCATGCCGTTGAAGGCTGAGCACAGTTGCCCGATCTCATCCTTCGTGCGGACCGGCACGCTGGCCCCGTAGTCGCCGGCAGCAAAGCGCTTCACCCCCGCTGTCAGCTCGCGCAGCGGCCCGAGCAGTGCTCGCGATAGCCAGGCGGCGGCGGCGATCACAATGAGCAGCACCAAACCCCCAACCATCATCAGATTCCGGCGCAGTTGCTGGATTGGCGCAAAAGCCTCGGCCGTGTCGATCTTTGCTACAAGGCCCCAGTGGACGCCCGAAACCGCAAGTGGGCCCCATGACGCGAGCGTGGGAACGCCACGGTAGCCTACGATTTCTCCGGTACCTTCGACACCAGCTAGGGCGGCCCGAGTGGCCTGGGTCTTGATTTGTTGATGCAACACCGGTGTCCCGTAACGCTCGATGTCCGCGATCTCCTCGTCCGAAGTGCCAACGGCCTTAAGTTCGGCGAAGTAGCTGTCACGGTTTTCGTAGAAGGCCCGCGGCGCCGAGCGGACCAGATAGTCGGGTCCGACGAGATAGGCTTCACCCGTATCGCCGAACCCTTCCTGTCGCCAGCGGCGATCGCCGGTCACAACGTTGTCGATCTCCTCGTTCGACAGTTGTGCAACCAGAACGCCTATGACGATGCCGCGGTCGATCACCGGTGCTGCCATGAAGGCGGTCGGGGTGCCGCGAGACGGTGCGTAAGGTGCAAAATCCTCCAGACAGATCGCCGACTGGTCGGGAGTGAGCGCGCAGCGGGCGACAGCGGCGGCGACATTGGATCGGCGGTAGGGGCCCAATTGGAGGGACGTGGTGAAGTCCACCTCCTTCTCGACGGTATAGATCAGCCGACCTGATTTGGGATCGGCCACCATCAGGTCGAAAAAACCGACCGTTGCGGCTGCGGCGCGCAGAAGCGGATGATAGACCGCGTGCAGCCTGCTGTAGGTGCTGCCGTCACCCGGATCGTCGACAAGTTTGCGGCGTTCCTTCGGATTTGGGTTGTCCACGATATAGTGGTACTGGAGGTAGTAGGGAGCAGAGCCAACCGGCAGGTAGTCGGCCAGAGCAGGCTTCTTGCCCAGAACACGGGCCATTGCGGGTAGGAAATTCTCTCCATACCAGCCGCTGACCTTCTGGCGCAACTCAGGCGATGTGCCTGCTCGATCGAGTTCGTCGACCGCGGTTCGGAACTCGCGCGTCGAATCGACGACCATCTTGGACGTTGCTAGAAGGTGCAGCTCGGCCTTGATCGTCCGGAAGTAGGTTTCGACCTGCCGCGCCTTGGCCTGGCGGGCGGTCGTGAGGTGGTCAAAAACCGTCTTTTGAAGAGCGTCGCGAGCGCTGAAATAACCGAGCACCCCTGTGATGAGGACAGCGATCGAGCCAAGCAGGACGAGGATCAGAAACAGCTTTGCAGCTAGCCCCCAGCGCGCGGGGCGCGGTGAGCCTGTCATGTTTGTGGAATCCATCATCTACCTCTTGGATACAGATCCGAAGGGCAGACAGGTATCGCCGCTCATCCCGACGCTCGACAAGGCCCTTACTGTATGCCTCCCCGGCGTGGCCTTGTAGCGGGCGACGGGCTCAGACGGTCGATGTCCTTCAGCCCGAGACTGGACCCGGCCCTCCAGCATCCGGTTCACAGTGCCAGGCGGGACACCCAACATCGCGGGAATTTGGCTGCCGGTAAACCATCGGCGGCGCAGCACCACTAATATATGCCGCCATCGATGGGTCGGTGGATTGGTCCGAGAACGCCGCGACTAGAAACCGGCGCGAAACGCCCGAATACATCGGAAACTACGTCAATCGAAGGAGGGTGGACGCCAACGAGGCCGGGAGCTGTACCGCTCAATCGGTGGCGGAAGACTACCGTGGGCAGGTCATCCCCGAGCGCTTGGCGAGCGGGAAATCGATGAAAGAGGGGCAGCTGGCGCCTGAGCCGCGCTGTCTGGCAGCGTGGCCAATTGTTTAAATGTCATCAACTGTGGCTGTTTGCAGGTCGTCAGGTGACGGAAGCATAGGTAGACCACGGAAGCTAGTCCTCGTCTGACATACCGCAGCCCAGATAGCCGGAAGGCCGACGACACAAGCGACCACTTAGAAGCGCCATCCTTCCTTCCAAATGCGTTGATCAGACCCGATTCTGCCCAGATTGCCTTTGAGCCTCACGGACTGCTTTCGTGCCGGCAAAACTTAAATTCTAAATGGTGAAGGGCCTCACGGCCCCTCACCACAATTCCAATCCCGGTGTCTTTACTTGTAGACAGGCTCGGCTACTGGAGCTGGCTCGGCGACCGGCGGAGGGGCTTTTCCTTTGCCTTTGCCGAGGGTTCCGCAGCCGCTTAGACTGCCAGTCACCAACATTGCTGCTACTAATGCAACAAGAATCTTATCCATCCAGATAATCCTCTCCTTAGAATTAATTCGCACCATAGTCACCTCGATGGCTGCGACTAGTGCAGAAATGTCACTATCGACAGAAACGCTAAGACCCCTCGAACCCAAGACCGACCCTGGTCGCTACGGTGGTGACGAACGGAACCAGAAGCCGCGAGCCATCCAATCGCTCAAGAGTAAGATATCTGGAGTGCTGCCCATTGGAGCGTACCAGGAATCGACCGCCCACTTGACCCCGCTTGAGTCACGAACCACGGCCGTATTGTGGAAGTATCGCCCGTCGATGAGCATGCCGCGCGACGCGTTCCTGGTGACTGTGTGATGCCGGAGCAGGTTTAGATCCTCCAGATATAGGAGCAATGCTCGTGTGTTGGTCAATTCATCGATGCAATCCATCTGGCCCCGCACTCCGAAGGCGCCGAACTTTGATTTCGGGCTATCGCGGATCCCGATAACAGCGAAGGTTCGATCTTCGAAATAGCTCACCGCTCGCCCGATCGCGGCCCGCTCAGCGGGTGGTGACTCTTGTCCGGCGGCCAGAATTGTTGCGAATTGATGGGCGTCCGCAGAACCAAGAGGGAGCTTCGAGGTGTATTTGCAGCTGTACCCATGACAGATCTCGATCTGCCTAGCGACAGTATCGTGCTCGCTTCCACCATCAGGCCCGCTCATACAGCCAGCTGAAAAACCGCACAGCAGCATCAGCCATCGCGCGAGTCGGCACCAAGTAGGGGCGGCAGCAATTGACATGGCTTTCTGGATGGTCGTTAGGAAGTCGAACTCGATACTCATTCGCCTGGAATCGGGCGGCTGATCAGGAGCAGGGTATCAGGTTCAGCATGGCTGCTTTGAATATTTCTCGATGGGCTAAAGAGTGTCCGGAACTCGAGGATCTAAATCGACTGTCTGATCGGACTCACTTCGCACGGATTTGCAAACAACCCATGGCGAAGGGGGTCCGCTCAATGTAACCGCGCTGTGCGCGAGCGACGACCACTAACAAATTGGCCCAGACGATGTCCGGGCCAATTCGTGTTGCTGTGACGGTCAGAACTTGTAGGCGATGCCGGCCGTCACTGTGTTGGTGTGGAGGTCGACGTCGCCGAAGTTGTCGAGCGAACTGTTGCCGAAGTCATAAAAGCGGTACTCGAGGCGGCCGATCCAGTTGTTGGTAAAGGCGTATTCGGCGCCAGCTCCGACCGTCCAGCCGGTAAAGTTTTTGTCCGTGTTCAGACTGACACCATTAAAGAGGTCGGCCTCGGCCGACATCTGGGTAAACGCCACGCCAGCGGTGGCGAAGAGCAGAGTGCGGTCAATTGCATAGCCTACGCGGCCCCGCACCGAGGCCAGGTAGTCGGTGCCGATATCCACGTCGAAGCCGCCGACGTTGAACGTTTCGTCGTTCCAGACCCCGTTGAAGTCGCCTTCTATGCCGAACACCCAGGCGCCGGCTTGGTAGTTGTAGCCGGCATAACCGCCAAGAAGACCTCCATTGAAGTTGTCCGAGAACAAGCCGGTGTCGGATTCATTGAAACTGCTGTGGGACCAGAGGCCGCCACCCTGAATACCGATATAGCCACCGGTCCAGCTAAATATAGGCGCTTCCTGAACCACAGGTGCAGGCGGAGCCTCCTCGACCACATCGGCAGCGTAAGCGCCGGTACTTGCCAGGCCAGCCAAAAGCGCGAGAGGGAAGATTCTCATAAGCTTTGTTCCTTCCTTATCGAACCAAGTCCCATGGCCCGTCGATAATGGTTCGTACCACCATTTGGTAAAAAGGGCTGTGATATGACTGCCACAGTTTGCGGCTCTTAATCGAAATCGGTGTGATCCTCGTCGCCGTGGTCATCGTCGAATTTGCTTGGATCGATTACCGGCAACAGGAAAACACGCCAAGGGGACTTTGCATTTTGACCGCTGGCGTCGTGATCCGCCTGCCAAACAGCCGCCTCCTCAGGTCGAGCGGAACGAAGGCATATTTCCGCCGAGCCATCCCAGAGTGAGCGACCGCCGTGCTGAAGCACGTGCAGGTCATGCACGAAAGCCTTGTCGGACACACGTGCGCTCGCGTTACCCTCGTCATCGGCATCGAATGCAAATATCGCTCGTCCTGCGATTTCAGCTACATAAACAGGCACCTCGATCCCCTTTCGCCGCTAGAGTTTTCGCCCGCCCTCGAATGAACAGCCAGTGCACCAGGCCAGCTCTATTTTACCCGAACACGGCCACCCCTGATTTCCAAATGCTCATTTCCCATGAGCGCTGCACGATCGCCACTCGGCCCGATCACAAAACAGCCGTCCGAGCAGAATTCGACCGTCTGGCCGGCGCCCACCGTCAGCTCCGCTCGTTCGCCCCTTTCGGTGACTGTCCAGGTGAAGGGTTCGGTGTCGAGGTTGGTCAGTGTAACTGCGCCCGAACGCGTTGCGAGAACAGCAAATCCCATGAAGAGCCCGAGGCTTACGGGGCGAAGCCGAACACCCGGACGGCCGATCATGCTGCGCTCCATTCTTCTGACGCCGTGCCCTCCACACCCAGCGGGACGGGCAGCACTGAAAGATCAGCAGCCAGCCATCATCCCTGTTGTTTCACAGACTCCAAGCTGATTAGCCCGGCTTTGGCGAGCCCGTCCAGCAGGTGGGCCTCGTCCTTGGGCTTGATGCTGCGCATCCGAATTACCTTGGGCAGCTCGGTCAGAATTTCAGGCGCGGCCTTGGCGAACCATTGCCGTTCTGCCTCCGCTTCCTCCCGGCGACCGAGCTGGCCATAGATGGCGGCCGCGATCACGTGGTAGATCGGGTTGGCGGAAAGCTTCGCCTTTCCGATCCACACCCCGGCGCTGCCATAGTCGCCGAGCATGTAATAACAGAGCGCGACCACGCTCTCGTAATAGCCGAGCGGTCCCGGATTGCGGTCGAGCACGTCCAGCATCAGATCGCGGCCGCGCGCCCACTCGCCAGTCAGGGCCAGGCGTAACCCGTATTCCGCGAGCAGCTCGGTGTCGTTCGGATTGATGGCGATGGCGCGCGCGCCTACCTTCATCGCGGCCTCGACGTCCTGGCTGAAGAACAGCGCAGTCATATAGGACTGCAGCGCCCGGGCGTTGTTGGGATCGAGGTCGACGGCCCGCCGCGCGGCGTCGAAGGCGCGCTCAAGCGGCGGGGTCGAGCCGCCGCCGACCGCATAGCGGAAACGGACCTCATCGAGGTAGGTGAGCGACAAAAGCGCCCAGGCAGTGGAATAGGTCGGGAACGCAACTGTGGTCTTTTCCAGGCATCTCTCCACGGCGCTGTGGGCCTGCGGATTGAGGTCGGCCCGGTAGGCATAGTAGGCGAGCGTGCAGTAGGCGAGCGTGCACCGGTAGGGGGCCCAGTCGTTCGGCGTCTCGCGCTCCAGCTTCGCGGCATCGGTGCGGAAGACCACGCCATAGGGCTGGGCGACGGCAGTTGCGACCTTGGCGGCGATGGCCGATTCACTGTCCAGGAGCCTGGCAGGGTCGACTTCCGCGTCGTAATTCTCCGCCCAGACCACCGAGCCGTCGGCGATGTCGATTAGCCGTACACTCAACCGATAGCGCCTGTCGATCACCCGCAGCGCGCCCTGAAGCTGGTACTGAACCGGATCAGCCATGCCGGACGACGTCGGCTGCGGCCCGGCCACCACCTCGATTTCGCGGAAGGACGCCAGCTGGCGCACCACTTCCTGGGTCAAGCCCTGGGCGATGTCCGCTGAGTGCGCCGCACCGCCATCGAAGGTGAACGGAGAGACGAGCAGCCTTGAAAGCGTCGGCGTCTGTGCGGGCGTGCTCGCTTCCACGGCCGGAAGCAGCCCGTAGCTCCAGCCGGCGATCAGCCCCGCGCCGACGAGTATGACCGCCAGCAATGGCGGCCAGCCGAGACGACGCGACCTGCGCGGCTGCTCTGAGACAACACTGGGCTTGCCGCTTTCCTCCTCACCGCAACCTGACCCGGTGTCATGCAAGGTGAAAGCCGGCACATAGGCTCCCTTAGGGATGGTGATGATGATCGGATCGTCGGCGCCGGCGGTCAGGTAGTAATGTTCCAGCGCGCGGCGCACGCACCCCGCCTCGATCCTCACCACAGGATCGCTTGAACCGTCGAAGGACGAACCCGCCCCAGCACATCGGTGGCGATGGAGAAGGCCTTGATGCGGTCGGCCCGGCCGGCAAGCGCCTTTTCGACGATATAGCTCAGGAAGCGTCGGCCGAGACCGTTCATCACATGACTCCAATCCGATCCCGGTGGTGGTGCAGGCTGTAGTCTCGGCACTATCCAGCGCCCCACTAGCCTGGCTAAAGGAGGCCGTTCCGAGCGCGCACGAGGCGAACAACGGCTTCGAGGGCCAAGCGAACTCCGGAGAAAGATAGCCTCGCCACCGGCCGGCGATTTTCCTGGGTGCAAGTTCGCGACGCGAACACCCAGGTAGCCTGAGCGTTGATCCTGTTGACGGGCACTACAAACGTCACCGAGAACACCTCGAGTCCCTCACTGCCCAAGCTGTCCAAGATCCCCAGTTGACTATGATCTCTAACGCGGATCTTGCAACCCGTGAATGCAGCAGCTTCATCTTTCTCAGACGATGTTGCCTATTTGCTCCAGTCGGACGCTTGGCCCGGGCAGTACACTGTTGCCCAGGTTAAATCTGGTGACATCTGTACATCGGATTTGAGCATCAGCACGAGCGAGGCTTCCGGGTGAGTGGGCTCGAACGGCGTTCTGTCGTTCCACTAATCTACAGCTGCCAAAGATGAAGACATTCCTCTTAAATGAATTTAACAAAATTAGATATGTTGGCGAAGCTGCTGCCGAGTTTGAAGAGGCAATATAAGCGACAATTTGCTAAATAGGTTTAGTGATTTCCAGGGACTGGTTTGACGCAATAGTCAAGCATCTACGCTCACCCTGGAATCCGGAAATCAAACGAACATCTCTGAGAAACTTGACTTTGAATCAAATAAGTGAAGACAATGACAGAGCTTAAGCGACTACAACAGCCGGGAGGGTGCGGTGGTTGTGCCTGGCGATCCAGCAGTGCCGGTGATAGATCGG
Organism: uncultured Alphaproteobacteria bacterium; assembly: GCA_963791325.1. Lineage (GTDB taxonomy): Bacteria > Pseudomonadota > Alphaproteobacteria > Rhizobiales > Rhizobiaceae > JBEVJK01. The sequence continues at coordinate 245,600 of CAWBRU010000003.1, read as the reverse complement.
CGCCTTGCGGGTTCAACGCTTTTGAGGTGTCGAGAAGCGCGCGTTCCGAGCGTTCGATCATATTCCTTGGGTATCGGGAGGTTGGCGCCTGACGGCCAACGCGAGACATTCTTCGATCTTGCCCATCGCATAAGAGGCTGTTTCGATTTCAGCGGACCCGCTGGGGCGAGACCCAACGCTCGAAAGTTCACACGCTTATGTATCATTCGGTACGGTGACCAGGGGGGAGTCGGCGCGGGCAAGGCGGGCGTTTCAGGGTGGCGGCCGGAGCACCGGCTCGGACGACTTTCCCTTGAAGTGTAAGCGGGATTGTGTAGCGACCGTAAGCGCTTGGTCACTGGCGGCGCGAGATTGGTTCGATAGCGGCGCAGCCTGGAGACTCGACAGCGCTCGGCATCATACGGGGTCCGGCACCTGCGCAAAGGCCGGTCCTCCTGCGCACCGGTATAGGCCGAGCAGGCGTCCATGTCCCATACCGCCAGCTACGAGCACAGAGATCGGTGACGGTTAGGTGCTCCGGTGCAACCGCTGTGATGAATGTAATGCGAGTTGGGCATTTGAACTGCCGAGGCTGATGCCTCCAGTGCTCATAGCTTGGGAGGAATGCCATGCTGAGACTTGTGCCCCTGGCCTTTGCTGCATTGCTGATGCTTGGACCCCCGTCTTCGGCAGGTGCCCAAAACGTTCCGGGCGGGCCTTCCCGTGAGCGGCTAACACCGTCCGAGTTCGAGGCGCTGACGGATACCCGGATTGCAATCGTCAAATTTGCTTTGCAGATGGCGCCCGACCAAGAGAAGCTCTGGCCGGCTGTGGAACAGGCGATCCGCTCCAGGGCGGCGGGGCGACAAGCGCGCTTGGCCGAGCGAGAGGCACGCGCGGCCGAGCTGCGCGATCAAAACGCGATCGAACTCCTGCAGAATCGAAATCCGATCGACTTTCTGCACAGGCGGGCCGACGCCCTCGCTCAACGATCGGCCGAACTAAATCGACTCGCCGATGCGTAGCACCCGCTTTATCAGACACTTAGTCCAGATCAGCGGCGACGACTGGGAATCGCGGCGATCTTCGTCTTTCGCGACATGAGGGATGAGGTCGAGGAGCGCCTCCTGACAGTGGGAGACGGCGGGGACTGAATAGCGGTGTTGACCGAGAGGAGTCCTGACCTCCGATTGCGTCCGACCCCATAGTGCCGAGCATCGCCGACCGATGCCGGAGCGATGCAGGATCAGTCAGGAGTGCGGCTGCGCTCAGAATGGCAGTGGGACGTGCTCTGAACAGGCGATCTCGTCACATCGACTTTGCTTCGCACGGCGGGCGCTTCGTTGATTGTACGTCGAGAACCGACATTCCATTTCGGCCCAGAATTACCGGTGACACTGCCGATTGGTGCAAAACACAATGAGGGAGGATAGTATGAAAACTGAAGGCCTATTAGATCATGGCTCAGGGAGCAAGGCGAAGACTCGCCGCGCTGTGGTGCTGGACCGTGCTCCAGGAAGAGGCTTAGCGCAGCCTGCGTTAGGGATCGTCGCCCTGGCGGTCGGGCTCGTCGTAATCAGCAATCCCAGCTGGGCGCAGACGGCAGATGATCTGGCCAAGCAATATAAAAGGGAGACGATGCAACAGGCCCTTCAGACAAAGGACCACTATGACCTCTATGGCCTGCATTTCGCGAGCGACAAGGCAACCATAGAGGCAGACGCGAAGTCCCTTCTCGATGACATCGCGAAGACACTCAAAAACTTTCCCGATTGGCATTTAAGAATCGTGGGCCACACCGACGCCACGGGTGACCCGGAGCCCAACGAGGCGCTGTCGCTCGCGCGTGCCAATGCGATCAAGACGGCCCTGATTGAACACGGCATCGATGCACAAAGACTGGCTGCAGCAGGTGCCGGTGAAATGCGCCCCGTTGCTCCCAATAATACGCCGGAAGGGCGAGCACTCAACCGTCGAGTGGAGCTGATCAGGTTCACCGATTCGGAAGCTGCAAAGCAGTTGCTCAAGGCGATGTCGGACTATTTGGCCAAGCAGCAAGCGATATCTTTCGACTACGATGCGGCGCTGGAGGTGGTGACCAACGACAAGCAGAAGCTTGAGCTTGCAAGTTCCGGGACGGTGACGCTGGATCGACCGGACAAGATTCGGGCGTCCCGCGCTGGCGGCTTCGTAGACACTGAGACCGTGTTCGACGGAAAGACTCTCACCCTCTTGGGAAAGAACGCCAACAAGTACACCGAAGTTGAGTTCGCCGGGACAGTCGATCAGGTCATTGACGAGCTGAAAGACAAACACGACAGGCCGTTACCGGCAGCTGACCTGCTTCTGTCAGATTCGTATTCCGCATTGATGGAAGACGTTTACAATTCGAAAGACCTCGGCAGTGGTGTCATCCACGGCACCGAATGCGACTTCCTCGCATTCCGCAAGGACGATGTCGATTTGCAGGTCTGGATCGCCCAGGGTGAACAGCCAAGACCGTGCAAATATGTGATCACTTCGAGACTGGTTCCCGATGCCCCGCAATACACCATCGAGTTCACCAACTGGAAAACAGGTGACCAAGCCGTGAAGGACGATTTTGTCTTCAACAATACGACAAAAGCGGAAAAGATCGACATCAAGGATCTGCAGGAAAAGGCCAGTGAATTGCCGTCCAACTTCGCCAGAGGAGATCAGAAATGACCGCGATGAAGCGAACTGGCGTCCTAGTTGCTGCACTGATCGGCATGGGAGGCGCGATTGAATCGGGCGAGCACCTATATTTCCAGAGTGTTCCTGCGTTTATCTCAGCGGCAAACGCCGTGGTCGGGCGTCCTCTCACTCCGGTCAGTGTCGCAGGCGTGGCGCGACGTTCCGCACGGCGTTGAGCCGCCGGATTGGTGGCGACTTGAAGTCCCGACACCCTCCCGTCGCACGGCCGGAGCGAGCGTTGGCTCGTGAGAAAGGCGACCGGGAGGGTATTTGTGACCGCGTCGGTGCGCGGATAAGGCCCGATGTTGCAACCCTGTCACAGCCTATTGGACTACAATGTGCTACCGATTGCAAAGGGTCATGGCCTAGTTCGAATTGTAAAGGAACAAAGCTTATGAGAGTCGTTGCCCTTGCACTGGTGGCTGGCTTGGTAAACACCACCGTTTACGCTGCTGATGTGGTCCAAGAGGCCACGCCTGCGCCCGTGATTCAGGAGGTGCCGATCTTCAGCTGGACAGGTGGCTATATCGGTATTCAGGGCGGCGGTCTTTGGTCCCACAGCAGTTTCAACGAAACTGACACTGGGGTGTTTTCGGACAACTTCAACGGCGGCCTCCTTGGCGGCTATGTGGGTTACAATTACCAAGCCGGTCCGTGGGTCTTCGGCATAGAAGGCGACCTCAACGGAGTCTGGAACGACGAGACATTCGAGGTCGATGGATTCAACGTCGATGTCGGCTCCGACTATTTGGCCTCGGTGCGAGGCCGGGTCGGCTATGCGATCAACCGCACTCTCCTGTTCGCCACCGCCGGCGTTGCATTTACCCAGGTGTCGGCCGATGCCGACTTGTTTGAAGGCGTCAGTCTGAACTCTAGTAAGAACATCACCGGTTGGACGGTCGGAGCCGGTGCCGAATATGCCTTCACCAACAACTGGGTTGGCCGCCTCGAGTACCGCTTCTATGATTTCGGCAATAGTTCGATCGACGGGTTCGGCGATGTTGAACTCCACACCAACACCTTAACGGCCGGCATCGCCTATAAGTTCTGATCATCATGGCAACAATCGAATTGGTCCAGGGAATAGCCTCTGGGCTAATATCATTCTCCTGACAGCAGCAGGGCATGCTTCGCCTCAGAGAGTGAGCTCAGGTCGCCCGGAACTGGCCTGCAGAAAGCCTGAGTTCGTCCACAACCGGTCCGTTCAGAATCTCTTCGAACCTGGCCAGGGCACGGGCGACGCTCGCGCCATCCATGACCCGATGATCATAATGAATGCGCACGTTCACCGCCCCGTCCGCCTCGATCGGACCGTAGTTCAGGAGCGTGGTCAGGGGTGTAAGCGGATTGAGGGAACTCGGAGCCTAACCCGGAATAGACAGAGAACTGAAAGGTGCCGAAGCGGTTGGCTCGCTGCGCTGCAATGTTCAAACCAAGCCAGAAGAGAAGCCACCGAGCTGGAGCGGGCAGCTGCGCGAACGACAGTGCTTTTCGGAAATCCTTCACTTCGCTCACCGGTCGCGAGCGGACCTCAGATATGACCTTGTCAAGTCCCCTAACGGATCGGTGCTCGGGCTGCTTGATCAGGCTCACCAAGACCGCACGCTCACCATCGACATCGCGCTCATGGGTGATTGAGGCAATGCTGGCCACATACTCGTAGAGGTGTGGCCAGGGCAGTTTGACATACGCTCGGCGGAGCTCCGGGACGTCCTGGGCAAGCAAGGCGTACCCCTTGACCATGATTGCAGTCCAGGAAATGTGCTGACCTGCGCTTGCTCTCGCTGTTCGCAGACTTGCCAGATTCATCCGGCGCTGAACGGCCACCCGCGGCACCGGTTTGGAGAATCTCATCAGGTCGCAGACTAAACGTCGGGGCGCCGAAAGTTTGATGGACCGGCCTCGCATCGAGGTGCCTCATGAGGTGCACGGAGCCCTCGGCCGCACAGCGATATGCCTGTAGGAGAATCTTCAAATCATTTCGGGCGCATGGCGCAAGACATGCGATCGTGACATGGCCAACGCCAAAAACCTACCTGGCCAGTTGGCACAAGCCAGGAGCGCTCAACCCAAAAAGAGCTGATGGAGTCCCGGGGACCCCATCAGCTAGGAATTAAACCTGCCTACTTATAGACTGGTGCAGGCTCCGGAGCGACTTCGACCGGCGGCGGAGCCTTTCCTTTACCCTTGCCGAGCGTGCCACAGGCGCTGAGGCTCGACACGGCCAATGCTGCTGCCAGAATTCCCATGAGAACTCTTTTCATCCTAGCAGTCCCCTCCAGTGTCAGAATGAAGCCCAGGTATCATAATCGTGAACCACAAGGCCACAAGTGCAGAAAAGCCACAGTGGCCACTTAGAAAACACATCCGCGAATGAAACCCGGTCTTCGTAGAGCATTGCGGCTGGGCGTTTCAGCCGATGCGCTATGCGCGTGTTGCGAAGTTTGATTCTCAGGGCACCCGGTCCCATCCTTGCACTGCTGGCTGTCCTTGACGGCAGTCAAGTTCGCGCCAGCGACACGCTGACACGACCGCAGTTGGAAGCTTGTCACCGGTACGGCTGTAAGTTTCGGTCCAAACTTGTCCTTACTGCCGTGGATCAAAGACGGTTCGCTACCCTGCTTGGCACCGGCAGCAAGTCGCCCTCGAGCGAACGGAGCGCCATTTCCGATTCCGTCCGCTATTTAGAGAATCTCATGCGCAAGGCGACCGGCTTTGTGGATGAGCCGAAATCCGGATATTCTTCCCCTTCGCGATTGGCTGCCGCGAGGGTTCCTGGCCAGTGGCGTATTGACCGAGCGAGAGAAAGAGGAACTGCGTTTCAAGCAGTAGTTTGCCCAGCGGCAGCAGGCCCGAGGCTGGCTGTCAATCCAGATTCTTTCGCATATGCTTCGGGTCTTGCGGTTCGTCTGCCGACGCGCCTCCAGCCCGCCCAGCACCTCATTCGCACGGCCACTACTATGGCTGGGTCGGTGAGCCGAACCCTCACCGGCAATCCGACGTCTTGCAACTACGTCATCGTTCTAAGAATCTTGCTTCTGTTCCTCCGATCTGTCTGAGCCATTGAGCTGAACCCATTCAGCGACCAGCTCGTAAAAAACGGCAAGCACGATTGGACCTAGGAAGAGCCCGATCAATCCGTTCGTAAGTGTCCCGCCGATCACGCCGGTGAGGATAATGAGCGTGGGAGTTTCGAGGCCGCGCGCCATCAAAATTGGCTTCAAGACATTGTCTAGGAGTCCGACAGGGATCAAGACAATCGTGAGGAGCAGCGCCGCCAATGGCGTCATCGTGCTCCAACCCCAGATGATGACTCCTAGGAAGACGGGGGCGGGCCCAATCTGGGCAATACACAGGATCAGGACTGCGAAGGCCAGCAGGCTCGCAGCAGGCACACCACCTACCTGAAAGACAGCGTCGGCGAGGATTGTCTGCAGCAGAGCGACGCCAATAATCCCCCGCGAGACATTGCGGATCGTAGCTCCGGCCATGTCGACGAACTGTGCGCCGCGGGGCGCTACCAAACGCGCTACGAACTGCCGGGTCCCCGCGGCGAGCCGGGGTCCCGGAAGAAAAAGGAACCCCGCGATAATGACGGAGGCAACGAACTTCAGCAAATCGCCGCCTAGCGCGGCGATCTTCGTCAGGACGACGCTGCCAGCGGGAAGCAACGAGGGTCCGAATTTCTGGACAGCTTCATCAAGGCCCCTCGACGCGACGCTCCAGGCTTCGGCTATCTTATCCCCAACCAGCGGCCATTCGGCGACCCGAGTGGGAGGTGGAGGGACCCTCAGTAGTCCAGCCTGCAGACTTGCCGTAAGCGACTGCACTGATTCTGTCATGTTAACGGCGAGAACGCTCAACGGACCAATTACAATAAGAAGCATCAGCCCGGTGATTAACGCGGCCGAAACGCCGCGGCGCCCTCCCAGGAGCCTGGCCAACCAGGCGTATGCTGGGTAGAGAGCCACGGCAAGAAGAACCGACCATATGACGACTGGCAGGAACGGCTTGACGAGCTCGAGAGACCAGTATGCGAAAAGAGCCAGGAATGCCAAACGAACAACCAGGTCCGTAACGCGCGTCTCCAGACTTGGTCTGGTATCGTCAGCGTCTCTGATTTCCGGAGACTGTGCCATGCGGACCTCCCCAGATCGCCGACAACCCATCAGTCGCAATTTCGATCGCTGAGCTCGGCGAAATACCTCCTAAGCCCGGCTGAGTTCTGGCACGGCCATGGGTAGCGAGTTCATCGGCCGATAGCTGCCCTTCCAGTTGGCGCAGGTACGCTTTTAATTGCATCCGCCGACCTCTACGCGGCGCATCCTCAGCTTGCCGGGATTGTACAGAAGACTGGCAGTTCGCTCCACATCGGAAAAATTTGAGTCCCATTTGCTTGGCCGCGGCTGGTCCGTCGCTCGTGCCGGAATTGGGATGGCGCCAATCAGCTCACAACCAGCGGAGGCAGCCAGCCGAGGTCGTGCTAGCTGCGCCCCTGCTCTGAGGCAACACCCAGCGAGCTGCTTTCTCTTCACTGGGAAAGCGACGCCCTGATGGCCGCCTTCCTCTCAGTCGTATCCCCACACCTTGAGGGTGGCAGTCTTAGCACCATTGAGGATTTCGTACTGGACCGTCACCCTCGTGAGGCGCCCTTTGCGTCCCGGAGCATCCTTGGCGGCCGTCTGCCCTCCCGATTTCAAGACTCCCAGATCGGAAATTGTGTCGTCCCGGCGATTGTCCCAGTGAAGGACGACCTTGTCGAGCTTCACATCGGCACCCTCTGCTGAGAGTTTCACCCACTTGACGTCCTTCTTCCACCGATTGCCTTCGCTATTGATGTTGGCGCTTGGATCGGCAGCTTTGACTGTCTGCTCGCCGAGCACAAACCATTGTTCTGCAGCTCCTGCCGTTCCTGCAGCGCCCATAAGAGCGGCCGATGTGACTACAAATAAGGCTTGTGATCTGAGGGTCTTGATGTTCATTGCCTTCTTCCTTCTAATTCCCGTCAGCAGAGATCGGTGTATGCCCATGAGGTAGTTGGGGGACAGGGCCTCGTCAGTGCACTCTCCGACGCTTTCGGCGAGAGTGAATCCGCATCCGGGTTCGCGCCAAGGAAATTCGAGGTGCGAGATGAGGAAAAGGGCACTCGGCGCGTTAGGTCTTGACCACCTGACCCTTGAGATGCCAGAAAACAAAGAACTCACCTCAACTCCGGGCAGCTATCAACTTTCGTGCAACATGAAGCGCGCCCTAAGGCGGGCCCCCAGGAGCCATGTGTCATCGCAAAGCCGTCCCGAGCGCTATATATCAGCGGCTGCGTGCGGGAAGCGGCTTTGTCAATGGCGTTCCGCTACTATTTTGAGACTGCCTCTATCGCGCTCGCAAGCGTGGCATCGGCGTTGTTCTTACAATAGGCAGCCACCTTCCCTGCATTTTCCTCCGCCTTGTCACCGTCAATGGTGGCGTTGCCGGCCTTTCCATGGACGTACCCGTTCACCCACATGGCGATGGCAATAGTCTTGCCGGCCGGCATGGCACCGACCTCTTTGCAGGTGAGCTTCGACATATCCACCTCAGCGGCCATAGCTGAGCCGGCCAAACCAATAATCGAAACAGCGAGTGCAAGCGAAAAGTAGCGTTTCATGGTCAAGTCCTTCCTAAAAACTTGCCCCTGACACAGGGAGAGGGCTAGTGATTGAAAATGCTCTTATTTGCCTTAGATAGCTACACTAAGCCGGTTCACGTAACAGGCAATCAATGTTGAGGCAAGACAACGAGTATAGCATTTGATCAAAGAAGTTCTCGCAGTAATTAATTTAAATTATCCTGGAATTTGGCGACGAGGGCGTGAGCTGATTGCTAAGGCTGGATAATTGGTTGTCACTTGATGATCGACCACTTCGGCGCTGCCCTTGAAGGCTTTGAAGCCGCTCGGTAGCAACTTCGGGCAACCAGCGACGTGTAGCGGTGGATCGAACTGCCCGAAGTTAATCCGCATCGTTACGGTAAACCGATGGTCGCGCTTGACCATCTCGTTCGGCGCGACTTTGGGCAGGGACGCCCGGAGGTCTGGAACATCTCGCGCTCGCAGACAGTTGGAAGACGCTCCTGCCCAGGGTCTGCCATGTCCCGCTACTTCATTGACACTTTCGATGGTGAGACATGGATCCGCGACGAGGCGGGAATCGAATGCGCTGATCATGAGGAGGCTAAAGGGCACATGCGGCTCTGCCCGACATCGCAAAGATAAGCTGCGGGACAGCACTCAGCGCTTGATGATCGTGCGTGTACGCGACACCCAGGAGCAGCTCATGGAGACCTCACTCGACTTGCAGATTGCCTGGTAGAGGGAGGTCGAGGCTAAGCAGCAGAGGGCCTGAAGTGCGCAAACTCAGGACGGCCACTCAGCGGGATTTGCGTGCCCGATTGAGGTAGCGGGAGTTGAGCTTGGCCAAGCTCTCCAAGCCGGCCCGATCCAGGATCTCGACCGTTGCCCGATCCATCTCACCAAGCCGCTGGAGCGAAGCTCCTGGAGAATTCGGTTGGTGAGGACGACCGAAAAGCCGAGCGCGTCGGCCAAGTCGGCCTGCGTAACAGAAAACTGGCACGGATTTTCTTCGACCAGGCCTTGCCGATGGCTCTGATTTGCTCTTTACGGCGCCCACCAGTCTCACACGAAACGGGCCTTAGTGACTTTGACCGGCCCCACCGAGCAAACGACGGACTGTTGAAGTTTTGTAGTCGCGGAGAGAGGCGAGGAGAAGGACCACGCGCAACTTCCGCAGATGTATCGTTGGCCAGAAACGAACGTTGAAGCCGCACTTGTTTGTGGGGATGATGGACGAGTTCGGACCCTGCTCGCGTGCACTGTGGTGGCGCCGCTGGTCGCCTTCGTTGTAGTAGGTTGGATAACGTACGCCGAAATGGGAGCGGCTGGCTCGGCCGCCATCGAATGCAATACAAAGGGGGGCCCTTGTTCTTTCGACGGGCCCTTGAAACTTCCAATCTTCGTATATCCTGACGCCAACTCTGACTCCATCGCTGCCAACACGGTCACTCTCGCGGCGCAACCAGGGGCGGACCAGCCTGAGGTAGCATGCATCCCGAGATGGCGGCGGGCGCCAATGTCGACGCGGGGGTTTCCGTCGTAACTTTCGCTGGCGAAAAAGAGCTGAAGGAGCACGCAGAGCGCCTGGCTCAGCCTCAGGAGCCGCCGCGGGCCGAATGGGTGGTCAACGAAGAGAAACGGAAGACCAGCCCGCGGGGGGCGCGCGTCGCCACCGTATCGGGGCAAGCGGATGTCTGATTGATACTCTACCGCGGACGGTGTATCTCATATGATTGGCACACCAGCGATACCCGAATAGGAGCTATACTTGAGCGAGACGAAACGGTTGGAAGAATTGCGTGTTGCACTGCATCAAATCCGCACTCTTGCTGACACCCAACTTCGCGAAATCGGCCAGTTACTCGCCGTCGAAATCGACCCCGCCCCGTCCAACGTGAGAGTTCCGGGCAAGCTCGATTTAACCGCTGACGCCCGCGAGTGGCTGAAACGCCGCTGGCGAGCGCGGATGCCTGCGGCGGAAGCTGCCCGACTACTCGCCATTCACCCGAAGTCGGCACTCAAATGGTATGGCCGCTTCGCTCAGGAAGAGTTGCAGGAGGAGCTGAAGCCTGTCTGAGCAGCACCCCAAACGCCCGGCGCTGGGCCCGAGCGGCGGCCAGGCCCCGCCTTCTGCAAACATGGCGTCCCTCTGGCTGCCGCGGCTGCCGGTATTGAATTCGAATACCAGGCAGCTTGCTGAAGCCCTAAAGTCCTTCAATGGACGAGCATGACGAGGAGCGGCTGTCGCAGGCCATCCGCCAGAGGCTCTGGACCATGCCGGTCGGAGCCTATCTCGACGCGATGGCGGTCGCGCGCGAGCTAGCGCCGCAATTTCCAGGGCTTGCCTCAGACGAAATCCACGCCCTCGTGCAGAAGCACGGCCGGGCTCTCGGCCTGAAATGTCGCTGACGGCCGCGACAATCGACACTGGCCCGAGGCGCTGGCCGAGATGGTCATGAATGATCGGTGCGCGCTCAACATCGTCAGGTGACCGCTCAACCGCTTGTACCTCCCGTCCTGCCGATCGCCAGATGGATGTACTTGGAGCATGACGGCGGTCTGTCGGAGCCGGTCGCCATCGCGGCTTGCCTGGGGCACGGGGCTCACACGCGCCGGTAGTTACCCACAACAGATAGGCTGCGGTTAATTTTCCGATAACTCGAATCAAAGTAAAATTGTTGGACTTTGGGAGAAGCCTCCCTCTGGGTGGGCGGACCAGATGAACTTGCCTGGACGCTCACCCCCGCACCCAGCGAGTTGTCACCCATGACCGGGACGATGTACTCTTCGCGTCACGGTGTGCCAGCCAGACGGGACGTTGCGGCGCGCTCCTCGCCCTCCAAGCGCAAAGGTCAGGGTTTGCCCAAATCTCGTGCCGCTGAGAACCGTCGCTTCCAGCTCATTCTCATCAAACCCTCGCACTATGACGACGACGGCTATGTGATCCGCTGGTGGCGGGCGATGATCCCGTCGAACTCTTTGGCGGCACTGTATGGCCTTGCCGCCGATTGCAGCGATCGAGAAGTCTTGGGATCTGGGATCGCCATCGACATCGTTGCGATTGACGAGACCAACACGCGCGTCGACATCCCCGGCCTCTTGCAGCGACTTCGCCAAAACGGCAACTTCGGGCTTGTCGCGCTTGTCGGTGTCCAGTCCAACCAATATCCGAGAGCACTCGACATCGCCCGTCCTTTCCGGGACGCGGGCATCCCCGTCGCGATGGGCGGATTTCACATCTCCGGCTGCCTTGCCATGCTGGACGGTCACGCGGTCGGGCTCGAAGAGTGCCGGAGAATGGGTATCTCGATGTTCGCGGGCGAGGCGGAAGGCCGGCTCGAAGGCGTGCTCCGCGATGCCGCGTCAGGCGAGCTAAAGCCGCTCTACAACTTCATGAACGACCTGCCGAGGATCGAAGGCGCGCCGGTGCCGTTCCTGCCGAAGGCCTCGGTCCGGCACACGCTCGGTCTGAGCACCAGCTTTGATGCCGGCCGCGGCTGCCCCTATCAATGCTCGTTCTGCACCATCATCAATGTTCAAGGACGCAAGTCGCGCTTCCGGTCTGCCGAGGACGTCGAGCAGCTGGTGCGGATCAACTGGGGCGCGGGCATCCACAAGTTCTTCATCACCGACGACAACTTTGCCCGAAACCGCGAGTGGGAGGCGATCTTCGACCGTCTGATATGGCTTCGCGAGACGGAAGGCATTCCGCTTGGCCTGATGATCCAGGTCGATACGCTCTGCCACAAAATCCCGAACTTCATCGAGAAGGCCAAGCGGGCCGGGGTCACGCGCGTTTTCATCGGGCTTGAGAACATCAACCCCGACAATCTCGCAGCGGCCAAGAAGCGACAGAACAGGATCACGGAATATCGCAAGATGCTGCTCGCCTGGAAGGCGAAAGGCATCATCACCATCGCGGGCTATATCTTAGGCTTTCCTGCGGACACGCCTGAGACGATCAGGCGCGACATCTCCATCATTCAGCGCGAGCTGCCGCTGGATATCGTCGAGTTCTTCTGCCTTACCCCGTTGCCTGGGTCGGAGGATCATCAGGTGCTTTGGAAGGCCGGGCGCGAGATGGATCTCGACCTGAACATCTACGACGTCGAGCACGTTTGCATGCCCCATGAGCGCATGACCAAGCAAGAATGGGAGAACATCTACCGAGACGCTTGGCAGCTCTACTACTCGCCGAAGCACGTTCGCACGCTGCTACGCCGCGCCATGGCCACCAATGTCCCGCTGCATAGCCTGGTCAAGCTGCTTGTCACCTTCGGAACCTCCGTTCCCCTGGAGAACATGCACCCGCTGCAGACCGGCGTTCTGCGCCTCATGCGCCCATCGGAACGCCGACCAGGTCTGCCGCGCGAGAGCGCGCTTGCCTTCTGGCCACGCCTGGCTTGGCGCACCCTCAGGAACAATGCCGTTATCGCCGGCCGGATCGTCAGTCTGCTGATTTTCGTGCAAGCCATGAAGTGGAAGGGAAACGGCTCCGGCTATATGGACACCGCGCTGACCCAAGTGGACGACAGCGACGACGAAACACTGGATCTCATGACCATGACCACGGGCGGCGTGACCGCCGCAGCCCACTTGAAGAAGGTTGCCGGGCTGACCTCAGCGGCCCGGACTAAAAGCGAGGCCATTTCCTGACGGGCGCTGTCGACCGCCTCAAGCCTCCGATAATGTCTAGGCTAGGCTTGAAAAAGTCAACTGCGTTCACAAACGAAGCCTGACTCCTTCCGTTGTGGATATGAAGTGGCCGACGAGACGGCCGTCGATGCCGATCACGACCCATCTGCGGCCGCAAGAAGGGTCGTTTTCGTCGTGCCTCCCAAGAGAACTTGGCGCAGGCGGAGCCGTCGCGCGAGCCATAGCGCAGGTCCAGGAACCCTTCAGGGCACCAAAGGCGATCTCGCCATCCACCTCACCGCGGAAGGTGAGATGTGCTTGTTCGACGAGATCGAGAAAGTAGTCGTCCCAGTTGTCCATCTCGACTGAGCTAGTTTCTGGCAAAGGCCTTGGCGAAGCCCGGGACCTTGGCCATCTGCCGGTCTCCACAATTAGCTTCGGCAGCCAGATTGTAGGGGGCGGATGCGAAGGTGAAGGCCAACCGACACGGTCGCGGCCGCGGAACCTGGTCTTCTCCTGCCCGGCACGATCTTGATCCACCGAACGCTTCCTCGATGCGCTTCCTGATACGCTGGCTGACGGCATAGCCGGCGTGACGCGTCGTGCGGCTGTCGATCGCCGAGCGGCGGCCGCTGGTGTTCTACGCGACAAGCGGCGTTACCCCATCGAGCGCGCCTCCGCGTTACAGTCGGCGCCGAGCGTGATCCTGTGCGGCCGTTCGACTAATTCTGGCCATGGAAGTTTCTTCACCTTTGGCGCAAATACCGCCGTCGGGAACTTCGTCTCGATGTTGTCTGCCAGAAGCCGGTCGCGGTTCTTGGAGAACTCCGAATGCCAATTCTCAGCTCCTGACTAAGAGCATAAGCGCTCCTCCAGCATTATCGAACCGGCCTGAGGGACCAATGAGGGCCCCCCCGGAAGGCGTCGGTTCCTTCAAGGTGCGTAACGCGAAACGTGCGGCGGCATCTAACGAAGCTATCGCTGCAGTCTCGGTGCCGCTGCTAGGTAAGCGTCCTTTGAATGGCCAGAGCGCCTGCCACACTGTCTCTTAACGGCAACACTCCGCCTCGATTTCGCACGGCCGATCTCTCGCCAACAAAATGTGCGCTTTTGGTTTCGGCCGATTCACGACAATGTTACCTCTGATCCTGCCTGGTTACCTCTGATCCCCTGAAGGGCCAATCAGTGGACCCTCCCGGCTGCCAAGCATCCCTTGCGGGTAAGGAGAGGGAATTCATGCGCATACTTGCCAGCCGCCTGCGTGGTTCCTTTGGGCGCATGGTCTGAGCTGCTTCAGACAATGACGGTCCTGGGTCACAGGCGTGAGTTCGGTGCGCCGCGAACGAATCTCCGTACAAGGGGGGCCGACGCTCGACCCCGTCGACGCAGACGCCAGCACATGGCGCGAAATTGTCGTTCGTGAACGCGAAAGCCAAACATCCACACGAAGGAAGCGCCATGCGCCGGTATGCCGTGGAATTCATAGGAACTTTCTTTCTCGTGCTGACAGTCGGCTGCACCGGGCTCGCGGCGGCTCCCGGCGTGATTGCGCCGCTAGCCATCGGGTCCGTATTGATGGCCATGATCTATGCAGGTGGCCATATCTCAGGCGCTCACTACAACCCGGCAGTCACGCTCGGCGTGTTCCTGCGGGGGCGGTGTCCTTGGTCGGACGTGCTGCCCTACTGGGGGGCGCAACTTCTCGGCGCCGCCTGTGCCGCCTGGATCGTCGGCTTGGCCCTTCGGGGCGCGCCGGTGACTCCACTCGTTGCCCCCGTGTTAGGAGCTTTTCTGGCGGAGTTCCTTTTCACCTTTGCGCTGGTGTACGTCGTGTTGAACGTGGCCACGGCCGACGCCACAGAGGGGAATTCCTACTTCGGTCTGGCAATCGGCTTCACGGTGCTGGCTGGCGCCTTCGCCGTCGGCCAGGTATCGGGAGCGGCCTTCAACCCCGCCGTCGCCATCGGTGCCTCGATCCGCGGCCTGCTCCCGTGGTCCAATTTGTGGCTATACCTTGTTGCCGAACTGCTGGGAGGGGCGGCGGCGGCGTTCGGCTTCAAAGCGCTAAACGCAACCAGCCGGTCCGAGAAGGGATAGGACTGAGCAGCAGCCGGCGCCGCATCTTCTCTGCTTTAAGCTGTGGTCTCGCGGTGACACGGTGACCTAACCGCGGCTTGCAATTGCCTAGCCCTCAGGGGGATGCCGAGAAAGATGCCTCACCACATCCGCAGGAACATCCTGCTCACCTATCTACGGCAACATGGACTGAGGATGAACTCGATGACGGCCACGCGAGTCTCGGCTGCAACAATCCGGCCCAGGTCCAGGGGTCGCTCTGGCGTGACTGGAAGATGTATGCTTTGGATTCCCTCGGCTCACGACAAGATGCCTCTGGGCACAGGGATGTTGGCTCCGCAGTCTACCAAGGTAACCTGCGGAGAGGAGGAAGGTGCTTGTGCGCGCACGCGTCCGCGGACCGCTCGTTCGACTGTCGACGCTACATGCAACGAGAATGAGCCGCATCCTAGGTCTATTCCTCGGAGCTATAGCCGCCGCCCTTGTGCTTGTCGACTGCAGCGCGAATTTGCCGGAAACAAGTCTCGACTACAAGAGCCGCGCTACGTCGCGCTCTGAGGGCGGCGTGCGGGTATCGACCGCGGTGCTGTCGGCAGACGAGAGTGCCGCCGTGTATGGGGTGCCGCTTGCAACGCGATCAATCCAGCCCGTCTGGATCGAAGTCGAGAACCACGAAGACCGCGGATACTATCTGTTGTCGCCGGGACTCGATCCAAATTTCTTTCCCGCCTCAGAAGCGTCCGAAGCCGTTGCATCGGCGGAGTCCCCGGACCAAAAAACGGGGCTCGACCGGCGCTTTCAACACCTGGCCTTCCACAACCCTGTCCTTCCTGGCGCCACAACATCGGGGTTCGTGCTGACGAACCTCGACGAGGGTTTCAAGCTCGTGCAGATCGACCTTGTCTCTGGGGGCCGGGCAAGAACCTTCTCGATCCTCTCCATCGTGCCCGGGTTTCGCTCCGACTACCACGTGAGCGAAGTCTTCAGGCGGGATATCTACGCTCCCGAGAAGGTCCTGAACTATACCGATGACGTCAGCTTCCGCACTGCGCTCGAGGCTTTGCCGTGCTGCGTGACCAACAAGGATGCCTCAAAGAATGGCGATCCGCTCAATCTGGTGGTGGTGGGCGGCCTCGACGACGCCTTCCCTGCGTTCGCGCGTCGCGGTTGGCGCCCTACCGAGCAGAAGTGGTCAGGGTCGATCACCAAGATGGTGACATCTGCACTAGCTGGCGAGCGCTACGCGTACGCCCCGGTGAGCGACCTATACATGTTTGGGCGGCCCCAAGACCTGGCGTTGCAAAAGGCGCGCGACAACATCCACCAGCGCAATCACCTCCGGCTTTGGCTGAGCCCGATGCGCTACCATGGCAAGCACGTGTGGGTGGGGCAGATCAGCCGTGACATCGGCAGTCGCCTGACCATTCACTCGCCGACATTCACGACCCACAAGATCGATCCCGACGTCGACGAAGCACGCAGCGCGTTGGCGCAGGACATGGCCTATTCCCAGAACCTTGCAAAGATCGGGTACGTGAAGGGAGTCGGTGGCGCCCCCAAGGATGCGCCGCGCGGCAACCTCACAACCGACCCCTACTACACCGACGGCTTTCGCGTTGTCGTCGTGTTCGACCGCCAGCCCACGTCGCTGGCTGACGTCGACTTCTTCCCGTGGGAGGTCGTGCGCGGCACGGTGTCCGTCGTCAGGGAATTTGAGACAACTGGCGGCCTGATTTAGTGGAGGCTCTGGCCCATCTCGGTTGTCAATTTAGGCGACGGCGTTGCGGTGAAGCAAGCGCCGCTGGTTGATGGTTTGTCGCTTGATCCTTTCTCGTTGCAGCAGGATGGTGTGGCCGCGCCCGAAGTAGACGTCGACCGGGGTGAGGTTGTCGAGGCTCTCGTGGTATCGGCGGTTGTTGTAGTGCTCGACGAAGGTGGCGATTTGGGCTTCGAGGTCGCCGGGCAGGAAGTAGTTCTCCAGCAGGATGCGGTTCTTCAGTGTCTGGTGCCAACGCTCGATCTTGCCCTGGGTCTGAGGGTGGCTTGGTGCGCCATGGACGTGATCGATTGCCCTGTCCGAGAGCCATTCGGCCAGGTCGGCCGCGACGTAGCATGGTCCGTTGTCGGAGAGCAGCCGCGGCCGCTGCATGACCCTGGCGTTGTCGCAGCCTGATGCGACAAGCGCCAGGTTGAGCGTGTCGGTGACGTCCTGTGCCCTCATGGTCGTGCACAGCTTCCAGGCGACGATGTAGCGCGAGAAGTCGTCGAGGATGGTCGACAGATAGAACCAGCCCCAGCCGATCACCTTGAGATAAGTGAAGTCGGTCTGCCAGAGCTGATCGGGAGCCGTGGTCTTGTCCTTGAACGCATCGGCGGCCTTGATGACGATGAAGGCCGGGCTGGTGATCAGGTCGTGGGCCTTGAGCAGGCGATAGACCGAAGCCTCGGAGACAAAATAACTTTCGGCGTCGGTGAAGGAGACTGCCAGCTCGCGCGGCGACAGCTCCGGCCTGTCCAGGGCAAGCTCAATGATCTTGTCTCGCACCTCATCAGGAATGCGGTTCCAGACCCGTTTCGGCCGTGGCCGGCCATCCTCGAGCGCTTCGACGCCGCTGGTCAGGAAACGATCATACCATCGGTGGAAGGTGGCGCGGGGAATGCCAAGCTTCTCCAGCGTGCGGCGCACCGGCAGGCGCGACTGCTCGACGAGCCGGATGATCTCCAGCTTCTCGCAGGCAGGGTATCTCATTCGTCGCCGCCCCCATCCGCGATCATGCTTTTTTTGAGCAGACGCAATTCCAGCGCCTGTTCGGCGACGACCTCCTTCAGATCGCGGGTCTCGCGGCGCAGCTGCTTAACGTCATCGCTGGTGGCAGCCCGCGCTGTATCACCAGCCTGCCGGTTGCTTACTTCCACGTGGTGTTCACCCTGCCGGCCGAGATCGCCGCGATCGCCTTCCAGAACAAGGCGATAGTCTACGCCATCCTGTTCAAGGCAGCGGCCCAGACGCTGCGCATGATCGCCGCCGATCCCAGGCATCTTGGCGCCGAGATCGGCCTCATCGCGGTGCTGCACAGCTGGGGCCAGACCCTCACCTATCATCCCCACCTGCATTGCATCGTGCCGGGCGGCGGCCTGTCCCTCGATGGCACGCGCTGGATCTCCTGCCGACCCGGTTTCTTCCTGCCGGTACGCGTGCTGTCGCATCTGTTTCGGCGGCTGTTTCTGGAGGCGCTGCGCGCCGCCTTCGATGCGGACAGCCTCAAGTTCTTCGGCGATCTCGCCGGCTTGGCCGAGCCAGCCGCCTTCACCCGCCTGTTGGCCGAGGTCCGTCGCCTCGCATGGGTCGTCTACGCCAAGCCGCCCTTCGGCGGGCCGCAACAGGTGCTGGCCTATCTCGGCCGCTACACCCATCGCGTCGCCATCGCCAACTCCCGGCTGATCAGCATGGACGACGATCGCGTCGCGTTCCGCTGGAGAGATACTCGTCATGGCGGCAGGACGAGGATCATGACGCTCGACGCCCACGAGTTCATCCGTCGTTTCCTGCTGCACACCTTACCGGACGGCTTCCATCGCATCCGCCACTATGGCTTCCTCGCCAATGGTCATCGCACCACCAGGCTCGAGCTGTGCCGCAGCCTGCTGGCCAACCCGCAACAGAACAATCTCGAACCGGATGCCGAAAGCACCGCCGCCGCCGCACCCCTCGCATCAGTGCATCGCTGCCTATGCTGCGGAGGACCGATGATCACCCTCGCCATCTGGCGGTGCGGACAGGCGCCGCCGAGCCCTTTCTGGAGCGACACCTCATGATCGCGCCCAGTGTGTCCTCATCGCTATGCCCAGCATCCGTCACCATGGACGCCGGAACGCCAACTCTTGGCCCATCGCAGAAGGGTGGAAGCAGCCAGGCTGGTGATGAGGGGCACAGCAATCTGACCGGCGGCACCCGCCATCAAGATTTGTCCTCTATCGTGGCCTCCTTCGCCGTCATCGCATCCCGAAAGCCCTTCATCAATCTGGCGAAGACTATCCCGGCCGCTGCTCCGGGCTACAATCCCCATAGTGCCAGTCCTGCCCCGCGGCTTCGTTCAATCCGGCTTACAATGAGGTCCGACGTCCTGCCAGGCGGCTCCGTCGAGCATGCGGCCTCACAGAAGCCTCCAGATTCTCAAGCGACGAATTGGGTGATTTAAGGCCTGTTTTTGGAGGCTTTGATGATTCGGTTGGTTCTGAGCGATGCGCAGTGGGAGAAGATCGCGCCGCATTGGCTGGGTAAGGCGACGGATGCCGGCCGCAGCGGCAAGGACAACCCGTTGTTTTTGGAGGCGGTGCTGTGGAAGGTGCGCACGAACAGTCCCTGGCGCGACCTTCCAAATGAATTCGGCGACTGGAACACGATTTTCAAGCGCTTCGACTACTGGTCGCAGCGTGGCGTGTTCGAGCGCATTTTCAAGGCGGTCTCGCACGACCCCGACATTGGCGGGCGTTAGGTTGGAGTCTACCGCCATGCCACGCTTCTACTTCGACTGTTTAGACGGTCACGAATGGGTTCGAGACGATCTCGGCCTTGAGTGCCCAAACCTGGATTACGCGCTTGACGAGGCTCAAGAAGCTCTTCCCGAGATATTGCGCGAGGCGATGCTCGACCACGGGATGCTGAGTTTGACGGTTCGCATTCGTGACGAGAGCGGGCATCAGGGTCGAGAGACTACGCTCGATCTGACAAGTCGGCCTATGCAGCAATCGATGGATCAACCGGAACGATCGCACTGGGATCGTCACCGCTGACCTCGTCCCCCTCCTCAGCCGGCATGAGCGCGATCTCTTTGGCGAGGGCCCGTCGATTGCAGCCAGCTCTCCCGTGATTGCGCCTTCGCCACGAGATCGACGCCCTTGGCGGTCGCGCAGGAAGACCTTATCGCCGGCCCTGAATTTGAGAGGGAGATTTCGTCTTTGTTGCCATGGCCGTCAGACCAGGAAGGCGACGACAGGCTGCAACCCAGTACTCCGACGTGTGCTTCCCAGGTGTGCCGCCAGCGATGAAGTTGCTCTCGGCTCTGCGTCGCTCACTTTCTACTTCGGTGCGAGCAATAGATTAACGACGAACAAGCGTAGGAACAGCACGCCGAGACCGATCCCGAGCGGTTGCGCCATTGCAATCCTGGTAAGCGCGGGAAGAACCAACGCGAACATTGCCAGGATCAGCCAAGGAACGATGACTTCAAATCCATATCGACCAACCGGCATTCGTGAACCCCTGCTCGGCTCGGCTTGGCGCCCCCAGCTTGCAGGTTCTCAGAAAATTATTAGGGGCCCGATCACGACATCGGGCCCCTTTAGTGGGCTGCTGCGGGGCGTTTTGCAACAACGTGTCGAATTCTACTGATTCGATCAGAGATAGCGATATAAATTTGACACGCAACGCATCGGCATTGGTCTGACCGAAGCCGGTCCAAAGTCCCGAACCCGTCGGACTCTTTTTGCGTCGGAGAAGCATGCGAGAGCGCAGCGCTTGTATGAAAACCCCGTTTTGCTCAGCGGGCGGTGGCATGATCTGTCGCCGCGCTTTTTTGGTACCTGGATCTGTTGCGCCGAACCAGCGGCGCGGCGAGTGAGCATGGTGTGGGGTTGGCCGTCTGCGCCGCTTTGATTGCTCGCTCAGACTAGAATGCCCGTTCAGAGGGCCATGACTACGACAGGTGCGCGGAGAGAGCCGACCTTCCCTACAGGGGTTGCCGCTCATCCCGGCGGGCGGCTCGAAGGCAGGAGCTGCGCTTTCAGTCACAGTACACCCATGCAGCCGACGACCATTCACCTAGAAGCTGCGTTTCCGCTTGCCGGCATTTACTCAGGACACCAAGAATTCGGTCCGTTGGGTGACCATGCCAGTGGAAATAAGAGCCCATCAGCCCCGCCTACAACGACCCCAGTCCGGTGCTGGCTCAACGCTTCGACGACGGCGTGCTGCATGTGACTGTTCAAGACGAAGATTGCCGTTGCCGAGGGGCGTCTGCACCCGTGCCTGACGGCTCGCTCTGGCCTGCCAGGCCCCGGGGTCGCACGGCCCTGGTTAGTCAACAGGACGTTCACTCTTCGACCGCGATGGCTCTTCTTCCTGCTCGGGCCGCGAGAGACTTGCTGCAGATCGAGCAGCGGGCCAGCTAGCCGCTCACGCTCGCACGGTCGCTGTCGAGAACAGCGATCTTTCCCGATGCAATCAGTGCCATCACCGACTGATAAACGGCCTCGAAGCTCGTATAGCGGGGACTGTACCCGAGGCGCTGGCGGCTCTTTTCGATCGAGTGCGAGGAGCTGCGAATGATGTGGCCGCGCGTGCTTTCGGCCCAATCTCCAAGACCGCGAATCCACTCGTCAAAGGGCTGGTATGAAATCCGCGGCTCCTTTCCGAACCATCGATAGACAGTTTCGGCGTAGCCCCGCAGGTTTACGGCCTGATCCGACACTGTGTTGAACACCTCGCCTACGGAGGCGGTGCGGTTCTCGATTGCGCAGATCACCCACTGTGCGACATCATCGGCATGCACATGATGCATGGTCTCAAGCCCGAGATTTGGCAGGATCAGCTCCTCGCCGCGGGCGATCAGGGAGAAGATGTCAGGATTGGCATTCCCTATCGGGTTGATTGGGACCCAGCCCTCACCAACAATATGGCCGGGACGGAAGCACGTTGCGGGAAAGCCGTTCACCCGTGCTTGCCGCATCAGCCACCCTTCGCTATCCGCCTTGCCGCGTCCGTAAGCATCTATTGGGTTCGGCGGGTCCGCCTCAGTCGAAGGCACCGTAACCAGGCTGCCGTAGACCCAGATTGAACTGCAAAAGAGATAGTGCTCGACCTTGCCGTGCAGCGCCTTCACCAAATGCTCGGTGCTTGCCAGATCGAAGGAGATCATGTCCACGACGATATCGGGGCGAAGCTCGGCGATCTTTGCGCCAAACCGGCCCGCGTTCTCTTCCGCTCGCCGGTCGAGCGCAACCTGTTCAATCAGGCGCCAAGAGAAATGGGAACGGTATGGCTTTGCCGTGCCCCGGCTGACGTTGACGACTTCGTGGCCGCGCTGAACCAGCGCAGGGACCAGGTAGCTGCCGACGTGGCCGTTACCACCGATGACAACGATGCGGGACATCCGCCACTCCTTGAACCCTCCTAGGCTGCCACCATCTCTCTGCACGGGCAAGGAGCTGACAAGCGATCTGCGGCTTCACAATCTAAAGTGAACGCAATGGCTGAGACCTGCCGTTTGCCCTGTTCTCGGCGGAGGTCAGGTTCTCTGGCGCTTCCGCGGCAAGGTCTCAGTCGTGAAGAAGAACAACTTCGCTCGAAAGCAGGACTACCGCCGCGCTGCCGGCCGTGTCATGTCCCCGTGCTGCTGTCGCCGCAGGTTCACTCAGAGCCGCAGCCACTGCGCCATTGTCACAACCCAAAGCTCAGCGGTCATCCTGAAATAGCGGCTGACTGCGAATGTGGCCACACGCAAACGAGGGCAGTGGAAATTTTGCGCGACAATTTTTAAGTGCCTTAAGGGCGGATTTATATGCGCCAAGCGGCACCCAAAAACATCTGCACGGGGTGCCGGGTGGGCCGGGCGTCCTCGCCGGCTCTCTTCGAATGGCAGGAAAAGTGGAACCTAAATTAGGGTCACGTGAGAGCCACCTAGAAAGGCATTCGGACCACATTTGTTTAAGCAAGCCGAATGCGGAAGCGACGTATGACTATCAGCGGGGGTTTTCGCCAAGCAGGTTGTCGGCCCGCGCCTTGGCGGCGGCCGACACTGCGCCGCTCGCTGCACGCATCGCTGATTGCGCGTTCGGCGGTTCAAGATCGGCCGGGTCTAGCAACCTCTCGTCACAGTTTCAGCGGCCCGCTGATCCCTGTTTTGGCACGCGCGAGATTTCAGGTGAGCGCTGTCAGCCTACCTTGAGTTGTTGATATCGCCGATCAGGTCGCGGGCATCTACCGTCGCTGCGCCAAGACTGAAAATGACACGTCAATCACAAGCGCTAAGAAAATATGCCGGTCTTAGCCAAGCGGCACTTCGACGCTTCTCCGTGGCTGCTGTGTCAGCCGCTTTGCGTGCGTTACCGCGTGCCGGGACTTGGTTCTGCTAATCAGCCGCCAACCAGGTACTAGTCCGAGAGTTGTCGTCCACGGCCTGACCTGCCCACCGAGTTCAGACCTCACAGCTAAATCTAACACGGTATTCAGAAAAAATACCACCAAGATCGCTTGCACCAACAAAGTAGCGAGATTACATTTGGGTCGGTCTGGCCATTTAGATCGCCGAAACAACTTGACATTTGTCAACTCTTGTTTGGATCTGAGGCAGAAATGAGAACCAACGTTGATGATCTTGTTCAGAGCCAGGCTTGTATCCTTGCTGGGCTCGATGATTTGATCGGTCAGGACTTCGAACGCCTCGCCAATTCACCCCTGCCCAAGGGCGAGACGTCAAACCGAGAGGTCAATGCAAGCAAGCTGCTGCGAGCCCTTGCCCGTAGGGAGATCGGCGGGAAGGCCTCGGTCACGGGACACCTCGCAACGACCAAGCCGACCATTATTCCGGCGCTGCCAGGCTTCTTCGTCGTCGGCCTGATGCCGCTGTCGGACGGCAGCTTCGACAAGGAGCGTGTCCTGCGGGAGCCGGTCGTTGGGTGGCAGGTCAAAGACGGCGGTTACGTCGAGCCACTCATTGTCGGGATGCCAGTGACTGACCGGTGGGCAGTTCTCACCCCTGAAGGTTCTGTGATGACCGATGAATACACGAACACCTTCGGTGAAGCACCGCTGTCGCTCAAGGATTGGATTAAATCCCAATCGAATGGTTGGAGCACTGCAACGGCGGTCCTGTGGTCGAGTTTCCGACGGTATGCAATCGCGTGTTTGATTACAGCGGGCCGGCTGCGAAGGCTCTCGGATTGATGATGGCTGGCCGCCGGGACTGGACTGGCACGCTTGAGGAGCTGTACGAGAAGCTCTCCAACGTTCAGGTCGGCACCTTCTTCGCCAGGTCGGGCTGGCCGAACGGCCCAGAGGCGTTCGCAGCAAACCTGAGAAACCTGGAGCCGAAACTGGCCGACGCTGACCTCTTGGTCGACCGAATTGGCAACGGGAGGTTGCTCATTCACCGCCGGAGCAGCGAATATGCCCCTGGAGAGTCTTCATCCTCTCAGTAGGGTCCACGAAGTTGGCCAGCAAGGCCAGAACCGGCTCAGCCGCTTGGCCCATTTCGCCGCCCAGAAATGGCCGAGGCCGAGGGCCTCAAAGCCAAGCGGAAGGAGGAAGGCAAGTGAAAATCTATGTGCTCCGTCTGGATGACGAGTATGGCGGGCTGACCGAAGCGTTCTCGACAAGGGAGCGCGCCGAGGTCGGCAAGCAGCTGTCGATGCAAGCCTGGCTCGACGCCGACTGCGCTTCGATGTTCGACCCGCGCCGCTCCTGCCCGGAAGAGATCACCGATCCGGTCGAGAGCTATCTGTGGCGCTGCGGGATCAGCTACGCCATCGAAGAGCTTGAGCTGGATGCGCCGTTGCGCGTGCCCCCGGGACTGAAGAGACCGACCGCCCAGCCCTGAGTTCGGCATCTCGTGACGGATCTGCTTGCATTGCAGGGTGAGCTTCGACGCTGAACATTCCTGAATTCACCAATCCTGGGGGAGGTGGCCAGGACCGTGCGTGGGTCGAGGAGACTTCGGCCTGACAAGTCGCGGGTTGACGATCTCAGCCTCCCACCTAGACAGCGGTCTCCGGGCCGACCCGCCCATCCTGGAATTTTTTGCAAAATTTTTTGAGGTCGTTCGCGCGGGTCAATATGCGTTGATGTGGGACCCGGAAATGTCTGCTCGGCGGGTGCCCGACGGGCCAGGCCACCCCGCCGGCCTGGTCCCGAGCGGATTTAAAAGTGGGGCCAGAAGTGGGGTCGTTAGAGGCATCGTAAGAAAACAACTACCAAATCAAGTATTTAAAGACGTCTCTGGCGGAGAGAGGGGAATTCGAACCCCCGATACGGTTTTGCCGTATACACACTTTCCAGGCGTGCGCCTTCAACCACTCGGCCACCTCTCCCGGCGCGCGGCGGTCGGCCACCGGCGCCGGCGCTCATCTAGTCGATCGCCGGCAAAATGCCAACCCTCGATCCGCTCGAGGTCCCCGCTTTCGTGCGATCGAGGCCTGCGACCTGGCGACCAAGCCCGCCCTTCGGCCGGCACTTGCGAAGGCAGATGAGCGCCGCCGAGACATTCGGGTTGACAGTCGCACCCGACGGTTGATCGCACCGCGTTTCGGCCATATTTCTCGGCACAACAAATGCGTTCGAGTCGGCACGCCGGCGCTCAGCCGGCCGACGATGAGGCAGAGCCGCCATGGTCCGCTTCCTGTTTCGCCTCCTTGCCCTCATCGCGCTCGCCGTCGCGACCATCATGGCCGTGGTCGACGCCACCCGCTCGATCGCCGCCTCGCGGCTGGTCACCACGCCGCTCGCCACCAGCTGGGCCGCGACCTTCCCCGATCAGCTGGCATTGGCCGAACAGGCCGTGCGCACCCATCTCGGCGCCGCGGCCTGGGACAGCTATACGGCGACCGTCCTGCATTGGCCGGGCTTCGCCGTGTTCGGCGGGCTGGCGCTCATTTTCTACGCGATCGGTCGGCGTCCGGGGCGCCGCCCCGCCGCCTTCGTCGCCGAGATCTAGCCTTGGGGCTCACCGGCTTCCCGAACACTCAACTCTAGGAGACCGTGCACGTGTTCTTTCTCAGCGACATGCTGAACAAGAAGCTGCAATCTGCCGAAGCCCGGCGAGGCGCTTGCCGGACGCGACCGCAGCCATCCCGACGGCCGCCAGGCACCATGTCTCGCAGCGGCCGCTCAAGGGTCCGTATCCCGAGGGCGCTGGAGACCGCGCTATTTCGGCATGGGCTGCTTCTGGGGCGCCGAGCGCCTGTTCTGGCAGACCGACGGCGTCTGGGTGACGGCGGTCGGCTATGCCGGCGGCGCTGACCCCCAACCCGACCTATCAGGAGACCTGCACCGGGCTGACCGGCCACGCCGAGGTCGTGCATGGTGGTGTTCGATCCCGAGCTCGTCTCCTACGACGACGCTGCTCAAGATCTTCTGGGAGAGCGCACGACCCGACGCAAGGGCATGCGCCAGGGCAACGATGTCGGCACCACCTACCGCTCGGCGATCTACACGATCGAGCGACGCGCAGCTCGGATCGGCGCTCGCCTCGCGCGACGCCTACGAGGCCGCGCTGCGCACGCCGGACGCGGCAAGATCACCACCGAGATCGCGCCGGCGCCGGCCTTCTATTTCGCCGAGGACGACCACCAGCAGTATCTGGCGAAGAACCCGTACGGCTATTGCGGCGCTGCAAGGGCACCGGCGTCGCCTGCGCCATTCCCGCAGGACGCCGAGCCGGCGCCTGAGCGGAGACGGGTCTGCGGTGCGGGTTGAAGCACGCCGGCTGGGCTTTTCCAAAAGGTCAAAATTCCACGTGAATTTTGCTCTGCGCCGTGCAACAGTGCGGCCCGAGCGGGAGGGAACCACTCCTGCCGTGAGCGCATGCGGCCGGATTCGCACGGCAGGCGCGCGTGAACGGAAAAAACAACCGACAGGGTGTGGATCACATGAAGCGTATCGTATTGGGCCTTCTGGCCGCTGCAGCAATGTCCGTTCCGGCCTTCGCCGCGGACATCAAGCCGGCGATCATCTATGATCTCGGCGGCAAGTTCGACAAATCCTTCAACGAAGCCGCCTTCAACGGCGCGGAGAAGTTCAAGACCGAAACCGGCATCGAATACCGCGATTTCGAAATCCAGAACGACGCCCAGCGCGAGCAGGCGCTGCGCAAATTCGCCGAGGACGGCAACAACCCGATCGTCATGGCCGGCTTCTCCTGGGCGGCGGCGCTCGAGAAGGTCGCCGCCGACTTCCCGGACACCAAGTTCGCCATCATCGACATGGTCGTCGACAAGCCGAACGTCCGCTCGGTCGTCTACAAGGAGAATGAAGGCTCCTACATCGTCGGCCTGCTGGCCGCGATGGCGTCGAAGTCCAAGAAGGTCGGCTTCGTCGGCGGCATGGACATTCCGCTGATCCGCAAGTTCGGCTGCGGCTATGTCGGCGGCGCCAAGGCGGCCGGCGCGACCGACGTCATCCAGAACATGACCGGCGACACGCCGGCGGCCTGGAACGACCCGACCAAGGGCGGCGAGATCGCCAAGTCGCAGATCGACCAGGGCGCGGACGTGGTCTACGCCGCGGCCGGCGGCACCGGCGTCGGCGTGCTGCAGGCGGCGGCCGATGCCGGCAAGCTCGGCATCGGCGTCGATTCCAACCAGAACGGCCTGCAGCCCGGCAAGGTGCTGACCTCGATGCTGAAGCGCGTCGACGTTGCCGTCTACAACGCCTTCAAGGACGCCAAGGACGACAAGTTCACCGCCGGCATCAACAATCTCGGCCTCGAAGGAAGGCGGCGTCGACTTCGCCCTGGACGACAACAACAAGGCGCTGGTCACCGCCTGAAATGAAGGCGGCGGCCGACAAGGCCAAGGCCGACATCATCGCCGGCACCGTCAAGGTCCACGACTACATGGCGGACAACGCCTGCCCGTATTGATCCGGGTTTGGAAGGCCTCTCGGGCGGGGCTCATCGCCAATGGGCTCCCGCGACGGCAGGTGACCGGCTAGCTAGGTCGGTCGCCGACGGGGCCGGCGACGGCAGCCCCGTTGGGCTCGCGATCCCACTGCCGGCCGAGGCCAAGAGCGGCACCGCCGCTTCGGCGCAACGCCGCCGTCCCGGTCAAGATTAGGTCCTGGACGCCTCGCCCGCGCCGGCGGCCGCGCCGAGGGGGAGATGCGTGCGCGAGAGCCTCGCTTTCCTGCAGATTTCCTTCGCTGCGACGCAAATGGTGGTTGCGCCTGAGCCTGCCTTCTTGCAACATTAACGTGCTCAGATGTACGTGGGCCTGCGGGCAGTTCATCCGGCCTGAGCTCTGGTCGTCGCGGTGCCCCTCACCCGTGTGCGGAGCATGGAGGTTGGAATGCGACGTTCGTCGCGGCACTGGACTCAGGATGACATTGCCCGGCTGAGGCAGCTGTCTGTCTCGCATGTGCGGGTAAGCGTCATCGCGCGGGAGCTCGGCCGCTCGACCGGCGCGGTCAGGACGCGCGCGCGGCTCGAGGGCATCAGTCTGTCGGCTTCGGGTCGCGCGCTGCTCAGCCGCTGGTGGCCGGCCGTCGAGCAGTTCCGGGCCGGCCGCGACGGCGCGGAGGCTTCGCCGCTCGGCGAGAGCAGATCACCGTTTCCTCGAATCGGTGCACCCCTCTAAATCATTGTTTTAGCGCAATTCCGGACGGAGAACCGGGTCCACTTTTCCTGGAATTTGCTTCGGAGCCGGAATAGCGTTTCTTAAAATCGCCATCGCACTCTGATCCTTTGTGGGGCCCGGCAGCGTGCCGCGTTGCCGTCAGGCGGGGGCCGCCTCACCAATGCGGCGGCTTGGTTGCTTCGGGCCGCGGCGTTGCCTGTTCTTCCAGCGCAGGAATCCGCTCGATCAACCGTTCGACTGTCCGCTGTAGACGATCGATCACCGTCCATTGCTCGGCGAGTCTGCCCGGAAAGCTCCTCGATGGCTTGCTCCTGCTCGGCATGGCGGATTTCCAGCGTCGTGAACCGGTCCTCGCCTGCCGACATCGATCGTCCTTTCGCCGCGCCTGCGCCGCCCCGGCCAGCCTCTCCGGCTGGGCAGCGAAATTGACAAGCGCGCCCTTGATTTGTCGAGAGTGGCCGCCAGCGCGTCGGATGGCAACGGGGAACACGGCGTGATAGGCATTTTGACCAAACGATAAAAAACTAGGAGGTGGGACCGCGCATGGCGGAAGCTGCAATCGAGCTGATCGGCATCAACAAGAGCTTCGGCGCGGTCCACGCCAATCGCGACATCCATCTGGAAATGCCAGCGCGGCACCATCCACGGCATCGTCGGCGAGAACGGCGCCGGCAAGTCGACGCTGATGTCGATCCTCTACGGCTTCTACCAGGCCGACAGCGGCGAGATCCGCGTCGGCGGCAAGCCGACGCTCGATCAACACGCCGAACGATGCGATCGCGGTCGGCATCGGCATGGTCCACCAGCACTTCATGCTGGTCGAGAATTTCACCGTGCTCGAAAACGTCATCCTCGGCGCCGAAGGCGAGCCGCTGCTGAAGACGCGCATCGCCAAGGCGCGCTCGGAGCTCGAGCGGCTCGAGCGTGAATACGGGCTGGAGGTCGATCCGGACGCGATCATCGAGGAGCTGCCGGTCGGCCTGCAGCAGCGCGTCGAAATCCTCAAGGCGCTCTATCGCGGCGCCGAGATCCTGATCCTCGACGAGCCGACCGGCGTGCTGACGCCGGCCGAGGCCGACCATCTGTTCCGCATCCTCAAGCAGCTCAAGGAGCAGGGCAAGACCGTCGTCCTGATCACCCACAAGCTGCGCGAGATCATGGCGATCACCGACAATGTCTCGGTCATGCGGCAGGGCACGATGGTGGCGACGCGCGAGACCAGCGAAGACGACGGTCGAGGAACTGGCCGAGCTGATGGTCGGCCGCCGCGTGCTGCTGCGCGTCGAGAAGGGCGAGGCCAAGCCCGGCGCGGTCAAGCTGTCGGTGCAAGAACCTGACGGTCAAGGATTCGCGCGGCGTCACCATGGTCGACGACGTCTCCTTCGACGTCCGCGCCGGCGAGATCGTCGGCATTGCCGGCGTCGCCGGCAACGGCCAGTCCGAGCTGATCGAGGCGATCTCCGGCATTCGCCGCGCCGTGTCCGGCGCGGTCGATGCTCGACGGCAAGCCGATCGACGTGACCGGCATCGCCGATCCCGGCGAGTTGCGCGACCGCGGCCTGGCGCATGTGCCGGAGGACCGCCACCATGTCGGGCTGGTGCTGGCCTTCGAGGAGAACGAGAACTCGATCCTCGGCTATCACGACGACGCGCAATATCTGAACGGCCCGTTCCTCGAACATCGAGGCGATCCGCGACGATGCCAAGGACAAGATCGAGCAAATACGACATCCGGCCGACCAACTCCGCGGCTGAAGACGGCGAATTTCTCCGGCGGCAACCAGCAGAAGATCGTGCTCGCCCGCGAGATGGAGCAGGATCCCGGGCGTGCTGATCGTCGGCCAGCCGACGCGCGGCGTCGATGTCGGCGCCATCGAGTTCATCCATCGCCGCCTGATCGCCATGCGCGACCGCGGCAAGGCGGTGCTGCTGGTCTCGGTCGAGCTCGACGAGATCCGCTCGCTCTCCGACCGCATCCTGGTGATGTTTGCCGGCCGCATCGTCGGCGAGCGCGGCCCGGAGGCGAGCGAAGGCGAGCTCGGCCTGCTGATGGCCGGCGTCGAGCAGCAAGGAGGCCGCCGAATGAGCACGCCCTATGCCAAGCTGCCGGGCTGGGTCGACTATGGCCTGATCCCGCTGATCAATCTGTTCGTCGCCTTCGTCGTCGCCGGGCTCGTCGTGCTGCTGGTCGGCGAAAATCCGCTGCGCGCCGCCGGCATCCTGTTCGACGGCGCCTTCGGCAGCGGCCAGAACATCGCCTTCACGCTGTTCTACGCCACCAACTTCATCTTCACCGGGCTCGCGGTCGCGGTCGCCTTCCATTGCGGCCTGTTCAACATCGGCGGCGAGGGCCAGGCCTACATCGCCGGCCTCGGCGTCGCGCTCGTCGCGCTCGCCTTCGACAGCGTGCTGCCGTGGTGGCTGACCTTCCCGCTGGCCATCGCCGCCGCGGCGCTGGTCGGCGCGCTGTGGGCGCTGATCCCGGCCTATCTGCAGGCCAAGCGCGGCTCGCACATCGTCATCACCACGATCATGTTCAACTTCATCGCCGCCTCGCTCATGGTCTATCTGCTGGTCGACGTCCTGAAGCCGGCCGGCGCGATGGCGCCGCAGACGCGCACCTTCCTCGAAGGCGGCGCAACTGCCGAAGCTCAACTGGCTGCTCGAGGCTGTTCGGCCTGTCGGTGCGCTCGGCGCCGCTCAACGTCTCCTTCCTGCTGGCGCTGGTCATGGCCTGGCTGGTCTGGCTGCTGATCTGGCGCACCAAGCTCGGCTACGAGATGCGCACCATGGGCCACAGCCCGAAGGCGGCGCGCTATGCCGGCATCGGCGGAAACCCGCATCATCATCATCACCATGATGATCTCCGGCGCGCTGGCCGGCATGATGGCGCTCAATCCGATCATGGGCGACCAGCACGACGTCGCGCTCGATTTCGTCGCCGGCGCCGGCTTCGTCGGCATCGCCGTGGCGCTGATGGGCCGCTCGCATCCGGTCGGCATCGTGCTGGCGGCGATCCTGTTCGGCATGCTCTATCAGGGCGGCGCCGAGCTCGCCTTCGAGATGCCGAACATCACCGCGACATGATCGTCATCATCCAGGGCCTGGTCATCCTGTTCGCCGGCGCGCTCGAGCACATGTTCCGGCCGGCGATCCAGACGCTGTTCGCCTCGTTCAGCCCGCGCTCGGTCGGCCTGCCGGCGGCAAGGGAGAGGGTGCCTGAGATGGAGTTCTTCAGCACCTCGTCCAGCTGCTCGACGCGACCATCCGCGTGTCGGTGCCGCTGCTGCTCGCCTGCCTCGCCGGGCTCTATTCCGAGCGCGCCGGCATCTTCGACATCGGCCTCGAAGGCAAGATGCTGGTCGGCGCCTTCGCCGGCGGCGGCGGCTGCTGCGGTCTCCGGCTCGGCCTGGATCGGGCTCGCGCGCGGCGATCCTGATCTCGGTGCTCTTGGCGCTGGTCCACGGCTTTGCCTCGATCACCCATCGCGGCAACCAGATCGTCTCCGGCGTCGCCATCAACTTCATCGCCGCCGGCTCGACCATCATCCTCGGCCAGGCCTGGTTCCAGCAGGGCGGCCGCACGCCGGCGCTGACCGGTGCCGCCCGCTTCGGCGCGATCACCTGCCCGGCGCCGACGCGGTGCGCGATGTGCCGATCCTCGGCCCGATCTATTCCGAGCTGATCTCCGGCCATTCGATCCTGGTCTATCTCGCCTTCCTGATGGTGCCGTTCACCTGGTGGGTGCTGTTCCGCACCCGCTTCGGCCTGCGGCTGCGCGCCGTCGGCGAGAACCCGGCCGCGGTCGACACCGCCGGCATCTCGGTCGCCTGGCTGCGCTACCGCGCCGTCATCTGCACCGGCATCCTCACCGGCATCGCCGGCGCCTATCTGTCGATCGCGCAGAACGCCGGCTTCGTCAAGGACATGACCGCCGGCAAGGGCTTCATCGCGCTCGCCGCGCTGATCTTCGCCAAATGGCGGCCGGTGCCGGCGATGTTCGCCTGCCTGCTGTTCGGCTTCCTCGATGCGGCCGTCGATCCGCTTGCAGGGCCAGGCCTGGCCGGTGATCGGCAAGGTGCCGGTGCAGTTCATGCAGGCGCTGCCCTATGTGCTGACCGTCGATCCTGCTCGCCGGCTTCATCGGCAAGGCGATCCCGCCGCGCGCCGGCGGCGTGCCCTATGTGAAGGAACGCTGAGCAGCCGCATGGCCGCGACGATCTGTTCGAGGCGCGCGCGCAGGCGCGATGGCCAAGGCCTATGCGCCCTATTCGAAGTTTCCCGGTCGGCGCGGCGATCCGCACCGAGGACGGCCGGGTCTTCGCCGGCTGCAATATCGAGATCGCGTCCTATCCGGAAGGCTGGTGCGCCGAGACCACGGCGCTTGGCCACTACATCATGGGCGGCGGCGGCAAGATCGCCGAAATCGCCGTGGTCGCCGAGCGCATGGCGCGGATCACGCCCTGCGGCGGCTGCCGGCAGCGGCTGGCCGAATTCGCCGGGCCGCGACGCCAAGCTCTATCTCTGCGACGAGAGCGGCGTGGTCGAGACCGTCACCTGGGCGACCTGCTGCCCTACGGCTTCGAGGGCGACATGCTGAGATGAGCGCCGCGGCCAGCCGCCGCTGCTCGCCGAGCGCCTGGGCGGGCTTGCACCGGCCATCGGCCTTGGTGCTCGGCTCCGGCCTCGGCGGGCTCGTCGACGAGGTCGAGGACGCCGTCCGCATCCCCTATGCCGAGCTGCCGGGCTTTCCCGGCAAGCGGCGTCACCGGCCATGCCGGCGAGGTCGTTGCCGGGCGCCTTGCCGGCGCGCCGGTGCTGATGCTGGCCGGCCGCGCGCATTACTACGAGCACGGCGATGCCGCCGTCATGCGCCCGGTGATCGAGACGCTGGCGCGGCTCGGCATCGAGAAGCTGATCCTCACCAATGCCGCCGGCTCGCTCGCAGCCGACGATGCGGCCCGGCTCGGTGATGCTGATCACCGACCACATCAATTTCTCCGGCGCCAATCCGCTGATCGGCGAGCCGACGCGACCGCCGCTTCGTCGGCCTGACCGAGGCCTACGACGCGCGGCCTCGCGCTCGGCCATCGCCGCGGCCGCCGAGCGACGGGCACGCCGCTGCACAAGGGCGTCTACATGTGGTTCTCCGGGCCGTCCTTCGAGACGCCGGCCGAAATCCGCATGGCGCGCGTGCTCGGCGCCGACGCCGTCGGCATGTCGACGGTGCCGGAAGTCATTCTCGCCCGCTTCCTCGGTCTGCGCGTCGCGGCCTGCTCGGTCATCACCAACTTCGCCGCCGGCATGACCGGCGCGCGAGCTGTCGCACCAGGAGACCAAGGACATGGCCCCGTCGGCGGCGCCGAGCTGGCAGCGATCCTGCTGCGGACGCTTGTTCGGCCGACGGGCCTGCGCGGACGGCGGCGAGGGCTGACGCGATGCTGCCGCAGGAAATCATCCGCCAGAAGCGCGACGGCGACGCGCTGAGCGGCCGATGAGATCGCCGCCTTCATCGCCGGCCTGACGTCAGGCGCGGTCTCGCGAGGGGCAGGTCGCGGCCTTCGCCATGGCGGTATTCTTCAACGGCATGAGCCGCGACGGAGGCGGTGGCGCTGACGCTGGCGATGCGCGATTCCGGCGACGTGCTCGACTGGTCGGATCTGCCGGGCCCGGTCACCGACAAGCATTCGACCGGCGGCGTCGGCGACAATGTCTCGCTGATGCTGGCGCCGATCGTCGCCGCCTGCGGCGCCTATGTGCCGATGATCTCGGGCCGCGGCCTCGGCCACACCGGCGGCACGCTGGACAAGATGGATGCGATCCCGGGCTATGTCAGCCAGCCCGACAATGAGCTTTTTCGCAAGGTGGTCGAGACCACCGGCTGCGCCATCATCGGACAGACCGGCGACCTGGCGCCGGCCGACAGGCGGCTCTATGCGATCCGCGACGTCACCGCGACGGTCGAATCGGTGCCGCTGATCACCGCCTCGATCCTGTCGAAGAAGCTCGCCGCCGGCCTCGGCTCGCTGGTGCTCGACGTCAAGGTCGGCAACGGCGCCTTCATGGCCGAGATCGCGCGACGCCAACGCAGCTGGCGACAAGCCTGGTCGAGGTCGCCAACGGTGCCGGACTGACGACCTCGGCGCTGATCACCGGCATGAACGAGCCGCTGGCCTCGGCCGCCGGCAATGCCGTCGAGGTTGCCGACGCGCGTCGATTTCCTGACCGGCCGTGTCACGCGACGGAGCGGCTGCGCGAAGTGACGCTGGCGCTGGCCGCCGAGATGCTGCAGTCGGCCGGCCTGGTCGCCGTCCCAACCAGGACGGCGATGCGCGTGCCGCCGAAGCGCTGTCGAGCGGCCGCGCGGCGGACACCTTCGGCGCGCATGGTCGCGGCGCTCGGCGGGCCGGCCGACTTCCTGGCAGCGCAGCGACGCATACCTGCCGCAGGCGCCGGTCGAGCGGCGCGGTGCCGGCGCTCGCGTGCCGGCTTCGTCACCGGCATCGCCACGCGCGACATCGGCCTGGCCGTGGTGCGCTGGGCGGCGGCCGCAGCGCGTCCCGACGACGGCATCGACCATGCTGTCGGCCTGACCCGGCTCCTGCCTATCGGAGATCCGGTCGAACGCGGCGAGCCGCTGGCCCTCGTCCACGGCCGCTCGGAAGCCGAAGCAGAACGCGCTGCCGCCGCCGTTGCGGCGGCCTATGCCGTCGGCGACACCAAACCGGCGCCGGCGAAGGCGATCGTGCGCCGCATCCGCGCACCACGCTGATCTACAACTTGCAATTGGCATCGATTCAGGTAGTCTCTACCGCTGATTGTTTCACAGCGGAACACTCCAGTGGATGTCGCTCTGGCCTGCCGCGCCTTACACAGCCGCAAGCGCCTCAGTTTGCGCTACGACGGCTTCGTCCGGGTGGTCGAGGTGCACGCAGCCGGCCTGACATCCGAAGGCCGCCCGGCGATGCTGGTCTGGCAAGTGCGCGGCGGCAGCAATAGCGGCCGGCCGACGGGCTGGCGTTTGCTGCGCATCGACGAAGTGACCGGCGAGACCATGCTGGAGGAGACGTCGCAGGCACCGCGCCCGAGCTACCACGGCGCCTGCAAGATCCTCGCCGTCATCGTCTGCAAGCTCTAGCTTTCGCGGCCTGCGCTATTTCGTGCCGTACATGCGGTCGCCGGCGTCACCCAGACCGGGGACGATATAGCCCTTCTCGTTGAGCTTCTTGTCGATCGCGGCCGTATAGATCGGCACGTCGGGATGGGCCGCGGTGAAGCGTTCGATGCCCTCCGGTGCGGCCAGCAGGCAAAGATAGCGGAGATTGGTGGCGCCGCGGCCCTTCAGCATGTCGATGGCGGCGATCGCCGAGTTGGCCGTGGCCAGCATCGGGTCGACGACGATGACCAGCCGGTCGGCGAGGTCGCTGGGCGCTTTGAAGAAATACTCCACCGCCTGCAGCGTCTCATGGTCCCGGTAGAGGCCGATATGGGCCACGCGCGCGGCCGGCACCAGGTCGAGCAAGCCCTCCAGCAGGCCGTTGCCGGCCCTGAGGACCGAGGCGAAGACCAGTTTTTTGCCCTCCAGGGTCGGCGCTTCCATCGTCTCCAGCGGCGTCTCGATCGTCCTCGTCGTGAGCTCCAGATTGCGGGTCACCTCATAGCCGAGCAAGAGCGAGATCTCCCGCAGCAGGCGACGGAACCCGGCGGTCGAGGTTTCGCGGTCGCGCATGATCGTGAGCTTGTGCTGGACCAGCGGGTGATCGACGACCGTAACGCCCTGCATGCCGTTGCCTCCGTCGGTTGCTCTGGGTGTCATGATAGCGCCTGGGGCGCGCAATTCCAGGGAAAGTGGGCGAGCTGCGGCCGGAGACGGCGCTCGTTGGGCCGGCATCGCGGAAATACATGCCGATGTGCTAAGATCGGAATGGAGGCGCGGATGAGGATCGCTTCGTTCAACGTCGAGAACCTGTTCGAACGGGCGCGGGTGATGAACCGCGAGCTATGGGCGGGCACGGATGGTTCCTCGAATGCTCGCTGGGCCGCCGGCCGCCAGCCGCTGGAGGACTATGCCGCGCTCAACGCTCTGCTCAACCAGCCGGTCTACAGTGCGGCAGACAAGAAAAAGATCATCGCCCTGCTCACCCGGCTCGGGCTTGCCAAGAGCGATGAAAGTCAGCTGGTCATCCTGCGCCGGAATCGCGGCGCGCTGCTCAAGCGGCCGCGGAGCGGCGGCATCGAGATCGTCGCCAACGGCCGCGATGATTGGGTCGGTTGGGTCGAGCTCACCAAGGAGGCGGTCAACGAGGTGGCCACCCAGAACACCGCCCGCGTGCTGCGCGACGTCAATGCCGACATTGTCGTGGTGGTCGAAGCCGAGAACCGCATCTCGCTGCTGCGCTTCAACGAGCAGGTCCTTGCGGATGCGGTCGGCGGTACCCCCTACGACCACATCATGCTTGTCGACGGCAACGACGACCGCGGCATCGACGTCGGCCTGATGACACGCGCGACCGCGGTGATCGAGACGGTGCGCAGCCATGTCGACGATCGCATCGGCAAGGATCGCATCTTCAGCCGCGACTGTCCGGAATTTCGCCTGACGCTGGCGGCGGGGGGCACCCTCGTCGTGCTCGCCAACCACTTGAAGAGTAAGGGCTACGGCGTTCCCGCCGAAGCCAACCGCCGGCGCCTGGCGCAAGCCAAGCGGGTGCGCGAGATCTATGACGGGCTCGCCGCGGCCGGCATCGACCAGGTGGTGATCGCCGGCGATTTCAACGATACCCCCGACAGCGCCCCGCTCGCACCGCTGATCGGCCAGGGCTCGGACCTCAAGGACATCAGCGTCCATCCCAAGTTCGACGGCGACGGCCGTCCCGGGACCTATGCCAACGGCACCAAGGGCAGCAAGATCGACTATCTGCTCCTGTCGCCGGCCCTGTTCGAGCGGGTCAAGTCCGGGGGCGTATTTCGCAAGGGCGTATGGGGCGGCAAGCACGGCACCTTGTGGGAGATCTATCCGGAAATGACGTCTCCCGCCCAGGCCGCGTCGGACCATGCTGCGATCTGGGCCGATCTCGATCTTTGAGCCGCCGCCGCAGGTCAGCGCCGTTGCGCCGGCAGCCGTTCGAGCAGATCGGCCTTGGTCTTCTTGTCGAGGAAGGCCGCCTCGATCGCCGTGCGGGTCAGCGCCGTGAGCTGCTTGTCGCCGAGGCCGAAATGCTCCCGCGCGATCGCGTATTCGCGCCCGAGCGAGGTCTGGAAATAGGGCGGGTCGTCCGAGTTGAGCGTCGCCTTGCAGCCTGCCGCCAACAGGCTGGGGAACGGATGCGCGTCGAAGCTCGGGTAGAGGCCAAGCGCCACATTCGATCCCGGACAGCACTCCAGCACCACCTTCTCGTCGGCGAGCCTGGCGACCAGCGCCGGGTCCTCGATCGCGCGCACCCCGTGGCCGATGCGGGACGGACGCAGCACCTCGAGTGCGGCGGCGACGCTTTCCGGGCCGCCGAATTCGCCGGCATGAACGGTGATGCCGAGCCCGGCCTCGCGGGCGAGCTCGAAGGCGCGCAGAAAGTCTTCCGGCTGGCCCTGCCGCTCATCGCCGGCCATGCCGAAGCCGGTGACCAGCGGGTGGGCCGAGCGCACCGCAAAGCGTGCGGCGGCCTCGACCGCCTCAACGCCGAAATGGCGGATGCCGATGACGATCATCCGGCTTTGGATGCCGGTCTTGGCCTTCGCCCGCTCCATGCCGACGCTGAGCCCGGCGATATAGGCCTCGGGCGACAGGCCGGCGCGGCGGGCGTGGTCGGGCGAGACGAAGAACTCCGCATAGATGCAGCCGTCCCGGGCGAGGCTGCTCAAATAGTGCTCGGCCAGCCTGGCGTAATCGCCCTCGCTGCGGAACAGATCCGCAGCGGCGTCATAGGCGGCCAGAAACGAGCTGAAATCGTGCCAGACGAAACCGGCATCGTTGACGAATCCGGACACGTCGACGCCGTATTTGGCTGCCTGAGTGCGCACGAGCTCGGGCGCTGCCGCACCTTCGATGTGGCAGTGCAGTTCCGCTTTGAGGACCATCGGCACCCCGGTTCGTGGATCGGTCGCGGCCGATCACCGCGCCTTAAACAATAGCGCCGGTGAGGCTGATCGGCTATGGTCCGGCCCGATTGGCAAGGTCACTAAAATGTCAAAGGAACGCGCGACGCTCGCGACCGGTATGGCCACGTCGTTCGGCTTCAGCGAGGTCGACCGCAACGACAAGCAGTCGCTCGTCAACCAGGTGTTCCATCGAGTCGCCGGTCGCTACGACCTGATGAACGATCTGATGTCGGGCGGGCTGCACCGGCTGTGGAAAGATGCACTGGTCGGCTGGCTCAATCCGCCGCGGCGCGCCGGTTGGACCGTGCTCGATGTCGCCGGCGGCACCGGCGACCTGGCGATCCGCATCGTCGAAGCGACGGATCGCCAGGCGCATGCGACAGTGCTCGACATCAACGAGTCGATGCTCGACGTCGGCCGTCGCCGGATCGACAAGCTCGGGCTCGCCGAGCACGTGGATTTCGTCGAGGGCAATGCGGAGGCGCTGCCCTTTGCCGCGGACAGCTTCGATGCGTTCACCATCGGCTTTGGTTTGCGCAACGTGCCGCGTATCGACGAAGCCTTGGCGGAGGCATATCGGGTGCTCAAGCCGGGCGGCCGGTTCCTGTGCCTGGAGTTCTCCGAGGTCGACATGCCGTTCCTCGACCGCGCCTACGCAGCCTGGTCGTTCAGCGCCATTCCCCGGCTGGGCAAGCTGGTTGCCGGAGACGACCAGGCCTATGCCTATCTGGTCGAGTCGATCCGCAAGTTCCCCAACCAGGAGAACCTGGCGGCGCTGATGCGCCAGGCAGGGTTCGCCCGGGTCGCCTACCGCAACTATTCCGGCGGCATCGCAGCGCTGCATTCAGGCTGGAAGATTTGAGGATCCAGCCGGAATGACGACCATCGGCGCCGGGTTCCGGCTGATCCGGGCCGGCTGGATCATGATCCGCGAAGGCGTCATCGCGGCACTGCCCGGCGAGCACCTGCCGCCGCTGCCGAAGTTCGGCTGGCATGTGGCGCGGCTTCTCGCCCGCCGGCGGTCCCGCTGGCGGCGGCGCTCCGAGCGGATGTCGGACGCCATCGCCCGGCTGGGACCCTCCTACGTCAAGCTCGGCCAGTTCCTGGCCACGCGCCCCGACGTCGTCGGCGACGATATCGCGCTCGACCTCGCCATGCTTCAGGACAAGATGGCGACCTTTCCGAAACGCGAGGCGATGAAGCTGATCGAGGAGTCGCTCGGCCGGCCGATCGAGGATCTCTATGCCTCCTTCGACGAAGCGGTCGCGGCCGCCTCGATTGCCCAGGTTCATCCGGCCGAAGTGCTGAGCGACGGGGTTGCGGACAAGGTCGCGGTCAAGGTGATCCGGCCCGGCGTGCGCCGGCGCTTCAATCAGGATCTGCAGAGCTACTTCCTCGCCGCCCGGCTGCAGGAAAAATACTTTCCGTCGACCCGCCGGCTGCGTCCGGTCGAGGTGACGGAGACCCTGGCCCAGACGACCCGCATCGAGATGGACCTCAGGCTCGAAGCTGCCGCGCTGTCGATCCTGGCCGAAAACACCGCTGCCGATCCGGGTTTCCGGGTGCCGCGGGTCGACTGGGAGCGGACCGGCGGCGACGTGCTCACCATGGAATGGATCGACGGCATCAAGATGTCCGATGTCGAGGCGCTCCGCCTCGCCGGCCACGACCTCAAGCGGATCGCCGCCAATCTGGTGCAATCCTTCCTCCGCCACACGCTGCGCGACGGCTTCTTTCATGCCGACATGCACCCGGGCAACCTGTTCGTCGATGCCAACGGCACCATCGTTGCCGTCGACCTCGGCATCTCGGGACGCCTCGGACGCAAGGAGCGACGCTTTCTTGCCGAGATCCTCTACGGCTTCATCACCCGCGACTACGACCGCGTCGCCGAGGTTCACTTCGAGGCCGGCTATGTGCCGGCCAAGCACGACGTCTCGGCCTTCGCCCAGGCGATCCGCGCCATCGGCGAGCCGATCCACGGCCAACCCGCCGAAACCATCTCGATGGCCAGGCTGCTCACCTTGCTGTTCGAGGTGACCGAGCTGTTCGACATGGAGACCAGGACCGAACTGGTGCTGCTGCAGAAGACCATGGTGGTGGTCGAAGGCGTGGCGCGCACGCTCGACCCCGCCTTCAACATGTGGCGGACTTCCGAGCCGGTGGTCGGCGACTGGATCGCCGCCAATCTCGGTCCGCGCGGGGCGCTGTCCGAGGCGCGGCAAGGGCTCTCGGCACTGGTTTCGCTCGGCCGCCAGCTGCCCGACCTCGCGGCCCGCGCCGAGCGGCTGTCGCATGCGCTCGATGTCGCCGCTCAACAGGGCTTGCGGCTCGATCCCGAGACGGCAAAGGCGATCGGCCGGGAAGAGGCACGCCGCAACCGCTCGGGCCGGGTGGCTTTGTGGGTCATTGCGCTGACGCTGGTGTATCTCGCCTGGCACCTTGTCTAAAGCGACAGCATTGCTTGCATTGACTGCAATGCAAGCACAAGGTACCCTGTAAACATGAGCAAGGTGATCCCGTGGCGACACTGACGATCCGGAACCTCGATGAGCGCATCAAACGAGAACTGCGCAAGCGGGCCGCCATCCGCGGGGTCTCGATGGAACAGGAAGTCCGCGATACGTTGGCCGACAGCATCGGCTCTCGCCGCAGGCGGCAGTCGATATTGGCGGAACTCGAAGCCTTGGCAGAACCGCCGCTGAAGCCGTTCGACCAGAAGCGCCTAAGCGACGAAATGTGGGACGAAGGCATGTGAGCGGCTTCATCGTCGACACCTCTGCTCTGATCAGCATCCTGGTGGCCGAGGAAGGCTATGTTCAACTGGCCGAATATATGGATGCCGAGGTGGATGCAGCGATCAGCGCGGCAACACTGCATGAAGCCTTCTGCGTCTGTACGCGCCAAAACCTGCCGCGCGGCGCCGAGCGTCTGGAGCGTATGGTGAGCTTGCTGGAAGCGGAAATCGTTCCGTTCGATGCCGTCCAGCTGGTCACAGCCAGGCAAGCCTATCGCGAATTCGGCCGCGGTTCCGGACATCGCGCCGGCCTCAATATGGGCGATTGCTTCTCCTACGCTCTGGCCAAGATCCGCGGCTTGCCTTTGCTGTTCAAGGGCGATGATTTTGTCCATACCGACATTCGCGCAGCATTGGGGGTGGGTTGATGACCCAGGCCGGCAAGCGCATCCTGCTCGTCATCGGCGGCGGCATTGCCGCCTATAAGAGCCTGGACCTGATCCGCCGCTTGCGCGAACGCGGCTTCTCCGTGCGCTGCGTGATGACCGAGGCTGCCGCCCATTTCGTCACCCCGCTTTCGGTCGGCACGGTGGCGGCCGACCAGGTGTTCACGGCGCTGTTCGACCGCAGCCAGGAGCACGATGTCGGGCACATCCGGCTTTCCCGCGAGGCCGACCTGGTGGTCGTCGCGCCGGCCACCGCCGACCTGATGGCCAAGCTCGCCCATGGGCTCGCCGACGATCTGGCCTCGGCCGTGCTGCTGGCGTCCGACAAGCCGGTGTTGATGGCGCCGGCGATGAACCCGCGGATGTGGGCGCATGCCGCGACACGTCGCAACCGGGCCGTGCTGGAGGCCGACGGGGTCGGCTTCGTCGGCCCGGGAACCGGCGAAATGGCGGAGCGCAACGAAACCGGCGAGGGCCGCATGGCCGAGCCGCTCGAGATTGTCGCCGCGGTCGAGGCGATGCTGTCGCCGGCGCAGGGCCCGCTCGCCGGCCGCCGCATCATCGTCACCTCCGGCCCGACTCATGAGCCGATCGACCCGGTGCGCTACATCGCCAACCGGTCGTCGGGCAAGCAGGGCCACGCGATCGCCGCGGCACTCGCCAGGCTGGGCGCCGACGTCCGGCTGATCTCGGGGCCGGTGGCGCTGCCCGACCCCGCAGGTGTCGACACCGTTCACGTCGAGACGGCGCGCGAGATGGAGGCGGCGGTGAGCGAGGCCCTGCCCGCCGACGCCGCCGTCATGGTCGCTGCAGTCGCCGATTGGCGCACCGAGCAGCAGGCCGGCGCCAAGCTGAAGAAGGCGGGAGGCAGCATCCCCCCGGAGCTCAAACTGGTCGAGAACCCGGATATCCTGGCCCGGGTCGGCCACGGGCCGCGCCGGCCCTTTCTGGTGATCGGCTTCGCCGCCGAGACCGAAGCGCTGCTCAGCAATGCCGAGGCCAAGTTGGCCCGCAAGGGAGCCGACTTGATCGTCGCCAACGATGTCAGCCAGGGGGTGATGGGGGCCGACAAGAACCGGGTGGCGATCATCGGCAAAAGCGGAGTCGAGACCTGGCCGGAACTGACCAAGGTCGAGGTGGCTGAGCGGCTGGCGGCGCTGATCGCCGCCAGGCTGGCGACGATCGAGGTTTAGCCTCGAGCGGCCGGTGTTCGCACCGGCAGCGCACGACAGATGCCGCCGCCGGCCCCCCGAAATCAGTCCTTAGGCTGCTTGGTCTTGCGCAG
The DNA here is from genome assembly GCA_963791325.1 of uncultured Alphaproteobacteria bacterium. Lineage (GTDB taxonomy): Bacteria > Pseudomonadota > Alphaproteobacteria > Rhizobiales > Rhizobiaceae > JBEVJK01. The sequence continues at coordinate 202,678 of CAWBRU010000003.1, read as the reverse complement.
ATACGGCAGGACGCGCTCGAAGCCGCCGAACTTCTGCGTGCCCTCTTCGTCCGAGACCGCCGCGGTGAGGATCACGTCCTCGCCCTGCTTCCAGTTGGCCGGCGTGGCCACCTTGTGCTTGGCGGTCAGCTGGATGGAATCCAGCGCCCGCAAGATCTCGTCGAAGTTGCGGCCGGTGGTCATGGGGTAGGTCAAGGTGAGCTTCACCTTCTTGTCCGGCCCGACGACAAACACCGAGCGGACGGTGGCATTGTCGGCCGGCGTGCGGCCTTCGGAGCTGTCCCCGGCATCGCCCGGCAGCATGTCGTAAAGCTTGGCCACCTTGAGCTCGCGGTCGCCGATCAGCGGATAGTCGACCGAGTGGCCGGTGGCGGTCTTGATGTCGTCCTTCCACTTCTGATGGCTTTCGACCGGGTCGACCGAGATGCCGATGATCTTGGCGTTTCGCTTCTCGAATTCGCTGGCCAGCCCGGCCATGGCGCCGAGCTCGGTCGTGCACACCGGCGTGAAGTTCTTCGGGTGGCTGAACAGGACGGCGTAGCCGTCGCCGATCCAGTCGTGGAAGTGGATGGTCCCCTTGGTTGTCTCGGCCGTGAAGTCCGGCGCTGTGTCGTTGAGTCGGATGCCCATTGCAGTCTCTCCCGTCCTTTGCATCTGGCGGTCATCATAGCGAAAATGGCAGCAAGTTCGAGAACGCGGCGCGCGAAATTTGGGCGGCGCGAGCATGCCTGGCGGTTGTCGGCCCGTTCTGCGGCAATGCCATTCCAAGGACGCCACCGGCGAGGCAAAAGCCATCTCAAATGTCAGCATTGTGCGGCACCTGGCCGGGAGGGCAGGAGACTTCTTGCTGAATTCCAAGGTAGACTTTTAGCGGCAATTCGAAAATGATCGCCCGGAGCCGGCAGCCCTGCCACGGTTCCGGGCTGGCGCTCGGATCAGCTTCGAGGACCTTCGACTCCAAATGAGGGAAACCATGGACGAGACGGCCACCCGGGCAAAGCGCGCGCCCCGAGCCAGAAGAGCCGGCCCAATGCCGATCGCGCGCGTTGCGGCACTGTTGCTGGCCGTCGGCGCCGCGAGCCTCTTCAATCCCGCGCCGGCCGCCCGTGCTCAGCAGGCTCAGGAATTGCCGGTCGTCACCGGGGCAAAGCCGGTGGTGCGCGAGATCGTCGAAGACGACGAGTTCGTCGGGCGCTTCGACGCGGTCGACGAAGTGGCGATCCGCTCCCGTGTCAGCGGCTATCTGGATCAGATCCATTTCAAGGATGGCGCCATCGTCAAGAAGGGCGACCTGCTGTTCACCATCGACCGGCGCCCCTATCAAGCCGCGTTCGATGCCGCCAAGTCGCAGCTCGACGTCGCCACCAGCCTGCTCGAATTCACCAAGACCCAGCTCACGCGTGCCGAGGCGCTGTCCAAATCCGGCAATCTGGCCACTTCCGTGCTCGATGACCGACGCCGCGAGAATCCTGCTGCCGAAGCGCAGGTGCAAGGCGCTACCGCCAATCAGCGCACCGCCAGCCTCAATCTCGAGTTCACCGAGATCAGAGCACCGCTCGACGGGCGCATCGGCCGCCATCTGATCTCGGTGGGCAACCTCGTCCAGTCCGATTCCACGCTGCTCACGACGATCGTTGCCTGGGATCCGATCGACTTTTATTTCGACATCGACGAGCGCTCCTATTTCTCCTACGCCCGCGACGCGCGCCAGCGCGGCGGCGCCCTGCAGGAGGGCGGCGACAATCTGGAGGTTTCGGTCCGGGTCGCCGACCGCCAGGAGGCCGAATTCAAAGGCAAGCTGAACTTCGCCGAGAATCGGCTCGACAACGGTACCGGCACGATGCGGGTGCGGGCCCGCTTCGACAACAAGGACGGCGTGCTGCAGCCAGGCATGTTCGGCCGTATCAACGTGCCCGGCTCGCTGCCTCATCGCGGCATCCTGGTGCCCGACGAGGCGGTCGGCTCCGACCAGAACCGGCGCATCGTCTATGTCGCCGCCGACGATGGCACGATCTCTGCCAAGCCGGTGCGCACCGGGCCCAAGCTCGACGGCTATCGGGTGATCCGCGATGGTCTGAAGGGCGACGAGACGCTGGTCATCAACGGCCTGGTCCGCGTCCGGCCCGGCGTCAAGGCCAAGGTCGAGATGACGACGCTGCCGCCGAAGGCGGAAGCCGCAGGGCTCGACTGATGCGGTTTTCGCATTTCTTCGTCGACCGGCCGATCTTCGCCTCGGTCGTCTCGATCGTTCTGCTGATCGTCGGCGCCATCGCCTACACCCAGCTGCCGATCGCCCAATATCCGGAGATCGCGCCGCCGACCATCGTCGTGACCACCCAGTATCCCGGCGCGGATGCCGAGACAGTGGCGGCTACCGTCGCGACGCCGCTCGAGCAGGAAATCAACGGCGTCGAGGACATGCTTTATATGTCCTCCTATTCTTCCAGCGACGGCTCAATGTCGCTGACCATCACCTTCAAGCTCGGCACCGACCTCGATCAGGCGCAGGTGCTGGTCCAGAACCGCGTGGCGATCGCCGAGCCGCGGCTGCCGGAGGAGGTGCGCCGGCTGGGCATCACCACCGCCAAGAGTTCGCCCGACCTGATGATGGTCATTCATATGCTGTCGCCGGACGACACCTATGACCAGCTCTACGTCTCCAACTATGCCCGCTCGCGCGTCCGCGACGTGCTGCTTCGCCTCGACGGCGTTGGCAATCTGATCATCTTCGGCGAGCGCGAATATTCGCTGCGCATCTGGCTCGACCCGCAAAAGCTGTCGGCCTACGGCATGACCGCCGGCGATATCGTGCAGTCGCTGCGCGATCAGAACGTTCAGGTGTCGGGCGGCGCGATCGGTGCGCCACCGATGAATGCCGGCAATGCCTTCGAATATACGGTGACCACCCAGGGCCGCTTCGAGGACGCGCGCGATTTCCGCTATGTCATCGTCAAGTCGACCGACGACGGCCGGCTGATCACCCTTCAGGACGTTGCCCGCATCGAGCTCGGCGCCAAGGACTACGTCACCAATTCCTACCTGAACGGCAAGCCGGCCGTCGCGCTCGGCATCTTTCAGCGGCCGGGCACCAATGCGCTGGCGTCGGCGGCCGAGATCCAGGCCAAGATGACCGAGCTCGCCAAGGACTTTCCCAAGGGTCTGGCCTATCAGATCGTCTACAATCCGACCGAGTTCATCCAGAAATCGATCAACGAGGTCTATAAGACCATCCTCGAGGCGATGGTGCTCGTCGTCATCGTCATCATCGTGTTCCTGCAGAGCTGGCGCATGGCGATCGTGCCGATCGTGGCCATCCCCGTGTCGCTGATTGGCACGCTGGCGGTGCTCTACGCCTTCGGCTTCTCCCTCAACATGCTGACCTTGTTCGGCCTGGTCCTGGCGATCGGCATCGTCGTCGACGACGCCATCGTCGTGGTCGAGAACGTCGAGCGCAATGTCGCCAACGGGCTTGATCCGAATCCGGCCGCGCACCGCACCATGGACGAGGTCGGCACTGCGGTGTTGGCGATCTCGCTGGTGCTGATCGCGGTGTTCGTGCCGACCGCCTTCATCCCCGGCATCAGCGGCCAGTTCTACCTGCAATTTGCCATCACCATCGCCGTCTCAACCGCGATCTCGGCATTCAACTCGCTGACCCTGTCGCCGGCACTGGCGGCGCTGCTGATGAAGCCGCACCACGAAGCGGGCGCCGCGCCGCGCAACGTCGTCGCTCGCTACGGCCGCCGTATGGCCGACGGCTTCAATCGCGGCTTCGAGCGCCTGTCGGAATATTACGGCCGCCTGGTGCGGCTGCTGGTCGGGTCCTGGGCGACGCGCGGCATCATGCTCGCGATCTTCGCGGCGCTCATCTATGCCACCTATTTCATGCTGGTGAGCGTGCCGCGCGGCTTCATTCCCGCGATGGACCAAGGCTACGCGATCGTCGTCGTCCAGCTTCCGGAAGGCGCTTCCTTGGAGCGCACCGATGCGGTCATCCAGCGCGCTTCGGACATCATCCGCAAGACCCCGGGCGTGCACGATGCCGTGGCGTTTGCCGGCTTCTCTGGCGCAACCTTCACCAATGCCAGCAATGCCGGCGTGATCTTTGCCCCGTTCAACGATTTCGACAGCCGACTCAAGGAGGGTCTGTCGGGCCAAAAGATCATCGGCAATCTGTTCGGCAGCCTGCAAAGCATCCGCGAGGCCTTCATCATCGCTCTGCCGCCGCCGCCGGTGCGCGGCATCGGCAATTCCGGCGGCTTCAAGATCCAGCTGCAGGAGCGCAACAGCGCCGATGTGCGCAAGATCCTGGCGCTGGCCTATGAAATGGCCGGCAAGGCCAACCAGACGCCGGGCCTGACCGGGGTGTTCACCACCTTCTCGGCCAACAGTCCGCAATTCTTCCTGGCCATCGATCGGGACAAAGCGCGCATGCTCAATGTCGCGATCCCGGCCATCTTCGAGACCTTGTCGATCAATCTCGGCACCGCCTATGTCAACGACTTCAACGCTTTCGGCCGCGTCTACCAGGTTCGCGCCCAAGCCGACCAGGCGTTCCGGCTGGACCGTGACGATATATTGAAGCTCAAGGTGCGCTCGCTGAGCGGGCAGCTGGTGCCGCTCGGAACGCTGGTCGAGATCCAGGATTCGACCGGACCCTCGCTGGTGCAGCGCTACAATATGTACGTGTCGGTGCCGCTGCAGGGCAACGCTGCGCCGGGCGTTTCGACGGGCGAGGCGCTGAAGAAGATGGAGACCCTGGCGGCCCAATTGCTGCCCGACGGCACCTCCTATGAGTGGACCGACCTCGCCTATCAGGAGCGGCAGACCGGCAACACCGCCGTGCTGATCTTCGGTCTGTCGGTACTGTTCGTGTTCCTTGCGCTGGCGGCTCAATATGAGAGCTGGGTGCTGCCTTTCGCCATCGTGCTCATCGTGCCGCTCGGCGTGCTCGCTGCGCTGGTCGGCGTGCATTTGCGCGGCCTCGACAACAACATCCTGGTGCAGATCGGCTTGATCGTGCTGGTCGGCCTGGCGGCCAAGAACGCTATTCTGATCGTGGAGTTTGCCCGCCAGGGCCAGGATCGAGGTCTGTCGCCGGTCGAGGCGGCCGTCGAGGCCTGCCGGCTCAGGCTCCGCCCGATCCTGATGACCGCTTTTGCCTTCATCCTCGGCGTGGTGCCGCTGATGATCGCCGAAGGGCCGGGCGCGGAGATGCGTCAGTCGCTGGGTACGGCCGTGTTCTCCGGCATGCTCGGCGTCACGCTGGTCGGCCTGGTGCTGACGCCGGTGTTCTACGTGACGCTGCGCACGCTGGTGCCGGTGCGCCGCAAGACCTCGTTGGCGGCCGAGGAGATTCCGGCGGAGTGACGCCGCAAATCGAGCCGGCCGGCCGAAACAGGCAGGCCAACAAGATCACTTGTTATGACGCCGCTTAATCAGAGCGGCGCATATTTTCCCACCGCCACGCCGATGATCTTAATGGCAACCCCATCCTGCGCGATTCCATCGTGGCCGACGATCATTGTGGTGTATCTCGGATCGTCGCTCTCCGCCTTGAGAACAAAACCCTCTTCGCCGGGCCTCAGCAGCCGCTTGAGCGTATATTCGTACATGCCGCCCCGCCGTCGCTCGACCAGAACAACATTGCTTGCCGCAGGAAGCGCCCCGTCACCGGTCAGCACCACCGCGACATACTCGCCCGACCTCACCACCCGGTTCATGCTCTCCCCTTCGACGCGCAATCCATATTGTCTGCGTCCTTCATGGACGCGGGTGGGGAGACAAGGGATCGTTCCGTCTGCCTCGTCGGTGGGAAAAGGTTGGATCTGCGCCTCTCTCCAGACGCCGACTGCGGCCGTTCCGATGATCGGTGCCGGATCCGCGGATCTCGCAGCTCTCGGCCGCCCCTGAAGAGGCGGCATTTTTCGATCGCGAAGCCTTCCGAGATACAGATATTCGGGCGCTACGCCGAGCGCGCCAGCGATGGCGATGAGGTGTTTCGAGCCGGCGTCCTTTCGTGTTTCGAGGTCCGCGATTGCCTGCTGGGACGTGCCGACCATGCGCGCCAGCTTCGCCTGAGAAAGTCCGGCCCGCTCGCGCTCCTGTCTGACGCGCATGCCGACGCTGTCGAGGCCCGCGCTGCCATCCCCTCCGGGTGATTCATCGTTTTCGGGCATGCCGGATTCATCCATCACAGAGCGCGCAACAAGCAGACGTGTGACTCATCGCCAAGTGATAACAAGATCTCTTGTGACACGCCACACGCTTGTGTATCTTAGACAGCGCCGGCCATTCCTCAAACCGTCGGCGTCCGAGATCAACCGCGTCATGGAGAAACATCGACAATGAACAGTCTGCTTGCGGAGGCTCAACCCGCGTCGAACGCAACCGCCGGCCAGCTTCGCACGATCGTTGAGCGGATCGAGCGCCTCGAAGAGCAAAGGCGGGGGATCGGCGCGAGCATCAACGACGTCTTTTACGAGGCCGAGGCCAACGGGTTCGACGCCTCGGCCATCCGCGCGATCGTCCGGCTGCGCAAACAGGGCCAGGCGAAGCCCCAGGGGTCCGAGGCAATCCTCGATCTCTACGAAGCCGTCGTCGGGATCGCCGAAAGCGTGATCCGGAAAACCGGACGCCGGTTTTCCCTCGCGACAAATGCAGCCGGCATTTGCCCGGAGATCATGCTCACTCAAGAGACAGGGGCGGGCTGACGGCCCGCTCCAGTCTTTGTTGTGCCGCAGTTGCGAACGGACAACCGGTTTCGACTCCTCCTGAAATTCTAGACGCGCGCCATGCACACGGCGGTGTGTCCGGAATCGACGAAGCCGAGCTGGCGCGCGGCCGCCTTGGACAGGTCGAGCACGCGGCCGCGGATGAACGGTCCGCGGTCGTTGATACGTACGACCACGGCCTTGCCGTTGTTGGTGTTGGTGACCTTGAGCTTGGTTCCGAAGGGCAGCGAGCGGTGAGCTGCCGTCATTGCCGAAGGGTTCATGCGTTCGCCTGAGGCGGTCTTGGAGGTGAGGGCGTACCAGGAGGCGCGGCCACATTGGGCTGAAGCGCTGCCTGGAGCCAGGAAGGAACTGGAAGCGGCCACAAGCGCAAGCACAAGCAATGTCTTCTGCATTCAGGAAAGCTCCGATCTGTTGGGGATCGGCAGCGGTTAGGGAGGGAATGGGGCGGCAAATGTGACCCTCGGGGGGCGGTTCCACGGCAGCGGCACACGTTGCGCGACACGAGGTAACCAAATGTTAGGAAATGACCTGAAGCCGGGAACAGAGCGGCGCAATGGGGGCGCAGATCAGCAACTGAATGTACTGATGGTGCTGATAAGGCGGGCAAGAAGCAACCGCCGGGGAATGGTGCCCAGAAGAGGACTCGAACCTCCACGCCTCGCGGCACAGGTACCTGAAACCTGCGCGTCTACCAATTCCGCCACCTGGGCAGGTGCGCCGCTCATGTAAGCGGGCGGGCCACCCCTGTCAACGCGGATTTTGGCGCAGGCGCCGGCTGCCCGGTGCGGCCCTCAAGGCCGCCGCCTAGCTGAGGATTTCCTTCGAGGCGAGCGTCGAATCGGCGTGCAGCCGGTAGATCATCGGCACGCCGGTGCCGAGCTCCAGCTTGACGATGTCGTCGCCCGAAATGCCCTCGATCGCCATGATCAGCGCCCGCAGAGAATTGCCGTGCGCGGCCACCAGCACCGTCTCGCCGCGCAGCACATGCGGCTGCATGACGTGAAGGTAATAGGGCCAAACCCGGGCGCCGGTGTCCTTGAGGCTCTCGCCGCCGGGCGGCGGCACGGCATAGGAGCGGCGCCAGATATGGACCTGCTCCTCGCCCCACTTCTTGCGCGCGTCGTCCTTGTTGAGGCCGTTGAGATCGCCGTAGTCGCGCTCGTTGAGCGCCTGGTTCGCGACGGTGGTTAGGCCGCTCTGCCCGGTGGCGTCGAGGATCATCGCGCAGGTGCGCTGGGCGCGCACCAGCGCCGAGGTGAACGCGATGTCGAAACGGATGCCGCGCGCGGCGAGCTTGCTGCCGGCGGCCTTGGCCTCCTCCACCCCCTGTGCCGACAGGTCGATATCGCGCCATCCCGTGAACAGGTTCTTGAGGTTCCATTCGCTCTGGCCGTGGCGGACGAGGACGAGGGTGCCGGACATGCTTGCTCCTGTTTCGACTGGGATGCGCTGGGTCCGGTCAGGCGAGACCGAGCACGTCGCGCATCGAATAAAGGCCGGGCTTCCTGCCGCGCGCCCAAAGGGCGGCCCGAAGGGCGCCGCGCGCGAAAATCGCGCGGTCCTCCGCCTGGTGCGACAAGGTCACTCGCTCGCCGGGGCCGGCGAGGATGACGGAATGATCGCCGACAACCGAGCCGCCGCGCAGGGCGGCAAACCCGATGGCCCCTCGGGGCCGCGGCCCGGTCACGCCGTCGCGGCTTCCGAGACTGTGCTCGGCCAAGGCGATGTCGCGCCCGGCGGCCGCGGCCCCAGCGAGCAAAAGCGCCGTGCCCGACGGCGCGTCGACCTTGTGGCGGTGATGCATTTCCAGCACCTCGACGTCGAAGTCGGCCGCATCGAGCGCCCGCGCCGCCTGCTCGACGAGCACGGCGAGCAGATTGACGCCGAGGCTCATATTGCCGGACTTGACGATTGTGGCGTGACGCGCGGCAGCGGCGATCTTGGCGTCGTCGTCGGCGCTGCAGCCGGTCGTGCCGACGACATGGACGATCCGCGCCTGCGCGGCATAGCCGGCGAACTCCACCGATGCGGCCGGCGTGCTGAAATCCAGCACCCCGTCGGCCTGCGCGAAGGCCGGCAGCGGATCGTCGCTGACGGAAACGCCGAGCAGACCGACACCCGCCAGTTCGCCCGCATCCCTGCCGAGCGCGGCAGCCCCCGGGCGTTCGATGGCGCCGCAGACGGCGACGACCTCGCTCCCGGCAATCGTGCGGATCAAGGTTTGGCCCATGCGGCCCCCGGCCCCGACGACGACAAGCTTCATGGCGCCCATCTCAGCGGCTCCTCGCTTCGGCCCGGGCGGCGGCAAGCGGCGGCGCGGCGCCCTCCGCCCCGCTGTCGTCGCGCAGGCCGAGACCCTGCTCGTCCTGGACCCGATGGAACCGGGCATAGACCCCGTTCGGCCTGGCGAGCAAGGTCTGATGGGTGCCTTGTTCGACGAGCCGGCCGTGATCGAGCACGACGATCTGATCGGCTTTGACCACGGTCGACAGGCGGTGGGCAATGACCAGCGTGGTGCGGCCGCGCATCACCTCGGTCAGCGCCCGCTGCAGCCGGGCCTCGAACTCGTTGTCGAGCGCCGAGGTCGCCTCGTCGAGCACCAGCACCGGCGCATTGCGCACGATCGCCCGGGCAATCGACAGCCGCTGCCGCTGCCCGCCCGACAGGGTCACCCCGTTTTCGCCGACCAGCGTGTCGTAGCCTCCGGGCTGCTCGCGAATGAAGCTGTCCGCCTGCGCCTGGATCGCGGCCTCCTCGATGTCGGCATCGGTGGCGTCGGCGCGGCCGTAGCGGATGTTGTCGCGGATGCTGCCCTCGAACAAATAGGGCTGCTGCGACACATAGGCGATCGCCTGGCGCAACGAGTGCTTGGTCACTGCCGCGATGTCCTGGCCGTCGATGGTGATCGAACCCCGATCGACGTCGTAGAAGCGCTCGAGCAGCGCCGTCAGCGTCGACTTGCCGGCGCCCGAACCGCCGACAATGGCGGTGGTCTTGCCCGGCACAGCCTGGAAGGTGACATCGTCGAGCACGGGCAGCCCCGGAACATAGGCGAAGCTGACATGATCGAAGCGCACGTCGCCGGCGCTCACCACCAACGCCTCGGCGCCTGGAGCATCGCCCTGGCGCGGCTTCAGGTCGAGGATTTCGTAGATCATCCGCGCATTGACCAGCGAGCGCTCGAGATTGACCTGAACCCGGGCCAGCCGGCGCGCCGGATCGTAGGCGAGAAGCAGCGCGGTGGTGAAGGAAAAGACGCTGCCGGGCGGCTGGATTCCGGCGGTGGCCCGGTAGCTGGCATAGGCGATCACCCCGGCGATGGCCAAGCCGGCAAGCGTCTCGGCGACCGGCGTCACGCGTTCCGACACCCGGGCGATCTTGTTGGCCCGCGCCTCGGCGGCGGCGATCAGCGTGCCGATGCGCCTGGACAGCTGGTCTTCCATGGTGAACGCCTTGACGATGGCGATGCCTTGGGTGGCCTCCTGCATGGCACCGATCAGGCGGGAATTGATCTCCACCGATTCGCGGCTGATGCGCCTCAGCCGCCGCATCAACCGATTGACGGTGTAGACCAGCGGCGGACCGATCAAGAGCGCAATCGCCGACAGCACCGGCTCCTGCATGACCATCACGGCCACCAGCGCGACCAGCGAGACGGCATCGCCGGCCACCGATTTCAGCGTCATGCCGAGCAGATCCCGGATGCCGTTGACGTTCTCGTTGATGCGGGCGGCGAGCCGGCCCGAACGGGTGTCGGTGTAGAAATCAAAGCTGAGCCGCATCAGATGGTCGAACAGCCGCCGCTGGTAGCGGGCGACGAGGTTGTTGCCGATCTTCGACAAGACCACCGCCTGGCCGTAATTGGCGATGCCGCGCAGGATAAAGGCCGCGGCGACCGCGCCCGCGACCAGCCCGATCAGGTCGCGCCGTCCGCGATAGAACAGCTCGTTGATGACATCGCGCATGATCCAGGCGGTAAACGCGGTGGCCCCGGCCATGGCGACGAGGCAGGCCACGGCAAGCACGTAGTGCCAGAGATACTGCCGGCCGTTCTCGGCGAGAATCCGGCGCAGCACCGCCCACACCTCGCCCGGCTCGGCCCGTTTCTTGCGTTTCTTGTCGGCGCTCAAGCTCTAGCCTTTTGTTCCGGCCGCAATGGCCGGCTTGTCTTAGAGCAATTCTTCCGCAAGTGGAAACCGGTTTTCCGGCGGGGCCGGGCCTGAGCAGGAACCCTTGCGGCCGCCCCGAAAAGCGAACGGGGCGGCGGGGTTGAGCCGCCTAGTCGTGCCAGCGCCGGCCGGTCGTCTCGACCCCGAAGCGCGCGGGCGTGCGGGCATAGGCGGCGAGGCCGAGCAAGGCGGCGAGCGGGTGGGTGATCACATAAACCGGCATTTCCCGCATCAGTGCCTTGTGCGGCGCCTTGTCCTCGAATGCCGCACGGAAAGCGCCGGTCTGCAGCGCCGGAACGATCTTCTGGGCGATGCCGCCGGTCAGGTAGACGCCGCCGCGGCTCATGAACACCAGAGCGAGGTCGCCAGCGGTACGGCCGAGGCAGGTGACGAACATCTCCAGGGCCTGCTCGGAAACCGGATCCGACTTGTCGAGCGCCGCAGCCGTGATCTCGGCCGGCGTCGCCAGCGGCGCCGCGGCACCGTCGGCCTTGGCAACGGCGCGATAGATATTGACCAGTCCGCGGCCGCAGAGAAGCTGCTCGCCGGAGATGCGTCCCTCGATCGGCTCGAGATGGGGAAAAACCTCGCGGTCGCGCTCTGTGCGGGGGCCGATGTCCATATGGCCGCCTTCTCCGGGCACGGGGATCCAGCGATGGCAGGCATGGATCAGCCCGGCAACGCCCAGACCGGTGCCCGGTCCGAGCACGACGCGGCCGGCCGCCGGCTCGGCCGTGCCAGGGCCGATCTTCTCCATATGCTCCTCGCCGAGGGCCACCACCGCCAGCGCCTGCGCCTCAAAGTCGTTGAGCACGACCACGTCGTGGAGCCCGAGATTGGCGATCATCGCCCGCGGCCGCACCACCCATGGACAATTGGTCAAGTCGATTTCGTCGCCGTCGACCGGTCCGGCCACCGCCAGCACCGCCGAGCGCGGCTGAATCGAGGTCCGGTCGAGGATCGACGTCTGGATCGCGTCGTCGATGGTGGCGAATTCGGCCGTCTGGACGATCGGAAACTGCTTCGGCTCGGCATAGGAGTCGACCAGGATCGCGAAGCGGGCGTTGGTGCCGCCGATGTCGCCGATCAGGATCGGAAACTGCAGCACCGTCTCATCGCTGTTCTGGTTCACCATCGCTCGCCTCCTGACCGGATTCGACAGGCCCCGCCGGTTGGGTCTTCGGCCAATGTTTGACCCGCGATCGTGATTCAATCGTTTGAACGCGGAGTGTCAAGGTTCCCCGCCTCGTCGGCTCATCACCGGCTCCTGGATGTCGGCCGAGGAATGGCCGCCTTCGGGGTCGGCGCGAACGCCTTCGGCACCAGCGGCGCGCCGGCATCGATGGTGACATCCGGGACACCGCCGTCGGGGGCCGCCGCAATCGCGTCGCCGTCGGCACCGACCGTGACGGCCATCTCCGATGCCGGCGCCGGCGCGGCGAGCACGGCACGGCATTCGGCCGGCAAGCTCGCCATCGTCATCAGGTCGCGCGCCTTTGGCGCATCCGGGTTCTTGTTGGGGCGCCACGGCTCCGGTGTGAACCACCAGGCAAGCGACTTGTCGCAACCGTCGCCCGGCGGCGTCGGCGCCTGTGGCTTGCAGCTGGAGGATCCCGGCTGGCAGCCGATGCGGACATGGAAGTGGTAGTCGTGGCCCCAGAACGGGCGGATCTTGCGCAGCCAGCTGCGATCACCGGCGACGGTGTCGCAGAGCTTTTTCTTGATTCCGGGATGGACGAGGATGCGCTCGACCTCGGGATAGCTCGCCGCACGCTTGAGCAGTTGCATCTGAGCCTGCGTCCATACCCGGTCGTCGACGGTGAGGCCGCCCTTCTTGATCATCGAGACGGCACTCATGGTCTCCCGCTCGCGCACTGTCAGCCGATGATCGGGCATCTGCGTGAACCAGATATCGGCGTCGAGCCCGATCTGATGCGAGGCATGCCCGTCGGTCATCGGTCCGCCGCGCGGCTGCGAGATGTCGCCAACCAGAAGGCCGCGCCAGCCGTCGCGGGCAGCATCGCGCGACAGCTTCTCGATCAGCGCGATCATCGTCGGATGGCCCCAGCGTCGGTTGCGGGACAGGCGCATGGCCTGCCAGGTCGGCCCGTCGGTGGCGAGCGCGACGCCGCCGGCAAAACAGCCCTTGCTGTAGAAGCCGATCGAGCGCGGCGCCGTGGCTGCCGGCAGCCGGGCAGCGCCGAACAGGTTTTTGGCGAGTTCCTCGCCGACTGCCTCGCCCACCGTGGCCACCGCCAACCAGCCGGCCAAAAGGACGCCGGCAGCAGCCGCTGCCCCCTTGATCGTGCCTCTCATGGTTGCATCCATCTCGCGTCTGACCTCGTCGGAGCTTGTGGTCCGCTTGGTTACCGAATGATGAAAGCCCGTCGTTTGCCCGTCAATTTCCGGTCATGGCACTGCGTCGGTCGACCTGGTCGCCGCGCCAGCTGCCCTCGCGCCACATGGCGCCGAGGGCCGTCCTGAAATCCGGATAGCGCAGATCATAGCCGGCCGCTTTCAGTGCCTGATTCGAAACGCGCTTGTTCTCGCCATAGAAGGACCGCGCCATGGGCGAAAGTTGGGCGGCTTCGAAAGGAATTGCGGGCGGCGGCGGAACGCCCATCAGCTCGGCGGCAAGCCCGACCACGTCCTGCGGCGGCGCCGGCAGGTCGTCGGTGACATTGACAAGGCCGCTGTAGCGGATCTCGATCAAGCGCCGGAGCGCCCCGGCGATATCGTCGACGTGGATGCGGTTGAACACCTGCCCCGGCTTGATCCAGCGCTTGGCGGTCCCCTGGGCGAGATTGACGAAGGCGTTGCGGCCGGGACCGTAGATGCCCGACAGGCGCAGCACGGCAACCGGGATGTCACAGGCGTCGCCCAGCGCAAGCCAGCGCGCTTCGGCCTCGACCCGCCGCCGCGAGCGCGCGCTCACCGGCCGGCACGGACTTGCCTCGTCGACCCAGGCGCCGCCATGGTCGCCGTACACGCCGACGGTGGAGAGATAGGCAATGGAGGCCAGTGCGGACGTCCGCCGGATTGACGCTTGCGCGGCGTTGAGGACCGGATCGCCCGCCTCGCCTGGTGCGATCGAGACGATCAGATGTCGCGCCCGGCCGAGCTCCGCGTCGAGTTCCGGCGTCAGCCGATGCCCGTCGAACAGGAACGGCCGAATACCGGCGGCCGAAAGCCGATCGAACCCGTCCTCGGCGCGGGTCGTGCCGGAAATGGCCAGGTCGTTGTTGCCCGCGGCGAAGGCGCGACCGGAATAGCCGGCACCGAAGATCAGAATGCCGGCTGTCATGCGGCCGCGCCTTGGGCGGAGGAGACCCGCTCACGGTCGCCGAGCCGCCATTCGGCGCGAACCTCGGCTTCGGCCTCGGTTCGCAGCCGGTCGGCTGCCAGCGCCGCGAACCGGCCGGCCGGCATCAATCTCGACAGCGCCCATACAGCGGCGCCGCGCACCAGGGCCGAGCGGTCGGACGCGAGCGCCAGCACCGGGGCAACCAGCGACGTATCGCCCGAATTGCCGGCCGCGATCAGAACGTTGCGCAAGAACCGGTCGCGGCCGATGCGCTTGACCGCAGAGCCGGCGAACAGCTGCCGGAAGCCGCCGTCGTCCAAGGCCAGGAGTGCGGCGAGCGGCGGCGCGGTGAGATCCGCGCGCGCCGCCAGCCTGAGCTCGCCGGCAGTGCGCGCGAACTTGTTCCACGGGCAGACCGCCAGGCAGTCGTCGCAGCCATAGACCCGGTTGCCGATCGCGCTCCGGAACTGCCGCGGGATCGGACCCTTGTTCTCGATGGTGAGATAGGAGATGCAGCGCCGCGCATCGAGGCGGTATGGCGCTGGAAAGGCCTGGGTGGGGCAGATGTCGAGGCAGGCGCGGCAGGAGCCGCAGCGGTCCTCGCCCGGCGCATCCGGAGCCAAAATGGCCGTGGTGAAGATCGAGCCGAGAAACAGCCAGGAGCCGAACGCGCGGCTGACCAGGTTGGTGTGCTTGCCTTGCCAGCCGAGCCCCGCGGCCGCTGCAAGCGGCTTCTCCATCACCGGCGCCGTGTCGACGAAAACCTTGACCTCGGCGCCGGAGCGGGCCGCCAGCTTGCCGGCGACGAGCTTGAGCTTGCCCTTGACCACGTCGTGGTAGTCGCGGTGCCGGGCGTACACCGAGATGGTGCCTGTACTTCTCCGCTGCAGCCCGGCGAGCGGATCCTCGGCGGGACCGTAGTTGATCGCCAGCATCACGATCGAGCGCACCTCCGGCCACAGCGTCCGCGGGTCGCCGCGCCGCCCGGCCGTGCTGGCCAGCCAGGCCATCGACCCATGCTGGCCCTCGCCGAGGAACTGGGCGAGCCGTTCGGCCGCCTCGGGGATGGCGTCGGGAGCGGCGACTGCGACGACGTCGAAGCCCGCCGCGGCGGCCTCTTTGTCGATCAGTTCGCGCAGCTCGGCCGGCTTCCGGATGGCTCCGGACGCGGCCATCAGAAGTCGAGGTCCCCGTAATGCGAGACCGGAGACAGGCCGCGCACACGGTCGCTGAGCAGCGGCCGGAACGATGGCCGCGATTTGACGCGGGTATACCAATCCTTGGTGGCCGGAAACTCCGCCCAGTCGATCTCGCCGAGATAATCCAGCACCGAGAGCGTCGCTGCCGCTGCTAGATCGGCATAGGACAACCGGCTTCCAGCCAACCAGTTGCGCGTTCCGGCCAGCCAGTTGGTGTACCTCAGATGCTGCTTGATGTTGGCCCGGGCGGTGCGGATGGCGCCGGAATCGGGCGAGCCGCCGCCTTCGGCGCTCGGCATCAGCGGCTTCAGCGCCCGTTCCCGGACCAGATGGCGAGTGACCTCGCTCTCGGTCTTCTGCAGGTACCAGTCCACCAGCCGGCGGATCTCGGCCCGGTCGATCGGGTCTTCGGCAAGCAGCCGCCGCTCGCGTTTGAGCACGCCGCGCGTCTCGTCGAGATATTCGCCGATCACCACGGCGCCTACGATCGGCACGTCGCCTTCGGCCAACAGCACCGGCAAAGTACCGGCGGGATTGAGCGACAGGAACTCCCGACGCCGCGACCAAGGCTTCTCTTCGATCAGGGCAAGGTCCTCGCCATATTCGCCGAAGGCGAGGCGGACGAAGCGGCTGGGGGCAAGCAAAGGGTGGTGGAAAAGGGTCAGCATCAACGATCGCGATTGTCGATCGGCTCTGGTCATCGCGGTCCAGTGCCGGTAAGTCTTTGGCCCGCCCGATTCTGCGGGCAAACGGCAGTCCGAGCTATAGGGGCAGACGGCCGCCGTGACAAGCAATCGGCAGCTGCGCCGATCGGGGCCCGGGAAGACATGCCACACCAATCGCTCTTCGATGCCCTCATCCTCGGGCTGCTCGAGGGGGCCACCGAATTCATTCCGGTGTCCTCGACCGGGCACCTGCTGCTCGCCGGCCACTTCCTCGGCTTCGAGTTCCACCGGCAAGGCCTTCGAGGTGCTGATCCAGCTCGGCGCCATTCTGGCGATCCTGTCGGTCTATGCCGGCCGGCTGATCACCATCGCCACAGACCTGCCGTCGAGCCCGCGGGCGCGGCGCTTCGTCCTCGGCGTGCTGATCGCCTTTCTGCCGGCCGCCATCATCGGCGCCCTGGCTCACGACTTCATCAAGACCGTGCTGTTCGAGACGCCGAAGCTGATTTGCATCATGCTGATCGTCGGTGGTGTCGTGCTGTTGCTGGTCGACCGGCTGACGCTCAATCCTCGTTACCACGACGTGATGGAGTTTCCGCTGGCCACCTATCTCGGCATCGGCATCATCCAGTGCCTGGCGATGATCCCCGGCACATCGCGCTCCGGCGCGACGATCGTCGGCGGGCTGCTGCTCGGCGCCGACAAGCGCGCGGCGGCCGAGTTCTCGTTCTATCTGGCCATGCCGACGATGGTCGGGGCATTTGCGCTCGACCTCTACGAGAACCGCAACATCCTCTCGGCCGCCGACCTGCCGGTGATCGCGACCGGCTTCATCGCCGCCTTCGTGGTCGCGGTGTTCGTGGTGCGCTACCTGCTCGACTATGTTTCGCGCCACGGCTACGCGCTGTTCGGCTGGTGGCGGCTGATCGTCGGCGTCCTCGGCCTGATCGCCCTGTTCGCGGTCGGCTAAGCCACGCCTGCCAGCCCGCGGCGCACGAGATCGAGCGCCAGCAGCGTCAAGCCGATGCGGAACCAGAACCGGAAGCTGCGTTCCGGCACCTTCTCCAGGAGGCGGGTGCCGTAGACGGTGCCGAGGAAGCCGGACGCGATCATCAGCGCAATCAGCGGCAGCCACGGCCGAAAGGCGAACCCGGCAGCCCCGAAGACCAGAACCTTCAGGCCGTGCTGCACGGTCATGCAGGCGCCATGGGTGGCAACCAGCGCCTTGCGGTCGTTGGGCAGGAGCTGGGCGAGGATCGGCGACAGCAGCGGCCCCGTCGCGCCGACGAACATCGTGGTGAGCGCGAGCACGCTGCTGGCCACCGCCATGCCGGCCCGGCCGAGGCCGGCGATCCCCGGAATCTTGGCCCAGGTGATGAGGATGATGAAGCTGCCCAGCACCAGCTTGAGCACCGCATCCGGCAGCTGCACCACCAGAAAGGCTCCGACGATCGCGCCGACGACGCTGCCGGCCATGAACGGCTTGGCGATATCCATGCGGACATTGGCGCGCTGATGCCAGGTGCGGCCGCTGTTGGAACCGAGCTGCACGGCGCCGTGCACCGGGATCAGCGCTGCAACCGGCACGAACAGGCCCATCAGCGCGAGCATGGCGACACCGCCGCCAACCCCGAACGCGGCGGTGAGAGCCGACGTGAAGAACGAGGCGACGATCATCAGGCCGGCGGCGGCGAAGTCGATGCCCGCCGGCAGCCAATCGACCGCGGCGTCCAAGCCGATGCTCTCAGGCCTCGGTCCTGCGGGTGAATTGCCCGGCGGGCCGGAAACGCCAGAGATAGGACGGCAGAATGGCACCGACGGCCTGCGGCCGGATGCCCAGCCCGGTGATCGTGCGGCGCTCGGCTATGGCCGCATCGGAGACGACATTGTCGGCGCGCAGCAGCGTCACCTGGTCGCGGGTGAGCAGCGGGGTCGGCAGCATGCCCAGCACTGCGCCCTGCAGCTCCGCAATTCCCCACGGCACCGTCACCAGACGGCGGCGCCGGTTGATCACCTTGAGCATCTCTTCCATGCAGCCGCGGAAGGATAGTACCTCGGGCCCGCCGAGCTCGTAGATGGTGCCGCCCTTGACTTTGCCGTCGACGGCACGGGCAATCGCCTCGGCCACATCGCCGACGAACACCGGCTGGAACAAGGTATGGCCGCCGCCGATCAGCGGCAGAACGGGCGAATAGCGGGCCATGTCGGCGAAGCGGTTGAAGAAGCCGTCCTCCGGCCCGAACACGATCGAGGGGCGGAACACGACGGCCTCGGGAACCGCCGACAGCACGGCCTGCTCACCCGCTGCCTTGCTCCGCGCATAGACCGAGGCGCTTTCGGCATCGGCGCCCAGCGCCGAGCCATGGGTCAGACCGACGCCGAAGCTGCGCGCCGACTCCGCGACGGTGCGGGCGCCCTCGTCGTGAACGGCATCGAAGCTCTGCTTGCCGCTCGGGAACAGGATGCCGACCAGATTGACGACATGGTCGGTGTCCTCGATCGCCCGATCGACGGACCAGCGCACCCGCACATTGGCCTGCACCGGCTGGACCTGCCCGACATTGCCGAGCGGCTGGACGAAGATCGCCAGGTCCGGCCGCCGGCAGGCAACGCGTACCCGGTAACCGCGCTTGGCCAGCGCCCGCACCACGTGGCGGCCGAGGAAGCCGGAGCCGCCGAACACGGTGACGAGCTTCGGCAGTTCGGTGATCTCGGTCATGGTTTGCTCCGGCGGCTCAGCAGCCGTTTCATAGCCAGGGCGCGACCCTCAGTCCACAGTGATCTCGATCAGGCACGGCTTGCGCCACGTGCAGGCCCGTTCCAGCGCCGCGCGAAGGTCGCTCAGCACCGCCAGCCGCTCGGCCGGCATGCGGTAGGCGTCGGCGATGCGGCAGAAATCGGGCGGCGCCGGCGAGACGCCGACCGGCTCGACGCCGGCAGCCCGCATCGAGGCCTCGATCTCGCGGTAGCCGCGATTGTTCCAGACGAGGAAGATCACCGCCGCGCCGGCCTCGACCGCGGTCCCCAACTCCGCAAAGCTGAACTGGAAGCCGCCGTCGCCGGCCAGGCAGACCACCGGCGCCAGCGGGTCGGCCAGCGCAGCGCCGATCGCCGCCGGAGGCCCGAAGCCGAGCGCGCCATAGCCGGTCGCCGCATTGAACCAGCCGCCAGGGCGGTCGTGATCGTAGAACAGATTGGCTGCGTAGACCGGCTGGGTCGAATTGCCCACGATGATGGCGCCCGGCAAGGTGTCGCGGATCACCTCGACGGCCCGGACCTGGTTCTGCATGTCCGGCCCGATCTCGGCCCAGGCGGCCGCGCGAGCCGCCTCGGCCCGCGCCGCGCCCGAGCCGTCGGTGGCCAACGCCCTGGGCAATGCGCCGAGCAGGCGATCGAGCCCCGCTTGCGCGTCCGCCGCTATCCCCACCCGCGCCGGAAGGCGGGCGAGCTGCGCCGGGTCGATGTCGATGCGCACCAGCTGCTCGGGGAGCACAAAACCGCCATCGGCATACATGTCGTAGTCCGTCGGCCCGAGTTCGGTGCCGGCGGCGATCACCAGATCGGCAGCCGCCATCAGCGTGCGCACCGCTTTCAGGCTCGGGCTGGCGGGAACGGCGAGCGGATGGCGGTGAAGGAGCCCGCGGCCGTTGCAGGTGGTGACGACAGGAGCCGAGAGCCTTTCGGCCAAGCTGCGCAGGGGGCTTTGCGCATGTCTGGCACCGCCGCCGGCAAGGATCAGCGGTCGCTCGGCCGCTGCGGCAAGGGCTGCCGCGGCAGCGATTGCATCCTCATCCGGCGCTGCAGGCGCCGGCCGGGATGGCAGGGCTTCCTCCGCGCCGGCGGCCTGGCTCAGCACATCGAGCGGAATCTCGATGTGGACCGGCCCGCTGCGACCGTCCGTGAGCCGCCGGAATGCCCGATCGACCGCCGCCGGCAGCTCCTGCGGGGCCTCGACGCGCTCGGATTGCAACGCAAGCGTTGCAATCAGTCCCTGCTGGTCGGGCAGCTCATGCAGATAGCCGAAGCCCTTGCCGAGTGTTTCGCGCCGGTTGACGCTCGAGACGACCAGCATCGGCACCGACTCGGCGCGCGCCTGGGCCATTGCGGTCAGCGTGTTGGTCAGCCCGGGGCCGGTGATGACGAAGACGACCCCCGGCTTGCCGCTCACCCGCGCATAGCCGTCGGCCATGAACGCTGCGCCTTGCTCGTGGCGCGGTGTGACATGGCGGATGGCCGAGCCGGCGAGCCCGCGATAGAGCTCGATCGTATGAACGCCGGGGATCCCGAACACCACCTCGACACCACGCGCTTCGAGCAGCGCGATCAGGGATTGGCCGGTGGTCGACATCCAGCGGTTTCGTAAATCCAGGAGGCTTCGCGCGGCAGCGCGCCGGCGCCTGATTGATACACTTGCCTAGCAAGGCCGCAAGTGCCCTTATGCTGCCGCAAAGGGCATGGCCAATACCCCGGTATGACAAGGCGGATGAACGAAGTGCCAGGGACGAACCCGCGGCGGAGCGGCTGTCGGTGAGCGAGGCAGGCGTGCTCGATCGCAATCCGGGGCAGCCGGCCGCCGAGGCGATCCACGTCGAGGACCTGCACAAGAAGTTCGGTACTCTGCACGTCCTGAAGGGCGTCTCCCTGTCGGCCAGGGACGGCGAAGTCGTCGCCATCATCGGCGGCAGCGGTTCGGGCAAGTCGACGCTGTTGCGCTGCATCAATTGCTTGGAAAGCCCAACGAGCGGACTGATCCGCGTCAATGGCGAGGAGATTCGCCTCAAGGCCGACAGTCACGGCCATACCGTGCCGGCCGACCGCCGCCAGATCGAACGGATCCGCTCGCGGCTCGGCATGGTGTTCCAGAGCTTCAACCTTTGGAGCCACATGACGCTTATCGAGAACGTCATCGAGGTGCCGGTCCATGTGCTCGGACGGCGGCGAGGCGAGGCGATCGTCGAGGCCGAGCGGCTGCTTGCCCGCGTCGGGCTCAGCGAAAAGCGCGACGTCTATCCGGCCTTCCTGTCGGGCGGCCAGCAGCAGCGGGGCGCGATCGCCCGGGCGCTGGCGATCCAACCGCGTGTCATGCTGTTCGACGAACCGACCTCGGCGCTCGATCCCGAATTGGTGGGCGAGGTGCTGAAGGTGATCGGCGACCTGGCACGCGAAGGCCGCACCATGGTCCTGGTTACCCACGAGATGAAGTTCGCCCGCGAGGTGGCGAGCCACGTGATCTACCTGCACAACGGCCGCGTCGAGGAGGAAGGACCACCCGAACAGGTGTTCGGCGCGCCGAAGTCCGAGCGGCTGAAACAGTTCATCCGGAGCGTTACCTGACGCGCCCGATGGCGAGGGGAAAATCGAGACACAAGAAAAAGGGAGCTGAGCATGAGAAAACTGATCAAGACCGCGTTTGCAGTGGCGGCTCTGGCCGCAGCCGCACTCGGCGAGGCTCAGGCGGAAACGGTCAAGGTGGGCTTTGCCGCCGAGCCCTATCCGCCGTTCACCTCGCCGGATGCGTCCGGCAAATGGGTCGGCTGGGAGGTCGACATCATCGGTGCGGTCTGCGCCCAGGCCCAGCTCGACTGCGAGCTTGCCCCGGTCGCCTGGGACGGCATCATTCCGGCCCTGACCACCAAGAAGATCGACATGATCATGGGCTCGATGTCGATCACCGACGAGCGCAAGAAGACGATCGACTTCTCCGACAAATATTACAACACCCCGACCGCCATCATCGGCGCCAAGGACGAGAAATTCGATGCCACGCCGGAGGGGCTCAAAGGCAAGGTGCTGGGGGTCCAGGTCTCGACCGTGCACGAGGCTTACGCCAAGAAGCACTTCGCCGACTCTGCAGCCGAGATCAAGATCTATCAGACCCAGGACGAGGCCAATGCCGACCTTGCCGCGGGCCGGATCGACGCGGTCCAGGCCGATGCGATCGCGCTCGATACCTTTCTCGCCACCGATCAGGGCAAGGAATGCTGTGACAAGAAGGGCAATGTCGCCGAGGACATCGAGGTGCTGGGACCGGGCGTCGGCGCCGGCTTGCGCAAAGGCGACACCGAGCTGAAAGAGAAGATCAACGCTGCGATCAAGGGGATCAGGGCCAGCGGCAAATACGACGAGATCACCAAGAAGTACTTCAACTTCGATATCTACGGCAGCTGATCCTGCTCACAAGGCAGCGCCTTCGATCTCCTTGCGAGGGCGCTGCGCTGCCGCTGCCACGGCAGACCGACGACCATCAAATCCGAAGGGATCTAGCGCCTGACCGATACTCTGCTCTGGCCGCTCGGCCAGTCCGGTCTCATCGCCCTGCTCTCACCCGTGCCGCCCGGCTGGGGCGGCACGTTGCTGCGCGGTCTGGCGCATTCCATCGAGATCGCGATCGGTTCCTACGGCCTCGGCCTGGGGATCGCCGTCTTCGGCGCCTATGGCAAGCTTTATGGCGGGCCGGTCATCCGCGATCTGCTCGAGGTCTACACCACTCTCGTGCGCGCCGTGCCGGAGCTGGTGCTGATCCTGCTGCTTTATTACGCGGGCACCGATCTGATCAACCGGGCGCTCCAGGCCGGCGGCTTCGGATCCGTCGACATCAACGGCCTGCTGGCCGGCATTCTGACGCTGGGCTTCGTCCAGGGTGCCTACTCGACCGAGGTGCTGCGCGGCGCCATCCTGGGGATACCACCCGGCCAGATCGAGGCAGGGCGGGCCTTCGGCATGCCGCCGATGCTGCTGATGCGCCGCATCATCTTGCCCGCCATGCTGCCTTTTGCCATTCCCGGCCTGGCCAATCTGTGGCTGGCAGCGACCAAGGACACCGCGCTTTTGGCCGTCGTCGGGTTCGGCGAACTCACCCTTCTCACCCGCCAGGCCGCCGGCCAAACCAAGGCTTATATGACCTTCTTCCTGGCGGCCGCCGCGCTCTATCTGCTGCTCTCCTTGGCCTCCAACCTGATCTTCGCCCGCATCGAATCATGGGCGCGCCGCGGCATGCCGTCGATGGGCGGCCGCTGATGGAGCGCGTCTTGCCCAGCCGCCGGCGAAAGGTGCTTGCCTGGCTGCAGCCGCACCGCATCGTGCTGATCCTGATCGCCGCCGCGCTGGTTGCCGCGGCAGCCTGGTTCATGCGCTGGGACTGGGTGCCGAACTATTATGGGCTCGCGCTGCTGGGCCTCTGGCGCACGATCTGGATCCTGGTGGTCACCTGCGTGCTCGGCTTCCTCCTCGCCGTGCCGCTTGGTCTGGCGCAGGCGGCCGGCCCGGCGGTGCTCGCCTGGCCGGCGCTCGCCTTTTGCAGCGTGATCCGCGGCACGCCGCTGCTGCTGCAGCTCTGGCTGCTCTACTACGGCGTGGGCTCGATGTTCCCGCAGTATCCCTGGATCCGGCATTCCGAACTGTGGCCCTATCTGCGCCAAGCCTGGCCCTATGCGGTGGTCGGACTGTCGCTCTCCTTCGCCGGCTACGAAGGCGAGGTGATGCGCGGCGCCTTTGCCGGCGTGCCGCGCGGCCAGCTCGAAGCGGCGCGGGCGTTCGGCATGCGCCGCTTCACCGCCTTCCGGCGCATCTGGCTGCCGCAGGCGATCCGCCAGGCGCTGCCGACGCTGCTCGGCGAGACCGTGCTGCAGCTCAAGGCGACCCCCCTGGTGGCAACCATCACCGTCGTCGACCTCTATGCGGTCGCCTCACGCGTCCGGCAGGACACCTTCATCACCTATGAGCCGCTGCTGCTGCTCGCCGTCATCTACCTGGTCATGACCGCCATACTCGTGTTTCTATTCAAGCGGATCGAAACCCGTATTCCGGCTCGCTTGGGGTAGAACGGCGATGTCCGACACGGTGACCCTCAGCTGCGACGACGCCCTGACGCTCGCCACGGCAGCCGCCATCGGCGCCGGCGCAATCCCGCCGACCGCCGCCGCAATCGCGCGCGCGGCGGTGGCGGCCGAAGCCGACGGCCAGCCAAATGTCGGCCTTGCCCATCTGGTCGACTACTGCGAGGCACTGGCCGGCGGGCGGATCGACGGGCAGGCCGAGCCTGAGATCACCCGCCCCCTCCCGGCGATTTTCCTTGCCGATGCCCGCCGAGGCGCCGCGCATCCGGGCTTCGATCAAGCCTTCGAGGATCTCGCCGCGGCGGCCAGAACCTTCGGCCTCGCCGCCTTCGCGCAAAGGAACAGCTACACCTGCGGGGCGCTCGGCTATTTCACCGCCCGGCTCGCCGAACGCGGCCTGGTGGCGCTCGCCGCCACCAACGGGCCGGCGCTGCTCGCCGGTTCGGGCGCCACCAGGCCGGTCTACTGCACCAACCCGCTGTCGTTCGCTGCGCCGCAGAGCGACGGGCCGCCGCTGGTCATCGACCAGGCCTCGAGCGCCACGGCTTTCGTCAACATCCGCCAGGCAGCGGCTGAAGGGCGGGAGATCCCGCCCGGCTGGGCACTCGACGAAAGCGGCCGCCCGACCATCGATGCCGCAGCCGCCGTCAAAGGTGCGCTGCTGGCATTCGGCGGCTGGCGCGGCGCCAACATCGCCTTGATGGTCGAGGTGCTGGCGGCCGGGCTGACCGGCGCCAACTGGTCGCTCGATGCCCCAAGCTTCACCAGCGGATCGGAGAGCCCCGGCAGCGGCCTCTTCGTGCTGGCGCTCGAGCCAAGACTGTTCTCGCCGAAGTTTACGGTGCGGCTGGCGCAGCAGCTCGGCCGACTGGCGAACGACTACGGCGTCCACATTCCGGGCCGGCGCCGTGCGGCGGCAGGGCCCGTTCAGGAAATCTCGCTGCCGGCGGAGATCCACAGGCAGATCGCGGCATGGGCCGCGCGCGCCGGGGCCGGCAAATCCGGCTGAGGCTCATGAAAAGGGCCCGCCGATCGCCCGGCGGGCCCTTTTCGGTCTGAATAGCTTCAGACTAGGCTCAGTTGCCGCCGCGGTTCTTCAGCGCCGCGCCCAGGATGTCGCCAAGCGAGGCACCGGAGTCCGTCGAGCCATACTGCGCCACGGCCTCCTTCTCCTCGGCGATCTCCAGCGCCTTGATCGAGACCTGGACCTTGCGGGTCTTCTTGTCGAACGCGATCACCCGCGCATCGACCTTCTGTCCGACGGAGAAGCGCTCCGGCCGCTGCTCGTCGCGGTCGCGGGACAGGTCGGAGCGCTTGATGAACGTCTCCAGGCCATGATCCACCAGCCGCACCTCGATGCCGCCGTCACGCACCGCGGTCACCTCGCAGGTGACCACCGCATTCTTGCGCAGGTCGCCCGAACCGGCCGCCTCGCCTTGGGCGGCGCGGGCCAGCTGCTTGATGCCGAGCGAGATCCGCTCCTTGTCGATATCGACGTCGAGAACCTGGGCCTTGACCAGGTCACCCCGGTTGTACTCCTCGATCACCTGCTCGCCGGGGCGGGTCCAGTCGAGATCGGAGAGATGGACCATGCCGTCGACATCGCCTTCGAGGCCGATGAACAGGCCGAACTCGGTCTTGTTCTTGACCTCGCCTTCGACCTGGCTGCCGACCGGGTGGTTGCGGGCGAACGCCTCCCAAGGATTCTCAAGCGTCTGCTTGAGGCCGAGCGAGATGCGCCGCTTAGTCGGATCGACCTCGAGCACGACCACGTCCACCTCCTGCGAGGTCGACAGGATCTTGCCCGGATGCACGTTCTTCTTGGTCCACGACATCTCCGAGACGTGGATCAGGCCTTCGATGCCGGGCTCCAGCTCGACGAACGCGCCATAGTCGGTGATGTTGGTCACCGTGCCGCGGATCTTCTTGCCGAGCGGGTACTTGGCGCCGATGCCTTCCCACGGATCGCTCTCCAATTGCTTCATGCCGAGCGAGATGCGGTGGGTTTCCTGGTTGATGCGGATGATCTGCACCTTGACCGTCTGGCCGATGTTGAGGATCTCGGTCGGATGGTTGACGCGGCGCCAGGCCATGTCGGTGACGTGCAGCAGGCCGTCGATGCCGCCGAGGTCGACGAACGCGCCGTAGTCGGTGATGTTCTTGACCACGCCCTCGACCACCTGGCCTTCCTCGAGGTTCTGAACGATCTCGGAGCGCTGCTCGGCGCGGCTCTCCTCGAGCACGGTGCGGCGCGACACCACGATATTGCCGCGGCGGCGGTCCATCTTGAGGATCTCGAACGGCTGCGGGTTGTGCATCAGCGGGGTGACGTCGCGGATCGGCCGGATGTCGACCTGGCTGCGCGGCAGAAACGCCACGGCGCCGTCGAGATCGACCGTGAAGCCGCCCTTGACCTGGTTGAAGATGACGCCTTCGACCCGCTCGCCCTTGTTGAACTTCTCCTCGAGCCGCACCCAGCTCTCCTCGCGCCGGGCCTTCTCGCGGCTCAGCATCGCCTCGCCGAGCGCGTTCTCGATGCGCTCCACGTAGACCTCGACGGTATCGCCGACCTTCATCTGGCCATCCTTGGCCTTGGCGCCGAACTCCTTCATCGGCACCCGGCCTTCGACCTTCAGGCCGACATCGATGATGGCCATGTCCTTTTCGATCGCCGTGATGGTGCCGCGGACGACCTGGCCCTCGCCGGAATGCCCGTCGGAGAACGATTCCTCGAGAAGCGCCGCGAAATCATCGCGGGTTGGATTTGCTTGTGACATTGAAACTCCTGAAATGTTCCGCGCCGATGCGGAACATGCGCCGTGGTTCGTGTTGCGTTGCCTGCCGTCTTCCGGGCCATTGGCCCCGGCCGCCGAACGGCCGCGCTGCGGCGCATCGTGAAAGACTGGCGGGCGGTTCGTCGCCTCAGCTCGAAAACAGTGTCGCGCCGCTGTCGCGGGGCTCGGCGTTTCCAGGCTGATAGCTCATGTCCGGGCGGCGATCGCTTGCTCGACGAGGGCTTTGGCCGTCTGGAACGCGGTCTCTATATCCATTTCCGAAGTGTCGAGCAAGTGCGCGTCGGCGGCCGGCCTGAGCGGCGAATCCTCCCGGCTGATGTCGCGCTGGTCACGCCGGGTGATGTCGGCCAGGATCTCGTCCAGTTCGGCGTGGCCGCCGCGCGCCTCGATGTCGCGCAGCCGGCGCCGGGCGCGCACCGCAGCGCTGGCGGTCAGATAAAGCTTCACGTCGGCGTCCGGGCAAACCACCGTGCCGATGTCGCGTCCGTCGAGCACCGCCCCGGCGCCTGTCCGGGCAAAGGCGCGCTGCTTGTCGACCAGGATGCGCCTCACTTCGGGAAAAACCGCGACCTTGGAGGCGGCGTCGCCCACGGCATGGGCCGAAAGCGTGCCGCGGTCGAGGCGGCCGAGGTCGACGAGCTCCGCCGCTTCGACAGCGCGCCGGCCGTCGCCGAGCGGCCAGCCCTCCTGCATCATCCGATGCGCGACGGCGCGGTAGGTGAGGCCGGTATCGAGGTGGCGCAAGTGAAAGTAGTCGGCAAGCCGCCGCGCCAGCGTGCCCTTGCCGGAGGCGGCAGGCCCGTCGATGGCGATGGTCAGGCCCATGGCTCAACCCTCGCCGAGATCGATGCTTGCGCCAAGGCCGCGCATCAGGTCCATGAATTCAGGAAAGCTGGTAGAAATCATCGTCTGGTCGTCGATTTCGACCGGCCTTTCAGTGGCCAGACCCAGGATCAGGAAGGTCATGGCGATGCGATGATCGAGGTGGGTGGTGACGGTTCCGCCGCCGAGCCCCTTGCCGCCCGGGCGGCCGCTGACGCGCAGATCCGACTTGCCTTCCGCGCAGGCGGCCCCGTTGATCTCGAGCCCGGCGGCGACCGCCGCCAGCCGGTCCGATTCCTTGACCCGGAGCTCGTCGAGGCCATGCATGACGGTCTCTCCGTCTGCCAATGCTGCCGCCACCGCCAGCACGGGATACTCATCGATCATCGACGGGGCGCGCTCGGCAGGAACCACGACGCCGCGCAGCTCGGAGGCGCGCACGCGCAGGTCGGCGACATCCTCGCCGCCGGTGCGGCGTGCGTTCAAAACGTCGATCGCGCCGCCCATCTCCTGCAAAGTCAGCAGCAGCCCGGTGCGCGTCGGATTGAGCAGCACGTTCTCGACGACGATGTCGGAGCCGGGCACAATTAGCGCCGCCACGATCGGAAAGGCCGCCGAGGACGGGTCGCCGGGGACGGCAACGATCTGTCCGGTCAGGCGGCCCTGGCCGGTGATGCGGATCAGGCGGGCGCCGTCACGGTCGGTCGCGACTTCAAGCTCGGCGCCGAATCCCGCCAGCATTTTCTCGGTATGATCGCGCGTCATCACCGGCTCGATCACCGTGGTCACGCCTGGCGTATTGAGGCCGGCCAGCAACACCGCCGATTTGACTTGGGCGGAGGCCATCGGCACCCGGTAGGTGATCGGGGCCGTCTCCTTGGGGCCGCGCAAGGTGATCGGCATACGGTCGCCGGCTGCCGCGCTGACGACCTGCACACCCATGGCGCGCAGCGGATCGAGCACCCGGCCCATCGGCCGCCGCGACAGCGAGGCATCGCCGATAAAGGTGGTCTCCATATCATAGCTCCCCACCAGTCCCATGGTGAGCCGCGAGCCGGTCCCGGCATTGCCAAAATCGAGCGGCGCGGCCGGCTGCAGCAGCGCACCGTTGCCGGTGCCCTCGACCAGCCATTCGTCGCCGCGCCTGTCGATCGAGGCCCCCATGGCGCGCATCGCCGCCGCGGTGCGCATCACGTCCTCGCCCTCGAGCAGGCCGGTGATGCGGGTCTGGCCGGACGCCAGGCCGCCGAACATCATCGCCCGGTGCGAGATCGATTTGTCGCCCGGAACGATGGCGCGGCCGGTAAGCCGCTCCGAGCGGCGGGCGGTGGCCGGGTGGGGCCGGTGATCATGCGCCATCGGCGTCCTCGCTTTCAGGATTTCCGATCAGGAACATGGCTGTCTTGCCGGGCGGTCTCCTAACACAGCCGCGGCGCCGCGGTCACCCTTTTCGGCGAGCCGGAGCCGGGTAAAGCCCGCGCGACGGGGCGCCATTTGGCTTTGACAGGGCAGGCAAGCTTGGCTAAGGGACCAGCCTTCCGAAGACGAGGCTCACCCGTGGCGAAAACCGAACTTGGTACCAAACGCATCGACCCGGAGACGGGGCGAAAATTCTACGATCTCAACAAGGACCCGATCGTCTCGCCCTACACCGGCAAGTCCTACCCGCGCAATTATTTTGAATCCGCCGATACCTCCGTCGAAGAGGAGGAAGAAGTCGAGGACAAGGAAGCGGAGGTCGAGGAGGGCGCCGAGATCGTCACGCTCGAGGATGCCGACGAAGAGACCAAGGCCGCCGGCAGCGAGGACGTCCCGGACATCGAGGACGAAGAAGTCGACCTCGGCGATGACGACGACGATTCGTTTCTGGCCGAGGAAGAGGAAGAGGACGACGACGTCGCCGACATCATCGGCGTCGGCGACGACGACGAGGAGATTTGAGCCGGTCGGCGCGCCGGCCGAAAACGGCGGCGCGCGGGCTTGATCTTCCACGGCTGCGGCGCTAGAAGCCGCCGTCAACGCTGGCGAGGCACCAGACCTCGTCTTGTGGGAATGCATTCCGGCGCATGCGCCGGATCGGGGCCATAGCTCAGCTGGGAGAGCGCTTGCATGGCATGCAAGAGGTCAGCGGTTCGATCCCGCTTGGCTCCACCAAATTTTTTGAACACAACGAGAACGATCCCGGGAAAACGGCAGCGGCTTCCCGCCCGCAACCGTGCAAACCAGGGCTTAGCGTCAAGCACCTCTTTCAAGAGGCGGTGATCCGCACCCGCGTTTGCGCTCTGCGCCGGTGGCGCGTGCCGCTACTGCACCGCGCCGACCAGCACGCTGTCGCCGTCGCGGATCGACACCCAGCGGCCCGTATTGGTGGTGGCCTGGCGCTTGAGGTAGCGATAGCCGGTCTGATCCCAGGGGCGCACCGCATCCGACAGATTGTCCAGGATGTAGTCGCCGTCGTCTGAGCGCACGGTCAGCACCGCATGACCTTCGCCGTCGGGCTTGCGCACGACGGTGATCAACAGGTCGTTGACCGGCAGTCCGTCGGCGATCAGCAGCCGGCGCTTTTCCAGCACATAGTCCTCGCAGTCGCCATAGCCGTGAGGATAGGCCCAGACCTCATCCTTGCCATAGATCTCGAGATCGTTGCGCGGCTCGATGCTGTGATTGACGGTGACGTTGACGGCGGTGATCATGCGCCAGAGGTCCGCGCTCATCGGCTCAGGACCGATGTCGACCGAGCGGATGTTGCACTCGCTTTCGTGAAGCTTGCAGAATTCGTAGTGCCCGATCGGCTGCGACGTGAGCCCACCCGTGTGCATGGCGCTGGCGGCGTTTGCATGCGCTGCAAAGCCGAGGACGAGCCCCATTCCGGCGATGCCGACATGGCAATGCTGCAGAAGTCTGCGGGAGATCATCCGCATGTCCCCACCACCCTCAATTGTTAATAAAAGGTTAAAGTCGGGGCTGCCGCTGTGTCAATTAACGCGAAGGAACGATCGTCGAAGATGGTTACTTCCAACAGCGGGCGTTGCGCGCTCGCCACAGCCATGCCGAGCTCCGCCTTTTGGCCGAGGCCGAGGAGGAGGAAGAATAAGCCGGATTAGGTTCCCGCGGGGGCTGCCGGTGTGCATCGGCACCGCTCAGGTCGCCGCCGTCCGCCACCCTATGCGGTTCGAGCGCTGCTCAGGCGCGCTCGTGACGATGCCGTAGCGCCCGCCAGACGGGCGATGCCGCTCAGGGCTTGGCCGAATGGACGATCCGCGGCTTCGGCCGGCTGCCCGCGTCGCGGCCGAAGCTCGCCATGAAGTCGACGATGCGCGGCACGATCTCGGCGCGGAAGCGCGAGCCGTTGAAGACGCCGTAGTGGCCGACGGCGGGCTGCAGATAGTGGGCGCGGCGGGCGGCCGGGATGCCGGTGCAGATGGCGTGCGCGGCCTGCGTCTGGCCGACGCCGGAAATGTCGTCGTTCTCGCCCTCGACGGTCAGCAAGGCCACGTTGCGGATTGCTCCCGGATCGACCGGCTGGCCGCGATGCGTCATCTCACCTTTCGGCAAGGCATGGCGGATGAACACCGTTTCGACCGTCTGCAGATAGAATTCCGCGGTGAGATCCATCACGGCCAGATATTCGTCATAGAAGTCGCGGTGCTTCTCTGCCCCGTCGCCGTCGTTCTTGACCAGGTGCATGAAGAACTCTTTGTGGGCGGTGATGTGCCGGTCGAGGTTCATGCTCATGAACCCGGACAGCTGCAGGAAACCCGGGTAGACGTCGCGCATGAAGCCGGGATTGGGCCACGGCACCTGCATGATGACATTGTCGCGGAACCAGTCGATGCCTTTCTCTTCGGCCAGGGTGTTGACCGCGGTCGGGTTGCGCCGGGTGTCGATCGGTCCGCCCATCAGAGTCATGGTGGCCGGGGCACAACGGTCGCCGCGCGCCTCCATCACCGCGACGGCCGCAAGCACCGGCACCGAGGGCTGGCACACCGCCATGACATGCGTGTCGGGCCCGAGCCGATGCAGCATGTCGATGACGTAGTCGATATAGTCGTCGAGGTCGAAGCGGCCCGCCGAGACCGGCACCATGCGCGCATCGATCCAATCGGTGATGGTGATGTCGGCATAGGGCAACAGCGCCTCGACCGTGCCGCGCAGCAAGGTCGCGTAGTGGCCGGACATCGGCGCCACGATCAACAGTTTGCGGTCGGGGCGGCGCCCCGCCGGCAGGTCCCGCTCGAACCGGACGAGGTTGCAGAACGGCCGTGACCAGACGATGCGTTCGGTGACGGCGACGGTTTTGAAATCGATCTTGGTCGCGGCGATGTCGAACGCCGGCTTGCCGTAGCGCCGGGTGGTGCGCTCGAAGAGTTCCGCAAGGGCTGCCACCGAGCGGCCCCAGGTGGTATGCGAAAATGGGTTGAGCGGGTTGGTGTAGAGCAGTCTGACCGTATCGGCGTAGGCGCGGAAGGGCTGCAGCGACGCGTGGTTCAACTCATAGAACTGGTAAAACATCTACACTCCATGGCCCGCGCGGGTGCAAAGATCCGCCGTCCGGGCCCATTGTCATACAACAAATTTAGCATCCGATGGGTGCAGTACAATACCGCAGCAGCGGGACCGGCCCTTCTGCTTTGGTCGGAGCAGGATCGCGCGAACCGGTGCACAAAACGTGTCCGGCCGCGGATGGAGCCGAGCGCGATCTTGGCTCAGGCGCCTTCGACAAGTACGATCTCGCCCTCCGAGCAGCGCAGGCGGATGGCCTTGGCAGCCTGGTATTCGGGCGAGTTGTAGCAATCCTGGGCGGCCTGAAGCGACGGAAACTCGATCACCACGTTGCGGGCACGCCCCTTGCCCTCGACGGCATCCGTGGTCCCGCCGCGCACCAGGAAGCGGGCGCCATGGCGTTCGAATGCCGGCTTGGCGCCGGCGAGATAGCCCTTGTAGCCCTCGGGATCATGCACATCCATGCGCGCGATCCAATATCCTTTCGGCATTTTACCCTCCCTGGTGGTACGGCGTGGCGGCGGTCATCTCCGCGATGATCCGCTCCGCCGCCGCGCGCGGATCCGGCGCGGCGACGATAGGGCGCCCGACGACCAGATGGCTGGCGCCGGCGCGGATCGCGGCGGCAGGCGTCATCAGCCGCTTCTGGTCGGCAGCTGCACTCCCCTCCGGTCGGATGCCGGGGGTGACCACGGCCCGCTCGGGGCCGACGACGGCGCGCACGGCGGCCGCTTCGTCGGCCGAGCAGACAATGCCGCCCATGCCGGCCGCCGCGGCCTGTTCAGCCCGGCGCAGAACCAGCGTGCGGGGATCCAAGCCGTAATTGGCTTCGGCGAGGTCGGCCGCGTTCATCGAGGTGAGCACGGTGACGGCGAGCAGCGTCAGCGGGCTGCCGCGCGCAGCAGCGACGGCGGCGCGCATCACTTTGGGATAGGCATGCAACGTGAGCATCGTCACGCCCATGGCGGCCGCCGCCTCCACCCCCTTGGCCACGGTGTTGTCGATGTCGAGCAGCTTCATGTCGAGAAAGACGCCGGTGCCGTCTTGGGCAAGCTCGCGCGCCAGGCCGAGGCCGCCGGCGAAGGCCAGCTGGTAGCCGATCTTGAAGAACGCGACGCGGCCCTCGAGCCGGCCGATGAGAGCCTCCGCTTCGGCGACCGACGGCACGTCGAGGGCGACGATCAGCCTGGGGTCGGGCGCCTCCTCGATGCGCCTGCCGCTTGGCTGCGGCAAGGTCCCGGCCCTCACGGCCGCCGCCCCCGCATCGACAGCCAGTCGGCACGCTCGATCAGGGTTCGGCAGACATGGGTCATGGCCTTGCGCAATCGCTCCTCCTTGAACTCGCCATTGTCGTCGAAGGCATCCTGGGCGCGTGGCACGGAGCATTGCGGCGAGATCACCTCGACCTGGCAGGCGACCAGCACCGCGCGCAGATGGTTGAGGCAGCGGACCCCGGCGAAGTTGCCGTCCGAGGACGAGCACAAGGCCGCAATCTTGCCGCGCCAGGGCACCAATGGCCTGCCGCCGTCCTGACGCACCCGGCTCACCCAGTCGATGGTGTTCTTCACCAGCGGCGGCATCGAATGGTTGTATTCGGGGCTGGCGATCAGCACCCCGTCCTGGGCGGCGATCAGCCGGGCAAGCCGGTAGGCGTTCTCCGGGACGCCCTTTTCGCGCTCCAGATCCTGGTCCATCAGCGGCAGGGGATAGTCGGCGAGCGAGATCCGGATGACGTCGGCCCCCAGCGCGGCGAGCTCGCGCATCGCCGCATCCGCGGTGCGCCCGCTATGGGCCCCGGTGCGGATCGAGCCGGCGAAGACGAGGATCTTGGCGGTCATTCGGGCCGGATCCCCGCCACGCTAGTCCGCGGCCGGACGCCGGTAGGTCCACAGCTGGGTCGGTGGAATGTTGCGGAACACGAAGTCGAAATGCTCGACGACATAGTCGCCCTTGCCGGCCGGGATGGGTGACAAAGGCCCATAGGTCAATTGCATGACAGGCCGGCCGGCCGGAATCCGGCAAAGCAGATTCTCGATATAGTGCAGCCGCTGGTCGAGCGAGAAATTCAGCAGCGGCACGCCGGAGATGACGCAATCAAAAGTTTTGCCGGCATGGGCGCCGAGCGTGCTGTCGAGATCGAAGGCATCGCCCTGGATCACCGTGACGCCGGGGTATTGGCGGCGCAGATGGTCGACGAAGTCGGTGGAATACTCGACGGCATAGAGGTTTTCCGGGCGAACCCCGCGCTCGAGAATGGCGCGGGTGATGACCCCGGTCCCCGGACCTGTTTCAAGCACCGGCAGGCCCGAGCCGGGATCGGCAACCGAGGCCATGCGGCGGGCGGTGATGGCGCTCGTGGGCACGATCGCGCCGACCGATTTGGGCTTGTCGATCCAGCCCTTGAAGAAGCGCAATTCGTCGTCGAATTTGGTGGCGAGCGATTTGCGCAGTCCCGTGACGCGTGGCATGACCTCTCCTACGCTCAGCCCCGGGCAGTATTTACGCCAGGATCCGACCGAAGCAAGGCGAAAGCGCCGGCGTGCACAACCTGCTGCGCCGGAGAATGACCGCGGCTAGTCGCCGAACGACTCGAAAAAGTCCTTCATCCGCGCGAAAAAGCCGCTCGATTGGGGGCTGTTGTCCTTGGACGACAGCTGCTCGAACTCTTCGAGCAGCTCACGCTGGCGCTTGTTCAGGTTCTGCGGGGTCTCGACGGCGACCTGGATATAAAGGTCTCCGATCTGCGGCTGGCGCAGCACCGGCATGCCTTTGCCCTTGAGCCGGAACTGACGTCCGTTCTGGGTGCCTTCGGGCACCTTCACCCGGGTCTGGGTGCCATCGAGCGTCGCCACTTCGAACGACCCGCCCAGCGCGGCGGATGTCATCGAGATCGGCACCTTGCAGTAGAGGTCGGCGCCGTCGCGCTGGAAGAACTCGTGCGGCTTGACCGACAGAAAGATGTAAAGGTCGCCGGGCGGGCCGCCGCGCAAGCCGGCCTCGCCTTCCTCGGCCAGGCGGATGCGGGTGCCGTCCTCGATCCCGGCCGGGATGTTGACCGACAGCGACCGCTCCTCCGTTACCCGCCCTTGGCCGGAGCATTTCGGACACGGATCCTTGATCGTCTGGCCGCGGCCCTGGCATTGCGGACAGGTCCGCTCGATGGAGAAGAACCCTTGGGCAGCCCGCACCCGGCCGGCGCCGGCACACATCGAGCAGGTAACCGGCTGGGTGCCGGGCTTGGCACCGGAGCCGTTGCATTCGGTGCACGAGACCGAAGCCGGGACCCGGATCTGCGCGGTCTTGCCGCCATAGGCCTCCTCGAGCGAGATCTCCATGTTGTAGCGCAGATCGGCGCCACGCTCGCGGCCGCCGCTGCTGCGGCGCTGGCGGGCGCCCATCATGTCGCCGAAGATATCCTCGAAGATGTCGGCGAAGCCGCCGCTGGCGAAGCCGGAGGCAGCGAAACCGTTGCCGCCGCCCTCGAAGGCGGCATGGCCGAAGCGGTCATAGGCGGCCCGCTTCTGCGGATCCTTCAGCGTCTCGTAGGCCTCGTTGATCTCTTTGAACTTGTGCTCGCAGGCGTGGTCGCCCGGATTGCGGTCAGGGTGGAACTGCATGGCGAGCTTGCGAAAGGCAGCCTTCAATTCGCGCTCGTCGACGCCTTTCTTCACACCAAGCGTCTCGTAGAAGTCAGCTTTCATCATGTCCCGTCGTCACGCTTGCTGCCTTCGAAATATGAGCGCAGCGCCGCCGCTCTCAGCCAACCGGCCTTCGATTTAGTAAGTCTGCTGGATCGATGCCAGTGCCGCGCTGCATCGCCACCAGTTTTTTTCGGCGAATTGGCGCGGCCTCGCCGAGATACGGAGACCTTTCCCGGCAAACAAAAGACCCGGCACGCGCCGCGCCGGGTCCATTGTCCATGATCGTGCCGGCGGTCAGGCCGACTTCTTCTTGTCGCCGTTCTCGTCGATTTCCTCGAAATCGGCGTCGACGACGTCGGAGGCCGGCTTTTCGGCCTCAGCGCCGGCGCCCGCCTCAGCTTCCTTCTGGGAAGCCTCATACATGGCCTGGCCAAGCTTCATCGAAACCTCGGCCAGCGTCTGGGTCTTCGCATTGATCGCCTCGAGGTCGTCGCCTTCGGTCGCCGTCTTCAGCGCGGCGATCGCATCGGCAATGGCGCCGCGGTCGGCTTCGGAGACCTTGTCGCCATACTCCTTCAGCGACTTCTCCGACGAGTGGACGAGCGCCTCGGCCTGGTTGCGGGCCTCGACCAGTCCGCGCCGCTTCTTGTCAGCCTCGGCATTGGCTTCGGCGTCCTTGACCATCCGCTCGATGTCGGCGTCGGAAAGGCCGCCGGACGCCTGGATGCGGATCTGGTGCTCCTTGCCCGTGCCCTTGTCCTTGGCCGAGACGTTGACGATGCCGTTGGCGTCGATGTCGAAGGTGACCTCGATCTGCGGCACACCGCGCGGCGCCGGCGGAATGCCGACCAGGTCGAACTGGCCGAGCAGCTTGTTGTCGGCCGCCATCTCGCGCTCACCCTGGAACACGCGGATGGTCACCGCCGACTGCGAATCCTCGGCCGTGGAGAACACCTGGCTCTTCTTGGTCGGGATCGTGGTGTTGCGCTCGATCAGCCGGGTGAACACGCCGCCCAGCGTCTCGATGCCGAGCGACAGCGGGGTCACGTCGAGCAACAGCACGTCCTTGACGTCGCCCTGCAGCACGCCGGCCTGGATCGCCGCTCCGACGGCCACGACCTCGTCCGGGTTGACGCCCTTATGCGGGTCCTTGCCGAAGAACTGCTTCACGATCTCTTGGATCTTCGGCATGCGGGTCATGCCGCCGACCAGAACCACCTCGTCGATTTCGCCCGGCTTCAGCCCGGCATCCTTGAGCGCAGCCTTGCAGGGATCGATAGTGCGCTGCACCAGGTCCTCGACCAGCGATTCGAACTTCGCCCGGGTCAATTTCATCGTCAGATGCTTCGGCCCGGTCTGATCGGCGGTGATGAACGGCAGATTGATCTCCGTCTGCGCCGAGGACGACAACTCGATCTTCGCCTTTTCGGCAGCCTCTTTGAGGCGCTGCAAGGCCAGCTTGTCGTTCTTCAGGTCGATGCCCTGTTCCTTCTTGAACTCCGCCGCCAGGTACTCGACCAGGCGCATGTCGAAGTCTTCGCCGCCGAGGAAGGTGTCGCCATTGGTGGACTTCACCTCGAACACGCCGTCGCCGATCTCGAGCACCGAGATGTCGAAGGTGCCGCCGCCAAGGTCGTAGACCGCGATGGTCTTGCCGTCCTTCTTGTCGAGGCCGTAGGCGAGCGCTGCCGCGGTCGGCTCATTGATGATGCGCAGCACCTCAAGCCCGGCAATCCGGCCGGCATCCTTGGTGGCCTGACGCTGGGCGTCGTTGAAATAGGCGGGAACGGTGATCACCGCCTTCTCGACCTTCTCGCCGAGATAGGCTTCCGCCGTTTCCTTCATCTTCTGCAGGATCATCGCCGAGATCTGCGAGGGCGACTGCTTCTTGCCGCCGGCCTCGACCCAGGCATCGCCGTTGTCGCCCTTGACGATCTTGTAAGGGACAAGCTTCTTGTCCTTCTCGGTGATCGGATCATCGTAGCGGCGGCCGATCAGGCGCTTGACCGCGAAAATCGTGTTTTCAGGATTGGTGACGGCCTGGCGCTTGGCCGGCTGGCCGACGAGGCGCTCGCCGTCGCTGGTGAAGGCGACGATCGACGGGGTCGTGCGCGCGCCTTCCGCATTCTCGATGACCTTGGCGTCCTTGCCATCCATCACGGCGACGCAGGAGTTGGTCGTTCCCAGGTCGATACCGATTACTTTTGCCATGTTCATTCTCTCCATTCAGCAGGCTGTCAGGACCCAGATGCGGCGTTCCGTCGACAGCCCCTTTCCCAAGAATTTACCGCACAAAACCAGCCCTAAAGGGCCGGTCTGCGGTCTGCGGCGTATATAAGGACGGCCATGGCGCCACGCAAGGCATGTCCGGGCCCTGAAAAGCGCCGGCTACACCGGCTCCCAGCCGTCGCGCTCGCCGGCCCGGAATATGGCGTCGATGACCCGCTGGTTGCGCACCGAATCCTCGAGCGTGAACACCGGGTCGTCGCCGCCCTGGGCGGCCCGCGCAAACGCCTCGACCTCGAGCCGGTACTGGCGCACCCCGCCGAAGCGGAACACGGTCGCCTGGTCGTGGCGCTGGTTGTGAAGCTCGATCCGGGCATGCTCGTAGTCGCCGGCGTTGAACGGCCCGTGCACCTCGATGAAGCCCTTGTCGCCGTGGAACACCATCATCTGCCGGGCCGCCATCTGGGTGGCGACGTAGAAGGTCAGTTCGAACTCGCCGAAATCGGCCTTGACGCTGCTGTAGATGTCGGTGCCGAAGGTGGGGTCCCGCTCGACCCGCGCCTGGATGTGGCTCGGCTCCATGCCGGTCACCAGCCGGGTCGCCACCGTCGGGTAGACGCCGATGTCGGGCAGCGCGCCGCCGCCGAGCGCCAACTGGTTGCGCATATTGGCGGGGTCGACATTGTGGTAGGCGAAAGCGCCTTGCACGTGCTTGAGGCGGCCGATGGCGCCGTCGGCCACCAGTTCCCTGACCTTGATCCATTGCGGGTGGTAGAACACCATGAAGGCTTCGCAGACGAGCACGCGGTTTCGGTCGCGCGCCTCGATCAAAGCCTGGATCTCGTCGGCGGCCAGCGCAATCGGCTTCTCGCAGAGCACGTGCTTGCCGGCATCGGCCGCCTTGACGGTCCATTCGGCATGCTGGGAGGTCGGCAGCGGAATATAGACGCCGTCGACATCGTAGGAGGCAAGCAGCTCCTCATAGGAGCCGAAGGCGTGCTCGGCCCCGAACCGGTCCGCCAAGGCCTTAGCGCGGTCGAGGTCACGGCTGGCAATCGCGGTAACCGCGCCGTTGTCGGAATCGAGCATCGCCGGCAGCAATTGCTCGCGCGCGATCTTGGCGGTCGACAAAACTCCCCAGCGAAACATCGGCTCCTCCTCGTCTGGCTGCCGTCGAAAGGTCAGCGGATCCGGCGCCGCCGTCAAGGGCGAGCCGGATGCGCCGCGCGTGCCCGTCCGGTCAGCTGCGCAGCACGCCGCCGGTTTGCTTGCCGACATTGTCGACGATGCGGCGCGCCAGCGCCTCGAAATCCTCGTCCGTCAGCGTGCGCTCGATCGGCTGGATGGCGACCTCGATGGCGATCGATTTCTTGTCATCGCCGAGCGCGGCACCTTCGAACACGTCGAACACCGAGACGCCGGTGATCAGCTTGCGGTCGGCTGCGGCCGCCGCCTTGACCAGCGCCGCCGCCTCGACCGCCCGGTCGACGACGAAGGCGAAGTCGCGGCGCACGGCCTGGAAATTCGACAGCTCCAGCCGCGGCTTGGTGCGGGTCGCCTTGGCCTTCGGCTCCGGCAGCGCATCGAGAAAAACCTCGAAGCCGGCGAGCGGACCGCTGGCGTCGAGGACGGCGAGCGTATCGGGATGGAATTCGCCGAAGCTCGCCAGCACCGTTCTGAGGCCGAGCTTCAAAATGCCGGAGCGGCCCGGATGATACCAGGCAGGGGCTCCCGCCTCGACCTGCAGCTTGTCGACCGGCGCGCCGCACGCCTCGAGCACGGCCAGCGCATCCGCCTTGGCGTCGAACACATCGACCGGCTTGGCAGCGCCGGCCCAGTGGCGGCCAGCGCCTTCGGCCCGCGCCGTGCCGCGGCGCACCCCGGCAGCAGCCAACCGCTGGTCGTCGGGCAGATCGCCCCGGTAGATCCCCGACACCTCGAACAGCGCCGCGTCGGCATGGCCGCGATCGGCATTGCGCTGGGCGGCGGCGATCAGCCCCGGCAGCAGCGAGGGCCGCATGTCGGACATGTCGGCGGCGATCGGATTGGCAAGCCTCAGGTTCCGCACGCCGCCGCCGAACGCCTCCGCCTGAGCGCTGGAGATGAACGACCAGGTCACGGCCTCAAGCATGCCGCGCACGGCGAGCGCCCGCTTGGCTGCCCGGCTGCGCAGCTGCAGCGGCGTCAGCAACTTGCGGCCGACGCTCTCGTGCATGGCGAGCGGCGCCGGCGCGATGGCGTCGACCCCGCGGATGCGCATCACCTCCTCGACGAGATCGGCCTTGCCGTCGATGTCCGGCCGCCAGGAAGGCACCTCGACGTCGACCGTCTCACCGGCGCCGCGCGGCGTAAAGCCAAGCCGTTCGAGGATGGCCAGGCTCTCGGCGGCGGGCACTGCCAGGCCGGTCAGCCGCTCGACCTCGCCGGTCGGGAAGCGGACCACCTTGGGGGAGTGGCCGGCATAGCCGACGACGGTCGACTCGCTCGGGGTGCCGCCGCACAGCTCGACCACCATGCGGGTGGCAAGCTCGAGGCCAGGCACCATGAACTCCGGATCGACGCCGCGCTCGAACCGGTAGCGGGCATCGGTGACGATGCCGAGCTCACGCCCGGTGCGGGCGACATTGAGGGGCTCCCAAAGTGCCGATTCGATCAGCACGTCGCGGGTGTCGAGATCGCTGCCCGTGGTTTCCCCGCCCATCACCCCGGCGATCGAATCGACGCCATGGTCATCGGCGATGACGCACATCTCCGGTGTCAGCGTATAGGTGCGTCCGTCGAGCGCCTCGACGGTCTCGCCGGCTGCGGCCCGGCGTACCACCAGGTCGCCGCGGACCTTGGCCGCATCGAAGACATGCAGCGGCCGGCCGCGGTCGAAGGTGAGATAGTTGGTGATGTCGACCAGCGCATTGATGGGCCTCAGCCCGATGGCGATCAGCCGCTGCTGCATCCATCGCGGCGAGGGCCCGTTGCTGACCCCGCGCACCAGCCGCAAGGCAAAGCCGCGGCAAAGCGAC
Source organism: uncultured Alphaproteobacteria bacterium (assembly GCA_963791325.1). Lineage (GTDB taxonomy): Bacteria > Pseudomonadota > Alphaproteobacteria > Rhizobiales > Rhizobiaceae > JBEVJK01. The sequence continues at coordinate 161,765 of CAWBRU010000003.1, read as the reverse complement.
GGCGTGGGGTTGAACTCAAGCCTTACCGCGACCGGGCACGGGCCCTCTCCGGCGATCGGCTCGACGGTCCCGGGCTTGAGCGTGCCGAGGCCGGCCGCAGCAAGGTCGCGGGCAATGCCGCGCACCGCCGTGGCGTCGGGCCGGTTGGGGGTCAGCCCGATCTCGATGACCGGGTCGTCCAGCCTGGCATAGGCGGCAAAGCTCCCGCCGACCGGCGCGTCGGCAGGCAGATCGATGATGCCGGTGTGCTCGTCGGACAGCTGCAGCTCGCGCTCGGAGCACATCATGCCATGGCTCTCGACGCCGCGGATCTTGCCCACCGACAGCGTGACGTCGATGCCCGGAATGTAGGTGCCCGGAGCCGCGAAGGCGCCGACCAGCCCGGCGCGGGCATTGGGTGCGCCGCAAACCACCTGGACGGGCGGCCGCCCGTCACCGGTATCCACGCTCAGCACCTTGAGCCGGTCGGCGTCCGGATGCGGCGCGGCCGAGAGCACCCGGGCGATGACGAACGGCTTCAGCCCCGACTTGTCGTCGACGCGCTCGACCTCGAGCCCGACCGACGTCAGCCGGTCGACGATCTCGCCGAGCGAGGCGTCGGTCTCCAGATGGTCCTTCAGCCAAGAAAGAGTGAATTTCACGTCGTCAGTTCCCACTCAACCGGCAGTCCGCCGGCCTTTTGCTGCTATGGCGTAATAGGTGCATGGCGCGTCCGCTCACGCCGCTTGTCTTGGATTGCTCGCCCCAGGCGCTTTCCAGCCGAGCAGAAGCGCCTTCACCGAGACGCCTTCGTCCATCACCTGCCACCATACGCCGCTGAATTGGAGCTCGATCTTGGCCCGGTCGGCCGGCCTCGCCTGCTGAAGAAAAGGATACCACCACAGCGGAGCCCGGATCAGTCGACCATCGGCCAATGTAACGTAGAGAAACTGCTCGTCGCACCGAGCCTCGATCGGCCGCATCTCTTCCGTCTCAAACTCCGAAGAGGTCATTCCACTTTCCGATCCAAGCATCTCGGTTGTCTGCTACGATCCGCATCAATTCGCGCATCTCGTATTCATTGTACCCGCGACTGAATTCCACGTCCAAACTGCGCAGCCAGATTCTCGCTGCAGCGCTCCCCTTGACGATATGGACATGGGGCGGCTCCGGCCGATCCGATGAATAGAAGCGGAAGCGATATCCATTCCAGACGAGCAAAGTCGGCATCAGCTCGACAGGCCGGCGAACAGCGTCGGCATGTCGAGGGGGCGGAAGCCGTAGTGGGTGAGCCAGCGGACATCGGCATCGAAGAAGGCGCGCAGGTCCGGCATGCCGTATTTCAGCATGGCGATCCGGTCGATGCCCATGCCCCAGGCAAAACCTTGATAGTTTTCCGGATCAAGGCCGCCGAAGCGCAGCACATTGGGATGCACCATGCCGCAGCCCAGGATCTCCATCCAGTCGGCGCCCTCGCCGAACCGGACCTCGCCCGGGCGCGAGCGGTCGCATTGAATGTCGACCTCCAAACTGGGCTCTGTGAACGGGAAATAGCTCGGCCGGAAGCGCATCTTCAGCGCCGGCACCTCGAAAAAGGCCTTGCAGAACTCTTCAAGCACCCAGCGCAGATTGGCGATGTTGGCGGTGCGGTCGACGACCAGTCCCTCGAGCTGGTGGAACATCGGCGTATGCGTGGCGTCGGAATCCTGGCGGTAGGTCTTGCCCGGGATGACGATGCGAATCGGCGGTTTTTGCGCCTCCATGGTGCGGATCTGGACCGGCGAGGTGTGCGTGCGCAACAGCTTGCGCTCGGCCTCAGGACCCGCCGCCTGCAGGAAGAACGTGTCGTGCATCTCGCGCGCGGGATGGCCGGGCGGGAAGTTCAACGCGGTGAAATTATAATGATCGGTCTCGATGTCCGGCCCTTCGGCAATGGTGAAGCCGAGATCGCCGAAGATCGCCGCGATCTCGTCGATGACCTGGCTGATCGGGTGAATGCGGCCGCGCTCGGCGGGAGCTGTGCGAACCGGCAAGCTGACATCGACGCGCTCAGCGGCCAGCCGGGCAGCGATTGCGGCGCCGCGCAAGGCCGAGCGCCGCGCCGTGAGCGCATCGTTGACCCGCTGCTTGAGCCCGTTGATGGCGGGCCCCATCACCTGCCGCTCCTCGGCCGACATGCTGCCCAATGTCTTCAGTCGGTCCGAGATCAGCCCCTTCTTGCCGAGCGCCCCGATCCGCACCGCCTCGATGGCGGCCTCATCGGCCGCCGCGGCGATGTCGCCCAGCAAGGCATGCTCCAGGTCGTCAAGATCAATTGTCGTCATCACCGTGAGCGCCTCTGTTGCGCCGAAAACCGAAAAAACCCGCGCCAGCCTTGCCGGCGCGGGTTTCCCAAATCAAGCAGACTTCGCTGGGAAGGCGCCGGCCTCAGGCGACGGCGCTTTCAAACGCATTCGGTGTGGTGTTCTTCAGATATTCGAGCGCCACCTTGGCCTTGCCGACCAGAGCGACGAACGCCTGCGGCTCATGGATTGCCATGTCGGACAGCACCTTGCGGTCGATCTCGATGCCCGATTTGTTGAGGCCGTCGATGAAGCGGCCATAGGTCAGGCCGTGCTCGTGGACGGCGGCATTGATGCGCTGGATCCACAGCGCCCGGAACGACCGCTTGCGATTCTTGCGGTCGCGATAGGCGTATTGCTTCGACTTCTCCACCGCCTGCTTGGCGACGCGGATGGTGTTCTTGCGGCGGCCGTAGAAGCCCTTGGCGGCTTTCAGGACCTTCTTGTGCTTGGCATGGGCGGTGACGCCCCGTTTGACGCGGGCCATGTCATGATCTCCTTAACGCGCGCGACCGGGCGGGCTCAGACGCCGTTCGGCAGATAGTTCTTGACGACCTTGCGGGCGTCGGGCTCGGCCAGCTGCATGGTGCCGCGGGCGTCGCGGATGAACTTGTTGGTGCGCTTGATCATGCCATGGCGCTTGCCTGCGGCCTGCGCCAGGACCTTGCCGGTCGCGGTCACCTTGAACCGCTTCTTGGCAGCGGATTTGGTCTTCAGTTTGGGCATTTTGCTACTCCTTGTGGGCGCGTTCGCGCGTCTTGTCCGGGCAGACCAGGCCCGAAAGCATTGCGAACCGCCACGGCATGCCCTGCCGGACGGTTCTGAAAACGCGGCGCTTATAGCGAGCAACCCGCCGAAGCGCAAGCCGGGGTGATGCTGCTTGCGCAGAAGGCTAGAACAGCCGCACCAGCACCGGAAGCGTGCCGTGGTTCTGCAGATACTCGATCGTCTCGAAGAACGGATAGGCCGCGAGGAACAGCAACCCGTCGCAGAACGTCCGGTAGAGCACCTGCGGCCTGACCGACAGCTGGTCGCTTTCGCTGAACAGCCTGAGGTTCGGGAAGAAGCGGGGGACCTCGACCTTGTAGCGCCGATAGACGTCGCCGAACGTGTGTTCCAGAAAGGCTTCCTCGACCAGGATGACGGGGTGGAAGGCGACATAGGCGATCACCCCGAAGGCCAGCCCCACGGTGATGCTGCCGGTCATGGCGCCGATGCCGACCGCCCCGATGGCGGAAAACAGATAGAGCGGATTGCGGGTGACCGAGTAGGGACCCCCGCGCACGATCTCGCTGCTCTTGCGGCCGCCGATGTAGAGGGTGCACCAGGTCCGGCCGAGAATGGCAATCAGCATTACGCAAATGCCGAAGCCCTCGACATGCTCGTGGAATTCGTGGTCGGTCGATGCCGAGCCGACGAACAGCAGCCCGACAAAGGCAGCGGTGATCAGCAGCGCGAGCACCAGCCGTCGCCGCCGCTGGAATTGGGCCAGCTCGGCAACCGTCTTGGCTGGCCGCTTCAAGGTTTGCGACGTCATCTCAGAATCCCACCGCTTATCATCCCACCGCCGCCATTGACGACGGCATCATGGGGAATTCGTGGCAGTGATGGCAAAAAGGGGGCCGCGCGGCTATGCGCCCCGGCCCTCGCTCAGCGTGGCGACAGCACCATCATCATCTGACGGCCCTCGAGCTTCGGCTCGGCTTCGACCTTGGCGATCGGCGCAACTTCCTCGCGGACCTTGTTGAGAAGCTGCATGCCGAGCTCCATATGGGCCATCTCGCGGCCGCGGAAGCGAAGCGTGAGCTTGACCTTGTCGCCTTCCTCGAAGAACCGGCGGACCGCCTTCATCTTCACCTCGTAGTCGTGGATGTCGATGTTGGGGCGCATCTTGATCTCCTTGATCTCGATGACCTTCTGGTTCTTGCGCGCCTCGGCGGCTTTCTTCTGATTGGCGTATTTCAGCTTGCCGAGGTCGAGGATCTTGGTGACCGGCGGTTCGGCATTGGGGGAGATTTCGACGAGGTCGAGACCGGCCTCCTCGGCAGCGAGAAGCGCGTCGTTGATGCTGACGACGCCGCGATTGTTTCCGGTCGCATCGATGAGCTGGACCCGCGGGACGCGGATCTCTCGGTTGGCGCGCGGCCCTTCCTTGATCGGGGCTGCGGCTTTGAATGGTCTGCGAATGGCCGTGTTCTCCTGGCTATTTCGGATCGGGTGGATGCTATTTCGGGCGTGCCTCATGTCGTTCAGGCAGCGGTGCTGTCAATAGCACAACCCGCGGAAAAGATCACGGCCAAAGCGCAGCCGATGTGCCGGCACGCACGGCCGGTTTACCGGCAGGCCTGCGGCATGGCAGAAGACGGCAGGCGTAGAGGCGGTGGAAGAGATGGACGCTGAGTTTCTCGAGGTCGACGGCACGCCGATCGCCTATCGCCACCGTCCCGGCCGCCGGCCGGGGGTGGTGTGGCTGGGCGGTTACCGCTCCGACATGCGGGGCACCAAGGCCGAAGCCCTCGATGCCTGGGCGGCACGGACCGGGCGGGCGTTCACCCGGCATGACTATGCCGGCCATGGACAATCGGGCGGGGAGTTCCGCGCCGGCACGCTGTCGCGCTGGATCGACGACAGCCTGGCCGTGTTCCGTCACGCCACCAAGGGCCCGCAGATCCTGGTCGGCTCCTCGATGGGGGCCTGGGTGGCGCTCAGGATGATCGCCAAGCTCACCGGCAAACGGGGCAAGCGGCCGCCGATCGTCGGGCTGGTGCTGATTGCTCCGGCGCCCGATTTCACCAGCGCGCTGATCGAGCCCCGGCTGACGGAGGCGCAGCGCCGCGATCTCGCGGAACGCGGCTATATCGAAGAGCCTTCCGCCTATGCCGCGGATCAATATGTCTATACAAATGCGTTGATCGAGGACGGCCGCCGCAACCTGGTGATGAACGGACCGATCGACACCCACTGTCCGGTGCATATTATTCAGGGCTTGCAAGACCCGGACGTGCCGACGGCGCATGCGCTCAAGCTGGCGAGTTGCCTGCCGGCCGACGACCTGACCGTCTCGCTGGTGCCTGACGGCGACCACCGGCTGTCGCGGCCCCAGGACCTCGACCTGATCATCGGCGCCGTCGAGGCGCTTATTGCGCAGGCCGGCTGACCAGATGCGCGCATCGATTCCGGTTGCTGCCGCGGTCGCTGCGGTCGTCGGCTTCGGCGGCACGCTGGCGATCATCCTCTCCGCCGCGGCAGCGCTCGGCGCCAGCCAGGCGGAGACGGCGAGTTGGGTCACGGCGCTCTGCCTGGCGCTGGCGATCGAATCCGCCTGGCTTTCCTGGTGGACGGGAATGCCGGTCATCGCCGCCTGGTCGTCGCCGGGGGCGGCATTGATTGCGGCCAGTCACGGCTTCACCATGGCCGACGGGGTCGGCGCGTTCATCATCACTGCGCTGCTGTTGATCGCCACCGGCCTGTTTGGGCCGCTGACCCGGCTGATCGGCCGGCTGCCCGTCGCCGTCGCCTCGGGCATGCTGGCCGGCATTTTGGTGGTGTTCACTGTCAATGCGGTCAAGACTGTGCCGGCCGAGCCGTTGTTCATGCTGCCGCTGATCGCCGTGTTTTTCCTGGTGCGGCTGGCCAATCCCGGGCTGGCGACGCTGGCCGTGCTGGCCGTTGGCGGCCTGCTCTCCTACTTGGGCGGCAGCGTCGGTCCGCTGCCTGCGGCAACGCTCTCCACCCTCACCGTGGTGGCGCCGCAGTTCAGCCTTGCCGGCGTCATCGGGCTGGCGCTGCCGCTCTATCTCGTCACCATGGCGTCGCAGAACCTGTCCGGCCTGGCGGTTCTCAACGCCGCCGGCTATCGGCCCAAACCGGGGCCGATCATCGCCCTCACCGGCTTCGGCTCGCTGCTGTCGGCGCCGTGTTGCGCCTCGAGCAGCAATCTGGCGGCGATCTCGGCCGCCATCTGCACCGGTCCCGACGTCCATCCCGACCCGGGGGAGCGCTGGAAGACCGGGCCCTTCTATGCGCTTGCCTACCTGATCTTCGCCGCTTTCGGAGCCTCGCTGGTCGGCATCTTCGCGGCGCTGCCGCAAAGCCTGATCGTGTTGGTGGCCGGGCTGGCGCTGGTCGGCTCGCTCGCCAATGCGATGTCGATCGCGCTCAAGGACGAGGCCGGCCGGATGGCCGCGGTATGCGCCTTTGTGGTCACCGCCTCGGGGATCAGCGTGCTCGGCATCGGCTCTGCCTTCTGGGGACTGATCGCCGGGCTCGCCATCCATGCCCTCGAACGGTTGGAAATTGGTTCGCCATTTCAGTGGCTTGTCCGATTTTGGAAAGTGCGGTCTTGAAGCCCGATTTGGGCGCTCCCATCTCGAAACGAGCGGCCTGATGGTCGCCTCCAACGGAAGGAACGGGAGAAGATGAACACGAGTGCATTGATCCGACCGGCTTGGACGCCGGCGACCATCGCGCTGATGGTGATCGGTTTCGCGGTGTTCTGGCCGCTCGGCTTTGCGATGCTTGCCTACATCATCTGGGGCGATCGGCTGGAAGGCTTCAAGCGCGACGTCAACCGGGCGACCGACGGCATGTTCCGGGGCTGCCGGCGCGCCTCCTATCGGGCCCAGCGCGGCACCGGCAATGTGGCATTCGACGACTGGCGCGAGAAGGAGCTGGAGCGGCTGGCCGAAGAGCGGCGCAAGCTCGACGAGATGCTCGAGCAGTTCGACGAATATGCACGCGAGCTGAGACGCGCCAAGGACCAGGAAGATTTCGACCGGTTCATGGCGAGCCGCTCGCGCTCGGCGCCGACGGCCACTCCCAACGGCAAGGGCCGAGGCGCTGCCGGCGGCCTGCTCGACGAGGCTTAACCGGCCGAGCGCGCCCGGCCCGGCGTCGCAATCGAAACGAAAAAAGCGGCGTTGCGATTTCCCGCAACGCCGCTTTTTCTGTGGTAGAAGAAGTTGCGTCCGGCACGGCTTCGGCCGAGCGCTTTTTCGACGAGATTTCCGCCCACGAATCGACGATGCTCACGCGCATGCCGCTCGACCTGTTCCGCCGCAAGCTGCCGATCCGCCCGCCGCGTGTGGAGGAGCGTGAGCACATCGTGTCGGGACGGACGCTGCCGCTGCGCATCGTCGAGCACACCCGGGCGCGCCGGCTGACCTTGCGCATCGACACCGGCGGACGCGGCTTGCGAATCACCGTCCCGCCCGGGATCAAGCGCGGCGAAGTCGATCGCTTTCTGGACCGCCATCGGGATTGGCTCGAGCAGCGCCTGGCCAAGGTGCCGCGCCAGCCGCTGGTGCGGCCCGGCATCAAGATCCCGCTGCGGGGGGTGCCGCACCGGATCGTTCATGCGCCGGAAACGCGCGGCACGGTGACGGTCGGCCGCGGCCCGACCGGGCCGGTGCTGACCGTGCATGGCGACCGCCGCCATCTGCCGCGCCGTGTCGCCGACTTTTTGAAGCGCGAGGCCAAAGTGGAGATCGAGGCGCTGGTGGCCAAGCATTGCGCCGCCGTCCACAAGCGCGCTAAGGCGGTCCGCTTCCGCGACACGACCAGCCGCTGGGGCTCGTGCACGTCGGACGGCGTGCTTTCCTTCTCCTGGCGCATCATGATGGCGCCGGCGCCGGTGATCGACTACCTCGTGGCGCACGAGGTGGCGCATCTCAAGGAAATGAACCACGGCCCGAAGTTTTGGGCACTGTGCGCCAGGCTGTGCCCGGAAACGGAGCGTTGCAAGGCTTGGCTGAAGCGCAACGGCAACGCGCTGCAGGCCATCCAGTTCGACTGACCTGCGGCTGACGCTCGACTTTCCGGGAATTTCGTGGCAGGTGCGGCGCCATGTCGCTCGAGATCAAGATCTGTGGCCTGAAAAGCGCCGAGGCAATGGCTGCCGCGCTCGATTGCGGTGCCCATCAGGTCGGCTTCATCTTCTTTCCGAAAAGCCCGCGCCATCTCACTCCGGGCGAGGCCGCCGCCCTGCGCGGCGCGGCCGTGGGGCGCGCCAAGGCGGTTGCCGTCACGGTCGACGCCGACGACCGGACCTTGGCCGACATCGTCTCGCAGGTCGAACCGGACATCCTGCAGTTGCACGGCCGCGAGACCCCGGCCCGCGTCGCTGCCCTCAAAGACCGCTTCGGCCTGACGGTGGTCAAGGCGCTGGCGGTCCGCGAGGCTGCCGATGTTGCCGCGGCGGAGCAGTACCGCGGCGTGGCCGACCGGCTGCTGTTCGACGCCAAGCCCCCTGCCGGCGCAGAGCTGCCCGGCGGCAACGGGCTCGCTTTCGACTGGCGGCTGCTTGCCGGCCTCGACCGCAACCTCGACTATATGCTTTCGGGCGGCCTCAACGCCGCCAACCTGGCGGACGCGCTGCGGTTGGCAAGACCGGCCGCCGTCGATGTATCGTCCGGTGTCGAACGGGCGCCCGGGGTCAAGGACGTCCGGCTGATCGCGGAATTCTTCCAGGCCGTCGCGGCGATGCGCGGAGCTTTCGCCGCGTGACACGGTCAGACCAGGAGAGCGGCCGATGAACAAACCGGCTGAGCCGAATTCCTTCCGCATGGGTCCGGACGAGCAGGGCATGTTCGGCATTTTCGGCGGCCGGTTCGTGGCCGAAACGTTGATGCCGCTGATCCTCGAGCTGGAGCGTCACTGGCAGCAGGCCAAGCACGATCCGGCGTTTCGCGCCGAGCTCGACGGGCTCTCCACCTTCTACGCCGGGCGGCCGTCGAAACTCTATTTCGCCGAAGGGCTGACCCGCCATCTCGGCGGCGCGAAAATCTACTTCAAGCGCGAGGATCTCAACCACACCGGCTCGCACAAGATCAACAATTGCCTCGGTCAGATCCTGCTCGCCAAGCGGATGGGCAAGCGCCGCATTATCGCCGAGACCGGCGCCGGCCAGCACGGCGTGGCTTCGGCCACCGTCGCCGCCCGTTTCGGCTATCCCTGCGTGGTCTATATGGGCGCCACCGATGTCGAGCGGCAGAAGCCCAACGTGTTCCGGATGAAGCTGCTGGGTGCGGAGGTGCGGCCGGTCAGCGCCGGGCACGGCACACTGAAGGACGCGATGAACGAGGCGCTGCGGGACTGGGTGACCAATGTCGAGGATACCTATTACCTGATCGGCACCGCGGCCGGGCCGCATCCCTACCCGGAACTGGTGCGCGACTTCCAATCGGTGATCGGCATCGAGGCGCGCGCGCAGATCCTCGAACAGGAAGGACGGCTGCCGGATGCCATCATCGCCGCTGTCGGCGGCGGCTCCAACGCCATCGGCCTCTTCCATCCGTTTCTCGACGACCGCGATGTGGCGATCTTCGGCGTCGAGGCAGGCGGCCGCGGGCTCGACGGCGTTGAGCACTGCGCCTCGATGAGCGCCGGCCGGCCCGGCGTGCTGCACGGCAACCGCACCTATCTGCTGCAGAACGCCGACGGCCAGATCCTCGACGGCCACTCCATCTCGGCCGGCCTCGATTATCCCGGCGTCGGCCCGGAGCACAGCTTTTTGCGCGATGCCGGCCGGGTGAGCTATGTGCCGATCCTCGACGACGAGGCGCTCGAAGCCTTCCAGCTGACGACGCGGGTCGAAGGCATCATCCCGGCGCTGGAATCCGCGCATGCGATCGCCCACGCGATGAAGCTCGCCCCGGCGATGGCACCCGACCGGATCATCATCGTCAACCTTTCGGGCCGCGGCGACAAGGACGTGCACACGGTGGCGAGCATGCTCGGCATGGAGATCTGAGCGGATGGCCTCGACGCGCATCGACCGCCGTTTCGCGGCGCTGAGGCAGCAGGGCCGGCCGGCGCTGGTCACCTACTTCATGGGCGGCGACCCCGATCCCGCGACCTCGCTTTCCGTCATGCAGGCGCTGCCGGCAGCCGGGGCCGACATCATCGAGCTCGGCATGCCGTTCTCCGACCCGATGGCCGACGGCCCGGCCATCCAGGCGGCGGGGCTGCGGGCTTTGAAAGCCGGGCAGACTCTCGCCCGAACCCTCGCCATGGCCCGCGCCTTCCGCGCCGGCGACGACGACACGCCGATTGTGATGATGGGCTACTACAACCCGATCTACATCTACGGCGTCGAGCGCTTCCTCGCCGAGGCGACAGCGGCCGGCATCGACGGGCTGATCGTCGTCGATCTGCCGCCCGAAATGGATGCCGAGCTCTGCTTGCCGGCGATGCGCGCCGGCCTCAATTTCATCCGCCTGGCGACCCCGACGACCGATGACCGGCGCCTGCCCAAGGTGCTGCAGAACAGCTCCGGCTTCGTCTACTATGTGTCGATGACCGGGATCACCGGGGCGGCACTTCCCGACACCGCGAAAGTGAGCGCCGCGGTGGCGCGCATCAAACGCCATACCGCACTGCCGGTCTGCGTCGGCTTCGGCGTGAAGACGCCCGAGCAGGCCAGGCTGATCGGCGCTTCCGCCGACGGGGTCGTGGTCGGCACCGCGCTGGTCAGCGCGATCGCCGCGGCCGCGCCGGACGCGGCGAGAGGAGCCGCCACCGGCCTGGTCCAGGCGCTCGCTGCGGGGGTGCGCGCCACCCGCCTTGCTTCGGCCGGCTAGGCTCGCCATCTTAGGCCGGGAGAGCGGAGGGCAAGCCGATGAACTGGATCACCAACTATGTGCGGCCGAAGATCAACTCGATGCTCGGCCGCCGCGACATTCCCGAAAATTTGTGGATCAAGGACCCCGACACCGGCGAAATGGTGTTCCACAAGGACCTCGAGAGCAACCAGTTCGTGATCCCCGCTTCCGGGCATCACATGAAGATCTCCGCCAAGGAGCGGCTGCGCTATTTCTTCGACGGCGGCCAGTTCGAGACGCTCGAGACGCCGCGCGTCCCCACCGATCCGCTGAAATTCCGGGATGAGAAGCGTTATGTCGACCGCCTCAGGGAGGCGAAGGCCAAGACCGGGCTCGACGATGCCATCGTCAATGCGCTCGGTACGATCGAAGACGTGCCGGTGTTGGCCACGGTCCAGGATTTCGCCTTCATGGGCGGCTCGCTCGGGCTGGCCGCCGGCGAGGCGATCATCCATGGCTTCGAGACCGCCGTGCAGCGGCGCCGCCCGGTCATCCTGTTCGCCGCTTCGGGCGGGGCGCGGATGCAGGAGGGCATCCTGTCGCTGATGCAGCTCGCCCGCACCACCGTCGCGGTCGACCGCCTCAAGGAGGCGGGGCTGCCCTACATCGTCGTGCTCACCAATCCGACCACCGGGGGCGTCACCGCCTCCTACGCGATGCTGGGCGACGTGCACCTTGCCGAGCCCGGCGCGCTGATCGGCTTTGCCGGCCCGCGGGTGATCGAGCAGACCATCCGCGAGAAGCTGCCTGAAGGCTTTCAGCGCGCCGAATATCTGATGGAGCACGGCATGGTCGACATGGTCATATCGCGGCTCGAACTGAAGAGCACCATTGCGCGGCTGCTCAAGATCCTCCTGAAAACGCCGGTTCCCGACGCAATCGAGCCGGAGACGCTGCCGCCGGCGATGGTACCGGGTGAATTGCGCGCCCAGGCCTGAACCGTTGCTCGGGGCGCGGCGCTGCCGCCCCGCCAACGCTGAGGTCAGAACGATCTCGATGACGACCACCGCCGCCGACCGCGAAATCGAGCGCCTGCTCTCGGTCCATCCGAAGGGCTTCGACCTGTCGCTCGACCGCATCGCCCGGCTGCTGGCGCGGCTCGGCAATCCCGAGCGGCGGCTGCCGCCCGTGATCCATATCGCCGGGACCAACGGCAAGGGCTCGGCCGCCGCATTTTGCCGCGCCCTGCTGGAGGCCGGCGGCCATAGCGTCCATGTCCACACTTCGCCGCATCTGGTCCGCTGGCATGAACGCTATCGGATCGGGGCAGAAGGCGGCGGACGGCTGGTCGCCGACGAGGTTCTGGCCGATGCCGTGGCACGCGCCGCGCGGGCCAATGACGGCGAGGCGATTACCGTGTTCGAGATCCTGACGGCGGTGACCTTCCTGTTGTTTTCCGAGCATCCGGCCGATGCGGCGATCATCGAGGTCGGCCTCGGCGGCCGCTTCGATGCCACCAACGTCCTGGAACGGCCCGCCTGCACCGTGATCATGCCCGTATCGCTCGACCATGAGGCGTTCCTCGGCGACCGCGTCGAGCTGATTGCCGCCGAGAAGGCCGGCATCATCAAGCCCGGGCGGCCGGTGGTGATCGGCGCCCAGGAGACCGAGGCCGCACAGGAGGTGCTGATTGCCACCGCAGCGCGGCTCGACTGCCCCACTTTGATCTACGGACAGGATTTTATCGCCTTCGAAGAGAACGGGCGAATGACCTATCAGGACGAGTGGCGGCTGCTCGATCTTAGCCCGCCGCGGTTGGCGGGCCGCCATCAGTTCGCCAACGCGGCGGCGGCGATCGCGGCGGTGAAGGCGGCCGGCTTCGAGCTGTCGCAGCGCGCCGTCGACCGGGCAATGACCACCGTCGACTGGCCCGGACGCATGCAGCGCCTGGCCAAGGGCAAGCTGACCGAGCTGGCGCCGCACGGCGCCGAGATCTGGCTGGACGGCGGCCACAATCCGGGCGCCGGCGTGGTCGTGGCCGAAGCGATGGCGGAACAGGAGGAGCGCTTCCAGCGGCCGCTGTTCCTGATCTGCGGCATGCTCAACACCAAGGACCAGACCGGTTATTTCCGCGCCTTCGAGGGCATGGCCCGCCATGTCTACACCGTGCCGGTCGCTTCCAGCGATGCCGGCCTGCCCAATGCCGAGCTCGCGGCGCGGGCCGCCGAGGCGGGGCTGTCGGCCGAGCCGGTGAGCTCGGTCGCCAGCGCCTTGATGCTGTTGCGCGATACCTGGAACCCGGCGGAGACGGCGCCGCGGATCCTGATCGGCGGCTCGCTCTATCTCGCCGGCGAGGTGCTCGCCGCGAACGGGACACCGCCGACCTGAACGAAAAGCCCGGCGCTCGGCCGGGCTTTCGGTAAGGGCTGGGCCCACTCTAAATCATTGGTTTTCCGCCATTCCGAACGGAAAGCCGTTCCACTCGCTCTAGGCGACGGCGCCGTTGATCCAATGCGACAGGGCCGTCTTCGGCGCTGCACCAACCTTCATGTCGGCCACTTCGCCCGATTTGAAGATCATCAGCGTCGGGATCGAGCGAACGCCGAACTGCGCGGCCAACTCGGGATTCTCGTCGATATTGAGCTTGGCGATCTTGACCTTGCCGCCGAGCTCCTTGGAAATTTCCTCAAGCGCCGGCGCGATCATCTTGCAGGGCCCGCACCACTCGGCCCAGAAGTCGACGACGACCGGCTCTTGGGCGTCGAGCACATCGGCCTTGAAGTTCTTGTTGTCGACCTTGACGGTGGCCATGCGAAGATCCTTTCGGCGGGTTTTAGGTTCGCGTGATATGTGGTGCGGCGGCGGAGCCGCTTCAAGCGCAGACTCTTGTCACGCCGCGACGAGTCGGGCAAGCGCGGCATCGAGGCAGGCGCCCGGCAGGGCGAGCAGGCGCGGCGCCTCGGTAAACAACAGCGCCGCCTCGACGCGGTGCTGCGGATAGAGCGGCTGCAGCAGCGCCCGGTAGAGCGCCATCTGGCCGACATAGGCCGCCGGAACCTCATCGAGCACGGCCGGCGCCGGCCGGTTGGTCTTGTAGTCGACGATCAGCACCTTGTCGGGGGTCACCGCCAGCCGGTCGAGCTTGCCCGAGACGACCCGCTCGCGGCCGCGCACTTCGAGCCGGCCCATGACCGCCACCTCGGCACGCGAGCCCGGCGCAAACAGCGGCCGAAAGGCGGCATCCTCGAGGATCGCGTCGACCGCGGCCAGTGTCTCGGCGCGGTCGGCCTCGCTCCAATCCGCCTCTGCGATCAGGGCCAGATAGCGCTCTGCCGCCGCGGCACGGTCGGCCGGCGCAACCTCGGGCAGCATCTGCAGCAGGCGGTGGGTCGCCAGGCCGCGGCGGATCGCCAGGCTCGGCCGCAGCGCGTCGAACACCGGCGAGCGCTGGGCGGCGGCAGCCTCGCCGTCCTCGATCACCGCCGCCGCGCGCGAGGGCGACAGCGGCCGCGGCAGCGGGGCAGGTTCATCGGCCCTGTCGCGCAGCCAAGCCGGCAGGCGCTCGCGGCCGGCCCGGACGGCCGGCGGCGATGGCTCGGCCGGCAACGGCTCGGCCGGCGCGGCGCCGCTTGCCACCTGGTAGCGGTGCACCTCCTGGCCAGTGACGGGATGGATTATGAGGCGGCAGGTTTCACCCTCGGTCAACGCCCGGCTGACCGCCGCGTGCCAGGCTGCGTCCGGCGGGGTGCGCTTGCCGTGGTAGCCGCAGATGATCAGCCGGTCCTCGGCACGGGTCATGCCGACATAGAGCAGGCGCCGGTACTCCTCTTCCGCCCGCTGCCGCTCGGCCTGCGCCACCTGCTTGGCGACGCTGTTGGAGAACGACCCGGCCGCCCGCCACAAGAAGCCCTCGCCCTGCCAGAGCCCGCTGCGGCTGGCGAACGGGATGAGGCGCGGCAGATGCTGCTCGGCAAAGGGCGCGGCGCCGCCGTCGACCAGGAACACCACCGGTGCCTCCAGCCCCTTGGCGGCATGGACGGTCATGATGCGGACCTCGTCGCGGCCTTGGTCCATCTCGCGCTTGATCTCCGGAGCGGCGGTGTCGAGCACGGCCAGAAAGGCCTCCAGACCGGGCAGCCCAACCCGCTCCTCGGCCAGTGAGAAGCTCAGGAACTCGTCGAGAATGTCGCCGGCGTCCTGGCCGAGGCGGGCGATCATCGCGGCGCGGACGCCATCCCGGTGCAGGACGCCGGCGTAGAACTCGAACGGCGGCCTGAAGGCAGCTTCAGTCATCCAGCCCGCCAGCCGCTCGGCCGCAGCGGCGAACCAGAGGTCGCCCACCGCCTTGCCGCGCAGCGCGGCATAGAGCGAGGTTCCCTCGGCCCGCCCGGCGGCCAGCTCGTAGAGACGCTCCTCGGTCTCGCCGAAAACCGGGCTCTTCAGCACCGCGGCGAGCGACAGATCGTCATGCGGCTGGAGCAGGAAACGGCCGAGCGCGGCCATGTCCTTGACCGCGATATGGGCCGGCAGACTCAAGCGGTCGGCGCCGGCGACCGGGATGCCGCGTGCCTTCAGGCTGCGCGACAGCGCATGTACGAACCGGTCGCGCTTGCGCACCAGCACCAGGATATTGCCGGCCAGCACCGGCTTGCCGGTCGCCTCCAGCCTTTCGCCGCGGCCGATCCAGGCAGCGATGGTGGCCGCGATCCGCTCGGCGAGTTGCACGGACGGCGCCCGCGCATGGTCGATCGGCTGGCGCCAGTCGTCCGGTTCCTCGACCGTCTCGGCGCCGAGCGAGGGCCAGATCTCGACATAACCGGGGGCGCCGGCGCGGATCGGGCGATGCTCGATCGGATCGCGGTCGCGGCCGAGGCCCTGGCGCAGATGCGGCCGGGCAAAGACCCGGTCCACCGCCGACAGGACATCCTCGGTCGAGCGGAAAGACCAGGTCAGGCGCAGCCGCTCGAACGGCTGGCCGGCAGCACGGACCCGGCCGGCGAAGGCGTCGCCGCTTTCGGCGAACGAGGCTGGATCGGCACCCTGGAAGGAATAGATCGACTGCTTCTCGTCGCCGACCGCAAACAGCGTCCGCCGCCGCTCCTCGCCCGCGCCCGCCCCGGCGAAGAACTCGGCGGCCAGATCCTTGACCACCTGCCACTGGGCCGGGCTGGTGTCCTGGGCCTCATCGATCAGGATGTGGTCGATGCCCCGGTCGAGCTTATAGTGCACCCATTGGCCTGCATCCTGGCGCGACAGCAGCCGAACCGTCCGGGTGATCAGATCGTTGAAATCGAGGAAGCCACGGGCGCTCTTCAGCTCCTCGTAGCGGCGAATGAGCCAGTCGCCGACGGTGAGCGCCGCGCAGGTGCCCTGCAGCATGCCGAACAGCGCCAGCCTGTCGGCGGCGGCGCGAACCGCCTCAGCGGTGGCGGCGAACGCAGCGCTGAAGCCCGGAAAGTGGCTTTCAGGCGTCTTGACCGCCACCTTGGCGAGGCTGCGCGGCTGCCACCCTTCGCCGCTTTTCTTGGTCAAAAAGGTATCGCGCAGCTTGTGCAGGCGAAGCTCGGGATCGTCGATCTCGCATGCCTCGAGCATGCCGCGGGCAAATTCGACGGCGCTGCCCTTGGCCGTCGCTTGCGCCTTGGCGAGCAAGGCAAGGCAGAGCGGCCGGTCGAAATAGCGGTCGGGCCAGACGCCGCCCGCGATGGTGTCGGCGCTTTCGTGCGGAAGGAACCCGAATTCGTCGAACAGATCGGCGAACGGCGCCTCGGCGATCGCGGTCTGGTCGAGAAAGGCGCGCAGCCGGTCGCGCTTGGCGACGATCTCGCCGAGCAGAAGGTCGAGGCCATATTCGCCGCCATGGGTGAGCACGGTAGCGAAGGCCTCGGCAAGCGCCTGGTCGCCGCCTCCCGCCACACCGGTGACCATGTCGCGGCGCGCCTGGGCAACCAGAGCCGCCTCCATCGCCGAATCGAGCAGCTCGAAATGGCCGGCGATATTGGCCTCGAGCGGAAACTGCTGCAGCACCGCCTCGCAGAAGGCATGGATGGTCTGAATCTTTAGGCCGCCCGGAGTTTCGAGCGCGGTGGCGTAAAGCCGGCGGGCGCGCGCCAGGCGGGCCGCGCTCGGCCGGCGCCCGTCGATCGCGGCGAGCCTGCGGGCGAGCGTCGCGTCGTCGAGCAGCGTCCAGTCCGCCAGATCCGCAAACACCCGGTTGGCCATGTTGGCGGCTGCCGCGCGGGTGTAGGTCAGGCACAGGATCTTGGCAGGCGGCGTGCCGTCGAGCAACAGCCGGATCACCCGCTGGGCCAGCACATGGGTCTTGCCGGACCCCGCATTGGCCGACACCCAGACCGAATTGCCGGGATCCGACGCCCGCGCCTGGAGCTCGGCCGTCTCCGGCGGGACGTTGAGCGGCGGCTTCATTCGCCGACCTCCGTGTCGCCTTCGTCATCGGCGCCGGCCGACCATTCGAGCACCCGGGCCAGATGGTCGTAGTCGCCATCCATGTCGCCCTCGCGGAACGGCAGCGTGCGCGACAGATAGCCGTTGGCGGCGCGGTTATAGTGGCCGAGCAGCTGTTCGAGCCGCGTCCACGCTTCGTGGGCGAGGGCAGCCGCCGTCTTGCTGCGAGAGCCGTATTTCAGCACCGATTCCTGCTCGACATCGCCCTTCATGCGCAGGCGCACGAAGGCCAGATCGTGCGGCTTGAGCTTGCCGAGTTCCTCGAACGCGCCGCGCTCCAGCAAGGCAGCTTCGAGCGCCAGCTGCGGCGACACCAGCGTATGCGCCTGACCCTTGGAGGGCGACGAGCCGGTCTTGAAATCGAGGATGTCGGCGCTGCGGCGTCCGACCAGGTCGATGCGGTCGGCGCGGCCGGCCAGGGTGATGCCGGTGCGGCCGACCAGTGTCGGCCGCGCGCGCGCTTCGGAGTGGCGGGAAGTGACCCTATCGCTTCGCTGCCGCTCCCAGGCGATGATCTTTTCGGCCAGCGCAACGAAGCGCGGCCACCACACCGCATGGACGTCGGCCGGCAGGTTGCATTGGCCAAAGCAGCCCCGGCCGATGGCGAGCAGGATCTCCCCCGCCGCAGGCTGATGGACGTCGGTCGCGGCCTCGGCAAAGCGGTGCAGGATGTCGTGGAACAGGGTGCCCCGCTCGGCAGCGCCGGGGTCGCGCAGCAGCCCGTCAAGCCGCGCCAGGCCGAGAATGCGTTTGGCGTAGACGGCATAGGGATCGCGGCGCAAGGTCTCGATCTCGGTGACCGAGAAGCGTTTGGGACGGGCGGCGGCGGGCGGCTTCGGCTCGGGCCGCTTGACCGGTCTCACCTTGGCGCCGTCGTCGAGACCGCGCGCCCAGCCGAGCAGCTCGTCACCGCGGGCCCGCATCGCTGCCGCCTGCGCCGGGCCGACGAAGGTGGTGAGGCGCTGCAGCCAGCGCGACGCGACGGCAGGCGCGTCGCCGGCGCGTGCCGCGCGGGTCAGCACCACTTTGCCGGTGCCCATCGCCATCCAGAAATCGTGCGCAGCCAACCCGATCCGCCGTTCCGGCGGCGCCAGGTCCAGCCCCGATTTCATCAGCCGGGACATGAACCGGTCGGCTTCGGCGCGACGCGGCCAGCTGCCTTCGTTGAGACCGCCCAGCACCAGCGTGTCGACGCTCTGCAGACGCGCTTCGAGCGTGCCCCAGATGGCGACGCGGCCGTCGGCGCCGGCCGCCGGCTTGACCATCTCGGGACCGATCAAGGCGGCCGCCACGTCCGGCCATTCGGCGGGGGCGAGCTCGAACGGGCTCGCCGCGGAGATGAGTGCACGCAGCACGTCCGCGAGTTTCTGGCCGGCATCGCCGGCGTAGAGCCCAGCCAGGCTGCCGTCCGCGTCGCGGCCAAGCTCCTCGAGCGCCAGCCCGGCGGCCGTGGCGATCTCCGCCAGAGCAACCGACGGCAGGGCGCGAAGGCGAAGCAATGGCTGCACCGCACGGTTCAGCCGAGCGAGCAGATCTCGGCCTTCGGTGAGCGCGGCAGCGCCGAAGCGGCCGCGCCAGAACGGCGGATGGCGCTCATTTGCGATTGCGGCCAGCCGCGTCTCGAAGGCTGCGCCGAGCGTCTCGATGTCGGGCCGCCCGGTCGCGCCGCGCAGCGCCACCAGCTCGACCAGCTCGGCGGCCCGGCGGGCGGTGGCCCGCGGCAGGCCGAGCGACAGCAGCGGATGCTTGATCAAAGAGAGCAGCGATACCGGGTCGCCGGGCCGCAGCGCGGCATCCGAGACCAGGGTCAGCAGCGCCGCCGGCTGGCTGCGGGCAAGCAGCGTGCCGCCGGAATCATCGGCGCGGATGCCGAAGCGCATCAGCTCGGTCGAGACCCGCCGCGCCAGATCGCGGTCGGCGGTGACGAGGGCGGCAGTGTTGCCGCCGTCGACGGTCGCCTGCCTGAGCGCCACCGCGATCGCCAGCGCCTCGTCGCGCTCGCCCGCCGCTTCCACCAATGTCAGGCCGGCGAGCGCGTCGGTCACCGCGCCCTCGGGCAGCTCGGCGCGCAGCCACGACCACCGGTCGGTGGTCTCGGCCGGCTGCAGTGCGGCGCTGATGAGCGCGGCACGGCGACAGAGGGCGGGGCTGGGCGCGCCAAGCTCGCCGATATCGGCACGGTTGAGACCGAGCCGCTTTAGCAGCCTCGCCAGGCCGAACTGCGGATGGCCGAGCAGCGACGGCTCGGGCGGCGCGGCCAACAGCCCAAACGTGTCGTCGTCGAGCGTGCGGTCGAGGCCGGGCAGCACCACCGCGCCGTTCGGCAGGCCGGCAATCACGCCGAGCAGCTCGGCCGTGGCCGGGATCGACCCGGTCGAGCCGGCAGCAATCACCGGGCCGGCGGGCGGCGAGGTCCGCAGCCGCTTCGCTTCGGCCCGGATCAGGGCGTTGCGATGGGCGGCCGGGTTCGACCTCTGGCGTTCGGCGAGGATTCCGGGCCACGAACGGGTAACGATCTCGAGGAAATCGAGCGTCACCTGCCACCAGCCGGCGAGCTCTGCGGGCACGAGCTCACCGAGCCGGGCCCAATCGGCCCCTTCGGTCTCGATCTCGTCGATCAGGCCGGCGAGGTCGCGCGCCAGCCAAAGCGCGTCGGCCGAGGACGCCGGCACCACCATCTCCTCGGCAAACATGGCTGCCAGATGGGCCGGCAGCCGCCGCTTCCACCGCTTCACCAGCGGCGCCAGCCAGAGCAGCCGCTCGAACGTGCCGATCGGCGGCAATGCGTCGAGCAGCGCCGGCTCGGGGAAAACATCGCCTCCTCTTCGTCGAATTCGCCGAGCGGCCGGATGGTCGGCAGGATGGCCGAACGGCCGCCCGCACGCTCGGCAAAGACGCTGCGCAGCTCGCGCGCCGCACGCCGCGTCGGCACGAAGATGGTGGCGGCGGCGAGCAGAAGCGGATCGCCGTTGAATGAGAAGCCCGGCACCAGCGTGCCGTCGGCCAGCGCCCCGGCGACGGTTGGCAGGAACGGAGCGCCAGGGGGGATTGAAACGACGTTGAGGGCTCTTGGGCCCGTCATCGCCTCTCGGCCAGAGCGGCAGCCACGGCGGCTTCGGCGAGCGGGATTGCCGCCGGCGCGCCGACGGTGATCCAGCGGCCATCCATCACCATGCCGCGCAGCCGTCCGGCCGCCATGGCGCGGTCGAAATGACGGTTGAGCGAGTGCGCGCCGGCGGGAGCGTCGTCGAATAGAGCCGGCGCGACAATCGCGGCGCCGGCATAGATCAGCCCGGCGGGGCGGCCGCGCGCCCGTTCGAGGGTGCCGTCGGCGGCGATGAAGAAGTCGGATGCGCCGGAGTGCCCGGTTGCCGATTTGTGGTCGGTCAGCATCAAGAGAATATCCATTCTGCCGGCGTCCCAGGCAAGGGCAAGGCGGTCGAGATTCGGGGTAGAGCCGTCGATCCAGAAGGTGTCGGCATTGACCACAAAGAACGGATCCCTGCCGAGCGCCGGCAGCGCCCGAACGATGCCGCCGCCGGAATCAAGCAACCCGTCGCGCTCGTCGGAGATGACGATCTCGGGCCGCGTTCGGCCGGCCAGATGAGCGATCACCTGGTCGGGCAGATAGTGCACATTGACCACCGCTCTGGCCACCCCCGCCCGTTCCAGGCTGTCCAGGCTCCAATCGAGCAGGGCCTTGCCGGCGACCGGGATCAGCGGCTTGGGCCGGTGGTCGGTCAGCGGCCGCATCCGCTTGCCGAGCCCGGCCGCCAGCACCATCGCCGCAGCGGGGACCGCGCTGCTCACGCCGAACCGTCCCGCAAATATCCGGCCTCCCGGTAGAGCGTCGCGACCGGCGCCAGCGCCGGATGCACGAGCACCCGCCTGAGATAATCGCGGATCCGCGGCAGATGGGCGAGATATTGCGGCTTGCCGTCGCGGCGGTGGAGCCTGACGAAGATGCCGAGGAGCTTGGTCTTGCGTTGCGCCGCCATGATCGCATAGGCCATCGCGAACCCGTCCGCGTCGAAGCCGCCTGCGCCGCTTCGCCGTGCCCGGTAGGCGTCGACGGTGGCCGCCTCGAGCTCCGGCGTCATCGTCACCCGTGCGTCGAGCGCCAGCGAGGCTAAATCGTAGGCCGTCGGGCCAATCAGGGCATCCTGGAAGTCGATCACCGCGATGCGCTTGAGGCCGGTGCGCTCGCCCCGCCAAATCAGGTTGGTCGACTGGAAGTCGCGGTGCATGAAGCCATAAGGCTGGCCGGCGAGACGGTCGAGCACCGCGTTCCAGGCGGCCGCAAATGCCTGCCGCTCGCCGGGGCTCGCCTCGCGGCCGAGCACACCCGGCAAGTACCAGTCGAGCATCAGCTCGGCCTCGATCAGCATCGCCGCCCGATCGAAGGGCGGGATCGGGTGGACGACGGCGCCGGCCGCGGCCCTCGTCGGCCAGGCTTCTGCGTGGAGGTCGGCGAGCAGTTGTGCCGCCAATTGGTAGCGCTCCACGATCGGCTCGCCGGCGGCCGAAACGATGCTTTCCGTGCCGAGGTCCTCGAGCAGCACGAGCCCCTGGTCGACATCGCAAGCGTAGATCTCAGGGACGGAAACGCTTCTCGAGCGCAACAGAGCCGCGATCGCCACGAAGGCATGCACCGAGCGGGCGGTGTGGGCGATCTCGGCATAAGCGAGGCCGTCCTTGACCGGCGGGCCGAGCACCAGCGGGGGCGAATCCATCAGGATGCGGGTCGGAAGGCCGGCCACGGTGATCCGCTGGTAGCTTCTCGCCGAGGCATCGCCGGCGAGATGGGACCGGTCGGCATCGACCGCGCCGGAGCCATCCAGGAAACTGCGGGCGGCCAGCGCCCGGGCGATACGTCCATGCGCGGCCGGCGGCGCCGCGATCGTGGCGCGGCGGCCGTGGCCGGCGTGGTCGAGCTCCAGACGGATGGCATCGGCAGGCAGCCGGTCGGTCCGCTCCGGCCATTCGACCAGGGTCACGGCGCTCTGGCTGGC
Organism: uncultured Alphaproteobacteria bacterium; assembly: GCA_963791325.1. Lineage (GTDB taxonomy): Bacteria > Pseudomonadota > Alphaproteobacteria > Rhizobiales > Rhizobiaceae > JBEVJK01. The sequence continues at coordinate 139,427 of CAWBRU010000003.1, read as the reverse complement.
AAGGGCGTCGAAGCCGAGCTCGTCGAAGTCTTCCGGCGCCGTCAGCCGGTAGAGGTCGAAGTGGTGGACCGGCACGGATGTGTCGTAGCTCTGCACCAAGGTGAAGGTCGGGCTCGGGACGTCCAGCAGGGGATCGGCGGCCAGCGCGCGGATCAGGGCGCGGGCCAGCGTCGTCTTGCCGGCGCCGAGATCTCCGGACAGCGCAACGACGTCGCCGGGGCGAACGGCCGCGGCGAGGTCTTGGCCCAGACGAACGGTGGCGCGTTCATCGGCCAAGGAGAGAACCAGCGGTGCGTGCGCCATGCCGGAACAGCTACTCCGCGGCATCCTGCACGCGCAAGGGCACCAGCGGAAAGCGGCAGATCACGGTGGTGCCCGAATTCTTGGCGGTATCGATGCGGACCGAGCCGCCGTGCAGCTCGACAAAGCTCTTGACGATCGACAGGCCCAGCCCGGCGCCGCGCCGGCGGCCGCCATTGGCGCGCGATTCGAAGCGGCGGAACATGGTGTCGAGCACCTCCGGCGCCATCCCCGGACCGTCGTCGTGGACGGAGAACTGCACCTGGCCCTCGGCCATCTCGCAGGTCAGCGTCACGGTGCTGTGGGCCGGCGCGTAATTGGCGGCGTTGGTCAGCAGGTTGCACAGCACCTGGCGAACGCGGTGGTCGTCGCCGTTGAAGCTTTTCGGCGCGCGGGAGAGGTCGAGATCGAGTGCAATCGCGTGCTCGCGCAAGCGGTCGGCAACGAGGCCGGCGGCGGCCTTCGCGGCGCGGTCGACGTCGATCTCGTCGATATCCAGCTCCATGATGCCGGCATCGACCGTGGCGAGGTCGAGGATATCGTTGACGATGGTGAGCAGAACCGAAGACGACGAGCCGATGTGCCCGACATAGTCGCGCTGGCGCGGCGTCAGGGGACCGGTGGCGGGCTGGGCCAGAAGCTCGGTGAAGCCGATGATGTTGGTCAGCGGCGAGCGCAGCTCGTAGGACACGTGCTGAACGAAATCGTTCTTCAGCTGGTCGGCGCGGCGGAGCGCCTCGTTCTTGTCCAACAGCGCCCGCTCGACGTGGACGCTGTCCGTGACGTCGACGAAGGTGACCATCACCTGGCCGTTGGGCAGATGGATCAGGGCGTGGCGCAGGATGCTGCCATTCTTGAGCTCCGTTTGGCCATGGCGGTCGCGGCGCTCATCGTCGAAGCCGGTGACGGCGGCAACGAAGCCCGGCCATGGACTTTCCTCGGCCAACAGGTCGCACACGGCCCGGATCTCGGAGACGTGGGTGTTGGGGCGGACGAAATCGGTCTCCAGCGTCCACAGCCGGGCAAATGAGGGATTGGCCAGACGGACGCGGCCGTCCGGACCGAACACCACCACGCCCTCTGCCAGACTGTCCAGGGTCTCGCCCTGAACCCTGACGGCGGAGTTGTAGCGGCTTTCGAGATCGATCCGCTCGGTCAGGTTCTCGAATACCCAGGTCACCCCGCCCTTGGGCTGCGGATTGGCGATCACCCGGATCGTCCGGCCGTCGGGCAGATGCCACCAATGCTCCTGCGGGTCGACGGCGCGGTAAGCGGCAAGAACCGCGTCCTTCCAGTCGCGCCAGTCCGGCTGTTCGGCCAGCTTGCCGTCGCTGCGCAGCCGGTCGAGCAAGGCAGAATTGGACGGCATGCCGGCGAGGAACGGACCGTCGAGATCCCACAGCTTCTGGAACGCCTGGTTGAAGAAATCGAGCCGCCCGGCAGCGTCGAAGGTGGCCACGGCCGTGGTCAGCTGGTCGAGCGTATCGACATGGCTGCGCACGCTGCGCTCATACTCCTCGCGGATCTCTTCGGCCGCGCTGCGGTCGAAGGCGATGCCCGCCGAGGCGTCGCCCTGGGCGACATCGGTGACGGCATACATGCGACGGTCACCTTCAACGACAGTGGATACCGTTTGCTGGAAGGGCGCGGCCTGGGCCTGCTGCGCTGCGATCTGGGCGCGGGTCTGGCTGCCCAGGAACTCCTTTCCGTCGCGCAGCACGGCAGCGGCGTCGCCGCTCTCCACCGCATCCGCATAGGCCCGGTTGACCCATTTCAGCCGACCATCGGCGCCGCGCAGCCAGAACGGCATTTCGAGCGCGTCGAGCAGGGCGAGCGTGGCGCCCTGGTCGGCGGCGAGCCTGGCGTTCTCGAGCGTCAGCCAGGCGGCCTTGCGCTGGCTCTCCGAGAGCGACACGAAGCGCACCAGCGTATGCTGAGCCGTGCGCCGCCCATGGACCTCCAGCGGGGCCGATTTGTGCGTTTCGATGACCAGATCAAAGGCTGTCGACCGGTCGCGCAAGGCGGCCACCGCCTGTTCGAGCGCCGCCGCCGAGCGCGGCATCAGCCAGCGGCCGAACGCCAGAAAATCGCTGCGGTCCTCGGGCGCGCCGACCTCGGCCGGCAAGGTGCCGAGGATCTCCGGCTTGGACTTGTCGCTCGCCCACACCACGATGCGCTGATCGCGCAGATTGATGAGCGCCGTCGAGCGCTGCAAACCGGCGTTGAGATCGGCGACGCGGGCGCGCAGAGCGGCATTCTCCGCACCGGTGCGGGAGCGCTCGCGGATCAGCCAGATCGCCGAGAGCAGCGCCGCGCCCATCACGCCCAAGAGGATCGCCGCCTGGGCGACATCCGCCGCGCCGACAATGCTTGCCTGTGCCGCGGTTTGGGCTCTGGCGAGGGACGGCCAGGCAAGGCCGGTCACGATCGGGGCCGCCGGCAACAGCTGACCGGCCAAGCGGATGGTTCGCTCGTGCCACCCCGAATCCGCAGCGCCGCCGGGCTCGGCGCATCCCGCCTGGCGCGGGCCACTTCCTGGCATTGTCCCCTTACCTCTCGGCCGCCGCAGACCGTGCGTTCGTGAGCTGACCGGTGCTGGCCCCCCAGCCATAAGCACCGTCGTCGCGAATCACGACACTCTAGCGATTTGGGGATTCGGCGGGAAGAAGCCTGCAGAAAAAAGGCCCGGCGCAGCGGCCGGGCCTTTCGTCAGCTCGCCGTGGGGCGGCCACGGCCAGCTAGTAGCGGTAGTGTTCCGGCTTGAACGGCCCTTGCTGGGTGACACCGATATAGGCCGCCTGGTCCTCGCTGAGCGCGGTCAGCTTGGCGCCGAGCTTGTCGAGATGCAGGCGGGCGACCTTCTCGTCGAGGTGCTTGGGCAGCACGTAGACCTCGTTCTTGTATTTGCCCGGCTTGCTCCACAGCTCGATCTGGGCGAGCACCTGGTTGGTGAAGGAGGCCGACATCACGAAGCTCGGATGGCCGGTGGCATTGCCGAGGTTGAGCAGGCGCCCTTCCGACAGCAGGATCATCCGCTTGCCGTCGGGGAAGCTGATCAGGTCGACCTGCGGCTTGACGTTGGTCCATTTCAGGTTGCGCAGCGCCGCGACCTGGATCTCGTTGTCGAAATGGCCGATGTTGCCGACGATCACCATGTCCTTCATCTGCCGCATATGGTCGATGGTGATGACGTCACGGTTGCCGGTGGTGGTGATGACGATATCGGCGTTGGCGGCGGCGTCCTCCAGGGTCACCACCTCATAGCCGTCCATAGCGGCCTGAAGTGCACAGATCGGGTCGACCTCCGTGACCTTGACGCGGGCGCCGGCGCCGCGCAGCGAGGCGGACGAGCCCTTGCCGACATCGCCGTAGCCGCAGACCACGGCGACCTTGCCGGCCATCATCGTATCGGTGGCGCGGCGGATCCCGTCGACCAGCGATTCCTTGCAGCCATACTTGTTGTCGAACTTCGACTTAGTGACCGAATCGTTGACGTTGATTGCCGGGAACGGCAGCAGCCCCTTCTTCTGCAGCTGATAGAGCCGGTTGACGCCGGTGGTGGTCTCCTCGGTCACGCCGCGGATCGCCTCGCGGGTGCGGGTGAAGAAGCCGGGTGTCGCCGCCATGCGCTTCTTGATCTGCGCGAACAGGATCTCCTCTTCCTCGCTGCCGGCCTTGGAGAGGACGTCCTCGCCGGCCTCGGCGCGGGCGCCGAGCAGGATGTACATCGTCGCATCGCCGCCGTCGTCGAGGATCATGTTGGTGATGCCGCCGTCGGCCCACTGGAAGATCTTGTCGGTGTAGGTCCAGTATTCCTCGAGCGTCTCGCCCTTGACCGCGAACACCGGCGTGCCGGTGGCCGCAATGGCCGATGCCGCATGGTCCTGGGTCGAGAAGATGTTGCAGGAGGCCCAGCGAACGTCGGCGCCGAGCGCCTTCAGCGTCTCGATCAACACCGCCGTCTGGATGGTCATGTGCAGCGAGCCGGAGATTCGCGCGCCCTTGAGCGGCTGGTCCTTGCCGAAATCCTCGCGGCAGGCCATCAGCCCCGGCATCTCGGTCTCGGCGATCTCGATCTCTTTGCGGCCCCAATCGGCCAGCGCAATATCCTTGACGATGTAGTCCTTGGCTTCGGCCATCTCTGTTGCTCCTCGCACAGCTTGAGGGCGCGGCGGTGCGGCATGCCACGCGTTCGGCGTCTTGACTAGCAGATCAGCGGCCGCTGGACAATGCCATATAAAGAAATCTTTATTCGTGCATATGTGCAATGAAGGGTGTAGCCGGACCTACGCCTCTTCGCCGAAACGGGAAGCGATCAGCGCTTCGACGGCATCCATCACGGCGCGGGCCTCCCGACCGGTGGCGGACACCCGGATTCGGCAGCCGGGGCTCGCCGCCAGCATCATCAGGCCCATGATCGAGGTGCCGCCGACGGTGACGCCGTCCTTGACGACGCTGACCTGCGCGTCGAAGCCGCTCACCAGGGAGACGAACTTGGCCGAGGCACGGGCATGCAGCCCGCGCTGGTTGACGATTTCCAGATCGCGCACCACGGCCTGATCCGGCCCGACGCTGCCCGGGAGGGTCATTTGCCGCTCAACAGCTGGCTCGCGACGTTGATGTATTTGCGGCCTGCGGCCTGCGCCTCGGCCAGTGCGGCGCCCATATTGTCGGCCGAGCGGACGCTCGACAGCTTGATCAGCATCGGCAGGTTCATGCCGGCAATGACCTCGATGCGGCCGGGCTCCATCACCGATATGGCCAGGTTGGACGGCGTACCGCCGAACATGTCGGTGAGGATGACGACGCCCGTGCCGCTGTCGGCCCGCTCGACCGCCTCGACGATGTCCTGGCGGCGGCGCTCCATGTCGTCGTCGGCCCCGATGGCCACCGTCTCGAACTTTTCCTGGGCTCCCACCACGTGCTCGACGGCGTTCCGGAATTCTTCGGCCAGCTGACCGTGCGTGACAAGCACGAGTCCGATCATTCTAGGGTGGCTCCCGTCATGGCCTGCTTTTCGGCGCACCTCTGATTGGCGTCCGGGGGGCCCGGGCGGCAAGTGCGCAATCTTGTCGACCACCGTATCGTTGACAAGCCCAATCTTGCGGTTCGAGTCGCGATTTCGCTGCATTTTGAGACTTTGGCCGGCCTCTCCTAGGGGAAGCTTGCCGCTTTGATCCAGGCCGTGACCGCGAGCGCAGAGGCGGCGCTGTCGGCGGCGGGCAGGTCGAGCGAGGGGATCGGGCAGCCAGCCAAAACCTCGTGCCGCTGCTCCTGGTAGCGCGGCGCCTGGGCGCGCGGCACCAGCCTCACCAACAGGTCGGCGACCATCCGCGGCTCATGGTCGATCGGCCGCGGGCCGACGCCGCGGACCTCGGCCAGGCCGGCGATGGCCGGCGGCGCGGCGCAGATCAGGCGCCCGGCGCAGGCGGAGAGCAGCACCTGGTCGTCGGCGACCCAGCGGGCAAACCCGCCTTGACGGCGGTGATGGTCGATCAGCGCGAAGCCGAGCATGGTCTTGCCGCTGCCGGACGCGCCGGTGATCAGCACCCCGCGGTCTTCCAGGAGCAGCGCCGTCGCATGCAGGTTGACTGCCGACAAGGACGCTCAGCCTTCCGCCGGGACGGCCATCACGAAGCGGGCGCCGCGCACCTCGCCGGGCTTGCTGCCGGGGATGTTCTCGGCGGTCAGCGTGCCGCCATGCGCCTCGACGATCTGCCGGCTGATCGACAGGCCGAGCCCGGAGTTCTGGCCGAACGCCTCGCTCGCCGGACGGTCGGTGTAGAAGCGTTCGAAGATCCGGTCGATGTTGTCGGCCTTGATGCCGGGGCCGTTGTCGTCGATGGTGACGACGACGAATTTGCCGGCCCGGGAGAGGCCGATGGCGATGCGGCCGCCCTCGTCGGGCACGAAGGAGCGGGCGTTCTCGATCAGGTTGGTGATCACCTGCCCCAGGCGCAGATCGTGACCGGTCACCTCGAAGCTCTTGGCGCCGTGGCTGGCTTTGTCGACCTTGAGCTCGATGTCGACGTGTTTTTTGTGGCGGCTCGCCTCCCGGGAAACCGCGACCAGATCGGTGAGGAAGCGCTTCATGTCGACCCGCTCGGCGTCCTCGCGGGCAAGTTCGGCGTCGAGGCGGGAGGCGTCCGAAATGTCGGTTATCAGCCGGTCGAGACGGCGCACGTCGTGCTGGATGACCTCCATGAGCCGGTTGCGCGAGACCTCGCTCTTGGCGAGCGGCAAGGTCTCGACGGCGCTGCGCAGCGAGGTCAGCGGGTTCTTCAGTTCGTGCGAGACGTCGGCGGCGAAGCTCTCGATCGCCTCGATCCGCGCGTAGAGCGCGTTGGTCATGTCGCGCAGCGCCACCGAGAGATTGCCGATCTCGTCCTGGCGGTCGGAGAAATCGGGAATCTCCTCGCGGCTCTTGACCCCGCGGCGAACCCTGACGGCCGCCGCCGACAGCCGGCGCAGCGGGTTGGCGATCGTCGAGGCCAGCAGGATCGACAGGATCACCGTAACCAACGCCGCTACGCCGAAGACCCGCAGGATGGAGTTGCGCTCCTCGGCCACGATCTTGTCGATGTCACCGCCCTGGGTCGACAGCATCAGCACCCCGAGGACGGCACGAAAGCGCTGGATCGGCACCGCCACGGAGACGATCTGCTCGCCTTGCTCGCTGATCCGCACGATCTTGCTCGGCACCCCGGTCATGGCCTTCATCACTTCCGGGAAAGCCGAACCGTTGCCGCCGGGCTGCTCCTTGTAGACCGGCAGGTCGGCCTGGAAGATGCTAGCCACGGCCCGCTCCAGCCGGCCGAGCACGCCGATATCCTCCTCGTCGACGGGCGGCAAATCGTAGCGCAGGATTTGGCCGCGCGAATAGAGATGGCGGGAATCGAGCAGGAGATTGGCATCGCGGTCGTAGATGCGCGCGCGGGTGCGGGTCGGCGAGATCAGTCGGCGCAGAACCGGGGCGACCCGTTCCGGATTGATCGGGAAGTCCAGGCTGTCGAGCTGGTCGGAGCCGGGCTGCAGGCTTTCGCCCGCCTGCAGTTCCAGAAGCTTCTCGGGATCGATGCTGATCGAATCGGTCTCGATCGTGGCCGAGGCGGCGACGGCGCCGGCGATGATCTCGCCTTGCGTCATCAGGCTTTCGACCCGCGCCTCGATCAAACCGTCGCGGAACTGGTTGAGGTAGAGAATGCCGGACACCAGCACCCCGAGCGCAGCCAGGTTGAGGAACAGGATGCGCCGGGTAAGGCTGGAGAACATGTAGTGGCCGAGCAGCCGCTGCAGTCGGCCGGTCAGCGTGCCGAGCACGCCCGGCCTCAGCCAGGGCGACGCCCGCCGGGAGGCGGCGAGCGGCTTTTTCAGCTCTGCCTCATACGCCATTCGACATCAGTCCCTGGGGCGGCTCAGGCCTCGCGGAACCGGTAGCCGACCCCATACAAGGTTTCGATCATGTCGAAGTCGTCGTCGACCGCCTTGAACTTCTTGCGAAGCCGCTTGATGTGGCTGTCGATCGTCCGATCGTCGACATAGACCTGTTCGTCATAGGCCGACATCCATCAGCGCGTCACGGCTTTTGACGACCCCCGGCCGCTGCGCGAGCGAGTGCAGGATCAAAAATTCCGTCACCGTCAGGGTCACCGGCTCGCCCTTCCAGGTGCAGGTATGGCGCTCCTGATCCATCACTAGCTGCCCGCGCTCCAGCGAGCGCGCTTGCTGGCTGGGAGCCTTGGCGGCGGCCTCGCGCGCGCTGGCCCGCCGCAGCACCGCCTTGACCCGCTCGACCAGAAGGCGCTGAGAGAACGGTTTGCGTGATGAAGTCGTCGGCGCCCATCTTGAGGCCGAACAGCTCGTCGATCTCGTCGTCCTTGGAGGTCAGGAAGATCACCGGCAGATCGCTCTTCTGCCGCAGCCTGCGCAACAGCTCCATGCCGTCCATGCGCGGCATCTTGATGTCGAGGATGGCGAGGTTCGGCGGCCGGGCTGCCAGGCCCTCCAGCGCGGACGCGCCGTCCGTGTAGGTCTCGACGCGATAACCCTCCGATTCCAGCGCAATCGACACCGAAGTCAGGATGTTGCGGTCATCGTCGACGAGCGCGATCGTTGCCATGTCGAGCTGCTCCCTCATGCGCTGCGTCCCTTCCCCAAAGAGCGGAAGGGGCTTTTGGCGGACAAATTGGGTACAAAATGTGGCGCGGCCTCTGGACCATGTTCCGGCTGCCCGGTCAAGGCTGCAGACCATCCGCGCGGATAAAGCTTCCGCCATTAAGCGCCCAAGCCTAAGCCTTAAGTTGTATTTTGCAGCTCTTATATAAACGATTTAAACAAATCTAAAACTCTTAAATCGATTAATCGTTTGAAAATATTGCGCTTTTCTGGCCTTCATTCAGCCGTCCTCAGCTCGGACCGTTTGCGGACCTGGTTGAGGGAGGAAAATGCGGCAAAACGGCGGGGACGTCAAAAGTGATCGAACTGGGCAGGCACAACCCGGCCTATGGCATCGGCGCCATGGGTCTCACTACCAGCGGCATTGTCCGCTACAATCTCGGCCAGCCGGAGCTCTACCGCGAGGCGATCGAGCGCGGCGAGGCGGAACTCAGCGCCCATGGCGCCCTGGTTGCCCGGACCGGGCGCCACACCGGACGCTCGGCGAAGGACAAGTATATCGTCCGCGACGCAGTCACCGAGCCGCATGTCTGGTGGGAGAACAACAAGCCGATGTCGCCGGGCGGCTTCGAGGCTTCTGTTCGAGGACATGTCGGCGCATGCCCAGTCGTGCGACCTGTTCGTTCAGGACCTGATCGCCGGCGCCGACGAGCGGCTCAGGCTGCCGACCCGCGTCGTCACCGAGCTTGCCTGGCACTCGCTGTTCATCCGCAATCTGCTGATCCGCCCGACCGTCGAGATGCTCATCCGGCAGGCGCCGCGGCTGACCGATCATCGATCTGCCTTCGTTCCGGGCCGACCCGCGTCGCCACGGCACCCGAAGCGAGACGGTGATCGCAGTCGACCTTTCCCGCATGGTGGTGCTCATCGGCGGCACCTCCTATGCCGGCGAGATGAAGAAGTCCGTGTTCACGGTGCTCAACTACCTGCTGCCGCCGCGGGCGGTGATGCCGATGCACTGCTCGGCCAATATCGGGCCGAGCGGCGACACGGCCGTCTTCTTCGGGCTGTCGGGGACCGGCAAGACGACGCTCTCGGCCGATCCAGCCCGCACGCTTGATCGGCGATGACGAGCATGGCTGGGGCGACGACGGCGTCTTCAACTTCGAAGGCGGCTGCTACGCCAAGACCATCAGGCTGTCCGCGACGGCCGAGCCGCAGATCTTCGCAGCCACCCAACGACTTCGGGACCGTGCTGGAGAATGTCGTGCTCGAGCGCCGACGGCGTGCCGGACTTCGATGACGGCAGCGCTGACCGAGAACACCCGCTGCGCCTATCCGCTCGACGTCATCGCCAACGCCAGCCGCAGCGGCCGCGCCACCCATCCCAAGACCGTGATCATGCTGACCGCCGACGCCTTCGGCGTGCTGCCGCCGATCGCCAAACTGACGCCGGCGCAGGCGATCTACCACTTCCTGTCCGGCTACACGGCCAAGGTCGCCGGCACCGAGAAGGGCGTCACCGAGCCGGAAGCGACCTTCTCGACCTGCTTCGGCGCCCCGTTCATGCCGCGCCACCCGGCCGAGTACGGCCAGCTGCTGCGCGAGCGCATTTCCGATCATCGCACCGCCTGCTGGCTGGTCAACACCGGTTGGACCGGTGGCCCCTATGGCGTCGGACGGCGCATGCCGATCGAGGTGACGCGCGCCTTGCTCGCCGCGGCGCTGGACGGATCGCTCGACGACAGCGAATTCCGCACGGACCCGCATTTCGGCTTTGCCGTGCCGCGGCGTGTCGGCGGCATCGATCGCGCTCTGCTGGACCCGCGGTCGACGTGGGCCGATCCGCTGGCCTATGATCGCCAGGCGCGCCGGCTGGTCGGCATGTTCGTCGACAATTTTGCCAAGTTCGAGGGCTACGTCGATGCAACGGTGCTCGGTGCGGCCCCGAGCATCGCCCTGGCAGCCGAGTAGCGGAGCCTTTCGCCCGGCGAAAATCGCAAAGCCGCTTCTCTTTTGTCCTTCGCTTGGGCATGACAGCGAGCGAGGGAGAGATCAGCGATGGCCGCCACTATCGACGTCGCGCCGGGCGTTTCGATCCGCGAGGAGGAGCTCGGCGAGACCTTCATCCGCTCTGCCGGGCCCGGCGGCCAGAACGTCAACAAAGTCGCCACCGCGGTGCAGCTGAGGTTCGACGCGCGCGGCGCCGCCGGCCTGCCGCCCGATGTGAAGGCGCGGCTGATCCGCTTGGCCGGCCACCGCGCCACCAAGGACGGCGTGCTGGTCATCGAGGCGCGGCGGTTCCGCACGCAGGAAAAGAATCGGGCCGATGCCCGCGCCCGCCTGCTGGCGCTGATCCGGCAGGCGGCCGAGCCGCCGCCCCAAGCCGCGGCGCAAGACCCGGCCTTCGAAAGGCGCCGTCGAGCGGCGTTTGCAAAGCAAGGCCGGACGAGCAGCCGTCAAGCGGCTGCGCGGCCGCGTCGACAAGGACTAGGCGCCCTTGAAAGGCAGGGGCGCGGGCGACATATCGCCGGGCGTCCCTTGAACAAGGCCGGGCCGGCTGCCCGGATGCTGCACGAGGTCGCCATGCAAGTCCTGCCCCGCGGCGTGCGCCACATCCCGCGCTATCTCGACCGCGACGAGCAGGCGGCGCTCGTCGACGACATCCGCGCCGTGGTCCAGGCCGCGCCGCTCTATCGTGCCGGCCATGCCGCGCACCGGCAAGCCGATGAGCGTGCGGATGACCAACTGCGGCGGCCTCGGCTGGGTCACCGACAGGGAGGGAGGCTATCGCTACCAGGCGCAACACCCCGAGACCGGCGCGCCCTGGCCGGCCATCCCGGCGCGGCTGCTGTCGCTCTGGCAGTCGGTCGCGGCCTATCCCTACGGACCCGAAGCCTGTCTCATCAACTTCTACACCGCCGAATCGCGGATGGGCCTGCATCAGGATCGCGACGAGCAGGATTTCGACGCGCCGGTCGTCTCGATCTCTCTGGGTGATGCCTGCCTGTTCCGCGTCGGCGAGACGAGCCGCTCGGGCAAGACCCGCTCGATCCGGCTGGAGAGCGGCGACGTGGTCGTGTTGGGCGGCGAAGGGCGCCTTGCCTTTCACGGTGTCGACCGGATCTATCCGGCGACGTCGGCGCTGCTCAAGAATGGCGGCCGCATCAACCTGACGCTGCGGCGCGTGACCATCCCGACCTGAGCGCCCAGCCGCTCTGCAGCCGGCGCGAACCCTGGTCTTTCAGCAATTCCTGAAGAAGCAGAAACCGGTTCTCCGTTTGGAAATGCGGAAAAACAAGGACTTAGAGCTTGCGCAGCGCCACGTCTTCGACGCGGTGTCCCGGACCTTTGCGCAGGATGAGATCGGCGCGCGGCCGCGTCGGGACGATATTGTCGCGCAGGTTCTTCAGATTGATGTTGGTCCACAGTCCCTCGGCGATCGCCTTGGCGGCGTCCTCCGACAGCTGCGAATACCGGTGGAAGAACGAATTCCGGATTCCGGAAGGCGGTCTCGCGCAGCTTCATGAACCGGGCGATGTACCACTGATGAATCTGGCTTTCCTCGGCATCGATGTAGACCGAGAAGTCGAAGAAGTCGGACACGAACGGCACGGCCTTGCCGTCCTGCGGCAATTCGCGGGTCTGCAGCACGTTGAGCCCTTCGAAGATCAGGATGTCGGGCCGGTCGATGGTGACGAACGCGTCGGGCACGACATCGTAGGTCAGGTGCGAATAGACCGGGGCGCGGACATCGCGCCGGCCCGATTTGATCCCCGACAGGAAGCGGAGCAGCGCGCCGACATCATAGCTTTCCGGAAAACCCTTGCGCTCCATCAGCTTGCGCTGCCGCAGCACCGCATTGGGATAGAGAAAGCCGTCGGTGGTGACGAGGTCGACCTTCGGGCTGGAGGGCCAGCGCGCCAGCAACTCCTTCAGCACGCGCGCCGTCGTCGACTTGCCGACAGCGACCGAGCCCGCCATGCCGATGATGAACGGCGTCTTGACCGCCTCGCCGGCCCTGAAGAACACCTTGCGCTGGTTGAACAACAGCTGGCTCGCCTCGACATGGGCCGACAGCAGCCGCGACAGCGACAAATAGATGCGGCGGACCTCGTCGAGGTCGATCGGGTCGTAGAGCGAACTTAGGCGTCGCACCTCCTCTGCGGAGAGCGTCAGCGGCGTGTCGGCGCGGAAATGCGCCCACTCCTCGGCGGAGAAAATGCGGTAGGGCGAGTACTTCTCGGTCGGCACCAGCTGATCCATCGAGTCACCCAACTCTTTGCCGTTTGGCAATTCCGAACGAAAAACAACACCACTCTTTGCGGAAGAGCGCCACTCAAGCGCCCTTGCGCGACGCCTTCTCCGCTGTGCCCGAGTTCAGCGTTCGCCGCGACAGCTCCGCCATCACTTCCTTGTGCGACACCCCGGCAATCGAGAGCACGACCAGCCAATGATAGAGAAGATCGGCACTTTCCGAAATCAGCTGGGCACGATCTTGCTTCACCGCGGCGATGACGGTCTCGACGGCCTCCTCGCCGAGCTTTTGGGCGGCGCGTTCCAGGCCCCGCGCAAACAGTGTCGCGGTCCAGGATTCGGGCTGGCCGGAGCGGCCGCGCTCCTCGATGATCCGCTCCAGCTCCTCCAATGAGAACATCGTCCCGCTCCGCTCTAGAAATCCATGCGCATCGGCAGCCCGGCGCGGGCCATGTGGCGCTTGGCCTCCGCCACGGAATAGGTGCCGAAATGGAAGATCGATGCCGCCAGCACAGCCGTCGCATGGCCGTCCCGGATGCCTTCCACCAGATGATCGAGATGCCCCACGCCGCCCGAGGCGATCACCGGAACCCGCACGGCATCGGCAACCGCCCGGGTGAGCGCAATGTCGTAGCCGGCCTTGGTGCCGTCGCGATCCATCGAGGTGAGCAGGATCTCGCCGGCGCCGCGGGCCACCATCCGGCGCGCAAAGTCGACCGCGTCGAGACCGGCCGGCGTGCGCCCGCCATGGGTGAAGATCTCCCAGCGGCCCGCCGCACCGGCCGGTGAAACCTTCTTGGCATCGATGGCGACGACGATGCACTGGTTGCCGAACTTGTCGGCCGCCTGGGCGACAAAATCGGGGTTGAGCACGGCCGCAGTGTTGATCGATACCTTGTCGGCACCGGCGAGCAGCAGCTTGCGGATGTCGGCCAGCTGGCGCACGCCGCCGCCGACCGTCAGCGGCATGAAGCAGTGCTCGGCGGTGCGCGCCACGACATCGAACAGGGTGTCGCGCGCCTCGGCGGACGCGGTGATGTCGAGAAAGCAGAGCTCGTCGGCACCGGCCTCGTCATACGCCTTGGCCGCGGCCACGGGATCTCCGGCGTCGACCAGATCGACGAAGTTGACGCCTTTGACCACGCGGCCGTCCTTGACGTCGAGGCAGGGGATGACGCGCGCCTTCAGCGTCATCCCAAGGCTCCCCGGCGTCCCTTGAGGATCGCCAGCGCCGCGCCCGGATCGATGCGGCCGTCATAGAGGGCGCGGCCGCTGATCGCGCCCTCGAGCCGGATGGCATCGGGTTGCGCCAAGCGCACGATGTCGTCCATGGAGGCCAGGCCGCCGGAGGCGATCACCGGGATGGTCACCGCCTCGGCGAGCTCGATGGTGGCGGGCCAATTGATGCCGGCCAAGACGCCGTCGCGATCGATGTCGGTATAGATCACCGCCGCGACGCCCGCGCCTTCGAAACGCTGCGCGAGCTCGATGGCGTCGAGGTCGGCACTTTCCGCCCAGCCGGCGACCGCAACCTGGCCGCCGCGGGCGTCGATGCCGACCGCCACTTGCTCGGGAAACAGCCGGCAGGCTTCCCTGACCAGAACGGGCTCCCTGACCGCGACGGTGCCGAGGATCACCCGGGCAATGCCCTTGTCCAGCCAGCGCTCGATCTGCGTCAAGGTGCGGATGCCGCCGCCGAGCTGGACCGGATTGGTGGTGGCGGCGAGGATGGCATCGACGGCATGGCCGTTGACCGGCTCACCGGCGAAGGCGCCGTCGAGATCCACGACATGCAGCCATTCGAAGCCTTGCGTCTCGAAGCTGCGCGCCTGCTCGGCGGGGTCGGGATTGTAGATGGTCGCCTGGTCCATCGCGCCGAGCTTCAGCCGCACGCATTGGCCGTCCTTCAGATCGATCGCCGGGAACAGGATCATGGCGCCCAGCCAAGGAAATTGCCGAGCAAAGCGAGGCCGAGCGCCTGGCTTTTCTCGGGGTGGAATTGGGTGCCGGCGACGTTGCCGCGGGCGACGGCGGCGGTCACCGGACCGCCGTAATCGGCACGCGCCAGGACATCCTCGGGGTGCGCGGCCTCGAGCTGGTAGGAGTGGACGAAATAGGCGTGCAGGCCGCTGTCTCCGGTCGCAATGCCGGCAAACAGCGGGTGCTCCTGTGCCAGGCTGATGGTGTTCCAGCCGATCTGCGGCACTTTGAGCGCAGGATCGGCCGGCGCGATCTGCCGCACGTCCCCGGGGATCCAGCCCAGGCCCTGCGTGATCTGCTTTTCCAGTCCGCGGCTGCCCATCAGCTGCATGCCGACGCAGATGCCGAGGAATGGGCGGCCGCGGGTCACCACCGCCTCGTCGAGCGCGGCATCCATGCCGGACAGCGCTCCGAGGCCGGCGCGGCAATCGGCAAACGCGCCGACGCCGGGCAGAACGATCCTGTCGGCGCCGGCAACGACCTCGGGAGCCGCAGTGAGCACGATCTCCGCTTCGACCCCGGTTTCGCGCGCCGCCCGCTCGAGGGCCTTGAGCGCGGAGCGCAAATTGCCGGAGCCGTAGTCGATGATGGCGACGCGCATGGCTAACTGCGGCCCGGGTTGAACAGCAGCCCGGCGCTCTGTCCCCGCCCGCCGGGCGGAACGGAGGAGGCAATCGGCTCCGCGGATCGGCGTGTCTCGCGGCCGGCGGGCGCAGCGGGCTGGGCGACGGTCTCGGCCAGATAGCGCGTCTCCGCATCGGCAGCAGAATCGGCCTCGACCAGGCCGACCTCGCGCCAGCCGCGTCGGCGCAAGGCCGCCAGATAGAGCGCCGGCGCCTCGAGCCCGAAGAACAGCGCCACCAGCAGCGACAGCAGGGTGCCGCCGGCGAACCCCTCCAAAGTGGCGAGCGCGCCGATCCCGAGCGCCAGTGCCAGCGCCAGGGCTGCCTCGATCCACAACCGGTGCCAGAGCAGCCAGAAAACCGGAAACAGAAACGCGAGCCATCTCAGGCCGTCGCGGACGAACACCGTGTCGACCCCGTGAAGTTCGTTCGAATTGGGCTCGAGGACCACATAGCTCGCCATCGATCAGCCCTTCAGACTGCCCTTGGTGGAGGGCACCGACCCGGCCTGGCGCTGATCGAGCGCGAAGGCGGCACGCAGGACCCGCGCCACCGCCTTGAAGCACGTTTCGGCCCTGTGGTGGTTGTTGGCGCCGTAGAGGTTGGCGACATGCAGGGTGATTCCGGCATGCTGGGCGAGCGCCTGGAAGAACTCGCGCACCAGCTCGGTGTCGAAGCTGCCGATTTTGGCGGCGCTGAAGGCGACATCCCAAACCAGGAAGGGACGGCCGGAGACGTCGACGGCGGCGCGCGTCAGCGTCTCGTCCATGGCAAGGTCGAGCGAAGCGTAGCGGACGATGCCGCGCCGCTCGCCGAGCGCTTGCGACAAGGCTTGGCCGAGCGCAATGCCGGTGTCCTCGACGGTGTGGTGATCGTCGATGTGGCGGTCGCCTGTGGCGCTGACCTCCATGTCGATCAGCGAATGGCGGGCAAGCTGCTCCAGCATATGGTCGAAGAAGCCGACGCCCGTGGCAATCGCCGCCCGCCCGGTGCCGTCGATTTGCACCGCGACGGAGATCTCCGTTTCGCCGGTCTTGCGGCTGACATCTGCCGCACGCGCTGCAGGCTGCGAGGCCATGGGCCATTTCCGTTGTGTCGAGGCGGCAGCCTTCTACCAGCCCCGGCGGCAGAACGCCAGTTTCGGCGCGCCGCGTTGTGAAAGCCCGGGGCTGCGCATAGATATGCATCCAACTGCAAATCCAAGCTCGTAACGCGCTGTTGCCGGATGGGACGGAGCGGAAATCGGAGAACGCGATGTCGAATGAACAATCCATGCACGCCACGACCATCATCACCGTGCGCAAGGGCGGCAAGGTGGTGATCGCCGGCGACGGCCAGGTCAGCCTCGGCCAGACGATCATGAAAGGCAATGCCAAGAAGGTGCGCCGGCTCGGCAAAGGCAATGTGATTGCCGGCTTCGCCGGGGCCACCGCCGACGCCTTCACCCTGCTCGAGCGGCTCGAGGCCAAGCTGGAGCAATATCCGGACCAGCTCACCCGCGCCTGCGTGGAGCTCGCCAAGGACTGGCGCACCGACCGCTATCTGCGGCGGCTCGAGGCGATGATGCTGGTCGCCGACAAGTCCGTGTCGCTGGCGCTGACCGGCACCGGCGACGTGCTTGAACCGGAAAGCGGCGTGATGGCGATCGGCTCGGGCGGCAACTACGCCCTCGCCGCAGCCCGGGCGCTGCTCGACACCGACAAGGACGCCGAGGCGATTGCCCGCAGGGCCATGCAGATCGCCGCCGATATCTGCGTCTATACCAATCACAACATCATCGTCGAATCGATCGATGCGGCGTGAGGCGCTGCCGCGCTACAGCTTCCGTGGCCTCGCAAGGGACGACCTGGCGCTGGTCGCCGGCTGGATGAGCGAGCCGCATTGGGCCATGTGGTGGGGCGATGCGGCAGCCGAACTGGCGTTGATCGAAGGCCATCTCGACAGCCCTTCGGTGGAGCCGCTGATCGTCGAGCTCGGCGGCCGGCCGATCGCCTATCTGCAGAGCTACGACCCGCATCTGGAGGACGATCATCCATATCGCGACCAGCCGTTCGGGACGATCGGCGTCGACCTGTCGATCGGCCCTGCCGAACTGGTCGGCATCGGGCATGGCTCCGCCATGCTGCGGCAATTCAGCGAGCTTTTGTTCAGCGAAGGCGCGCCGCGTGCCATCATCGATCCGCATCCCGACAACGTCCGAGCGCTGCGCGCCTATGCCAAGGCCGGCTTTCATCCGCTCGGGGCCCGCAGCTCGATCTATGGCGAGGTGGTGCTGATGGCGCGCGACGCAGCGCAGCCCTGAGGGCGGCCGGCGAAGAGCCGGCGCAGGCGGGTATTTCGTCCCGACCGCAACCATGCGAGACAGGGGCCATGGAGCGCGCTGCCGAGACACCCCGCCGCTATCTGATCGGCCAGGCCGAGTTCACCGCCCGGCAGATCGAGCCGGCGCTCTACCTCGTCGCCACGCCGATCGGCAATCTGGCCGACATCACCTTACGGGCGCTCGAGACACTGGCCGCCGCCGACGTGATCGCCTGCGAGGACACCCGCGTCACCCGCATCCTGCTGGAGCGCTACGGCATGCGGCGGCGGCTGACCGCCTATCACGAGCACAACGCCGCCGAGGCGGGCTCGCGCTTGCTGGCCGCGCTCACGGAAGGCAAGTCGGTCGCGCTGGTCTCGGATGCCGGCACGCCGCTGATTTCCGACCCAGGTTATCGGCTGGTTGGGCAGGCGGCGGCAGCAGGCTGCCGGGTCGTGCCGATCCCCGGCGCTTCGGCCGTGCTCGCCGCGCTGACTGCCTCCGGGCTGCCCTCCGACACCTTCCTGTTCACCGGCTTCCTGCCGGTCAAGGCAGGCCAGCGCCAGGCGCGGCTCAACCAGCTGGCCGCGGTTCCGGCGACGCTGGTGGTGTTCGAAATCGCCGCGCCGCGTCGCCGCCACGCTGGCCGCCATGGCCGAGATTCTCGGCGGGCTGCGGCGGGCGGCGGTGGGGCGCGAACTGACCAAGCTCTATGAGGAGATCTCTGCGGCGCCGCTGGCCGAGCTGGCTGCGACCTTCGCCGCCGGCCCCTCGCCCAAGGGAGAGATCGTCATCGTCGTTGAACCGCCGCCGGCGGCCCCGGAGACGTCCGCTGCCGACGTCGATGCGCTGCTGCTCGAGTTGGCCGAAGGCCGCCCCGCCGCCAAAGCCGCGGCCGAAGCCGCCAGGAAGACCGGCATCGCCAAGTCGGAGCTCTACCGCCGGCTGCTCAAGCTCAACCCTGCGCGCCGTGCCTAGGTCCGTCGCCGCGCGTCGCCTCGCCTATCGCCGCGGCCATCGCGGCGAATGGCTCGCTGCTGCTGCGCTGATGCTCAAAGGCTATCGAATCATCGCCCGCCGCTATCGCACCCGGCTCGGCGAGATCGATCTGGTGGCGCGGCGCGGCGATCTGGTGCTGATCGTCGAGGTCAAGGTGCGGCCGACCTTGGCCTCGGCCATGGAGGCGATCGGCCGGCCGTCGGAGCGGCGCATCGAGGCAGCCGGAGACCTGTGGCTGGCCAAGCAGCGCGACCACGCCAGGCTGTCGTTGCGCTACGACATGGTGGCGGTGCTGCCGCGCCGCTGGCCGGTCCATGTGCCGGGGATTTTTGCCGGGCGGCAGTTCTAGAGCAATTCCAGGAAAAGTGGCACCGGTTTTCCGTCCGGAATTGCGAAAAAACAAAGGCTTAGAGCGGAGCACCGATTCAAAGAAACGGTGATCCGCTCTAGCGCGTCACCACCCGCATCGGCAGCCCGCCTTGCGGCTGCGTGGTCAGCTTCTGCACCGGCCAGGGCCGCGTCGCCGCCGTCGTCTCGAACCGGAACCGGGAGAGCAGGATGGCGAGCACGATGACCGCCTCCTGCATCGCGAAGCTCGTGCCGATGCAGACGCGGGGGCCGGCCCCGAACGGCAGATACTGGTAGCGGTCGATGGTCTCACGCCGGCCGGGATGGAAGCGCTCGGGCAGGAATGCGTCGGGCCGCTCCCACAGCTTGCGGTGGCGATGGACGGTCCACGGCATGACCAGCACCTGGGCGCCCTTGGGCAGAACGAGGTCGCGGAAGCGGTCATCGGCGATCGGCTCGCGGTTGATCGAAGGCGCCGGCGGATAGAGCCGCAGCGCCTCCTCAAAGACGGCGCGGGTGAACGGCATCTTTTCGAGCCAGCCGGCCGGATCGGGCTCCCCGGCCACCACCGCGTCGATCTCCGCCTCGACCCGCTCGCGCTCCCACGGCGCCTCGGCCAGCAGATAGATGGTCCAGCCGAGCGCCCGGGCGGTGGTCTCGTGGCCGGCGCCGATGAAGGTGATGATGTTGTCCTCGATTTCCTGGCGCTGCAGCCCGTCCGGCGCCTCCGCTTTGAGCAGCAGCGTCAGGAAGTCGTTGGGCACCCCGGCCGGATCGGCGACGAGCCGGGCTTCGCGCATTGCCACCGTATCGGTGACGATGCGGCGGAAGTAGGCCATGGTGCTGCGCCCGCGCAGCCGGGTGAAACGCGGCACCCAGCTCGGCGCCCGCAGCAGGTCGAACGGGTCCACCCGCCCCATCGTCTCGAACAGACGGTCGATCTCCTTGGCGAAATTGGTCTGGCCGCCGGCAATCTCGCCGGAAAACAGCGTCGCGGCCAAGATGTCGTAGGTGAGCATGGTCATGTCGCGCGCGACATCGACCTCGCCGCCCGCCCCATAGCTCTCGGCAAACGCCTCGGTGCGCGCCCGCATCGTCTCGGCAAAGCCGAAAATGTGGCGCGGCGTGAACACCGGCGCCATCGCTTTGCGGCAGCGCTTCCAGACCTCGCCCTCGGCGGTCAGCAGGCCGTCGCGCAAGATCGGCCGCAGGATCATCTGCCGCACCGTGGCGAGCTTGTAGTTCTTGGCGTTGTCGACCAGCACGTGGCGGATCAGCGCCGGATCGTTGGCGATGACCAGCGGCCCGCCCACCCCGCGCACCGAGATCCACGGCTCGTTGTAGGAGGGCTCGCCCCACAGTTCGAGCGGATTGCGGTAGACGATGCGCATCATCTCCAGCAGCGAAGGCGGAGAGGTGCGCGGCGAAGGCGCCGGCGGCACGAACGGGGCGGGTTTGCTATCCATGGCCAGCATGTAGGCGCCGGAACGAGCGGCGTCCATGGCCAGCAGTCACGCGATCGCCGGCGCGGCCGTATTCCTCCGCAGCCAGGCGCCGACCACCCGCACATCCTCGGCGCCCAGCATATGGTCGGCCGCGATCCGTTGCGCCTCCACCGCCGCCCCCGCCCGGGTAAGCAGCGCCTGCATGGCGGGTGCAAACGGCGCATAGAGGGCGTCGTCCCGGCCGGCGACAACCAGGAACCGGGCGCCTTTCAGGTCCGCTTCGGGGGGATCGTCGAGCACCGGCATGGTGCGCAGCAGAACGGCCCGTCGCACCAGCGCCGGTTGCAGCAGGGCGATCGCCCCGACCAGATTGGCGCCGTTCGAATAGCCCAGCCAGGTCAAGCGCTGGGGGTCGAGCCGGTAATGGGCCTGTGCCGCCTGCACAAACGCGGCGAAGGCGGCGGCCTCGGCGCGGATGTCGAGCTGGTCGAAGCGGACCGGGCTCAGGCGCTTGTACCAGCGTCTCGCCTCGTCCTGCACGATCCGGCCGCGCACGGCGAGCAGAACGGCATTCGGCGCGACCTCACGGGCGAACGGAAGAATCTGTTCCTCGTCGCCGCCCGAGCCGTGCAGCAGCACCACCGCTTCGCCGTCCGGATTTGCCGGCGCCACCAGACGATGGCGGAAGCTCGCCAGGATCCGGCCCGGTTCGGATTTCTCGGCCAATATTTCGCCCCTCTTCAGGTTTCGGCTCGACTGTGATCGGCGGCTGTGCCCGAGGTCAAGCCATGCGCCGGCCGGGGCGCGCTGCCGGGAAGCGGCCGCAGGCGCCATTTATTTGGAAACGAGGGGTGGAATTCCTATATTTCTGACGTAAACAGGCGCGTGATTCGGGGGCATGCCGCGCGCCGTCCCATGACCTGCGAAAGCCAAAAATGACCCAGACGCCCAAGGCCGACGGCGGCGATAGCCCCGAATATGGCGCAGAATCGATCAAGGTCCTCAAGGGCCTGGATGCGGTGCGCAAGCGCCCGGGCATGTATATCGGCGACACCGATGACGGGTCGGGGCTGCACCACATGGTCTACGAGGTGGTCGACAACGCCATCGACGAGGCACTTGCCGGACATGCCACCCTTGTCACCGTCACCCTCAATCCGGACGGCTCCTGCACGGTCACCGACAATGGCCGCGGCATTCCGACGGAAATCCATCCGTCGGAGGGGGTTTCCGCCGCCGAAGTGATCATGACGCAGCTGCATGCCGGCGGAAAGTTCGACCAGAACTCCTACAAAGTGTCGGGCGGCCTGCATGGGGTGGGCGTGTCGGTGGTCAATGCGCTGTCGGTCTGGCTCAAGCTCAAGATCCGCCGCAAGGGCCGCATTCACGAAATGTCGTTCACCCACGGCGTGCCCGATGCGCCGCTTGCCCACACGGGCGATGCCGGCGGCGAGACCGGCACCGAGGTGACCTTTCTGCCCTCGACCGACACCTTCACCATGGTCGAGTTCGACTACGGCACGCTCGAGCACCGGCTGCGCGAGCTCGCCTTCCTCAATTCCGGCGTCCGCATTCAGCTGACCGACAAGCGCCACGCCGACATCAAGAGCCTGGAGCTCGTCTATGAGGGCGGTCTGGAAGAGTTCGTCAGATATCTCGACCGGGCCAAGAAGCCGCTGATCGACAAACCGATCTCGATCCGCAGCGAGCGCGACGGCATCACCGTCGAGGTGGCGATGTGGTGGAACGACAGCTACCACGAAAACGTGCTCTGCTTCACCAACAACATCCCGCAGCGGGACGGCGGCACCCATCTCGCCGGCTTCCGCGGCGCGCTCACCCGGCAGGTCACCGGCTATGCCGAGGGTTCGGGGCTGACCAAGAAGGAAAAGGTGACGCTCACCGGCGACGATTGCCGCGAGGGGCTGACCGCGGTGCTTTCGGTGAAGGTCCCCGACCCGAAATTCTCCTCCCAGACCAAGGACAAACTGGTCTCCTCGGAGGTCCGTCCGGTGGTCGAAGGGCTGGTCAACGAAGCCCTCGGAATCTGGCTCGAGGAGCACCCGGCGGAAGCCCGCACGCTGGTCGGCAAGGTGGTCGAGGCGGCGGCGGCCCGCGAGGCGGCGCGCAAGGCGCGCGAGCTCACCCGGCGCAAGGGCGTGCTCGACATCACTTCCCTGCCCGGCAAGCTCGCCGACTGCCAGGAGCGCGATCCGGCCAAGTCGGAGCTGTTCATCGTCGAGGGCAATTCGGCAGGCGGCTCCGCCAAGGGCGGGCGGTCGCGCCAGAACCAGGCGATCCTGCCGCTGCGGGGCAAGATCCTCAATGTCGAGCGCGCGCGCTTCGACCGCATGCTGTCGTCCGACATGATCGGCACGCTGATCACCGCACTCGGCACCTCGATCGGCAAGGACGAGTTCAACGCCGACAAGCTGCGATATCACAAGATCATCATTATGACGGACGCCGACGTCGACGGCGCCCACATCCGCACGCTGCTGCTCACCTTCTTCTTCCGGCAGATGCCCGAGCTGATCGAACGGGGCCATTTGTTCATTGCCCAGCCGCCGCTCTACAAGGTGTCGAAGGGCAAGAGCGGGCAGTATCTCAAGGACGAGAGCGCGTTCGAGGATTTCCTCATCGGCTCGGGTCTCGAAGAGGCGGCTCTCAACCTCGCTTCGGGCGAGGTGCGCTCGGGCCAGGATCTGCGCGGCGTGGTCGACGATGCGCGCGCGTTGCGGGCGATCATCAACGGGCTGCATTCGCGCTATCACCGCGCCGTGGTCGAGCAGGCCGCGATAGCGGGGGCGTTCAATGCCGATTTGGTCAACGATCTCGGCCAGGCCCGGCAGATGGCCGACGCCGTCGCCCGCCGGCTGAACGCGATTGCCGAAGACACCGAGCGCGGCTGGCAGGGCCGCACCTCACCGTCCAATGAGGGACCCGGCGGCTATGTGTTCGAGCGCACCGTGCGCGGCGTGCGCGAAACGGCGGCCCTCGATCTGGCCTTGCTCGGCTCGGCCGACGCCCGTGCGCTCGACCGCTTTGCCGGCCGCCTCGGCGAGATCTACGCGGCGCCCCCGGTGCTCCGGCGCAAGGACACGTCGGAGACGCTCTCCGGGCCGCTCGCCTTGCTGGAAGCGGTGTTTGCGACCGGTCGCAAGGGGCTCACCATGCAGCGCTACAAGGGTCTCGGCGAGATGAATGCCGAGCAGCTGTGGGAAACCACGCTCGACCCCAATGTCCGCTCGCTGCTGCAGGTCAAGGTCGCCGACGCCACCGACGCCGACATGCTGTTTTCACGGCTGATGGGCGACGAGGTCGAGCCACGGCGCGAATTCATCCAGGAAAATGCGCTGAGCGTCGCCAATCTCGACGTGTGACGGACCCCGCTAGCTAGGCGGCAGCCTGTTTCGGTTTGGGCTTCGGCTTGGCGCTCGGCTTGCGGGGCACGCGGCTCGGCGCGCGCGGCACCGGCACCGCCTCCGCTTCCGACAGCGCGCCGGTCACCGCCTCCAGCATCGAATGCGCGGCGAAGTCGCAGTGGATGGCCGCCATCAGCTTCAACTCGCTGAAATGATCCTCCGGGGTGCGCCAGAACACCACGCCGACCCGCAGACCGCCGTGACTGCGCTTGATGCGGCGGACGACGTAGCGCGCCTGCGCCACCGATTCGGGGTTCAAGTAGCAGATCACCACGGCATGCACCGTGTCGAGGTCGAGGCGGCGGATATTACCGGCCGCCAACGCCCGCGTTTCGAGGAGCTGCGCCGTCGCGCCATGCGCCGTCAGCACCTGGGCCAGCATCGCGGCGGAGGCCTCGTCGAGCTCGCCGCGGCCGCCGACACAGAGCACCGTCTTGCCGCTTCCGTCCGGCAGAGGCGTCGCCGGTAAATCCTCTGCGGCCGGCGCGTCGGCGTCCTCGTCCGCTTCCTCGGACGCCTCCTCCTCGGCATAGGGCTCGAGATTGTCGACCAGCGTCATCACCGCCTCGGCGACGCGCCGGCGGCGGTCCTCGCCCATGACGCCGCGAGCCCGGTCGTACTCGCCGAGGCCGAGCGCAGGAATCGCGACGTCGTCGTAGAAGGCGATCAGATCGTTGTCCTGGAGAAATTCCTCGGCCCGGTCCGTCGCCTCGTCCGGATCGCCGGCCAAAAGCCGCTGATAGAGCGCCTCATGCGGCTCCAGCACAGGCTCGCTGCCGAACAGCACGTCGAGGAACTGAAACTGCGGCACATGCCGCCCGAGCACCACCAGGCAGACGGTGAGCGGCGTCGACAAAAGCAGGCCGAGCGGCCCCCACAGCCAGGTCCAGAAGATCGCCGCCACGATGATGGCGACCGGCGAGAGGCCGGTGCGCGAGCCATAGAGCCACGGCTCGACCACGTTGTTGCTGATCAGCTCGACGGCGACGAACAGCGCCACCGTCCAGATCAGCATCGTCCAGCCGGGGTCGACCGCGAGCGCCAGCACGATCGGGAAGATCGCCGCGATGATCGGCCCGATATAGGGCACGAAGCGCAGCACCAGCGCCATCAGCCCCCACAGGAGGGCGTTGGGAACGCCGATCACCCACAGGCCGATGCCGATCGGCATCGCATAGGTGGTGTTGACGATGAGCTGCATCAGAAGGTACTGGCCGACCCGCTTGCCGGCGTCCTGAAGCGCCTCGGTGGTGCGGTGCAGGTCGCTTGCGCCGACCAGGCGGATGAAGCGGTCGCGCAGGTCCTCTCGCTTGATCAGCATGAAGATGACCACCACCACGATGATGCCGCCGGTCGCCAGCGGCTCGATGAGCGGGCCGATGATGGTGCGCAGCACCTGCAGCGGCTGCGGCTCCGGCTCGACCACCTCGACCGGCAGCGGATGCACCTCCTGGCCGCTGGCTTGCGTGCCGCCATCGGATTGCTTGTCGGTCTGATCGTTGCTGCGGATTTCACGGCCGAGGCGCTCGAGCAGGCGCGACACATGGTCGACGACGCCCTGGCCGACATTGGCATTGCGGACCAGGCGCACCTTGGATTCGATGTTCGACTGATAGAGCGGCAGGTTCTCCGCCAGGACACCGAGCTGGGTGGCCACCACGGCGCCGAACAGGGTGATCGCGGCGAAGGCGGCGACCACCACCGTGACCACGGCGACCGGCCGGGGCAACCGCAGCTTGCGCATCCAGGAAACCAGCGGCGCCAAGGCGAAGGTCAACAGCACGGCGACCGCCAGCGGCAGGAATACGTCGCGTCCGAAATAGAGCGCCGCGATCGTTGCCGCAGCGGTGATCAGCGTGGGGTAGGTGACGACCGGAGCATGGTTGGGCAGCCCCGAGGCGGCAGCCGCCTCCGCCACGGCGGCTGCCGGCGCCGGCGCGTTGGTTTCGAGTGGGGGCGTTGCGGTTGACATGGTGGAGACAGCTCTTCCCTGGGGTTGGAGCTGTTCCGCGTCAGGCCCACAGCTGCCCGCCTCATTATGATTGGTTCAAGGCTATAATCACAGTCCCCCGCAGCTGGTTCCGGCGGCCTTTGCCGGCGTTGAAATCGCAAGGAATTTCAGCGCCGGCAAGGGCGTTGCGAGGGTCTGAGGCGCAGCCTTGCGGACGGTCGGCCGCTCCCGCCCCGCACGGTCCGTGAGACTTAAGTCAAACTTTACCTTGCGGGAGGGATGATCGAACGGGACGGGTCGACGGCCGGAACCAATGCGGCAGGCCAGTGTTGGTCCCATAACGAGCGAGACCCGAAATGGCACGTGTGACCGGCCAAACGCAGCAGCACCTCAGCGCCCAGATCCGGCGACAGATAAGTGCCAAATCGACCAGCCGCTATCTCCGCGCGCTGCCGGGCTTCAAGGTCGAGCCCGAGCTTCCGGCGGCGCTGCGCGAAAAGCTCGAGGAGATCGAGCGGCGCGAACGACGTCGCCGGGAAAGCTGAGGAGCCTCCCGCGCCGGTCGACACGGACCGGCACCGATCCATTCTGTTCCTGAAATGTTCTTGCACGCGGGCAGCGAATGTGCTTTTCTGGCGCGACGTGAGGTTGCCGGCTTGAGGCGTGGCTTCGGACCGAGCCGGGGCGGAGGGCGAGATGGTTTCGCGGGTGCGGACGGTGGCTTTTCAAGGGATCGATTCGGTGCCGGTCGATGTTCAGGTGATGATCGCACCCGGCAAGGTCGGCATGCAGATCGTCGGCTTGGCCGACAAGGCCGTTGCCGAGAGCCGCGAGCGCGTTCAGGCGGCGCTCTACGCCTCGGGCCTGTCGATGCCGCCCAAGCGCGTCACCGTCAATCTCGCCCCGGCGGACCTGCCCAAGGAGGGCAGCCACTATGATCTGCCGATCGCGCTCGGGCTGATGGCGGGTCTCGGGGCCATTCCCGCCGACCTGCTCGACGAGTATGTGGTGCTCGGCGAACTGGCGCTGGACGGTTCGATCGCTCATGTCGCGGGCGCGCTGCCCGCTGCCATCGGGGCCAATGCCATGGGCCGCGGGCTGATCTGCCCACAGGCGTGCGGGCCCGAAGCCGCCTGGGCGGGAACCGACCTCGACGTCCTGGCACCGCGCAGCCTGATTGCGCTGGCCAACCACTTTCGCGGCATCCAGGTGCTGTCGCGTCCGGAGGCGTCCATCCGGCCGCCGGTGAGCGACCCGCGCGACCTTGCCGACATCAAGGGACAGGAGAGCGCGAAGCGGGCGCTCGAGGTCGCGGCGGCCGGCGGCCACAATCTTTTGATGGTCGGGCCGCCCGGCTCGGGCAAGTCGATGCTGGCCGAGCGGCTGCCGTCGCTCTTGCCGCCGCTCGCTCCGCGCGAGCTGCTCGAAGTGTCGATGATCGCGTCGATGGCGGGCGAGCTCAGCGGCGGCAAGCTCACCGACCGGCGCCCGTTCCGGGCTCCCCATCATTCCGCCTCGATGGCGGCGATGGTCGGCGGCGGCGCCCGCATCCGGCCGGGCGAGGTGTCGCTTGCCCATCACGGCGTGCTGTTCCTCGACGAGATCGCGGAATTTTCGCCCTCGGTGCTGGACTCGCTGCGCCAGCCGCTGGAGACCGGGGAATGCGTGCTCGCCCGGGTCAACCAGCGGGTCAGCTTCCCGGCACGCATGCAGCTGGTGGCGGCCATGAACCCGTGCCGCTGCGGCATGGCCGGCGAACCCGGGTTCCGGTGCCTGCGCGGGCCGCGCTGCCAGGCCGACTATGTCGCCCGCCTTTCCGGGCCGCTGGTCGACCGCATCGATCTCCGGATCGAGGTGCCGGCGGTGTCGGCCGCGGATCTGATGCGGCCGACGTCGTCGGAAAGGAGCGCGACGGTTGCCGCGCGGGTCGCCCGGGCGCGCGCCGTGCAGCGGGACCGCTATGCCAAGCTCGGGCTCACCTCGGTGGCGCTCAACGCCCACTGCCCGACCGCTCACGTCGCTGAAGTGGCCGCGCTCGAGGGAGCCGGTTCGGCGCTGCTCCACGAGGCGAGCCACAAACTCAACTTCTCGGCGCGCGGCTATCACCGCGTCCTGAAAGTGGCACGTACCCTGGCCGACCTCGAAGGCAGCGAGTCCGTCAACCGTATCCACCTGGCCGAGGCAATCTCGTTCCGTATGGTCACTGAGCGCCTGGCCCAAGCCGCGTAAGGCAATTTCAGGAGGAGTGGAACCGGTTCTCCGTTCGGAATTGCGAAAAACAAGGGCTTGGAGGGGAGCACCCACTCGAAGAAACGGTGACCCGCTCCAGCACGGACCAGGATGGGTTGGAGGCGACCGGCGGATGAGCCATTGCGGGACGGAGGAAACGCGCCTTGCCTTGAAGAGCCGGAGCCCCGCCGAGAGCACCGCGGCGTCTTGCAGGCGGGGCACTCGCCGCCGTGCGGGGCCATGCTCGGGAGCGCGACGGCCGCTGGACCGGGGCGGTCCGTCGCCGGACCACCTCATCTTGGTCAGGGCGCCTACCTCCCAATGGTCATCCACCGCCGAAGGATGTAAGTCGAACGTGCAAGTTGTTTCGAATCGTCGGGCGTTTCAATGTCCGGCTACACGTTTGGCGTCTGCCGGGAGTGAGAAAGACTAGCCTGGCACTGAACGGGTCGTTATGGCGCAGACTAAGCCCCTTGGTCTGCGCCTTTTTCTTTCCCCCTTTTCGGCTTTCTCATCCCGCGACTCTTCGGCGACGCTGCGGCGCTGCTGCCTTGCTCGCCCCAGCCGTCCTGCTTGCCGCGGCGAGCCGATCATGGCCCGGTCGGGCCGGGGTTCCGCGCCAAGCCTTTATTTCCGCAATTGCCGTAGAACACCCGTCACGGCTTCCCGGGATCGCCCGGCTGCCGACGAACTCGCGCGCGGACCGGTGGCGGCTCAGGGAGGCGCGACGGCTGCGCCGTGGACGCGGGAAGACGCTACTGGTTGTCCGGGTCGATCTGCTGTGCCTGATCGCTGGAGGTGAACGCCAGCGTGAACACTTGGCCGCCGATCCCCTGCGCGATGTCGGGCGACAGGTCGAGCGGGGTGCAGCCGACAACGGCATTGATCGCCGCGTCGACGAAGGCCTTGCGGGTGCTGTCGTCGCCATCGACCGCGATCGCCGTCGGCTGCGGCGGACCGATCAGCGTCCCGTCGCGCTTCAGGCTGAAGCTCAGGGTGACGGACGAGTTCTTGACGCCGTCCGGCGGGCGCCAGCAGGAGGTGATGGCCGCACCGACCTGATCCATCGAGGTCAGCGGATCGGCCCGCGCCACGGCCGAAGCGAGCGCGGTCAGGCCGCCGAGCCCGCAGAGAACAAGCACCACTGAACGCATGGGAGGTCTCATAGGAGGTAGGTCTCCGATCGGTTGGCCGCGCCTGCCGTCGAGGCGCTGTGGTCCGGGGTCGCCGACAGCGGCTGCGAGATCCGGCCGCAGCCGCTTGCCGCAGGCGTCCCCGGCCGCGCGCCGAACCATAACAAACCGGGGCCCGCCCTCCAAGCCGGGAGCACCCGAGGCCGACGCGGCCGCGGCTCAGCCCCTGGCCGCAATCATTCGCCGATCGGCTGCAGTGTCTGCGACGGCGCGGGGGTCGGCGGCGCCGGCTCGCCCCGGCGCAACCCGGCGGTGATGACGATGGCCACGATCAGGAAGAATGCCACCCCCAACAGCATGTAGAAGCGATGCTGTTCCAAGTCCTGCTCCATGATGCCCTCCGAGATCCGGCCGCGCCGAATCCCGCCTGCGGTAAATCTAGCGAGACGGGACATGGGGTAGGAAGCACATTCTTTGTGAGGACGGCCGCAAAGCTTCCGCAATGTGCGCGCCAGGGCCGACTCTACTGATCCTCGTCTGCGTCGGACGTCCACGCGGTCGGCGTGATCCGCTTTTGCGTACTGCTGTCGACATAGGCCCACCAACCCGCGTCGCTGTCGTCCCAATCGCCGCCGGCCTGCTTCAGCCAGGCCGCCGAGCGGTATTGAGCGAAGGACAGGTTCTCCTGCCCGTCGGCATCCGTCCAATAGACCTGCACCTTGCGCCCATCGCGCGGCGCGGTGTCGATCGACTTGCGGCTGGCCATGCCCGAGATCTCCGGTGGGTTGGTGCAGGAACAATTAAGCCTGTGGTAACTGGCTGCAAGTACCGTGACCAGCGGTGCGGTCAAGCGGGGCTCCCGGCGCCGGCGGAATGTCGGTGCCGCAAAACCGGAGGCGCACAGTGCTCTTGCATCGGTTGGGTCTGGTGGTCGCTCTTTCGGCCCTGTTTGCCGGAGGCTTTGCGGGCGTGGTTCGCTATGCCGACAAAGTATCCGGGCGCGACGTGCCTTCGCAATGCCACGTCTCGTCCAATCCTTCCTGCTTCGGACCCGTGCTGAGGTAGATGGCCGACGCAGATTCCGGCGTGCCCGCCGACGCTCTGATCGAGATCGCGTTGTGCATCGTGCAGGCCCTGCATGAGCGCGATCCGGCGCTGGCGCAGAACATCAACTTCGCCGCCGCCAAGGCCTACAACCGGCTGGTCGAGCGCGGCGAAAACGAGGCGGCAGAAATCGTCTACCGGTTCGGGCGCGCTTTGCTCGACAACCAGCTGTTCCCCGAGCCCGGGCGCGGCGACGAAGCGGGCGTGTGACTCCCCTTGCGCCGGCAAAATCGAACCGGATCCGAAACTCACTTGTAATCGCAGTCTTTCGCGCGATAATCGCGTCGCGCGAGAAGGGAACAATTCGCTATGGCCAAGAAACCAGCAGCTAAGTCAGGCAGTGCAGGTAAGGCGAGTACGGCAGCAACGAAGGCGGTTGCTGCGCGGCCCAAGGACGCAGCCAAGACGATGCGGAAGACGGCCGCCGCAGCCAAGCCTGCGGCGACCAAGAAGTCGGCTCCGGCAAAGAGCGCCGGCAAGCCAGCTCCCGCCAAGAAGCCGGCGGCCAAGAGCGCAGCTTCGACCGCGGCGAAGTCTGCCGCCAAGAAGCCTGCAGCTGCCAAGAAGCCTGCTGCCGCCCGGTCGGCTTCGGCGAAGTCGGCCCCCGGCAAATCGGCCAAGCCTGCGGCTGCCAAGACCGCCAGAGCGGCCGTCGCCAAGACGGCCAAGTCGGCTGCAGCCAAACCGGCGAAGGCGGCCAAGGCTACCGCCAAGGCGGCAGGCGCTGCTCAGGCCAAGACCGGCAGGAGCGGCGCGTCGAAGGCGCGAGCCGAGAAGTCGATCACCTCCAAGGTGGTCAAGGGCATCAAGGCGACGGCCACCGGCGCGATCGGCGCCGCCTCGATCGCCGTGCATGCGCTGGCTCCGGAAAAGAAGACGTCGGCCCGTAAGCCTGCCAAGGCGAAATAGGCCTCGCCGCCGAGCCTCGGGCAACATTTCAAGCAGACCGCCGCGGTGCCGCGGTGGTCTGTTTTGCGATGACGGCAGGCTCTTGAGGTGAGCGACATTCGGCCTCAATTCGCCATCGCTGTTCCGCATCCCGCCCTCGCGCGGCGCGGATCGGATCGCGGCGCCATCGAAGGCCGTGAGAATCGAAGGCGGGCGTCCGGGCTTTCCCGTTGCCGAGGCGGCGGCCGGCAGGCATCCTGGCAGCGCGGATCGCCGTTTCGTCGAGCCGCTACGCCGCTGCAAATCTCGTTGCCGCGGTTCCGGGCGGAAAGCCGTTTTCCACGCTTCCCGGCATTGCGAGCCGGAGGATGGCCGACGTGGACCTTGCTCCTCTACCTGCCGACCCCAGCAGCCATCTGCCGTTCGTTCTACAGAGAACGCGTCGATCTCGCCTGCGCGCTCCGCTGGACGGCGCGGCTCGGGATGCATGAAGCCGTGGCCAATCATTTTTCGGTCGCTGTCGATGCGGACAGCCGCCGCTTTCTGATCAACGCCAACCAGGTGCATTTCGCCCGCGTCCGGGCAAGCGAAGTGTTGCTGATCGATGCCGATGATCCTGAGACGATGCGCCGGCCGGATGCGCCCGATCCGACCGCATGGGGGCTGCACGGCGGCGTGCATCGCGCCTGCGCCCATGCGCGCTGCGTCATGCATGTGCATTCGATCCACGCCACTGTCCTCGCCAGCCTGGCCGATTCGCGGCTGCCGCCGATCGATCAGAACTCGGCGACGTTCTTCAACCGTCACGTGGTCGACGAGGGCTATGCCGGGCTTGGCTTCGAGGACGAGGGCGAACGCTGCGCCAGGCTGCTGGCCGATCCCAAGGACAAGGTCATGGTGATGGGCAATCACGGGGTGCTGGTGATCGGAGACAGCGTCGCGGATACCTTCAACCGGCTGTTCTATTTCGAGCGCGCCGCCGAGATCTACATCAAGGCGCTGTGGACCGGGCGTCCGCTGCGCACGCTGTCCGACGGGGTCGCCGAAAAGGTGGCGCGCGAGATGGACCGCTATCCCGACCAGGCTGAGCGCCATTTCGCCGAATTGAAGGCGATCCTCGACGCGGAGGAGCCGGCGTACCGATCATAGGACACCGTCGTCAGCCGGTGCTGGAGCGGATCCCCTTTTCTTTGGATCGGTGCTCCATCTAAGTCTTTGCTCTCCCGCAATTCCGGACGGAAAGCCGTGTCCACTTTTCCTGGAATTGCTCTAAGCCGTCCGTCTCAGCACCACCGACGCCAGCGGGATGGGGAATTTTTCCGGTGCCGCGGCGAGCCGGGCGGCCATCGCCCTCTCGACGCGGTCAACAAAGGCGGCGGCGCGGGTGGTGTCGCTGCTTGGCGCCAGCGCACGCGCCAACGTCGGCAGCACCGACGCCCGCGAGAACGCCGCCCAGCGGGCCCCGTAGGCGACGGCGTCGCCATCACGCGCAAAATCCTCCCAGATCGGATCGGCACCGTCGAACACCTGGGCATGGTCGATCTCCAGACCCGCGAAGGCCTTGCCGGCAAACGGAGCTTCAAGGTCGGCAAGGCTGCGGCCGACCGTCGGGATCGCCATGCCGTGCAGTTCCTCGGCGCTCAGGAAGCGGTCCGCGACCAGAGCGAGCAGTGCGCCATAGAGCGCCTCGAGCACCGGCCGGTAGCCGAACTCGCCGGCCACGGTCAGCGCCATCGTCAGCACCACGAGCCGCCCGCCGGGGCGCAGCTCGCACCCGCGCCGGCGCAGGAAGGTTCGCCAATCCTCTGCCGCCTGGCGGGCGTAGCGCGCGGCGGCGTCAGGGTCGCGGCTGTAGGCGACCTGCACCTGGTCGGGGATCGGCCCCGGTGCTCGGCTCAGCCATTGCACGGCCCATGAGCACCAGCCCAGCGTGACGCTCCCCGGCGGCAGCACGGCTTCGTAGAAGCTGCGTCCGACCGCCGCGGCGAAGGCCGCGGGATCGTTCTGCAGATAGCTGTCCGGGTCGGCGGCGAGCGCCTGGAACAGGGCGCTGAAGTCGCTGGTCGGCAGGTCGATATGGACCACCGAGACCAGCCGATCCGACGCGGTTCTTCGGCGGAGCGCTGCGATCGCCGCGGCCATCGGGCCGAAAGAGCTGTGGCCCTGCGAGGCGCCATAGTCGGCAATGACGATCGGTTCCGTCAGGGCCGGAAGATCGACCCGGCCGGCGGCCTCGATAAGCAGGGGAATGGCCGGCGAAGCACCCGCCTGCTGAACATAGGAGTTGCGGTTGTAGGCGCCGCGGCCCTCCATCGGCGCAGGGGCGAGGAAAGATGTCCGTCGGGTCATGGCCGGGCGCTCCGCATCGGTCGATGCTAGCCGAAGCGGCAGCCGGTTCAACCGCGAGTTCCCGGCGACAGCGGAGCCGGCCGCGCGCTCGAGCAATTCCAGGAAAAGCGGCACCGGTTTTCCGTCCGGAATTGCGAAAAAAACAAAGACTTAGAGAGGGCCAGCGATTCAAAGAAACGCTGAACCGCTCTAGCCTCGCCGGCGAGGGGAGCCGAGGCGGTGATGGGCGATGCGTCCCCGGGCCTCAACCTCGGCCGTCGACGGCCGCGACCACCGAGCCGACCGAAAGGCGTAGCCGGCCATCTCCCGACAGCGATAAGGCCGAACCATGGTCGGCAATCCCGATGTTGGACTCGGGGGCTAAGCCATTCGACTAGGCGGGCGCTAGGTCCATTGCGCAAGTGGACAGCCGCAACGTGCGGACGGTATTAAATCCGCTTGCGACAGGTCGAGATCGATCTCTTTCCTGTATCGTCCACAATCCCGGGCGCCGTCAGTCATGTATATTGCACTGGGTGGCACTTTGTTTCTTGCGTGCTTGGCTGCGCTCGCCGTCGCTTACTTGCCGCTTACCCCTTCTGCGCTCCGGCGCCTCGACCGCCGCCGCAATGTGTTCGCCTGTGGCGGATTGCGGGCCAACCTGGTCGAGCGGATCCGCAGCGCCTATCCCGCGCCCAAGCCAAAGACGCCGCGTGCCCAGGAGTTCCTCCACAACATTCAGCTGCTACGCGTGATCTCGGCATTCGCGATCGTCTACATCCACCTCGAAGGCGTGCTCGCCGCGTTCGGTCGGCCGGAGACGATGATCAATGTGCTGCGCTTCGGCACCGATCTGTTTGTCGTGGTGGCGGGGTTCCTGTCGGCCCACCTGCTCACCGGCGGGCGCCGTTCAGGGGGTGCCTATCTGCGCAACCGCCTGATCCGC
Source organism: uncultured Alphaproteobacteria bacterium (assembly GCA_963791325.1). GTDB lineage: Bacteria > Pseudomonadota > Alphaproteobacteria > Rhizobiales > Rhizobiaceae > JBEVJK01. Next base: position 105,054 of record CAWBRU010000003.1, on the reverse strand, counting down.
ATCGTGCCGCTCTATGTCCTGCTCACGCTTTGCGCCTTCCTGGTCGGCAACCTGTTGATGCACAGTCAAACGGCGACGCTGCAGGAACTGCTGATGTCGCTCACGCTCATTCCCTACGGGCCCTATCCGGTGCTCTACCCGGCCTGGACGCTCGAGATCATCATGGCGTTCAGTATGGTGCTTGCCGGATGCCTGTTGGTCAGCCGTACCCAGGGCGTCTATTTCGCCTCCGCATTCTTCGTGGCGGTGGTCCTGGCCGGGCAGCTGTTCAAGCCGCAGAACCCGACGCTGATCTTCTATACCAACCCGATGGTGCTCGACTTCGCGCTGGGCTGCGCGGTGTTCAAGCTTGCCCGGCTGATGCCGGCGCTGCCGCGGCGCGTGCTCATCCCGCTGTCGCTCGCGCTTGTGCTCGGCGGCTCGGCCATCATCGTCTTGAGGCCGTTCGTGTGGCCGGACCTGCCGCGGTTCTTCCTGCTCGGCCTGCCCGTGTCGGCCATCGTGCTCGGCGCCGTCACCTTCGAGCGGATCGGCTTCGGGCTCAATTCGCCATTCCTCAGCTTCCTCGCCAATTGCACCTACGCCATCTACCTCACCCACTGGTTCACCAACATCGTCAGCGAGAAGCTGGTGTTCGAATCCTCGAATTCGATCCTCGTCGCTTCCCTGCTCCTGGTGGTGACGCCCGTGATCATCACCTATCTGGCGACCTTCATCCATCTCTACGTCGAACGGCCGGCGACCAAATATCTGACCGACCTTTCAACCCGGCGCACCGCCGCCTATTCGCCCACCGGATCCTAAGCGAACGCCCGCTGGACTTCGGCGCAAAGCGCGTCTTCCTCTCCGCGATATCGGCCCGAGAAATGAAACGGCTCGACACGCCGTGCGCCCGCCGCGCGCGCCATCTCACCCGCCGTGGCGGTGGTCAGATGGCCCCGGCGAAAGGCCAGCTCGGCGTCGGCGGCGGCGAAACGAGCCTCGATGAACAGCGTATCTGCGGCTCGGCAGAGCCGCATGACGGCGGCGCGATTGGCCGCGCTGTCACGAATATCGGTGACATAGCCCAGCTTTTCCCCGCGCGTCACACCGACCAAGTCGCGCAGCTGCCCGAGCGGCGCGCTTGAGCCGTCCGCGAGCGCGATCGGCGTCGAGTTCATCGCGGCCGTCGTGAACGGCTGCTTTGAGCGGCTTCAGCCAGGGGCCGACCGGCAGGCCGCGGAGGTCGAGCCGGTTGCGCCGGACGTTGACATGGATCGGCTCGACCATCGCGAAAGCCAGGCAGATGCCGTGATGCTCCAGCAGCTCGGCGTGAACGCTGAAGGCCGGCTCGTCGGCCACCTTGCCGTCCTGCAAGGCGACCGGCGGCAACGGCTCCTCGGCAAAGGCGGCGCGCAAGCGAAAGCGCATCCGTCGCGCCGTGCCGTGCGACAGGATTTCGTTCACTTCGAAGACGAGGTCGTCGGCATAGCCGGCAACGAGATCCCAGGTGAAGCTCGCCAGCCGGTGGCCGATACTCGCCGCAATGCCGGCCGGGCCGACGATGGCGATGCGCTTGGCGCGCCCGATATTGATCCTCAGCAGGGCATCGAAGCCGACGAAATGATCCAGATGCATGTGCGAGACGAACACATGGCTGACGCGCAGGAGATCGCGGGCGGAGAGCGGCGAGAGGTCGCCGAGGTCGAACAGAACCGCCTGGCGCTCATGCGCAATCTCGACGAACAGCGCCGGATCGCCTGTGCGGCCATTGACGAGAGTCGGACGAAATGCAGCCACCGTAGGCGTTTCAGAGCTGAAGCACATTGGCCCCGATGGCGGCGTCCATGGCGCGCTCGAGCCGGCGCTCATGCACCAGCACGGTGATTTCGAACGAGCCGCGCCCGACCGAGAGTCCCAGCACGTGGCCGCCGACAGCAGCGAAGGACCGGTCGCATCCCACCCCGTGAGCGTGCACCGAGGGCTGGCCGCCCTTCCAGGCCAGGCTGCCGGTGAAGCTTGCCATTTCCAGGTCGTGGTAGCTGCGCGGGACGTAATCCTTGATCTCGAAGTCGAAGAAGCCGAAGCGGGCCTCGGCCACGAAACCGAGGCCGAAGAAGGTGGCCGCAGGGATGCGGTTGTTTGCGGCGAGCGCCGCAAGCTCGCCCAAGACATCGTCGCCTTGCCTGAGCACCATCAGGAACCCTCCCGGGACAGGTGTCGCCCTGACAGGTTCCGTGCCGCCGGAATGCTCGCCTTGTGCCATCAAATCACCCGCCGCTCCGGTCCTGCTCCGCCGCTCCGCGGGCGGCCCATCGTTCTTCGGGAAAATTGGAGCAGCAGGCGCCGGCCGCAAGGCTCGTCGGGAAGGCGGCGTCAGGTCGACAGCCGCTTGCGGATCACCGGCATCGGCGGCGGCGCTTCAGCGCCGATGCGCACGGCTTCGCGGATCTCGGTGGATGCGGCCTCCCAGGCGGCGGCGTTGCGCGCATGCAGCAGACAGATCGGCATGGAGGCTCCGACGCGCGCGCCGACCGATCGCATCGCCGAGAGCCCGACGGCATTGTCGACCGGATCGTCGGGAAGGGTACGCCCCGCGCCGAGCCCGACAAGCGCCATGCCGATCGCGTAGCAATCCATGTCCTGGATGATGCCATCGGTGGCGGGGAACACCGGAGCGCGCACGGGCGCTTGTTCGAGATGGCGATCCGGCCGCTCGACGAAATCGGCAGGCCCGCCAAAGGCGGCGACCATGCGGCCGAAACACTCCGCCGCGCTGCCATCGTCCAGGCGGCGCTGCGCCTCGGCGCGTGCTGCATCGGGGGTCGCCGCGAGACCGCCCATGACCAAGATCTCGCCGGCAAGAGCCAGCACCGTTTCGGCAAGCCGCGGCTCGCGATAGTCCCCCGTCAGGAAGCGGACGATCTCGTGAAGCTGCAGGACGTTGCCGACGGCGTCGCCGAGGATCTGGGTGAGGTCGCTGACCAGCGCCGTCATCGCCACGTCGACGCCGGCGGCGACGTCGATCATCGACAGCGCCAGCTCCTCGGCCCGCGCCTCGGTCTTCATGAAGGCGCCGGAGCCGAACGGCACCGTCATCACCAGGCCGCTGATGCCGGCGGCGAGCTTCTTGGCCATGATCGAGCCGGTGATCAGCGGGATGCTTTCCACCGTCGCGCTGACGTCGCGGACGTAGAAGATCGGCCGGTCCGCCGGGGCGAGGTCGGCCGTCGGCCCGATGATCGCGCAGCCGATGTCCTTGACCGCCTGCATGAAGCGGCCCGAGGGTGGCGCGGTGTCATAGCCCGGAACGGCGTCGAGCAGATCGATCTCGCCGCCGGTGTGGCCGAGACCGCGGGCCGAGATCATCGGCATGTGGATGCCGCAGGCGGCAACCAGGGGCGCGACGATCAGGCTCACCTTCTCGTCGCCGACGCCGCCGCTCGAATGCTTGTCGATCAGCGTCGGCCCGGAGAGCCCGATCTCCGACCAGTCGATCACCCGGCCGCTGTCGCGCATCGCCAGGGCATAGGCGACGCGCTCGTCGCGGCTCATGCCGTTCAGATAGACAGCCATGGTAAAGGCGCCGATCTGGCTCGGGCCGACGCTGCCCGACACCGTGCCGTCGACGAACCGGACGATCTCGTCGCGCGACAGCGTCTCGCCGTCACGCTTCTTGCGGATCACTTCCTGCGGCAGGAACGGCAGAGCGGTCATCGATACGGCCTCGGCGTTGAATCAGGGCAGGCGGGCAAGACGCTGGGTCAGAAGGTCGTAGAATTTTTCGGCGTCGACACTGCGCAGGAAAGTGACATTGGGCTGCCGCTCCGTTACCCGCCACCAATCGACGACGCTCATCCCGGCAGTGAACTCCCCCTTGGTCTCGACCACAACGTTGACGAAGCGGCCATCGAAGAGCGCGGGCTCGAGCAGGTAGGCTATGGCGCAGGGGTCATGCAGCGGCGCCCCCTCCCAGCCATATTTGGCGATGTCGAAGGCTTCCGAGAATGAAAGCATGTCGGCCGTCGCGCGTGCGCAGCGCGTGCCGAGCGCCCGGATCGCGCCGAGTCGGTCCGGCGTGCTCAGGCACTGATGGGTGACGTCCATCGGCACCATCGTCATCCTGATGCCGCTGCGCAGCACGACGGCCGCGGCTTCGGGATCGACGAACTCGTTGAATGCCGCAGCCGGGGTGATGTTGCCGCCCTCGGCCCAGGTGCCGAGGATCATGACCAGCTCGGCGATCCGGCCGGCAATATCGGGTGCTTCGACCAGTGCCATCGCGACATCGGTGAGCGGCCCAAGCGTCACCAGGGTCAGCTCGCCCGGGGCGGACGCCCGGATCAGCCGGATCAGCGCCTGAACGCCATGCTCTTCCTGCACCGGCATCGATGGGGCGGGCAGGTCGGGACCGTCGAGCCCCGTCGGCCCATGCACGTGCTCGGCCGTCACCAGCGGCCGTGCCATCGGCCCGACGCAGCCGGCATAGAGCGGAATATCGGCTCGCCCGGCGAGTTCGAGCACCTGTCTGGCGTTGAACGTGGTTCGTTCGAGCGGGACGTTGCCGGCCACCGTCACCACGCCGACGACCTCGAGCTCCGGGCTCGCCAGGGCGAGCAGGATGGCGACTGCATCGTCCTGGCCGGGATCGGTGTCGATGATGATCTTGCGCGGCATCGTTGAACTCCGGAATGTCGCGGCCGCCCGGCGATGAGGACGGCGCTCGCTCAGTAAGGGGTTTCGCCGCCGTCGACATTGATGGCCTGGCCGCGGATGATCTCGGCCTCGTCCGACAGCAGAAAGGCCACCACACGGCCGACCTCGACCGGCGCGATGTGGCGCCCGAGCTGGCGCGGCACCATCCGGGAAAAATGCGCGCTGGCCGGCTCGCCCGATCGCGCCGCCAGGAAATCGGCCACCTTCTCAAGCATCGGCGTGGCGACGCTGCCCGGGCAGACGGCGTTGACGTTGATGCGCTTGTCGGCCCACTCCGCCGCCAGCGTGCGCGTCAGATTGATCACCGCAGCCTTGCTGGCGTTATAGCCGGCCATCGCCGGGAATCCGACCTTGCCGGCATTGGAAGCGATGTTGACGATCGTCCCGCCGCTTCCTTGCGCGATCAGTTGGCGTGCCACCGCTTGGCAGCAGCTGAACAGGCCGGCGACGTTGACAGCGAATTGCCGGCCGAAGTCGCCGGCGGCTTCCTCGAGCGCCGGTCCCATGACGATCACCCCGGCATTGTTGACCAGCCCGTCGATGCGGCCGAAGCGGTGGGCGGCCGCGGCGACCAGCCGCTCGATCGCGGCCGCGTCCGTCACGTCGGCGGGGCATACGGCGGTGCGGGCGCCGGCCGGGTCGAGCCGCGCCGCGGTGGCCTGCAGCGCGGCCGCATCAAGGTCGCAGAGCACCACCTGCGCCGCATTGTCCAGCAGCGCTTCGCAGATGCCGGCGCCCAAGCCGTTGGCGGCACCGGTGACGAGAATGACTTTGTCGGCGATCGGCATCGGAAGCCTCAATAGCTGGGGTGGGCGGTGACGCCGCCGTCGACGGTAAGCAAAGCGCCGGTGATGAACCGCGCCGCCGGCGAGGCGAGGAACAGGCAGGCGTCGGCGACGTCCTCGTTGGAGCCGGCGCGACCGAGCGGCACATGCGCCAGCCAGCGCGCCAGCCCCTCCGGCCATGCTTTGTCCAACCCGTCGCGCCAGATCAGCCCCGGCAGAACCGCATTGACCCGGATCCCCCGCGGCCCGAGCTCGAGCGCGGCGGCCCGCGTCAGCATCGACAGCGCCGCTTTCGAGGCCGAGTAATGCGCGTGGGTGAAAGCCGGCTCCAGCCCGGAGATCGACGAGATGTTGACCACCGCTCCGCCGCTCGTCATCCGCCGCGCCGCGGCCTGGGTGGTGCGGAACGGACCGCCGACATTGGTGGTCAGCATCCGGTCGACATGCTCGCCGGAGAGGTCCATGAAGGCGTCGTGGGTCTGTAGGGCGGCGTTGTTGACCAGCACGTCCAGGCCGCCGAACGACTTGACCGCGGCGTCCATCAGCGCCTCGACTTCGGCGTCCACGGTCAGCTCGGCAGCGAAGCTGGTGGCGCGCGGTCCGAGCTGTTCAGCGAGCGCCTCGGCGCCGTTGCGGTCGCTGCGATAGGCGATCACCACATTTCCACCGGCCTCGTGGAAGCGGGCGGCAATGCCGGCGCCGATGCCGCCCGAGGCACCGGTTACCACCACGGTCTTGCCTGACAGATCGAGCAGCCTGCTGACGGGTGGGGGGCTTTCCTGCATCAGTTCCTCCGTTGCCATTGCGGCGTGTCGCCGGCGTAGCGGTTGAGGCCGAGGTCCAGCATCGCGGCGCGCCTGTGGATTTCAGCTAGAAAGGGGGCGAAGACGCGGTTGCGCGCCTCGATCCTGGCGTGAGCGGCAAGCCAAGCCGGCGCCAGATCGCGGATCTCGGCAAGCGTCTCGGCCTCGTCGATGCGCGTCAGCCGGCCGCGGCGGACGACCACCTCGCCGGCCACCATCACCAGCTCGATGTCGCTGCCGTTCTCGCTCCAGACCAAATGCTTGACGGGATCGTTGAGCGGGGTGAACGCCAAGGCGTCGAGATCGAGCACGATCAGATCGGCGGCTTTGCCGGGCGCCAGGGAGCCGGTGACGCCGTCGAGCAGGGCGGTGCGTGCTCCGCCCAGGGTCGCGGCCTTCAGGATCTCCGCGCTGCTTGCCCAGCTGCTCGGATCCGGGCCGGTGGTGCTGTGGATCAGCGCAGCAACGCGCATCACGTCGAAGATCCGCGCCGTATCGTTGGACGACAGCCCGTCGGTGCCGAGGCCGATCGCCACTCCGGCATCGATCAGGCGGCGCAGCGGCGCAATGCCGGCGCCGAGCTTCTGATTGGAAACGGCGTTGTGGACGACCGCGCAACCCGCCTCACCCATCACGGCGATATCGCCGTCATCGACCCAAACGGCGTGAGCGATCGTGGTGTGGCGGTCGAGCACCCCGAGGTCGGCCATGACGGCGATCAGCGATTTGCCGAACAGCTCACCGCCGGTGACGGCCTGGGTCTTGGTTTCCAGCACATGCGTGTGGAACGGCACGCCGTGATCGCGGGCCAGCGCGGCGCAGGCCTGGAGCATCTCGGCCGTGCAGCGCTGCGGCGCCGAGGGCGCCACCATGAAACGCAGGCGGCCGGCAGCGCGGCCATGCAGCGTGGCGAAGACGTCCCGGCAGAACGCGGCATAGGCCGCCGGCGTGATCATCGCTGCGCCGTCGAGCAGCGCCTGCAGATGCGCCGGCACGACATCCCGGGCGAACGGCAGCGTGTCGAGCATCGGAATGTCGACCACCGCGCTCGACACATTGGCGCGGATCCCGGCGGCTTCATAGGCATCGAAGACGACCGCCAGCCGAGCCGGATCGTGGATGGGCGGATCGAAGAAATCGTCGCTCAGCATGGTGACGCCGCTCTTCAGCGACTCCATCGCGAGCAGCAGCGTGCGCAGGTAGAGAAGCCGCGGCGGGATCGGCGCGTCGGTGAGCGGCGGATAGGCGTAAAGCAGCCAGACTTCCAGCGGCATGCCTTCGTAGCGGCCGCGGAAGAACGTCTCGCTGGAATGGGTATGGGCGTTGACGAGGCCGGGCAGGATCAGCTTGCCGCGGGCCTCGACGATCACCGCGTCCGGCGGCGCGGCGATGGTCCCGCCGACCGCGGCAATGCTCGAGTTGACGACGAGCAGGTCGCCGTTCGCCGGCGGCGCGCTGCCTTCCAGGGTGACGAGCAGCGCATCGCGGAACAGCGTCGCCGTCATGTCGGAGCATCGATCTTGCCCGGCGCGCCGCCCGGCAGCCAGGCATAGAGTTCCCAAACCTCTCCGTCAGGACCGGTGAAATAGAGGCAGCGCGCGTTCCAGGGGTAGTCTGCCGGCGGATTGACGAAGGCGACGCCCTTGCCGATCAGCTCGTCATAGGCAGAATCGATTGCCGCGACGCTGTCGAGCCTGACTGCGATGGCCACGCCGGCGGGCGCATCGGCGGTGACCGGGACATGAGCATGCGCGCCGATGTGGCGGCGCTCCCACAGCGCCAGCGTCAGTCCCGCGCCGGAAAAATCGGCGAAGCCCGGCGCCCGATGCTTCAATCGGAACCCCAGGCCTTGCGTATAGAAGGCGATCGACGCTTCGAGGTCACGCACCAGGATGCAGACGTCGGTGATGGCGTGGCGCTGAGCGAAGTCCATGATCTCTCCCGCTGCTCGAACATTGCCTAGTAGTCGCGCAATTCGGCGAAGCCGTCGGCGGCCTTGGCGCCGCCCCGCAACCGGCCGCTCACCCAGACGCCGAAGACGGTGGCGAGATAGGGCAGCGCCAGCAACAGATCGTGCGGCACCGCATCGCCGAACATCAGCTGGGCGCGGATGCCGATTGCGCCGACGACGGCGAAGAACATCGCCGCAAGTGCCGATCCGATCGGATGGCCGCCACCGAACACCACGGCGGCAAAGCCCATGAAGCCGCGCCCGGCGGTCATGTTCTGGGCAAAGATCTGCAGGCTGCCGGCGGCAAGCTCGGCGCCGCCGACGGCGCACAGTACGCCGCCTACCGCCAGCGCCACCAGCCGCATGCGCGACGGCTCGACGCCGACGCTGCGCGCCGCAAACGGATGCTCGCCCGACGCGGCGAGCTGCAGCCCAAACCGGGTGCGCCTGAGCAGCACCCACATCGCCAACACCACGAACGGCATGGCGAAGGCGAAGACCGACAGCGAGGCGTAGGGACCGAAAGCCGGCCCGAGCCGCGGCACGCCGAACGGCGCGGTCACGGCCGCCTGGCTGCCGTAGATCGACTGCACGGCAAGCGCTGTGCCGCCGATGCCGAGCCCGGTCAGGCCCAGCCCGGCGATGATCGGGTTGGCCTTGAGCTTCTCGATCGCGAACCACAGCAGCACCGAGGCGGCGACACAGAGCAGGCAGGCGACCAGCATTGCGGCCCAGAACGAGCCGAGCATCACGATGCCGAGCACGGTGGCGCAGCAGCCGATGATCATCACGCCTTCGAGGCCGAGGTGCCAGACGCCGGCACGCTGGGCGATCACCCCGGCCATCGTGACGTAGACCAGCGGGGTCCCTGCCCGCAGGATGGCAACCAGGATCTCGTTCACGACGGGCTCCCCCTGCGCAGACCGAAGAGCCTTTCGAGCCAGGCCGATTTGGCGGTGATGAACAGTGCGATCGCCGCGTTGACGATGTCGATCGCCGCCGCCGGCAGGCCGGCCATGATCGGCAGGTAGAGCGCGGCAGACGCCAGGCCGCCGAAGAACAGCGCCACCAGCGCGGTGCCGACCACCGACAGGTTGGCGACCAGCGCAATCAGGATCGCGGTGAAGCCGTGCGTGGGCAGGAAGCCGCCGACCAGCCGACCATTCGGCCCGAACACCTCGATGCTGCCAGACAGGCCGGCCAGCGCTCCTGCGATCAGAAAGCTCGACAGGCCGAGGCGCCAAACCTTGGCGCCCTGCCAGCGCACCATCACCGGGTTGCGGCCGGCCAGGCTGGCGAGCACCCCGAACGCCGTCCGGTTGGTGAGCAGCCACATGCCGACCCCGACCAGCAGGGCAAGCCCGAGAATGACCGGCGACAGCCCGGCCGAGTCGCTGATGCGGTAGGCGGCAGCGAGCGGCCGGCTCGACGATTGCTGGCCGCTGCCGGACGGATCCTTCAGCGGCCCGGTGGTGACATAGACCAGGATCAGCGCGGCGATGAAATTGCCCATCAAGGTGGTGATCACCTCGTCTGTGCCCGAGCGCAGGCGAAGCAATCCGGGCCACAGCGCCCACAGCGCGCCGCCGGCCATGCCGGCGAGGAAACTTATCGGCACCAGCACCAGCGCCGGGGCGCCGTTGAGCAGGGTGGCCGCGACGGTCGCCGAAATCGCCCCGATATAGAACTGCCCTTGCGCGCCGATGTTGAAGAAGCCGCAGCGGAACGACAGCGCCACTCCGGCCGCGGTGATGAACAAGGGCAGCGCCCAGCGCAAGCTCTGGCGGAAGCCGCCCGGGCGCAGGAAGGCGCCGTCGACGATGCTGTGGAACATGGCAAAGGCGGAATAGCCGGCAAGCTCGAAGATCAGGCCGCAGAGCAAAAGGGCGATGACGATGAACACGCAGGCGCGCAGGACCGGGGCAACGACTCCGCTCATGCTGCCGCCCCTTCGGCGACGCCTGCCGCAGCATTGCCCGCGGCCGCCGTCATTGCCGCGCCAACGGCCGCAAGATCGAAGGGCGGCGCGAAACTGCCGACGATCCGCCCCGACAGCATCACCGCGACGCGGTCGCTGATGTCGAACAGCTCGTCGAGGTCGGATGAGATGAGCAGCACGGCGCAGCCGCGGTCGCGGGCCTGGCGCAGCGCGCGCCAGACGAATGCGGTGGCGCCGACATCGAGGCCGCGCGTCGGCTGCGCGGCGATGATCAGCCGCGCCGCTCCATCGAGCTCGCGGGCAAAGATCAGCTTCTGCGCATTGCCGCCCGACAGCGACCCGGCCTTCTGCAACGCCGAGCTGAATCGCACATCCCAGGTCTTGAGCGCCACCTCGCTTTCCCGCCGCATTCGCGACGGAACCACCAGGCTGAGCAAAGGACGGCCGAGCAGCTGCCGCGCGGCCCAGTTCTCCCACAGCGAGCTCGACAGGCTGAGGCCCTCGCTGTTGCGCTCGAACGGGATGATCCGCAGCCCCATCGCGCGGCGGTCGGCAAGGTCGCGGCCGGCGATCGGCTTGCCGTCCAGCTCGATCGTGCCGGCGACGGGAGCGGTCAAGGCCGCAAGTGTCCGCACCAGCGTGCGCTGGCCGTTGCCTTCGACCCCGGCAATGCCGACGATCTCGCCGGGCGCGATCGACAGCGTCACGTCGCGGAGCGGCGGGCCCTCGGCCTCGTCCGGAGTGGTTACGGCATCCAGTGAAAGCAGCGGCAAAACCCCTTTCGGCAACAAATGCGCCTGCGGCTCGGCCATGGCGGTGACCGGGGCCGCGCCGACGATCGCTGCTGCGGCGTCGGCCGCGCCGACGATCGCTGCGGCGTCGGCCGCATCCAGCCTGCCGCTTGCCTGCTCGGCGCTGCCGATGATCTCAGCGGCAAGTTTCCCCGCACCGATCGAGGCGACGTCAAGGCCGGCGCCGACCAGCCGTCCATTGCGCAGGATCGAGACGGTGTCGGCCACCGCGAGCACCTCGCGGATCTTGTGCAGAATCAGGATCACCGTAACGCCCCGTGCCTTCAGGGCACGCACCCGGTCGAACAGCTTTTCCGTGCCGGTTGGCGACAGCACCGCGGTCGGCTCGTCGAGGATCAGAACGCGCGCCTCCGACACCAGCGCGCGCGCGATCTCGGCGCCTTGCTGCGTCTCGACCGGCAAGTCGCGAATCCGCGTTGCCGGGTCGGCGCGGACATCCAGCGCCTCCAGATGCGGCCGCCAGCGGCGGGCGAGCTGGCGCGCCGTGTAGAGGCGCGGCCGGCCGCTGGCACCGAATTCCATCGCCTCGGCCAAGGTGAAGGACGGCGGCAAGGCGAAGCTCTGATGGACGAGTTCGACGCCGGCTGCGCGCGATTGCTTGACGCTGCCGGCCTCGATCACGCGGCCGGCGATCGAGACGGTGCCGGTTCGCGGCTTGATCAGCCCCGCCGCAACCCGGGCGAAAGTGGTCTTGCCGGCGCCGTTCTGGCCGACGACGGCATGGATCAGGCCCGGTTCAAAGGCGATGCCGACATCGGCCAGCGCATGCACCGGGCCATAGTCGACGGACACATTGGTGCAGGCGAGCGCGGCATGGCCGGCGCCCGCTGCAGAGGCCGTCGCGGGAGGCGCGCTGGGCAACGCCGCCACTCCGTCACAGCGTGGTGTTGAACGGAACCGTCAGCGAGCCGTCGAGGATCTTGGCTTTGGCAGCGTCGATCTGCGGCCACACCTCCTTGGCCTTGGCGACCAGCTCGGGCGGGCCCTTTTCGACGAACACCGGCGACAGCACGAAATCGATGACGCCGGTGCCGAGACCGGTCTTGGAATGTCCGCCCTTCCAATCCGGACCGATCGCCTTGCTGGTCTCGTTGTAGAGCGACTGGCCGAAATCGAGCGCCACCAGGGTGATCACCGTGGACGGACCGAGCTGGTACTGGGCCGGCGAGATCGCGCTGACCAGCCGGCCGCTGCCCTCGTTGGCCGCGGCGATGATGCCGGCATCGGTGGCCGCCGAATTGGTCTGAATGTAGTCGACACCGCCCTGGTACATTTGGGTGGCGATCTCCTGACCCTTGGCAGGATCCTGAAACGATCCGGCGAAGGCCGAGGTCAGCGTCGTTCCCGACTTGGCGGCTTCGGCACCGGCCTTGATGGAATTGACATCGGCATTGAGCGGCGGCAGCGAGATGCCGCCGATATAGCCAAGCTTGCCGGTCTTCGACATCAGCGCACCGAACATGCCGGACAGATAGCAGCCGAGATAATAGTCGTATGAGACGGTGACCACGTTGGGCATCGGCGGATCGAAGGGGTCGCCGAACAGCTGGATCCATTTGGTATTGGGATAGGTGGGCGCGAGCGCCTTGATCGGCTCGCCGACCTCGTTGAAGGTCGAGACCACCACGGCTGCGCCGGCATCGCCGAGGGTGCGGAAGATGGTCTCGTAGGTCGCCGGATCGGACGCATAGATGACCCGCGTCTCGAAACCCTTCTCGCCCGACAGCTGCTTGAGCTTGGCGATCATCGAATCGACCGGGCCGTTGTCGCCCGCGGCCTGGGTATGGACGAGCGCCACCAGCCCGCCCTGCGCGGCGGCGGCCGCCGGCAAAAGCGCTGCAGCCAGCCCGGCCGCGGCGCCGGCCTTGATGACATCGCGGCGGGTCGGCGGCGCCGCTCCCAGCACAGAAGGATTGCGGGTGTCGATCATCATGCTTGTCCTTTTTCCAGGCGGCGCGGCGGGGAAGCGGCGCGGGTGAATGCGGGAAAAACAGGCCGCCCCTATCGGCCCGGCGTCAGCGGAAGCGTTTTCTTTCAGGTTAGCGAGGAGACTTGCCGTAAGTCAACGTCGCCAGTGCGATTTCATCCGGTCAGACCGGAGGGAAAACACAATGGATGCAACCACTTGAGCTACTTCGGGGCGGCATCGTGGGGGCCGCCCTCATGCGCAGCAAGCGGGCGTTGCATGAACACCAGGTGGGGCATCAGCCGGCTGGGGTAGGACTGGTAGGGCGCGCATTCGCGAAAGCCGAGGGAGCGGTAGAGGCGGATCGCCTCGCTGAACCGGCTGAGCGTGTCGAGACACATCTGCGCATAGCCGTTGCGCTCGGCCTCGCCGATCAGCGCCTCGCATAGCCGGCGGCCGGCGCCGCGGGATTGCCCGCTCTTGCGCACGAAAAGCCGCTTCATCTCGCAGACATGCTGGGAGCGCCGGCGATAGGCGATGCAGCCGATGGCCGCGCCGTCGTGGCGGGCGATGAGGGTGGCCCCCGCCGGCGGCCGGTAGGCGGGGAAGCCCGACGCCAGCTCGATATCCAGCGATTGATGGCCGAATGCGGCGTCGACCAGCCAGCCTTCGTCGGCATAGCGCGCGCGGCACCAGCCGACATAGTCGCCGATCAGCGCGGCAACCTCGGCGAAATCGGCGGCTGTGGCGGCCGGCGCAATCGTTTGAACCAAGCGCAAAAACCTCCACGAGCTTCTCGAACAGATCACCTTTTCCTGGAATTGGTGCTTCACTCTAAGTCTTTGTTTCTTTCGCAACTCCGGACGGAAAACGCTTGCCACTTTTCCGGGAGTTGTTCTAGCCGGCCGGGCCGGCCTTTGCGAGCGCGGCGCGAAAGGCGGCGAGCTCGCCCTCCGGGAGGGTCGCCGTCTCGCCCTCGGCCGGATAGGCGCGGGCTGCCACCGCTGCCCGGAACGCGCCCAGGGCGCGTCCGCGCTCGCTCCGGACCTGGCGGTGAAGCGCGGCGAGATCGGCAAAGGCCCGAGCGTGCCTGGGCAAAGCCGGGCTCTCGCCGCAAATGTCCGAAGTGAACAGAAAGATCACGTCGGCGCTCTCGCCCGAGCCCAGCGAGATGGTGACCAGTCCGGTCAGCCGGTCGATCTCAGCCATCACCGGGGCAGCGACCAGCTCGCACTCGGCGGCGAAGGCACCGGCGTCCTCGAGCCGCCGAAATCGGTCATAGAGGGTCAGCGCTTCGGCCGCACCCTTGCCGACCGCCCGCACCGATCCGATCCAGGTCGATTTGCGCGGCACGAAGCCGAGATGGCCCACCACCGGGATCTGCTCGGCCGCGAGCATGCGCACAGTGTCCATGCCCCGCCCGGTGAGCACCGCGTCGGCGCCGCCGGTGACGGCGGCGACGGCGGCACGCAGGATCTCGTCGGCGGTGACCGCCTCGGCGAAGCCCAGTGCGGCAGTGACGAACAAGCGCGTCGAGCCGGCGCGTACCCGCGCCAGATCGGCTGCCCGGCAGACCACCATTTCGATGCCTGCGGCATCGGCCGCCGCGGCCTCGTCGGCCGTCTCTGCCGTCACCTGGGCGAGACGGCGGCCGCTATGCTTGAGCCCCTTGAGCTGCGCAACCGTGACTGTGCGTTCGACGTCGCGGCCGCCGAAATCGAAGATGCGCGGCATCTCAGCCTTTCATCTTCTTGGCATAATAGTCGGGCGCGACCACCCCCGGCTTGGCGAACCAGGCCGGGACGTCGACGCCGGAATAGAGCAGGATGTTGCCCCACGGGTCGAATGCGCCGGTGCGCACGATCACCTTCGCTTTTGCGGCCATCTCTCCGAGGATCGATTCGTGGCTGATCGGCGCGTGATCGGCGTCAGGGAACAGGCGCTTGACCTTGGCCAAGAGCGGCGCGTTGTGGGCGCCGAGCGTGTCGGCATAGGACACCTTTTCCGCAATCAGGTTTTCGGCGATCGGCGTCAGCACCGTCTCGAGATCGGGAACGTCCGGCACGATCGCCAAGTCGATGCGCCAGGCGCTTGACGGGATCGGGAACCCGGCATCGCAGACGATCATCAGGTCGCCATGGCCCATTGCGGCAATGGCATGCGAAAGCTCGGCATTGAGCAGGCGGTTGCGGTTCACTTCGCGTCCTTCCAAACGGTTTCCAAGGCTTCTCGATAGAAGGCGTCGGCCTCTGCACGGGCCGGCAGGCCCGGAATGACGCCGAGCTTGGTGCAGGCGATGCCGCCGCAAACCACGCCGAAACGGACGGCGTCGACAAGGTCGCGCCCTTCCGCCAGCGCCACGGCGAAGCCCGAGTTGAACGCATCGCCCGCGCCGGTGGTGTCGGTGACAGCGACCGGCACGGCCGGGACCATCCGGTCGAGCGTGTCGGTCAGGATCAGCGCCCCGGCACGGCCGAGCGTGACGATGACATTTTGAACGCCGCGGCGGCGCAGCTCTGCGGCGAGGTCGCGCGAGGAACGCGGGTCGTCCGCCGGCAGCCCGAGCAGGATGCGCAGCTCGCTCTCGTTCGGGGTGAGGTAGTCGACATGGGCAAAGATCGCGTCCGGCAGAGCGCGGGCGGGCGCGGGGTTGAGGATCGTCCGGGCCCCGTGCCGGCGTCCGAGCTCCATTGCCCGCGCCGCCGCTTCGGTCGGCACCTCGAGCACGGTCATCACCACGTCGCTCTCGGCGATCCGCTGGGCGGCCGCATCCACCGCTGCGGCGTCGAGCAGCTCGTTGGCGCCCATGTCCAGGATGATGAAATTCTCGCCCTTGTCGTTGAGGATGATGAAGCCCACCCCCGTCGCCCGCTCGGCCCGCGTCGTCACCAGGCGGGTATCGACGCCCTCAGCGGCATAGAGGTCCGTTGCGATGCCGGCGAGCTTGTCGGTACCGAGGACCGCCACCAGCGCCGACTCCGCGCCCAGTCGCGCCGTGGCCACGGCCTGGTTGGAGCCCTTGCCGCCCGGGCCCATGTCGAAATCCCGGCCGAGCATCGTTTCCCCGAAGATCGGCAGTTTCGGTGCCCGGATCGTCAAGCCGACGGCGAAGCTGCCGACAATGGTGATCGAAGGTCTGGTCATCGTCTCCGCTCAGGACGTCATGGCCGCAGCCAGGATCGCCTCTTCATTGATGGTCGTGCCCGTCAGCTCCCCCGTCAACCGTCCGCCGCGCAGCACCAGCACCCGCTCCGCATTGAGGATCAGCTCCGGAATCTCGGATGAAATCAGCACGATTGCGACGCCTTCGGAAGCGATACCGCGCAGGATCGCATAGATTTCCGCCTTTGCACCGACGTCGATGCCGCGGGTCGGCTCGTGCAGAACCAGCACGCGCGGCTCGGTGATCAGGCTGCGGCCGAGGATGATCTTCTGCTGGTTGCCGCCGGAAAGCGTCGAAAGCTTCTGTCCGAGGTGGGAGATGCGGGCGTCGAGCCGCGCCACCTGGGCCCGCGCCGCCCGCCTGATTGCGCCGCGCCTGAGCAGGCCGCCGACGCTGAACCGCGGCAGCGTCGCCGCAACGATGTTGTCGGCGACGCTCATCGTCAGCAGCCCGCCGGCGCCGCGCCGATCGGCCGGCACGAAGCTCATGCCGAGCCGGATCGCCCGCCCCGGATCGGCAGGCGTAAGCGGCACGCCGCCGATGCTCACCCGGCCGCCGCGTTCGACCAGGCCGAACAGGGCTTCGCCGAGCCCGTCCTTGCCCGAATCGGGCAGACCGCCGATGCCGAGGATCTCGCCCGCCGCGACGCTGAAGCTGATCCCGGCCAGTCCCGGTGCGGAAAGGTCTTCGACGCCGAGCGCCGGCGGCCCGCTTCCCTGCCGCGGGCCGACCTGCGCGAACCATGGCGTGGCTGCGCCGAGGTCGCGTCCGACCATCGCACGGATCAGGCGCTCCTCGGTGATGCCTGAATTGTCGAAGGTGTCGATCAGGCGGCCGTCGCGCATCACGCTGATCCGGTCGGCGACGCCGAGCACCTCCTTCAGATGGTGGGAGATGTAGATGACGGTGACCCCGTCGGCCTTGAGCTGCCGGACCAGATCGAAGAGCCGCTCGCTCTCCCGATGCGACAGCGCAGAATTCGGTTCGTCGAGCACCAGCACGCGCGCGCGCTGGCGGATCGCCCGGGCGATCTCGACGAGCTGCATCTCAGCGATCGACAGCCGCCCCGCGCGGGCATTGGGGTCGAGCCGGGTGATGCCCAGCCTGGCCAGCGCGGCGCGCGCTTCGCGCCGCATCCAGTCCCGCCTCAGCCGGGCAAGCATCGGCTGGGCAGCGATGTCGGCCATGACGATGTTGTCGGCCACCGACAGGGTCGGGCAGAGCGACAGCTCCTGGTAGACCACCGCAATCCCGGCCGCCCGGCTGGCGAGCGGCGAGACGAGGGCGGCCGGCCGGCCGTCGATGCGGACCTCGCCGGCATCCGGAACAAGCTCGCCGGCGAGCACATTCATCAGGGTCGACTTGCCGGCACCGTTCTCGCCGACGACCGCATGCACCTCGCCTGCCCGGAAATCTACCGATACGCGGTCGAGCGCCAGCACGCCCGGGAACCGCTTGGAGAGGTCCCGGATCTCGATCAGCGAAGAACGTTCAGCGCGCTCGGCCATCCCGAAAGGGCCGAGCCGCGGCGCCCGGCTGCCCGGCGCCACGGCTCGTGCAGCCTACTTCTTGGCCACCTCGCCGATGTTTTCCTTGGTGTAGATGCCGACGCCGGTGTCGAGATTGTCGATCGGCTGACCCTTGACGAAGCTGACGATCAGGTTGACCGCCTCGAAGCCCTGCTTTTCCGGAGCCTGGTCGATGGTCGCCTGGATATTGCCGCTCTGCACCAGCTGCACCGTCTGGTCGAGCAAGTCGAAGCCGACCACCTTGACCTTGTCGGAGGCCTTGTTGCGCTCGACCCAGGTGCCGGCGGCGGGCGTCGAGCAACATTCGAGCGACAGGATGCCGTTGAGGTCGGGATGTGCCAGCATGGCATTCTCGATCGCGGCGTAGATCTGCTGCGGGTCGGTGCCGGTGTTGAGCGTCTGCACCACCTCGATACCCGGTTCGGCCTGGAGCGCCTCGCGGGCGCCCTTTTCGCGATCGATCGACCACTGCGCCGCGGCATCGATCGTGGTGATCATGACCTTGCCCTTGCCGCCCAGGGTCTTGGCCATCAGCTTGCCGGCTTCGCGGCCTGACTGCACCAGGTCCTGCCCGGCAAAGGCCAGCCGCTTGCTGTTGGGATTGTCGGTGTTGAAGGTGACGACCGGAATGCCGGCGGCAAGCACCTTGTCGATCACCGGGGCCAGCGCGTCGGTCGACACCGAGGAGATCGCCAGCCCGTCCATCTTGTTCATCAGCGTCTCGATCTCGCTGATCTGGGCATCGGCATCCGCCCCGACCGGGCCGATGAACTGGGCGTTGACCTTATCCTCGGTCTTGGCGCGCTCGACGCCGGCCTTCATGAACGGCGCAAACTCGTTGGAGACGTCGTGGTAGGAAACGTAGATGTCGATCGGCTGGCCGGCGGCAACCTTGGCCTTGATGCGCTCGGCAAGCGGAAAGTCCGCCAGCTTGGCTTCAGCGGCGCCGGCGTGCGGCACCGTCCACAGCGCCAGCGCTGCGGCGAGAATGAGATGTCTGGCTTTCATGGCAATGTCCTCCCTTTTTGTCCATGTTGGCTAGGCTCGGCCGCGCATCGTCCATTTGTCGATGCCGACGGCGATGATGATGACGAGCCCGATCATCAGCTCCTGCACGAACGGCGAGATGCCCATCAGCACCAGCCCGTTGCGCATGACGCCGATGATCAGCACGCCGAGAATGGTGCCGAGAATGGTGCCTTCGCCGCCGGCGAGCGAGGCGCCGCCGACGATGGTCGCCGCGATCACGTCGAGCTCGAGCCCCAGTCCGGTTCGCCCTGCCTGGCCGCTCGGCAGGAATGCCAAGCTGAGAATGCCGGCGAAGGCGGCCAGGAAGCCCATCAGCACGAACGCCCAGATCTTGACGGCGTTGACCGGAATGCCCGAGACCCGCGCGGCCTTGGCGCTGCCGCCCACCGCAAACACGCGGAAGCCGAAATTGGTGTAGGACAGAACCCCCCAAGCGAGAATGGCGACGACCACGAAGAAGACCAGCTGCATCGGCACGATGCCGAACACATAGCCTTGGCCCATGAACGAAAACACCGACAGCACTCCTTCGTCGGCGCCGTTGCGGACGTTGACGGTGACCGGCTGGCCGTTGGTGAGGATCAGCGCGCTGCCGCGCACGATCGACAGCATGCCGAGCGTTGCGATCAGCGACGGCAGACGCCCATAGGTGGACAGCAGCCCGTTGACCAAGCCGACCCCGACACCGATCAGCAGGCCGGCCGCGAGCGACGGCGCCAGCGGCCAGCCGGCGATGATCAGCATGCCGGTCGCCAGGCCGGCCAGCGCATAGGTCGAGCCGACCGAAAGGTCGACCTCCCCGGCAATGAGCACGAAGGTCATGCCGACGGCCATGATGCCCAGCAGGGAGATCTGGCGTCCGACATTGAGCAGATTGAGCGAGGTGAGAAAGCCGTCGGTCGCAAACGATAGGAACAGGCACAGGGCGGCAAGGGCCAGAAATACGCCCGTTTCACGGGCGCGCAGCAGCCGCGACAGCGAAAACCGGTCTCCGGCCGAGGCTCGCGCCCCCGTCCTGACCGCTTCGGCCATCAACATCCTCCCTCGCCGCGGACCAACGGCCCGGCGATGCCAGATACGCTTGCCCGGCAGATCGCCGTCACGACGCCATGCGGAACGCGCCCGCCGGCACCTTCTTCAGCTCGTCGTAATTGCCGTATTCGCGCACCTTCTTGAACGGTGCGTTCTCGACCGCATTGTAGGAGCAGATATAGCCCCAGCGATAGGTATCGGAGCGGTTCGCATCCGAGCGGTGGAGGAGATTGCCGTCGAAGACCAGCACGTCGCCGGCGTCCATCTCGACATAGACATGCTGGTAGCGTTTCAGCGCGGCGTCGAGATGCTCCTGCTCGACATTGGTCTGGTCGTTCTCGCGGATGTGGTTGAGGCGGCCGAGCTTGTGCGTGCCCTTGAGCACCTGCAGGCAGCCGTTTTCGCGGGTCGCCTTGTCGAGCGCCACATAGATGCTCATCATCTCGGGTGCCAGGCAGCCGTAATTGTACCAGTAGCCGAAATCCTGGTGCCATTCCCAGGCGCCGCCTTCGTTGGGCTGCTTCATCGTCATCTTGTGGCTGTAAAGATAGATCGGCTTGCCGATGGCGTCCTCGGCGAGCCCGACCATGCGCTCGTCGCGCGCCAGCAGCCCGTAGATGTCGTCCTCGGCCTTGGTCCACATCTTGAGCAGGGTCGTCTTGCCTTCCTTGTCGCCCTTCTGCATCACTGCGCCGGTGGAGCGCTCGGCCTCGAGCTGCTTGCGGGCATGGCCGCGGAAGGCCGCCACCTCGTCCTCGCTCAGCAATCCTTTGCGGATAATGTACCCGTCGCGAGCATAGGCGCTCGCCTCTTTCGCAGTCAGCCCGATCATTTCCCGTCTCCTCGCCCGCACCGCGCCTGCAATCGGCGCTGAGGCGCGCCGCGCCGGCTGTTGCCGCGTCAACCCATCGGATCCAGGCGCAGCCTAGGCTTGCTGCCGGGCAGACGGAATGGACAAACAGGTCGGCTGTTTTGTACAAAACGCGCATGAAGCCCGAGCAGACGGCCTTTCTCGAGAGCCTGCACCACGCGCCGGCGGCGGGCTGGACGGCGGCCGCCTACAGCGTCCTGCGAGCCGGCAAGGTCGCTGCCGCCGCCGACTATGGCGTCCGGCGTGCCTTCCACCCCGGCCAGGACATCCTGTTCTGTCTCAGCGGTGCCGGCACGGTCGAGACCCGCGGCGAGCGGCTCGAGGTCAAGGCCGGCCAACTCGTCTGGATCGCCAACGAGACGCCGCACAGTCATTCTGCCAACCGCCGCGACCCGTGGACGCTGCTCTGGTTCCGGCTGGACGGGCCGAACCCGGTGGCGCTGCGCCAGCTGCTGTTTGCCGGTGACACGCCCAGGCTTGCCTTTGCCGAGGGCGACAGCCCGGCGCTCTGGTTCGAGCGCCTGTTTGCGGCGATGCGCCGCCGGGATTTCGGACTCGACCTCAGGCTCAACCTGCTGGTGGCCGAATTCATCGGCCTGGTCGACCGCCATATCGTCGGCACCACCAGCGACCTGCCGCCGCCGCTCGCTCGGGTGACCGCCGCAATGCGCGACAATGTCAGGCTGGCGTGGGCGGCGGACGACCTTTCTGCGGTCACCGGGGTCGGCCATTCGCAGACCCGCCGGCTGTTTCGGCGGCATTTGCGCACCAGTCCGCGGCAATGGCTGATCGGCGAACGGCTGCTGCAGGCCGAGGCCTTGCTCACCCAGGAGCGGCTGCCGGTGTCCGAAATCGCCGAACTGTGCGGCTTTTCCGACGTCTATCACCTCAGCCGCGAGTTCAAGCGCTCGCGCGGCGTGTCGCCAAAGCTGTGGCGCCAACGCCGGTCCTGAGCGACCCTCCCGCCTCGCGCATGGAGTTCGACCGGCGTGCCCGGCCGCATCCAGGTCTCGCCGCAGACCTATGAGCGGGTCAAGCGCGAGTTCCGCTTCGAGAGCCGCGGGCCGATCGAGGTCAAGGGCAAAGGCCCCATGCCGAAGAGGCTGCTGGTTGGCTGACCGGCCGCCGCCGCCAGTCAGGCAGCCCGTGCCGCGGGCAGATTGCGGGCGAAGGAATGACCCTCGGCGTCGAAGATGTGCAGGTGCTCGGCCGCGGCATTGAGCTTCAGCGTGGCCCCCCGCTCGACCGGCAGGGTGCCGGGCAGCTTGGCGACCAGCGGCTGATCGGCTCGGCCGATATCGATATAGACGAGCTGGACCTCGCCGAGCTGCTCGACGTAATCGACGGGGCCTTCGAACAAGAAATCGGCACCGGTGGCGATCGCCAGATCCTCCGGGCGCACGCCGAAGCTGATTGCGCTGCCCGCGGCCGCCGCCGGAGTCTCGATCGGCACCGTCGCCTTGCGGCCGCCGAGATGGACGACGAGGGTCTGGCTGCCGGGCCGCTCGATCGTCGCCGGCAGGATGTTCATCGCCGGCGAGCCGATGAACTGGGCGACGAACAGGTTGCCGGGCTGCTTGTAGAGCTCCATCGGCGAACCGACCTGCTCGATATAGCCGTCTTTGAGGACCACGATGCGGTCGGCAAGCGTCATCGCCTCGACCTGGTCATGGGTCACATAGATCATGGTGGTATTGGCCATGCTCTCCTTGAGCTTGGCGATCTCGATGCGGGTGGCGACGCGCAGCGCGGCATCCAGGTTGGAGAGCGGCTCGTCGAACAGGAACACCTTCGGATTGCGCACAATCGCCCGGCCGATCGCGACGCGCTGGCGCTGCCCGCCGGACAGCGCCTTGGGCAGGCGATCGAGATATTTGGTCAGCTGCAGGATCTCCGCCGCCTGGCGCACCCGGCGCTCGATCTCCTGCTTGGGCGCCCGCGCGATCTTCATCCCGAACGCCATATTGTCGTAGACGGTCATATGCGGATAGAGCGCGTAGGATTGGAACACCATGGCGATGCCGCGCTTGGACGGCGGCACGTCGTTGACCGTCTCGCGGTCGATCTGCAGGGTGCCGGAGGTGATGTCCTCGAGCCCGGCAATGGCACGCAGCAGCGTCGACTTGCCGCAACCGGACGGGCCGACGAAGACGATGAACTCGCCCGATTGGATGTCGAGGTCGATGCCGTGCAGGATTTCGATGCTGCCATAGGCCTTGCGCACTTGCCTCAGCGTCAGATCAGCCATGTCGTTCCCTCCAAAAATCCCGCCGGCCTTCAGCCGAGCCGACCAAACCAGGCCCCGTAAGCGCCGAGCCTGACGGTGCCGTCCTCCGCCTCGCCGGTGAAGCCGTGGCCCTCCAGCGCGACCGGGCCCTGCGCCCCGGGCAGCTTGAGCACCGCCGGTGCAGCGCCGAGGTTGAAAGCGCAGACGATCTGATCATTGCCGCTCTGCCGGGTAAAGGCCAGCGCCTCGCCCTCGACGGCCAGAAACGCGATCTCGCCCTTGACCAGCGCACTGTGGGCGCGGCGAAAGGCAAGGAAGCGGCGATAGTGCGACAGCAGCGAATGCGGATCGGCCGCCTGGCGGTCCACGGCGAGCGCGAGGTGCTCCTTGGGCACCGGCAGCCAGGGCCGGCCCGTCGAAAAGCCGCCGTTCGGACTGTCGCCCTCCCACACCATCGGCGTGCGGCAGCCGTCACGGCCCTTGAACTCCGGCCAGAACCGGATGCCGTAGGGGTCCTGGAGGTCCTCGAAGGCGAGTTGGGCTTCGGGCAGGCCGAGCTCCTCGCCTTCGTAGAGCGAGACCGAGCCCCTGAGCGACATCAGCAGCGCCGACAGCACCTTCAGATAGGCGCCGAGATCCGCCTCTCCTTTGCCGAAACGTGTGGCATGGCGCACCACGTCGTGGTTGGAGATCGCCCAGCACGACCAGCCGTCGCCGGCGACCTTGCCGAACGTCTCGAGCACGGCGCGGACCTTGCCGGCGGTAATCTTTTCGGGGCCGAGAAAATCGAACGCGTAGCACATGTGGACGCGTTCGCCGCCGGCCGTGTAGGCCGCGACGATCTCCAGCCCCCGCTGGGCGTCACCCACCTCGCCGACGGAGGCGGTGGCCGGATACTCGTCGAGCAAAGCACGGAAGCGCTTCAGAAAAGCGAGGTTTTCGGGCCGGCTCTTGTCGTAGAGATGGTCCTGGTAGTTGTAGGGGTTGACGGCCGGCGCGATCGAATCGTTGCGCTCGCTCTCCGGCAACGCCGGATTGTCCTCCAGTCCGGCGGAGTGAAAATAGAAGTTGATCGTGTCGAGCCGAAAGCCGTCGACGCCCCGCTCCAGCCAGAAGCGGGTCGCCTCGAGCACGGCATCCTGCACGGCCGGCGTATGAAAATTCAGGTCCGGCTGGCTGGCGAGGAAATTGTGCAGGTAGTATTGCAGCCGCCGCGGCTCCCACTGCCAGGCCGAGCCGCCGAAGATCGACAGCCAATTGTTAGGCGGCGAGCCGTCCGGCCTGGGGTCGGCCCACACATACCAATCCGACTTGGGATTGCTTCGCGATGAGCGGCTTTCGGCGAACCAGGGGTGGGCCTCGGCGGTGTGCGAGATCACCTGGTCGATCATCACCTTGAGGCCGAGGCGGTGGGCCTCCGCGACCAGCGCATCGAAGTCCGCCAGCGTCCCGAACATCGGATCGACGTCGCAATAGTCGGAAACGTCGTAGCCGAAATCCTGCATCGGGGACGTGAAGAACGGCGAGATCCAGATCGCATCCGCGCCGAGCTCGGCGACATAGGGCAGCCGGCGGATGATGCCCTGCAAATCGCCGATGCCGTCGCCGTTCGCGTCCTGGAAGCTGCGCGGATAGATCTGATAGATGACCGCGCCACGCCACCAGTCGCGGTCGGCAGTCGCGCTTGGGGCTTGCGTTTCCGGGTTCTTGGCTACCTGGTCCACGGTCTCATCCACCCTTGACGGAGCCTGCCAGGAGCCCGCGCACGAAGTAGCGCTGCAAGGAGAAGAAGACGAAGAGCGGCACCAGGATGGTGACGAAGGCCGACGTCGTCAGAATTTCCCAGTCGCCGCCGCGCGAGCCAAGCAGGGCGTTGAGCTTGGCGGTCAGCACGATCTGACCCGCCTCGGTGCCGAGGAAAACCATTGCGACCAACAGATCGTTCCACACCCACAGAAATTGGAAGATCGCGAACGAGGCGAGCACCGGGAAGGACAGCGGCAGCACGATCTTGACGAAGATCTCGAAGTCGCTGGCGCCGTCGATGCGTGCCGATTTCATGATTTCGCGCGGCAGCCCGGCGATGTAGCTGCGCAGCAGATAGATGGCGAAGGGCAGGCCGAAGCCGGTATGGGCGAGCCAGATGCCGAGGTAGGTCTTGGCCGGCACGCCGAAGAACGCGCCGACGCCGTTGTAGAGCTTGAGCAGCGGGATCAACGACATCTGCAGCGGCACGACCAACAGGCCGATGATGACGGCGATCAGCAGCGCCCGCCCGGGAAAGCGCATCCAGGCCAGCGCATAGGCTGCGAAGGCGGCGATCAGGATCGGGATGACGGTGGCCGGAATGGTGACGGTGAGGGAGTTCAGGAAGGAGCGGCCGATGCCTTCCGAAAACAGCACCGTCCGGTAGTTCTGGGTGGTGAACTTGGGCGGCGCCGAGGAGGCATAGTAGACGCGCTGGCCGCGCTCGCCCTCGAACGGCTGATCCGACTGGAGGACGAAGCCGCCGTCCTCGTTGACCTGCAGCGTGACGCCGTCGCCGAGATCGGCGACGCTGCCGGCCGGATACTGGGTCGGCGCCGCCGCCTTGGCGCCGAAAGCGCTGATCGAGCGTGCCGGCCCGTCGCCGAACAGATTGCCGCTGATCACATGCTTGCCGTTGGCCTCGGTCTGGGCGGAGGCCGGCGGCAGCCGGCCGGCCTCGGTCTGGGTCGAACTGGCGAACGACTTCCACCATCCCGAGGCGATGATCTGGTCCTTGTCGCGCAGCGAGGACACCAGGATGCCGAGCGTCGGGATCGTCCAGAGGACGACGAACACCAGCACCGCCAGATGCACGCCGAAACGGCCGAGCGGCGATCGCCGAGCTGCGCTGGCCATCTCAGTGCCCTCCCGTTTCTTTGTTCGCCTGGCGGATGTTCCAGATCATGATCGGCACCACGGCCAGCATGATGATGATGGCGATCGTGGCGCCGCGGCCGAAATCGCCGCCGCCGCGGAACATCCAGTCGAACATCAGATTGGCGAGCACCTGGCTGTTCCACTGGCCGTTGGTCATGGTCAGCACGATGTCGAAGACCTTGAGCACCAGGATGGTGATGGTGGTCCACACCACCGCGATCGTGCCCCAGATCTGCGGGATCATGATCTTCCAGAAGATCTGGAACGGGTTGGCGCCGTCGATGACGGCCGCCTCCAGCGTCTCTTCGGGAATGCCGCGCAGCGCCGACGACAGGATGACCATGGCAAAGCCGGTCTGGATCCAGATCAAGATGATCATCAGAAAGAAGTTGTTCCAGAACGGCAGCGAGATCCACACCTGCGGAGAGCCGCCAAGGGAGGTGACCAGCGCGTTGAGCACGCCGATCTGGACCTGACCTTGGCCGCGATACTCGTAGATGAATTTCCAGATCACGCTGGCGCCGACGAACGAGATCGCCAGCGGCAGGAAGATCAGGCTCTTGGCGATCGTTCCCCACCAGATGCGGTCGGTCAGCACGGCGATCACCAGCCCGAGGAAGGTGCAGGCGGCAGGCACCACCGCCAGCCACAGCACGTTGTTCAGAATCGAGTTGCGGAATTCGCGGTCGCCGAAGGCCCATTCGTAGTTGGCGAGACCGACGAAGTTTTCGCCCGCACGGTCGTGAAAGGTCAGCCAGATCGTGTCGATGACCGGGTAGATCAGGTAGATGACGAGGATGATCAGCGCCGGACCGACGAACAGCCAGGGGCGGATCACGCCCTGGCGCCGGAGATTGTCGATCGCCGCGGCGCCGCTGACCCCGCGCGAGGGAAAGACGACGTCGATCAGCCGATTAGCGCCCCAGAAATAGGCGACACAGCCGCCGACGCCGACGATGATGACGAAAATGGCGGAGAAAAGCTGAGCTGCCACTAGGACCTCCCTCATCAATCGAAGCTATGCTCACGCCGGACGGCGGACTGCCCTCCCCGGCCCGGACTGCCTCGCCGAGCGGCAGGTCCAGCGGCTGTTCAAACCGACGACCCGCGCCACGCTCGGCTAATCCCGGAGCGCGCTACTTGATCGCGTCCCAGCTCTTCTGGATATCGGCCGCCACATCGGGCGCCGGCTTGCCGCCGACGAGGTCGATCATTCCCGTCCAGAAGGCGCCGGCGCCGATCTTGCCGGGCATCAGATCGGAGCCGTCGAAGCGGAAGGTGGTCGCGCTGGTCAGGATCTCGCCTTCTTTCTTCAGCGCATCGGTGCCGTAGGCATCGGTATTGACCGACTTGAAGGGGGTGAGAAAGCCCGACTGCGCCATCCAGATCTCATGGGCAAGCGGCATTTTCAGGAAATCCAGGAACGCCCGGGCCGCCGGCGAGTCCTTGGTGATCATGGCGAACGTGCCGGCACCGAGCACCGGTTTGCCGAGCTCCGGCTTCGACGCATAGGCCGGGAAGTAGAAGAAGTCGGCGTCCTCGCCGAGCTTGGTCCCCTCCGGGAAGAACGACGGGATGAACGAGGCCTGGTGGTGCAGATAGCACTTCGGCGGCACCGCGAAGAGGCCCTTCGGGCTGTCGCGGAAGTCGGTCGCCGCCACTGCGGCGGCGCCGCCGTCGACCATCTTGTCGTCGGTCGCGATCTTGGCAAAGATCTCGAGCGCATTGACGACCGCCGGATCGTTGAACGGGATCTCGTTCTTGACCCATTTGTCGTACACCTCGGGCGGCTGGGTGCGCAGCATGATGTCCTCGACCCAGTCCGTCGCCGGCCAGCCGGTAGCGCCGCCCGAGCCGAGCCCGATGCACCAGGGCTTGCCCCCATCGGCGATGATCTTCTGCTCCAGATCGGCCAGTTCTTCCTGGGTCTTGGGCACCTTGTAGCCCGCTTCCTCCAGGTTGTCGGGCGAGTACCAGACGAGCGATTTCACGTCGGCCTTGTAGGGAAATGCGAAGAAGGCCTTCTTGCCGTCCTTGCCGGTGAAGGTACCGAGATCGACCCAGGATTGGCCGGCGCCGTAATTGTCCTTCACCCAGCCGGCGACATCATCGCCGAGCGGCACCAGCAGGCCCTTCGAGGCGAGGTCCTGGATCAGGCCGGGCTGCGGCAGGATCGCGATATTGGGCGGACTGCCTGCCTGGGTGTCGATGACGATCTGCTGCTCGTAGTTCTCGGAAGAGGAGTATTTGAGATCCACCCCGGTCGCCTCGGTGAAATAGTCGAGCACGCTGCGCACCAGCGCCTCGTCCTCGCCGCGCCACGGACCGAACACCGTCAGGGTCTGGCCCTTCAGGTCGACCTTCTTCAGGTCGTCATAGTTCTGCCAGTGGAAGCGCGGGTCCTCGCCCGGCTTGAACTTCAGCTCGGCAGAAGCCGGTACCGTGAGGGCGAGCACCGTCAGCGCTGCGCCCAGCAACAAGGTCTTGCTCATCGATCGTCCTCCCGGTGACATCCATCTCCAGCAACGGGACCTCCATCCCGTCCCGCCAGAACCCCTCGAACTCTCCTAAGGATCCAAAGCGCTTTGGCTTCTGCAATCATCGCCGGGGAGGTGGTCCAAAGTCAAGGGCCAAGTTCGATTAATCGATTTAATTAAGCAAAATCATGGTGCATTGCACGACATTATTCGGCGATGCAGCAAAAGTTTCAGCTTTTGTAGCAAAGTTGAACGGCGTAAAGTCCCTCAATTCCGCCCGCTGATTTGAAAGCGCTTTGGAACCGCCGGCCATGAATCTCAAGCAACTCTCGACCATGCTGTCGTTGTCGCAGACCACGGTCAGCCGGGCGTTGAACGGCTATCCCGAGGTCAACGAGGAAACGCGCCGGCGCGTCATCGACGCCGCCAAGCGGCACGGCTACCGTCCCAACCCGAGTGCCCGCCGGCTGGCTACCGGCAAGGCCGGCATGATCGGCTATGTCATGCCGACGGGCACCAGCGTCGATATCGACCCGCATTTCGTCGAGTTCCTCTCGGGCCTCGGCGACTATGCGCGCACTCACGACCTCGATCTGGTGCTCAGCCCCACCACCGCCGACGACGAGGAAACCACCTACCGGCGGGTGGTGGCCAACAAGCAGGTCGATGCCGTCTACGTGTCCTCGCCGCGCCCCGCGGACCGCCGCATTGCGCTGATCGAGCAGCTCGGCATTCCCTACCTGGTGCATGGCCGCAGCGAGGGCCTGGACTTCGCCTATCCGTTCCTCGACATCGACAATGAAGGCGCGTTCCAGGAGGCGGCGCGGCTGTTGATCCAGCTCGGCCACCGCAGGGTCGCGCTGATCAACGGCGATGACGGGCAGACCTTCGCCATCCACCGCGAGCGGGGCGTGCGCAGGGCGCTCGCCGCCTGCGATCTGGCGCTGCCGGAGAGCCGCGTCGCCTCGGTCGCCATGACCGAAGAGAACGGCTACCGCGCCACCCGCAACCTGTTCACCCAAGGCGAGGCGCCGACCGCCATCCTGTGCTCGAGCCTGATCATGGCCTTGGGCGTCGTCCGCGCGGTCCGCGACATCGGCCTTGCCGTACCGGGCGACGTTTCGCTGATTGCCCATGACGACGTCTTTCCCTGGCTGAAACCGGAGAATTTCTCGGTGCCGCTGTCGACCACGCGATCCTCGATCCGCGCTGCCGGCGCCCGCGCGGCCGAACGGCTCGCCGCCCGGATCTCCGGATTGGAGACTGAGCGGCGCGGCGAGCTGTGGCCCGTCGACCTGGTGGTGCGCGGCTCGATCGCCGGCGCGCCGGGGTAAGCGGAAATGCTCAGCCGTCCGCGAAGCCCGTCAGCACGCCGACGGCGTTGATACCGATCTCCTCGACCGCATAGCCGCCCTCCATGATGAAGAGCGTCGGCCGGCCGAGCCGGGCGATCCGCGCGCCGATCTTGGGATAATCGGCGCTGGTCAGCTTGAAGCGGCTGATCGGGTCCTTCTCGAACGTGTCGACCCCCAAGGACACCACCACCACGTCGGGTGCGAACCGGGCGATCCGGACGCAGGCCTCGTCGAGCGCCGTGCTCCAGGCGCCCCAGCCGGTGCCGAACGGCATCGGAAAGTTGTGGTTGGCACCTTCGCCGGGGCCGATGCCGCGCTCGTCGGCATGGCCGAGGAAGAACGGATACTCGATCAGCGGATCGGCATGCAGATTGGCGACCAGCACGTCGCCGCGCCCGTAGAAGATCTCCTGGGTCCCGTTGCCGTGATGATAGTCGACGTCGAGGATGGCAATGCGCGCCGCACCCTGGTCGCGCAGCCATTGCGCCGCGACCGCAGCGTTGTTGATGTAGCAATAGCCGCCCATGAAGGCGCGCCCGGCATGGTGACCGGGCGGGCGGCACAAGGCGAACGCCGCGGCTTCGCCGTCGCGGACCAGCGCGGCCGCCGTCAGTGCGACGTCGTAGGCGGATTTGACCGCCGCCCAGGTGCCGGCGACGAAGCCGGCGCCGCCGTCGAAAGAATAAAAGCCCAGCGCGGCCTCGATCGCCTCGGGCACGACATCGCCGCGCAGACCGCGCGTCGGCCAGGCAAAGCCCATTGCGGATCCCGATTTGCCGGCAGCGCTCCAGCGCGGCCATACCGTGGGCAGGAAGGCGACGTAGTCGGTCGCGTGAACGCGATGTGCGGCGGCCAGGTCATGGTCCTCCGGCGCCAGAACTGGGCCGAGCTGCGCCTCGATGACGCGGGCCTTGATCATCTCCGCCCGGGCCGGTTTTTCGAAGCCCGGCACGATCTCGCCGGCGATCAGCTCGGTCTGGCCGCCATGTCCGGCATGCAACGGTGAAAAGATCGTCTTCATGAATCCTCAAAATCAAATGACGAGATCAGGCTTAAAATGCGCGGCTGCCGCCGATCCACACCGCGTCGACGCTGAGGCCCTCACCAAGGCAAACGAAATCGGCGCGGGCGCCGGCACCGAGATGTCCATAGCGAGCTGCCACCCCGAGGGCCGCCGCCGGATAGAGCGAGGCCATTCTCAGCGCCTCCTCCAGCGGCAGCCCCAGTCCATGGATAAAGCGCACGGCCGAGATCATGTCGAGATCGGCGCCGGCAAGCGTTCCGTCCTCCAGCCTCAAGCTGCCTGCTTCGCGCTTGATCCGGCGGCCGTTGAGGGTGAATTCGGTCAGTTCGGTGCCGATGGTGGCCATCGCATCGGTGACCAAGAAGACGTGACCGGGCGGGCGCTTGGCCCGCAGGGCGATGCCGATCGTCGCCGGATCGACATGGATGCCGTCGGCGATGAGCCCGGCATGAAGGCGGCCCTCGTCGAGCGCCACGCCGGCCACGCCCGGCTCGCGGTTGCCGATCTGGCTCATCGCGTTGAACAAATGGGTGATCAGCGTGGCTCCGGCATCCGCCGCGGCGGTTACGGCCGTCCGGCCGGCATCGGAATGGCCGACGCTGACCACCACGCCCGCGGCCACAAGCCTGCGGATGCGCGCGGGGTCGACCGACTCCGGCGCGATCGTCACCACCAGGGCAGGCAGGGACCGTCGGGCAGTGATGAGCAACGCCTCGTCGGCGTCGGTCATCGGGCGGATCAAGGCCGGATCGTGCGCCCCCTTGCGCA
The DNA here is from genome assembly GCA_963791325.1 of uncultured Alphaproteobacteria bacterium. Classification (GTDB taxonomy): domain Bacteria; phylum Pseudomonadota; class Alphaproteobacteria; order Rhizobiales; family Rhizobiaceae; genus JBEVJK01. The sequence continues at coordinate 73,784 of CAWBRU010000003.1, read as the reverse complement.
CCACCGACAGATGCGGCCCCTCAAGGTGCAGGCCGAGGAAACCGGGCTCCTTGGCCTGCCATGCCGCCTCGCCGGCCGCAAGCGCAGCCGCCGTCGCTGCGGGGGTGTCGGTGATCAGCGTCGGCAGCAGCGCCGTCGTGCCGAACGGCACATGCGCCCGGCAGATGATACGGATCGTTTCCAGGTCGGGCCGGTCGTTGAGCATGACACCGCCGCCGCCATTGACCTGCAGGTCGACGAACCCCGGCGCAATGAGGCCGCCGGCGCGTTCGTGGCGAGCCGTGCCGGCCGGCAGCTCGTGCGTGGCGACGATCGCCTCGACGGTGCCGTCGCGCGCGACCAGCGCAGAGTCGTCGTGCCAGCGCGACCCATCGAAGATCCGGGCGCCGGAAAACGCGGTCGGTTCGCTCATCGCGTCTCGGTGACCTTCTTGAGATTGCGGGGCTCGTCGGGGTTCAGACCGCGATGGCGGGCAAAGGCTTCGACGAACAGGTAGAACGACACCACCAGCGCGAGCGGGTCGGTGAGCGGGTGGCCGGTTGCCGCAAACGGCAGACGGCGGGCGGCGCTGACAAGGTCGGAGGTCGCAAAGATCGCCGCGCCCTTGGCCGACAGCTGATCGGCGGTCTCGGCCATCGACGGCTCCGACTTGTCGCGTGCGGCAAGCGCCAGGACGGGGAAGCCGGGCGTCACCAGAGCAAGCGGGCCGTGCATGACCTCGGCCGCGCTGTAGGCCTCGGCATGCATGCCGCAGGTCTCCTTGAATTTGAGCGCCGCTTCCTCGGCGATCGCCACCGCCGGGCCGCGGCCGAGGATGAACAGCGAGCGGGCGTTCTCGAGCGCCGGGGCGAGCGCCATCCAGTCGCAGCCGATCGCCGTGCGGAAATGGCCGGGCAAAGCCCGCACAGCGTCGAGCAGCGCCCTATCGCCGGTGGCATGAGCCATCAGCACCAAGCCTGCAACCGCCGAATTGACGAAGGTCTTGGTTGCCGCGACGCTCTTTTCGACCCCAGCGGCGATGTCGACGGCGTAGTCGCAGCTCATGGCGAGCGGCGACCGGGCAGTGTTGGTGAGCGCCACCGTCAGCGCGCCGCCGCGCTTGGCGCCTTCGGCCATGGCCACGATATCCGGGCTCTTGCCCGACTGCGAGATCACCAGGCAGGCCGAGCCCGTCAAGCGCAGGCTGGCGCCGTAGATCGACGCCACCGATGGACCGACCGAGGCGACTGGGATGCCGGCGGTCAGCTCGACGGCATATTTGAGGAAGCTTGCGGCATGATCGGAAGAGCCGCGGGCGACGGTGATCAGAAATGCCGGGTCCCGGGCGCCGATCGCCTTGCCGGTCCTTTCAAGGACCGCATCCGCGGTGTCGAGCAGCCGCGCGCAGGCTTCCGGGATTTCGCGGATTTCATCGAGCATATGTGTCGTCACAGCTGATCTCCGCAAAGTTCGCCGGCGGTGCAGGAACGAGCGACCACGGCATCGCTTGGGCCAATGCAGCGCAGCCGGCCTGAAACGGTCTGGCGCTTCATGAGCCGGCTATCTGTCCGAACCGGGCCACGGCCATCTGCACCGCACCGCCCAGGGCATCCTTGAGCGGCGGCCGCAGCAGGGCCTTGTAGCGCGCCGAGAACCGGGCGCTGAGCGGTTCGGCCAATCCGCCCAGCGTACACAGCCAGTCGGTGGGTCTCAAGTTGATCGCATCGAAGGTCGCCTCGACATCGGCAACGGATTGTCGGATCAGCGCGTCGGCGAGCGCATCCCCGGCACCGGCAAATTCGAAGACCAGCGGGGCGAAAGCGCCGAAATCGCGCGGCTTTGCGGCGACGGCATAGTCCACCACCGCGCCCGGCTCACCGCCGAACCGGGCGAGCACGGCCTCGGTGAGCGCGGTGGCCGGCCGTATCCGGTCATAGGCAAGCAGCGTTGCCTCCAGCAAGGCGCGCCCGAGCCGGGCGCCGCTGCCGAGATCGCCGACCACGAACCCCCAGCCGCCGAGCGGACGCAGCACGCCGGCTTGACGCGCGAGGTAGGCCGAGCCGGTGCCGAGGATTGCGATAGCGCCGTCATGGCCGCCGATGGCGCCCTCCAGCGCGATCAGCGCGTCGCTTTCGATGAGGCTCGCGGCGAAGGGCAGGATGGCGGCGAGCCTCTGCTTGTAGCTGCCGACATTGGTGCCCGCCAGGCCGAGCACGGCACCGGCTTCGGCGATCTGCGCCGGGTCGCGCCCGGCATCGCGAAAGGCCGCCCAGGCGGCCTCGACGATGCTTTCATGGGCCCCGCTGAGGTCGGTGGTGATGTTGGCCGCGCCGCTCGACCCGCGGCCCAGCACGACCCCTTTTCCGTCTGCCAGGGCCGCTCTGCAGTTGGTGCCGCCGCCATCGATGCCGAGAACCAGTTCCAAGCCAAGCGCTCCTCTCCGCTGCCGCCACCAATAGACCACGGCCCGGCGAGTCTCAAAGGGAGGTCGGCCGAGCCGGCCTGCCCGAACGGCCTTTTTTTGCTATCAATGGAGGCAGCGGACTGGACACTGCCTGCAGAGGGACAAGAGCCGGCCATGGATTCGCAAAGCATCGATGCCCTGAACGATTGGCTGGTCGAGCGCGGTCTGGCCGGCGACAACGAGGTCGAACTGCTGCACGGCTTCGCCAACCGCTGCGTCGCGGCCGGGCTGCCGCTCACCCGCGGCGTCGCGATCATCGACACGCTGCATCCGATCTATGAAGGGCGGGTGTTCTATTGGGCCCGCGACCGTACGCTCGAAACAGTCGTCTCCGAATACGGCCCCAGCGGCGACGGCGAGAGCCTGGCCAATTGGCGCAAGAGTCCCTTCTACCATCTGCTCTACGGCGGCGATTCGGAGATGCGGCGGCGGCTCGAAGCGGGCGAGACGCAGGATTTCGAGGTGCTCGAGGAACTGCGCCGCGACGGCGAGACCGACTATCTCGCCTTGGTGCAGCGCTTCACCCCGGAGCGTGCGATCGGCGAGATGGACTGCTTTCTGTCGCGCTGGACGACCGACCGTCCGGGCGGCTTCGCCGATGCCGAGGTCGCGGCGCTGCGCCGGCTGGTGCCGCTGCTCGGGCTCGGCATCAAGTCGGCCTCGCTGCAGCGGGTCGCCCAGTCCCTGGTGGAGACTTATCTCGGCCGTGATGCGGGCCGGCGGGTGCTGCAGGGAAAGATGTCGCGCGGCGTCGTCGAGAAGATCAATGCAGCGCTGTGGTTCTCGGACCTGCACAGCTTCACCGCATTGTCCGAAAGCATCGGTTCGGACCAGCTGATTCCCCTGCTGGACGACTATGCGGAAACGGTGATCAACGCCATTCACGGCGCCGGCGGCGACGTGTTGAAGCTGATCGGCGACGGCATCCTGGCGATCTTCACCGCCGAGGATCCCGGTGAGGCCTGCCGTGCGGCCCTGGCAGCCGAAGCCGACCTGCGCCTGCAGCTCGTCGCGCTCAACGAACGCCGGGCGGCGGAAGAACGGCCGACCACCGTGGCCTATCTCGGCCTCCACATCGGCGACGTCTTCTACGGCAATATCGGCAGCCGCGACCGTCTCGACTTCACCGTCGTCGGCCAGGCGGTCAACGAAGCCAGCCGCATCGCCGCCTTGTGCAGCTCGGCCGACCGCAACGTTCTGGTGTCCTCGGCCTTCCACGCCGCGCTGCCCGCACCCGACCGGGCGCGGCTGGTCTCGGTCGGCCGCTATGCGCTGCGCGGTGTGCGCCGCGCCCAGGAGCTCTATACGCTCGACGTCGATCCGGGCTGACGTTCAAGCCGACCCTCAGGCATCGGCCGTGATCTCCTGGCGCTGGCTGCCTAGGCCCTCGATGCCGAGCTCGACGACGTCGCCGGCCTTGAGATAGCGGGGCGGCTTCATGCCCATGCCGACGCCGGGCGGCGTGCCGGTCGAGATGATGTCGCCGGGATGCAGCGACATGAACTGCGACAGATAAGAGACGAGGAAGGCAACGCCGAAGATCATCGTCTTGGTCGACCCGTTTTGGACGGTCTCGCCATTGACCTTGAGCCACAGCGGCATGTTCTGCGGGTCGGCGACCTCGTCGCGCGTCACCAGCCAGGGGCCGATCGGGCCAAACGTGTCGCAGCTCTTGCCTTTGGTCCATTGGCCGGAGCGCTCGGTCTGGAACGCGCGTTCGGAGACGTCGTGGGTGGTGCAATAGCCGGCAACATAATCGAGGCCCTCGGCCTCGCTGACATATTTCGCCGTCCGGCCGATAACCACGCCGAGCTCGACTTCCCAGTCGGTCTTCTGCGAACCGCGGGGGATGCGGACAGGGTCATTCGGGCCGACGATGGCCGAGGTGGCTTTCATGAAGATGATCGGCTCGGGCGGCACCTGGGCGCCGGTTTCGGCCGCATGGTCGGAGTAGTTGAGACCGATACAGATGAATTTGCCGACGCCGGCCACACAGGGCCCGAGCCGCGGCTGACCGTCGACCAGCGGCAGGCCGGCGGGATCGAGCGCGGCCAACTTCTTCAGCGCGTCTGGATCAAGGAACCGGCCGGCGACGTCGTCGATCCTGCTTGAGACGTCGCGAATGCGGCCGTCGCGGTCGACCAAACCGGGCTTCTCCCGGCCTACCTCTCCAAATCGCAGCAATTTCACGTCGAAGCTCTCCTCAACAACCGAACTCTCATCTGCGCAGTCCCGGCGGCCATGCGCGCCGTTCTATCGGCCAGCGCGCATTGAAGTGCAAGGGCTCAGCGGCGATGCGGATGATCTAGTCGCCGTACGGCACCCATACGTTTTTGATCTCGACCGCGCGCTGGCGCAAGGCCTCGGGGGCCCAGGGTCCTTCGTTCCAGTCGACCATGCGGCCGGCGCCGGTTGAGACGCGCTTCAGATTGCCGACCAACTCGGCTTCCGCCTGCCGGCAGGTGTCCGGATCGGCGATGCACCAGAGTCCGTCGACGTCGTCATGCCTGGCAAGCACCGCGGCAAGCTCGGCCGCCCGGCCGGTGACGATGTTGATCGCGCCTGCGGGAAAATCCGAGGTCTCGATCACTTGGTAGAGGTCGGTAGCGATCAAGGCATGGAGCTCGGAGGGCACTGCAACGACGGTGTTGCCCATCGCCAGCGCCGGCGCCAACAGCGAGATCAGCGACAGCAGCGGCGCCTCGTCCGGAGCGACGATGCCGATCACCCCAACCGGCTCGTTGAGCGCCAGCGTGACGGCGCGGGCCGGCGGCTGGTGGACGCGGCCTTCGAACTTGTCGGCCTGGCCGGCATGCTCGAACAGCCGCTCCACTGCCGCATCGACCTCGTGGCGGGCAGCGCTTTGACGCACCCCCGTCAGCTCGGCCAGGCGAGCGGTGAACTCGTCGCTTCTCGCCCACAGGTTCTCGGTGAAATAGGCGAGAACCTGGCTGCGATTGTAGGCCGTCGCTTCGCCCCAGGCACGGCAATTGCGTGCAGCCTGCACGGCGTCGCGGATGTCCTTGCGGTTGCCGAGCCCGACCTCGCCGGCCAGCTTCCCCTTGCGGTTGGAAACCTGCAGCGCATAATTGCCGTCCGGCCGCGTCTGCTTGCCGCCGATGAACAGTTTCGCGGTCCGGTCGAGGAACGGTGCGCCCTCGGCAGCTTCCGGCAGGTCGTCGGCCTTCGGCCGCGGCTTGATCGCCCGCCCAGGCGGCGCTTTGACGGTCAGGTATTCAAGCATGCCCTCGGACCCGCCTTCGCGGCCGAAGCCGCTCTCGCGATAGCCGCCGAAGCCGCAGGCCGCATCGAACATGTTGGTGCCGTTGATCCAGACCACGCCGGCCTTGAGCTGGGGCGCGACATGCAAAGCGCGGCTGATCGCCTCGCTCCACACCGAGGCGGCAAGTCCATAGCGGGTGTTGTTGGCGAGCTCGACCGCCTCCTCGGTGCTGCGGAATGTCATCGCCGCCAGCACCGGGCCGAACACTTCCTCCTGGACGAGCACATTGGCCGGCGACAGTCCGGTGGCCAGGATCGGCGGATAATAATAGCCGGTATCGGGCACGCTCACATCCGGACGCCAGCAGGTCGCCCCCTGCCGCGTTCCCTCGGCCACCAGCCCTTCGACTCGCTGGCGCTGAACCGCCGCCACCAGCGGTCCGATGTCGGTGTTCTTGTCCAACGGGCTGCCCAGCCTGAGTTTCGCCATGCGGGCGCGCACCTTGGTGTAGAAGGATTCGGCGATGCCCTCCTGCACCAACAGGCGAGAGCCGGCGCAGCAGACCTGGCCCTGGTTGAACCAGATGCCGTCGACCAGCCCTTCGACCGCGCTGTCGAGATCGGCATCCTCGAAGACGATGAAGGCGGATTTGCCGCCCAGCTCCAGCGACAGCTTCTTGCCGCTGCCGGCGGTCGCCCGGCGGATCAGCTTGCCGACCTCGGACGAGCCGGTGAAGGCGATCTTGTCGACATCGGCATGCTCGACCAGGGCCACTCCGGCCGCAGGCCCGCCCGGCAGGATATTGACCACGCCCTTCGGCACGCCGGCCTGGGCGCAGATCTCGCCGAACAGGATCGCCGTCAGCGGCGTGAACTCGGCGGGCTTCAGCACCGTGGTGCAGCCGGCGGCAAGCGCGGGGGCGATCTTCCAGGCCAGCATCAACAGCGGGAAGTTCCACGGAATGATCTGCCCGACGACACCGACCCCGATCTTGCCGGGGAAGCTCTGCCCCAGATTCTGGGCGATGCCGGCGTGATAGAGGAAGTGGCGGATTGCCAGCGGCACATCGATGTCGCGGCTTTCACGGATCGGCTTGCCATTGTCGAGCGATTCCAGCACCGCGAACAGGCGCTGGTTGCGCTGCATGGCGCGGCCGACGGCGTAAAGGATGCGTGCCCGCTCATAGCCGGAGCGGGCCTGCCATTTGGGCAGCGCCTGCCTCGCCGCGGCGACCGCGGCATCGACGTCACGGGGGCCGGCTTCCGAGATCAGTGCGAGTTGTTTTCCGCTCGCCGGATCTTCGGTGGCAAAGGTGGCCCCGCCATGGGCGGTGCGCCAGCTGCCGCCGATGAACAGCGACTTGGCGAAGTCGCGGCGGGAAAGCCACGCGTCCGCCTCGGTGCGGGATTCCGGCGCCGGACCGTAGTCCATCGCCTCATAGCGTTGCAGAATATTCACGGGGGAAACGTCCTTTGGCTCAGGCCATGGCGTGGCGGTGGTTGGCCGAATAGCGGCCGCTTAGATGATGTTCGAGCTGGCGCTCTATGTCGGTGAGCAGGCTCGACGCGCCGAAGCGGAACAGGTCCGGCTCCAGCCAACGGCGCCCGAGCTCCTCCTTGATCAGGACCAGCCAGTCGAGCGCCTGGCGGGCTGTGGAGATGCCGCCCGCCGGCTTGAAGCCGATCAATTGGCCGGTGCGCTCATGGTAGCTGCGGATCGCCCGCACCATCACCAGGCCGACCGGCAGGGTGGCGTTGACGCTCTCCTTGCCGGTCGAGGTCTTGATGAAATCGGCGCCGGCCATCATCGCCACGGTCGATGCCAGGGCAACATTGCGCAGGGTGGAAAGGTCGCCGGTGCCGAGAATGACCTTGAGATGGGCCGCCCCGCAGGCGGCGCGGAACGCGGCGATCTCGTCGTAGAGAGCTTGCCATTGACCGCCATAGACCAGCCCGCGCGGAATGACGACGTCGATCTCGTCGGCGCCGTCGGCGACCGAGGCTTCGACCTCGGCAATCCGCGTCGGCAACGGCGCCAGCCCATGCGGGAAGGCAGTCGACACGGCGGCAACGTGGATTCCCGTGCCGGCCAGTGCAGCGACCGCGGCGGCGACGAAAGGATGATAAACGCAGACGGCGGCAGGACGGATCGTCGCCGCTCCCAGCCCCAAGCCTTCGACGAGATCGCTGCGCAGCGGACGGATCGCCTTGGCGCAAAGCCGGCGCACCCGCTCGTCGGTGTCGTTGCTGTTCAAGCTGGTCAGGTCCATCAGCGCGATCGCCTTGAGCAGCCAGGCGGCCTGGTTGTCGCCCTTGATGCTGCGCCGCTTGGTGAGCGTCGCAGCGCGCCGCTCGAGCGCGCTGCGGTTGACCAGCCGCACCTCGTCGAGCCAATCGAGCGCCAGCGGCATGCCCGGATTGCGCCCCGGCTCGGCGTCGCGGGGAGGCTCGGGCAGCGCCTGGCGCGCCAGCAGCGGGGTGACCTTGGCCGCTTCGGCGGGGCTGTCGATCTCGCGCGGCTTGGTGGTCATCGGGTGTCTCCTTTTGCCTGCTGCGCGTCGGCGGTCAGAAGGCCTTGAAGGTGAGCGTTGTCAGCGAGCGGACGATGCCGGGCACATTGGCCACGTTCTCGTTGATGAATTTGCCGATATCGACCTCGGGCTCGATATAGATCTTCATCAGCAGATCGTACTCGCCGCTGGTCGAATAGAGTTCGGACGCGACCTCGCGCTCGAACAGCTGGTCGGCGACCTCATAGGTCTTGCCGGGAACGCATTGCAGCTGGACGAAAACGGCTCTCATGAAGGTCTTTCCGAATGGGCCAGCGTCGGGCGCTTGCGGGCCGCCCCCATTGTTTCCCAGTCCCTCAACCTGTCAACAGCGTTCTGGTCAGCGGGTGTTCAGGGTCGACCAGGCCTTCGATGACCGAGAAATGGTGACGGTCCGGCTCTGCATAGGCAAACGCCTCGATGCCCAATCCGGTCCATATATTGGCAAGAAGTTCGTTCTGCCGGATGAATTCGGGCCGTTCGGCCGCCCCTACCCAGCAGACCAGGCGTGCTTGCTGGAGCGGAACGAGCAGGGCCGGGCTGTGGGCGGCGGCTTCGGCCTCGTCGAGGCGGAGGTCCGTATTCATTTTTGTACGCATCAGCGGGCGCAAATCATGCAGGCCGGAGATCGAGACGGTGTTGCGGATGCGCGCCCTGAGCGCCGCCGGCAAAGGCGCATCCGCGCAAAGCATCCGCGTGGCGAGATGGCCGCCGGCGGAATGCCCGGTCAACAGAAGCGGCCCATCGATGAGCGTTGCGGCATGGATGAGCGCCGCGGCGATTTCCGCCACGATGGCTGAGATACGAACCTCGGGGCACAGCGTGTAGGAAGGCATGGCGACCGCAAAACCATGGGCGACGCTGCCTGCAGCAAGGTGCGACCACACGCTTTTATCGAACGCCCGCCAATAGCCGCCGTGAATATAGAAGACCACGCCGCGGGGCGTGCCTTGCGGCAGGAACAGATCAAGGCGCTGGCGCCGCCCGCCGCCATAGGCAAGGTCGAGCTGGGCGCGCGAAGCGTCCAGCATAGCCTCGCGAAAGTCGCGCGCCGGCTCGATCCAGGCTGCCGGCCAACGCTCGGCGCCGGCGATGTGGGCGCCGTTGGCATATGCGTCGTCCCAATCGGAGATGCGGTGGCCGATCATTCAGTCTCCCTCGTCAACGCCGAAGCTTAGCAAAGGGGCAGCGGCTGCACGAGGGCGCAAGATGCTTCAATCCTGAAATTTCATGCTTGAAACATTCTTTGAACGATGTCATCGTACGGGTTCTCCGCAGGGACGGTGCTGACATGCGGGTTGCGGTACTCGGCGGTGGACCTGCCGGCCTTTATTTCGCCATCGCGATGAAGCTGCGCGACCCCGGCCATGAGGTCGCGGTTTTCGAGCGCAACCGGCCCGACGACACGTTCGGCTGGGGCGTTGTGCTGTCCGACGAGACGCTGGCCAACCTCGCAGCCAACGACCCGGTGAGCGCCGATTGGATCCGCGGCCATTTCGCCTATTGGGACGATATCGCCGTGTCCTTCAAAGGGGTACGCACGGTCTCGACCGGGCATGGCTTTTGCGGCATCGGCCGCAAGCAGTTACTGCTCCTGCTCCAGGAACGTGCGCGTCAGCTCGGCGTTCGGCTGGAATTCCAGACCGAGATCACCGATCCGGCTCCGTTGATGGCCGAATACAAGCTCGTCGCCGCGGCCGATGGGGTCAATTCGCGCGCGCGTGCCGCCTTCGCCGACGTGTTCAAGCCGGATATCGACACCCGCAGATGCAAGTTCGTCTGGCTTGGCACCCGGCAGAAATTCGACGATGCCTTCACCTTCATCTTCGAAGAGACCGAGCACGGCTGGATCTGGGCGCACGCTTACCAGTTCGACAAGGACACGGCGACCTTCATCGTCGAATGCGACCAGACGACTTGGGATCGTTTCGGCTTCGCAACGATGTTGCAGGAGGAATCGATCGCGACCTGCGAGCGGATCTTCGCCCGCCATCTCGGCGGTCATGCGCTGGTGTCGAACGCCAGCCATTTGCGCGGCTCGGCCTGGCTCAATTTTCCCCGGGTGCTGTGCGAACGCTGGTCGCACAAGAATCTGGTGCTGATGGGTGATGCGGCCGCCAGCGCCCACTTTTCGATCGGCTCGGGCACCAAGCTCGCGCTGGAAAGCGCTGTCGCGTTGGCAACCTATCTCCACGACGAGCCCGATCGGGAGTCGGCATTCGCCAAGTACGAGGATGCGCGGCGGACCGAGGTGCTGCGCCTGCAGTCGGCGGCGCGCAACTCGCTCGAATGGTTCGAGGATGTCGGCCGCTATTTTCACCTCGACCCGGTCCAGTTCAATTATTCGCTGCTCACCCGCTCACAGCGCATCAGCCACGAGAACCTCCGGCTGCGCGACAAGGCTTGGTTGGAAAGCGCGGAACTCTGGTTCCAGCGCCAGGCGGGCAGCAATGCGGAGCTGCCCCGCGCTCCGATGTTTGCGCCATTTCGGCTACGCGGCATGCAGCTTTCCAACCGCGTCGTGGTCTCGCCGATGGCCCAGTACAAGGCCGTCGACGGCTGCCCGACCGACTGGCATTTCGCCCACTATGCGGAGCGGGCCAAAGGTGGTGCCGGGCTGGTCTATATCGAGATGACCTGCGTCAGTGCCGAAGGCCGCATTACCCCAGGCTGCACCGGGTTCTATGCGCCCGAGCACGAGCTGGCCTGGACCCGGCTGGTCGATTTCGTTCATCGCGAGACGGAAGCCAAGATCTGCGCCCAGCTCGGCCATTCCGGCGCAAAGGGCTCGACCCAGCTCGGCTGGCAAGAGGCGGACGCGCCGCTGCCGTCGGGCAATTGGCCGCTGCTCGCGGCCTCGGCGGTGCGCTGGTCGCCGGCAAACCAGCTGCCCAAGGCGATGGACCGCGCCGACATGGAGATGGTGCGCGACCAGTTCGTCGCGTCGGCCGAGATGGCGGCGCGCTCCGGCTTCGACATGCTGGAGCTGCACGCCGCTCATGGCTACCTGCTTTCCTCGTTCATCACGCCGCTCACCAATTTGCGCACGGACGAATATGGCGGCTCACTCGAGAACCGGCTGCGCTTTCCACTCGAGGTCTTTCACGCCGTGCGCGCGGTGTGGCCCGACGACAAGCCGATCTCGGTGCGGATCTCGGCGCATGACTGGACCGACGACGGCATCAACCCTGCCGAGGCGGTTCTGGTCGCCCGAATCCTGCAGGCGGCAGGGGTCGATATCTGTGACGTCTCTGCCGGCCAGACATCGACCCGCGCCAAGCCCGTCTACGGCCGCATGTTCCAGACGCCGTTTTCGGATCGGATCCGAAATGAAACCGGAATGGCAACCATGGCGGTCGGAAATATCTATGAACCCGATCATGTGAACTCGATCCTGATGGCGGGCCGCGCCGATCTCGTCTGTCTCGCCCGGCCGCATCTCGCCGACCCCTATTGGACCCTGCATGCAGCCGCCAAGCTGGGGGACCGCAGGGTCAGATGGCCGGACCCCTATCTGCCCGGGCGCGATCAGCTCTACCGGCTGGCCGAGCGCCAGGATGCGCTGGCCGGCAAGGTTTGAGATGATCGTCGGCCGACATGCGCTAGTGACAGGGGGCGGCACGGGCGTCGGCCGCGCCGCCGCGCTGGCGCTCGCCGAAGCCGGCCTCCTGGTGACGATTTGCGGCCGCCGGCCCGAGCCCCTGGCCGCCGTGGCCGCAGAGCATCCGGGCATCGCCGCCGTCGCTGCCGATATCACCGACGAAACCGCGATGGCGGAGCTTTACCGGAGGGCGCAGTCCGAGCGCGGCCCCGTCGATACCGTCGTCGCCAATGCCGGCAGCTCTGCCAGCGCGCCGTTTGCCAGGACGGGACTCGCGGACTGGCAGGCAGCGCTGGCCGTCAACCTCACCGGCGCCTTTCTCTCGGTCAGGCCGGCATTCGGCGCCATGCTGGCTGCCCGGTCCGGACGGGTGGTGTTCATTGCCTCGACCGCCGGGTTGAAGGGTTATCCCTATGTGGCGCCCTATGTCGCGGCCAAGCACGGCGTCATCGGGCTGATGCGGGCGTTGGCGGCCGAAGCCGCCGCGTCCGGCGTCACCGTCAACGCGGTTTGCCCCGGTTTTGTCGAAAGCGACATGCTCACCGCCTCCGTCCGCACGATCGTTGCCAAGACCGGGCGCAGCGAGGACCAGGCGCGCGCTGCGCTGCGCGCCAACAATCCGCAGGGCCGCTTCGTGCAGCCGGCGGAAGTCGCCGCGGCGGTGCTCTGGCTGTGCAGCGCCGCGGCGGGTTCGATCACCGGCCAGGCGATCTCGGTGTCGGGTGGCGAGACATGGTGAGCGCGCCGCTCTCTTCGGCGGTGCTCGGCGGCGCCAGCAAGGAACGGCTGCGGCTCTGGATTCGGCTGCTGCGGGCGGCCCGCACCATCGAGGGCCGGCTGCGCGAGCGGCTGAAGGCCGAGTTCAATACGACCTTGCCGCGCTTCGACGTCATGGCGGCGCTCTACCGGGCTCCGCAGGGCATGCTGATGAGCGACCTGTCGCGGTTCCTGCTGGTCTCCAACGGCAACGTCACCGGCATCGTCGACCGCCTCGTGAGCGATGGCCACGTCATCCGCGCCACCCGCGAAGGCGACCGGCGGGCGACCGTGGTGCGCCTCACGCCGGCCGGCGAAGCCGTGTTCCGGCAGATCGCCGGCGCCCACGAAACCTGGATCGGCGAGGTGCTGGGCGGCGTCAGCGAAGACGAAGCGCGGCACTTGGCCGGCCTGCTCAAATCGTTCCGCAGCAATTGGGAGGGCGAACCGTGACCGCACTGGCTGGCCTAGAACCCATGCATTTCAACTGGCGCGTCGAGGACCGGGTCGCCAGCGTTCGTCTCGACCGTCCGGAGCGCAAGAACCCGCTCACCTTCCAATCCTACGCCGAACTGCGCGATACCTTCCGGGCGCTTCGCGACGCCGACGACGTCGATGCCGTGGTGCTGCTGCCCAATGGCGGCAATTTCTGCTCGGGCGGAGACGTCCACGACATCATCGGGCCGCTGGTCGAGATGGACATGAAGGCGCTGCTCGCCTTCACCCGGATGACCGGCGATCTGGTCAAGGCGATGATCCATTGCAACCGGCCGGTGATCGCGGCGGTCGACGGCATTGCCGTCGGCGCCGGCGCGATCCTCGCCATGGCCGCCGACATCCGCCTGGCCACGCCTGCGGCCAAAACCGCATTCCTGTTCACCCGGGTCGGGCTTGCCGGCTGCGATATGGGCGCCTGCGCCATGCTGCCCCGCCTGATCGGCCAGGGCAGAGCGGCCGAATTGCTCTACACCGGGCGCACCATGAGCGCCCAAGAAGGCGAGCGTTGGGGCTTCTATAACCGGCTCGTCGAGCCCGAGCGGCTGGAAGCCGAGGCGCTCGAACTCGCCCGCCGGCTAGCCGACGGGCCGACTTTCGCCCATGGCATCACCAAGACCCAGCTCAATCAGGAATGGTCGATGAGCCTCGACCAGGCGATCGAGGCGGAAGCCCAGGCGCAAGCGATCTGCATGCAGACCCGCGACTTCGAGCGCGCCTACCGCGCCTTCGTCGCCAAGGCCAAGCCGCAATTCGAGGGCAATTGAATGGCCGACCGCTCCTTCCTTGCCTGGCCGTTCTTCGACGACCGCCATCGTGCCTGGGCCGAGCGGCTGGAGAGCTGGGCCGCCGACAATCTGCCGGTTGCCCACGGTGACGTCGACGCCGCTTGCCGTGAACTGGTCGCGCGCCTCGGCCAGGATGGATGGCTGCAGCCGACCGCGGCTGGCGCAGGCGAACGCCTCGACGTGCGCACGCTGTGCCTGAGCCGCGAGATCCTGGCCCGTCACGACGGCCTCGCCGATTTCTCCTTCGCCATGCAGGGTCTCGGAGCTGGGCCGCTCAGCCTGTTCGGCAATGCCGAGCAGCGCCGCTGGCTGGAGCAAACCCGCAGCGGCCGCGCGATCGCGGCGTTTGCCCTTTCGGAACCGCGCTCCGGCTCGGATGTGGCCGCCATCGAGACCACGGCCGAGCGCCACGGCGACGGTTTCCGGCTCGACGGCGAGAAGACCTGGATCTCGAACGGCGGGATTGCGGATTTCTACGTAGTCTTTGCGCGAACCGGCGAAGCGCCCGGCGCCAAAGGACTGTCGGCGTTTCTCGTTCCGGCCGATGCGCCGGGGCTGACCGTCGTCGAACGGCTCGCGGTCATGGCACCGCACCCATTGGCCAGGCTGGCCTTCGACAGCGTCGCATTGCCGGCCGGAGCGCTGATCGGCCCCGCCGGCGCGGGATTTCGCATCGCCATGTCGGTGCTCGACGTGTTCCGCTCCACCGTCGGCGCCGCGGCGCTCGGCTTTGCCCGCCGTGCGCTGGACGAAAGCCTGGCGCGCACCAAGGAGCGGGCGCTGTTCGGCGCGCCGATGGCCGAGCTGCAGCTCGTCCAAGGCCACCTCGCCGACATGGCGCTCGACGTCGACGCCGCCGCTTTGCTGGTCTACCGTGCCGCCTGGACCAAGGATCGGGGTGCCGACCGGGTCACCCGTGAGGCGGCCATGGCCAAGCTCTATGCCACCGATCGCGCCCAGGCGGTCATCGACCGGGCGGTGCAGCTGCACGGCGGCGACGGGGTCCGGCACGGCCAGGTCGTCGAAAGGCTTTACCGGGAGATCCGCGCCTTGCGCATCTACGAAGGCGCCTCGGATGTGCAGCGGATCGTCATTGCCCGGCAGATCCTGGCGGGAGGCTGAAATGCTCGGACCCACGGCCCATACCGATACGTTCACCCGCGACAATCTTCCGCCGGCGCACCAATGGCCGGAGTTCCTGCTCGACGGTTTCGACTATCCCGAGCGCCTCAACGCCGCGGTGGAGCTGACCGACCGATTGGTCGAGCGCGGCTTCGGCGACAACACCGCACTGATCGGCAACGGCCGGCGCCGCACCTACAAGGAGCTGTCGGACTGGACCAACCGCCTGGCGCATGCGCTGGTCGAGAACTACGGCGTCGAGCCCGGCAACCGCGTGCTGATCCGCTCGGCCAACAATCCGGCCATGGTGGCGTGTTGGCTGGCGGCGACCAAGGCTGGCGCGGTGGTGGTCAACACGATGCCGATGCTGCGCGCCGGCGAACTCGGCAAGATCATCGACAAGGCGGAGATTTCCTTGGCGCTCTGCGACACGCGGATCAAGGATGAGCTCGTCGCTGCGGCCAAGGACAGCCGATTCTTGAAGCAGGTGATCGGCTTCGACGGCACCGCCAACCACGACGCCGAACTCGATCGCAGCGCGCTCGACAAGCCGGTGCGCTTCGATGCCGTCGCCACTGGCCGCGACGACGTTGCGCTGCTTGGTTTCACCTCCGGAACGACCGGCGTTCCGAAAGCCACCATGCACTTCCACCGTGACCTCCTGATCATTGCCGACGGCTACGCCAAGGAGGTGCTCGGCGTACGCCCGGACGATGTCTTCGTCGGCTCGCCGCCGCTTGCCTTCACCTTCGGCCTCGGCGGGCTGGCGATCTTCCCGCTGCGCTTCGGTGCCGCCGCGACCCTGCTTGAAAATGCCTCGCCGCCCAACATGGTGGAGATCATCGAGACCTACCGGGCGACCGTCAGCTTTACGGCGCCGACCGCCTACCGCGCCATGCTGGCAGCGCTCGACCGGGGCGCCGATCTATCGTCGCTGCGCGTCGCAGTGTCGGCAGGCGAGACATTGCCGGCGCCGGTCTATGACGAATGGGTGGCGAAGACCGGCAAGCCGATCCTGGACGGCATCGGCTCGACGGAGATGCTGCACATCTTCATCTCGAACCGGTTCGACGACCGGGCACCCGCCACGACCGGCCGCCCCATTTCCGGTTACGAGGCCAGAATTGTCGATGCCGAGATGCAGGAGGTCCCGGCCGGCACGGTCGGCCGCCTGGCGGTGCGCGGGCCGACCGGCTGCCGCTACCTGGCCGATCCGCGCCAGCGCGACTATGTCCGCAACGGCTGGAACCTGACCGGCGACAGTTTCCTAGTCGACGCCGACGGCCGCTTCCATTTCGCCGCGCGCTCCGACGACATGATCATCTCGTCGGGCTACAACATCGCCGGTCCCGAAGTCGAGGCGGCGCTGCTGGCGCACGCCTTGGTCAAGGAATGCGCGGTGATCGGTGTCCCCGACCCGGAGCGCGGACAGGTCGTCGAGGCCCATGTCGTGCTGGTGGAGGGCGGCAGCGCCGATGCGCTGACCCGAAAGCTGCTGCAGGACCATGTCAAGGCGACGATCGCACCCTACAAATATCCGCGCTCGCTCAGATTCGTCGACAGCCTGCCCAAGACCGAGACCGGCAAGATCCAGCGCTTCCGGCTGCGGCAGGGGAACGCGTGATGAGCGATCCTTTTGTCCGCACCCGCGCCCAATTCGAGCTGCCGGACGGTATCGTCTATCTCGACGGCAACTCGCTTGGGCCGCTGCCCAAAGCCGCCAAGCTGCGGCTTGCCCGAGAGATCGATGCCGAGTGGGGCGGCAAGCTGATCCGCGCCTGGAACGAGGCCGGCTGGATCGACTTGCCCGACCGGGTCGGCGACACGATCGGCAGCTTGATCGGCGCGCCGGCCGGGACCACGGTGGCCGGCGATTCGACCTCGGTCAATCTCTATAAGGCGTTGACCGGAGCGCTGTCGCTCGCCGGGGAGCGGCGTGTCGTGCTCTCCGACACCGGCAACTTCCCCACCGACCTCTACGTCGCGCAGATGGCGGTGCAGGCGCTGGGCAGGGGACACCGGCTGGTGCTGGCCGAGCCGGAGGCGGTCGCGGCCCAGCTCGACGGCAGCGTGGCCGTGCTGATGCTCACCGAGGTCGACTATAAGACCGGCCGTCTCCACGACATGGCCGAGCTGACCCGCCGGGCCCATGCCGCCGGGGCCTTGACGATCTGGGATCTCGCCCATTCGGCCGGCGCCTTTCCGGTCGACGTCACCGCGGCGGAGGCGGATTTTGCCATCGGCTGCGGCTACAAATATCTGAACGGCGGTCCCGGGGCGCCGGCCTTCATCTATGTGCGGCCGGAGCTCGGCGAGCGCATCGATCCGGCGCTGGCCGGCTGGATGGGTCATGAGGCGCCGTTCGTGTTCGATCCGGTCTACCGGCCGGGACTTGGCATCCAGCGCATGCGGGTCGGCACGCCGCCGATCTTGTCGATGGCGGCCCTCGATGCCGCACTCGAGGTCTGGCAAGGGGTTTCGCTCGCCGATGTGCGCCGTCGCTCGGTCGAGCTCGGCGAAAGCCTGATTGCCGAGCTCGGCCGGAATTGCCCGGAGCTCGAGCTGGTGTCGCCTCGGGATCCGGCGCGGCGTGGCTCGCAGGTCTCGTTCCGCTTCGCCGAAGGCTATGCGGCGATGCAGGCCTGCATCGCCGCTGGCGTCGTCGGTGACTTCCGCGCACCCGACATCATGCGCTTCGGCCTGACGCCGCTCTATCTCCGGCCCGAGGACATCGCCATCGCGGCCGAGCGGATCGGCAGGGTGATGGCTGACCAGGCGTGGCAGCGTCCCGAATTTCAGCGGCGGGCGAAGGTGACATGACGAAGGTCGAGGCGGATCAGGACAACACCGGCGCGGTCACCGACTTTGCCCGGCGCATGTCGTATGGCGACTATCTTCGTCTCGATCGGATCCTGGAGGCCCAGTCGCCTCTTTCGAACGCGCATGACGAACTGCTGTTCATCATCCAGCATCAGACCTCCGAGCTTTGGATGAAGCTCGCCATTCACGAGATCGGCTCGGCCAAGGACGCGATCCGGGCCGGCAAGCTGCAGCCGGCGTTCAAGATGCTGTCGCGGGTGGCGCGCATCTTCGAGCAGCTGAACAGCGCCTGGGACGTACTGCGGACGATGACTCCCAGCGAATACAGCCAGTTCCGGCATGCGCTGGGCCAGTCTTCCGGCTTTCAGTCCTGGCAGTATCGGGCGATCGAATTCCTGGCCGGCAATCGCAACGAGGCGATGCTCAAGCCGCATGCCCATCTGCCGGAGGTGGTGGCGCTGCTTGAACGGATCCTGGCCGAGCCCAGCCTCTATGACGAGGCGCTGCGACTGCTGGCCCGCCGCGGCTTCGATGTCGGTGCCGACGCCGAACGCAGCGAATGGCGGACGCAACGGGTGCCGAACGATGCGGTGATGGCGGCCTGGAAGGTGATCTACCAGGCGCCGGAACGGTTTTGGGAGCTGTATGAGCTGGCCGAGAAACTGGTCGACTTCGAGGACTATTTCCGCCGCTGGCGCTTCAACCATGTCACCACCGTCGAGCGGATCATCGGCTTGAAGCGGGGCACCGGCGGCACGGCCGGCGTGGCCTATCTGCGCAAGATGCTGGAAGTCGAGCTATTCCCCGAACTTTGGACGCTGCGCACGGAACTGTGAGTTGATCTGGAAATGAGCCATTTCCTCCACCAAGTGATCCAGCCCGCCGGTTGGAAACCGGCCAAGGGCTACGCCAACGGCGTCGTCGCGCAAGGCCGCTTCCTGTTCGTCGGCGGGCAAATCGGCTGGACTGCCGAGCAGCAATTCGAGACCGATGCGTTCGTCGGCCAGACCCGGCAGGCGCTGGCCAACATCTGCGCCGTGCTTGCCGCAGCGGGCGGCCGGCCGGAGCATATCGTCAGGCTGACCTGGTTCGTGACCAGCAAGGCCGACTATCTGAGCGACCCCAAGGGTCTCGGCGAGGCCTATCGCAGCATCATGGGACGGCATTTCCCGGCGATGAGCGTGGTCGAAGTGACGGCGCTGGTCGAGGATCGCGCCAAGGTCGAGATCGAGGCGACGGCGGTGCTGCCCGAACGGTAAGCCGGCCGCCGCCGAAAACTCAGGACGACTCACGTGATCCCGGGATCAACGGCACGAACATCACCGGGCCGAGGCTCCGCCGAACCAGCCGGCCATCGTCCCCGCGCGTCAGCTGCACGAGTTCCTGGAAGCCGTCGACGTGACCGACCGGCAGGATGAGCCGCCCGCCGACAGCCAGCTGATCGGTCCAGGCCGGCGGGATTTCGGCCGCACTTGCGGCGGCAAGAACGGCATCGAACGGGGCCGCTTCGGGCCATCCCAGCGTGCCGTCGCCGGTGCGCACCGAGACGTTGCGGATATCGAGCTGCGACAACAGCGCCGCCGCCGCGGCGGCCAGCGGGGCATGCCGCTCGATCGTCAACACGCGCCCGGCAAGCAGGCTGAAAACGGCCGCCGCATAGCCGGAGCCGGTGCCGATATCGAGGACGGCACTCGCGGCGGTGAGCTGCGCCTGTTCCGCCATCAGCGCGACGATATAGGGCTGCGAGATCGTCTGGCCTTCGGCGATCGGAAGAGCGCAATCGTCATAGGCGCGGCGGGCGAAGGCGGGCGGCACGAACAGCTCGCGCGGCACCTGGCGCATGGCAGCGAGAACCCGGGCGTCGGCGATATCCCGCCCCACCAGGTCGCGCTTGACCATCTTGTCACGCAGCTTCTGCGACTGCGGCAGAAGGGCGGCGTCCGCGGGAATGCGCATGACCAACAACGTAGTCTGTCGGCCGGGCCGGGCAATGGGCAACAGCGCCATACTCCTGCCCGGCAAAACAGGCTATAGACGCCGCCCAAGGAAGGATTCGCTCGAGCCGATGGCCAAGGTTCCCCTCAAGCTCGAACAGCTGATCGACGGCGCCGCGCTGCACAGCGCGCTGGAACAACTGGCCGCCGGCGAGGACGCGGGCGCGCCCACGACACGTGCGGCCGTGCTGCAGCTGCTCAAGGAGCGCATCGGCTCCGGACGACAAATCGCCGAGCGGCTGCTGATGGAAGATGGCAGCGGCATCGCCTGCGCGCAGCGGCTTTCCCACGTGATGGACGAGAGCATCCGGGCGCTCTGCGATTTCGCCATCACCCATGTCCACCGGCCGAAGGGACGCTCGGCGGCCGAGCGCATGGCGCTGGTCGCGGTCGGCGGCTATGGGCGCGGAACGCTTGCGCCCGGCTCCGACATCGATCTTCTCTTCCTTTTGCCGTCCAAGGCCACGGCCTGGAGCACAGCGACACTGGAGTATGTGCTCTATATGCTCTGGGATGCCGGGCTGAAGGTGGGCCACGCGACCCGCAATGTCGAGGAATGTCTGCGCCTGTCGCGCGCCGACATGACCATCCGCACTGCAATCCTGGAGGCCCGCTTCCTGTGGGGCGAGCAGAAGCTATGCCGGACCTTGCTCGACCGCTTCGACAAGGAGGTGGTCAAGAATACCGGACCCGAATACGCCCAGGCCAAGCTCGCCGAGCGCGACGAGCGGCACCGCAAAGTCGGCGAAAGCCGCTATCTGGTCGAGCCCAATGTCAAGGACGGCAAAGGAGGCCTGCGCGATCTGCAGACGCTGTTCTGGATCGGCAAGTATTTTTACCGGCAGCGCAGCGTCGACGAGCTGGTCGAGCTCGGCGTCTTCACCCGTGCGGAATTTCTGGAGTTCCTCAAGGCAGAGGATTTCCTCTGGGCAGTGCGCTGCCACATGCATTTCCTCACCGGCAAGGCCGAGGAGCGGCTGCATTTCGACATCCAGCGCGAGATTGCCGAACGGCTGGGCTACAAGAGCCATCCCGGCCTGTCGGCGGTCGAGCGCTTCATGAAGCACTATTTCCTGGTCGCCAAGGACGTCGGCGACCTTACCCGGATCCTGTGTGCGGCGCTGGAAGAGGAGCAGAGCAGCCACGTGTCCGGCTTCAACCGGCTGTTCCTGACCTTCTCGCGCCGCCGCCGCAAGCTTGCCGGGACCAGCGACTTCGTCATCGACAACGACCGCATCACCATTGTCGACGACAAGGTGTTCGAGCGCGACCCGGTCAATCTGCTCCGCCTGTTCTGGCTGGCCGACCGCCATGGCCTGGAATACCATCCCGATGCGCTGAAGCTGGTCACCCGTTCGCTCGGCCTCGTCGACCGCACGCTGCGCCGCGACCGGGAAGCCAACCGGCTGTTTCTCGAGATCCTGACTTCCGACAGGAAGCCCGAACTCAACCTGCGGCGCATGAACGAGGCCGGCCTGCTCGGCCGGCTGATTCCCGATTTCGGCAAGATCGTCGCGATGATGCAATTCAACATGTATCACCACTACACCGTCGACGAGCATCTTCTGCGCTGCATCGACGTGCTGTCCGAGATCGAGCGCGGCGACGGCGCCAAGATCCATCCGCTGTCGCACGCGCTGATCGGCGGCCTGAAACACCGGCGCGAGGTGCTCTATGTCGCGGTACTGCTCCACGACATCGCCAAGGGCAGGCTCGACGACCATTCCGAGGCCGGAGCGCGCATCGCGCGGCGCATCTGCCCGCATATGGGGATGAGCCCGGCCGATACCGAGACGGTGGCCTGGCTGGTAGGCAACCACCTGCTGATGTCGATGACGGCGCAGACCCGCGACCTCAACGACCGCAAGACGATCGAGGATTTCGCCCACGCGGTGCAATCGGTCGAGCGCCTGAAGCTGCTCCTGATTCTGACGGTGTGCGATATCCGCGGCGTCGGCCCAGGAGTCTGGAACGGTTGGAAGGGGCAGCTGTTGCGCACCCTCTACTACGAAACCGAACTGCTGCTGACCGGCGGCTTCTCGGAAGTGTCGCGCGGCGAGCGCGCCGGCCAAGCGCGGCGCCGGCTGACCGAGGCGCTCGACGATTGGCCGGAGGCCGAGCGGCAGCGCTATGTCGGCCTGCACTACGACAATTATCTGCTGACGGTCGACCTTGAGGACCAGCGCCGCCACGCTTTCTTCGTCCGCGACGCCGACGCTGCCGGCAAGCGGCTCGCTACGATGGTCAAGACCCATCAGTTCGAAGCCGTTACCGAAATCACGGTGTTGGCTCAGGACCACCCGCGGCTTTTGTCGGTGATTGCCGGCGCATGCGCCGCCGCCGGCGGCAACATCGTCGATGCCCAGATCTTCACCACAGCGGACGGCCGGGCGCTCGACTCGATCCTGATCTCCCGCGAGTTCGATCACGACGAGGACGAGCGCCGCCGCGCCGAGCGGGTCGGCCGGCTGATCGAAGACGTGCTCTCCGGACGCGGCTGGCTGCCCGAGATCATCGAGAAGCGGGCCAAGCCCAAGCGCGGCGCCCGGGTTTTCCGGATCGAGCCGCGGGCCGAGATCCGCAACACGCTCTCCAACCGCTTCTCGGTCATCGAGGTCGAGGGCCTCGACCGACCCGGTCTGCTGTCGGAGATCACCGGTGCGCTGTCCGATCTGTCGCTGGACATTGCCTCGGCTCACATCACCACCTTCGGCGAAAAGGTCATCGACACCTTCTACGTGACCGACTTGACCGGCCAGAAGATCGACAACCCGACGCGCCTTGCCGGCATCAAGGAGGGCCTGATTGCCACCCTCGAAGGACCGCCGCCACCCCGTGCGAGCCGGGCAAGGCCGGTCGCAGCCAAGGCCGCCGAATGAGCCTGATACGGAAGTTCGCCACGGTCGCCAGCGGAACGCTGATGAGCCGGGTCCTCGGCTTCTCGCGCGAGATGCTGATGGCCGCAGCACTCGGCACCGGACCGATCGCCGACGCCTTCAACGCCGCTTTCCAGTTCCCCAACACTTTCCGCCGGCTGTTTGCCGAAGGCGCATTCAATGCGGCTTTTGTGCCGCTGTTTGCCAAGGAGATCGAAGCCAACGGTCTCGACGGCGCGAAGCGGTTTTCGGAAGAGGTGTTCGGCGTGCTGTTCACCGTGCTCCTGGTTCTGACGATCGCCATGGAGCTGGCCATGCCGCTCCTGGTAGCGACCATCATCGCTCCCGGCTTTCGCGACAACCCGCAAAAATTCGATCTCACCGTGGCCCTGGCGACGATCATGTTTCCCTATCTGGTGTGCATGTCGCTGGGCGCGATGATGAGCGGCATGCTCAATTCGCTGCGCCGCTATTTCGCCGCCGCGGTGGCCCCGGTGTTTCTCAACCTGATTCTGATCGCGGTGTTGGGCTATGCCTGGTGGCGGGGCCTCGACGGGCTCTCCGTCGGCTACGGCCTGGCCTGGGGCGTGCTCGCGGCCGGCCTCGTCCAGCTGACGATCGTGTGGGGCGCGGTCCGCTATGCCGGCATTTCGATCGGCTTCCGCCGGCCGCGCATGACCCGCAACGTCAAACGGCTGCTGGTGCTCGCCTTCCCGGCTGCGATCACCGGCGGCATCACCCAGATCAACCAGCTGATCGGCACCGCGATCGCCTCCGGCCAGGACAGCGCGGTGTCCTCCCTCGCCTATGCCGACCGCATCTATCAGCTGCCGCTTGGCGTGGTCGGCATCGCGGTCGCGATCGTGCTCTTGCCCGAGCTCGCCCGGGCGCTCAAATCCGGCAATCTGCGCGAGGCCGAAAACCTGCAGAACCGGTCGGTCGAATTCACGCTGTTCCTGACCCTGCCGGCGGCCGCCGCGCTCTTGGTGATGGCCGAACCGATCGTGCGGGTGCTCTATGACCGCGGCGCATTCGCCGCCAACAACAGCACGCCGACCGTATCGGCGATCCTCGCCATCTTCGGCCTGGGTTTACCCGCCTTCGTGCTGATCAAGGCGTTCACGCCCGGCTATTTCGCCCGCGAGGATACCCGCACGCCGATGGTCTTCGCGGCGATCTCCGTCGTCGTCAACGTGTCGACGGCGCTGGCCTTGTTCCCGTCGATCGGCGCGCCCGGCATCGCCGTCGCCTCGGCCGCGGCCGGCTGGGTCAATGCCTTCCTGCTGCTTGCGGTGCTGGTCCGCCGCGGCCAATGGGGCAGCGACGTGCCGCTGCTGACTCGCATCCCGCGCCTGGTGGCGGCCGCAGCGGTGATGGCGATTGCCGCGCACTACGGCGTGCGCCGGCTGGCGCCGTACCTCGCTGCAGACGCCCCTCTGGCGCAGCAGGCGATCGCCCTCGGTGCGCTGATGGCGGCCTCCGGCCTGATCTATTTCATCGTCGCCTTCGGCACCGGCGGGGCCGATTACCGGATGATCCGGCGCAGCGTCGGGCGTCGCGCTGCCTCGCCGCCGGTCGAGGGCACTTGATCGGCGGCTTTGGCTCGTCCATAACCCGCCGCGAAAATTTCGCCGCGCGCGAAACGGCCCTCCACAAGCCACGAGGAATTTCCGGAATGTCCGCTTTCAAACCGCTTGTCTTTTCCGGCGTGCAGCCGACCGGCAACCTCCATCTCGGCAACTATCTCGGCGCCATCCGCCGCTTCGTCGCGCTGCAGGACAGCCATGACTGCATCTACTGCGTGGTCGACATGCATGCGATCACCGTCTGGCAGGACCCCGGCGAACTGATGCGGGCGACACGCGAGGTGACGGCTGCCTTCCTGGCGGCCGGCATCGATCCGAGCCGGCACATCGTCTTCAACCAGAGCCGGGTGCGGCAGCACAGCGAGCTCGCCTGGATCTTCAATTGCGTGGCGCGCATGGGGTGGCTGTCGCGGATGACGCAGTTCAAGGAAAAGGCCGGCAAGGACCGCGAGAACGCTTCGGTGGGCCTGTTTGACTATCCGGCGCTGATGGCCGCCGACATCCTCGTCTATCGGGCCACGCATGTGCCGGTCGGCGACGACCAGAAGCAGCACCTGGAGCTCACCCGGCAGATTGCGCAAAAGTTCAACAACGACTACTCGCCGCGCATCGCCGAGCTCGGCATCGGGGTCGCAATGGCGGTCGGCGATGAAACCGTGAACGGCTTCTTCCCGCTCACCGAGCCGCTGATCGAAGGACCCGCGCCGCGGGTGATGTCGCTGCGCGACGGCCTCAAGAAGATGTCGAAATCGGACGCCTCGGATCTGTCGCGCATCAACCTGACCGACGATGCCGAGACCATTTCCAAGAAGATCCGCAAGGCCAAGACCGACCCCGCGGCGCTGCCGTCGGAAGCTGCCGGCCTGAAGGACAGGCCCGAGGCCGAGAACCTGGTCGTGCTCTATGCGGCCCTGGCAGAGACCAGCAAGGAGCAAGTGCTGGCCGAGTTCGGCGGCCGCCAGTTTTCCGACTTCAAGCCGGCGCTGGCCGACCTGGCGGTCGAGAAGCTCGCGCCGATCGCCGGCGAGATGCGCCGCATCTCCGCCGATCAGGCCTATGTCGACAGCGTGCTGCGCGGCGGCGCCGCGCGGGCCGCCGTGCTCGCCGAGAGTACGATGCGCGACGTCCGTGCGCATCGTCGGACTGCTCGACAGCTGAACCGCACTGGGCGCCCGCTTGCCCACCGGGACAGCGGGTGGCAGAGTGCGCCCTTCTCCCTCCCAGAGAGGCAGATCATGGTCTCCAAACGACTGAGCCGCGAAGCCGGCCACCGGCGCAAATTCCTGGCGATCATCGACGACACCCCGGAATGCGAGCGGGCCGTCGCCTATGCATCGCGCCGGGCGCAGAGCACCGGCGGCACGCTGGTGCTGCTTTACGTGGTCGAGCCGGGCGACTTCCAGCATTGGCTGGGGGTGGAGAAGATCATGCGCGAGGAGGCTGCCGCCACCGCCCATGCCGCCCTCGACACGCATGCCACCAAGGTTCGCGAGACCCTCGGAATCGAGCCGGAACTGGTGGTGCGGGAGGGCAATGCCACAGAGGAGATCCACAAGCTGATCGAGGAGGACCAGGACATCGCCATCCTGGTGCTCGCCGCCGGCGCCGGCAAGGAAGGGCCAGGCCCGCTGGTCGCCTCGATCGCCGGCAAGGCGGCCGCCTTCCCGATTCCCGTGACGGTGGTGCCGCAGAACCTGTCCGACGAGGACATCGCCAACCTCGCCTGAGCAAACCAATTTTCGCGGCCGGCAATTCTCGGGCAGCGTTTCGCTTGAAGTGCCGCTGCGATGGGACTATTTAGAACTATTCCAAACAGTGCGGCCTTGCTGGGCCGGGCAGGAGATGGTCGAAGATGTTCATTCAAACCGAGGCGACCCCGAACCCGGCCACATTGAAATTTCTCCCCGGCCGCGAGGTGCTGGTCGATGGCACGGCCGACTTCCGCGACGCCGAGCAGGCCCGCGATGCCTCGCCGCTAGCCGGGCGGCTGTTCGACATTCCCGGCGTCAGCGGGGTGTTCTTCGGCTACGATTTCATCACCGTCACCAAGGACGAACCCGATTGGCAGCACCTCAAGCCGGCCATTCTCGGCGTGATCATGGAGCACTTCCTGTCGGGCGCGCCGGTGATGTCGGCCGACGAGCGGCGCCGGCCGGCCGAGACGGGCAGCGAATTCTTCGACGAGGCCGATACGGAAATCGTCGTGACGATCAAGGAATTGCTCGACACCCGCGTCCGCCCTGCCGTCGCCCAGGATGGCGGCGACATCACCTTCCGCGGCTATGAGAACGGCACCGTCTTCCTGCACATGAAGGGCGCGTGCGCCGGCTGCCCGTCGTCGACGGCCACGCTCAAGCACGGCATCCAGAACCTGTTGCATCACTTCGTCCCGGAAGTGGAGCACGTCGAGCAGGTCGCCTGACGGCCGCCGCCGGATCGTTCACAGAGCCTGC
Organism: uncultured Alphaproteobacteria bacterium; assembly: GCA_963791325.1. Classification (GTDB taxonomy): domain Bacteria; phylum Pseudomonadota; class Alphaproteobacteria; order Rhizobiales; family Rhizobiaceae; genus JBEVJK01. The sequence continues at coordinate 47,079 of CAWBRU010000003.1, read as the reverse complement.
CGCAAAAAAAACCGGGCCTCTCGGCCCGGTTTCTCGTTGCGACGTCCTTGTTGCCGAAGACGGTTCGCTCGAAACGCTACTCAACAATCACTTTGGCGCCGACCTCCGCGCGGTCGTAGAGGTCGATGATGTCCTGGTTCATCAGCCGGATGCAGCCGGACGACATAGCGTGGCCGATCGACCACCATTCCGGCGTGCCGTGCAGCCGATAGCCGGTGTCGCCGTTCCGATTGTAGAGATAGAGGGCGCGGGCGCCGAGGGCATTGCCGAGACCCGGATCCATGCCGCCGGCAAACCGCGCCAGCTCCGGCTGGCGGCGGATCATCTCGGCAGGCGGCGTCCAGACCGGCCACTCGCGCTTCTGTGCGACCCGCGCCGTACCCTTCCATTCGAAACCTTGGCGGCCGACACCGATGCCATAGCGGACGGCCCGCGCGTCGGGCAGCACGAAATAGAGGTACTTGTCGGTGGTGTCGATGATGATCGTGCCGGGATTCTCATCGGTTGGGTAGCGGACGATCTGACGATGGTATTTGCGGTCGACCTTGTAGATCGGGATGGCCGGCAGATGATAGCCGGCGTCCATCCGCGAGCCGTAATCGCTCGAGAACATCCGGAGCGTGCCGTCGGAGGTGCATCCGGCCAGGGCTGCGAGCGCCGCGATCGCCGCAACAGCAATTGTCGTTCTTCCCCGCATGGAGATCGGAACCATCCCTCTCGGCTGCACGTCGTTTGAAACCGATTCGTAACCATATTCTTAGGGTCCGTTCGTTCAGCTTGCCAAGCCTGCAGCCTGCCGCCGCTGGCCTCGCGGCGTGTGGGAGTCAAAGGGTATGGCATTTCGGCAACAGCGGCGTGGCGGTCCCGCAACACAAGCCGCAATCCGCACCTCGTACCGCGGGGCAGGACGTGTCAGCAGGATAGGCCGGGGCGTTTGAACCCTCGCCCCGATGATGGCATGGTCGCGCCATGCCTCTGGTCTCGCCGAATCTCGCCCATCCGCTGGCCGACGGCCGCCAGTCGGCGCGCGCCATGATTATCCGCCGCGGCGTCCAGCGCCTGTTGATGGCGATGGGCGCGCACGTGCTGCCCGAGCTGTCGCTGGCCAGCGGGCGGCGGGCCGATCTCGTCGCTCTGACGCGCAGCGGCGATATCTGGATCATCGAGATCAAGTCGTCGATCGAGGATTTCCGCGTCGACCGGAAATGGCCCGAATACCGACTCTTCTCCGACCGCTTCTTCTTCGCCACTCATCCCGAGGTGCCGGCCGAGATCTTCCCGGAAGAATGCGGATTCATCCTGTCCGACGGCTATGGGGCGGAAATCCTGCGCGACGCGCCGGAGCACCGGCTGCTGCCGGCAACGCGCAAGGCGCTGATGCTGAGGATCGCGCGCGCCGGAGCCGCCCGGCTGCTTGCTGCCGAACTCGCCGGGGTCGCGGTCCCGGCACTCGACGGCGAGAGCGAGTAGGCCTTGGATTAGCGCGGTGCCCGCTTGGCCAGAATCCGCTGCAGCGTGCGCCGGTGCATATTGAGACGGCGCGCCGTTTCCGAGACGTTGCGGTCGCACATCTCGTAGACCCGCTGAATGTGCTCCCAGCGCACCCGATCGGCCGACATCGGGTTCTCGGGCGGGGCGACGCGCCCGCCGCCTGTCCGCGTCAATGCGGCATAGATATCGTCGGCATCGGCCGGCTTGGACAAATAGTCGATGGCGCCGAGCTTCACCGCGGTGACCGCCGTGGCGATGTTGCCATAACCAGTGAGAATGATGGCCCGGCAGTCGCTGCGCTTTTCCCCGATCGCCTTGACGACGTCGAGCCCGTTGCCGTCGCCGAGCCGCATATCGACCACGGCGTAGGCCGGCGGCCGCTCACGGGCCTTGCCCACCGCTTCCTCGACCGTTTCGGCCGTGTCGACCTCGAAGCCGCGACCTTCCATCGCCCGCGCCAATCTGGTCAGGAACGGCTTGTCGTCGTCGACGATCAGCAGGCTTGGGTCGTCGCCGAGCGCGTTGCGGTCGGCTTCGATCGATGACTCGTCCGAAAGGCGTCTGTCGTCGTCCATCACCGCCACTATAGCGCATTTGCCGCTGGCCGCTACCTCATGCAGGGTCGAGCGCGACGTCGGGAGCCGGCTTGGGGGCGTGGAAGGCCTCGCGCGGCCAGGTCACCTGCACCATGGCGCCCTTGCCGGGCTCCGCGGCGTTACGGAACGCCAGTGTTGCCCCGGAGCGCTCGAGCAGGGTCTTGGCAATGAACAGGCCGAGGCCCAGGCCGCCGCCGGGCTCGGCTCCCTGGCGGGTCGACATATACGGCTCGCCGATGCGGTCGATGACTTCGGGCGGAAAGCCGGCCCCGTCGTCGATCACCTCGAACCGCACCTGGGCGTCGTTCCAGCGCCAGCGTACCGTCACCGTCTCACGGGCGAAGTCGACGGCGTTCTCGACCAGGTTGCCGAGCCCGTAGATCACCCCGGGATTGCGCCGACCGACCGGCTCCGGGCCGGATCGTTCGCCGGCTTCGAGCTTGATGGCGATGCCGAAATCCCGATGCGGGGCGACAACCTCCTCGACCAGCGAGGTGAACGGCAGCTGCGCCAGATGCTGCTCCCCCTCGGTCGACAGGCTGGTGAGACGCTTGAGGATTTCGCGGCAGCGTTCGCTCTGGCTGCGCAGCAGCGTGACATCCTCGTGCCAGCGCGCGTCGCCCTTCAAGGCGCGCTCCATCTCCTTGGCCACCAGCGCAATCGTCGCCAGCGGCGTGCCGAGCTCGTGGGCGGCGGCTGCGGCGAGCCCGTCGAGCGCCGACAGATGCTGCTCGCGCTGCAGCACCAGTTCGGTGGCCGCCAAGGCGTTGGCGAGCATGCGGGCCTCGTCCGCAACGCGCCAGGCATAGATACCGGTGAAGGTAATGCTGGAAACCACCGCCATCCACAGCCCGGCCACGTAGACGAACGGGATCGGCAGCTCGGTGCCCGGAAACCACGGCAGCGGCAGATGGTAGAACACCAGGAGCGTCACCATGGCGATCACCAGCGCACCAAGCCCGACCGTCATGCGCAGCGGCAGCGACGTCGCCGAGATGACCACCGGCACCGTCATCAACAGCGAGAACGGATTGGTCAAGCCGCCGGTCAGAAACAGGAGACCGGCGAGTTGCAGGGCGTCGAACACCATGATGCCCAACGCCGCCGCCGGGCGCAGCCGGTGCGTTGCCGGGAAGCGGAAGGCGAGGAACAGATTGAGCCAGGCCGAGGTGGCGATCAATGCAAAGCAGACGCTCACCGGCAGCGGAAACACAAACCAATAGGCCACGATCAGCACCGCGGCGCTCTGGCCAACGATCGCCAGCCAACGCAGCTTGATCAGCGTATTCAGCCTGAGCCGGTTGCTGAGCTGCGGGTCAGGTGCGCGAAGATCGAGCATCTCGCCGTTATGCGGCAGGCTTCTTGCGCGGCAAAGCTATTTGTTGCGTGGCTTGGCGCGCGCGGTCGGCTCTGCGGTGAGCGGATCCTCCGGCCAGGGGTGCTTGGGGTAGCGGCCGCGCATGGACGCCCTGACCTCGGCCCAGGACCCGCGCCAGAAGCCGGGCAGGTCCCGCGTCGTCTGGATCGGCCGCCGGGCAGGCGACAACAGCTCGACGGTCAGCGGCACGCGCCCGCCCGCCAGCGCCGGATGGGTGGCAAGGCCGAACAATTCCTGGACGCGCACGGAAAGCAGCGGACCATCGTCTTCGTAGCGGATCGGCACCCTGCTCCCCGACGGCGCGTCGAAATGGCTGGGGGCCAGCCGCTCGAGCTCTGCCCGCTGCGGATAGGCGAGCAGCGCCAGCATGGCGTCCTTGAGGGCAGAAGCCGGGAGGTCGGCAAGCCGTGGCGAGCCGCTCAGGAACGGCCCCAGCCAGTCTTCGAGATGATCGAGGAGCGCTTGGTCGGAGACGTCCGGCCAGGGCGGCCCGAGTGAACGATGCAGCCAGCCCAGCCGCCGGCGCAACGCCTGGCTTTCCCCCGTCCACGGCAACAGTGCGAGGCCTTCGCCTCGCACCGCGGCAAGCAGCGCCTCATCCGCCTCGCTGCCATGGGGCGCGGGCAGCCAGCGCTCCCCCAGCACCACGGCGCCCAGCGTTTCGCGCTCGCCGAGCCGGATCGCTTGCTTGTCCGGATCGAAGCCTGCGGTGCGCAGGCGCTCGATCTGCGGGGCCAACGCCGTTCGGATGGCGTCGATGTCGGTGGCTGCTGCCGCCATGATCCGAGCATTGGCCGCTTTGCCTTGGAGGTCGGCGATCACCAGGTAGTCGGATGCCGCTAGCGGATCGGTCTCGTCGAGCAGCGCCCCACGACCGTTGGCGAGCACGAACCGGCCGCGGGCGCCGCGCGCCTTGCCGACACGTTCGGGCCAGGCATGGATGAGCAGGCGGCCCAAATCCGGCGACGGCTGGGCTGCCGCTTCGCCGCTGCCGGCCTGGGCCGCGAGACGCCGGGCAAGCTGTCGGGCCGCTTGTGCACGGGGCGCATTTTCGCTCCGCCAGCGGGCCAGCCGGCGCTCGAGATCGACGGCGTCGCCGCCGAGCCCGCGCTCGGTCAGCAGCACGGCGAGCTCCGCGGCTTGAAAAGCAGCGCCCAGCTTGGCCCCTTCCGCGACCATGTGGGCCAGTCGTACGGGCAAGGCCAGCCGGCGCATCGCTGCGCCGTCGACAGTGAGGCGGCCGTCGGGATCGAGCGCGGCGAGCGAGACCAGCAGCCGACGCGCTTCGGCAAGCGCCGGCGCAGGCGGCGGATCGAGGAACGCGAGGCTGAGCGGATCGCCGACCCCGAAAGCGGCGCAATCGAGCACCAGCCCGGCGAGATCGGCCTCCAGGATCTCCGGCGGGGTGAACGGCCGGAGCGCAGCGGTCTGTTCCGCCCGCCAAAGGCGGATCGCCACGCCCGGAGCGGTGCGGCCGGCTCGGCCGGCCCGCTGGTCGGCCGAGGCGCGCGACACCCGCACCGTCTCCAGCCGGGTGATGCCGGTCGCCGGCTCGAAGCGCGGCAGGCGCGACAGGCCGCTGTCGATCACCACCCGCACGCCGTCGATGGTGAGCGAGGTCTCGGCGACCGCGGTCGCCAGCACGACCTTGCGCCGTCCCGCCACCGCCGGGCGGATGGCTGCGTCCTGGGCCCGGCCGTCGAGTTGGCCGTGGAGCGGCAAGACCTCGACCATGGGGTCGAGCCGGCCCGCCAGGCGCTCGGCGGTGCGCTCGATCTCCCGCTGCCCGGGCAGGAAGGCGAGCAAGCTGCCCTCCTCCTCGGCCAGAGCCGCGACGATGGCGGCGGCCATCGCCTCCTCGATCGGCATGGCTGGCGGCCTCTCCCGGTAACGCAAGGCGACCGGGAAGACCCGGCCGGCACTCTCGATGACGGGCGCACCGCCGAGCAGTGCGGCCACCCGGGCTCCGTCGAGCGTGGCCGACATCACCAGCAGCCGCAGGTCCGGACGCAAGCCGGCTTGCACGTCGAGCGCCAGCGCCAGGCCGAAATCGCCATCGAGCGAGCGCTCGTGAAACTCGTCGAAGACGACGGCCGAGACGCCGCTGAGCTCCGGATCGTCGAGGATCATCCGCGACAGCACGCCTTCGGTGACGACCAGGATGCGGGTCTCGGCCGAAACCCGCCGGTCCATGCGCATCACATAGCCGACGGTGGCGCCCACCTGCTCTCCGAGAAGCTCGGCCATGCGGCGCGCCGCAGCGCGCGCCGCAAGCCGCCGCGGCTCCAGCAGCAGGATCCGGCCGCCACCGAGCCGGCCGGCAGCCTTGAGCGCCAGCGGCACCAGCGTCGTCTTGCCGGCGCCGGGCGGCGCCACCAGCACCGCCCGCCTGGCCTGGTCAAGCGCGGCAAGCAGCGCCGGGATCGCTGCCCGGACCGGCAGATCGGGAAGCTCCAGCCCAGTCATCGTCCGAGCTCGATCACCGCGCCGCATGCGGCGGCCGCATCCTCTTCGTCATGGGTGACGAGCAGGACGGGCAGCCCGGCGGCGAGCGCCTGGTCGAAGACCAGCGCCCGGATCTGGCCACGCAGTGCGCGGTCGAGCTTTGAGAACGGCTCGTCGAGAAGCAGCACACGCGGCCGCGACAGCAGCACCCGCGCCAGGGCCACGCGTGCCTTTTCGCCGCCCGACAGCGTCTCGGGATCGCGCTCGCCGAGACCCTCGAGGCCGATCCGGCCCAGCGCAGCCAGGGCCGCGGCCCGCCGCGCCGCGCGGCCGTTGATCTCGCGCGGCAAGGCAAACACCAGGTTGCCGGCGACCGACAGGTGCGGCAACAGCAGCGGATCCTGGAACAGGACGCCGGCATGACGGTCCTCCGGCGGCAGCCGTGTCAACTCGACACCGCCGGCAAAGACTCGGCCCTGGGCGCGGAACGGCCCGTCGAGGAAGCCGCCGACAAAGGCGAGGAGCGCCGATTTGCCGGACCCGGACGGCCCCATCACGGTAAGCACCCTGCCGGGCGGCACCTCGGCGCTCAGCGCGACAAGCGGCCGTCCTGCAACTTCGATGCGGATGTCGTCGAGGACGAGGCCGTGTGCGCTCATGGTGGCCGGCGGTGGACAGCGCCGCGGTCGGCGCGAGGCCTGCGCCATATCAAAGCCGGCAGCAGGGTGGCAACCAGGAAGCCAACGGCCGGCAGCACGGTTTGCAGCAGGCCATAAACGCCGATGACGCGGCGGTCGCCGCCGGCCGCCAGTGCCACCGATTCGGTGGTGATGGTCTCGAAGCGGCCGGCGCCGATCAGCACGGTCGGCAGATAGAGCCCGATCGAGACGGCGAAGCCGACCGCAGCCGCGGTAAGCACGGCGCGCGACAGGATCGGCAGCTTGACCCGGAGCAATGTCGTCCAGCGCCCCTTGCCGAGCCCGGCGGCAATCCGCTCATGGCGCCGATCGAAGGCGCGCCATGGGTCGGCGAGCGACAGGAACACATAGGGCATCACGAAGACCAAGTGGGTCAGCACCAGTGCGGCCAGGCTCGTCCCCAACCCGCCGAGCAGGAACATCAGCTGCAGCCCGAATAGGAACGCGGTCTGTGGAACGATCAGCGGCAGGTAGAGCAGCCATTCGGCGCGGCGGCCGCCGGTCGATCCCGTCTCGTCCTCGCGCGCCAGGCAGAGCACCGCGAGCACGGTGGCCAATGCCGCCGTGAGCAGAGCAAGCGACACCGTGTTGGCGAGCAGGGAAAGGCTCCTGGGGCCGGCCCGCCGCCATTCGGACAGCGTCAGCTGCTGAGGCCAGGTGTGCGGAAACGGCCAAGGCCCGGCGAGCGACCACAGCGCCAAGAGCGCCAACCCGGCGAAAGTCACCAGCGCTGCAAGACTAAGGATCGCCAGGCCCAAGAGGCGCAGCGGCCGGTCACTGCGCCAACCCGGCCCGGCCTGGCAAAGCCCCTGACGGAGCGCCGCGCCAGCTCGTTCGAGGCCGATCCATCCGAGCAGCGCAACACCGGTTACCGCCAGCTGCAGCAATGCGCCGGCCGAGGCCACGAACCGCATCGTGAGGTCGGGGTCCTGCATCCAGCGGGTGAGCTGGACCGAGAGCGGCGGCGGGGTGGTCGGTCCGAGGATGATGGCGACATCGACCACCGAACTGGAAAAGGCGAGCACGGCGAAGGTCGCAAGCCGGATCTGCGGGTAGAGCCGTGGCCATGCCGCGAAGCAGAAGCCGGCAATCCGCCCGTATCCCAGCGAAAGCGTCAGCGCCCGGGTGCGCTCGGCCTCGATCTGCGGCAGCGCTGCCAGAGTGATCAGCAACAGGAACGGGATCTCCTTGGCGACCAGCCCGGCCATCATGGCGAGCCCCGCCGGGTCGTTGACGAGGATGAGGTCGGGCGGCCGCTGCCAGCCGGTCAGCTGCGGCGAGGCCACTCTGGCGAGGAAGCCCGCCGGTGCGATGAGAAACGCCAGCCCGAAGGCCGCCGCCGCGTGCGGAACGGCCAGCAGCGGCGACACCAGGTCGACGGCGCGGCGAAAAAGCGCCGTCCCCGACCACGCGGCGACGAACAGGAAGACGATACCGAGCGCCACGGCCGTGACCAGCCAGGCCGCCGTCAGCGAGAGCATGACGCCGGCAAACAACCCCGGCTGAGCGAGCATGGTCCGCATCGGCGCCAGCGACAGCTCCGTGCCGCCGAGAGCCGGCAGATAGCCGAAGGCCGGCGCCGCCGTGCCGCCCAACCCGAACAGCAGCGGCCCGGTGAGCAGGACGCCGGCTGCCCAGGGGGCGATCCGCGGAAGGGTTGCGCCGCGGCCGATCATCACCCTGCTCGGCAGCTCAGTTGCCGACGCCGTAGCGCCGTTTCCATTCGCTTTCGACGCGCTCGGTCCAGCTCGGATCGGGTTCCGCCAATGCCGGTCCGAGCTTGTCCGGCGGCAATGTTGCGACACCCAGGGAGAGTGCCTCGAACCTCGCCCGGTCTTCCGGGGTTAGCTTGGCGAGAGCCAGCACGGTCGGATCACCCCAAACCTTCGGATCCTGCTTGCGCGCCTGGGCTTCAGGCGACAGCAGAAAATCCGCCACGACCATTGCCCCTGCCTTGGCGCCTGCGTTGAACGGGATGGCCACGAAATGGGTGTTGGCCAGCGTGCCGCCGGTGAACACGAAGGACCGCACGCTGTCGGGCAAAGTGCCCTGCGCGATCGCGCTCGACGCTTCCGCCGGATTGAAGGCGAAAATGATGTCGACCTCGCCGTCCGCCAGCAGCTGCTTCATGGCCGGATAGTTCTGCGGGAAAACCTTCCCGCCGTGCCAAAGCAGGGGGTTGAGCTCGTCGAGATAGTCGAACAGCGGCGCAGCCTCGCGCTGGAACGTCGCCTCGTCGACCGGCTTTTGCAGCACCGACGGATCGCCGACGAGTTCGCTCAGCACCTGCTTCAGGAACGAGCTGCCGGTGAAATCGGGCGGCTGCGGATAGGCGAAGCGGCCGGGATTCTTGCGGGCCCAAGCAAGCAGCTCCTTCGCCGACTTCGGCAGGCTTTCGGCGGCCGTCCGCTTGGAATCGTAGAAGAACACCAGCTTGGCCATGCCCCAGGGACTTTCCAGCCCGTCGACCGGCACGGTGAAGTCGGAGCGAACGGTCGGTTTATCCTCGCTGTCGACGAACCGGGAGTTGGGCAACTGATCGGCCCAAGGCGAGGTGAGCAGCAGCCCTTGCCGCTTCATAGCGGCGAAATTCTCGCCGTTGATCCATACCAGATCGACGCTGCCGCCCTGTGATTTGCCGGCCGCCTTTTCCGCCACCACCTTGGCCACCGCGGTTGCGGTGTCGTCTAGCTTGACCTGGACGACATCGACCCCGAACCGCCGCTTGGTCTCGCCAGCGACCCATTCCAGATAGCCGTTGACGGCTTGGTCGCCGCCCCAGGCGTTGAAGTAGACCGTTTGGCCTTTCGCCTCGCCGAGGACCTTCGCCCAATCGGGCGGGCCAGGGTCGTGGGCCTCCGCCGCGAAAGTCAACGCCAGCAGCGTGGCTATTCCGATCAGCAAGCGGTGCACGCAACACCTCCCGGCGCAAGTTCTGCGATGTCGAGCGATGAAGCATTTGCGGGCGATCGGGGTCAATGCGGCGCCGTCGGGCCGCGCTCACTTCGCCGTGAGAACGCCCGCGCTTTAGACCTCGACCCAGCGTCCGGTCTCGAACGACTTCGCCATGGCCGCAACAGTGCGTTCGATCTTGATCCCGTCCTCGAACGTGATCGCCACTGCCGGTTCGCCCTGCAGCAGCCGGACCAGCTCGCGGCATTCGATCGCCTTGAGGTCGTTGAAGCCGAGGCCATGGCCGGGCACCGGGACGAAGCGGCCATAGGGTGCGTGCTGCGGCGACGAGAGGATGGTGCGGAAGCCCTGTTCCGTCGCCCTGTCCTCGGTGAGATAGAGCTGGAATTCGTTGAACCGTTCCTGGTCGTAGAGGATGGCGCCCTTGGCGCCGATGATCTGCACCGCGATCCGCCCCTTGCGGCCCCAGGCGGTGCGGCTGAGCGCGATGAAACCGGAGGCGCCGTTCTCGAGCCGCATCAGGGTGGTGGCAATGTCGTAAACCTCGACCGGGCGCGGCTGGCCGTTGTCGACCCGGGTCGGGTACGGCTTGGCCATGTCGCACATCACCTGCGCAACGCCGCCGAACCAGGTGCGGATCAGCGACAGCGGGTGGACACCGAAATCCTCGATCGCACCCCAGCCGTTCGATGCCTCGTGGCGCGGCTGGAACGGCGCAGCAGGGTCGGCCATGAAGTCTTCGTCCATCTCGATGCGGACGTGATTGACATCGCCGATGATGCGCTCGTCGAGCAGCTTGCGGATATGGCGGACGATCGGGTTCTGGATATAGTTGTAGCCGAGCATGGCGACCTTGCCCGACCGGCGCTGGGCCGACAGCATCGTCTCGGACTCGTCGAGCTTGGCCGCCATCGGCTTCTCGCACCAGACATGTTTGCCGGCTTCGAAGGCCGCGACGGCCATCTCGGCGTGGAACCGGTTGGGCGTGGTGATCGAAACCACGTCGACCTCGGGGTCCGCCAGCACCGCCCGCCAATCGCTGGAGCCGCGCCCGAAGCCGAATGCCCGCGCCTGGCGCCCGGCGAGTTCCGGAGTTGCATCGGCGAGGTGAACAAGCCGGATCGGCGGCACGTCGCCGAACACCGGGGCCACCGCGCTCCAAGCGAGCGCATGGGCCTTGCCCATGAAGCCGCTGCCAATCAAGCCGACGCCGATCGAGTCCATAGAGCCGCCTTTGCCTCGCTTCAACGCGTCGCTTCGGCCCCACACCCGACCAAGCGATTTGAAACGAATAGTGCATATTCATTTTGGTGTGGAATTTTTATTCCATCTCTGATTTCTTCCGTCAAGTCCAAGGTCAGCCAGCGAGCTCTCCGGATGAACGAACATCCCCCAGCGCCCAAGGATTACCAAGCGCTGCGCGCGTTGATCGCGCAACGCGCCGAGCAGCTGCCGAAGCGGCTCACTCAGGTCGCGGCCTACGCCCTGGAGAACCCGGACGAAGTCGCCTTCGGCACCGTGGCCAGCATTGCCGGCAATGCCGAGGTGCAGCCGTCCGCCTTGGTCCGCTTCTCGCGCGCGCTTGGCTATCAGGGGTTTTCGGACCTGCAGGAGGTGTTCCGGTCGCGGTTGCGCGAGCGGGTGCTGAATTACGATGAGCGCCTGGCGCAGCTGCGCGAGCACGGCCTGGCCAACAGCCGCACCGGGCTGGTGCTCGACGGTTTCCTCACCGCAGCAGAGCGTTCGCTGGCCGAGCTCAGGGCGAAAGTGGACCAGGAGGCGCTCGAAGCCGCTGCCGGAATTCTTTCCGGAGCCGAAACGATCTATTTGCTGGGGCTTCGCCGCTCGTTTCCGGTGACCGCCTATCTGGGCTACGCCATGGCTCAATTGGGCATCCGCAATGTGCTGGTCGACGGCATTGCCGGGCTGGCAGCCGAGCAGATCGGCTTCCTCGGCCCGAGCGACGCGGTGCTCGCGGTCAGCTTTGCTCCCTATGCGCGCGAAACGGTGGTACTGACCCAGGCCGCCAAGGCCAAGCGGGCAGCCGTGATCTCGATCACCGATTCCGTGTTTTCGCCGATCGCGCCGGCCGCCGACGTCTTGCTGGAAATCGCCGAGGCAAATTTCGAAGGCTTCCGCTCGATGGCGGCGACATTGGCGTTGGCCATGACATTGGCAGTCTCGATCGCCGCACGCCGCGGCGGCGAAGCGTTGGCTAGCGAGACGGCGGCGGAGCAGGCGAATCGGCCGCCCCGAGAACCTGCTGGTCGAAATCGATGATCGAGCCGGTCATCAGACCGCTCTCGCCGCTGGCCAGAAAAGCCACCGCCCTTGCGACTTCGTCTGGCTTCAGCAGACGGCCGAACGGCCGGCCCTTTTCGGCCTCGGTCAGCCAGCCGGTTTCCGCGCCGTGATAGGTCTTCATGATGCGGTCTTCGCCGGGGGTGTCCATCCAGCCGATGGTCAGCCCGTTGACGCGAATGCGGTGGCTCATCACGCTGTAGGCCACGTTCTTTGTCAGGGTCACCAGGGCCCCCTTGGAGGCGCTGTAGGCGGTGATGAAGCTTTGTCCGCCGTGGCCCGACATCGACAGGATGTTGATGACCGAACCCTCGATCGCCTCGCGCTTCATCACCTTGAGGGCCTGCTGCATCAGGAAGAATGGGGCTTTGACGTTGACCGCGAACATCAGGTCGAACAGCTCGGGAGTGGTGTCCCAGATCGTGCCGCGGTCGGTGATGCCGGCCGAGTTGACCAATATGTCGACGCGGCCGAAGGCCTGGTCGGCGGCGTCGACGACCTGCATCGCCTCATCGCTGCGGCTGAGATCGGCCGGCACAAAGAGCGTGCGCACCCCCTTGGCTTCGAGCGCCGCCTGCACCGCGGTGCCGCGTTCGGCGTTGCGCCCGGTAATGACGAGGCCGGTGATGCCGCGCTCGGCAAAGAGATGGGCGATTGCCTCGCCGAGGCCCTGCGTCGAGCCCGTCACGACGCCGATCTTGCCCTCCAGGGACAGCCGATCAAGGGTGCTGGAATCCATGCTGATCTCTCCCGGGCCGGTCGTCGCCGTCAGCTTTCCCTGCCGAAGTGAGCTTCGGCAAAACGGAACAAACATTCCGAATTGACTACCAAACGGAATTTCTGTTTCATATTTCAAGTCATAGTTCGGTTGCCGCTCCTGGTCTAGAGGAAAGTTCGGCGATCGGCGGTTCTCGAAAGGATCAGCCATGCCTGGCGCGCAAGCCGAGACGCTCGACGTGGTCACCATCGGGCGGGCGTCGGTCGATCTCTACGGCCAGCAGATCGGATCGCGGCTTGAAGACATCGCCAGCTTCGCCAAGTCAGTGGGCGGCTGTCCCGCCAACATCGCCGTCGGCACGGCTCGGCTCGGGTTGCGGTCGGCACTGATCACCCGGGTCGGCCAGGAACAGATGGGCGGCTTTCTCCGCCAACAGCTGGCTCGCGAAGGCGTCGACACTTCGGGGATCATAACGGATCCGGAACGGCTTACCGCCTTGGTCCTGCTGGCGGTCGAGGACGAGGGTGTCTCGCCGATGATCTTCTATCGCGCCGACTGCGCCGACATGGCGCTGGACGAGGCCGATATCGATCCGGCGCTGATCGGTCGCAGCCGCGCCGTGGTGGTCACCGGCACGCATTTCTCGCGGCCCAACACCGCTCAGGCGCAGCTGAAGGCGATCGCGCTCGCCAAGGCAGCGGGGGCCAAGGTGGTGTTCGACATCGACTATCGTCCCAACCTTTGGGGCCTCGCCGGCCACGCCGCCGGCTTTGAGCGATATGTGAGGTCGGACCGGGTCTCCGATCAGTTGCGCTCCGTCCTGCCCTCCTGCGATCTGGTGGTGGGCACGGAAGAGGAGATCATGATCGCTTCCGGTGCCGGGGATGTGGCGGGCGCGCTTGCCGCCATCCGGGCTTTGACGCCCGCGGTGATCGTGCTGAAGCGGGGCGCCAAGGGCTGCATCGTCTATGCCGGCGATATCCCGCCCGATCTCGAGGCGGGCATCGTCGGCCAGGGATTCGCAATCGAAGTCTACAACGTGCTCGGCGCCGGCGACGCCTTCATGTCGGGGTTTCTGCGCGGCTGGCTCGGCGGCGAGAGCCTGGAGACGGCGGCCACCTGGGCCAATGCCTGCGGCGCCTTCGCCGTCTCGCGCCTGCTCTGCTCGCCGGAATATCCCACCTGGGAGGAGCTGCGCTATTTCTTGCAGCATGGCAGCCCGCACCACGCGCTGCGCAAGGACGCCACCATCAACCATATCCATTGGGCGACCACCCGCCGCAGCGAGGTGCCGGCACTGATGGCCTTGGCCATCGACCACCGAACGCAGTTGGAAGAAGCGGCCGCCAAGGTCGGCGCCGATCCCCGGCGGATCGCTGCGTTCAAGGTGCTGGCGGTCACGGCGGCGGCCAAGGTCGCGAATGGCCGCAGCGGCTACGGCATGCTGCTCGACGAGCGGCACGGCCGCGACGCGATGTTCGCCTTCGCCCGACATCGCTTCTCTTGGCTGGGCCGGCCGGTCGAGCTGCCCGGCTCGCGCCCGCTGCGGTTCGAATTTTCGCAGGACATCGGCTCGCAGCTCATCGAGTGGCCGCTCGACCACTGCATCAAATGCCTGTGCCTCTACCATCCCGACGACCCGCCGGAGCTGAAGGCCGAGCAGCAGCAGACCTTGCTGGCGCTTTACCAGGCGTCCCGCCGGGTCGGCCGCGAACTGCTGATCGAGATCATCGCCGGCAAGCACGGAAGCCTGTGCCCCGATACCGTGGCACGGGCGCTGGCAGAACTCTATGCGCTGGGGATCAAGCCCGACTGGTGGAAGCTGGAGCCGCAGAGGGCGCCGGCGGCCTGGCAGGCGATCGAGGCGGTCATTGCCGAACACGACCCGTGGTGCCGCGGCGTCGTGCTGCTTGGCCTCGAAGCGCCTGCCGAGGAGCTGGAAACGGCCTTCCGGGCCGTCGCCGACGTCGGCATCGTCAAGGGCTTCGCGGTGGGCAGGACGATCTTCGCCGAGCCGGCGGAGCGCTGGCTCTCCCGTTCGATCGGCGATGACCAGGCGATCGACCTTATGGCCGCCCGGTTTGCCGGCTTGACTGAAGCCTGGCTTGCAGCCCGCGGCCGCAAGGCAGCATAAAGAACGGCTCGGGAGGATCACATGACGGCCACCATCCGGTTGACCATGGCGCAGGCGCTGACGCGCTTCCTGGCACGGCAGATGACTGATATCGGCGGTGAGAAGCTGCCGTTCTTCGGCGGCGTCTGGGCGATATTCGGCCACGGCAATGTCGCTGCGGTCGGCGAGGCGCTGTACCAGGTTCGCGAAACGCTGCCGACCTATCGCGCCCACAACGAGCAGGCGATGGCGCATGCCGCGATCGCCTTCGCCAAGGCCAACAATCGGCGCCGGGCGATGGCCGCGACCACCTCGATCGGTCCGGGCGCGACCAATTTGATCACCGCCGCCGCCCTCGCCCACGTCAACCGGCTGCCTCTGCTGCTCCTGCCCGGCGACGTATTCGCCAGCCGCATTCCCGATCCCGTGCTCCAGCAGATCGAAAATTTCGGGGACGGAACGACCTCGGCAAATGATTGTCTGCGCCCCGTCTCCCGCTATTTCGATCGGATCGCGCGGCCGGAGCAATTGGTCCCGGCCCTGGCGCGTGCCATGCAGGTGCTGACCGATCCGGCCGATTGCGGTCCGGTCACTCTGGCGCTCTGCCAGGATGTCCAGGCCGAAGCCTACGACTATCCGGAAAGCCTGTTTGCGGAGCGACTGTGGCAGCAGCGGCGACCACGTCCCGACTTGGCCGAGCTGAAAAGCGCGATCCAGGCGCTGCGCGGGGCCGAGAGGCCGCTGCTGGTCGCGGGCGGCGGGGTGCTTTACGCGGAGGCTTCGGGCGCGCTCGCCCGGTTTGTCGAGGCCACGGGGATCCCGGTGTGCGAGACGCAGGCGGGCAAGTCGTCGCTGCCCGATGACCATCCGCTCAACATGGGCTCCGTCGGGGTAACCGGTACGGCTGCAGCCAACCGGCTGGCGGAGGAGGCCGACGTGGTGCTGGCGGTCGGCACGCGGCTGCAGGATTTCACCACCGGTTCCTGGGCGCTGTTTCAGGCCGCCGGGAAGCGCGTGATCGGTCTCAACGTGCAACCCTTCGACGCCGGCAAGCATCGGGCGCAGACCTTGGTGGCCGATGCCCGCGAGGGGCTGAAGGAGCTGGCGCAAGAGCTCGGGGGGTGGCAGGCGCCTCGGACTTGGACCGAAAACGCCAAGCAGGGCAAGGCGGCGTGGCGGATCGAGGCCGACAAAGTGACGGCGCCGAGCAACGCGGCGCTGCCGTCGGATGCCCAGGTGATCGGCGCCGTGCAGCGCGCCATGGGCTCCGGCGTGGTCCTGCTCCATGCTGCCGGCGGCCTGCCGGGAGAACTGCACAAATTGTGGCAGGCGGGAGCACCAGGTTCGTATCACGCCGAGTATGGCTATTCCTGCATGGGCTATGAGATAGCCGGCGGGCTGGGGGTCAAGATGGCGCGGCCGGAGCAGGAGGTCGTGGTCATGCTCGGCGACGGTTCCTATCTGATGCTGAATTCCGAGATCGCCACCTCGGTGATGCTCGGGCTGAAGCTCACCATCGTCTTGCTCGACAATCGCGGCTTCGGCTGCATCAACCGTCTGCAGGCCAGCACCGGCGGAGCGAATTTCAACAATCTGCTTGCCGATACGCGCCATGCGGTGCTGCCCGAGATCGACTTCGCCGCCCATGCAGCCAGCCTTGGCGCGCAATCGCAGAAGGTCGCCTCGATCGCCGAGCTCGAGACCGCGCTGGAGCGTGCCAAGACGGCGGATCGGACCACGGTGATCGTCATCGACACCGATCCTCTGCCATCGACCGCGGCCGGCGGCCACTGGTGGGATGTCGCCGTGCCGGAAGTAAGCGCGCGTCCGGAGGTCGCCGCCGCCCGCCGCGCCTACGATGCGGCGCGCAAGCTGCAACGGGTCGGCGATTAGCCGGCCTCAACAGGGAGAACGCGCATATGATCCGCATCGGCGCCAACCCGATCGGCTGGTCGAACGACGACATGGTCGAGATCGGCGGCGACATCCCGCTCGAGCGCTGCCTCGACGAGGCCAAAGCAGCGGGGTTCGTCGGGATGGAACTCGGCAACAAGTTCCCACGCCGCTCCGGCGAGTTGCGGCCGCTCCTCGAGGCGCGCGGCCACGCGCTGGTCGGAGGCTGGTATTCAACCGAGCTCCTCCAGCGCGACGCCGCGGCCGAGCTCGCCGCTGCGGCTGACCATGCCACGTTGCTGAAGGAGATGGGATCTCGGGTGTTCATCGCCGCCGAGACGTCCAACGCCATTCACAGCAAGCGCGAGCTGCCGCTGTCGACACGCCCGGTGCTGCCCCATGACGCCTGGCAGCGCTTCGGCGAGCGCTATACCGCCTTCGCCGAGGCGATCCGCGCGACCTACGGACTTGCCTTGGTCTATCACCATCACATGGGCACGGCCGTGCAGTCGGAAGCCGACATCGACCGGTTCATGCATGTTACCGGCGATGCCGTCGGTCTCCTGCTCGACACCGGCCACGCCACCTGGGGCGGCGCCGACCCGGCGCGGCTCGCCCGCCACTACCGGGCCCGCATCGGCCATGTCCATTGCAAGGACGTGCGCGAAAGGGTGATGCGACAGGCCAATGCCGAGGACTGGTCGTTTCTCGAATCGGTGCTGGCCGGCGTCTACACGGTGCCGGGCGATGGCCTCATCGATTTCGTCCGCGTGCTGCGCGAGCTCTCCGGCTATTCCGGCTGGGTGATCGTCGAGGCCGAACAGGACCCCAAGAAGGCTGAGCCGGCCAGATATGCCGCTCTGGGCTATAGCAACCTGTCGGCTTTCCTGGCCCAGGCAGGTCTCGGCTGATGGCCACGCAGAGCCACCCGATGCTCGATCCGCTGTGGCGGCGTGTTCTGCTGGTGGTGGTGTGCGCGGTTTGGGCCGGGCTGGAATTGCTGTCGGGCGAGATGTTCTGGATCGTTCTTTCCGCCGGCATGACCGCCTACGGCGCCTGGCTCTATCTGATCGACTACAAGCCGTCCACGCTGAAGGACTGAAAGAGGAAGCCCATGTCGCGCCTGCTCGTCAAATCGGCCCCCGGCAGCGGCCGCGTCGCCCACATCACGCCGCACTCCGCCGGCTGGACCTATGTCGGCTTCGACCTCTACCGGCTGGCTCCTGGCGAAACGGCGCAGGCCGACACCGGCGAGCGCGAGGTCTGCCTGGTGCTGGTCACCGGCAAGGCGGCGTTGTCGGCGGCCGGGCAGTCGTTCGGCTCGCTCGGCGGACGCATGTCGCCGTTCGACGGCAAGCCATGGTCGGTCTACGTGCCCCAGGGCGAGCGCTGGTCGGTGCAGGCCGAAACGCCCGTCGAACTTGCCGTCTGCTCCGCGCCGGGCCTCTCCGGCGGCCTCCCTGCGCGAGTGATCGCACCGGATACGCTGAAACAGGAGGTGCGCGGCAAAGGCAGCAACACCCGCTACGTCACCAATATCCTGCCGGAAGGCGAACCGGCCGATTCGCTGCTGGTCGTCGAGGTGATTACCCCCGCGGCGCACACGTCGAGCTACCCGCCGCACAAGCACGACCGCGATGCGTTGCCGGCGGAATCCTATCTCGAGGAAACCTACTACCACCGTCTCAACCCGCCGCAGGGCTTTGCCTTCCAGCGAGTCTATACGGACGACCGCTCGCTCGACGAAGCGATGGCGGTCGAGGACGGCGATGTCGTGCTGGTGCCCAGGGGCTATCACCCTTGCGCCGCCTGCCACGGTTACGACCTTTATTATCTCAACGTGATGGCCGGGCCGAAGCGCACCTGGAAGTTCTACAACGCCCCGGAGCATGCCTGGCTGATGCAGGCCTAGAGGGCGGTTACCACGCTGAGCTCGACCAGGTCTGCGGCAAAGCGGGTTTCGGCGAACTGGATCGGTTTTCCGGCCGGGTCGATGTTGACTGCCACCGCGACCAGCACGATCGCTCCAGGCGACAGTTTCAGGTCGGCGAGATCGCCGGCATCGGCGTGGCGTGCCGAGACCACCGTCGACTGCCGCAGATAATCCGCAACGCCGAAGCGGGCGAAGCTGGCGGTGACCGAGCGTGTTTCGGCATAGGCTTCGGCAAAGCCGGCAAACCGATCCGCGTCGAACCACGCCGTGGCGCGCGACACCGGCCGGCCATCCGCTTCGCTCAGCATCTCCAGCCGGATCACCGGCGCATCGGGCGCCAGCTCCAACGCTGATGCAAGGCGCGGCCCGGCCGGCTCGACCACATGGTCGAGCAGAAAGCTGCGCCGATCCGTGGCCTGGCCGCTCAGTCCGGTCGAGAAACGGGTCCGGGCGGTGATCGGGTAGGACAGCCGGCGGCGCTTGGCGATGAAGGTGCCGCGGCCCTGCTCGGCGCGCAGAACTCCCTCCCGCACCAGCGCAGCGATGGCGCTGCGTACCGTGTGCCGGTTCACCTTGAAGCGCGCCGCCAACGCCTGTTCGGGGGGCAGCCGGCCGTCGCGGCCGAGACTTTCCGAGGCGATCGCCAGCCTGATCCGGTCGGCGATCTGTCGCCACAAGGCGACGCCGCTGCGGCGCAGGACGGGCGTATCGAGCTCGACGAAATTTTCGTTGCTTGTCACGGGCGCGTCATGGACTCGCGTTCGACTGCCGCTATAATAGGTCGAGTTGTATAGAGCAATAGACAAATTTTCATGAGCCGCCCCCGCAGCACGGAAGCTGCCCGCCAGACAGCGATGGCCACACTCGCCGGCGCCCCGGCCGATGAGCTAGCGGCGCTTTGCGGCGGCCTCGATCTCCCCGCAGCGACTGCGCTGCGCGGTCCGGAGACAGGCCTGGTTACGGTGCGCGGGCGGATTGGCGGCGGCGGGGCGCCGTTCAATGTCGGCGAAGCGACCGTGACGCGCGCCAGCGTCAGGCTTGCCGACGGCACGGTGGGTCACGCTTATGCGCTCGGCCGCGATCACGCCAAGGCCAAGCTTTCGGCAGTGCTCGATGCGCTCTGGCAGAACCCGGGGTGGCGCGACGAGATCGAGATGAGGGTGCTTGCGCCGCTGCGCGCCGCGCAGACCGAGGCCGACGCGCGGCGGCGCGAGGAGATCGCCGCGACCAAAGTCGATTTTTTCACCATGGTGCGCGGAGAAGACGCATGACCGTCCTGGAGGCGATGGAGGGCGGCTTTGCCGATCCGGTGTTCGACAGCCAAACCGTGTTCCGAATGCTGATGCAGGCGATGGCTTGCCCCGGCACGTGCCAGCCGCTGCAAACCTCGGTCGGAGCGCCGGCGCCGCTCGGCGCCACGGCCGCGGCGGCAGCGCTCACGCTCTGCGATCACGACACGCCGCTTTGGCTGGATGCAAATCTCAGCGCGGCACGCGGGGTGGTCGCCTGGCTCGCCTTCCACACCGGTGCTCCGGTGACACCGAGGCCCGCCGATGCCCACTTTGCTCTCGTCTCGAGCCCGGGCGAGCTGATCGCCCTCGAAGACTTCGCCCAGGGCAGCCAGGAATACCCCGACCGGTCGACAACACTCATCCTCCAATTGGCCCGGCTGGAGCCTTCCGGGCCGCTGGTGCTCGAAGGCCCCGGCATCCGTCGTAGGCAGCGCCTCGAGGCGAGCCCTTTGCCCCGCGATTTCGAGGCGCAATGGCTGCAAAACCGCGGACGGTTCCCGCGCGGGGTCGATCTGATCCTGGCCGGGCCCGGCGCGCTCGCCTGCCTGCCGCGCACCACCCGCATCATGGTCGAGGAGGGCTGAGATGTATGTCGCGGTCAAAGGCGGCGAAGCGGCGATCGCCAATGCGCACCGGCTGCTGGCGGATCGGCGCCGCGGCGATCGCCAAGTGCCGGCATTGCGGCTCGACCAGATTGTGGGGCAGCTTGGGCTCGGCGTCGACAGGGTGATGGCCGAAGGCTCGCTCTACGACAAGGAGCTGGCAGCGCTGGCGATCGTGCAGGCCCGCGGCGATCTGATCGAGGCGATCTTTCTCGTTCGCGCTTACCGAACCACCCTGCCGCGCTTCGGCTATTCGCGGCCGGCCGACACTGCTGCCATGGCGGTCGAGCGGCGGATTTCGGCCACCTACAAAGACCTGCCGGGCGGGCAGCTGCTCGGCCCGACCTTCGACTACACCCACCGCCTGCTCGACGAAACGCTGGCCGGGGGAGGAGAGGTTCCGGAGCCGGCCAGGCGCAACGCGGAGACCGAGGCGATGCCGCGCGTCTCCTCGCTGCTCTCGGAGGAAGGCCTGGTCGAGGCCGACGGCACGCTCGGCCCCGACCAGGCCGTCGGCGACATCACCCGCGAGCCGGTCGAGTTCCCGCTGGCGCGGGACACGCGCCTGCAAGCGCTCGCCCGCGGTGACGAGGGGTTCCTGCTGGCCCTCGCCTATTCGACCCAGCGCGGCTATGGCCGCAGCCATCCGTTCGTCGGCGAAATCAGGATCGGCGAGGTCGAGCTCGAGGTCGATGTCCCGGAATTGCCGTTTCCGGTCGGCCTCGGGCGCATCCGGGTGACGGAGTGCCAGATGATCAACCAATTCAGAGGCTCCGCCAAAGTGCCGGCGCAGTTCACCCGCGGCTATGGGCTTGTGTTCGGACAGTCCGAGCGCAAGGCGATGGCGGTCTCGCTGTGCGACCGCGCGCTGCGGGCCGACGAGTTCGGCGAGGACCGGCTCGCCCCCGCCCAGGACGAGGAGTTCGTCATCAGCCATGCCGACAATGTCGAGGCGACCGGCTTCGTCGAGCACCTCAAGCTGCCGCACTATGTCGACTTCCAGGCCGAGCTCGATCTCGTTCGGCGGCTGCGCGCGGCCCATTCCGGGAACGACGATGCCGGCAGCCGCGAGGCCGCCGAATGAGCACCGCCGGCTACAACTTCGCCTATCTCGACGAGCAGACCAAGCGCATGATCCGCCGGGCGCTGCTCAAGGCGATCGCCATTCCCGGCTACCAGGTGCCGTTCGCCTCGCGAGAGATGCCGATGCCCTATGGCTGGGGCACCGGCGGCGTCCAGGTCACCGCCGCGATCATAGGCCCGGCCGACGTGCTCAAGGTCATCGATCAAGGCGCCGACGACACCACCAATGCCGTCTCGATCCGCGCCTTCTTCCGCAAAGTCGCCGGGGTGGCGGTGACCACCGACACCCAGGCCGCCACCATCATCCAGACCCGCCACCGCATCCCGGAGCAGCCGCTCGGCGAAGGGCAGATCCTGGTTTTCCAGGTGCCGATCCCCGAACCGCTCAGATTCCTCGAACCGCGCGAGACCGAGACGCGCAAGATGCATGCGCTCGAGGAATACGGGCTGATGCATGTCAAGCTCTACGAGGACATTGCCCGCCATGGCCGGATCGCCACCAGCTATGCCTATCCGGTGAAGGTCGAAGGCCGTTATGTCATGGATCCTTCGCCGACGCCCAAATTCGACAATCCGAAGATGCATCGCTCGCCGGCGCTGCAGCTGTTCGGTGCCGGCCGCGAGAAGCGGATCTATGCCCTGCCGCCCTATACCGAGGTGGTCAGCCTCGACTTCGAGGATCATCCGTTCACGGTGCAGACCTTCGAGCGGCCGTGTGCACTTTGCGGCGCCGACCGGGTCTATCTCGACGAGGTGATCCTCGACGATCGCGGCGGCCGGATGTTCGTATGCTCCGATACGGATCACTGTGAAAAGCGGCGGCAGCAGCCGGCGCCGGTGAGCGAGGCGCAGCGATGAGCGATGAGCCGTTGCTCACCGTCCGCGGCCTGTCGAAATCCTATGGCGCGCGGATCGGCTGCGCCGAAGTTTCGTTCGACCTGTGGCCGGGCGAGGTGCTTGCCGTGGTCGGCAAGTCGGGCTCCGGCAAGACGACGCTGCTCGATTGCGTGTCGGCGCGGCTGCTGCCGAGCTCCGGCACGGCGTATTACCGGCTCCGCGACGGCTCGTGGCGGGAGCTCTACCGGATGAGCGAGGCGGAGCGGCGGCTGCTGATGCGCACCGACTGGGGCTTCGTCCACCAGAACCCGGCCGACGGCCTGCGCATGAGCGTCTCGGCCGGCGCCAATGTCGGCGAGCGGCTGATGGCGGTCGGCGACCGGCATTACGGCCGCATCCGCACCACTGCGGTCGACTGGCTCGGGCGGGTCGAGATCGAAGCCGATCGGGTCGACGATGACCCGCGCCGCTTCTCGGGCGGCATGCGTCAGCGCCTGCAGATCGCCCGCAATCTGGTCACCGGCCCGCGCCTGGTGTTCATGGACGAGCCGACCGGCGGCCTCGACGTCTCGGTACAAGCCCGGCTGCTCGACCTCCTGCGCGGGCTGGTCAGCGATCTCGGCCTCGCGGCGGTCGTCGTTACCCACGACCTCGCCGTCGCCCGGCTGCTGTCGCAGCGCATGCTGGTGATGAAGGACGGCCGCGTCGTCGAGACCGGACTGACCGATCGCGTCCTGGACGACCCGCAGCAACCCTATACGCAGCTTCTCGTGTCCTCGATCCTGCAGGCCTGACCATGCCGCCGCCGCTTGTGCTCGCCGACGCCGCCAAGACCTTCACCATGTATCTGCGCGACGGGCTGAAGCTGCCGGTGCTGGAGGGCGTGTCGTTTTCGGTCAAGGCCGGCGAATGCACCGTCCTCGGCGGTCCGTCGGGGGCCGGCAAGAGCTCGATCCTCAAAATGATCTACGGCAACTACAGCGTCGATCGCGGCCGGATCATCGTCGCGCATCGCGGGCGGCCGGTCGACATCGCCCGCGCCGGCCCGCGCGAGCTGCTTGCCGTCAGGCGCGACACCGTCGGCTATGTCAGCCAGTTTCTCCGGGCGCTGCCGCGGATCGCGGCGGTCGAGGTGGTGGCCGAGCCGCTGGTCGGACAAGGCGTCGACCGCGCTGCCGCGCTTGCCCGGGCCGCGACGATGCTCGGCCGGCTCAATCTGCCCGAACGGCTGTGGCGCCTGCCGCCGGCGACCTTCTCCGGCGGCGAGCAGCAGCGGGTCAACATTGCTCGCGGCTTCCTCACCGAGCATCCGATCCTGCTGCTCGATGAGCCGACGGCCTCGCTCGATGCCGCCAACCGCCAGGTGGTGGTCGAGCTGATCGCCGAGAAGAAGCGTCGCGGCATCGCCATGCTCGGCATCTTTCATGACGCCGATGTGCGTGAGGCCGTCGCCGACCGGATCGTCGACGTCAGCAGTTTCGCGCCTGCCGCGGTGCCGGCATGAGCGGCAGCAACACCCGCAGACGGCGCCGGGAAGCCCGGTTCTGTTCGTTATCTTGTCATGCAAATCACCTAAGCCATCAGGCTCTTTGAGGACGACCCGATGCGCGTTGCCATCTATTTCACCCCTGAGCGAAGCGATCCGCTGACCGCGACAGCCGCCGCTTGGCTTGGCCGCAATGCCTTCGGCGGGGAAGCTGGACGGCTGCCGGCAGCGACCGGGCTGACGCCGGCCGAGCTGTCGTTCCACACGGCATCCGCCCGCCGCTATGGGTTTCACGCCACCCTCAAGGCGCCGTTCCGGCTGATCCAAGGCCAGGCGGTCGGATCGTTGGAGCGGGCGCTGGCGGTCTTTGCGCAGTCCGCGGCGCCGATCGCCGTGCCGCGCCTCGCGGTGCAGCAGATCGACGGCTTCTTCGCCCTTGTCCCCGATGAGCCGCTGGCCGAGCTCAACCGCTTCGCCGACGCTGTGGTGATTGCCTTCGAGCAATTCCGGGCGCCGCTGACCGATGCCGAGATCGCCCGCCGGGGGCCCGAGAACCTTACGCCGGTGGAGTTCCGCAACCTGCTCCAGTGGGGCTATCCCTACATCTTCGAATCCTTCCGGTTTCACATGACGCTGACCGGCCGCGCCGGCCACAGGGAGGCGCCGCGCCTTCGAGGCGCGATCGAGGCGGTGTTCGGCCCGCTCCTCTCGAAGCCGTTGGCCGTTGACGGGCTGGCCCTGTTTGTGGAATCCGAGCCGGGAGCGCCCTTCGAGGTGCACTCCCATTACCCGCTTACCGCCGGACGACGGCGAAAGTCCGCTTGATGACCGAGACTTTGCTCAGCAATGCGCGCCTTGTTCTGCCCGATCGGGTGGTCAAGGGTGCCGTGCTTATCCGTGACGGGCGCATCGCGGCGATCGACGAGCGCAGCGCCGACGGCGAAGACCTCGACGGCGACTATCTGATTCCCGGGCTGGTCGAGCTCCACACCGACCACCTCGAGGGCCATTATGCGCCGCGTCCACGGGTCCGCTGGGACCCGATCGCGGCAGTGTTGGCACACGACGCCCAGATCGCCACGGCCGGCATCACCTCCGTCTTCGACGCGCTGCGCGTCGGGCTCGACGAGGATTCCGAGGTTTCCGCCGGTGAGATGCGCACGCTGGCCGACGCGATCGAGGACTGTATCGGCAATGGCCGGCTCAGGGCCGACCACTTCCTCCATCTGCGCTGCGAGGTCTCGGCCGCCGATTGCCTGGAGGCGTTTGCGCATTTCGACGATGATCCGCATGTCCGGCTGGTGTCGCTGATGGACCATTCGCCGGGACAGCGCCAGTTCGTCGACATCGCCACCTATGCTGCCTATTACCAGCGCAAGCTGAAGCTGTCGGACAGCGAATTCCGCGCCTTCTGCGACCAACGCGTCGCCGGCGCGGCAAAGCATTCCGAGACCAACAGATCGGCGGTTGCCGCGGCTTGCCGCGCCCGCGGCATCGTGCTCGCCAGCCATGACGACGCCACCCCCGAGCATGTCGACGCAGCGGTCGGGCATGGCATCAAGGTGGCGGAATTCCCGACCACCCGGGCGGCGGCACAGGCGTCGCGCGAGGCCGGGCTGGGGGTGCTGATGGGTGCGCCCAACGTGATGCGCGGCAGTTCGCACTCGGGCAATGTCTCGGCGCGGACGCTGGCCGAGGCGGGCATGCTCGACATGCTGTCGTCCGACTATATTCCGTTCAGCCTCATCCAATCCGCCTTTCTCCTCAGCGAGGTGGTCGAAACCATCAGCCTGCCCGAGGCGGTGGCGATGGTGTCGCGCAACCCGGCCGAGGCCGTGGGTCTCGTCGACCGCGGGGCGATCGAGATCGGGCGCCGCGCCGACCTGGTTCAGGTGCGGCTCGACCGGCACGTGCCTGTCGTGCGCACGGTGTGGCGCGAGGGCCGGCGCGTGGCATAGCCGCCGGGCAGTGTGACCCCGCGATCGACGGCAGCGATGGCGCCGGGGCTCAGGAGGAGGCGAGGACGAGATGACCGAGGCAGCAGCCACCACGCCGGCCGCCAGTTTGCGCGAGCGTCTCGGGCCGGGAACCTTCGTCTTCGTCGTCGGCCCCAGCGGGGCGGGCAAGGACACCCTGCTCGACCATGCGCGGCGCCGGTTGGCGAGCGAGGCCAGGGTGAGTTTCGTGCGCCGGGTGGTGACGCGCCAGGCCGACGACAATGAGGACCACGAATCGGTGTCGGAACCGGCCTTCGCCGAGGCCCAGGCGCGCGGCGCCTTTGCCCTGACCTGGCGCGCCCACGGCCTCTCTTACGGGATCCCGCGCGACGTCGAACCGGTGATCGCCGCCGGCGGGGTGGTGGTGGCCAACGGGTCGCGCGCCGCCGTCGCCGCGCTGCGCAGCCGCTTTGCCCATGTGCTGGTGGCCGAAATCACCGCCTCGCCGGAAATTCGCGCAGCCCGCCTGCTGGCGCGCGGCCGCGAAACCCGCGCGGTGATCATGGCGCGGCTGGCACGACCGGCGCCGGGCCCGGGCGATACCCGCGCCACGGTGACGATCGAGAACAACGCAGCCCCGGAAGCTGCCGGCGAACGGCTGGTCGCGGCTATCGGGCACGCCTTGGAGGCGAGCCGCCGACGCACCACCTGACAACTTTAGCCTGGCCGGCGCTCGATCCGCAGCAGGTGGTTGTCCCACCAATTGACACAAAATAAAAATGTATGATTTTAAATAATTACAGTCTGGGAAGGAGCAAAAAGCCGTTTCGGTCCGGGAATTGGTCCGGCGGCTTGAAATCGCGAAGCGCTCTGACGGGATAGTCGGGATCTGCTTTTGGTCGACCTGATCGCAGACACGGAAGGCACATCGGCTAGCTTCCCAGCGATGTTCGATGTGTGGCGCGGCAAGGCAAGGCTCTGAGGAAGGGCGGCGAGCGTGATCAGGGCCGATCCCTCCTCCCAAGTGTTCCAACCATGAACCTGGGAGAGCCAGACATGAAAGCAGTGCATGACACTGTCGATCAGCCGGACGATGACGAAATGTCCGAGGTGGTCGAGCGACTGCGGAAGTCGAAGCTGGAGGTCGAAGAGCGGGACCGGAAACGGTTCATCGAGAAAGGTCGATATTGGGCCGAGCGAATTGCTGATTGCGGTCAGCTTGCGCGGCTCGATGCGCTCGATGTCTCCAACATCGATTACGACCTCGATGAGCTCCAGGCGGCGACCTGGATCGCTGTTCATGACCGGGAGTTGGATCGGAGAGAGTTATCGGAGTGGGCCGAGACGTTCGGCAGCAATTTGTCAGCCGAGCGGCTGATGTGGTGGCTGGAAGGCGTCGATCAGGTCTGGACCGAGAACGCAGACAAGATCTGAAGCTTGAACAATGGGCGGGCGGTCTTCGGGCCGTCCGCCTTTCCGTTTTACGCCGCCGCCAGCACGCCTAGGAGCGCGTCGCAGCGGTGCAGGTCTGAGATGCCCATGAAGCT
Source organism: uncultured Alphaproteobacteria bacterium (assembly GCA_963791325.1). Classification (GTDB taxonomy): domain Bacteria; phylum Pseudomonadota; class Alphaproteobacteria; order Rhizobiales; family Rhizobiaceae; genus JBEVJK01. The sequence continues at coordinate 19,816 of CAWBRU010000003.1, read as the reverse complement.
GGCTGCCATTTCTTTGATCGTTGCTGCACTGCTTGGATGCGGATTGCTGAACTCAAGTGCTGAGACCGCCACTCAGGAAAAGTGCACTTGCGATGCCCAATCTTCAGACTCAGGCGTCCAAGACAACGGAGCAGTTATTGAAAACGCCACTGCGTGCTGGTCCTCGGTGGACGAGAAGCTGCAATGGTGTGCCATGTCTGTCCAGGCGCTCGAAGGGGATCAACGACATGAGACTATCATCCAGGAATTGATCACGGTGGAAAACGATCCGCCGAACCTGGTCGGCTATTTACAGAAGCTCGCCAACGACGCCTTTAGTACTGCCGACGACCAGCCCTCGACCAATGTTGCCAAGACAAAGGCCGAATTGCCAGCTGTCATAAAAGAGTTCGACAAGCTTGCAACGGCCTGTGCCTTGTTGTGGGTGCTTCAACAATACATTGGAGGCGCAATAGGAGAACTGGGGGCAGTCACGGCAAAGCTTTGCGTGATTACGCATTCCCAGGCAGTCAACCTGTTCACTGGGATTTCAACGATGAGCGCGGATGTTCACAAGGTGATCTAGTTGAGATCCGCAAAAGTTTCGCAGACAGGAGTACGCCGCTTACAAATGGAGCCGACATGCTGATCATCTGTGATAGTCAGTCACTCGCAACGACGAAGCCGTCATTCGCCGAAGACCTCGCCAGAAGATTGCCAGGCTGTCTTGTGTGGGACGGCAAAGGTAACAGCGGTGGCTTAATTATGGTGCGCCGAAGCGATGCAATATGCGCTCTGCCTGGTAACAGGGGCTTCGTCTGCAACGGCGCAGGTGCTCGGCACTCCAAGGGTTCGAACGCCAATCGCGACTTTGAATATCGAGTACCGCTCTGTTCGGCAGAAACGTTAAGCCGCTTTGGTTTTACCTGAGCGGCGGCTAATTCTTTGCTGTTTTACCGTGCGGCCAGCGCCTGGGAGCGCGATGGCGCGGCAGCAGGCACCCGGACAGCCTCCGGGGCTTCGACGCCGCTCAGCGGCGCGCTGTGCGGCTGTTCTCGGCATTTATTTCCGCTTCCTCGGCGGGATCCTGGCGCGCGCTTCGCGCAGACGGACATCAGCGGTGATGGCGGTCACAAAGGCGAGATGCTGCCGAAACGGATTGTCGGGATTGGCCGCCATCGCTTGATTGAGCGCTTCGCGCAACGGGCCGCTCGCTGGCAAATCGCTATCAAGATCGGCAAGCATCCGGCCGAAGAAATCACCTGTCGCGGGCCGTGGCCGCTCCTCGGCAGCGGGTGGCGCGGACAGCCGCTGCTCGGCCGCAAGCAACAATGCGTGCTCTTCCGGGCTGGCTCGACCGCTGGCGGCGATTTGGGTGAATGTTTCGCGCCAGGTACCGGCCAGCCGTTCGCCGAGCGCCTCGATGACGCGCTGGGCGATGGTGCGGATATTCCGGTCGGTCGGCGGCTCGGTCATGACTGAAGCGCCAGACAGACCAGCGGTAATCCACAGCGCCAGCAATCAACCTCGGTGGTCGGTGGACCGCGAACAATCTGCTTGCATTGCGGGCATTCCCACTTCGATTTCGATTCGGCTTTTTTGCGGTCGGTGGGACGGTGGATGTCGGCCAGCAGCTCGGCAAAGCCTTCGGCCATCAGTTTCTGGTAGGCTTGGTCATACGGTCCGCCGTCGATGATGTAATGCGACATCTGCTGGCCGGTGCGCCGGCCGCCTGGCGCTCCGGTATTGCTCGGCATCAGCCCGGCGGCTTCCATCGCGTCGGCCCATTCGCGATTGTGATAGCAGCGGCGGCTGGGACGGCCGAAATGCTGCTGCCAGAGATGCTTCATCTCGTGGACCAGCGTCGACAGGATCTCGCGGGTGTCGTCGACATGGAAGCGCTGCGCATTGAGCGCAATCTCATCGATCCGCCGCGTGGCGCGGTCGCCGAAGCGCTCGGCGGCGTAATAGCCGTAGCTGCGGCCGGTCACCCGCAGCGTGATCAGGACTTTGCTCGGCGCACTCGGTAGCTGGTTGCCGAACAGTTCCCGATTGAAGAATTCATAGGCGCGCAGCAGCTCGGTATAGGTCTGCTCGGTCGGGTCTGGCTGTTCTTCCGTACGATCCAAATCCTTTCGCTTCGCCACTGCGTGTCCTCCCTTTGTGGCCCGGTCATGGTTTGCCGTCCTTGACGATCCGCGTTAGCGCGGCATCCCACGACAGCGTCGGATCGGCCTCCAGCGCCTCCCTGACGTGCGTGGCGATGTCCGGTGGCACCGAGATGCCGGTCTTGCCGGCGCGCGCGTCCTTGGCCAGCGCATCGAGCCTGCCTTGCATTTCTTGCATGATCGAGGCGCGCTGATAGGCATCAGCCAGCGTGGCTTCGTCCGGGACCAGCTTCTCGACGCCATGGGCATCGAGCTTGGCCTCGATCAGATCGACCAGCTGTCGCGAATTGAGCGCATTCAGCTCGACCCGGTGGGTAAGCAGGAAAGCGATTTCCTGCGGCGTTGCGCCATTCTTGGTCAGGTTCTTGCGCAGCGACTCCGGTCTTGTTCTCTTGTACTTTACCGTTTCGGCGCCTGTGGCCTTGGTGATGCCGAGCCGGTCGAGATCCTCCAGCCGCAGGCCGATGTCGATCACTTTTGGTGGGTTCTGGAATTTGTAGCGGCGGGCGCTCTTCCTCAGAGTGCCAATGATCGAAAATCCGGATTTATCAAAATCGTGGAGCACGAAGATCGGCACGCCCCACTGAGAAACCTTATCGATCAATTCCCGCGCGGCGACGTTCGACATGCCTTTGGTCGACATCGCAGCGATGTCGTAGCGTTCCTCCAGGCGGACCGCCCGCAGCAAATGGTCAAAACCTTCCTTCTCGACGAACAGCGCCGCGCCATAGCGGTGCTTCGGCCCCATCGTCGGATAGCGGGTCGGCAGATCGAAGTGGATCGGCTCGACCTTGAATGCCTCGCTGTCGGCAAGGTATTTACGGACATGCAGTGTCCCGAGCGGCACCTCACGGCCGGTGTGCGGTTCGCGGAAACGGCCGCGAGCGTCATAGACGACATCCCAATTGGCCGTGAGTTGCGGATTGGCGATGACGAAATCCGGTAACAGGGTCTGGGTGAAATAGTGATCGCTGATCTCGGTCCGCTCCGTCAGGATCAACATCTGCGGTCGCGCTCGATACATGATTTGTCGAGCTTGCGCGGGTAATGTGCCGTTGTCCGAGGCCCACAGGTAAGCCTCTTCCATCAACTCTCCTGCCGCAGCGACCTGTGAGATTTTGCCTTTGTTGGCGGCGCGCGCTGCGGCCGCGGCCTGGCGCTTGTCGGCGCTGTACTGACGGATGAATTCCTTTTCGCGGATCTCATTCCATTTTTTGGTGACGTTTTCGACCGCCTCGATCACCGCAATGCTGATCGGCAGCGGCAGGGCGACCGTGGATTTGCCGCGATCCGCGTAGCTGGCGCGCGGAAAGGCGACATGGAGCATGACCAGCGCCGGTTCGTCATTGCCAACCCAACGATCCGCGAGCAGCTTGTCGAGACTGATGTCGTGTTCGCCGAGCGCGCGGAATGGCGAGCGGATCGCGGGTGACCAATTGACGGCGCTGACATAACCGCCGCTCTGGCTGATATCGACGAACGCGCCGAAGGCAGCTTCGACGACGAATGGCGTGCCGTCGTCCTCACCCTCGATGCGCTTATAGCGAAGCGAGTAGCGGTCGCAGTCCCAGGCGCTGGTGAGGCGGGCGTTAAAGTAGTCTTGGCCGATGACGCCCAATTGGCGCGGCTTGACCGGGGTCGATGCCGCCTGCATGGCCGCCAGCAAGCGGCCGGTGAGCTCTTCATCGATGCTGTCCTCGACGACCAGCGCCTGGTTCAAGGTGAGGCGAGCGAGGCTGAGATCGTTGAGGATCTCACCGGCTTTGACGGTGCTCGACAGGCCACGGAACTCGCGGACAAAGTCACGGACGGTGCGCTGCGCGCCGTTCTGGCGGTCGGCATTGACATAGGCGGTGGCCAGCGCGGTGAAGCGCTCGTGATCGTACCAATGCGCAGAGGTGTGATCCGAGGGCCGCCACTTGACCCATTCCGGATTGTCAGCCTGACAATCGAAATGGTGCTCGTCTTGCCAGTCGAAGCTTAGCGTAAGGTGCGGATTGAACCAGCGGTAGCGGCTGACCAACGATAAGAAACGGCCTCTCGCCGCATCGAGTTTTGACCGCCGCTGAGAGAGGCCAAGGGATCGTTACGGAAGTGCCGATCCTTACCGTGGCGTCCTCGACCTGCCGGTGCTCGATGACCGGCTCCTGCTTGATCCTGTCGACCGTGATCTCGATCTCGTGGCGGATGCCGCGGGCGCTGATGGTGACCGGCGCTACCGGCTGACCGCCCGCCAGTACAAACGGCATCGCCACCAGCGTTTTAAGCGCATTGCCTTGGGCGCCGCGGGTGGGCGAGACATAGGCGGCGCGCGAGGAAACCCTGATGCTGTAATCGAGGATCCGGCCGACGACTTCCGCCGGAAGGCCGGGACCATTGTCAGCTACGGTGATGCCGCGAGTGTCGACGGTAACGGTGATCAGCGGAGCGGTGCCGCTCTCCTCGCAAGCATCGAGCGCATTGTCGACGAGCTCTTTGCCGGCGACCAGCAGCCATTCGTCGACGGGATGGCCGATCTGCGCGACGAGGTCCTTCTCGGAAAAGAAGTCCAGCAACCGGCTGGTGCTGAAGGTTGTCCGCTGCAGCAGGTTTTTGTCCACGGCCGATCAGTTCAGGCTTTACGGCGGTCGTTGCGGCGGTCACGCGGTGGTTCGCGCTTGGCCAGGTCCTGCAGCGCCTGCTCGAATGCCTCTTCGGGCAGCGGACGCCCCGGCAGATCGACGGCCGCCGGGATCAGGCCACGGCGCTGCAGTCGGCCGAAAGCGCTGTCGGAGATGTCGCCCAAGCGGTGCTTGGCTTCTTTTCGGCTGATGAACCGCACCGATTTCGCTCCAAATAGGGCTCGATAGGCTACGATAATGTAAAGCTAGCCAAAGCCTGTCTAGAGGGCGGCGAAAAGCTTGGTCACATGAAAGTTGTCATTTTCGACTTAAGGCGCTGATTTGTGCGGCAGAATTTTTTCCGCTGCCGGGAATGGGTTTAAGTGGACCAATTGTGACAGCTATCGGTTGCTTTATGCGCAGGCTGCGCAAAAGCCGCGAATCGTGAAATGCTCGCATGCGCATTTCACGGTTGCAACGCCTATTTCCATGGCATTACTGATTAGCTCCCAGCAAGTTACAGCATTGGGAAGGGAGCGAATGATGGCTGAGATCCTCGCCCAGATCTCCGCACTGCAAAAGACCAAGATCGAAGCGTACGATGAGTACACCTTTTACAGTTACCAGGATCTGGTTGACCGGCGCATCATTCTGAACCGGTTTGATCTGTGGAAGAAACGCCATCACGACGGTTTCCCCGATCCGATCAAGCTTGGCAAAACTGTCCAGTCGCGCGCCATTTGGCGCAAGCGCTTGGTCCATGCCTGGATCGATGCAAAGGAAGCTGCCTGCAACATGGCGGCGGAATAAACTTGGCCGGCGCTTTCCGAGGGGATCGCACCGGCCGAGCCACAAGGTCTGGATTGCTGCGGCGTGAAGCACTGCAGAAATAAGACCCGCGGCCCAGTTGGTCAATAACCTTCGATAAGCGCTGGTCTCCGACATTCAGGAGACCACAAATGTATTGCCGACACATTCTTCCGAGGCTGGTTTTCACGGCCAGCGCCGACGCCGACATGGCTCGGGTCGATCAGGCGCAGCGCCTGATCATCGAGGCGATGGAGGCCGAGCCAGAGCGGCCGAATCTGATCGAAGCGGTGATGGCGCTCAGCGGGCTGCTGATCGCGATGATCGACCGCGCCCAGCCCGATAACGACGAGCGCCGCCGCTTGGTGGCGCATTATGCGCGCGCCGCCTTCCATGTCGACATGCCTGCCGAGGGGGAGCTCGATGACGACAGCGCCGACGATTGCGGCCTGTTCGGTTGAGGGGAGCGGCGATGACGATCAATCTCACCCTGTTCGAGAAAGCCAATGGGGCGCTGCTGTCAAAGGACATCGGCGTCGACGGCAACGGTGGTTTGAACATCGACGCCGGCCATTGCTGGATGACGAAAGGGACAGCTTACCCGCAGGCTTGCGCCGATCTCGGTGCGCTCTGCCCGATCATCGCGGAGATGCTGTCAAGCCAGGCGCTGGGACTCGGTCAACTTAAGACCAAGCCTTTCAATGGCGGCGGCATTCCGGTGGTGACTCAAGATGAGTTGCCGTTTGCCGATCCAGGCACGATTGCCCGGACCTTGGAGTATCTGGAGTTCGTCCCCGGCGAGGAAGGCGCGGCGCTGCTCGACTATGATCGCAAGGGGATGCCGCCCGAGGTTGGCAAACGGATCGCCGACAACGGCGGATTTTGGGCGACAATGGTGAAGGAGTTTCCTGGCCTGGAAAGGGCAGAGCGGCTCGAACGGCTGTCGACTTCGGCGGGATTGAAGCTCAACGGAACGAAATATCCGTCCTCCGGCGGGCTGCATGAATACGTTCGGGTTCGGGATGCGGCCGACATTCCGCGCGCCACGAAAGTGGCTTTCGAGCGGCTGGTGCTAGCCGGCTACGGTTGGATTTACATTTCGGACAAGGGTTCGGAGCTGAAGCGCGCGCCGGTCGATCAAAGCGTCGGCAGCCCGGAGCGGCTTGTTTTCGAAGGTGCGCCCAATTTGCGCGGAGAATTGATCCAGGACGCTGCGGCACGCATCCCGGTCTTTTTTCCCGGCGAGGCCATCAACACGCGGGTGGTGTTTCCGGATCTCAGCGCCGCCGAGCGGCTGATGTTCGAGAGCATCATCGCAAAGCTGAAGGGCAGAGCCTGGCCCGAGGTGAAGAAGGTCCGTGAGAAAGTTGTTCGCGAAAGAGCGGTGAAGATCGCCGCGCGGACTAAGGCGCCGCTCGACGTGGTCATCAGGGAAGTCACCGAACAGTATAATGGCAAGCTTGCACCAGGCATCGAGTTGGTTTTCGACGACCCGGCAATCGGCACCAAGTTCGTTGCCGACGTGCTCGCCAAGCCAGAGGATTATATTGGTAAGACACTCGCCGATCCGGTCGAAGGTCTCGACTACGGCAGCGGCAAAGCACGGGTACAGTATGGCGAAAGCGATGAGCTCATAATTCACAGCTTTGCTCACGGCAAAGCAATTTACGTGCTGTGCTTTGATGAGAAGCTGATCGCGGCACGCCTGGAGAAGGCCGAACCCGAGCACGCGGTGGCGCAGTTGCTGGCGCTGTTGCGGAGCTCACTGCTCGGCGAGGATGCCATTGCCCGGTTGAAGCGGATCACCGCCAAGCGCAGCGGTGCCGGGCTGCGTGAGATCAACGCCGAGCTGAAAGCTGACCGGCAGCGGCAGGCGGCCGAGAAGAAGCGCGCCCGACAGCAGACCGATACGGTCGAAGATCACCGCGTGGCGATGCAGGCGCCGCGGCTGGATGCGCCGAAGAATAAAGCGGCGCAAGCCATCGATCAGTTGCTCGGCCGGATCGGTGGGGCAGAGCCGCCGATTCGCAATGTGTCCGGTCAATTGGTGAAGATCGTCGACCGGCGGATGCCCGGCATGCAGACTTTAACCGAGGAGCGGGAAGACGATGAAGGCAATCCGTTGCCTGTTGACGAGAATACCCATGTCCCGCCGCCGCCGGAGCCGCTGCTGACCATTCGCGACAGCGACGAGATCGCGGCGCTGGTTGAGACCCACATCAACGTATTCAGGCCGACCTATGACGACAAGGGCAAAGAGGTCGGCCGCGATGAGGTGGCGCTCGCCGAGTTCTTCTGTCGTCAATTAAATAAGCTTGAGGCGCCGTCGGCTATCGCCAGTGTCAAAGGCATCGCATCGATGCCGGTCGCGTTGATCGGGTCGTCCGGGCAGACCTCGCTGGTCACCGCCAATGGCGTCAACAGGGAATTGGGATTGTTGATCCGGATTCCCGAGGAGATCGTCAAGGTGGTTCCGCAGCCCGCCGAATGCACGCCTGAAGCGGCGCGAGCTGCGTTCCGTTATCTTGCCGACGAATGGTTATGCGACGTGGCGACCAATCTGGAAGGCAAGGTGTCGCTGATCGCGCTGGCGCTGACTTTGCTGCAACGCCATCAGCTTGATGAGCGCCCTGGCTTTTTCTGCCGCGGCGGTCAACGCGGCAGCGGCAAAACCACATCCATCAACATGATCGCGCTCGCCGCGACCGGCAGACGAGCGGCGGCAACGCCGTGGTCGCCCAATCTGGAAGAGCGCCGCAAGGCGCTGTTCGCATTCTATCTGGAAGGCGGTGCGCTGTGCGTCTTTGACAATATCGCCCGCGGCAGTGTGATCTCTTGCCCGGCCGTCGAATCGGCGCTGACCTCGCCGATCTTCAAGGATCGGATTCTCGGCATCTCCGAGTTGGGATCAGCGCCCGCGAACGGCATCTTGATCTGGAACGGCAATGCCATCGCAGCGAAGGGTGATCTCGCCTCGCGGATCGTCAACATCGACATCCAAACCGACCGGCCGGATCCCGAGAACCGCGCGGTCGTGCATCAGGATCCACTGCAGTGGACGATGATGCAGCGGTCGCGAATCCTCCACGCGCTCTACACGCTACTTTTGATGCCGAGACCGCCTACCAAGTCGGTAACTCGATTTCGCGAGTGGTGGCGGCAGGTCGGCCAGCCGCTCGAACTGGTTTCCGAGACCCGCTTTGCCGAGCTGTTTGCCCATAATGAGGAAACCGACGAAGAGGCAAATGCAACTGCGAGCCTGCTTTCCGTCCTATGGGAAGTGTTCCCGCTGCGCCGCTTCACCTCGGCGGAAGTCGCTAGACTGATCGACCTGGAGCGTGGGTTTATGCTTTATCGGTCGAACGAAATCAGGGAAGCGCAAGACAAGGTCGTGGCCTTGCGTGATGCGCTCGGCACGGCGACCGGGTCGACGCCGTTTCACCCGAAAGAAATACCCTCGCCAGTGAAAGTGGGTAAGCGGCTGAAGGCGCTGATCGGGCGAACTGTGCATGCCGAGGGCATCGGCACTATTCGACTCAACAGCCAGATCGACCCGAATGTTAATGCCCATACGTATGGAATTGAATTTGTCGGGCTTCCGGATATCTTCAACTGATTATACTGGAATTTCTAAAAATTGTTTCCGGAGGTCGTGGGTTTTCAACCTCCGGACAAAAGGGTCGACGGAATCAAGGTACTTCGATTATTCACCGGAGGTGGGCACCCTGTTCTAACTTAATACATATACAGATCATTTCATTTGGTCTGTCAAATAAACTCTTGTTCTTACCGGATCGAGGCAATCAACCTCCGGACCTCCGGACCTCTGGTAGAAAAATCCAAGCCTCTGATTTTGTTATGGTTTGTTTTCCGGAGGTGGACCCGGAGGTTGAATCAACCTCCGGAAATGAAAGAATAATCGGAAGAGGAGGATTAAATGGCGAAATTAAATATTGGCACATGGGTTCGGATGAAGCCGAAGGACCGGTGGCGTGGCATCCACGGCCGCATTGCAGAGATCGAGGGTGATCCTGCCGATCCCTCGTTCACGCTGGTGCTCGATGGATCGCTCAGCTTCCTGGCGGCGCGGGAGAACTTCACACCGTTCCCTCGCAACAGCAACGGCCGCATCCGTGGTGGCCGATGCGCCTTAGCCTGCCCTATGGCCGATACCTGACCCGCGATGGCAGCAGTGTTCTGTTTAACCGGGACTATGAGCCATTGGTCAGGATGGACAGCAATGGCGGCCGTGAGCTCTGCAATCCTGAGGAATGGGTCGAGAATCTGATCGGCCAGGAGTATTTCTATCAGGACGATTGCACGCCATGTCTTGCGCCGCGCCGGGTGCCGCGCCTGGCCGAGATCCTCAATGGTGCATCAATCGGCGAAGCAGACATCATGTTGGCGTTCTATGAGCCTGATGTGCGGCTGTCACCGGTTCGACCAGAAGAACGAGCCGGGTTCCGGAATGAGTATCGAGAACAGGGCTACAGGGTGCGAGACATGTAACTGAAGGAGAGGAACGATGTCGTCCTACGATCCACATCGCACCACCAAGCTCGTGCACGACATCGGCAGCGCCGAGGATCGGCTGAGCTTGCGTGCCAATCTCATCGCCTGGCACGAAGATCTGACCAACGCTGGGTTTGGCCAGCAGGACAGCACTGCGGTCGATACCCTGGTGGAGGTGGTAGAGCGGACGGTGGGTCTGCTCGATCTGGCGCTGCCGATCTACCATGGCTCGCCAGCACCGGTTGACTAGGGGGTGTGGGTAGGATGCCGGTGGCAGGGCGTGGACGGGCACGGGTACCCGGCCTATGCTTGGGTGATGAAGGTCGAGGCAATGTTGGATCGTACGAACAAATCGAATCCGTTCACGGAAGTTCCCGGCGCCCGCGGCGACCGTCCGGGGGCTATGACCTGGCGGGGGGAACTGAAAAGATTTGACCCGGCCTCGCCGGGACCGGCGGTGCAGTTTCGCGCTAAAATCCGCGATTTAAAGTTTTAGCTAAATATGAAATCGGAATCCGAGGCTTGACATACTCTAGCCGCCAACAATCAACCAGGAATTACCGCTCCAGAGAGGCGAGATCATCATGAGAGGACGAAAACCAACCTCTTCTGTTATTAGGCAGATCGAGGGCGACCGCCGAAAACAGGCTAAAGATCAGAGACAACCGGACCTTAAGGCTTTTGGACTGCCCGCCGTCCAAAGTGACCTTCTGGCCGAGGAACGCGAGGCATTCGAGCGGGCTCGGGACAGTTTGCCGGACGGTTTGCTGGTTCGCGCCGACAGCGATCTGCTCGAGCGCTACGCGACGCTGGCCCATATCTTCGTCGAGGTCCGCCGTGAGGCGCGCCTGCCGTCCCCGAAAGGCCAGACCAAGTACCGTCACACTGCCGTCTCGAATCGTGGTGAAAGCACTAACCCAAGGATGAATCTGCTGATGGCGCTCAGCCGTGAGTTGCGGCTGCTGGGTGGTGAGTTTGGCCTCTCTCCGGTCAGCCGGGTGCGCTTGGCGACCACCGATCTCGGCCGGGAAGTCGATCCGTTGGAACTTCTTCTGCAAGATCAGGATCCCGATAGCGGCTTTCAGGTGCGGGTGTCGCAGCCGACGCAGCCGGTCCAGGACGAATAGCATAGCTCCTCTGCTTCGCCAGGGCCGCGCTGGCGTCGTCTGAGCACGATCTCGGGCCCCCCCGCCGGAAACACGTCGGCGCTCTCCACGGCCGCCCGGTGCAGCCTTTCCTTGCCGTTTCTCCGTGGCCCCTCGAGATCGACTGCAGCGCCGCGGGCTCGACCGGCTGGTGAAGGAGAGCACGATCTGCAGATGAAGCGATTGCGACCGTCGCCATTCTGAAATCGAGCAATCTTGATTTCAGCAAAGCCGCCACCAGAACAATTTGCGAGCACATCAAACGCCAGGTGGCCGCGATCGCGAAGAGTCCCGCATCGTGCGAAAAACCTGATCCGGCAGTTCACGGCCGAGATCGAGACTTTCGGCGACGACCGCTATGGCTGACCACTGGACGGACGCTGCAGAGTTTGTCGGATGCTTTCGCCCATCTATGGCGCTCTACAGCATCGGCCACAGCTGCCTCGGAGCGGAGCACCGCGCGAAGGTTGTCCGCATCGACGGCAATGAGCCTATCATCCGTAATGATGGGTTATCAGTTCAAGTCTGACCAGCGGGCACCAAGATTTCTGATGAAAACCAGAGCCTTAACGGCGACTTTTGTTTCGGGGGCCGACTTGCCCTCATGTAGATCACCACCAGATCACCACCGGCCTGGTATTTCGCATGGCCGTTCGCTTCGCGGTCATCAGCCTAACCGCTGGCTACGCGCAGGCCGCCGCCCACCGGCCTGGCGAAGAGACGCCCTCGGGCGCACAGTGGGTTACGCCCGGCCTGGTGGCCTCTGTGTGCTTCCTGAGGGGCGAGTAGACGCTGCGCCACGCCAGCATCGGGGATGGTGGGAGGAATGATGACCGAGGCCGAGGTCAAGATCGCCGAGCTCGAGGCGCTATGGCGGCGGCTGAGCGAGGAGCGCCTCCTGCTGCAAGGCAAGGTCGAGCGGGCCGATGCCGGCCGCGCGGTGCTGCTGCGGGCACTCCAGCAGGCCGAGAAGGCGCTCGAGATCGAGGAGGTAGATCTGGCTCTCCGGACCATTCGGAGCGCCCTCTATGACGAGTAGCTGCAGCGCCTTGGTTTTTCGACAATTCCGGAGAACCAACTACAGGTCTACTTTTCCAGAATTGCTCTAACGGGCGGCATCGGGAACATCTTCCCGGCTTCGATGATGGAGAGCCCGGCGAGTTTCTCACTGAATGACCGCGCTCAACCAACGTTCCCCCACAACCGCCATCGCGACTAGCAACGACGTCCAGGCTAACGCCGCCGGCAGCGGCAGCTGCCGCGCACGCGAATCTCGTCCCATCCGGTTTTCCTCTCAGCAAACCGCCAGCAGGCCAAACCGGTAGCACAGCGCCACACCCTGGGAACTGTAGCTTCGTGTAATCTCTGGGTAGCGCATGTTGATCAGAGACAACGCGACCTGCTCTACGTACGGCACTGTGGTTGAGGATCTTCCGTGCAGTCGAGTACGCCGCTTCACCCTGGAGAAATCTTGCGTGAGGAGTTCCTGACCCCGCACCGGCTCAGGCCTTACAGTGCGGCACAGCTGCTCGGCGTGCCGCGGACCCGTATCGAGCGCATCGTCGCTGGTACCCAGCCGGTCACCCCCGATACGGCGTTGCGGCTTGCCCGCCTGTTCAGAACGACCGCGCAGTTCTGGCTCGACCTTCAGGCCCGCCACGACCTGGCTGCCACCGAGGCGAGGATGTCGGCCGAACTCGACCAGATCGTGCCATTGCCAAAGCGGCGCTCCGGAGGAGCCAGTCGATTCCTGGGTTCGAGGTGAGCGGGCCCAAGCCGCTTTGTTCGGCGTGATTTGGGGCCAGCAAGGCATCGCTGAGCTTGATCAACATCGTCGAAGAGCAACGGAAATCGGCCCTCGTTGGCAGAAGATCCCGAGTTTGCGGCGAGCACCATGCAGCCACTCAAGATGCAGGGCGTCGACAGCTTCGGTTCCGGCATCATGCTGGCCATGAAGCTGATGACCAAGCCCGGCGAGCAGTCCGGCATCAAGCGCAAGGCCTATGTGATGATCAAGCAGGCGTTCGACGAGAACGGCATCAAACTCGCCACCCCGACCGTACAGGTGGCGGGTCGCGAGGAGCATGCGACGGCAGCCGCTGGCGATATGTTACGGCGCCGGCGTGCGAAGGCGGCACAGGAGGCGTTGGCCACGGTAAGCTGATCGAGATAGGCGATGGTCGGATGCAAAAAGGCAGCCGCCCTGGCCTGCCCGTATTTGGCGAAGTGACTCGGCCTGCTGAGCGGGTCCGCCTCGCGCCGATGGCCTCTTAGAGCACGATGTGCGAACACTCAGAGTTGTAGTCGTCAGCGGGCAGCTCTTCGCGTCTACGGCCCTCAGCGCCAGCGATCCGAGAACACGCTCCGGGCATTGGACTCCTACGTTGGCAGTCAGTTAGTGTGGGTCCACTACCGGAGCAAACGGGGATGGCATGTCGGAGACCACGACCAGCTTCGTCGCGCCAGACTTCCTGGCGCTCACGATCGGCATCGTCGTCTTCTTCGTCGGTGTACTGATCACGCATCGCGTTTCCTTCCTCCGCACCTATAACATTCCCGAACCGGTCACCGGCGGCTTTGTCGCCGCCTTGGCCTTCTGGGCGGTCTACGAGCTCTTCGGCCTGGAGATCGGCTTCGAAATGATGACCAGAGACCGACTGCTGGTGATCTTTTTCGCCACTGTCGGCGTAAACGCGCGCTTGGCCGATTTGGCTGCCGGTGGGCGGGTGCTGGCGACGCTTTGCCTGATCACCGTCATATTTGTCTTCCTGCAGGACGGCGTGGGTACAGTAGGCGCGGTGGTATTCGGGCTGCCACTATCGGCGGGAGTAGTGATCGGCTCGATCTCGCTTGTCGGCGGACACGGCACCGCCATCGCCTGGGGTCCAGCCATCGCCGCCGAGCACGGATTTCCCGCAGCCCTGGAGATGGAAATCGCCGTCGCAACGCTTGGATTAATCATCGCCAGCCTGTTGGGAGGACCGATTGCGAAGCTGCTGATCGAGCGCCACAGCCTTCAGCCCGCGGCCAAAGATCTGCCGCACGGGGACCTGCCGCCGGAAGCCGACGCAGCGCCGATTGACAAGATGGGGATCATGCGCGCGATGCTCGTGGTCAACGTCGCGGTCATCCTCGGCTATTTGGTGCACAGCTGGATCTCCAGCCAAAGCTCGATCAAGCTTCCACTCTTCGTGCCCTGCATGATCATGGGCATCGTTCTGTCGAATACCGTGCCGGTCCTTTTCCCGCGCCTCGCCTGGCCGGCGCGCACGGCCTCCCTTGAGCTGATCTCCAGCTATGCACTGTCGATCTTTCTGGCGATGTCGCTCATGAGCATGCAGCTCTGGACGCTGGCCGGTGCCGCAGGACCGCTGCTCGTCATCGTGGCCGTACAGACGGTGGTAGCAGTGGCCTATATCCTGCTGGTGGTCTTCCCGAGCCTCGGCCGCGACTATCAGGCGGCGGTCCTGTCTGGAGGCTTTACCGGACTGTCGCTCGGCTCGACGCCTACCGCGATCGCCTCCATGTCGGCCATCACGCGGCACTATGGGCCGGCCCCAAATGCCTTCATCATCCTTCCGCTTGTTTCTGCCTTCTTCGTTGATTTGGTCAACTTGGTAGCAATCACCCTGTTCCTGCGGCTCTGACGCTAGACTCGACTGTTGACGATGCTCTGTTCGCGCACACGCTCCGACAAAGAGGACGGGGATTGAACCTGTGAGGCTGCTCCCCCACGGAGCCTGGCGACTAATCTGTCTGGTGCTGCAACGGTCCACGCGCGCGGGGTTCGAACTACCCCCTGGCCGAACTGAGGTTCGGCACGGTGGCCTCGGGTTCTCAGCGTAGCAAGCCAGAGCGACGACTGCCGGTCTGCCGGCTTCCCCAAAGGACAATAGACAGCTCACGATTTGGTGATCACAGAGGGACGGCGCAATGCTCGGCGACCGCAACGAGTTTCTGCCCACCGTCCACGGCTTCGACAAGTTCTTCGGCAATCTCTATCACTTGAACGCCGAGGACGAGCCCGAGCACCCCGACTATCCGAAGAACACCGAGTTCAAGCTCAAATTCGGGCCGCGCGGCGTCCTGCGCTGCACCGCGACCACGACCGCCACCCCGGGCGAGGACCCGCGCTTCGGCGCCTGGGGCAAGCAGAACTGCGAGGATACCGGCCCGCTCGACAAGAAGCGCATGGAGACGGCCGACGACGAGTTCCTCAAAGCCACGACCGACTTCATCGACAAGGCGCATCAGGAAAACAAGCCGTTCCTGGCCTGGTTCAACCCGACCCGCATGCACATCTGGACCCGGCTGAAGCCGGCCTCGCAGGGCAAGACCGGGCTTGGCATCTACCCCGACGGCATGGTCGAGCATGACGGCCAGGTGGGTGCGCTGCTCGACGAGCTCGACAAGCTCGGCATCGCCGACAACACCATCGTCATCTACACCACCGACAACGGCGCCGAGACGTTCAGCTGGCCGGACGGCGGCACCACGCCGTTCCGTGGCGAGAAGAACACCAACTGGGAAGGCAGCTACCGCGTCCCGGCTCTGGTGCGCTGGCCGGGAGTTGTCAAGCCACACACTGAGATCAACGACATCTTCTCGGCCGAGGATTGGGTGCCGACCCTGGTCGCCGGAGCCGGCGAGCCTGACGTAAAGCAGAAGCTGCTCACCGGCTACCAGGCCGGCGACAAGAGCTTCAAGGTGCATCTCGACGGCTATGACCAGCGCGATCTGTTGGCCGGCACCGGCGAGGACAAGCGCCGCGAGTTCTTCTACTGGACCGACGACGGCGACCTCTGCGGTCTGCGCTTTGATCAATACAAACTCGTGTTCATGGAGCAGCAGGCGCACGGGCTGGAAGTGTGGATGCAGCCGCTGGTGCCGCTTCGGGCCCCCAAGCTGTTCAATATTCGCTCAGATCCGTTCGAGCGGGCTGATCATGAGGCAGGTGGCTATGACACGTGGTACGTCGAACACGCCTTCACCTTCGTGCCCGCTCAGACGATCGTCGGCCAGTTCCTGACAACTTTCCAGCAGTTCCCGCCGCGCCAGCGGCCGGGCAGCTTCTCGGTCGACCAGGCCATGGACATGCTGATGAACCAGAAGAGCGCCAACTGACAAGGGGAGCCGATATGAACATCGGTCATCATCTCAAGCTCAGCCGCCGTAGGTTGATTGCGGCGTTAGCAACCATTCTGGTTCCGATTACGATGGCTTGCGGCGGAGTTCCGGCCCTGGCCCAGAGCGATCCCTTGCCCTCTTGGAACGACACCTCCGCCAAGCGGGCAATCGTCGAGTTCGTGACCGATACGACCAAGGAGGGCAGCAGGACCTTCGTGCCGCCAGAAGAGCGGATCGCGACCTTCGACCAGGACGGGACCCTGTGGGTCGAGCATCCGATGTACAGCCAGCTTATCTACTGCCTGGACCGGGTTCCTGCCGTGGTGGCCGAAAAGCCTGAACTCAGAAATATCGAGCCGTTCAAGACCATACTGGCAGGCGATCGGGAAGCGATCGCCAGGTTGCCAAAAACAGATCTCGAAAAGCTGCTCGCCGTCACTCTGACCGGCATGACCGTTGAGCAATTGCAAGCCGAGGTCAAAAAGTGGATCGCATCGGCAAAAGATCCACGCTGGGTACGGCCATATACGGCGCTCACTTACCAGCCGATGAAAGAGGTGCTCGTCTATCTGCGCGCCAATGGCTTCAAGACCTACATCGTCACCGGCGGCGGCCAGGACTTTGTCCGCGTCTACTCCGAAGCGACCTACGGCATCCCCCCGGAGCAGGTCGTCGGCAGTGCCGGAAGCACAACCTACAGCTATGACAAGGACGGCAGACCGATCTTGGTGACGCTGAGGTCGCCGAAGATCGAGGCCGGCAACCTGACCTTCGACGTTTCCGTGCTGGAAGGAAGTCTGAGCGGCGGCAGCGGACCTGCAGCACTGTTCATCGACCCCGGCTTGTTCAACTACTGGCATGCCCCGGTCTATCATGGCTCCTGGTACGCCCGCCCGGCGATCGACGACCCAGGCCTGCACTACAACCCCAATTCGATCGAGTGCTCCTCTCCTCAGGCGCAATCGGCGGGCTACTGCTGACCTGTGGTGCAAGGGAGGTTCCTGGGCTCTTACCAGGCTCCCTCGTGCTACAGATGGCATCGCAACGAAGCGCCACCTGGCACTAAGAAGATGCATTGCGCGACAGAGATTGTACCGGGCCAGACAAAGATCGTTTGTCGGGGACCGAGTTGTACTCAACGTGCCCAGCTCTCTAGTATTGGAATGCGTCGCCGGGTTCCGGCCGACGAGTGAACAAGGATGAAGGAGAACCTAATGACTAAGCATGCTAGTGTGTGTTCAGCTCTGGCGATCGTCGCTCTGGGCGCGACTGCGGCGGACGCGCAGATAAAGAAGTACGGCTCGGAAGCCGGCTGGGACATCTTCGTCAATGACAATCTGGGCCCAGGTTGCGTGATTGCCAAGAAGCTCTCCCCCGAGGTCCAGCTCTTGATGGGTGTCGACGCGAGCGGCGGCCAGAAGGTCGGCTATATGGCGCTCTACACCAAGGCCGGTGCCAATGTCACCGAAGGCCAACAGCTCGCGGTGAGCTTCGATGTCGACGGGCAGCAATTTTCCGGCACCGCAACCGCTCAGCAGATGCCCGGCTTCCGCGGCGGCTCGGTCCCGGTCAACAACATCGACTTCATCTACAATCTGGCGAAGAAGCACACCTTGACGATCACCGCAGAGGGCCGCAAGCCGATCGTGGTCAGCCTCGCCGGCACCGATGCCGCGTTCAAGGCCTTGCGGTCCTGCCAGGAAGCCCAGAAGCCGGCTTAGATCGCCGGCCTCATGGGAGCGGAGCGGCTCGCCAACGGCTCTGATCGCTAACTGAACTTGCCGAATGCATCCCAAGTTCGTCAACAGATGACGGCCGGCGATTCCAAGGCGGGGCGTTGGCGATCATTGAGGCGGTGCTGGGCGACTGCTCGCGCGGCATCCGATCAGGCGCAGCCTTCTCGACATTGCTCGTGAGCCCCCGCCTCCGAGCTATTGTCCCGGATCGAGAGGGCCAGCGACATCATAGATCCTTTCGGAAGCGCCTCGCCTTCTCGACACCATCAAGGCAGCCCCGAAATCGAGGCGTCAGTCATCGATTCGCGGATGTTTCGTCTTATGGTGTCCGACTTTGCCCGGGGGGCGGCGGTCGGCGACGGGATGTGCTCTTTGCGAGCCTCCACATGGAGCTGGGGAGCGTCTGGCTGGCGCGACCTTACCGTCGGAGCTATTCTGGAAGTCTGGAACAGCTGGCGCTCACCGATAGTTAGAAAGACGGTTCTGCTGAAATGGTCTCGCATGGCGCGCTACTTCTTCGACACTTTCAACGGTGAGACTTGGGTCCTTGACGAGGAGGGGATCGAGTGCGCCGACCATAGGCTCGCAAAAGCGCGCATGCGGCACTGCCCGACATCGCTAAAGATGAGCTGCCGGATAGCAGTCAGCGCGTGATGAAGGTACGGGTGCGCGACAGCCACGGGCCGGTCATGGAGACCTCCCTCGACCTGCAGACTGTCTGGTTGAGAGAGGGCGAAGGGGACAAGCCCGCCACCTGAATGCGGGCCGCCAGGATGGCCACTCAGCGGGATTTGCGCCCATGGTTGAGGTAGCGGGGGTCGAACTTGGCCAAGTTCTCTAAGCCGGGCCAGTCCAGGACCTCGACCACATGTCCAGTCCATTTCACCAACCCGGTGGAGCGAAGTTCCTGGAGGACCCGGTTGGTGTGGACGATCGAGAAGCCGAGTGCGTCCGCTGGATCAGCTGGGTGACGGGAAACTCAAACGAATGTGCTTCGACCAGGCCGACAGCCTCCATGCGCTTAAACATCTCACAGATGAGATGTGCCAGCCGCTCCGCTCCCGCCCGCTTGCCGATCGATGCGATCCAGGCGCGGTGGGTCGCGGCGTCAATCAAGGTCATCAGCCAAAGCAGCCGCGCGAGGTGAGGATGGCTGTCGGTGAGTGCACGCAACGCCGCGTGCGGGACTTGCAGCAGCTGCGCTTCTGACATCGCCTGAACGCCGTGATCCATCTCGTTCAGCAGGTAGCTGTGGAGATCGACAAAGTCGCCGGGCACATGGAAGGCGCAGATCTGCCGACTGCCGTCGAGGATTTGACTGCGCGCAGCCAACCCCCGAACTAGGAGCGAGCTGAAGGTCGGCGTCGACCCCTCCCGCACGATCTCCTGGCCTGCCCGGAAGCTCGCCTCCTGTAAAAAGGCAGTGCCCGCAGAACCGAGCGCTCCTCCTCGGTCAAGAGGTCTCTCGTGTCTCCAGGCCGCTGATCAACAGTTCCATGGGACGCCCAAATGCCAAAATCGGCCGATCAGTTCCACCGACGCTTTTAGCAAAAACGTCGCTCATGACGATCTCGGACTTCCTCCTTCGATGCCTCTCCTGGCGGCCCGCCGACCCAGAACGCGCCGCACTCAGCTCCGACATCGCTGCCGATTGTCGGCCTTCACCATACGCCGCCAAAACACCAGTTGGCGGCGGCTGCACAAAGATGCCTCGCCGCATGGCAAAGCGCTCGACAAGGCCG
>CAWBRU010000002.1:0-530208 GCA_963791325.1 uncultured Alphaproteobacteria bacterium | reverse complement strand
GTGGGCTGGAACGCCGAGGAGATGGAAGACCACGGCACGGCGTTCCCCACGCGGGCGAAGCTGGTGCGCGAGCGCGTCGAGGCGATGAAGGCGATCTGGACCAAGCCGAAAGCCGAATACCACGGCGAGTTCGTCAACTTCCCGGAGATGATGGCGTGGCCGAAATGCGTGCAGCAGCCGCACGCGCCGGTGATCGTCGGCGGCGCGTTCCCGCAGGCGGCGCGTCGCGCGGTGCGCTATGGCGACGGCTGGATTCCGCTGGCCGGCCGCGGCGACATCATGGTCGCAATGGCAAAATTCCGCGAGATGCTAAAGGAGGCGGGGCGCGACGCGGCGTCGTGCCCGATCACGCTGTTCGGCTGCGCCGACGATGCCGACACGCTGAAGCGCTACCGCGACCAGGGCGTCGTGCGCGCCTGCGTCAGCCTGCCGGCGGCGAAGGCCGACACCGTGCTGCCGACCCTCGACCGCTGGGCGGGTTTGATCCGTCAGGTCAACGGCTGAAAGCAAGAAGGATATGGAACCGCAGATGAACGCAGATAAACGCTGATGGCGCCCCTACGGCACCGCCGACGGTGCCAGCACGTATGCTATATCCGCGTTCATCTGCGATTTCAAATAACTGAGGGAATTACCATGCACTTCGGCGCGTCGATGTTCTTCACCGACTACTCCATGACTTCCGCCGAGCTGGCCCAGGCGCTCGAGGCGCGCGGCTTCGAATCGGTCTGGGCGGCGGAGCACTCGCACATCCCGACCTCGCGGCGCTCGCCCTGGGGCGGCGGTGGCGAACTGCCGAAGCAGTACTACGACGTGATGGATCCGTTCGTGTCCCTCACCGCGGCGGCGGTGGCGACGAAGACGCTGAAGCTCGGCACCGGCGTCTGCCTGGTGAACCAGCGCGACACGATCCAGACCGCCAAGCTGGTCGCCTCGATCGATCAGGTCTCCGGCGGCCGTTTCCTGTTCGGCATCGGCATCGGCTGGAACGCCGAGGAGATGGAGGACCACGGCACGGTGTTCGCCACCCGCGCCAAGCTGGTGCGCGAGCGCATCGAGGCGATGAAGGCGATCTGGACCAAATCGAAAGCCGAGTACCACGGCGAACTGGTCAACTTCCCCGAGATGATGGCGTGGCCGAAGCCGGTGCAGAAGCCGCACCCGCCGATCATCGTCGGCGGCGCCTATCCGCAGGCGGCACGTCGCGCGGTGCGCTACGGCGACGGCTGGATTCCGCTGGCCGGCCGGCCGGACCAGTACGGCGACGTGTTCGAGTTCGTGCCGAAGTTCCGCGCGATGCTGAAGGAGGCGGGACGCGATGAGGCATCCTGCCCCGTCACTTTGTTCAGTGTGCGGGAGGACGCCGATCTGCTGAAGCGCTACCGCGATCTCGGCGTGGCGCGGGTCGGCGTCGGTCTGCCGGCGGCGAAGGCGGACGCGACGCTGCCGGTGCTGGATCGCTGGGCGAAGCTGATCCGGCAGGTCAACGGCTGAGGCGCAACGCAGGGACAACTGTCATTGTGAGTTCTCACCGGCCGGCAGTGGCCGACCCGCCCTGGATGAAATTGAAGTCGTATCGTCGCGTGATCAGGGCATTCGTCATTCCCGCGCAGGCGGGAACCCAGCCTTTGCTGATCGCGCGCGCCGCTTCGCACTGGATTCCCGCTTGCGCGGGAATGCCGAGACAGCTCACAGCGGTTTGGTTTCTTGTTGGGAACATGGCAACGAAGCGATCTCGAGCGAGCACGGGTACGTCACTGTGCACATCGTGCGTGCTCTCGTCGGGATTGCTTGGCCGACCAAAGCCTGGCCACCACTTCATTCCCCGCAGAGAGCCAGTCTTAGCCAGGCGGTATATTCTGGTTGACGCGGAAGAAGTTGGTCGGATCGTATTTCCGCTTCGCCTCGACCAGCCGCGCGTAGGCGTCCGCGCCGACCGCAGCCCGCACCAGGCCATCGTCTTCGCCATGGCCGGCGAAGTTGAGATACAGCCGACCGTCCGAATGACGCTGCATGTCGGACCAGAAGCTCCGCGACCATGCGATGTTCGCCGCATCGTCCTCCGGCTTCGACCACATCGCATCGATGCTGAGCATGTACGGCATGCTCCGGTCGCCGAACGCGGTCGCATCGGATGCCACGCGGGCAACCGCGCCGCCGAATTTCCAAACCGACGTGTATGTCATCTCCGACGGACGGCTATCCAGCCGGGTGACGATATCCTCGATCACCGTGCCATTGAGTTCCTTGAGATAGAGCGACTTGAAATAGCTGCGGTCACGACCTTTCGGGAAGAAGTCGTCCTGGATGCTCTGAATGACGCAGTACGGCATCTTCCCGCTGAAGTCGACGACCGGCGTGCAGAGTTCGCGCAAGGGTCGGACCAGCGCCTCGCCCTTCTCGGCGGGGCCGTCGTACACCGCACCGACCGTGATCACGCGCTTCCCTCGCGCCTCCTGCGGCAAACTCGCATCATCCGGCAAGGTCGAGAACTCGACGAGACTGCCAAGCTGTTCAGGCGCCGTGGTCATGAAGTCGCGCCACGACGGCGATGACGTCGCGTGCCCGGGACTTTGGGAAGGCGACCAGGCATGCCATCAATTCGCGCTCGATCGGATGCAGGCGAAACTCGAACGCGGTAACAATGCCGAAATTTCCGCCACCGCCGCGCAGCGCCCAGAACAGATCGCTGTTGTCGGTTTCGCTGGCCCGCAGCAGGCGGCCGTCGGCTGTCACGGCATCGGCTGACAACAGATTGTCGATACACAGGCCGTGACTGCCGCGCAGCCAGCCGATGCCGCCCGACAATGTCAGGCCGGCGACGCCGGTCGTGGAGATCAGGCCGCCAGGCGTGGCGAGCCCAAACGCGGCGGTTTCCCAGTCCACGTCGCGCCAGGTCGCGCCGCCCTGCACCCACGCAGCACGCGCCTAGGGTCGACACGAACCGAGCGCATCAGCGAAAGATCGATCATCATGCCGCCGTCGCACGTGGCGTAGCCGGCGACATTGTGACCGCCGCCGCGTACCGCCACGAGCAGTCCGTGGGTGCGGGCGAAGTTCACCGCGGCGATGACATCGGCGACGTCATGGCAGCGCACGATGAGCCGCGGGCGGCGATCGATCATGCCATTCCAGACCACGCGCACCGCGTCGTAGTCGTCGTCGGACGGCTCCAGCAGCGTGCCTCTGAGCATCGATCTGAAGTCGGCGATGTCCTGCACATCCGCGTCCATGATCGATCTCCTGAAAATTCATTTCACGGCGCGGAAACTAGCGGTATACTGCGACGGGGACCAACGCTCTAATTGCAACTTTCTGTCCATTTCTGCCATGACAAATACAGATTCGAAGGTGAACGTCGCAATCCTGGCAGTGCCGGAGGTCACGGCATCGGCGGTCTATGCGATGTACGACCTGTTCGCCGCGGCAGGCAGGGACTGGGCATTCATCACGTCCGGAGTGCCGGGCGAACCGCGCATGCATCCCTATGTCGTGACCCACGACGGCGCTGCCGTCTGCTCATCGAATGGCGTCTGGATCAAGGCGGACTATGCGATCGGTGATTGCCCGGCACCGGCACTTATCTGTGTCCCTGACTTCACTCATGTGCCAGGCGAGGGCTGTGCCGGCCGCTTCGGCCCGGAGGTCGCGTGGTTGCGCGAATGTCATGCGGGCGGCGCCACATTGGCATCGGTCTGCACCAGCGCCATGCTGATGGCGGAGACCGGTTTGCTCGATGGTCTCGACGCCACGATCCATTGGGCCTACGCCGAGTCCCTGACGCGGAACTACCCCACCATCCGGCTGCATCCGAACCGTTCGCTCGTGGTCACCGGCGTTGGGCAGAGCATCGTGATGGCCGGCGGAGGGACCAGCCATCTGGACCTGGTGCTGTACCTGATTGGCCGCTTTGTCAGTCTGCAGGCGGCTCTGGAGGTCTCGAAGGCATACCTCATCGACTGGCACGACGCCGGCCAGCAGCCGTTCGCATCCTTGCTGGTGAACACCCAGGTGAGCGACGCGGTCATCGCAAAATGCCAGGAGTGGGCGGCCGAGCATTACGCCAATGCCTCGCCGGTCGCAGCGATGACGAAACTGTCCGGTCTGCCGGAGCGGACCTTCATTCGGCGCTTCAGCAAGGCCACCGGCCTGTCTCCGCTGGACTACGTGCATTCGGTGCGGCTCGAGGAAGCCAAGCAGATGCTGGAGACCGAGGATCAGCCGGTTGAAGCGATCGCTCTCGAGGTCGGCTACGAAGATGCCAGCTTCTTCAATCGCCTGTTCCGTCGCAAGGTCGGTCTTACGCCGGCGCAGTATCGCCGACGGTTCGGTTCGCTCAAACGAAGCTTGCCGCCTTTGTCTCCGTCGCCACTGGCTCGGTGACTGGATCGAGCATCGGCGGGTGCCGGACACGACAACAGCCCCTTGCAGGTTGCAGGAAATAACCAAAACGTGGTGGTATCAATAAACACGCGGCACGGATGCGGCCGGTTCATCGGAGGCGAATATGGGTGCTTTGGACGGAAAGGTCGCCGTCATCACCGGCGCTACGAGCGGTATTGGTGAACGGATAGCTGAAGTGTTCCTGGAGGAAGGTGCGCAGGTCGTCGCTGCCGGCCGCCGCGCTTCCGAAGGCGCCGCCCTTGAGAAGCGTCTGGGAACGAACGCCAGCTTCATCCGCACCGACGTGTCGCAAGAGGCCGACGTGCAGGCCATGGTCGACCACGCGGTCCAACGGTTTGGCCCTATCGACATTTTAATCAACAACGCTGGCTCGTCGGCACAGGTGGTCGGCATCGCCGAGCTCGACATGTCCCATTTCGACCAGGTCATGGGTGTGAATATCCGTGGCGTTGTCTTGTGCATGAAGTATGCCGCGCGTGCGATGTTGCCGCGCGGCAAAGGCAGCATTGTGAACATCTCCAGCGTTGCCGGGACTCGCGGCGGCTTTACCGGTCATCCCTATGGCGCGTCGAAAGGTGCCGTGTTGGCGGTGACGCGTTCGGTGGCAACGGAACTTGGCGAGAAGGGCATTCGCGTCAATGCCATCTCGCCTGGAGGAATCGTGACCGGGATATTTGCCAAGAACGCGGGAGTCGAGGGTTCAAAAGCCGATCTCGTAGCGGATGCGGTGCGAGGAGTGTTCGGCACGCTGCAACCAATTCCCCGCGCGGGAGAGACCGAGGATATCGCTCGTGCGGCGGTCTTCCTTGCCAGTGATGCCGCGAGCTTCGTCAACGGCCACGACCTGGTCGTCGATGGTGGGCTTTCGACAAAGGTGATTGGCTGGTCGGACGGCCTCACGTTGCGGGGCACATTGGGCAGCCACATCAAAGCCGCGGCCGCTTCATTGTAGGTCGCAGCCGGGCAGCAACTCCGCGAACCGCGTCATTCAGCAGCGCGATGCTCCTGCCGCGCGGCGGTCCAGACTTCGCGGGCAGCGTCTGCGTTCATCACCGCGATGGCGAGACCGACGACCAG
This sequence comes from uncultured Alphaproteobacteria bacterium, assembly GCA_963791325.1. Classification (GTDB taxonomy): domain Bacteria; phylum Pseudomonadota; class Alphaproteobacteria; order Rhizobiales; family Rhizobiaceae; genus JBEVJK01. The sequence continues at coordinate 524,727 of CAWBRU010000002.1, read as the reverse complement.
GTCCGGCCAGACCGAACTCCATAGCAGCGCTGTCACCGCCCCGGCGGCGATGATGGCGACATTCGCCAGTGCATCGTTGCGCGCCGACAGGAACGCCGCGCGCGTCAGGCTGCCGCGATGGTCACGATAGCGGGCGAGGATGAACGCGCAGGACAGATTGACCGCCAGCGCGCCGAAGCCCGTTACCGAGAGCGGTATCGGCGCCGGCACCGACGGGGCGGCGAACTTCGCCCACGCAGTCCAGATCGTTGCTATCCCCGGGACGAGCAGAATGCCGGCGAGCGCCATTCCGAGCCGCGCGCGGTTCCGTGTCGTCCAGCCCAGCGCGACAGCGATCAGCAGATTGACCGACGCATCTTCCAGGAAATCGACGCTGTCGGCGAACAGGGAGACCGACCCGATCGCGGCCGCGACGGCGAACTCGATGCCGAAGTAGCCGAGGTTCAGCACGGCAACGATCCGGACCGCGCCGCGCAGCCCTGCATCCGTTGTGGTCTGCTCCGCCACTGGACCTCCCGGCTTCGCGCGAGCACGCTTCCGGCTCCAAGCGACCGGAACGCAGTCACGGCGATGACATGCGAGACACTACAGAAATCCGCGGGTCGCCGCGCTGTCGCGATGGACGCCATCGGTCGATGCGCCTAATTTGGCGACGTCATCCGGAGGAGAGATCGGAGTGTCCGAAACAGTCGATGCTCTGCTGTGCGATATGCTCGCCTGGCTCGCACGCGACGCGAGGCCCTACGACGAAGTGATGGAGGCGTGGCGGACCTCGTGTCCGCGCCTGACGGTGTGGGAGGACGCAGTCGATCGCGGCTTCGTCCAGCATTCGCGATTGAACGGGGTCGCGCTGGTGCGCGTCACGCCCGCCGGCCGAGCCTTCCTCGGAACGACTCAGGGTTAGACCGAACGCTCTTGACGTGGCCCTCGGTCGACGCGGGGAATTGTCAATGCCGATGCATGCCTGCCCCGATCGGAGGGCGGGCGGCTCCACGTCTGTCATCGACCCGTGCAGGCAAAGCGTGGATGCCGAGTTCCGCCCGACTCATGAGGATCACCCAGCGCAACCGCAGTAGCCGATGATTCCGCTCGCGGGATGAGATCGGCGCGCAACCATGGGGTTGCGCATTTTCGGGCGTCCGCCTATGTTGATCTGCAACCAGGAGGTTGCAGATGGAAGACCGGATCGAAAAGCGGATCGAGCTGAAGGCGCCGGTGTCGCGCGTTTGGCGTGCCTTGACCGATTACCGCGAGTTCGGCGAGTGGTTTCGCGTCGCGCTGGAAGGACCGTTCGTGCCGGGGAAGCCGGTGCGCGGTCGCATCACCTGGCCGGGCGCCGAGCATCTGATCATGACCGCGACCGTGCAGCGCATGGAGCCCGAACGTCTGTTCTCGTTCACCTGGCACCCCTACGCCATCGACCCGAACGTCGATTATTCCTCGGAGCCGGAGACACTGGTGGAGTTCACGCTCGAAGCCATACCGGAGGGCACGCTGCTCGTGGTGGTCGAGTTCGGGATTTGCGGCCCTTCCCGCGCACCGGCGCGACGAGGCGTTCCGCATGAACGAGCGTGGCTGGTCGATCCAGATACAGAACATCGCCCAGCATGTTGGACCGGCGACATAGTCGTCGCGGCCGGCAGGTCGATCCGGCCGTTGTGTTCGCCGCGCTCGGCGATGCCACGCGGCTGTCGCTGATCGGCAGGCTCAGCGCCGGCACGCCGCTGTCGATCTCGCGACTGGCGGAGGGCTCGGCGCTGACGCGACAGGCGGTCACCAAGCATCTGCGCGTGCTGGAGACTGCCGGCGTCGTGGGCAGGCAGCGCTCCGGCCGCGAGAGTCTCTATCGGCTGGAGCCCGCGCGCCTCGTGGCCATGCGGTCGTACCTCGACGGCATCTCGCAGCAATGGGACGAAGCGCTCGCGCGCCTCAAGGCGTTCGTCGAACGGTGAGGCGTTGCGCGGGTCCGTGGTCTCGCGCAGTGTCGGCGCCCGCTCACCGCCCCGGACGGACGCCATGGCCGCACCCTACCAGACGCTGGAGACAGCTCGTCCACAGCCGCACACCCTGCAGGTCACGCTGAACCGTCCCGAGGTCGCCAATGCGATGAACACGCAGATGGGCCTCGATCTGCTCGACCTGTTCCACGCCATCGGCGGCGCGCCCAACGAGCAGCGCTGCATTGTGCTCACCGGCGCCGGCGCGCGCGCGTTCTGTGCCGGCGGCGATTTGAAAGAGCGCAACGGCATGACGGATCAGCAATGGCAGGACCAGCACCTGATCTTCGAGCGTGCCATTCGCGCCATCACCGCCTGCCCGGTGCCGATCATCGCCGCGGTGAACGGCGCGGCCTATGCCGGCGGCATGGAGATCGCGCTGTGCTGCGACTTCATCTATGCCGCCGAACACGCGCGCTTCGCGCTGACCGAGGTGACACTCGGCATCATGCCTGGCGCCGGCGGCACGCAGACCCTGCCACGCGCGGTGGGCGCGCGCCGCGCCAAGGAGATCCTGCTCACCGGCAAGCCGTTCACCGCGCAGCAGGGTTTCGAGTGGGGCATGGTGAACCGCATCTGCGCGGCGGACACGCTGCTGGCCGATGCGCTGGAGACCGCCGCCGTCATCGCCGGCAACGCGCCGATCTCGACGCGGCAGATCAAGCAGTCGGTGAACTACGGGCTGAACATGGACCTCGCCAGCGGCATGATGTTCGAGATCGAGGCGTATAACCGCATGGTGCCGACCGAGGACCGCCGCGAAGGCATCCGCGCGTTCAACGAGAAGCGCAAGCCGCAATTCCAGGGACGTTGAGAAGGATCGCACATGAACGTCATCACCGACATCACGTCCCAAGGGACGTCACAGGGACTTACCCGCGCGCTGGCCGAGCAGGCGCGCACGCTGAGCTATGCCGATCTGCCGGACGATGTGCGCACATTGGCGCGACAATGCGTGCTGGACTACGTCGCGTGCACGCTCGCCGGCGCGAAGGAGGAACTGACCGACATCCTGCTGGCGGAAGCGCAGGAGCAGGGTGGCGCGCCGATCGCCACCGTGATCGGCCACGCGGCGCGACTGCCGGTACTGTCGGCCGCGCTGGTGAATGGCGCCGCGTCGCATGCGCTCGACTTCGATGACGTCAACCTGGCGATGACCGGCCATCCGTCGGTGGTGCTGCTGTCGGCGTTGCTCGCGCTGGCCGAGGAGCGCGGCAGTTCAGGACAGGATGTGCTGACCGCGTTCGTCGCCGGCTACGAACTGCAATGCCGGCTCGGCCTGCTGCTCGCCCCGGGCCACTACAACACGCTTGGCTTCCACGCCACCGGCACCCTCGGCAGCTTCGGCGCCGCCGCAGCGTGCGCGCATCTGCTGGGACTGGATGCGGAGAAATTCGCCACCGCCCTCGGCATAGCGGGAACCCAGGCGGCGGGGCTGAAGTCGATGTTCGGCACCATGTGCAAGCCGCTGCATGCCGGCAAGGCGGCGTATCACGGCCTGCTCGCCGCACGACTGGCGCAGCGCGGCTTCACGGCACGCGCCGATGTGATCGAATGTGCTCAGGGCTTTGCCCGCACGCACAGCCCCGACTTCAATCCAGCCGATGCGCTGGCCGAGCCGCCGGGCGGCTTCCACATCCTGAGCAACCTCTTCAAGTACCATGCCGCCTGCTACATGACGCACGCGCCGATCGAGGCCGCGCGCAAACTGCGCGAACAGCACGGGCTGACGCCCGACAGCATCGCCCGCATCCACCTCACGTTGGACGAGACGTGCGACCGCATCTGCAACATCGCGGCCCCGCGCACCGGCCTGGAGGCGAAATTCAGCCTTCGGCTCACCACCGCGATGGCGCTGGCGGGCGTCGATACCGGCGGGCTTGCCAGCTACTCGGAGGCGACAGCGTCGGACCCGACGCTGATCGCGCTGCGCGACCGGGTGGAATTCGACTTCCGCCCCGGCCTTCCGAATACCCTGGCGCAACTGGACCTGGAACTGACCGACGGACGGCGCCTCACGACATCGTATGATGCCGGGATACCCGCCAGCGACATCGCGGAACAGGGCCGGCGACTGGAGGAGAAATTCAGCCTCGCTCGCGGAACCGATCCTGGGCGGGGCGAAGACACGCGACCTGATCGGCGAGATCGGCCGGATCGACCAACTGGGCGATCTGCGACCCGTGATGCGGATGTGCGGAACCTGAAGCCCGGCGCTGCGTTCCTCCGGCTCCACAACGCCAGAGGTTGGACTTTATGGCAAGCATCAAGGATCCGAGCGACACCCACGGCCGGCTGATCGCAGCCGATCAGGTCGAGGGCACCACAATTTACAATCCCGCCGGCGACAACCTCGGTAGCGTCGAGGACGTCATGATCGACAAGGTCACCGGCAAGATCGCCTATGCCGTGGTCGGCTTCGGCGGCTTCCTGGGTATCGGCAACCGCCATTATCCGATGCCGTGGGAGAAGCTGAAATACGACACCAACATGGGCGGCTTCGTGGTCGATCTGGACAAGCGCGTGCTCGAGGGCGCGCCGTCCTACAGCGATACCGACACGGTCGGCTGGGAAGACCGCGCCTGGGGCAAGCGCGTGTATGACTACTACGGCGCCCGTCCCTACTGGGACATGCCGTAATCGAGATGTGGCGGCGGCCTTCGGGCCGCCGTTCGTCTGTTCGGTCCGCAGCTTCCGCTCATCGTCATGGCCGGCCTTGTGCCGGCCATCCACGTCTTTCCTTGGTTTCCGCAGCAAAGTCATGGATGGCCGGGCCAAGCCTGGCCATGACGGTTGGTGCGGTCGCGGCATCGCTTGCGGCTGCAATTGGATCGAACGTATCAGGCGTCCGGACGGCCGAAGCTGCACCAGCCCCATTTTAGCCAGGACCGAGACCGCCAGCACCGTCGCTCCGAGGTCCAAACCTGCCCGACCAGCGAGTTCCCGCATCGCGAGTTCGCCTTGCGCAAGCGGCGCAAGCAGCGCCTCGACCACCGCCTGTGCCGGCAGCACCTTGCCGGCGTAGCTGAACAGCGGGTGGCTGGCCAACTCGGCGTAGGTCGCCGCGTCGGCCGCGGTCCGCAGGGAAACCCGCGTGCGGTCCTGGATCAAGTCCGTCGGGTAATGGGCGAAGCTGCGGAACGGGTCCATCCGGCTCGCCGCCGCCCGAGGCGCCGCCGCAAGCATCGCCTGCTGCTGCGGGTCGCGCTGCGCGGCCTGGCGGAGCCTCTCCATTTCGGCCCACAGGGCCTGGTACTGCCGGTACACCACCGCCCAGTCGAACACGTCCCGCGCCCGCCGGCGGCCCGCCTCCCCCATTCGCTGCCGGAGCCCGGGATTGCTGACCAGATCGCTGAGACGCTCGATCAGCACCCGCTGGTCCACCGACACCGTCTGGCATGTCAGTCCGCAATAGACGTCGTATGTGTCGATGCCGGATTCGTATCCCCGGGCGAACGCCTCGCCGTCGGGCGGCAGCATCCAGGTGGGAATGCGGAAACCGTCCACTCCGTCGCGCACGGTGTCCTTGTAGCCGTCCCAGTCGGTGACCACGACGGGCAGCCCGGCGGCCATCGCCTCGATCGGCGCGAGGCCGAAGGTCTCCTGGATGTTGTCCGACAACGACACGAACAGATCGGCCGCTGCCCAGGACTGGCGGCGACGATCCGGGTCCTTGCCATCGGTGAACAGCGCCCGCACGTCGGGGCAGGCCCGCGCGGCACCGTCCGCGAACGCGTGATAGATGTGCTCGGTGGCGAACCAGCCGGACTGGATCAGCACCAGCTTCCTGCCGGTGCGCTGTGCGGCTGCCTGGAGGCCGGCGTACATCGCATGGGGATGTGCCTTGGCGTGGAAGGACAGCCGCCCGACGAACAGTGCCACGACCTCGTCCGCGGCGATGCCGAGTGCCGCCCGGGCAGCTTCCCGCTCATGCGGTGCGAACGCGAAATCGTCGCAGTGCACGCCGAGTGGGATGATGGGGAGAAGCGGCTGCGTGACCGTGAGCGACGGCCCGAAGCGCCAGCGCAGAGCGGCAATCTCGGCGTCGAGCAGCAGTTTCACCGTGCGAGCCACCGCGGACGAGGTGCAGATCAGCGCATCCCACGGCATGACCGGAGCCGTGAGCAGCCCGGTGACATCGTTCATGGACGAATGCGAGGCGGTGGTGTGGGTGACGCCACACAGGCTGTAGGCGGCCGGCCCGGCGCGCAGGCGCAGGCGTGCCGCTTCGGCCAGGCCCGGGCCGGGCAAATAGAGCGTGCCGATCTGGCCGAGCAGGTCGAGGCGGTCGGCCGGCAGCCAGCGTGTCTCGGTGGCACGCATCGAACGAACGCACCAAGGCCGCGAAGGCCTCGCCCAGATCCCTGGTCCGGGCGTACGCCCACATCGCCTGACCTCCACGGCCGGCGACCGCGGCGCGCAGGAAGGCGTTCCCCGCGGCCTGGCGGCCCATCAACCAGGGACCGGTCAGGGTATAGCCGTCGGGTTCGAACAGGATGGCGGCGTTCGCGACGCTGCTCATGGCTTTACCTCGGTCCTGGCCTGCATCACCGCCCACGGTGTCGGCCCCGAGCGCCACTCCCATACCGCCAAAAGCTGGTCGAGATGGCCGAGCGGTTCGAACAGCGCCGGCAGCTTCACCGCCTGTCCGCGGTGCCGGACCATCGTCACGGCATGAGTGGCAGCGAAGCGCTCCGGGATGAGCACGCTCGGTTTCGCCTGGGGACTGTCGTGCAGTTCGACGATGAGGTCCATCGCCTGCAGGGCGGGATACCGGCGGGGATCGAGCAGGTCGGTCTCGCCGCCCTCGATGTCGCACACCACAAGCGTCCTCTGCCCGGCAAAGCGGTCGAAGTCCTCGCCCCGGAAGGCGCCGCCGATCACGACGCGCCCGGCCACGCCGTTGCGCTCGGCGAGTGACTGGCACACCGGATGGGCCGCGGCATTGGTGTCGTAGGCGTACACGCGGACGTCGGGCATCAGGCGGGCCAGGCCGACGGCGTAGTAGCCTTCCGCCGCGCCGATGTTGATCACCGCCTCGTAGCCACGCCCGGCCGCTGCCAGGATGTGATCATGCAGCTCCAATTCGTAGCAGCCCAGCAGCTTGGGCACGTGGCATCCCTCGGTCGACTGGGCGACGAACTCCATGCCCTGGAACGGGCCGCCCTGCACCGTCGTACCGCACTGCTGAACGACGGTGTTCTGGATCAGGGTCGCGCGGTACTTGGCGAGCACGCGCAGCGCGTTGTTGAGCTTGTCCGGCAGCGCGCCAGGCGCATCGAGGTGCCGGCGCAGGAGTTGCCCGACGTGCTCGTGCAGAGTGCTCATCCCTCGTGCCGCTCCATGGCGGACTCCGCCAGCGGCGAGCACAGCACCAAAACCCACCCGGCACCTTGATCTGGATCAAGCAGTCCGATCAGTTCGCGTGAAGCGTCAGGCGAAGGTCGCGAAGATCTCCTCCAGCGCCTTGAGCTGACCGCCCGAGGTGGATGACGGCACGATCACCGGCGTGCGCACGCCGGCGGCCTGCCACGCCTCCACACCCTCGCGCACCCGCGCCGCAGGGCCGAACAGCGACACATCCGCCAGCCACCGATCCGTCAGATAGCGCGGCACATCGTCGCGGCGGCCCTCGGCGATGGCGCGCTCGATTTCCGTCATCTCCTCGACGTAGCCCGCCTCCTTCCAGTAGTTGCGATAGTTCGGCAGGAACCCGTAGTGGATCAGGTTCTTGCGGCACACCGCCTTCGCCGCCTCGACATCGTCGCTGATGCAGGTCGGCAGCATGTTGCCGATGAAGAACGCCTCGTCGTCACGCTTCCCCACCGGCAGCGCGGCGAGCGATGCCGCCATGTGCGAGCGCGCGGCGTTGGCGAACACCACGCCCTGCGAGATCTCCCCGGCCAGCGCCACCATCTTCTGCCGCAGTGCCGCGATGATGATCGGCGGGAACTCGCCCACGCCTTCCACCGCGTGGAGCCTTTCGACGAAGGCGCGCGTGTCGCCGAGCGGCTTGCCGACCGTCACGCCCATGCGCTGATGACCCGGCGCGTGCGCGACGCCGATGCCAAGGCGGAAGCGCCCGCCGGAGACCTCGTGCATGAACGCCGCGCTCTGTGCGAAGTCCAGCACGGTGCGTGCGTAGATCGGCGCGATGGCGGTGCCGAACGGGATGCGCTCGGTGTTCCATGCCATCGCCTCGCACTGCGACATGTTGCCATACATGCTGGGCGTGTAGATGCCGGAGAAGCCGCGCCGCTCGGCCTCGCGCGCGAGGTCGATGGTGAGCCGGCGGCGGCCGGGGACGGCGACGAGGGAGATGGCGGGAAGGGACATGGCGGTTCACTCGCTTGGTGGTGCCGCCAGCTTATCGGGATGCCGCAACCAGCGCCATCATGAGCGGGCACAGCCCTCACTCGTCGTCGTCCTGTCCGCGGCAAGCGCGAGCTGTTCGCAGATGAACAAGTCCTTCTCGTTGAACACCTTTCCATCAAGGTCTCCGGGCAACCACATTACTTGCGTGCATCAATCGAGTGCCCGTGAAAGTCGTCATGAGGATTACCGTTTTGGCTTAGTTGACGGCAAAGTCTCGGGCCAGATCCTTGTGAACGGTATGACCATCGGAATTTATACCGACTTCAAGCGCAAGGGGCTCGGCCGTTTAAGCGATTTCGCATCGAGGGTCTAGCGAACCACCGCGAGTTCGTCATCGAAGCGATCTACGACGGCACAGGCGAATGCATAGTATTCAATGGCAAGGCCGAGTCACCATGTGCCGCCGCGAGTTGCCACCTCGATATTGTTAGGCAGTCATGGCGCTGGCATTGCGAGCCGTCCACCAATCTGCGGCCGGATGCCGATTTCGCTTGGCTCATTTTCGGATTGTCGGCGGCGCTTTGGATGAGCTGCCATGAAGGGCGCGAAATCAAGGTCAAGTCAGAAGAAGATCTTCGAAAGGCCATGCAAAGCTATCCAGACAGTCTAGCCAGATACGCTCGTCACCCGGGGTTAGGGCGGAACGAAAAGGTTGAAAACCGCCGCATTGTCTAGAGCTCCCAAATCGTTCGCAATGGCTTCCTGTAACAAAAATTTGTGCAACTTCGACATCGGCACCCGCGCTCCGCTCTCTGCTGCAAGCTCAAGGATCAGGCCGACATCTTTTGCATGCTGTGCAAGCCGTGCCGTCGGGTGGCTGAGTCGTGCGACAACATCAGCCCACCTTGGGTATCCATCACCTCCGAATAGGCGGCGCTGGCTTTCATCAGGGTCAACATTTGTCCGAGGTCCAAGTTGCATCGATGGGCGAGGCCGAGCCCTTCTGACACGACGATACGATTAAGGCCGAGCACCAAATTGACGACAAGTTTGGCTGTGTGACCTCGTCCGATCTCGCCGAGAAAAAACACTGTGTTGGCGAACGTGCGAAGAAGAGGTGCGTAGTAAGCCGTGTCCTCTCGGTCACCGACAATCGCGACAGCTTGCCCCTCGCCGATTTCTTGGCTTGAGCCCACGAGAGGGCAATCGACAAGACGAATTTGCTGGGCGGCGAGACGGTTGAAATTTCGCAGGGTCTCCTTGGGGTCCGCGGTAGTGGTGTCGATGACCAGGGTGCCAATGGTGCATGACCCACTCAGGCTAGAGGATCCCCATAGCACGTCTTCGACGATCATCGAATCCGGGGAGACTCAGGAAGATCACCTTGCAGCAGTCGGCCACATACGGAGGTCATCGGCGATTTCGACGCCGATTGCTCTGGCGGCTTCGCGCGCCCGCTGATCCGGATCCCGACCGACGACCCTGTAGCCGGCACCAATCAGACGTCTCGCCAGCGCCTTGCCTACGAGACCAAGCCCTATAAGACCGATGGGACCGAACATCGACAGGTGACAATTCCCAACTGATATTAGAGGACGCCTGATCTGGGCTAGCATAGGCCAGTAGCCCGATCCGATCCACCCATCGATGTGCTACCGATGTGTCACCTGTACACTTCGGCCGACCAGCCAGCGGGGGGACCTTCGGTTTCGGAAACACGCTGATCCCCGCCCTGACAGCCGGAACGGTGGGCCTAGCTGCGTCACAACCACCAAGTCGCAACGGTGGGGCGGAGAGTTACGTGCGTGTGTCGGCGAGGCGCTCGTATATGCCGTCGCCGCGAAGTAGAGCTCGCCCGCGCTCGGCCACCAGCTGCGCTGCAGGGCGAGCCGCCCGGTCATCCGCAGCCGGCCTTCCCAGCCCGGCGCTGCGGTTGGTCCAGCGGGAATGGTCCACGCCGTTCGCGTCGAGCAGCGCGAGGAACTCGTCCACCTTCAGCTTGGCCTTGTCGGTGAGCGCCACTGCCGCGATTTCCTGCGCCAGCCAATCCCAGGCCGAGCGCTTGGCGGCCTTGCCGCGAATGCCGGCGTCGTCCGCGCGGTGCTTGTACTTCAGCTTGTATGCAACCTTCACCACGCTACCCTTGCGTGCGATCAGCTCGTCCGTTTCGGCGATGGCAAGGCTGACTGCAAACCGGCGATTCAATTTGCCCGGCCGGCCTGATTCGCGCACGGAATGGGGGCGAATCCCCCTCCCACGCCTCCCTGAACTGGTGTAAGCGGAGCAGCATCACCGCCGGCACACCGTCACACCTGTGGCGGCGGTGACGTGCGGTGACGGCACGTAGCCTACCGGTGCTGCTGCGACCCGCGTCACTCCGTCCTTGCCGTACGAGCTGCTTTCCCGTATCGGAGTTTCGGGCGGGCGGCGCCGCTACGCGCGCGGGAGGCAGGTAGCCCTTGAACCTCCAGTCCCCGGCTGGGTTCTATATGTGCTCCTTCCCCACGGGATGTGCTCCTTCCCCACGCGGAGCCGTCCATGTGAGCGAAGAGATCAACCGGCTGCCTACCAGTCAGGATAATATTGGAGATTACTACGCGACCCAGGTGCGTCGCACTCCGCCAAACATGGCTCATGCCCGGTTCTGGAGCGCACGATGGTCTACCCAGGTGTACCTCTGATGGACAAACTTCGATCGCTTTTCTACGTGTCTAGCGATCAGCTCTGCGGATGACCGGAACAGGAGTTGCCCAAAAAAACCGGTACTGAGGAGGTGAGAACCCACTACATCCAGTATCCCACCCAAAATTCGACGCTAAATATATTGCGTCCCATGCCCGCGTATGGCATGCATAAGGAGTGATGATCACGGGGAGCCCTTGCGCCGGAGCCTTCTAGGCAGCCTCCAACGACGCATTGCTGACAGGGCTTCGTGGCCCTCTCGCTCACCACACCGGGCGGCTTTCTAGAGGGCGCAATAGACCCTGACGCTACTCGTTACGGCTGACATCACGCTTCACCCCAGTCCAAGATTGGGAGCGGACGCGGAGCCAACTTGGCACGTCGTTTCATCGCTTCCGAAGTGAGATGAACAGATGGATGCCATTTCCAAGGTTTTCAGTTACTGGTATGCGCAAGACACTCCAGCTGACAGGCTGCTTACGCTGCATCAAGCGGCCACACGGCTCGGCTGCCAATATTGGCAGCTTCAACGCGCCGTGAAGCGTGGGCAGATCCCGAGTTATACGCCGTTCAATTCCAGGAGGCTGGTCAAGCTATCCGAGGTGATCGCCTACATCGACGCCTGCCGTCAGGGAGGGGTCAAATGATTGATCAGGCAGACTTCCCAAAGGGGACAGCGACGAAGCAGTCGCATTCCTAACAATATGTTCCCAAACATGCCCCGGCATCTCGTGGCTATAAACCTAAGTGGAAACATAGCGGCTCGTACCTTTACCAACGACACAGCGGGAATGCGCGCCTGGATAGAAGCCCGACAGGGCAAAGTTAACCAGTATTTCCACGTCAACACACTTCGTCCGGGCTTCGTCAACAAGAAAGGCAACGAAGGCCGACGTCTCGGCGGCGCTATTTCTGCATGTCGATGTGGATGACATTGGCGCCAAGGACCGCCTTCTTGAATTTTCGCCACCTCCGACAATCCTCAACTTCTCGGGGGCGGCTATCACAGCTTCTGGAGGCTGAAAGAGGCGACAAGCGACCTGGTTAGGGTCGAGGCCGCCAACATGGGAATTGCAAAATTAGTAGGCGGCGACAACTGCCACAACATCGACCGCATCATGCGACTGCCAGGTACGGTCAACATTCCAAGTGCAAGAAGCGGGACGCCGGTCGCGAGCCGTCGGTTGCCCATGTGGTCAAGGCAGATTGGTCGCTAGCGTATTCATTGGACGACTTCCCAAAGGAAAGCAGTCCGGAGCCAGCTGGTGCGAGGGGTGCGAAGGCTGCGGCCCAACAAGCAGCCGCGCTAGCTCCGTTCGGACTTGATGGGCTTCCGCTCGGTGTTCTGCCGATAACCCGGGTGCTTATAGAGGAGGGAGATGACCCGAGCGGCCTCGCAACAGACAAACACGCAGATTCAACGCGATCGTGACCAGCTTCTGGCCGAGGCTGCAGTTCGGGAGGCACGCGGCGAATCTATCGTGTTGCCGAACGAACTCTGGGATGCCGCTGCCATCGAGCAAGCCGAGCGCCTTGAGGAAGATCCGTGGCGGGAGGTGTTAGCTAAGGTTCGCGGGGTCGCAACTGGCGACGTCGTCCGTGTCGAAACCCATAAACTACTTAAGAACGTGCTGGGAGTCGACCTGGAACGCCAGCACCAGGGCCATGCGAAACGGGTGGCAATCCAAATGCGCAAGCTCGGCTGGACACCCACAAAATTCCGGGCGGGCAGTGGCACTGTTCGCGGCTACGAGCGCCCAAAACCCGAAGGTCACCGCGACGACGTCGACGGCTTGCCCCCCGGCTACGACAAAGCGAAATTTTAGCCGTGGCACTGTGGCATGTGTGGCGGGTACCAGGGACGGGTGCGGCAGCAGGCAGGGGCTGCTGTGGGTAGCAGTGGCGCAGGCGGCGGGCTGGCTGTGGCATGCCACACCCGCCACGCCGCCACCGCAGCCGCGATTTCAACCCCAATGGGCATGGAATCCGAGAATTCACGAGCCGCGTCGTCTCGCGGCTTCGACGTATCTCCAAATACTCGAGGTTACACCGCTGGTTACAATTCGGGCACGTTTCGAGGCTCTGAGGACACATCTCGCGATTAATTGTGCCGGTTACATCGGCGTGTTTTTCTCGTGTGGCGAGAAAAATGACATGAACAAGACTAGTACAACATCAGCATCACCACGACGACTCGTCGCCGGAAGCTCAAGGACGGTTCCGTCGCCTCCTATCCGCAATGGTATTGCGAGTACAAGGATCCCGATCACCAGGAAGCGGCGCCGCCGCGCCTTCAACCGCAAGAAGGACGCCGAGGCGTTCCGAACAGCCCTGCTCGTCAAGGTCGCCGAGGGCAGCTATGTCGACGAGCGGACCGCGCCGACCGTCGCCCAGGCGATCGATCACTGGCTGGCCGACAAGGACGGCAAGGTGAAGCCCTCGACGCTCAAGGGCTACAAGGTGGTGGCGAACGGCGCGATCCGTGGGCCGCTGCTGATCGGCACGAGGCAGGAGCGCGCCGACTACACCGAGAGCGGCATCGCGCCGAAGGGTGCCCGCTTCATCAAGCTGCTCGGCCACGTCAAGCTGACCGAGCTGACCACGGCGATGATCCGCATCTGGCACCGGACCATCGTCGAGCAGTGCGGCACCTACACGGCGAACCGGGCGAAGAGCCACCTCAAGTCGATCCTGGCGCTCGCCGAGGAGGACTTCACCGTTCGCGCGCCGTCGATGCCGACCGGGCTGTCTCGCGCCCGGCACAAGCCGAAGAAGGCGATCCTGACGTCGGAAGACATCCGCCGGCTCATCGCCGAGGCCAAGGATGATCCCGAGCACGGCGTCTACTACGCGTTCCCGTTCCTTGCCGGCACGCGACCGTCGGAGCAATTGGGCCTGCTGTGGAGCGAGGTGGACTTTGACAACAATGTCATACGCATTCGCCGCATCCAGGAGCGCGACGGCTCGCTGACCGAGATGACCAAGACGGAAGCCGGAACGCGGGACATCCCGATGAGCCCGACGCTGCGCGAGATGTTGCTCGCGTGGCGCGTCCGTTGTCCGCGGAAAGGCAAGGAGCTGCATCGCGTCTTTCCCGGCCCCGGCCGGCTGCAGGAATGGCCGAAGCCGCGGATCGGCGGCGGTGGTCCGCTTGCTCTACCAGAACTTCCGCAAGCGCTACTGGCAACCGGCCTTCAAGCGCCTCAGGCTGCCCTATGTGACGCCGCACTCGGCTCGCCATTCCTTTATCTCGACGCTGCAGGCGGAGGGCATCGAGGTGGGCTTGGTGGCGCAGATCGCCGGCCATGCCAATCCGACCGTCACGCTCGACTTACGCCAGTGCAGACTCTCCGCAACATGAAGGGCCGCTTACAACGGTCAGTTGTGACGGAGCCCTTGACGAGTAAGGTCGAGTTGTTTCGGAAGCGAGCAGGCTCGAAGCTGGCGTCAGTCCTCACTATGCTCTATCACTATCAATTATGGACACTCCGGTGCTGAGCGCCTTTTCAGCATGCACAAGAAGCTCGTGCCAGGCACGGGCTCAAACTTGAAGCCCACGCCGCGCCTCAAGTTTGTTTGACGAAGGGAACATCATGCCTGACATTGCCTCTGGCCCGCTGCAACCGGGAGACACAGCGCCCAATGTCGTGCTCGACGCGATTACGCGTGAGGGCAAGATAGCGATCGATGATTTTCGCGGCCAGAAGTCAGTGTTGGTTGGCCTGTATCGAGGCCTTAACTGCCCATTTTGCAGGCGTCATATTGCGGTGGTTTCACAGCTCACACCAGCCCTCAATGCCAGGGGTATCGAGAGCCTGACAGTAGTGAACACGCCCATCGAACGGGCGCGCCTCTATCTCCGGTACCATCCGATACCGGCGCTGCTAGCGGCATCCGACCCGGAGCGAGCTTCGCATCGCGCTTTTGGGTTGCCGAACATGCAGTTCACCGAGGACGAGAGCGCGTGGCCACAAAAGGTCTCAATGGCTGATGTGAAGTCGATGCGGGTCGACGTGCCGGGCGAACTGCCGGAGCCGATGGATCCGTTCGCAGCGCTCGAATATCTAAATAAGAAAGACAGCTACGATATCACCGAGGCTGACCAGCAAATGATGGCGACCGGCTTGGGTCAGCTCGTCGGCCAGTTCCTACTCGACCGCAATGGCGTCGTCCGGTGGACGTTCACCGAGGTCCGCGATGGCGGCATATTCGCGGCCCCAAATTCTGAGGAGATGATGTCCGCTGCTTCCAAGGTGGGGAACTAATCTAGCGCGCCGCACCAAGTTATAGCGTCGAGGTCTGGCACTTGGAGCCGACGTTTCACGCGCGATTGTTCGCAAACTTCCCACCCACTCTATGGCCGCGATGACGCTGATGCCGTTTTTGGCGTGCAATTGCTGGAACTTGCGTACGGTGTATGGCTGAAGTTCGCATGCCGTTGCGAACTCGAACTCGCGTCCGCGAGGTTTGACTTACGCCAGCGCAGACTCTCCGTGACATCGCGACGAATGTCTTGAGTTGGGCCGTGAGTTGACAGTCTGCCTTCGGGTCGTGGCTAGCGGATAGCTGCCGCAACTGAAGTCAGGCGGTTGGCGTGGTCGGGCGCCAAAAAGCTAACGATCGGAGCACTAGTTTAGGGCTGGGCTTTTTAGCCGTGACTAACTCGGCCGATCTAAAATAAGCTCATCGGCAGCGACGGCAACGCCGTTTCAACCAAACTTAATCAGGAGACGGGGTTGTAAGATTGCGCATGGGCGGATCCATTCACCGAAATGCCTGATCGCGTGAGATCGCTGGCAGGACCAGGAGATCAGGCGCCTTGGCCGTCTGCCTCCTGGATCGCCGACAGCTTCCACTCGCCGCCGTTTTTCCGCACGAATGTCCAAAGCTCTACCGTCTCGGTGGGCTCCTCAATGCCGCCGGCCAAAGCACCGGTGGCGCGGTCGCGCAGGACATCGGTCGCCTCATAGCGGAAGGCGGCGGTCGCATAATCGTCCTCGCCCTCGTTCCACGCTTCAGCAATATCCGCCTGCAGCAGCTGCACACCGGATACTTCATTGCGCACGCCGCGTGTGGCGTTGTCGGCAAGTTCCTCCGAAAAGTAGGAAACCATCTCGGGCGTGGAGAAACGGCGGAGAGCAGCGTGATCCTCATCCGCGAAGGCACGCTGCACCTCGTCCAGCCGGCGCTCGAAGATGTCGAGATCGGCGGGGTCAAGCGTTATGTCGGCCGTCTGCGGTGTCGCAGCTTCCGCGCCGCCTCCGATGCGCGGCAGCGTGAAGCCGGTGGTCGATCGAGCAGGTGCAGACTGAGATGCCGCATCGCGCTGGGAGAGCCGCCCTGAGCCGCGGGCCGGCGCGCCCGCAACGGCGGGCTGGCTGCGCGAGCGGAAGAAGGCCATCGTCGCCCAGACGAGCGCGCCGATTAGGAGCAACTGGACCAGGAAGCCGAGGGCGCCCGCCATGCCGCCGAAGCCGTAGCCGAGCAGCATGCCGAACAGGCCTCCGATCAGGAGGCCGCGCATCAGCCCGCCGCCCAGCCCATTGAATAGCCCGGGCCGCTGCTGGCCCACCGTCTGCTGCTGGCGCGTCGCCGCGTTCGGCGCCGGCGTCATGCTGCGCTCGACGGGACCGGTCTGGTTCGGGGCGGTTCGGGTGGGCGGTGCGGCCTGCTGTGTGCGGAAGCCGCGGCTGCCGAAGCTGCCGCCGCGACGGGCCTCGGCAAAGTCCACCGAAACAAGCATCATGGCGACGAAGGCCGCCGATAGAAGAGCAAGAAAGCGAAGGCGTCCAAAGCGCATCATGGCAACCGTTCCTCCGGTTGCCCGCTCAGGAACATCGCAGAGCGGGCCGATATCCAAACGGTCCGACATCGCGACAGTTGAAAAACTTCGCCAGAGGGGCCCGGTCCGCTGCACTGGATATGGTAATATCCCGTCCTCGTTGCAAGGAGGCGGGATGTTCGATGCGCCAGCTCATTGGCGCAGCACGCAGCCGGTCTGTTCGGCAACTACCACCGCGCCGCATGCTTCTACCTGAAGGCGCTCGGATAACGAGGAAGACAGGTCACTGTTCAACCGGGCTCTCAATTGGCTGAGCCACGGTGCCTATGCCATCCATGAGCCGACCGAAATGGGCGAGGACAACAAGGAACTTTTCCGCCGCATCCTGCCGCTGCGGGGCGACTCCCTTCTTCCAGGCGTCGATCTCAGTACATTCGACTTCGGGGTAAACGCGGGCACCCGGCGGAGTGTGGAGTTGCTGAATTAGGTGCTCGGCCTCCTCGCGGATCAAGTGAACGGCGCCGTCAGGTCGAGCACGCCTCCGCCGAAGGCAACGATCAGCGGCCCTAAGGAGGAAGCGGCACTGGTCTCGGACTGGACCCGCAACCGCGCCCACGGCGAGCGCGTGCCGATGAGCCGGCGAATGACGGGCCGTAAAGGGTGGGCCGGCATTCGAGCAGATGCGATCCAAGCCGATAGGGGGAAGTCCGCTGGTAAACTCTTTCCGCTAGCACTCTCGGGTGACGAGTGCTAAAAAGCCTCGCAGACCTCTTGAACCGCGAAACCAAGGTCCAGATCGATCTGCGCGATGCCGAACGGGTGACGCGCCCGCGTCTGATTGGCTTGGATTTAGCGCGGAGGGAGGTCTCGAAAAATCTGTTTGCTCACGAGGAGAACGACATGACATTTCGTCCATTGCACGACCGTATTCTGGTCCGCCGCATCGAGGCCGAGGAAAAGACGGCCGGTGGCATTATCATCCCCGACACGGCCAAGGAGAAGCCGCAGGAAGGCGAGGTCCTCGCCGCCGGCCCCGGCGCGCGCGATGAAAGTGGCCAACTGCAGCCGCTCGACGTCAGGGTCGGCGACCGCATCCTGTTCGGCAAATGGTCGGGCACCGAAATCAGGCTCGATGGCGAGGATCTGATGATCATGAAGGAGTCCGACGTGATGGGGGTGATCGAGGCCAAGGCCAAGGCGAAGAAGGCTGCCTAGCTGGTCGCATAGAACACACGGACTTTGCCGGTTGAAGGAGCAGGTAGATGGCTGCAAAAGAAGTGAAATTCCAATCCGAGGCGCGCGACAAGATGTTGCGTGGCGTCGAAATTCTCGCCAACGCAGTGAAGGTCACGCTCGGTCCGAAGGGCCGTAATGTGGTGCTGGACAAATCGTTTGGGGCGCCCCGCATCACCAAAGACGGCGTGACCGTGGCGAAGGAGATCGAACTGGAGGACAAGTTCGAGAACATGGGCGCGCAGATGGTGCGTGCGGTCGCATCGAAGACCAGCGACATCGCTGGCGATGGCACCACAACGGCGACCATTCTCGCTCACGCCATCGTCAAGGAAGGCATGAAGGCGGTTGCGGCGGGCATGAACCCGATGGACCTCAAGCGCGGCATCGACAAGGCGGTCGAGCTTGTCGTGCAGGAACTGAAGACCAAGGCGCGCAACGTTACCAACAATGATGAAATCGCTCAGGTCGGCACCATCTCGGCCAATGGCGATACCGAGATCGGCCGCTTCCTCGCCGAAGCGATGCAGAAGGTCGGCAACGAAGGTGTGATCACCGTCGAGGAGGCCAAGACCGCCGAGACCGAGCTGGAAGTGGTCGAGGGCATGCAGTTCGACCGCGGCTATCTCAGCCCGTATTTCATCACCAATCCAGACAAGATGCGCGTCGAGCTGGAAGAGCCCTATCTGCTCATCCACGAGAAGAAGCTGTCCAACCTGCAGGCGCTTCTGCCGATACTCGAAGCGACCGTGCAATCGAGCAAGCCGCTGCTGATCATTGCCGAGGACGTTGAAGGTGAGGCGCTTGCCACCCTCGTCGTCAACAAGCTGCGGGGCGGCCTGAAGGTCGCGGCCGTCAAGGCGCCGGGCTTTGGCGACCGCCGCAAGGCGATGCTCGAGGACATCGCGATCCTGACTGGCGGCACCGCGGTTTCCGAAGATCTCGGAATCAAGCTCGAAAACGTCACCCTCGATATGCTCGGCCGGGCCAAGAACGTTGTCCTTGAGAAAGAGACTACCACGATCGTCGACGGTGCAGGCTCGAAGGGCGAGATCCAGGGGCGGATCTCCCAGATCAAGGCGCAGATCGAGGAGACGACGTCCGACTATGACCGCGAGAAGCTGCAGGAGCGGCTTGCCAAGCTCGCCGGCGGCGTCGCTGTCATCCGTGTCGGCGGCTCGACCGAGGTCGAGGTGAAGGAACGCAAGGACCGTGTCGATGACGCCATGCACGCAACGCGGGCGGCCGTTGAGGAAGGCATTCTGCCTGGCGGTGGCGTCGCATTGCTCCGCGCCGTCAAGGCCCTGGAAAATGTCGAGGTCGACAATGCCGACCAGAAGCACGGGATTGAGATCGTCCGCCGTGCTTTGGAGGCGCCCGTGCGCCAGATCGCCGAGAACGCGGGCAATGAAGGTTCGATCATCGTCGGCAAGCTGCGCGAGAAGGCCGAGTTCGCCTATGGCTGGAACGCGCAGACCAATGAGTTCGGTGATCTCTACAAGCAGGGCGTCATCGATCCGGTAAAGGTCGTCCGGACCGCGCTGCAGGATGCCGCCTCGGTCGCCGGCTTGCTCGTGACCACCGAAGCCATGGTGGCCGAGAAGCCGAAGAAGGACACGCCAGCTCCACCAATGCCGGGCGGCGGCATGGACTATTGACGAGGAACGGATCTGTCCGCGCCCGGAAGGGCGCGGACTGCCGTCCCGTTCGCCTGGCTGACCTAGAAGCGGGGCGCGTCGAAGTTTCGTTCTGGCTTGAGGCTGCTTGCCTATAGGGGCCTATCCACCTGCGGCCGGCATGCCACGTGAGGGCAATGCTCCACGCGCGAACATTCGCAGACTCCCCCCCACATTGCTTCTGCGCCGTCGACGCCTGGGTCTTTCGGCCCACGAAAAACTTGAAACCTGCGCATGGTGTATGGGCCGGCGATATAAAATCTAGATGCCGTCGCGAACTCGAATTTTTTTCGCTAGGTCTGCCCTGCGCCAAAGGCCGTCATCGAAAATTGCGCTGGGGAATGACTGAAGGGGGCCGGAAGCCGATCGTCAACTTCTGGCGTCCAGAACGCGATAGCAGATATTCTGTGAGGTAAGATCCACATCTTCGACTGATCCACAGCGGACTTCGGCATCGCCGAGATAAAGGAAATGCCGGAACTTGCTTATCGGGGACGCTAGCACGTCCTGTTTTCTGATGATGCCTATGGAATGTGCCGCCGCACTCCCTATCCAGCAGATTGTGGAGTAAAATCACCCTCGGAGGCGACGACGACCTGTGAATCCCGTTCAGCGCAGAATGGCAGCCATCCTCGCTGCCGATGTGGTTGGCTACAGCCGCCTCATGGGGCTGGACGAGGCGGGTACGCTGTCGGCTCTGAAGACGCATCGGCGCGAGATGGCCGACGCCAAGATCGCCGAGCACCAGGGGCGCATCGTCAAGGTCACCGGCGACGGCATGCTGGTCGAATTCCCGAGCGTGGTGAATGCCGTTGCCTGTGCCACCGAGATCCAGCGCAAGATGCGCGAGCGCAACGTCGACGTGCCGGAAGACCGCCGAATCGAATTCCGCATCGGCGTCAATCTCGGCGACATCATTGTCGAAGATGACGACATCTACGGAGACGGCGTCAACGTGGCGGCGCGCTCGAGAGCCTTGCTCAGCCCGGCGGCATCGCCGTCTCCGGTCTGTTCGCGACCACATCGGCAACCGGCTTGACCTCACCTTCGAGGACACCGGCGAGCAGATGCTGAAGAACATCGACCGGCCGGTTCGCGTCTATAATGTCGACCTCTTCTCAGCGCCATACGCGACTCGCGCGACGCCTCATCGCAGCGCTGGCAACGGAAAAGCCGTCGATCGCCGTGCTGCCCTTCGACAACATGAGCGGCGATCCCGAGCAGGAATATTTCTCGGACGGCATGACCGAGGACATCATCACCGACCTGTCGAAGATATCCGGTCTGTCGGTCATCGCCCGCAACTCGGTTTTCACCTACAAGGGCAAATCCGTCGACGTGCAGGAGGTAAGCAAGCGCTTCAAGGTCAAGACAGTCTTGGAGGGGAGCGTTCGAAGGGCCGGCCAGCGAGTCCGCATCAATGCCCAGCTCGTCAACGGCAATGACGGTACGCACATCTGGGCCGATCGCTACGATCGCGACCTGACCGATATCTTTGCTATCCAGGACGAGATCACTCATGCGATTGTCGAACAGCTGAAGATCAAGCTGCTGCCGGAAGAGCGTGAGTGATCAGCGCAGCGGCCACGGACGAATATCGAGGCATATACCTACTACCTGCAGGGCCGGCATTTCTTCCACATGCGCACAAAGTCCTATACATTGCTGGCGCGACGCATGTTCGCCAAGGCCGCGGAACTCGATCCGCTCTATGCCCGCGCCTATGCGGGCATCGCGAGCTGCGATTCAGTTCTATATGTTTATCACAATGTGGACATCGCGCTCGATGACATTCTGGCGACCAGCGCGAAGGCGCTGCAGCTCGATCCCAAACTGGCCGACGCGCATTCCGCCCGTGGCCTCGCACTATACAACTGCCAACGGAACACCGAGGCGATGGCGGAGTTCGAACAGGCGCTTGCCCTGGATCCCACTCTGTTTGAAGCGCACAACGACTATGCGTGGTTTTGGCTAACGCAAGGCGATTTCGAGAAAGCAGCACAATATTCAGAGCGAGCGGCCGAACTGATGCCGGCGGACTGTCGGGCCCTGCTCATTCTCCGTCAAGCGCAAAATACCCTTGGACGTCGAGCCGACGTCAAGACAACAGCGCGGCGACTGCTGGAGCGAGTCCGAACATGTACTTGAGCGGCATCCGGAAAGCTCGATGGCTGCCTATGTAGGCGCCGTTGCGTTGACGGACCTTGGCGACGTTAACCGCGCACGAGAATGGGCCTCCCGCGCTCTCGCGATCGATCCAGACGATCCGACAGTGCAATACAATATCGGCCTGCGTGTATTCCCTGATTGGCGATTTCGACCAGTCGATTGAACTCCTTGAGCGTCTAGTGCCGCGCCTAAGTCATCAACGAAAAGCATTGATGCGTACAGACCCAGATTTCGATGCCCTTAGCAACAATCCACGGTTTCAAGCGCTGCTGCCGGCGCTGGCGTGAGGCGTGGATCCCGACAATTTGCAGTCGTGATGACTAAGCAGACCCCTTATCGTTCGAGCAGAAGATCAACTCCGACCACTAAATCTTCAAGCGCCAGGAGAGGGGGCGAGCGGAAGAGTGTAGTAGAATCGTGGACGAACCTGACGGTGGAGGGTTCGATCCGCCGCCAGAGGATTTGGATCTACTTATCCGGCCGGGGCTTTGTAGGAAGTTGCAATCTTCCCCACTTTTTGTTGGGCAATCTTGAATTCCGCGCCGGTATATGCGCCCACGGTCTTTACATTCGACACCGCACCCGACGCGCCGACTACAAGAGCTACGGGAACCACGTCAGCACCCTCGTCGAATTCCGCAATCACCATCCAGTCAGTTCGCCAGCTGTGATATAAAGAAGAGCATTTCTTCTGCTGCTTCCACCAAGGCTCCGGCCGCCTCTTCTGGTCAGATGGGCTCTCAATCATTCCCTTCGCTGATTTGGAAGCCTATATCCAGGGTGGGAACTCCGTCCGTCCCGACCGCCCGATGAACTACCGGCGACCATATTTCTTGAAAGTGACGTTCCAGTCGGCAGCAAGCGCATCCAAGGTCTCCTTCGCAGTACTACTCCCTTGACCGGTGATATAGGGATGAACGCGCTGATTTAGCTGCAGCAGCAATTCAGCGTATTCCGGAACGGCCCAGAAGTCCTTCACCTTGAACATACTTTCGTAGAACGCCTTGTTATACGGCGTGGCGTTCTGGAATGCTTCCGACTGAAGAACCGCAGCACTGCACGTATAGCCGCCAAGCTCCGCCCACTTCTTTTGTGTGTCGTCTTTGATGAACCACTCCAGGAACTTGAAGGCGTCCTTCTGCTTTTGCGAGTAGGAAACAATCGAGATGCCTTGTCCACCAAGGGCGGCAAACTGATCGCCATTTGGGCCGGCCGGATTGGCAAAGAAGCCGGTTTCCTTGGCGTTCGGGTTGGCGGCCTCGTTGACCAGCGGTGGGAAGGTGGCGAAGAAGTTCATGCTCATCGCAGCGAGATTCTCGGTGATTGCCTGGTTGTCCTCGACAAAGTTGGCGCTCGCCCAGCCCGGCGGCGTAAACTTGTAAAGCTCCTTGTAGGCGTCCAACGCTGCGACGGCCCGCTCCGAGTTGACAATTCCCTCAACCTCATAGGTCGCATAGTCGCCGAACTCGCCGCCATAGGAAAAGAGCACACTGCCAAATCCCCCCGCCAACGCGTCGCCCGAGTTGTCGGTGTAGATGCCGATCCCATACTTGTTCTCATCGGGACGATGGAAGAACTCAGCGATGTCACGCATTTCCTTAAATGTCTTTGGCACAGAGAGGTCGTAGCCATACCTTTCTTTGAACGCCTTCATTTCCTTTGGGTCCTCGAACCAGTCCTTGCGGTAGGCCCAGCCTATGGCGTCCCCCTGGAGCGGAATCGCCCAATATCTGCCGCTGTTTCCCGGATACTCGGCATAGAACTTTACGGTGGCCGGCGCCATCAGCTTGGCGACCTCGTGCTTGGCAAAGAAGTCGGTCAGTTCGACATAGTGACCGCCGGTCGAGGCAGCCCCGAGCCACTGCGAGTCGCCGACGATCATGTCGTAAGCGTCGCCCTTGGCATTGAATTCAGCGAACGCCTTGGTCTGAAAACCGGGCCACGCCGTGGTTTCGACCGTTACCTTGACCCCGGTTTCCTTCTCATACTCGTTGACCAACTCCTGAAGGTAGTTCGCCGGGTCCCAGTCGGACCACAGGATGGTTAGCTCAGTAGCCGAAGCCGGATCACCGCCCTGCACCCAGGCGAAACCCAGCAAAAGACCGATGCACGTTCCCCTGAACAACTTCTCCTCCCAACGCTACTTCCGCCTTCGCCGGACCAACTCTCGACCCTGCGCTTAAGATAACACCGCGTCCGCTCCATTTCGAGTGAGAGAAGGGGCATCAAGGGTCAGACTTCAACCACTAGCGACGAACCGGTACACACCACCGCCACCACTTGCGAGTCGAGCGCGCTGTAAATCTCCGGCTCGATCTTGATGACCTCTGCTTGGAAAGAAGCTACGTTGCCCCGGTTGTTCACAACATCAAGGCGGTACCCGATGGAGCGCCGACTTTCTGCGATCCTCTCGGCCGACGTGGTCGGTTTCAGCCGTCTGATGGGCCTCGACGAGGTGGGCACGCTGACTTCGCTGAAGGCGCATCGCCGGGAACTTGTCGACAGTAAGATCGCTGAGCATCATGGCCGCATAGTCAAAGTCACCGGCGACGGCATGTTGGTGGAGTTTCCGAGCGTCGTGAATGCGGTTGCCTGTTCGGCTGAGATCCAACGGGCCATGCCCGGGCGCAACGAGAACGTGCCGCAAGACCGCCGCATCGAGTTCCGCGTGGGCATCAACCTGGGCGACGTGATCGTCGACGGCGACGACATATTCGGGGACGGTGTGAACGTGGCGGCGCGCCTAGAGGGTATAGCCCCGCCCGGCGGCATCGCGATTTCCGCTTCGGTCCGCGATCACATCGGCGAGCGGCTTGGCCTCGCATTCGAAGATATGGGCGACCGGGAGTTAAAAAACATCGACCACTCCGATCCGTGTCTTCCGAGTGTTGCTGGACGACACGCAGATGGCGTCCGACAAGCCATCGCACGATGCTTTGGCGTTGCCGAGCAGACCCTCGATCGCCGTGTTGCCGTTCACCAACATGAGCGGCGACCCGGAGCAGGATTATTTCGCTGACGGGCTTGTCGAAGACCTGATCACCAGTCTGTCGAAGGTCGCCGGCCTTTTCGTCATCGCCAAGAATTCCACCTTCGCCTACAAGGGCAAGAATGTGGACATACGCCAGGTCGCCAAGGAACTTGGCGTCCGGTACGTGCTCGAAGGAAGCGTCCGCAAAGCCGCAAACCGGCTGCGCATCACCGGACAACTGATCGAGGCAGCTTCCGCGACCCATATCTGGGCCGACAAGTTCGAGGGCGCGGTCGAGGACATTTTCGACCTGCAGGACAGACTGACCGAGAACATCGTCGGTGCGATCGAGCCGTCGCTGCGACGCGCCGAGATCGACCGGGCGCGCCGCAAGCGGCCCGGCAGCCTCAACGCCTATGACCTGTATCTCCGCGCTATGCCACATGTCCACGCGAACACCCCCGCCGACACAGACGAGGCACTGCGTCTCCTCAACGAGGCCCTGAGGCTCGACCCGAACTACGCTACGGCCCACGGCTATGCTGCGTGGGGTCATGAGCAACGCTTCTTTCGCGGCGGCTTCCATCCTGAGGACAGGGCCGCCGCGCTGGAGCATGCCGACATTGCTCTGAGCATTGGCGCGAACGATGCGCAGGCGTTGAGCATCGCGGCTTTCGTCCACGCCAATATCACCCGTGACTATGAAGGAGCGATCGGAGTGCTCGACAGGGCGCTGAAACTGGACAGCAATTCGGCTCTGACATTCGGTTTCAGCGCCCTGGCGAACGCCCACAGTGAACAGCATGAACGCGCAGATCGAACACGCCCTGAAGGCCCTGCGGCTCAGTCCGTTCGATCCTTTGAACTATCACCCCTACTGTGCGCTTGCGATCGCCTATTTGTTCACCGACCGTTTCGCCGAGGCCGCCGTCTACTCGACGCTGGCAATCCAGGCAAACCCTCACTTTAGCGTGTCCCATGCGTATTTGGTGATAAGCCAATTCAATCTCGGCAACCTTGCGGAAGCGCGCGCGGCGGCGCAGCGGCTGCTGAAGATCGCACCGGGCTTTACGGTGGGTGTATTCGAACGGGGGCCGTTGGCCGGGCGTCCGTCGACGAAAGCGCTCAGCGTAGCTTTGCGAAAGAGCGGTCTGCCCGAATGAGCCGCTGCATCGTTGTGAGGCGCGGTCCCGGGCCGACCGTTCGTCAAGGTGATTCAACCAAGCGGCCACGAATGTGTGCAGATGGCGCAGCTGCGACCTCCAACATGGTCGACGGCAAGGTCTGCTTCAGGCGGCGACAGAGCTCACCTCAACGGCCGACATTGGCGGCGCAAAGGAGACGTACAGCGTGTTCGCCGCCGATGCGTTCGGGCAACGGCAAAGGCTACCGCTACGACCGACATAGGCGGCGCAAAGCAGTCATTCGGAGCGAGGACGTGAAAGATAGCCTTCGGGTCAGTTTCGCACGACTGGGGGATATTCCTTTGCACTCTGCTGACGCCGCGATTTCACACTACTCGAATTCGCGAACTTGTGACCCGCTTGTAACCCTCGCCCGCCAGCGGCATGCTGCCCCTGCGATTTCAACCGCCCAGAAAACGAAAAAACCGCGGAATTCCGCGGCTTTGGAGACTTGGAAATTTGGAGCGGGCGAAGGGATTCGAACCCTCGACCCCAACCTTGGCAAGGTTGTGCTCTACCCCTGAGCTACACCCGCTCGTGCGGCGCGAGCCGCAGCCGCGCCTATATGGCCGAAGCCTCACGCGATTGCAACAGGGAAAAACGCTTCCCCCAGGCCCGGAACTTGCCCTAAAGCAGAAGCGCAATTTTCCGGATCCCGCCCCCGATGACCCCAGCCGGCGCCGCTGACCTGTTTGCCTTCCTGGACGAGCTCGGCATCGCCGTGACCACGGTGACGCACGCGCCGCTGTTCACCGTTGCTCAATCGCAGACGCTGCGCGGCGAGCTCGCCGGCGGGCACACCAAGAACCTGTTCCTCAAGGACAAGAAGGACAACTTTTTTCTCGTCACCGCCGAGGAAGAGGCGGTGATCGATTTGAAGACCCTGCACAAGACGCTCGGCGCGCAAAGCCGGCTATCCTTCGGCAAGCCCGAGGCGCTGGTCGCGCTGCTCGGCGTCACGCCCGGCGCTGTGACCGCGTTCGGCGCCCTGAACGACCGCGGCGGCCAGGTGAAAGTGGTGCTGGACAGCGCGCTGATGCAGCACGCGCTGATCAACGCCCATCCGCTCACCAATGACGCCACCACCCAGATCGGGCGCGACGATCTCGTCCGATTTCTGCGCGCAACCGGCCATGAACCTGCTATCTTGAAAGTCTCCGAATGATCGCCACATGCTGGCCGGAATCACCGCGCCCGCCCGCCGGTGGGCTGAGGCGCCGGGCAAGCTGCAAAGGACGGACATGAGCAATTCGAGCAATCCCTACCGGGCTTCAGGCGGCTACCAGCCCTCGAACGTCGCCTTCGGCACGGCCCCCGGCGGTACCCAGGCGCCGGCGGCGCCCCCCACGGCGCCCGGCGTCGGCGACCCGTCCCCGGCAGACTTGATCCGCGACACCACCACGGCAGGCTTCGCCCAGGACGTGCTGCAGGAATCGCGCAAGCAGGCGGTGCTGGTCGATTTCTGGGCGCCGTGGTGCGGTCCGTGCAAGCAGCTCACCCCGGCGCTGGAGAAAGCGGTGCGCGAGGCGCGCGGGCGGGTGAAACTGGTGAAGATGAACATCGACGACCACCCGACAATCCCCGGTCAGCTCGGCATCCAGTCGATCCCGGCCGTGATCGCGTTCAAGGACGGGCGCCCGGTCGACGGCTTCATGGGAGCGGTTCCCGAAAGCCAGATCCGCGAGTTCATCGAGCGGGTGGCCGGCAAGGATGGCGGGCAAGCCGGCGTCGCCGAGGCGCTGGCGGCCGCGGCCGAGGCGCGCCAGGCCGGCGACGCTCAGCTCGCCGCGGAGATCTTGTCGGACGTCCTCGCCGAGCAGCCGGAAAATGTCGAGGCGCTGGGCGGGCTTGCCGATCTGATGTTTGAATCCGGCAATGCCGAAGGCGCCGCGCAGGTGCTCGCCGGCGCACCCCAAGGCCAGCCGGAGGCGCCGGCGCTGGCTGCCGTGCGCGCCAAGATGGCGCTGGCTGAGCAGGCCGCGGGGCTGTCCAACGCCGCCGAACTCGAGCGCCGGCTTGACGCCGATCCGGGCGACCACCAGGCCCGCTTCGATCTCGCCATGGTCCGCAACGCCGAGGGCAAGCGCGGCGAAGCAGCCGACCTTCTGCTGGCCATCGTCAAGGCCGACCGCGGCTGGAACGATGACGGCGCGCGGGCGCAGCTGCTCAAGCTGTTCGAGGCCTGGGGCTTTGCCGACGAGGCGACGCTCGCCGCGCGGCGCAAATTGTCGTCGCTGCTGTTTTCCTAAAGGCAGAAGCCGGCAGCGCCGCCCCTTGTGGGCAGGGCCGGCTGCGCCACATTGGCAAGGGGGACGGAGACACACGGCCTTGCAAGCGGGAAATGCTCACTACCGACGCGCGGGCGACTTGCCGGATGTGGTACCCCTGTTTCCGCTGTCGGCGGCGCTTCTGCTTCCGGGCGGCCGCATGCCGCTCAATATTTTCGAGCCGCGCTATCTGCAGATGATCGACGAGGCGGTCGGCGGCCGCCGGCTGGTCGGCATGATCCAGCCGGCGCTCGACGGGGCCCTCAAGCCGGACGGCGAGCCGGAGATCTGCCAGGTCGGCTGCCTCGGCCGCATCACCTCCTTTGCCGAGAGCGGCGATGGCCGCTACCTCATTGCCTTGCAAGGCGTATGCCGGTTCCGGGTGGTCGAGGAGCTGACCGCCAAGACGCCGTTCAGGCAATGCCGGGTGGTGCCGTTTGCCGCCGATCTGGCCGAGGAGCAGGCGGCGCGCGAGGTCAACCGGCCGGCGCTGCTCAAGGCGTTCCGCGCCTACCTCGACGCCAATGGTCTGGAGGCCGATTGGGAGAGCGTCAGCCGTGCCGAAAATGCCATGCTGGTCAATGCTTTGTCGATGATGGCGCCGTATGGCGCGGCCGAGAAGCAAGCGCTGCTCGAGGCGCCGGACCTGAAGACACGTGCCGAGACCCTGATTGCCATTACCGAGATGGCGCTGGCCCGCGAGCAGGACGATTTCGGTTCCAGTCTGCAATAGGGACGTTCGGAAAAGATGACGGAAATCGCCCGCGACGCCAAGCTCGATCCGCGGCTGCTCGAACTGATGGCCTGTCCGCTGACCAAGGGACCGCTCACTTGGGATCCGGCCGCAGCCGAGCTGATCTCGACCGTCGCCAAGCTCGCCTACCCGGTGCGCGACGGCATCCCGATCATGCTCCCTTCGGAGGCGCGGCCGCTCGCCGCTGAGGGTGCCGGACCGCGCCGCTAAGGGCCCGAACCGTGCACCAAATGGTGCGAACCAACCATTTGCCGGTATGAATCGCACCATCTCGGGTGGCGAATGTGTGATCGGCGGCCTTTGAAGTAAGGGCCGCCTCGGCCGGGGACCCCCCGATCGGCAACCCCGCGCTACTGGAAGTTCCGGCCCTTGGGCATGACGCTTCCAGCTTGGCGGGAGAGCTCCGCGGCAGGGGGCTGGCCGGCCGCGGCCCGGGCGGGCAGGGCGGCTTGCCGGCGCGTCGCCGCCACCTCGGTCAGATCGGCCAGCCAGGGGGTCAGGTCTTCGAACCGCTCGGCGACGATGTGGATGACGCCGAGACTCCGCCTGCAGCTTGCCGCGCGCCCGGATGAAGCGGCCGCCGAGCACGATCGGCCGAAAGCGTTCGAACACCCGCGGCCAGACGATGATGTTGGCGACAGCGCCCTCGTCCTCCAAGGTCAGGAAGATCGCATTGCCGTTGCCCGGCCGCTGGCGGACCAGCACCAGCCCCGACACCCACACCCGGCGGCCGTCGGCGATGCCGGGGAGGTCGGCATTGGCGGAGACGCCGGCGCGCG
This sequence comes from uncultured Alphaproteobacteria bacterium, assembly GCA_963791325.1. GTDB lineage: Bacteria > Pseudomonadota > Alphaproteobacteria > Rhizobiales > Rhizobiaceae > JBEVJK01. Next base: position 494,918 of record CAWBRU010000002.1, on the reverse strand, counting down.
CCAGCCGGCTGCGCAGGAACGAGACCGGATGCGCCTTCAGCGACAGGCCGAGCGCGCGATAGTCGTGGATGACATGCTCGCCGAGCGGCATGGCGGGCAGGGCGATCTCCGGTTCGTGCTCGAGGTCGCGCAGCTCGGCCCGGTCGAACAGCGGCAGCCGCTCGGCGGCGCTCTTGCCGTCCAGCGCCCGCACCGCCCACAGCGCGTCGCGCCGGTCGAGGCCGAGAGAGCGGAACACGTCGGCTTCCGCGAGGCGCTCGATCGCCGCCACCGAGAGCCCCGACCGGAGCCACAGGTCGCGCACGGAATCATAGCCGCTGCCGCGCCGCACGACGAGCCGTTCGACATCGGCCTGGGACAGCCCGCTCACCTGGCGGAAGCCGAGCCGCACCGCCCGCTCAGACCGGATCACATCGGCCATTTCACGATGCCGGGGATTGAGCCGCTCGCGGTCGAAGCGGCCGGGCTCCAGCGTGCAATCCCAGGCCGAGGCGTTGATGTCGACCGGCAGCACCGCGATGCCGTGATCCTGGGCATCGCGCACCAGCTGTGCGGGCTGGTAGAAGCCCATCGGCTGGGCGTTGAGAATCGCCGCGCAGAATACGTCGGGATAGAAGGTCTTGAACCAGCACGAGGCATAGACCAGCAGCGCGAAGGCGGCGGCATGGCTTTCGGGAAAGCCGTATTCGCCGAACCCCTCGATCTGCTTGAAGCAGCGTTCGGCGAATTCGAGCGGATAGCCGCGCTGCGTCATGCCCTCGATCATCTCCTGCTTCAGCGTGCCGATGGTGCCGGTGCGCTTGAACGTCGCCATGGCCCGGCGCAGCCGGTCGGCCTTGTCGGGCGAGAAGCCGCCGGCCTCGATCGCGATGCGCATCGCCTGCTCCTGAAACAGCGGCACGCCCAGCGTCTTTCTCAGGATGGCTTCAAGCTCCGGCCGCGGGTAATCCGGTGCTTCGAGGCCCTGGCGGCGGCGCAGATAGGGATGCACCATGTCGCCCTGGATCGGGCCGGGCCGCACGATCGCCACCTCGATCACCAGGTCGTAGAATTCCTTGGGCTTGAGCCGCGGCAGCATCGACATCTGGGCGCGCGATTCGATCTGGAAGACGCCGAGCGTGTCGGCGCGCTGGATCATCGCATAGACCGCGTCCTCGCGCGGCCGGATGGTGGCGAGCTCGAGCGGCCGGCCGTGCGCGTCCAAGACATGGTAATGGTCGGCCAGCAGGTCGAGCGCGCGGCGCAGGCAGGAAAGCATGCCGAGCGCCAGAATGTCGACCTTGAGAATGCCGACGGCGTCGAGGTCGTCCTTGTCCCATTCGACCATCTTGCGCTCTTCCATCGCCGTCTTGACGATCGGCACGATTTCGTCGAGGCGGTCGCGGGTGATGACGAAGCCGCCGACATGCTGCGACAGATGGCGAGGCGCGCCCATGATGTCGTTGGCCCGGTCGAGCACGTGCCGGATCACCGGATCGGTGCCGTCGACGCCGGCGGACTTGGCCTCGTCGCTGCCGACCTCGGATGACGACCAGCCCCAGATTGTGCCGGACAACGCACTGCGCACATCATCCGACAAGCCCATTGCCTTGGCCACTTCGCGCAGCGCCGAGCGGCCGCGATAGGTGATGACCGCCGCCGCCAAAGCGGTGCGCTTCTCGCTGTATTTGCGATAGATGTAGGCGATCACCTCGTCGCGCTTCTCATGCTCGAAGTCGACGTCGATGTCGGGCGGCTCGTTGCGCTCCTTGGAGATGAAGCGCTCGAACAAAGTGTCGATCAGATCCGGGCCGACATCGGTGATGCGCAGGCAATAGCAGATCACCGAATTGGCGGCCGAGCCGCGGCCCTGGCACAGGATGCCGACGGAGCGCGCATATTTGACGATATCGTGGACGGTGAGGAAGTAGCGCGCATAATTGAGCTCGCGCACGGTCTCGAGCTCATGCCGGATGATCCCCTCGACCTTGGCGGACAAGCCGTCGGGAAAGCGTTCGGCCGCCCCGAGCCAGGTCAGCCGCTCGAGCTCGGCTTGCGGCGGGAGGCCCGATTCGGTCGGCTCGTCGGGATAATTGTATTTGAGCTCGTTCAAGCTGAAGCCGAGGCCGGCTGCGAAGCGCTGGGTTTCGGCAATCGCCTCCGGATGGCGGCGAAACAGCCGCGCCATCTCCCCCGGCGGCTTCAGGAAGCGCTCGGCATTGGCGGCGAGCTCGAGGCCGGCCTCGCCGATGGGAACCTTCAGCCGGATGGCGGTCAGCACATCCTGCAGCTTGCGCCGGTCCGGCATGTGATAGAGGACGTTGTTGACCGCCATCAGCGGCAGGCCGACGGCGGCGGCCAGGCTTGCTGCCTGGGCCAGCCGGAATCGGTCATTGCCGGCATAAAGGGGTGCTGCCGCCAGCCAAAGGTCGGGGCCGAGCCGGGCCTTGAGCGTGCTGAGCATGGCCCGGCTTGCCTCCGCCGATCCGCCATCGAGGTCCGGCAAGATCGCCAGCGACAGCTCGGCGCTCCATTCCAGGAGGTCGGCCAGGATCAGGTCCGGCTCGCCCTTCTCGCCGCGGAAATTGGCCTGGGTGAGCATGCGGCAAAGATGCCCCCAGCCCTTGCGCGTCTGCGGATAGGCGAGGATGTCGGGCGTGCCGTCGGAAAACACCAGCCGAGCACCGGGATGATAGGCAAGGTTCTCGACCTTGGCCTGCTGCCAGGCGCGGACCACGCCGGCCACGGTGTTGCGGTCGGCAAGGCCGAGCGCGCTGTAGCCGAGCAGCTTGGCCGTCACCGCCAGCTCCTCGGGCCGCGAGGCGCCGCGCAGGAAGGAGAAGTTCGACTGCACGGCGAACTCCGCATAGGCAGGGAGGACGGCTGCGTTCATGCGAAAATGCCGTGAATGAACCAGCGCGGCGGCGCCGCGGCGGCGCCGTAAAGCCCCTGCCGGAACAGCCAGAAGCGGCGGCCATCGCCATCCTCGATGCGGAAATAGTCACGCGTCGGCGTCTGATCGTCTTGCCGCCACCATTCGGGCGCGATCCGCTCAGGACCTTCCGCCCGGGTTACCCGGTGGATGGCCCGCCGCCAGCGGAACGTCTTGGGCGGACCCTCCGGCACCTCGCTGGCCGACACGTCGACCGGCTCGGGCCGGCGCAGCAGCCGTACCGGGCGCACGCGGCCCTCCGTTGCCGCGGCTGCTGCTGGTCCCTCATCTTGCGCGGTGGCGGACGAAAAACCGGCGTCTGCCGCGGCAAGAGGCACCCCTGCTTCGGCGAACGGCGCCAGCCGCACCGCACGCTCAGGCAGATGGCTGGCGACCGCTGCCGGCACGCTGAGCGCCTCGCGCCCGAGCCGGGCACGCACCCGGTCGGCAAACAGCGCGAGCGCCTCGCCGTCATCGTTAGCCCGGCCTGACAGATCCGTCTGCTCGATCGCGAACGGGGCGACCGCAAGCGCGGAGAGCCGTACCAGCTCAAAACCGAAGCCGGCATCGATCTCGCTGCCGAGTACGGCAAGCCTTTCGTGAAACAGCCGCTTGATCAGCCGCGGTTCGCGCAGCGGCCGTGAGGTGCCGATCTCGATGCGGCAGACCGCGGCATCGACGCGAAACAAAGCAAGCTGCAGACGGCGCGCACCTTCGTCCCGCCGCTCGAGATCCGTCTTCAAGGTCCCGGCAAGCAGGCCGACCAGGCTCTCGATCTCCTCGCTGAGCACGATCGGCTCGGCCAAGGCGCGCTCGACCGACAAAGGCGGCACCGGCAGGCGCGGCGAGATCGCCTCCTCCAGCCGGCCGACGGCCTGGTCGAGCCGCATCAGGAGTTCGCGGCCGAAACGGCGCACCAGAGGCGCCCGCGGTGCCGACAGGATCGCCCCCGCTGTACGTAAGCCAACACTTTCCAAACTGCGGATCACTGCGGCGTCGAGGCGCAAGGCGGCGAGCGGCAGCGGTGCCAGCAGGGTCTCCTCCTCGCCGGCCGCGATAATTTCCTTTGGCGCAATTCCAGCCGGAGAACCGGTCCCCACTTCTCCTGGAATTGCGCTGGCTGCGCCGAAGCGCGCCGCGGCCCAGGCTGCGCCCGGGGTGGAAGCCAGCCCGGCCCGGACATCGAACCCCTGCTCGAAAAGCCGCATCAACAGATCATCCAGCATCGGCTTTTCACCGCCGAACAGATGCGCGCAGCCGGTGATGTCGAGATAAAGTCCGTCAGGCGGGTCAAGCGCCACCAGCGGGGTGTAGCGGTCGCACCAGTCGGCCAATCCCTCCAGCACTTTGCGGTCGGCCTCGGGTTCGGCCTCCAGCACCTCGATGGCCGGGTGCATGGCGCGCGCATCGGCAATGCCCATGCCGACCCTCAGTGCCAGCGCCTCAGCCCGTTCGTCGAGCGTGGCGATGCGCTGGGTGTTGTTCTCGTGCCAGCTGAAGACGAGCGGCGGCTGCACCGGCTGCCTCCGGCAGCGCCACGACCTCCCCAAGCGCCGGCGAAAGATGCGGTCCGAGGGAAGATGCGGGAACCACAAAGCGAGAATCCTGCGGCCGCCGTTCCTGAAAAGCGCTGTCATGGGGGTTCCACTCCAGAATGAAGGTGCCCGGCAGGGCCGTGCGGCTCTTGCCGATGGCGACGGTGAAGGCCGGCCGGCCGATTGCCTCGGGCAGCGGACCGGAGAGGGTGTGGCGCGGGGCCGCCGCGGCCGGCGCGACCAGCAGCCGCACGGGGGCCGCGGTCGGCTCGGGCAAGCCCGAATGGCGCAGCAGCAACACCGGCCGTCCCGCCGCCTGCGCGCGGCGGTGCAGGCGGCGGGTGGCGGTCAGGTCGAGACGGCCCGGATTGCCTTCGACCTCGAGTATGACCGCCGCCAGTGCCGGCAGCCGCGCCGCCTCTTCCGCAATCCACAGGCCATCGGCGAGCTTGGCTGCCTCAGCCAGCAGCAGGGCTTCGGGCGGCAGGCCGAAGAGCCCGGCAAGGCCGGGCGGATAGGGCAGGCCCAGATCGGACGCCGTCTGGCCGATCGCCACCCAAAGCAGCGGCCGCAGCGCCCGGCGATCGACAAGGCGCCGGACAAGCGCCAGGGCAAAGCCGGTCAGTGCCCCAGCGTCGCGGCCGGCCGCCCCGTGCACCTCGGTGAGCGCAGCGGCCGGCAGCCCGCCACCGAGCGCCTGGTCGAAGCCTGCCGCGCCGGTCGCAACCCAAGGGCTCAGGCGGCTGTCCGTTCCGGCATCTGGGTGTGCCGCAACGGCGCCGCTGCCGCGGCCATAGGCTCGGGCAAGATGCCTTCGATCCGTGCAATGTCGCGGCGCAGGGCATGAATAGCCGCTTGCGCCATGGCTCGCCTTGCCATGCCGGCCACTTCCGCCATCTGTTCCTGTTATGTTCCTATGGATTCCAGAGCCGGCGCCGCGAGTCAAGCGGACTCCGAGAAGAATTTATTCCTTGCAATCTCAAATTGTACAATGGAAACAAGAGGTAATCCTAAGCTGTGGGGGCGATGCGGGCCGAAGGGGCGACCGCCGCCGCCAGCCGGGAAAGACCTCGTAAGCGCCGCACGGACAAGCTATATGCGCTCAGAGGATATCATGGCCCGAATCTATCAGACCCGCGCCTGGCATGACCAGCTTTCCCCATCGCTTGACGAGCTCGAGCTGGTGGCTCTCGAAGCCTATGCCCACCTGCCCGACGAGTTCCGCACCCTCACCGGGGAAATCGTCATCCAGCTCGCCGATTTTCCGACCGACGAGATCATGGACGACCTGTCGCTGGAAACGCCGTTCGACCTTCTGGGCCTGTTCGAAGGCCGCGGCATTGCCGAACGCTGGAACCCGCAGACCGGCGAGGGGCCGAACCGGATCACGCTCTACCGTCGGGCGATCCTCGATTACTGGGCCGAGAACGAGGAGACGCTGGGCGACATCGTCGTGCATGTGCTGATCCACGAGATCGGCCACCATTTCGGCCTGAGCGACGACGACATGGAAAAGCTCGAGGCTGCCGCGGAAACCGGGTAGTTCCCAGGCGCTGCCGGTCCCACTTCGCCTTGCCGCCGCCGGGGCCTCTCGCCGATCGGCAGGCGGCGAGATCGGCCAGGCCAGCCCGGCCTAATAATCGCTCAGCTTCATCCCGGGGTCGTAGTCGACGCCGTCGACATCCTTCACCACTGCCTGGCCGCAGCGCATCGCCTTCGTCTCGGCGTCGAAGGCATAAGTCGGCGAGCCGAACAGGTGCCAGCCTTTGTCGAGCGCCGCCGTCACCTTGTGGCAAAAGCTCGCATCGTCGGGCCCGGTCAGAAAACGGTAGAGCTTCATCGCCGAACATCCTCTTCCACGACGGGCGGACCGCGCGGCCGGACGCCATTGAGCGCCGGGCTGCCGCGACGCCTTCTTGCCTTGGTGCGCCCGGCCGTGCAAGTGCTCACCCGTCGAACGATCCCAGCGGAGGGCGAGACAGAATTGGCGCATTACGACATCGTCATCGTCGGCGGGGCCATCGTCGGCAGCGCGGTGGCCTACTATCTGCGCGAAGAGGGCTTCGGCGGCAGTATCGCCGTCATCGAGCGCGATCCGAGCTTTGCCCGCTCGGCAACGACGCTGTCCTGCGCCTCGATCCGCCAGCAATTCTCGGCCGCCGAGAATATCCGCCTGTCGCAGTTCACGCTCGACCTGTTCCGGCATCTCGGCGACGTGTTCGGGCCGGACGCGGACATCGGCTTTCGCGAACAAGGGTATCTGATCTTGGCGAGCGCGGCAGGGCTGCCAACCCTGGCGGCCAACCATGCCGTGCAGACCGCGGCCGGCGCCGACATCGTGCTCGACGATCAGGCCGCGCTTGCCCGCCGCTTCAGCTGGCTCGCCACCGACGGCATTGCCGGCGGCGCCTTCGGCCGCAGCGGCGAGGGCTGGTTCGACGCGCATGCGCTGATGGCGCTGTTCCGCCGCGCGCTCAAAGGGCGCAGCGTCGCCCAGATCACCGGCGAGGTGAGCGCCGTCGAGGTTGAAGGCCGCCGCGTCCGCGGCGTGGTGCTGGCCAGCGGTGAAAGGCTGGGTGGCGGCACCCTTGTCAATGCCGCCGGGCCGAGTGGCGGCAAGATTGCGGCGCTGGCCGGACTTGCCTTGCCGGTCGAGCCGCGCAAGCGCAGCGTCTTCGTGTTCGAGGCGCGCCGGCAATTTCCCGACATGCCGCTCACCGTCGACCCGTCCGGCGTCTATGTCCGCCCGGAGGGGGCAATGTTCATCGCCGGCGGGGCGGAAGCCGAGGCCGGCGAAGTTGCGGCGGCGCCCGACGATTTCGAGCCGGACTGGCCGCTGTTCGAGGAGATCATCTGGCCGACGCTTGCCGCGCGCATCCCGGCGTTCGAGGCGATCCGCCCCGGCCGCGCCTGGGCCGGCCATTACGACTACAACAGCTTCGACCAGAACGGCGTCATCGGGCCGCATCCGTCGCTCGGCAACTTCATCTTCGCCAACGGCTTTTCCGGCCATGGGCTGCAGCAGGCACCGGCGGTCGGCAAGGCGGTGGCCGAGCTGATCGTCCACGGCGGCTATCGCAGCATCGATTGCAGCGCCTTCGGCTACCAGCGCATCGCCGCCGACCGGCCGTTCCGCGAGCTCAACGTGATTTGAGCGGCGGGCTTTGCATCGGCGCCGCGGTTCCTCTAAAAACCCCTTTTCTGCGATCACTCACGGAACGACCGAAATGGACAAGTTCACCAAGCTGACCGGCGTCGCCGCGCCGCTGCCGATCGTCAATGTCGACACCGACATGATCATTCCGAAAGATTATCTGAAGACGATCAAGCGCACCGGCCTCGGCACCGGACTGTTCGCCGAGATGCGCTACCGGGAGGACGGTTCGGAGAACCCGGATTTCGTGCTCAACCGGCCGGCCTATCGCAAGGCGCAGATCCTGGTCGCCGGCGACAATTTCGGCTGCGGCTCGTCGCGCGAGCACGCGCCCTGGGCGCTGCTCGACTTCGGCATCCGCTGCGTCATCTCGACCAGCTTTGCCGACATCTTCTACAACAATTGCTTCAAGAACGGGATCCTGCCGATCACCGTCAGCCCCGAGGATCTGGAGAAGCTGATGGACGATGCCGCCCGTGGCGCCAATGCGACGATCTCGGTCGACCTTGAGGCCAAGGAGATCCGCGGGCCGGACGGCGGCGTCGTCCATTTCGACCTTGACGATTTCAAGCGGCATTGCCTGCTCAACGGCCTCGACGACATCGGGCTGACGTTGGAGAAGGCCGCGGCGATCGACGCCTTCGAGGCCAAGCTCGGCGAAGCCCGGCCGTGGGCGTGAGTGACGGCGGCTCGCAGCGCCGGCTGATCTCGACCGGCTCGCCGTTCGAGCGCGAAGCGGGCTATTCGCGGGCCGTCGCCGACGGCCCCTGGTGTTTCGTCTCCGGCACCACGGGCTACGATTACACCACAATGACGATGCCGGAGGACGTCGAGGCTCAGACCCGCAACTGCCTGGCGACGATCGCCGCCGCGCTGGCCGAGGCGGGCTTCGCACTCGCCGACGTGGTGCGCGCGCACTACTACGTCTCCGACCGCGCCTATGTCGACCAGGTGTTTCCGATCCTCGGCGAGCATTTCGGCGCCATCCGCCCGGCCGCCACGATGATCGTGTGCGCGCTGAACAAGCCCGAGATGAAGATCGAGATCGAGGTGACGGCGCTCAAGCGCGACGGCTCGACGAGGACGACATGACCACGCGCAAGCTCTTCCTGCTTCCCGGCGACGGCATCGGCCCCGAGGCGATGGCTGAGGTGCGCAAGCTGATTGCGGCGATGAATGCGACGTTCGACGCCGGCTTCGAGACCGAGGAGGGGTTGGTCGGCGGATCGGCCTATGACGCGCATGGCAGCGCCATCTCCGCGGCCGATATGGACCGCGCACTGGCTGCCGATGCCGTGCTGTTCGGCGCGGTGGGCGGATCGAAATGGGACGGCGTCGCCTACGAAGTGCGGCCCGAGGCAGGGTTGCTGCGGCTGCGCAAGGAGCTTGCCTTGTTTGCCAATCTGCGGCCCGCGATCTGCTATCGGGCGCTGGCCGAATCCTCCTCGCTCAAGCGGGCGGTAGTCGAGGGCCTCGACATCCTGATCGTGCGCGAGCTGACCGGCGGCGTCTATTTTGGCGAGCCGAAGCAGATTCTCGACCTCGGCAACGGCCAGAAGCGCGGCATCGACACCCAGGTCTACGACACGTTCGAGATCGAGCGGATCGCCGGCGTCGCCTTCGAGCTCGCCCGCACCCGGGGCAAGCACGTCACCTCGATGGACAAGCGCAACGTCATGAGGTCGGGCGTGCTGTGGAACGAGGTGGTGACGGCGACCCACAAGGCCAAATATTCGGACGTCAAGCTCGATCATATGCTGGCCGACGCCGGCGGCATGCAGCTGGTGCGCTGGCCCAAGCAGTTCGACGTGATCGTCACCGACAATCTGTTCGGCGACATGCTGTCGGACGTGGCGGCGATGCTGACGGGCTCGCTCGGCATGCTGCCTTCGGCCTCGCTCGGCGCGCCCGATGCCAAGACCGGTCAGCGCAAGGCACTCTACGAGCCGGTGCACGGCTCGGCCCCCGATATCGCCGGCCATGGCGTGGCCAATCCGTTGGCGATGATCGCCTCGTTCGCGATGTGCCTGCGCTATTCCTTCAACATGATCCTGGAGGCGGACCGGTTGGAGAGCGCGATCGCCGCGGTGCTCGACGACGGCTACCGCACCCGCGACATCATGACGGAAGGCAAACGCGAGGTCGGCACCGCCGCCATGGGCGATGCGGTGCTCGACATGTTCCTGAAGCTCTCCGAGTGACGGGCAGGCCGCGCCTCATGGCAAGCCGATAAACCGCCCGCAGCGGGTCGATCCGCGCTGCGCCTGAAGCCGTGGCGATTGACTCCCCGGGGGATCCGGGTAAAAGCCAACCGCGTCACGGAGGCTTGCGATGCGCAGCGGTGCCAATGCCTGGTCGGCAATGGTCATAGACGGTCCGAAGGGCCGGTCGCCGCGTGGCTGCTCCACCATATCCACGGCCAAAACGACCGCTGCGGCGGTCTGATCTCCCTCGGCCGCTCAGCCTCTCCCGGGCAGGCCCCGGGAGCAAAGCCGTCGAGGCCGGCGGCGTTTCAGCAAAAGCGAGCGGAGAGGGACAGGAGACAAGATCATGGGGTTCAAGGTCGCAGTGGTTGGTGCCACCGGCAATGTCGGGCGCGAGATGCTCACCATTCTGGAGGAGCGCGGCTTTCCCGCCGACGAAGTGGTGGCGCTCGCCTCGCGCCGCTCGGTGGGCACCGAAGTGTCCTTCGGCGACCGCACCTTGAAGGTGCGCGCCCTGGAGAGCTACGACTTCGGCGACACCGACATCTGCGTGATGTCGGCCGGTGGCGTGGTGTCCAAGGAATGGTCGCCGAAGATCGGCCGCCAGGGCTGCGTGGTGATCGACAACTCCTCCGCCTGGCGCTACGACGCCGATGTGCCGCTGGTTGTGCCGGAGGTCAACCCGGATGCGATCGCCGCATTTGGCCGCAAGAACATCATCGCCAACCCGAACTGCTCGACCGCTCAGCTCGTGGTGGCACTGAAGCCGCTGCACGACGCAGCCAGGATCAGGCGCGTCGTGGTCGCCACCTACCAGTCCGTCTCGGGCGCCGGCAAGGAGGGCATGGACGAGCTGTTCGAGCAGACACGCGCGGTGTTTGTCGCCGATCCGATCTCGGCCAAGAAGTTCACCAAGCGAATCGCCTTCAACGTCATCCCGCATATCGACGTGTTCATGGACGACGGCTCGACCAAGGAAGAGTGGAAGATGGTGGCCGAGACCAAGAAGATCCTAGACCCCAAGATCAAGCTGACCGCGACCTGCGTCAGGGTGCCGGTGTTCATCGGCCATTCCGAGGCCGTGAATGTGGAATTCGAGGACGCCATCAGCGCCGACGAGGCACGTGACATCCTGCGTGAGGCGCCCGGCTGCCTGGTGATCGACAAGCGCGAGGACGGCGGCTATGTGACGCCGATCGAATCGGCCGGAGAAGACGCCACCTATATTTCGCGCATTCGCGAGGATTCGACGGTCGACAACGGCCTGTCGCTGTGGATCGTCTCCGACAATCTGCGCAAGGGCGCCGCCCTCAATGCCGTGCAGATCGCGGAGCTGCTGATCGAGCGGGGGCTGATTTCGCCGCGCCAACGAGCAGCCTAAGGACGCAGGAGCGCGATCGGGCGCGTCAAAAAGGAGCGGCAAAGCAAATCCATGACTTCTCTTAGCCGGCTTCTGGTCTTGATTGCTGCCCTTTTTACATTGACTGCCGCGCTGCCTGCGGCGGCCGAAGTATTGCCCGTGCCCAGCCAGGCGGACTGGGCGGCAGCCAAGAAGACGGTCAAACTGGCGAACGGAATCACGCTCGCCTATGTCGAGATGGGCGACAGCGCCGGCGAGCCGCTGCTGCTGCTGCACGGCTATACCGACAACAGCCGCAGTTGGTCGCTGGTCGCGCCCCACCTGACGAAGCGGCGGGTGCTCGCCCTCGACCTGCGCGGCCACGGCAAGTCGGATGCCCCCGCCTGCTGCTACAGCTTTGCCGACTTTGCCGACGATGCGGCGGGGTTCCTCGATGCGATGGGCATCGCCAAGGCCGATGTCGTCGGCCACTCCCTGGGCTCGCTGGTGGCGCAGATGCTGGCCGCCCAGCATCCCGAAAAGATCGACAAGCTCGTGCTGATCAGCTCCACGCTTGCCGTCGGCAGCGGACCGGGATCATGGCTGTGGGACAACGTCATGAAGCTCAGCGCGCCGATCGATCCGAACAGTGCCTTCATGAAGGACTGGTATGCCAATCCCAACCCCGTCGATGCCGACTTCCTCGACCGCGAGCGGGCAGAGAGCGCGGCGGTGCCGCTTCCGGTCTGGCGCGGCGTGCTGTGGGGGCTGGCAAGCGGCGACCTGACGCCGATCGCGCCGGCGGTCAAGGCGCCGATCCTGGTGTTATGGGGCGAGAAGGACGGCTTGTTCGATCTCGCCCACCAGGAACGGCTGGAAAAGGCCTACCCGGAGGCCGAGTTCCAGGTGTTTTCCGGCGCCGGCCACAACATGTTCTGGGAGTATCCGCAGAAGGCCGCCAGCCTGATCGAGGAGTTTCTCGACTGGCAGCCGCAGTAGCCGCCGAGAGTTCCCGTCGTCAGGACGCCGGCTGCTCAGCCGGCTCGGCGCTGCCCGCCGCGAGCGCGGCGGCGGCATCGTCCTGCGCCTTGCGGATGGCAGCCAGGCGCTCCTGCGTCTTCTTGCCGGGCTCGGCCTTGGTCGGGTTGGAGCGTGCCGCGCGCTTGGCAATGCCGGCCTGATCGAGGAAGCGCAGCACCCGGTCGGTCGGCAGCGCGCCATGCGACAGCCAATGCTTGATGCGGTCGGCGTCGAGCTTGACGCGCTCGCTGTCCTTGGGCAGCAGCGGGTTCCAGGAACCGAGCAACTCGATGAAGCGGCCATCGCGCGGCGAGCGCACGTCGGCAACGACGATGTGGTAGTACGGGCGCTTCTTCGAGCCGGCCCGGGCAAGACGTATTTTGAGTGCCATTCTATTCTCCTAAGGCGTTCGATACGTTGTTGAAATCTGCGGGCGCGTTGTTGGACGCCGCAATTGCCTCATGATGGCGGATCACTTCCTTGATGATGAAGTTGAGGAATTTCTCCGCGAAATCGGGATCGAGATGGGCATCCCGCGCAAGCTGCCGAAGCCTGGCGATCTGTTCCGCCTCGCGCTTGGGGTCGGCGGGCGGCAGGCCGTGCGTGGCCTTGAGCAGCCCGACGGCCTGGGTGCAGCGGAAGCGTTCGGCAAGCATGTGAACCAGGGCGGCGTCGATGTTGTCGATCGAGGCCCGGTAGCGGGCGAGCAGTGCTTGCGGGGACGATTGTTCTGCCATCCTGGCGGCCTCACTTCTTCTTGCCGAGCCCGGGCAAGCCACCGCCGAGCCCAGGCAGGCGCATGCCGCCCGGCAGACCGGGCAAGCCGCCTCCGGGCAGTCTCGGCAAGCCGCCGCCCGGCAAACCCTTGCCGAGCCCGGCCGCCTCGGCCTGCTTCTGCAGCGCCTCGAGCTCCTTCGGGTTGAGCTTCGACAGATCGGGCAGACCGCCCATGCCGGAGAGTCCGCCGAGCCCCATCTTCTGCGCCATGCCGCCCATCAGGCCGCGCATCATGCCGCCGCCTTTGCCTTTGCCGCCCATCGCCTTCATCATGTCGGCCATCTGGCGGTGCATTTTGAGCAGCTTGTTGATCTCGGCCGCATCGGTGCCGGAGCCGGCCGCGATCCGCTTCTTGCGGCTATGCTTGAGCAGCTCCGGATTGGCGCGTTCGGCCTTGGTCATCGACGAGATGATTGCCTGCTGGCGCTTGAACAGGCGGTCGTCCAGGCCGGCGGCGGCAAGCTGGTCCTTCATCTTGCCGACGCCGGGCATCATGCCCATGATGCCGCCCATGCCGCCCATCTTCTGCATCTGGCCGAGCTGGTCGGCGAGGTCGTTCAGGTCGAACTTGCCCGACTGAAGCTTCTTGGCCATCGCCGCAGCCTTTTCGGCGTCGATGGTCTCGGCGGCTTTCTCGACCAGCGAAACGATGTCGCCCATCCCCAGAATGCGGTCGGCGATGCGCTTGGGGTGAAACTCCTCCAGGGCATCCATCTTCTCGCCGGTGCCGATGATCTTGACCGGCTTGCCGGTCACCGCACGCATCGACAGCGCCGCGCCGCCGCGGCCATCGCCGTCCATGCGGGTCAGCACCAGGCCGGTGATGCCGACGCGGCTGTCGAAGCTCTTGGCCAGATTGACGGCGTCCTGGCCGGTGAGCGAGTCGGCGACGAGCAGGATCTCGTGCGGGTCGGCGGCGCGCTTGATCTCCGCCATCTCGACCATCAGCGGCTCGTCGATATGGGTGCGGCCGGCGGTGTCGAGGATGACCACGTCATGGCCGCCCAGCCGTGCCGCCTGCACCGCACGGCGCGCGATCTCGACGGCCCCCTGGCCGGCCACGATCGGCAATGTCGCCACGGCGACCTGCTCGCCAAGCTGGCGCAACTGCTCCTGCGCGGCCGGCCGGCGCGTATCGAGCGACGCCATCAGCACTTTCTTGTTCTGCCGCTCGGCCAGCCGCTTGGCGATCTTGGCCGAAGTGGTGGTCTTACCCGAGCCCTGCAGGCCGACCATCATCACCACCACCGGTGCCGGTGCATTGAGGTCGATGGTCTGCCCCTCGGCGCCGAGCATGTCGACCAGCTCGTCATGGACGATCTTGACGACCATCTGGCCGGGCTTGATCGATTTCAGCACGGCTGCGCCCACCGCCTTGGCGCGGACCTTGTCGGTGAAGCTGCGGACCACTTCCAGCGCGACGTCGGCCTCGAGCAGCGCCCGGCGCACCTCGCGCAGCGCCGCCGCCACATCCGCCTCGGAGAGCGCCCCGCGGCCGGTCAGGCCATTGAGGATGGAGCCCAGCCGTTCCTGCAAGCTTTCGAACATCGGCATTCCCTATTCGGTCCGGTGCTTCATCCGGACGACGGCTCGGTCCCGCGACCGCCAAAGCCAAGCCGCACCCGGGGGCGCAGGGCGCTGCCGGATGTTGGCCGCCGGGATCGTAAGGCTACCCGCGAGGGGTCCCGGTCGGCCGCTCGGAGACGGATCTCGTCGCGGAATCGTCGGCTGTAGATAGGAAAAGCGCGAAGGAGTCAAGGCAAGCGGAGCGCCGGCGGCGGCTCGGCGCTCCTATCGGCCGCGACTAGGCCAAGTCTCAGCGAAGCACGTAGACGATCCTGCGGCTGCCGGGTTCGACCAGCACCGGCTGGCCGTTCAGGTAGACGTAGCGGTACTGATAGTCGGGGATCTCGCGGATATCGACCCCGTCGGGCAGGGCGGCACCGACCACCGTCTCGCCGTCGAGATAGATCGGCCGTGTCTTGTGCGCAGTGACATAGGTGCGCACCGTGGTGGGAGGTTCGGCCGCAGCCCCGACCGCGCCACCCGGGCCTGTGACCAGCGCGCCGGTGACGGTCCCGTCGATCGCGGCGCCCTGCGGAGCCGTAACCACGGCGATTTCGGAGTTCCCCGGCCGGTCGGTCAAGACCACCTGCTTGCCGCCGAAATCGGAGGTGAGATAGTCGGAATAGACCCAGCCTTGGCCGGCCTTGGCGGCAACGGTGCACCATTTGCTGCCTTCGATGCAGCCCTGAATATCGACGCCCTTGCCGGCGCCGATCACGCCGATGACGTCGAATTGCGGGCCGGGTCCGGAGCGAATGTTGAGGTCGGTGGTGGCGGTGGCCATCGCGGCAAAAGCCGAGCCGGACATGGCCAGCAAAGCGGCCGCTGCCGCCGAGATGAGCTTCGGGTTCATGGTCTCTTCTCCAAATGTTTCCCCTTCGGGCAGGTTAACTGGCCCGCGGCGCCTTTGGTTCCTGTCCGGCTGGCCGGCACGGAGCCCTAAATCCCGTCCAACCGAGGCAAGCGGGCTGGCGATTTTTCCGGCCCCGGGCACTTGATCCTTGGCGAGAAACTTTCTATCCGGCCAGTGATCGCAGGGTCTTCTTTGTTAGCTTTGGCTAAACAAGGTTGATTGCTGAGAAATTCAAACAACGGTCCTGCTCCATTTCAGGGTCATCGAGGAGAACGGCATGGCAAGATCTGCCAGAGGGAAGTGGCGCGCAGTGGTGGCAGCCGCGGTGGTGCTGCTGGCTGCCGGCAACGCGGCGTTCGCGGCCAAATGCGGCAGCAATGCAGCCGGTTTTGATCGCTGGAAGGCCGAGTTCTCGCAAGAGGCCGCAGCCCGCGGCATCCACCCCGTGGCCCTCAATGCGCTTGCCGGCACCCGCTACTCCACCAAGACCATCTATGCCGACCGCAACCAGAAGAGCTTCAAGCTGTCGCTGGACCAGTTCATGGCCAAGCGCGGCGGCCGCACGATCGCCGCGCGGGGCAAGGGCCTGAAGCAGCAGAACGCCGCCCTGTTTCAGCGCATCGAGCAGCGCTTCGGCGTTCCCGCCGGGCCGCTGATCGCGATCTGGGGCATGGAGACCGGCTTCGGCGCCTTCATGGGCAACCAGAACACCCTGTCGGCGGTGGCAACCCTGGCCTATGACTGCCGCCGCAGCGAATACTTTACCAACCAGCTCTACGCCGCGCTGCAGCTGGTGCAGAACGGGGTGCTGTCGACCTCCGATGTCGGTGCCGCGCATGGCGAGATCGGCCAGACCCAGTTCCTGCCCATCAATGTGCTCAAATACGGCGTCGACGGCGACGGCAACGGCCGCATCGACCTGTCACGCTCCAAGGCCGACGCGCTGGCCTCGACCGCGAACTTCCTGCGCGGCCATGGCTGGAGCCGCGGCGGCGGATATCAGCCTGGCCAGGCCAATTTCGGTGCCCTGCAGGGCTGGAACGACGCTCGCGTCTATCAGCAGGCGATCGCCATCATCGGCGCCCAGATCGACGGCGAGTAGGCAACCCGCCTTGGGGGAGCGGTTCACCGGTCGCTGAGATCGGCGTTCCGCGGCACCCGTGGTCGCAGGCAATTCCGGCCGCTAGCTGTCGTTTCCAAGGACGTTGTCCTTGAGTTTTGAGATGGGAGGCTTGCCGCCGAGGGCGGCATGAGCGTCTGCGGGTGTTGTAATCGCACAGCCATGCCGGCATAGCTTCGGTTCGCTGGGCCGAGCTCTGGAAGGGTCGGGCGTAGAGCCATTCGCGCAGGGATGTCTGGATGAAGCGTTCGGCCTTGCCGTTGGTGCGTGGCGTGTATGGCCTGGTTCGCTTGTGGCGGATGCCGCGATTTGCGAGTGCCTTTCGAAAGAGCCAGCTTTTGTAGGCCGAGCCGTTGTCGGTCATGACGCGCTCGACCTTGATGCCATGGCGCTCGAAGAAGCCAAGCGCCCGCTCGAGGAAGGCGGTCGCGCTCGTCTTCTTCTCGTCGGGTAGGATTTCGGTGTAGGCGAGCCGGGAAGCGTCGTCGATGGCGACATGGAGAGCCTCCCAGCCGAGACCCTCGCCACGGCCGCGACGGCTGCTCTGGCCGCGCCGGTCGCCGGTGATGCGGTGGCCGATGCCGTCGATCCTGCCGAGCTTCTTGGAATCGATGTGGATCAGTTCGCCGGGCTGCTCCCGCTCGTAGCGGA
Organism: uncultured Alphaproteobacteria bacterium; assembly: GCA_963791325.1. Classification (GTDB taxonomy): domain Bacteria; phylum Pseudomonadota; class Alphaproteobacteria; order Rhizobiales; family Rhizobiaceae; genus JBEVJK01. The sequence goes on along the minus strand of CAWBRU010000002.1, from coordinate 477,788 downwards.
CGACTGCCACGGCCGGGTCGAGAGCCTTGAGCCTGCCGAGCCCGATCCGGCGCAGCGCCTTGCCGACCGTCGAGACCGGCCGGCCGAGGCGGCGCGCGATCGCCGGCCCCGACAACCGCTGGCGCCGCAGGACTGCGATCTCGGTTTCGGCGGCGGCATCGAGCCGGAACGGGCAGGAATGCGGCCGCGACGAGCGGTCGCCCAAGCCGGCAGCACCTTCCACCCGGAAGCGGTCGCGCCACTTGCGCACCGTCCTGCCGTCGACACCGAACGCCGACGCCACGGCCGCGACCGTCGAGCCCGCCTCAAGACGTTCCACGATCAGCATTCGACTGCGCGGCGTGGTTCTGGCATTCTCATGAATGTCCATCCGAGGCTCCTGGGTCACGGTCGCGTGTGTGGTAACCGCAACCTCGCATCCAAGCCTCGGACGGACAACCTCCATAGCAACGACAGCTAGAGCGGTGCGTTTCTTCGAATCGCTGGCCGCTCTAAGTCTTTGTTCTTACGCAATTCGGGTCGGAAGACCGCTGCCACTTTTCCTGGAATTGCTCTAACGGCGCGAGCGGAACTCGTCGCGCGGGAACCGCCGCAGTTCCCGGTCGAGGGCCTCGGCAATGTCACGGCGGTGCACGCCGAGGTCGTCGAGTGCCTGATCGGAAAGCTGATTGAGGTCCAACAACCGGCTGTCCGAGCGGTCGCCATGCCATGGAAGTCTGAACCGGCCGAACCAGGAATGCGCCATTGGGCCGGCAAGGGAAGGGCTCTTCAACGGGATCATGATCTTTCAATTCATCTGAACAGTTGCGATTGACCACAATTGTACGCCATTGAAATTGGTGCAGAAAACGAATAGCGTTGAGCCTATCATTTAGATTGGCTTAACGATCATGAACCCTCACGTGCCCGGCACCCGCGCGCTGCGGGCCTTCGAGGCGGCCGGCCGGCTGCTCAACTTCACCCGCGCGGCGGGCGAGCTTGGGCTGACGCCGGCGGCCATCAGCCATCAGATCAAGGAGTTCGAGGACCAGTTCGGGATCGAACTGTTCCAGCGCACCAGCCGCTCGGTGCGGCTGACCGATGCCGGGGCGATCGTCTACGAAGCAGTGGTCGAGGCGCTGGGCGGTCTCGACCGGGCTGTGGGCCGGGCGCGCAAGTTGGCGCGCGGCAGCAGCCAGCTCAGGGTGAGCGCCGACGCCACGTTCGCCTCGAAATGGCTGGTGCCGCGGATCGACCGCTTCCGCCGCTGCCACCCGCAGATCGAGCTGCGCTTCGACATTGCCGCCGAGCTGCGCGACTTCGACCACGACGACGTCGACCTGGCGATACGTTTCGGCTCCGGCCGCTACCCCGGGCTGAGCGCTCACCGGCTGTTCGGCAATGTGATCATCCCCGTGTGCAGCCCGCGCTTGCTCGCCGAGGGGCCGCCGCTCGCCGAGCCGCGCGACCTGCTCAACCACACCTTGGTTCACATCGAATGGTCGCAGCAAGGCGTCACCTGGCCGAACTGGCGGATGTGGATGAAAGCCTCGGGCATCGAGGACTTCGACAATTCGCGCTGCGTGCTGTTCAAGGATTCCTTGCACGTGGTGCAGGCGGCGATCGACGGCAATGTCGTGGCGCTCGCCGATTTCGCCATGGTCGCCAACGACCTCTCGATCGGCCGGCTGGTGCGGCCGTTCGCCCTCGGCATCAAGGTGCCGCCGGAATTCGCCTACAATCTGGTCTATCCCACCGGTGTTGCCGACGATCCGCGCATCGTGGCGTTCCGCAGCTGGATCCTCGAGGAGGCGGAAGCGACCGAAGATCCGCCTGCGAACGCCGAGGCGTGACGATCAGACGCCGAACGCCCCGATCACCGCGCCCATGATCAGCGCGACGCCCAGCCAATGGCCGGCGTCGATCAGCGTCAGGGTCCAGCCGAAACCCTCGTAACGCTGGTTGACCGCCGTTGCGGTGGCCAGGAAGCCGAGCCAGATGAAAAAGCCGGAGATCACCCCATTGCGCACCGTGACCTGGCCGACCCCGAGATGGCCGATGACTCCGGCCAGCACCCAGGCCATGACCAGCTCGCAGATGAAGGTGGCGATGAACAGCGCCGGGGAGATCTTGGCCTTGGCCGGGTCGATGCGCGCGGCGGCCACCCAGGGACCGCTGAGCGCGGCATAGTAGGCCGCGCCGAAGACGAAGGCGGCAACCGCCGCCACGACGATGGCCAGGTAGCTCATGCCGGCAAAGCTCATGGGCAATTCTCGCGGAACAGGCAGAGTTGGGTGCGACGACGCAGGCGAGTGAACGCTGCGGCGGCGGTGCCGTCAAGCGATCTCCCAGACGGTGGTGCGCTTGACGTCCGCGTCCTCCAGGGCCCGGGTGACGGCCACCGTGTAGACGGCCAACGGCTTGAGCGCCTGGCGCGGCAGATAGGAGCGGCCCGGATCGCCGACCAGGACCGTGGCGCCCCGCGCTGCAAGGGCGCGAAACCATGGCAGCAGCCGTTCGGCGAGCGGCTTGTCGTAAAACACGTCGCCGGCCAGTACCACGTCCCAGCCGTCGTCGCGGTCGATCACATCCTGCGCCGTGAAGCGCAGCCGGACCCGGTTGGCGGCCGCATTCAGCCGGATCGCGGCATGGCAGAACGGGTCGGTGTCGGCAGCGAGCACGTCGGCGGCGCCGGCCTTCGCCGCGGCGATGCCGACCAGCCCGGAACCGGCGGCAAAATCGAGGACGCGGCGGCCGGCCACGCGCGTGCGGTGGTCGAGCACGTAGCGGGCGAGACCCTGGCCGCCCGCCCAGGCGAATGCCCAGAACGGCGGCGGAAGGGCGATCGCCGCCAGCTCTTGCTCGGTCTTGTGCCAGAGCTCATGGGCTTCGTCGGCGAGATGCAGCGCCAATTCGGGGACGTGCGGTGGCGCCATCAGCGCCGTGTTGGCGCGGACGAAGGCGGCAAGCCCTCGGCGGCCAAGCGGGCGGCTCAAGGCGCCGGATCGAGTCCGCCCATTCGGCATACTTCCCGCCACTCCGCCGGGGTCACCGGCTGGACCGAGAGCCGCCCCAGCCGAACCAATGCCATCTCGGAGAGCTTCGGGCTTTTCTTGATCTCGTCCAGCGTCGGCGGATTGGGCACGTCACGCACGGCGCGGATATCGACGCATTCCCAGCGCGGGTCGTCGGTGGTCGAGTCGGGGTGGGCAGCGGCGCAAACCTCGACGATGCCGACGATGTCGAGGCCCTCGTTGGAGTGATAGAAGAAGCCGAGATCGCCGACTGCCATCGCCCGCATGTTGTTGCGGGCCGCGTAGTTGCGCACTCCATCCCATTCCTGACCCGCTTTGCCCTTGGCTTTCAGCATCTGGAAGGAGAAGCTGGACGGCTCGGACTTGAACAGCCAGTGGTTCATCGGCCCCTATCCTCCGGTTGACGGCAGAGATCTAGCTGTTGGATGGCGGGTTGAACACCCAATTCCACGGGCGGATCTCGACCGATTCGAACAGCCCGGCAATCGCATAGGGGTCCTTGGCGGCCAGGGCATTGGCGGCGGCGGCGTCGGCAGCCTCGATGACGACAAGACTGCCGTTGGGCTTGCCGTCGCTGTCCAGGAACGGTCCGGCGAACCTGAGAACCCCCTTGGCATTGAGCTCGTTGAGGAAGGCGACATGGTCGCTGCGGGTATCGAGCCGCAGTTGCAGATGGCCGGGCTTGTCGTTGCAGATCAGGGCAAACAGCATCGCAGGAGTCTCCGTTTCAGAAAGCGCAGATGAGCGGGGGCTTAGCCGCTCTCGCTTTTCAGCGGCCGAGCCATCAGCTCGGCGACGGCGTCGTGGACGGTGACGCTGCCCGCCAGGATGCGGTCGACCGCATCCACGATCGGCGCCTCGATGCCGTTGCTGCGGGCCATTGCGGCGGCCACCGCGGCGGTTGCCACCCCTTCGGCGAGCGGCCGGCCGCTGAGGTCCTCGCCGCGCCCGAGCGCCAGGCCATAGGAAAAATTGCGCGACTGGCCCGAGCTGCAGGTCAGCACCAGGTCGCCAAGTCCGGAAAGGCCCATCAGGGTCTCGGGCTCGGCGCCATAGGCCGCGCCGATCTTGCGCAGCTCGACGAAGCCCCGCGTGACCATGGCGGCCTGGGCGCTGGCGCCCAGCGCCGAGCCGACGACGACGCCGGCGCCGATGGCCAGGACGTTCTTGAGCGCGCCGCCGATCTCGACCCCGGTGAGATCGGCCGAAGAGTAGCAACGGAAATGCGGCGCCGACAAAGTGGTGGCGAGCGCGCTCGCGAGTTCGGCCTCGGCTGACGCCACCACCACGGCGGTGGGCAGCCCGCGCGCCACATCGCTGGCGAAGCTCGGGCCGGACAAAGCCGCGACTGGCTGCGGGCCGAGAACGGCGCCGGCCACCTCCGAGAGCAGGCTGCCGGTGCCGCGTTCGAGCCCCTTGGCGCAAAGCACCACCGGGATCCCTTCGGCAATAGCGCCCGCGGCTTGCATAAGCACCTGGCGCAAGGTTTGCGCCGGGGTTGCGACCAGCACCAGGCCGGCGCCGCCGAGCGCGCCGTCGAGCTCCGTCGTCGCGGCGATGCCCTCGGCCAGTGTAAGGCCGGGCAGGTAGCGCGGGTTCTCGCGGCGGCTGTTGAGCGATGCGACGATCTCGGCGTCGCGGGCCCACAGCCGCACAGCATGGCCGGCCCGCCGTGCCGTCGACGCGAGTGCGCTGCCCCAGGCACCGCCACCCAGCACCGCGATCGTCGTGCTCATGCCTTGGCGCCCCGGCGGCCCGAACCCAGCAGCGGCGTCGACCGGTGGTCGAGCGGCCAGCGCGAGCGCGGCGCAAGCGCCATGGCGTCGGCCGGCACAAGGCCGCTGCGCAGACGCTCGATCGCGGCCCAGGCGATCATGGCGGCATTGTCGGTGCAGAGCCGTGCAGGCGGGGCCAGGAAGGCAAATCCGGCCGCGCGGCTCAGCGCTTCGAGCATGTGCCGGACCGCGCGGTTGGCGGCAACGCCGCCGGCGACCACCAGGGTGGGGCCGTGCAAGTCAGGGAAAGCGGCGCGGAAACGCGCGAGGCTGCGTCCGACACGGTCCTCAAGCGTCGCCAGAATGGCCGCCTGGAACGACGCTGCCAGGTCGGCCCGGTCCTCGTCGGTGAGCGGGGCCAGACCCGCGGCGGCCTGGCGCACCGCCGTCTTCAGGCCGGAGAAGGAAAAGTCGGGACGGGGGTCGCCGAGCAGCGGTCGCGGCAGGGCAAAGCGGCGCGGATCGCCCCACTGGGCCGCCCGCTCCAGGTTCGGGCCGCCGGGAAATGGCAGGCCGATCAGCTTCGCGGTCTTGTCGAACGCCTCGCCCAGCGCATCGTCGACCGTGGTCGCCCAGCGCTCATAATCGTCCACGCCGCGCACCAGCACGATCTGGGTGTGGCCGCCGGAGACGAGCAGCAGAAGGTAGGGAAAAGCCAGGCCGTCGGTCAGCCTGGCCGTCAGGGCGTGGCCCTCGAGATGGTTGATCGCCAGGAGCGGCTTGCCGGCAGCGGCGGCGATCGCTTTGGCAGTCATCAGGCCGACCAGCAGGCCGCCGATCAGGCCGGGACCGGCGGTCGCCGCCACCGCGTCGATGTCGTCAAGGCGCACCCCCGCCCGCCGCAGCGCAGCTTCGACGAGGCCGTCGAGCGCCTCGACATGCGCGCGCGCGGCGATCTCGGGAACGACCCCACCGAAGGCCGCATGCGCGTCGGTTTGGCTAAGCACCAGATCGGCGAGGATCCGGGCACGGCCGCCTTCCCAGGCGACCACGGCCGCCGCCGTCTCGTCGCAGCTCGTCTCGATGCCGAGCACCCGGACCGCGTCGTCTTCTCTCATTGCCGGACCATCGTTTCCCCGATAGGAGGGCGGAACTCCCGCGGCGCGGGTTAACACGGACAGCAGGGCATGAAAACCATCAGAATCGGCACGCGCGGCAGCGCCCTGGCGCTTGTCCAAGCCGGCGAGACCCAGCGCCGGCTGGCGGCCGCCCATCAGCTCCCCTCGGCAGCGTTCCAGGTGGTGCCGATCACCACCAGCGGCGACCGCATCCAGGACCGCGCGCTGGCGGAGGTCGGCGGCAAGGGCCTGTTCACCAAGGAGATCGAGGACGCCTTGCTCGATGGCCGCATCGACCTCGCCGTCCACTCGTCGAAGGATCTGCCGACGGTGTTGCCCGGCGGGCTGACGCTTTCAGCGTTCCTGCCGCGCGAGGATCCCCGCGACGCCTTCATCGGCCGGCACGGGGTCAAGTTCGCCGACCTGCCGCAGGGCAGCACCATCGGCACCTCTTCGCTGCGGCGCCAGGCGCTGGTGCGGCGGGCGCGTCCCGACCTGGCGGTCGCGCTGTTTCGCGGCAATGTCGACACGCGGCTGCGCAAGCTGCAGCGGGGCGATGTCGACGGCACATTGCTGGCACTGGCCGGGCTCAGGCGCCTCGGCCTGGCCGATATCGCCACCGAAGTGCTGCCGCTGGAGACGTTTCCGCCGGCGCCGGGACAGGGTGCGATCGCCATCGAGACACGTTCGGGCGACGATGACGTCGAGGCGCTGCTGGCCCCGATTGCCGATCCCGCGACGGCGGCGGCGCTGAGCTGCGAGCGCGCCTTCCTCGCCGCGCTCGACGGCTCCTGCCGGACCCCGATCGCCGGCCATGCCAGCGTCGAAGGCAACGAGCTCGCCTTTGCCGGGCTGGTGATTGCGCCGGACGGTACGGAGGCCAAAGCGATCAGCCGCAACGGACAGGCGACCGCAGCCGCCGAGATCGGCCGGGAGGCAGGGCTGACCTTGCTCGCGGAAGCCGGCCCACGGTTGCTCGCGAGCTGGCGCTAGCCCGATGCGGGTTGTGGTGACGCGACCGGCCGCGGCGGCGGCGCTGACGGTGGGGCGGCTGCGCCGGGCGGGCCTGGAGGCAGTGGTGCTGCCGCTTACCGAGATCGTCGCCCTGCGTCAGGCGAGGCTGCCCGAAATGGACGGGGTTGCCGCCCTTGCCGTGACCAGCGCCAATGCGCTGGTCCACGCCTCGGCCGCTTTGGTCGAGAGGCTTCAAGGTCCACCGCTGCATGCCGTCGGCCGGCGCACGGCCAAGGCCGCTGCAAGCCGCGGCTTCCCTGCGGTAAGGGCCGGCCCCGGCACCGCCGCGGCACTTGCGGCCGAGCTGGGCACGGCTCTACCCCCCGGCAGCCGGGTGATCTATCTGTGCGGCCGGCTGCGAAAGCCGGAGTTCGAGGCGCAGCTCGGCGCTGCCGGTGTCGCTGTCGAGCCTGTCGAAACCTACGATACAAGGCGGGTGCCGCCGGCGGCGACGGCAGCCCACGCCCGTTCGATCGGGCCGGTGGACGCCGTGCTCGTCTATTCCAGCGAGGCCGCCGCCAGCCTCGAGGCGCTCACCCGCGAGGCGGGGCTGGCGGAACTCTTCGCGGCTGCACGCTTTTGTTGCCTATCGCCACGCATTGCCGCGGTGCTGGCCGGCGTTGATCCGGCTCGAATCCGCATCGCTCCCCAGCCGACGGAGGAGAGTCTCTTTGCCTTGCTCGAAACGGAAAGCTGACCCGGCCGCGATGCGCCCCTTTTCACGCCGGGCAGGTGTGATAGTGATCGGACGCTTGAGGCATGCTTCGCGGGATGTGGCGGCCGGTCGACCAGGGATTCGGGAGTGACGGAATGGCGAAACCGCCCAGAATCAGGCAGGGCCGCGACCGCAAAGATCCGCTGACCATCGATCTCGATGCCGAGGACGTCCAGCGTCTCCCCGACGAGAACATCGCGCCGGCGGCAGGGCCGGCCGGCGAGCCGCCGCAGCCGCCCGCCTCCGAACCGGCCCCGATGCCGCCGGACCCTGTGATCACCGCAGAGCCGCAGTCCTCGCCCGGCGAAGAACCCGGCGAGGTCAAGCCGGCGGCGGCCGAAGAGGCCGCACACGCGGTGGAGACGGCCGAGGCTGAAGATCAAGCCCCACCCGCCACCCAGCCCGATACGCAACAGGCCGCCGAAGACGGCCGCCGATCGCTGCTCGACGACCAGCCGGACGTCGCGGAGACGCGGCGTGATCCGCGGCCAGCCGAGCCGGCCGGACCGCCGCCGCCCGCGCCGCCCTCGGGTGTGCCGGCGGCGCGGCGGGGCGGGGCCGGCACCGCGCTTATCGCCGGACTTGCCGGCGGCATCTTGGCGCTGTTGGTTGCCGCCGCTCTCCAATATTTCGGCCTGCTGCCCTCTGCCCAGCCGGCGCAGGTAGCGCGGCCCGCGCCCGACACGGCGCTGGAGGACCAGCTCGCGGCGCTGGAGAACCGGGTCGCGGCGCTTCAGGCAGGCGGCGGCGCAGCTGCGGCCAAACCGCTCGCGGATCTCGGCGCGCGCGTCGACGGGCTGGATCGCGAGCTCGACCAGGTCAAGTCAGACGTGGTTGCCCTGCAGGGGACGGGCGCCGCGCCGGCCACTGCCGGCAGCGCGGACAATCCCGATCTCAAGGCGCTGAGCGACAAGGTGGCTGCGCTCGAGCAATTGGGCGCCAATGGCGGTGCCGACATGGGGGCGGTGACCAGTCTGACGCAACGCTTGGCGACATTGGAGGCAGCGCTCAAAGCGGCGACCGCCGCCGCGTCGACCAATGAAGGCCGCATCGCCGGCCTCGAAAAGAACCTGCAGAGCGTCGAGCAAGGGGTCGGCGATCTGAGCGGCAAGGTCTCGGCCCAGGCGGGCCAGCCGAAGGCGGCGCTCGCCATCGCCGTGGCCGGCCTGAAGGCGGCACTGGAACAGGGTGGGCCATTCACGGCCGAAGTCGAGACCTTCGCCGCGGTGGTGCCGGATGCCCCCGACCTTGCCGGCCTGCGCGCGGTCGCCGCGGCCGCAATCGCCAGCCGGCAGGAGCTTGCCTCCCAGGCTCCGGAAGTGGCCGGCGCAATGATCGATGCCGGCCAGCCGGTGCCCGACGACGCCGGGCTCGTCAGCCGCTTTCTGGCCAGTGCGGAGTCGCTGGTCAAGGTGCGGCCGGTCGGCCCGGTGGCCGGCAACGGTGTGCCGGAGAGGGTGTCGCGCTGGTTGGCGGCGATCCGGTCGGGCGACTTCGCCGCCGCGGTCAGCGAATATCAAGCGCTTCCCGATGGCGCCAAAGCGGCAGGTGCAGCGTTCATGGACAAGGTTCAGGCCCGCCTCAAAGCCGAGCAGCTTGTCGACAAGATGTCGGCAGAAGCGCTCAAGGCCTGACAGCGGGAACATCTTGATGACACGCGTCCTTGTCTTTCTGCTTTTCGTGCTGGCGCTCGGCCTCGGCTTCTCGTGGCTGGCCGACCGCCCGGGCGATCTCGTGGCGACCTTCAACGGCTACCAGTATGAGGTGAGCCTGATGGTCGCCGCCGTGACTGTGACCGCGGTCGTCGCAGCCGTGATGATCGTCTGGTGGCTCGGCAAAGCGCTGTGGAACAGCCCCTACACGATCTCCCGCTACTTCCGGGTGCGGCGGCGCGACCGCGGCTACCAGGCGCTGTCCACCGGGATGATCGCGGCCGGGGCCGGAGACGCGGCCAAGGCGCGCACGATGAACAGCCAGGCGGCAAAGCTGATCCGCTCGGATCAGGAGCCGCTGATTGCCCTGCTCGACGCACAGACGGCCTTGCTGGAAGGCGACCATGGCGCCGCGCGGCAGAAGTTCGAGACCATGCTCGACGACCCGGAAATGCGGCTGCTGGGCCTGCGCGGGCTGTTTCTCGAGGCCGAAAGGCTGGGCGACCGCGCTGCCGCCCGGCACTATGCCGGCCGCGCCGCCGAGGTCGCGCCGCAGCTCATCTGGGCGAGCCTTGCCACCCTCGAAGACCGCTGCGAGCGCGGCGATTGGGACGGCGCGCTGAAGCTGCTCGATGCCCACAAGCCCGCCAATGCGGCCGAACGCGATGTCGCCAATCGCCGCCGGGCCGTGCTGCTCACCGCCAAGGCCATGGCGCTGGCCGACATCGATCCGGCCACCGCCAAGGCGGCTGCGCTCGAGGCCAACCGGCTGCGCCCGGAGCTGGTGCCGGCGGCCGCGATCGCGGCGCAGCTCCTGTTTCGGCAGAACGACCTGCGCAAGGGGGCCAAGCTGCTGGAGGCCAATTGGAAGATCGAGCCGCATCCGGAGATCGGCGAGCTCTACGTGCATGCCAGGCCGGGCGACGCCACCCAGGACCGGCTGACGCGTGCCCGCAAGCTGCAGGCGCTCAAGCAGAACAACGCCGAGGCCGCGATGGTTGTCGCCCGGGCCGCACTGGAGGCACACGAGTTCGAGGAGGCGCGCCAAGCCGCCGAAGCGGCGGTGCGCATGCAGAGACGCGAAGGCGCTTATTTGCTCTTGGCCGACATCGAAGAGGCGGAGAACGCCGACCAGGGCCGGGTGCGCTACTATCTGGCGCGGGCCGTACGCGCGCCGCGTGATCCGGCCTGGGTTGCCGACGGCATCGTCTCCGACCGCTGGGCGCCGGTCTCGCCAGTGACCGGCCGGCTCGACGCCTTCGAGTGGCGCATGCCGGTCGAACGGCTGGGACCGGTGATCGAAGCCGACGGCGAGGAAGACCCGGCAGCGCGGCCACCGGTGTTGCTGGCGCCCACGCCGGAACCGGAGGCAGCGACGGAAACGGCGCCCGAGGAGCCCGCCGAGGCCGAGCCGGCAGAGCCTGCTGCGCCGCCCGCCGCCGTTCTGCCGGAGCGGCCGCAACCGCCCGTCACGCCGGCACCGCAGGCCGCACCCGCCGCGCCGCCGCTGCTAGGGCTGGCCACGCGTCCGTCGCGCGCCCGGCCCAACGCCGAGGCGGACGAGGAGAACCTGGTGCTGCCCACGCTGATGCCCGACGATCCCGGCGTCGAGGGAGAGGACGAGCACACCGCCTCCGGCCGGCGTTTCCGGCTGTTCTAGGGGTGGCGATGTTCGACCGGATCATCTCCTTTCTCAGGGATATTCCCGGCGCCGAGCGGTCGCTGCGCTTCGACGCAGGCGACGATGCGCGGGTTGCCGCAGCGGCGCTTCTCATCCATGTCATGGATGCCGACGGCGTTCGCCGCCAGGAGGAGCGGGCGCGATTGCGCCGCGCCCTGACCGAGGCCTACCAGGTTTCAGGCGCGGCGCTCGACGCGTTGTTTGCCGCGGCCGAGCAGGCCGATCAGGAAGCGATCGACCTCTACGGGTTCACCAGTGTGCTGAAGCGGCACCTCGATGCCCCGGCGCGCCTGGCCTTCATCGGACTGTTGTGGGATGTCGTCTATGCCGACGGCGAGCGGCACGAACTCGAGGACAACACCGTCTGGCGCATCGCCGAGCTGATCGGCGTCGATGCGCCGTCCCGGGTGGCCGAGCGGCAACGGGCACGCGCCCGGACCCCCGGCACCCCGCGGGAGACCGGCAGTGACGACTAGCCCGCGGGCCGCGGTCGCCGAAGTCGGAATGGTCCGCCCAAAGATCTTGGTTATTCTGCATCAGGAGAATTCCAGCGCCGGTCGAGTCGGGCAGCTGCTTCAGGCGGATGGTTTCGAGCTCGACATCCGCCGGCCGCCGCTCGGCGATGCGCTGCCCGAGACGCTCACCGGCCATGCCGGCGCGGTGGTGTTCGGCGGGCCGATGAGCGCCAATGACGGCGACGATTTTGTGCGCCGCGAGACCGAGTGGCTGCGGGTGCCGCTTTCCGAGGACAAGCCGTTTCTTGGCATTTGCCTCGGCGCGCAGATGCTGGTCAATCATCTCGGCGGCAAGGTCGACAGCCACCACGAGGGGACCGTGGAGATCGGCTGGTATCCGATCGCTGCCACCGAGGACGGCAAAGCGCTGCTGCAGTGGCCGGAGATGGTCTACCAGTTTCACCGCGAGGGCTTCTCGCTGCCCACCGGGGCCACCCTTCTGGCCACCGCCGAGACCTACCCCAATCAGGCGTTCCGCTTTGGCAAGAACGCCTGGGGCATCCAGTTCCATGCCGAGCTGACGCGGGTGATGATGCAGCGCTGGGTGGTGCGCGGTGCCCACCGCTTCGTGCTTCCCGGAGCCCAGCCGGCGCGCGACCATCTCGGCGGCCGGCTGATCTGGGACATGCATCTGAAGCGCTGGCTGGTCGAATTTCTGGAGCTGATCTTCGGCACGCCGAAGCGCCGTTGAGGTTCAGCCGCGGCCGTTGAGATGCCGGATCTTCCTCAGCTCCGGAAACAGTGCCGCCCAGAGCCCCGCCACCACCACCGCACCGACGCCGCCCAGGACCACGGCAGGGACGGTGCCGATGGCGGCGGCCATCATGCCGGCGCGAAACTCGCCGACCTCGTTGGAGGCGCCGATGAACACCGTGTTGACGGCGTTGACGCGGCCGCGCACCTCGTCCGGCGTCCACAACTGGATCAGCGTCTCACGCACGTAGACGCTGACCATGTCGGCCGCTCCGACCAGAGCCAGCGCGATCACCGAAAGCCAGGTGAGGGTGGAAACGCCGAACACGGCCGTGAATACGCCGAACAGGCCGACGAACAAAAACATGATGCGCCCGGCGTGGTTCTTGATCGGGTGGCCGGCGAGCCACACCGCGACGATCAGGGCGCCGATTCCCGGCGCGGAGCGCAGCAGCCCGAGCCCCCACGGTCCAAGTTCGAGGATGTCGCGGGCGTAGACAGGCAGCAGCGCCACCGCGCCGCCGAGGAGCACCGCAAAGAGGTCGAGCGAGATCGCGCCGAGCACCACCTTCTCGCGCCAGATATAAGCGAAGCCGGCGAACAGCGTCGACAGCGTCGGCTTGTTGGTCTCGGTCCGCTGCGCCGGCTTGGGAATCGACAGCACGAGCAGCCCGGCGCCGACCATCAGCGCTGCGGCGACCCCATAGGCGACGATCGCGCCGGCACCGTAGAGCAGGCCGCCGGCGACCGGACCGATGATCGTCGCCATCTGCCAGGCCGAGGAATTCCAAGCGACCGCATTGGCGAAATCCTCGGCCGGGACGAGGTTGGCGACCAACGAGGCGGAGGCCGGCGAGAAGAAGGCCCGGGCCACGCCGAACAGCGCCAGCGTTGCGAAGATCCCGGCCGGACCGGTCAGGCCGCGCAGGCTGAGCGCCAGCAGTGACAGCGCGCACAGCGCTTCGAGCAGGCTGGCCATCCCCATGATCAGGCGGCGGCCGAAGCGGTCGGCGACGACACCGGTGACCAGCACCAGCAGCAAGGACGGCGCAAACTGGACGATCCCGACCAAGCCGAGATCGAACGGACGCCGCGTGAGATCGTAGACCTGCCACCCCACCGCAACCGAGACAATCTGGGCGGCGAAGGTGGTGAGGAAACGGGCGCTCCAGTAACGCAGGAAGGCGCCGTGACGGAACGCGGCAAAGCGCTGATCGGCGGATTGAAGATCGGCGGACATGCGACAGGCGGGGCCGGTGGGCAGAGAGGCGGGACCCGACTTTTGCCGCAGCGGAGCCCGGTAGGCAAGCGGGTCAGCCGGCGGCCTCGTCTTTGCGCGAGATTTCCATCGGCGGCGTTACCAGCGCTGCTGCAGCCGGCGCGCGCAGCTCCCAATCGAGGCCGTCGCGGGTGAAATCCAAGCGCACGTCGGCGTTGAGGGACGCCGCCGTGGCCCGCTGAAGGATGATGGTGCCGAAGCCCTGGCGGCGGCGCTCGCGGACCCGCGGGCCGCCTCTTTCCTGCCAGCGTAGGATGAATTGCGGCGGCTTCGACGGCTCCTCGGTGGTCTTCCAGCTGACATCGACATGGCCGGCGTCGTTGGACAGAGCGCCATGGCTGCGGGCATTGGACAACAGCTCGTGAACGGCCATGCTGAGCGCCTGCGAGGCAGCCGGGGTGACGATATAGGCGCCGCCCTGGACCGCGACCCGGTCATTCTGGCCGATATCGAAATGGCGAAGCTGGCGGGTGACCAGATCGTGCATGTCCACGCCACGCCATTCGCTGGCGGTCAACAGGTCCTGGCTGATCGACAGCGACTGCAGGCGCTCGGAGAGACGGCGTAAGAAGTCGCGCTGGCGAAGTCTTGGCCGCCGTCTGGCGTATGATCGCCTCGACCACGGCAAGCAGGTTCTTGGAGCGATGGTTGACCTCGCGCATCAGCTCGCGCTGGGCAGCCTCGAACGACTTGCGCTCGGATATGTCGCGGGCAATCTTGGAAGCTCCGACGATGACGCCGTCGACGCGGATCGGCGAGATGGTGAGCGACACGTGGATCAGCCGGCTGTCTTTGCGCCGGCGGACAGTCTCGTAGTGCTCGATCCTGTCGCCCTTGGCGATCTGGCCGAGGATGAAACGCTCCTCTTCCTTCCGCCCCTCGGGGATGATGGCCATGATCGAGTGGCCGACCATCTCGTCGGGGGTGAAGCCGAACATCCGCTCGGCCGCGGAATTCCAAGACATTACGGTGCCGGTGAGATCTTTGCTGATGATGGCGTCATTGGACGACTCGACGATGGCTGCGAACAGCGGATCGATCCCCCCAACGCTCGTCACATCCATATTCCTATGCGGCACCAGAGGGCTCTAACGCTCAGATCCGTCATGAGTTCCATTCCTTGATCAACTGCAATCATAGTTCCGGATGGTGAACGCATTTTCACTGTTGCTGATCAATGCTAAGACGAACCAAGGTCCGCCAGGACCAGCGCCGCGCTTCGGTGATCAAGAGTGTAGCGGGAGATCCTGCATGAACGTCCATTTGTCGCGCGCCGCACTCATTCTCGCCTCGGCCATGCTGGCACTCTGCTGTCTCTCCGCGCGCCCCGTTCTGGCCCAAGCCGTCGCCCCGCCGCCGGCCAAGGTCGAACAGCTTTTGGGTCTGCTCGACGACCCTGAGGTCAAGACCTGGCTGGCCGGCCAAAAGGCCGCCAAGGCCAAGCCCGAGGGCGACGAGGCCGCGGTCGCCGACCAGATCTCCACGGTCGAGTCCTATGTCCGCGCCCGGATCACGGCAATGGTCCAGGCCGTGCCGCGGCTGCCGTCGGAGTTCCAGCGAGCCGTCAACATCCTGGTCACCGACGTCAATAGCGGCCGCCGCGGCGCGGTGACGGCCATCCTGCTTGTCCTTGTGGCTGTCGGATATGCGGCTGAATGGCTGTTCCGGCGGCTGATGATCGCCCGCCGCCGGCCGACCGAGCTGCAGGCCGAGCACAATATGCGGCTGCTGACCGAGCCCATCCCGCTCCTGGTGTTTGCCGTGGCGAGCGCCGGGCTGTTTCTGATGTTCTCCTGGCCGCCGCTGTTGCGGCGCTTCGTGCTCACCTTGCTGTGCGCCTTCATCGCCTTCCGCGTCGTGCGGACGATTGCCTTCATGCTGCTCCGGCCGAAGGGTGGCCATGGCGAGCCCACGCGGCTGGTCGAAGCGAATGATGCGTCGGCCGCTTTCTGGTTCTTGCGCGTGCAGCTGTTTGCCGGATTGTTCCTGTTCGGCTGGGCGGTGGTCAGCTTGATGCCCACCCTCGGCTTCTCGCCCGGCGCCCGCGGATTGATCGGCTACGCGCTCGGCCTCGGCTTGCTGGCCATCGGCATCGAAACCGTCTGGCGGCGCCCGGACGCACAGCGGGCCGGCGCCTTCGGCCATGCCCGGGCCTGGCTGACCAGTGTCCTTCTGGCGCTCTTGTGGATGGTCTGGGTGGCCGGTCTGAACGGCCTGCTCTGGCTCGGCATCTATGCCCTCATCCTGCCGCCGGCGGTGCGCGGGGTCGGCGCCATCGCCGCCCGCGTCGGCGGGCGCGAGCACAGCAAGAGCCTCGGCAATGTGATCGCCAACGTGCTGATCGTGCGCGGCGCCCGCGCCGTCGTGATCGGCCTGGCGGTCGCCTGGCTGGCCTACATCTTCCGCGAGACGACGACGATGATCGGCAACAGCGCGTCCGTCGAGCGGGTCATTCAGGGCGTGCTGAACGGCATTATCGTGCTGCTTATCGCCGATCTCATCTGGCAGCTGGCCAAAGCCTATATCGAGTTCCGGCTGGAACTCACCGGCCACGGCTCCAGTGCCGACGAGCTCGCCCGCAACGGCCGGCTGCGCACGCTGCTGCCGATCTTCCGCAACGCGCTGGCGGTGTTCATTGCCGTGGTCGCGGTGCTGACCATCCTGGCCGGCCTCGGCATCCAGATCATGCCGCTGATCGCCGGAGCCGGCATCTTCGGCGTCGCCATCGGCTTCGGCTCGCAGACGCTGGTCAAGGACATCCTCTCCGGCGTCTTCTACATGCTCGACGACGCCTTCCGGGTCGGCGAATACATCCAGAGCGGCAGCTACAAGGGCACTGTCGAATCGTTCAGCTTGCGCTCGGTGCGCCTGCGGCATCATCGCGGTCCGGTGTTCACGGTCCCGTTCGGCACCCTGGGCGCCGTCCAGAACATGAGCCGCGACTGGGTGATGGAGAAGATCACCATGTCGGTGACCTACGATTCCGACGTCGAGCTGGCGCGCAAACTGATCAAGAAGATCGGTCAGGAATTGGCGGAGGATCCCGAATTTGCGGCGAGCACGATCCAGCCCCTCAAGATGCAGGGCATCGACAGCTTTGGCGATTCCGGCATCGTGCTGACGATGAAGCTGATGACCAAGCCGGGCGAACAGTTCGGCATCAAGCGTCGGGCCTATGTGATGATCAAGCAGGCCTTCGACGAGAACGGCATCAAGCTCGCCACCCCGACCGTGCAGGTGGCCGGGTCGGATCGGCCGGAGGCCGCGGCCGTCGGTGAAACGCTGCGCCGGCGCAAGGCCGCGCAGCAGGCGGCCTCGCAAACCGCCGCCTGATCCTCTCCGCGGCGGCTCAGGCCGGGGCGACGGCGGTGAGATGCACGCAGGCCACCGGCTGGTGCCGCACGACCACGCCTTGATCGCTGCACATTCCGCAGCGGCTGCCGATGAGATGGTCGGCCGGGCAGGGCTTGGTCAGCGCCGCCCAGTACATGCCGGAGTTCTGGCACCGCGGGCAGACCGGCGGCGGCTCGGCCGCAACCCAGTCCAGACGCCCGGTGATCCCGCTTCTGTCGGCCATGCTGCCGCGGTGACGTCGGCGCCACGAAAGTCCGGCCGCCAGGAGCCCGCCCCCGGCCAGCCCGAACCAGGCCGACGGCAGCGTGTCTGCCGACCAGGCAAAACAGAGAACGAAAACGAGCGGACAGACGAGAAGCAGCAGCATGGGGCATCTCGCGGTTGGCTTGATCGAGTGGGTTGCAATCTTGGCATCTCAGGCCAAGCTCAAATATTCCGCCGAAAGACGTAGGCCGCGCGCCGGCTCGCTAACCCTTCGCATGCGATCGGCTCCCGCGCCCTCCGCTGAAGCAGATCTTGCCGTTCGTTACAGCCTGCATCATTTTGTGATCAGTCGCGGAGGAGCGGCGGGTTTCGGGGCGGAGCTTTTGACGTGCGGGCGCTTGTCTATGCGGGATTTGCAGGAGCCTTCATCGGAGCCGCGGCGCTGAGCGCGACGCTGGCCAAGCCCGAGACACCGTTTGGCCGTCAAGCCGGGCCGAAGCCCACAACGGCTGCCGCGGCGCAGCGGTCGGCGGCGCCGTTGGCGATCGACGGCGACACCTTTCTGTGGAAAGGCGAGCGGATCAAGCTGGCGGGCGTCGACGCACCGGAAGTGCTCAACCCGCGCTGCGAGATCGAGCTCGGCCTCGGACTGGCGGCCAAGCGGCGGCTGGCCGCCGTGCTGGGCAACGGCACCATCACCATCGAGCGGCAGGGCGAGGATGTTTACGGACAGACACTTGCCCGCGTCAGCGTCGACCGTCGCGACGTCGCTGACCAACTGGTGGCCGAAGGTCAGGTGCTGGCCTATCAGCGAGGCTCGGCGGCCAAGCTCGACCGGCTCGCGCAGTGGTGCGGCACGACCGCGGCATTGGAGAGTGTCGGCAAGAGCTGAGTCGCGGTTCAGCTTGCAGCGAGCGCGTGAGCGGCGGTGACCAGCAGGCCGCCGACGATGGCGACATTGGCCAGTGCGGCACTCTGCGCCATCTCCCGTTCGGGACCGTGCATCGCCCAGAAATCGAGCAGCATCAGCGTAGCGGCGACGGTGAACAGGATCAGCCCGAACGCCGCCGCCGGCACCTGCCAGCCGGCCATCAACGCAACGCCCGCCAGCGTCTGAAACAGCGATCCGACGACCAGCACCGCGGCCGCGGCGGGTATCCCCCGTTGCCGCATCATGCCGAGCACCGACTGGAAGATGAAGGCGTGGCGAATGCCCGCGGTGGCGAACAAGGCGCCGATCAGCACGCGGCCGAGCACGTAGAGGCTTTCAGCCCAAGCGGCGGTCATCTGCCTCCCTCGGCGCGTCAATCCTCGTCGGCCGCGACGTCGCCTTCGCCTTCGCGCAGCGGCGGCTCCGGCAGCGGTCGCTCGTGCTCGACCCAATCGTCGAGTACCTCGACGACCGCGTCGCCGGTGGGCCGCTCGGCCAAGGGCTCGGGGATCGGTTCGCCCCTGGCGCGCCGCTGGGCGAGCGCCTGTTTGATCGCCTCGCAGGCGGCGGTCTGCACTTCGTCGCTGTCCCGGACGGAGAGCCGCAATTCGGGAAAGCCCTTGGTCGTGACAACCAGGCCGGCGCCGGAGCCGCCGGTGCGGTCGATGTGAAGGAGGTAGAATGGCATTGGCAGTCTCCGCTGGACGACCCTATACACTGGCCGGCGCGCCGGCTACCGCCTTGAGGCTTGGGCCAAGCTGGTGTGCTTGCTGTCGGTGCGATAGCCGAACCGGAACCCGGCATAAACGGGCATCGCCCCGGAATGCTCACAACAAGTATCAAGCTTATTTGTTCGTCATATGATTTGTGATAGATTTTCGTTCCGCCGATACGTAAGTCTCTGCGACCGATTCGGACGGTATTTCATGACCCAGTCTTATCATTATCGGGAATGCGGACTCGATTCCGTTTGGATCGAGAATGGCTATTCGATCGAGCGCGACGACTGGGGCGACTTGATCTCGTTGGTCGACGTCGATGGTTTGAACAATGCCATAGGGGCGCGCCTGGTGACGCAGCAACGGCCGCTCAACGGCGCCGAGCTGCGGTTCTTGCGCGTCGAATTGTTGGCGGATGTCCAGCGGCTCGGTGCAAAGCTCGGCATCGACCCCTCGCTGATCTCGCTTTGGGAAGCCGGACGCGACCGGCCGCTGCCCGACCAGAGGGCGGACGAGCGGCTGCGCACCCACTATACGGAAATCCTCAGCGCCCTCGACGTCCCGGTCGACAGTGGGCCCGCGGCGGACGAGCGGCTCTGCTTTCGCCGCGAAGGCACGCAGTGGGTGGCGGTGTAGCCGCCTGGAACCTCGTGCCGCGCTGGTCCGTTGTTGGAGGACCCGTGTCACCAGCAGAGGACCACGCAAATGGGTAGCATGAGCGATAAAGCCGCAGGCGTTGCCAACCAGGCCGCCGGCAAAGTCAAGCAGGGCGTCGGCAAGGCCGTCGGCAATGACCGCATGGAGGCCGAAGGGGCCATGCAAGAAGGCAAGGGCAAGGTGCAGAAGGCGGTCGGCGACGCCAAGGCAGCCACCAAGGATGCCGCCAACAAGGCTGCCCGGACGATCGACAAGAACCTCTGATCGGCGACCGGCGCAAAGCGCCGGCCAGCATCCGAACATTGACCGAGCGGGAGGCCCAACGGCCTCCCGCTTCGACGTGTCTTGGGCGCCCTAGCGCGGCAATGGCGGTGGCAGCGAGGCCCCGGGCTCATCTTCCCGCCGGTACTTCCAAGGATCGCCGGCCTCGTTGAACGCGTTCCAACCGCTGGCGTGATACTCGGCGCGCTGGTTCTCCACGCCGATGGCGCCCTGGCCGAGAATGGCGGCGGCACCGTCGGCCTGTGCCTCGTCGACCCGCGCGATCACCATCGAGTTCCCGCGCCTGACACTCTCGGCGTGCAGGTGAGCGTCCTCGTCCGCCATCCCGGCCTTGGTCATCGCCCCGATCGCGCCGCCGGCGACGCCGCCCGCCAGCGCCCCGACCAGGGTGGCCGCCAGCCAGCCGGCGCCGACCACCGGCCCGATGCCAGGGATGGCGAACGCGCCGAGCCCGGCAAGCAGGCCGCCGACCCCGCCGATCGCGGACCCGACCTCAGCGCCCCGTGCCGTTTGACGCGGCGGGGTCGCCTCCGCCTGGCCCCGGTCCGGCGAGATCAGGCTGATGTCGGCCGAGGCAATTCCGGCATCCTCCAGAGCCTTGACCGCCGCGGCGGCCTGGGCGTCAGTCTTGTAAAGCCCTGTCATCACCATCATGACCAATGCTCCTCATTCATCCAGCATCAAGGCCGGCCCGCGCTCGCGGTTTCCGACGCGCGAAAAAGTGATTGCCGTGTCCGGGATGGTCCCGGCGGCCAAGCGCATCCCGCAAAGGCCGACAACATAGCGATTTTGGGCGATGAGAAGCCAGCCTGACGGCAGGCCGATGCCTAGAGCGGATCACCGTTTCTTTGCAACGGTGATCCCCTCTAAGTCTTTGTTTTTCCGCAATTCCGGACGGAAAACCGTTCCACTTTCCTGGAATTGCTCTAATGCACCGTATTCTTGTCGGGAGCGGCGCCGCCGAGCTCCACCGCTTCGAGGATCCCGAGCGGGATGGGAAGCAACGTGCGTCCGAGGCCCCGAAGCAGCAGCGCATAGCTGCCCGCCGCTAGCGACAACGGCTCGAACAGCAGGGGGTGAGAGAGCCGGGCGAGGCACCAGTCGGTTCCCTGTTCATCGGAATGCTGAATGGCGGCGATCAGGCCAAGGACCAGGACCTCGTCCCGGCAGAGCGCCGGTGCCTCCGCGCAGCACATCTTCAGCGAGCGTGTCGTGCCGAGGCCGAGCGCAAGCGCGAAGCCTTTGAGCGCCTCCAGCACCGGGCCGGCGTGCTCGCCAAGCTCGCTCCGGTAAAGCCGGCAGGTGCGCGTCAGCGGCTCCCGGGAGGCGCGGGCCAGCGTCCAAGTCCAGCCGCGGTAGCCTTCCAGCACCAGCCGTTCGGCGGGCCTAGCCAGATAGGTTCCGGCGCTGATGTTGGTCCTTGCCTCGGTCAAGATCATCGGTCCGTCCGCCTGCTCCGCGCTCCCGCCCGGGGAGGTTGCCCAACCGCGGTGTCGACCGGCTGGTTTCCCCAGCTTAATAACTTGAGTAGCTTAGTCAAGTATTAGCGTGGGCTGCCGCATAGCGGTTCCGGCAAGCGGTGAATGCCTGCCGGGCTGAATTTGCAGTGGCGCTTCGGGTCGTGGTCTAATTCGGCAGCGGCGATGATCGGCGCTGCCCGCCGTCGATGGTGCTGATACGTTCATTCCGACAGGAGATGCCGCGATGACACCTCAAGTCCTCATCGTCGGGGCCGGTCCCGTGGGGTTGACAATGGCGATCGAATTGGCGCGCTACAAGGTTCCAGTGCGTCTCATCGACCGCATGCAGGACCGTGCCGCGACCTCGCGTGCCGTGGCTCTCTGGCCGCGCACCTTCGAGCTGCTCGATCGCAGCGGCAGCAGCGAGGAGTTCATCGTCAAAGGCAACAAAGTGACGTCGGCGATCATTTTCGCCGGCCGCAACCGGCTGGCCAGCATGTCTTTGGCGGCGCTCGACTGCGCCTATCCCTTCGTGCTGATGCTGCCGCAGAACGAGACCGAGTCGATCCTGGAACGTCGGCTGGAGGCCCACGGGATCCGCTGTGAGCTGGGGACGGAGCTGAAGGCTTTCACCCAGGACGGCGATGGCGTCACCGCCACCGTCGGCCAGGCCGACAGGCCTGCGGAGACCCAGCGGTTCGGCTGGCTCGTCGCCTGCGACGGCGCCCATAGCCCGGTCCGGCACAGCCTCGGCCTGGCGTTCGAAGGCGACACCCTCGACACCGATTGGGCGCTGGGCGACTTTGTTCTTTCGGGGTTCCCGTTCGGGGTCGAGGACCTGGTGACTTACTGGCACCAGGATGGCCCGCTGGTGTTCTTCCCGATGTCGCCAGACCGCTATCGCGTGATTGCGGCACTCGGCCCCTTCCGGGGCGATGCGCCGGTGCCGCCTTCGGTGGCAGGCTTCCAGGCGCTGATCGATGCGCGCGCCCCCGGCGGCATCAAGCTCGGCAACGCGATCTGGACGTCGGCCTTCCGGATCAATGAGCGGCAAGTTGCGAGCTATCGGTCCGGCCGCGTCTTCCTGGCCGGGGACGCCGCTCACGTCCACAGTCCCGCCGGCGGGCAAGGCATGAACACGGGGATGCAGGATGCTTTCAATCTCGGTTGGAAGCTGGCGCTGGTGGCGCGCGGCCTTGCCCATTCCCCGGCACTGCTCGACAGCTACAGTCCCGAGCGACATGCGGTCGGCGCCGAGGTCATCGCCGCCGCCGGCAGACTGACGAAGCTCGCTCTGATCACCAATCCGGCGGCGCAGGAGCTGCGCAATGTGATCGGCCACATCGTTCTCGGCCTGCCGCCGGTCAGAAGCAAGCTCGAAGCGCAGATGGCGGAGCTCTCGGTCGGCTATCCCGAGAGCCTGCTCAACGGACCGGCCATAGGCTCGCGGCTGCGCCCCGGCACCCGCATGCGCCCGGTCGCGGGCGAGCCGCCTTACGGGGCCGGCGAGGCGCCGCTGTTCACCGTGTGCGCCGCGGAGCCGCCGCCGTTCACGCACCGACTGGTCAGCCCGGAATGGCGCCCGAACATCGACGGCGAGGGCATCGAACTGATTCGGCCGGACGGCTATCTCGCAATGTCGGTAAGCAAAGGCGATTGGGCTGCCGTCGCCGCCTACCTGGATGGCCTGGCAGGATCGGGGGCAGCGCCGACGCCTGCGCCGTGAACCGTCCTGCCACGCCGGCGGTCGTTCTGCCGGATTGCCGGGAGGGCGATGCGGTTGGCCTGACTGTCATGCAGGTATATTGTCGACCAGGATACAGCATACCTGTCCGGAAGGCCGAGGGACCGGTCTTTCTCGCGGCACCGGCGATCGCTTTCGCGCGCCGGCCCGACGGGCAGCATGCGGCCGGACGTCAAGCCTGAGGGAGGTCAAGATGAGCAGTGCTTCTGCAGCAACCGGAACAGCAGCAGGCGCAAAGGCGGGTGCCGAGGTCGACCTGAAGCTCGAGGTCGTCGTCATCCCGGTTTCGGACACCGACCGCGCCAAGCGCTTCTACGGCGGACTGGGATGGCGGCTCGACGCCGACTTTGCGGCCGGCGAGGCATTTCGGGTGGTGCAATTCACGCCGCCCGGATCGCCCTGCTCCATCCACTTCGGCAAGGGCGTCACGCCGGCTGCGCCCGGGTCGGCAAAGAACCTCTATCTGATCGTCTCCGACATCGAGGCGGCGCGCGCCGGGCTGATCGCCCGCGGCGCCGAAGTCGGCGAGGTGTTCCACCGCCTGGGCATCGGCGGACCGACCGCGGCCGGGCGGGATCCCGAGGCGCGCAGCTACAATTCGTTCGCTACGTTCAGCGATCCGGACGGCAACAGCTGGCTGCTGCAGGAGATCACCGCTCGGTTGCCCGGACGGATCGACGCCGGCGAGATGACATTCACCTCGACAGCCGAGCTGGAAGCTGCGCTGACCCGGGCCGCCACTGCCCATGGCGAGCACGAGAAACGCCATGGCGGCCAGCGTGATGAGAACTGGCCGGCCTGGTATGCCGCCTATATGGCCGCCGAGCTGGCCGGGCAGCCGCTGCCGGAATAGCGCGGCCCGGCGCTGCCTCGCCCGGCCTTCGCGCTCACAGGCTTGGCGCAACGACGCGAACGACGCCCTCAGCTCGGTCGTCATCGTCATCGGCTGCTCCCAGGCGGCGAAGTGTCCACCCTTGGGCAGCCGGTTGTAGTGAATGAGCTTGCGGATAGGCCTTCTCGGCCCAGCTCTGCGGCGCCTGGTAGATCTCGTCCGGAAAGGCGCTGACCGCCACCGGGATCTTGATGCCGCGCGGATCGAAGAAGCCGCCGGACGGGAAGTGCGCATTGTCCCAGTAGAGCCGCGCCGAGGAGATCGCCGTGTTCGTCAGCCAGTACAGCGTGATGTTGTCGAGGATGTCGTCCTTCGTCAGACCTTCGGCCTTGCCGTCGAAGATGCGGGCGATCAGCTCATAGCTGCGGATGTCGTGATCGAGCATCCAGGCCGCCAGACCGACCGGCGAATCGACGATGCCGTAGAGCGTCTGCGGCCGGTTGTTCATCTCGATCGCGTAGCCAAGTCCGTTCTTGTAGAAGTCGTCGAGCTGAGCATAGGCGCGCTGTCTCGTCCGCCGACAGTCCGGCTGGGCGGCGGCGCGCCGGCGGCGAGCGCCTTGGCGATATCGGCCGGCACGGTCGCCGCCATGTTGGTGTGGATGCCGAGCAGGCCCGGCGGCTGCTGCAGCGCCATCGTCTCCGAGACGGCGTTGCCCCAATCGCCGCCCTGCGCGACGTATTTGCGTGTAGCCGAGGCGCTGCATCAGCGTCGCCCAGGCCTTGGCGATGCGCGGCCGGTGTCCAGCCCGGCGCGGTCGGCTTGCCCGAGAAGCCGTAGCCCGGCAGCGACGGGATCACGACGTGGAACGCGTCCGATGCGCTGCCGCCATGGGCGGTCGGGTCGGTGAGCGGCTCGATGATCTTCAGCTGCTCGATGATCGAGCCCGGCCAGCCATGGGTGACGATGATCGGCAGCGCGTTGTCGTGCTTCGAGCGGACATGGATGAAGTGGATGTCGAGCCCGTCGATCTTGGTGATGAACTGCGGCAAGGCGTCGAGCCTGGCCTGCATCTTGCTCCAGTCGTAGTCGGTCGCCCAATAGGCGCGCGAGCTTCTGGATGGTGGCGAGCTGCACGCCCTGCGTGTCGTCGGCGACCGTCTCCTTGTCCGGCCAGCGGGTCGCCGCGACGCGCCGGCGCAGGTCGTCGAGCTGATCCTGCGGAAAGCTGACGCTGAAGGGCGAACCGACGTTCGATTCGGCGGCATTTGACGATCCAGCAAGCATGGTGGCGACCCCCGCGGCGGCCGCACCGGCCAAAAGCTCACGCCGCGTCGATGAAAGCGAGTTGAACGACATCGGTCCCTCTTCCGTTCTGCTGTTCACTTTGGCTCTGAGACATTTACTCTAGCACCGGCCTGCCTCCGGCGCGATGCTATGTTGGTTGTTGCGGCGCGGCCGCCCTGGCCGGTCGCCGTAAATGTCGGAGGCGTCATGAGCACGCAAGCCACAACCGTCCGCCGCGATCCGGACCTGCTCGGCCAGACCGTTATCGTCATCGGGGGCAGTGCCGGGATCGGCTGGAGACTGCCCGGCGCGCCCGTGCCGAGGGCGCCCGCGTCGTCCTGATCGGGCGCAACCGCGAGCGCCTCGCCCAGGCGGCGCACGAGATCGGGGCGGAGCGCACCGCCGCCTTCGATGCCAACGAAGCGGCCGAGCTTGAGACGTTCTTCGGCGATCTCGCCACGCCCGCCGACCATGTGATGGTGACGGCCGGCGCTCCCCGCTACCGCCCGCCGTTCGAGCTCACCCCCGACGACGCGCGCCGAGGCTTCAGCGAGCATTTGATGCTGGCGCTCAATGTCGCGCGCAGCGCCGCCGGCAAAGTCCGCGCCGGCGGATCGCTGACCTTCATGGGCGGCACCGGGGCACGCCGGCCGCGGCGGGGTCTGGCGATCGTCTCAACGGCCACGGCCGCCTATCCGGCGTTGATCGCCAATCTGGTGCTCGAGCTTGCCCCCATCCGCGTCAATTTGATCGCCGCCGGCTTCGTCGACACGCCGCTCTCGGCTTCGCTGCTTGGCGAGAACCTCGACAAGCGGCGCGAGGAACTCCGCGCCACGCTGCCGATCCGCCGGGTCGTTCAGCCGGCCGACGTGGCGGCGCTGGCCGTTCACCTGATGAGCAACTCGGCGCTTACCGGCGCGACCTACGACATCGATGGCGGCCAGCAGCTGGTTTCATGACGACAGCCGTCGGAAGCGGGCGGCCAGTCTTGCCGGCAGCCGCCGTCGCGCCAGCCCGATCACGCCGCCCGGCAGCAGCACCACGCAGACCGGCAGCACCAGCCCCATGCCGAGCGCGCGCCAGTCCAGAAGCTCCTTCAGCGCCTCGTCCGACAGGATCAGCAACGCCGCGCCGATCAGCGGCCCCCAGATCGAGCCCATCCCGCCGACCACGATCATCGACAGCAGAAAGAGCAGCAGGGTGAACGAGAAGATCGTCGGACCCACCACCTTGAAATGCGCCGCATAGACGGCGCCGGCGAGCCCGGTGAACAGCGCCGACAGGCCGAAAACCCACAGCTGGGTGCGGAACTTGCCGATGCCGCGCGCCTGCGCATAGGCGGGGTTGTCGCGCAGCGATTTGAACGCCAGGCCGAGCGGTCCGCGGATGACGACGACCGAGGCGGCGAAAGCTGCCGCCAGCACTGCCAGCGCCAGCAGATAATCGGCCACGATCGCCTTCGGCCCGAGCCAGCTGCGAAAGCCGAGATCGCCGAAGCGGCCGATGCCGCGCACGCCGCCGAACAGCGGCATGCAGCCGCCCTGATCGGTGGTGAAGCAGGCGGTGTCGTTGATGATCGCGAGATTGATGACCTGGGCAATCGCCAGCGTCAGCAGGGCGACGTAGGGGCCCTTGAGCCGCAGACAGGCCAGTCCGATCAGCACCGAAGCGGCCACCGCCGCCAGCGCCGCCACGGGCATCGCCAGCCATAGCGGCCAGCCGCCATACGATCCCAGCATCGCTGTGCCATAGGCGCCGACCGCAAACAGCACCATCTGGGCGAGCGAGAAGACGCCGCCGACGCCGAGCACCAGGTTCCATTGCGTGACGACGGTCGCCCACAGGAAGAACAGGGTTGCCTGGGTGATCACGTACCGGTCGGGGGCGGCGAACGGGACGATGAGCGCGCAGAAAAGCAGCGCCATGCCGGCGAGAAGATCGCGCCGCGCGCCGAGGCGATGATCTGAACGGCGACATCCATTCGCTAATGGCCGAGATAGGTTTCCAGGATCTCGGGGCGCTGCATCAGCTCCGGGCCGCTCCCGGTCCAAACGAACCGGCCATTGTCGAGGAGACAGGCCCGGTCGGCACGTTCGAAGATGCGCACCGGGTTCTCCTCGACCAAGAGGATCGTCTTGCCCGCCGCTTTCAGCCCGTCGATCAACGCATAGATCTGGTCGATGAGATCGGCGCCAGGCCGAGCGACGGCTCGTCCAGCATCAGCAGCTTGCCGGCAGCCATCATGCCGCGCCCGATGCCGACCATTCGCCGCTCGCCGCCGGAGAGGGTCGCTGCCGCCTGGTCCTGCCGCTCGCGGAGCTTGGGCAGGAACGCGAACACCTCCGCCAGCCGTGCGTGCGCCCGGCTGGCCGCCGCGGGCACATAGGCACCCATCAGGAGGTTCTCGCGCACGCTCATGTCGGGGAACAGAAGGTCGCCTTGGGGAACGTGGACCAGACCGGCGGCCACCACCCGGTCGGGCCGCAAATTGGCGATCGGCGCGCCGGCGAAGGTGATGGTGCCTTGGCGCGCGGCGACCAGGCCGGAAATGGTCTTGAGCAAGGTCGTCTTGCCGTGACCGTTGGGGCCGACGATCGCCAGGAACTCGCCCTCCGCAACGGTGAACGACAGCCCGTCGAGGACGCGCAGGCCGCCATAGCCCGAGACGAGCCCGCGCACCTCGAGCAGCGGCTGAGCCGTCATGCCGGATGCGCGGCGCCGGCGCGCAGCTTGAGCTGGGAGGTGGCACCGCTGCCGAGATAGACCTCGACGACCCGCGCGGTCCCCGGCAAGTCCGCCGGATGGCCCCTCGTAGAGCTTCTCGCCATTGTGCATGACGATCACGCGCGCGGCGACGCGGACCAGAAAGCGCATCACATGCTCGATCAGCATGACGCTGATGCCGTGGCCATTGATGAGCTCGACCACGCCGATCATGCGGTCGATCTCCTTCGGCGTCAGCCCGCCGGCGGGCTCGTCGAGCAGCAGGAGTTTTGGTCCGGCGGCAAGCGCGCTGGCCATCATCAGCAGCTTGCGCTCGAGCACCGGGAGGGTGGCGGTGCGCGCATCGCGCCAGGGTGCAAGCCCGACCAGCGCGAGGGCTTCCGCCGATCGCCGGCGCGCCGTCCGGTCGAGACGAAGCCCGGGCCACCACCGCGCCCGCGGGCCGAAATGGGCTGCAGCCAGCGCCGTCTCGGCCACTGTCAGGCTGTCGAAGCCGGCATTGAGCTGGAACGTGCGCAGCAGCCCCTGGTGACAGATGCGGTCGGCCGAAAGCCCGGTGATGTCCCGGCCGTTGAACGAGACCGCCCCGCCGCTCGCCGGGGTCAGACCGGAAATCACGTCGAACAGGGTGGTCTTTCCGGCCCCGTTCGGTCCGCCGATGCCGAGGGTCTCGCCGGCCTGGAGGTCGAGGCTGAAATCCTTGACCGCGGTCAGGGCGCCGAACCTCTTCGTGAGGTTGCGGCAGCTGAGCAGCGGCCGTTCCTTGCCGATGTCGCGGAAGGCAGGGATCGACGGGCCATACTGCATGTAGATCAGGCTGGGCGTCGGGTTCTGGATGAACTGGACCATGAACTGGGCGAGATCGCCCGGATAGAAGTGCGTGATCACGATGGCACCGTGCGGATTCTGGCGGATCTTCGCCAGCGTCGGCCCCCATTCCGAGATCGGCACGTTGACGGTTTCGAACAGGTCGACGGTCCAGCCGTAAGCGGCGGCCTTGTCCTTGACCGCATTGGCGATGTTGACGCTGTAGACGCCGGCGCTGGCGATGATCGCGAGCTTGTCGTTGGCGGGCTTCCATTGGCCGCCCGCCTCGAGCGATTTCAGATAGTCGAGCAGGCCCTCGCCATACCAGAGCTCGGCCGGATCGCCCTGGAACGAGCCGAAATATTTGTCCGGGTCGGATTTGATCAGATTGTTGTGCGCGATGGTGGTGTCGTAATGGACATAGATGATGCCGGAATCTGGCGATCACGTCCTGCACCGCAGCGCCGGAGCCGACATTACAACCGTTGATGACGGCATGCACCGCGTGCCGGTCGATCAGCCGCTGCACCGCCTGAACATTGGTGGCGTCACCCATCTGGCCGGTGTCTTCGAAATAGGGCTCCAGCGGCCGCCCGAGAATGCCGCCCAGGGCGTTGATCTCCTCGCAGGCGAGCGTCAGGCCGTTCCTGAATTCGATTCCGTCGGCGGCGGCGAAATCGGTGAGCGGCGCGGCTTGGCCCACCGGGATCGCTGCACCGGCGGCGCGCGCGCCGTCGTTGAGGCCGGCCAGCACGGCGGCTGCCCCGGTCAGCGCCGAAGCCCCGAGAAAGCCACGCCGGCTGGTGACGACGTCGGGTCTGCTGAGTGTCGGCTGGCGCATGGCTCTCTCCTCCGGAAACGCCGTCATGAAATATTGGCAAGCAGCCGTTCCGCCTGGGCGATCGCCTCGGCTTGGTGCGGCTGAAGCGATTGCTGGCCCCATGCGGCCATGCGCGGCGCCCAGCTGTCCTCGACCCCGGTGTCGATCCCGGCGAGCGCCTCGAGCACTGCCAGCCCGCAATACGGCACATAGCTTTCGGAGTAACCGCCCTCGTGGACCATGACGATCCGGCCGCCACACAGGCACTCCGCCGCGGCCTTGAGCAGCTTGGTCATCGCGCGGAAGCCGTCGCTCGAAACGAGCATGCGTCCGAGAGGGTCGAGGCCCGACGCGTCGAAGCCGCAGGGGGCGACGATCAGCTCGGGCCGGTAGCGCTCCAAGGCGGGAACGACGACGCGGCCCATCGCCTCGACATAGGCCCCGTTGCCGCTTCCCGGCGGCAGCGGGACATTCAGATTGTAGCCCTTGCCCGGCCCGGTGCCGTTCTCCTCCAAGCCGCCCGAATCCGGCGGGTAGAGCCGGTCCTGATGCAGCGAGACCGTCAGCACCCGCGGGTCGGCGTAGAAGATCGATTGGCTGCCGTTGCCATGATGCACGTCCCAGTCGACCGTGGCGATCCGCCGAAGGCCGAAACGCTCCTGTGCGTGGCGGATCGCAATGGCGGCATTGGCGAACAAGCAGAAGCCCATGCCCAGGTCGGCAACCGCATGGTGGCCGGGGGGACGAACCAGCGCGTAGGCATTCGACACCCGGCCTTGGATGACGGCCTCGACGGCGACGATCACCCCGCCTGCCGCCAGCCGGGCGATCTCGAAGCTGCCGCGGCCGAGAGGTGTCAGCGGACTGGCTTCGCCGCCGCCTGCGTCACTCAGCGCCTTGATGTTGGCGATGTGGCCGGGGGTGTGCACCCGCGCCAGCTCCGCCTCGGTTGCGCAGCGGGGCTGCAGGCGAACGAGCCGGTCGGCCAGGCCGCTGACCTCGACCAGGTTGCGAAAGCGCCGCTTCGGCTCCGGATTCTCGTAAGGAATGCCCGGCTGGACCGTGAGGCCGGCAGGCAGGACGCCGGCGGACGTGCCGGTGTCGTGCCACATGAAGAGTTCGTGACTGAGCCATCCCGTGCTCATCGGCCCATCCCCTCTCATGCTCCCCCATTGCGGGCCGACCGGGCACAGCCATGCAGATGGCGTCTTGGAAGACGGCCAGGGCAAAGGCTTTGGCGAAGCGTCGTGTCAGCTCGCGGCCGGCAATGGCGCAAGCACGTCCGCGACTGTACTTTGGCCAGCGAACCCGGTCAATCGACCAAAATGGTCGTTTGATCATTTTCAGCCCGTGGCTTACAAGCAAAATGTCCGACCGGGGATGGATGGGGCATGAGCAAGCTCAAAGGCGAGCGGACGCGGGCGCAGATTATCGAAGGCGCCGTCCGGGCTTTGGCCGAGGTCGGCGTGCTGGGGGTCACGACCCGCAAGATCGCCGCGGCGGCGGGCGTGCAGCTGGCGGCGCTCCACTACCATTTCCAGAGCAAAAGCGAGCTTTTGCTGGCCGTGCTGGACTGGCTGATCGGCGAGATGAACTCGGGCGCTGCGCGACGGCGGCGAGACCAGCGAGACCCTCGACAAGAGTGTGGAGCAGATCCTTGGGGCGTCGTGGCGCTGGGTGATGCAGTCGCGCATGCTGCAGGTCGTCCAATACGAACTCACGCTCTACGCCCTTCGGGAGGGCGCGGCATGGCTCGCCGAGCGGCAGTATGATGCCTATGTCGAGGTCTATGCCGATCTCCTGCAGAGCGCTTCGCCTGCCGCGCGCAGCCTCACACCGGAGCAGGTCCGGGCGGTCGCGCGGTTCATGCTGGCAGGGGTCGACGGGCTGATCCTGCAGGAGCTTGCCAAGCCGAACCGGGCACGCTCGACACAGAGCGTCGAGGCGCTGATCCGGTCGACGCAGGACTATTTGCGATCGATCGTCCAGGAAGGCCGGCTCGCCCAGGCCTGATTGCCGGGCCTAGGCCGGTTCAGCGCTCTGGGCGCCCGGCGCTCTCAGCCGGCAGCGCTGCCGGTGAGCTCGCTCGTCCGACATGCCGGTGATGACCCGCTCGACCTCTTCGACGCTGGTCTTCTTCGGATCGATGTCGTCGGCCACGACCCTGCCGCGGCGCATGACGACGATGCGGTCGACCACCTGGAAGACATGGTGGATGTTGTGGGCGATGAAGATGCAGGAATGGCCGGAGTCGCGGGCATTGCGCACGAAGCGCAGCACGCCTTGCGTCTCGGCGACGCCGAGATTGTTGGTCGGCTCGTCGAGGATGATCAGGTCGCTGTCGAAATGCATGGCGCGGGCGATCGCCACCGCCTGGCGCTCGCCGCCGGAGAGCGAGCCGATCGGCGTCGTCGGCGGGATGTTCTTGGTGATGCCGACCTGCTTGAGCAGATCGCGCGCGACCTCGTTCATCGCGCGCCTGGTCCATGCGGTTGAGGAAGCGCGGGCCCTTGATCGGCTCGCGGCCGAGGAACAGGTTGCGGGCGATCGACAGCTGCGTGACCAGCGCCGAATCCTGGTAGATCGTCTCGATGCCGTGGGCGATCGCGTCGCTGGTGCTTCGGATGTTCACCTTCTTGCCGCGGACGTAGATGTCGCCGCTGGTCGCCGGGACCGCGCCGGACAGCACCTTGATCAGCGTCGACTTGCCGGCGCCGTTGTCGCCGAGCAGGCCGACGATCTCCTTGTCGTCGACAGTCAGGTTGACGTCCTCGAGCGCCTGGACGCGGCCGTAGAACTTGCTGATGTTCTCCATGCGGATGAGTTCTTCGGCCATCGCTCAGGTCCCCGCCTGATGCCGGCGTTCGAGCCCGTAATGCAGCGCCATCATGCCGAGGATGATCGCGCCGATGAAGATGTTGTAGGCGAGGCCCGGGCACGCCGATCAGCACGATGCCGTTGCGCATCACGCGCAGGATGAAGATGCCGAGCACCGTGCCGATGATGGTGCCGCGGCCGCCGGTCAGCGCCGTGCCGCCGATCACCACCATGGCGATCACCTCGAGCTCGTAGCCGGTGCCGCTGTTGGGATTGGCGGCCGAGGTGCGGATCGAGCTGATGATGCCGGCGAACGCCGCCATCACCGCCGAAAGCATGAACAGGCGATCTTGGTGCGGTCGACGTTGACGCCGCGCGCCCGCGCGGCATTGGGATTGCCGCCGGAGGCCTGGATCCAGTTGCCGATCTTGGTCTGCGTCAGCACGATAGCCGAGCACGATCGCCGCGGCGACGAACCAGAACAGCGACATGTAGATGCGGAACGGCCCGATGTAGAAATCGCCGACCAGCACGTCGGCCAGCCGCTGGTCGTCGGCGCTCCAGGTGCGCTGCGGAAAGCCGTCGGTGACGAACAGCGCGGTGCCGCGCACGACCAGCAGCATGCCGAGCGTCACCAGGAAGGACGGGATCTTCAGCCGGGTGACGAACCAGCCGTTGACCAGCCCGATCAGCGCGGCGACCACCAGCGCGATGACGAAGGCCGACCTCCAGCGAGGTGACGCCGCTGTTGAACAGCGTCCACATCAGCACCGGCGAGAAGCCGAACACCGAGCCGACCGACAGGTCGAACTCGCCGGAGGTCATCAGCAGCGTCATCGCCAGCGCGATCAGGCCGAGCTCGACGGTGAAGGCCAGCGTGTTGCTGATGTTCTGCGGCGACAGGAAGTCGTGGTTGATCGACCAGAACACGACGAGCTCGACGACAAGCAGGACGAAGGGCCCGAACTCGGGTCTGGCGATCAGGCGCTGGAAGCAGGATGCGATTTTCCACGTGAGACCATGCGACTCCGGTGAGCATCGGCGAGGCCGCGTCCGCCCCTGTGCAGACACGGCTCTCCGAGGCTGCGGCAGACAGTCGCGCCGCCGCGACCGCTCGGAATCTGCCGAGCCGCAGCCTATTTCACTTGCCGGACAGGATCTTGTCGTAGACCTGCGCGGTGTCCTTCTCGTAGAGCGCGCCGGTGATGACGTTGAAGCCGGGCGGGATGCCGTCGGTCGCCATCGCGGCGAGCGACAGCGCGACGTAGCTGGTCGCCTGCGGGTCCTGCCACTGCGCGGCGTTGACGTAGCCGTTGAGCACTTCCTGGGTGGTGTCGAGCGAATTGCCCCAGCCGACCACCGGGATTTCGCCCGGCTTGACGCCGACCTGGTCGAACACCCGCTTGATGCTGCCGGTGACCAGGTCGCCGAGGCCGATGATCGCCTTGACCTTGGCGCGGTTGGCGGTCAGGTAGTCGCTCATGCGGCTGATGACGTCGGCCTGGTCGAGCGTGGCCTCGGTGACTTCCCAGGTGATGCCGAGCGGCTCGAACACGCTCGATAATGCCTTTCTCCTCCTGGACGCCGTAGGTGGCGCCGGGGACCTCGACCGGCATCCAGACGAAGTCGCCCTTCTTCACCAGGCCCTTGTCGACCAGATACTGCGCCCAGTGCTTGCCGAACGACGACGTTGTCGCCGCCGACATAGGCGTTGAAGCTCGCCTTCGGATCCGGCGTGTTGAAGTTGATGATCGGGATGCTTGGCGGCGCTGGCCTCCTTGGCGACCTCGACCAGGCTGCCCGGATCGGGGCTGGTGGTGACGATGCCGTCGGCCTTGGCGGCGATCGCGGCGCGGACCGCTTCCTGCTGCGAGGGCACGTCGCCATTGTGGAACGAGGTGTTGACCGTGTTGCCGGTATCCTTCGCCCACTGCTTGGCGCCGGCCAGGAAGTAGGTCCAGACCGGATCGGCCGGCCCGCCATGCGAAATCCAGTAGAAGGTCTTGGCCTGGGCCGTCACCGGCATCGCCAGCGCCAGCAGCGCCGAAAAGACCAGGAGCGTCAGTTTCCTGAGCATCGATTTCCTCCCATCGTGATGGCATATCGGCCGGCGCCGGCCTCCGCGTAACGCCGCTTCGGCCGAGCACCGCCATCGCCGTCCGAGATACTACGATGGGAGTTCCGGCTCCGCTAGTGAGGTCGCGGCCCTGCCCGCATCCCTGTCTCGGGATCGGTCTCCCGCTGCGCTTTCGTCCCATGCAGGTTGGGGTTGTGGCGACGCGCGGTGGTATTTGCTAGGGGCCGGCCGACATCAGCGCGTCACGGATCTCGACAGGCCCATGTCCCAGCACCCGAACGCGAGGTCGCGGCTGCTTCGACTGGCCTCGGTGGCATGAGCGCAACATATCAAAGGCTCGCTGCGGCGCGCCGTTCGCGAGATCGGCGGAGCGGCCCCGGGTGCCAGAGACGAAACGGGCAGGTTCCTTGTTGCAATCCCCTTTGATCGCCGAGCCGGCACCGCCGATGAGATCCGTGAAGGACCGGCTGGCAAGCGGGGCGCTATGGCTGGGCGCCGGGCGGATGATCGTCAACGCGCTCGGCTTCGTCAGCACCCTGGTGCTGGCCCGCATGCTGACGCCCGAAGATTTCGGCCTCGTCGCGCTCGCCACCGCGCTGCTGGCGATCTTCATGGCGGTGACGGAGATGTCGCTGTCATCGGCGCTGATCCGTCACAGCGAGCCGACCGAGGAGCATTTCCACACCGTATGGACGTTGAATGTAGTGCGCAGCGTGCTGATCGGGCTGTTGTTCGCCGCGATCGCCTATCCCGCTGCGCGAGCCTACCACGAGCCACGGATCATGCCGGTGATGGTCGCGCTGGGGGCAAGCCTGATGATCACCGGCCTCGCCAACCCGCGTTTGGCGATGTTTGCACGGGCTTTCAACTTCAAGCAGGATTTTGCCATCGGCGTGGTCGAAAAGCTCGCGTCCTTCATCGTGTCGGTGATGGTCGCGGTGCTCTACCACAGCTATTGGGCACTGGTCGCCGGCACCGTGGCCATGCAGCTGTCGCGCGTCGTGATGACCTATGTGATCGTGCCCTATCGGCCGCGCGTATCGTGGCGCCATATGCGCGAATTCATGTCGTTCTCGGTCTGGGTGACGCTGGGCAGCGCGATCGATGTGCTCAACGGCCGCATCGACCAGCTGCTGATGGGTACGCTTCTCGGCCGCACCACGCTCGGCTACTACACCATGGGCGACAACATATCATCGCTGCCCACACGCGAAGCCATCGCCCCATTCTCCAATATGCTGCTGCCGGCGCTGTCGCATGTCCGCCACGATCGCGACCGCTTGCGCCAGGCCTACATCTCGGCGCAGACGCTGATCAGCGCGATTGCGTTTCCCGTCGCCTTCGGACTGCCGCTCATTGCAGAACCGTTCGTGCGGCTGGCCCTTGGCGAGAAGTGGATGGGCGCAGTCATCGTCGTGCAGATCATCTCGATCGTGCTCGGGCTGCAGACCTTGAGTTCGGCGATGCGGCCGCTCGCCTTCGCGCTCGGCAATACCAAGCGCTCGTTCAGCCGCGACCTCACCTATTTTTTGATCCGCCTGCCGCTGATCATCCTTGGCCTGTGGCTGGGCGGCCTGACGGGCCTGCTCTATGCCCGGCTCCTGGTCGGCCTGATCGGCATCTATATCAACATGCGGCTCGTGCGCAGCCTGATCGGCTTGACGCTCGTCTCTCAATTGATGGCCAACTGGCGTACGCTGGCGAGCGTGGTCAGCATGAGCCTGGCGGTGCTGGCGCTGCGCGCGCTGCTGGACAAGGCCGGCGCCTCGCTCCTGGTGGTATTGTTCGCCTCGATCCCGTTGGCGGCTGCCAGCTATGTCGGCACGGGGCTCGCGCTGTGGGCGCTGACCGGCTTCCAGAAGGGTCCGGAATCCGAGATCGCCGAAGTCGCGCGGCGTGCCCTCCGCAGATCGTGATCGCAGCCTGCAACCGAGTTGAGGGTCCGATGGCTCAGCACAGAAAGGCGTTGGCACGGCGCATCGAAAACGGGATCCGGCGGCGCCTCGGCATTCGCTCCCCGCCCGCCCTGCCGTTTTCTCCGGCAACCATCGAGCTGATCTATTGGCGCTCGCCGCTCGGCGTGAATTTCGGCGACTATCTCTCGTCCGTGATCGTCACCAAGATGGCCGCCGACCGCGGTTTCTTCCTCGACGAAGCACGGCCCAAACCGGCGCGGCTGCTCGCCATGGGCTCGATCCTGCACATGGCGCGCGACGGCGATGTCGTCTGGGGCTCCGGCGTCAACGGCAAGATCTCAGCCGCCGGGCATAGCTTCCGCCAGCTCGACGTCAGGGCGGTGCGCGGGCCGCTGACGCGCGACTATCTCGTCAAACGCGGGATCGAGGTTCCTGCCGTATATGGCGATCCCGGACTTCTGGTGGCGGATCTGTTGCCGACGCGCTTCCCGCCTGCCGGCAACCCCGATCTGCCGGTCGTCTATGTTCCCTACCTGCATGACCGTGCGCTGATGCGCGGCTGGGAGAACGTGATCTCCCCGCTCGACCCGTGGCAGTCGGTCATCGACCGGATCAGCCGGGCTGCGCGCACGTCGTCTCGGCCTCGCTGTATGGGCTCGTCATCGCCGACGCGTTCGGTATCCCGTGCACCTATCTGCGCCTCAGCGAGGAGGAGAAGCTGTTCAAGTACGAAGACTATGTGCTCGGCGTCGGTCGGCAGGAGCTGGCCGTCACCCACTCGCGCGAGGAGGCGTCCGGCGAGCGCCGATGGACCCGCCGAAGCCGGCGCTCACCGCCCTCAAGGCCGCGTTTCCCTACGACCTGTGGCAGGATCGCCGCACCGAACATAGGCTAGAACGAAAAAAGAACGCGGCGCCGGTCTCTCCTGACAAGTCGTTGTCAGGAGGGGTGTGGCATACTGATCCTGTCGAATGAGAGAGGAGCCAGAGTGTCATGGACGTTTTCAATCCCGTCTTGTTCAAGGCCGTCAGCCGCTACGCGGCCTCGATCCGCGCGATGCGCGAAGAGGTTCGCACCGAGCGCGTCCTCAATGCCCTGCCCGCCGACATTCGCAAGGACATCGGCTGGCCCGATGCCTTTCCGGAGCGGCGGCTGCGCGGCTTGCGGTAGGCGAGCACGACGGCGGCTGCAGCGCCTCGATCGGCCATTGCGGCTTGCGGCTCATCCCGCCAAAATCGCATGAGGCGCGGCTGATGAGCCCAATTTCCGGGTCGGAGTCCCCCTCGACCGCGCGTTCCGACCCGGCCTGCGCACCCTCCGCCGTCGCCACCGCGGAGGGTGCGCATTCCCGACAGGAGGATTTCAATGACGCAGGCCAAGACGATCGGATTCGTGTTCATCGATGGTTACGCGGATTGGGAATGGGGCCTGCTGTCGGCCTCCGCGGTCGAGTGGTTCGGAGCGCGGGCGGTGGCACTTTCGCCTGATGGCGGGCCGGTGCACGGCATCGGCGGCTTCGCGTTGAGCCCCGAGCGGGCCGCCGACCCGGCTGTCAATCGCGACCTCGACGGCGTTGCGGTGATCGGTTCGGATGGCTGGGCCACCGCCGGGGCTCCTGACGTATCGGGGCTGCTTGCCGACATCGAAGCCCGCGGCGGCGTGCTCGGCGGCATCTGCGCCGGGACCCTGCCGCTGGCGCGCGCCGGGCTGCTGGCCGGCCGCTCTCACACCTCCAACGGGCGCGAGTGGATCGGCATGCATGTGCCCGGCTACCCCGGCGTGGAAGCTTATCAGGATGTGCCGCGGGCCGTCCGCGACGGGCGCTTGGTCACCGCCCCGGGCTCGGCGCCGGGCACATTCGCGATTGCTTTCCTGGAGGCGCTCTACCCCGAACGCGGTGAGCAGCTGACCGAAATGGCGGCTTTGTTCGCCCGTGAATATGATCTCGCCCCGGCCCGTTCCTCCTGACAGAATGCTGTCAGGATAGGC
Source organism: uncultured Alphaproteobacteria bacterium (assembly GCA_963791325.1). GTDB lineage: Bacteria > Pseudomonadota > Alphaproteobacteria > Rhizobiales > Rhizobiaceae > JBEVJK01. The sequence goes on along the minus strand of CAWBRU010000002.1, from coordinate 439,772 downwards.
GTGCCATTCTGTCAGGATCGAGCGGTCATGACGGAGCATCGGGTGCGCACGAGGGAAAGACGGCTATGAAGAGCTGGACAGAGAAGCTCAATGCGCCGGCGCGGGCGACCGTCAAACCGGCGCCGATTTCGATCGCCGGGATGCGCGCGGGCGAGATGATGCTGGTGCCGACACCGCACCAGATCGAGGCCTTCATCCGTGCCATTCCGGCCGGCCGTGCCTCGGACGTGCGCGCCATGCGCAAGGCGTTGGCCAAGCAGAACGGCGCCGAGGTCACCTGTCCGATCACCACCGGCTTCCATGTGCGCACCGTCGCCGAGGCCGCCTGTGAGATGTTGGCGCGCGGCGCCAAGCTGGCCGAGATCGCGCCGTTCTGGCGCCTGCTCGACGACAGGTCGCCGACCACCGCCCGGCTGAGCTGCGGCAGGGCCTTCGTCGCCGAGCAGCGAGCCAAGGAAGGCTTGAGTGGGTGAAGCATGCGGCGCGCGGACCGGCTTTTCCAGATCGTTCAGCACTTGCGCGGCGGCCGCCTTGTCACCGCGCAGAAACTCGGCGCCTGGCTCGAGGTCTCCGAACGCACGATCTATCGCGACATCGCCGACCTGCAGTCGACCGGGGTGCCGATCGACGGCGAAGCGGGGGTCGGCTACATGATGCGCGAAGGCTTCGACCTGCCGCCGCTGATGTTTACCCGTGATGAGATCGTGGCGCTGGTCGCCGGCGCCCGCATGGTGCGCGCCTTCGGCGGCGCGGCCATGGCCAGGGCTGCCGACGAGGCGCTGGTGAAGATCGGCGCGGTGCTGCCGGAACAGGAAAAGGACCGCATCGCCCGCACCGAGATCCACGCGCCGATGTATGTCGTCTCGACCGCCGACCGCGAAGCGATCGACCTGATCGAGCGGGCCGTGGAGGCGCGCAGCGTGCTGACACTCGACTATCGAGACGAGGCCGGCCGCAGCACCATGCGCGAGGCGCGCCCGCTTGGCCTCTGGTTCTGGGGCAAGGTGTGGACGCTGATTGCCTGGTGCGAGCTGCGCGATGATTTCCGCGCCTTCCGCATCGACCGCATTGCCTCCGTCGCGCCGGCTGGCCGCTCGTTCCGGCCCGAACGGGGCAAGCAGCTCGCCGATTTCTATCGCCGCGCCGAGATGAACGAGACTACCGGCGGACCGGTCTCGGCCGCATTCCCGCGCCCCGGCGCGACCGGCTCCCGCCGTTAGAACATCCAGGAATTGTTCCAGCTGGTCGTTTCGCGATCATGATCGCCGCGCTTTCGGGGCGCTGCGCCTTTGGAATGTGAGGCATTTCGCGGACGTGAGCCTGGCTGCGGCCTATGCTCCGGTCATTCAAGGCTGCAAGGCGGGATGACGACAATGGCCAGCAAGATCGATCCGGTTCACTTCTTCAACAGCATGGGCCAATCGCTGCTCACGCTCGACCACCAGGCGGCGGTGATCGACCGTCTCGTCGAAGAAAATGCCGAGCTGAAGCGGCTGCTCGGCGCAGCGATCCGGCGGCTGCGCGGTGATGCCGACGCCGCCGACAGCGACGACGAACAGCGAATCCTCAATTAGGGCAAGTCAAGGCCACCGGCTCACGGCTGCTTGTCGGCGACCTGCTGCGCCGCGGCGGGGCCAAGGCCGGCACCGGCAGCAGCGGCCACGGCCGTTGCCGGTGCCCCCGGCAGCGGAGCGAGCCCGAGCGTGGACACGTAGATCGCGACGAGACCGGCCACCGCCGCGGCCGCGACCGTCAACCACAGGGCCGCACCACGATCCCGCTGCGGCGCCATCCTTCGTCCGATTCTTGCCTGCATCGCGCCCTCGCGTCAGAGTTGGATCGTCACCGGGGTGCAACGGCATTTCGGCGAACAAGGTTCCGCCGGGCCGCGCCGACAGACCGATGCGGCCGGCGGATCGGACCAAAGTCCGATCGGCCCCGGCATCAAGCCGGATCGCCTGCCTTCGGCCAGTAGGTGCCGAACGACCAGACATTGCCTTCCGGATCGGCGCAGATGAAATCGCGGCTGCCGTAATCGCGGTCGACCGGCTGTTCGAGAATCTCCGCGCCCGCCGCTTTGGCGCGGCTATAGACCGCGTCGGCGTCGGCAACCGCGACATAGGTCGACCGGCCGCCGCCCTTTCCCGGCTCGCCGACCATCCGCCCATAGGCATCGTCGCGCACCGTGCCGAGCATGATCAGCGAGCTGCCCAGCGCCAGCTCGGCATGCTGCACATCGGCCCCTTCGCCATAGCGGGCGCGAACGGTAAAGCCGAAGGCTCGACACAGCCAATCGATCATCGCTGCGGCATCGCGGTAGCGGAAGGTCGGATAGATGCAGGGGGCATCATGGGGTTGAGCAGACATTGCCTCGTCTCCTTTGCTGTTGGACGAGGCCAGTGTGCCGTGCCTGGGCGGCACAGTCTTGAACGAATGTTACCTCCGGTGCCGCCGCCGCGGACCGAAGGGGCGTCACCCGCGGCCGGCCTGGGCGCCAGCCAGCCAGCGCGCCGGGGTGATGCCTCCCAGGGCGGCGAACTCGCGGCTGAGGTGCGGCTGATCGGCATAGCCGCAGGCAGCCGCGAGATCGGCCCAGCCATTTGCTTCGCCGCTGCCGGCGAGTGCCAGAAGCCGGTTGAAGCGCAAGATCCGCGCCACCGCCTTGGGCGGCAGCCCGACCTCGTCGCGGAAGCGCTGGGCAAGCTGCTTGCGGCTCCAGCCCACCCGGGCGGCGACGGTGGCGACCGGCACTTCGCCATAGCCGGCACACAGCGTCCGAAAGGCTGCGGCCGTCGCAGGATGTTCGGCTGGCGCGCGGCGCAGCCGCGCGGCGATGAAGGCTTCTGCAAGCTGCAGGCGCAGGTTCCAATCGGCGGTGTCCTCGAGCCGGCGGCGCAGCTCTCCCAAGCCGGCATCGCTCATGTCTTCCAGCGGCACCATGCGCCCGCAGAGCTCGCCGACGGGAACGCCGAAAAAACGGAAAGCGCCGAACGGGGTGAAATTGACCTGGACGCATGCGCTGGCGCCGGTGGAGTTGATGACCACATGGCCGGCAAAGAGGCCGGAGGTAAAGCTGCCGAACCGCTCGGTCGGGACCGGCGGGCGGCCGAGCGCGATGGCAAACGGCGCGCCGAAGCTGATCACAAGAGGCACGACCAGGGACGCCGCCTCGATCGCGCCGGTCAGGCGGATGCCGTTCTCGGCGTAGCCGATGATGTCGCTCACCCAGGGCGCCAGCTCGGCGGCGGGCCTTTGCCGGCGCCAATATTGCTTGTCCATCGTCGTCCCGGCGGGCGCTTCTTGCGCCCCACGGTCAAGGATAGGGCCGGAGCTCCGGAAGGGGAAGCACCCTAGGGCCGGCGCCTGGGCTCGACCTCGCGCGGTGCAGGGCAGCCACCAAAATTTTCCTTTGGCAGTCTGTCTGAGCCGCGCTTTTCTGTTCGTCCTAGAACAAAGTCGAACGCCCGCCGGGGTGCTGCGCGCACAGTCCCGGTCATGGCCGGTGAAGATCAGGAGCCGCAAGCAATGTCGACCGCCGTGCCTGAGAGCCGCTATCCCTGGATGATCGTCGCCATCGGCGGCCTGATGGGCTGCATCGCGGTCGGAACGATGTTTTCGCTCGCCATCTTTCTGCAACCGATCGCCCAGGCGACCGGCTGGACGCGGGCCGGTATCTCGACGGCGATGACGCTCAACTTCCTGGTCATGGGCGTGTCGGGGTTCGGCTGGGGCGCCTTCAGCGACCGCTTCGGCACCCGGCCGGCCGTGCTCACCGGATCGGTGCTGCTGGCCCTGGCGCTGGTGCTCGCCAGCCGCTCGACCTCGCTGCCGGCGTTTCAATTGATCTATGGGGTCCTGGTCGGCGTTGCCGCCGGAGCGTTCTTTGCGCCGATGATCGCCGCCGTCACCGGCTGGTTCGACACCAATCGCGGCCTGGCGGTGTCACTGGTCTCGGCCGGCATGGGAGTGGCGCCGGTCACCGTCTCGCCGTTCGCGGCGTGGCTGCTCACCGCCACCGACTGGCGCGGCGCCATGCTGACCATCGGCCTTCTGGCCGGTGCAGTGCTCATCCCGGCGTCCCTGTTGGTCCGCAACGCTCCGGCCGCAGCCGATACGCCGGCCGGGTCCGCGACCGCGTCGGGGCGAGAGGGCGACATGTCGCTCGGCCAGGCATTCCGGACTCCGCAGTTCGCGGTGCTGGCCACCACCTTCTTCCTGTGCTGCGCGGCCCATTCCGGGCCGATCTTCCACATGATCAGCTACGCCATGAGCTGCGGCATCCCGACCATGGCGGCAGTCACGATCTACAGCGTCGAGGGCGTCTCCGGGCTCGGCGGCCGGCTGCTGCTCGGCGTGCTCGCCGACCGCCTCGGCGTCAAGCTGGTGCTGGTCGCCGGCCTGCTGGTGCAGGCGGTAGTGATCACGGCCTATCTGCTCGTCCATCGGCTCGACCAGTTCTATGCCTTGGCGGTGGTGTTCGGCGCCGCCTATGGCGGGGTGATGCCGCTCTATGCGGTGCTGGCGCGCGAATATTTCGGGCAGCGGGTGATGGGCGCGGTGTTCGGCGCGGCAACGATGGCCTCCAGCATCGGCATGGCGCTCGGCCCGCTCGCCGGCGGCTGGATCTTCGACCGGTTCAGCGTCTACGACTGGATGTTCCTCGGCTCCGGCGCCATCGGTCTCGGCGCAGCGTTGATCGCGCTCGCCTTCCCGCCGGTGCCATCTGCCCGGCGGGCGGAGCCTCAGCCGGCCTGATCTGCCCCTGTCCACCCTTTGTTAACGCTGCCGGACCATGGTCCGGCGCGGGCCGGAGTGGAGCGCGATGAGCACGAGCTTGGTGCGGAAGATCATCCAGTCGGCCCTGTGCTGCCTGCCGCTGACCGGCTGCGCCCGCGCCGGCCTCTATTACGCCAGGGCCTCGGGCGACCCCGTCGCCCAGGGTTATCAGGCCTATCTGCAAGGGGTTGCGGCGGGCCTGTCGGGCGCCGGGCCGGAAATCGAGAGCTATCGCGGCACGCTCTATTGCCCCACTCCCGGGACGGTGATCGGACCTTCGGAAACCGTCGCGATCCGCGACCGCTACGGCCGCCTCCACGGCACCGCGGACGACCCGGCCGCGGCTCTGCTGCTGGCCCTGGCGGCAGCATTCCCGTGCTGACTCCAGCCGGGCAAGGCACACCGACGCGGCTTCACACTTGCCATCCGGCCGGCCGGGACGGACAATCGCCCTCCGCTTCTGCCCCCTTGACCGCGCCGCCGGATGACCCTCGCCCCGAAGCCCGCGACCGCCTTCCGGCCTGATAGGATCGTCCCGGATCGCCGACGCCGCAATGCGAGCCGGATGGCGGTGACGCTCGCCGTGCTGATTGGCGTGGCGCTGATCCTGCTGATCGGGCGCGAGGCCCTCGGCTTCCACGCCCGCGCCTTGCGTCTCAGCCGGGACGAACTCGCCGCCGAAGCCCGGCGGATCGAGATTGCCGTGGCGGCCGGACAGCGCGAGCTGCAGTTTTTGCGGCTCGGTTCCCAGCAGATATTGAAGCTGCCGGTCGACGACGATTTTGCCGGCGATCCCGGCTTGCAGCGCGGTTATGGACAGCGGGCGCAAGCAGCGTGGAGCGTGCCGGGGCGCGGCACCAGCCCGCCGATCCGCGGTGTCGGTCCCGATCTGCTGACCGGCCTGCCGGGCTTCGCCCGCAACGATGCCGACCTGCCGGCCGATCTGGTGCTGGCACGTCGCTTCAGCGAGATCATCGGCGCCATCGTGGCGGTCGATCCGATGAGTGTGCGTGCCGTCTATGTGTCCAGCAATGGGCTGCTTGCGGCGGTGCCGGACCTGCCGGACAAGGATACGGCCGCGCTGCTCAGGCTGGTTGCCGGCCGGCCCTATTTTCAAGCCGCACTTGCCGGCAAGGACGTGACCGACGGTCTCACCTGGGGCGCGCCGTTGCCCGAAGGCGACGCAACACGGCCAAGCGTCGGCCTCGCGTTGCCGCTGACCACGGACGGCCGCGTCCGCGGCATCATCGCCTTGTTCATGCTGCAGCAATACCTTCTCGACGCCGCCGTCCAGGCCGACAGCCCCGAACCGCCTGCTCCCGGCTTCGTGCTGATCGACCGCCAGGGTGCCACCCTGGCCTCCACCGACGCCCGCTTCAGCCGCTCGGGCAAGCCGGTCTTCCCGGCCGAGATTCGCGCGCAGATCTTGCCGACCCGGTCGACCGCCGGTGCCGGAAGCGTGCGCGCCGGCGATGGCAGCTTCCTGATCTACAGCTGGGTCGGCGACGACTGGCTGCTCCTGAAGGCGGTCTCCCGCGGCCAGCTCTACCTCGACCTGCTGCGCAGCCAGTCGCCGCTGCTGCCCTTGTCGGCGGCCCTGGCGGTGACCCTCGTGGCGGTGATGCTGCGGCTCGGCGGCCGCCTGCGGCGCCTCGAGCGGGCCGAGCACGGCCGGCTGCGAGGCCTGGCCGAGCGTGATCCGCTGACCGGGCTGGCCAACCGCCGCGCCTTCGCTGCAGCCTTCGCCGTTGCCGAGAGGCAACGCGACGGCCGTCCGCTGGCCCTGGTGGTGCTCGACATCGACCGCTTCAAGCAGATCAATGACCGCTTCGGCCACGCCGGCGGCGATGCCGTGCTGAAGATGCTGGCGGCGGTGTGCCGCTCGGCGGCCGGCCCCGGCGGCACCGTCGGCCGGCTGGGCGGCGAGGAGTTCGGCATTCTGTTGCCCGCGGCGACGCTGGCCGAAGCGACGCTTGTGGCCGAGCGGCTGCGCATCGCGCTGGCGGCGTGCGCTTGCCCGCCGGTCGGCCCGGCCGGGGCCGCCGAAATCCCCTCCGAGCCGATCCGCTTCACTGCCTCGTTCGGCGTCGCCGAAGCCACTGCCGATGCGGCGGCCGGGCTGGATGAGCTGCTGGCGGTTGCCGACAGGCGCCTCTATCGGGCCAAGGAGACAGGGCGTGACCGGGTAGTGGCCGGCGACCCGCCCGCCGCCGAAGTGACCAGCGCGGACACCCGCCCGAGCCAGCCTTAGCAGCGCCTTGTCAACCGGCGGCCGTCGCGCCAAAAGACGCCCATGCCCGAACCGGTCGACCCAAAGCCGCGCAAGCCGATACTGGCCATCAATCCGATCGCGTCGGAGGCGAACAGCTTCACCGGGCGGTTCTCGGCCAGCCTCGATCGGTCTCGTTTTCAGGTGCTGCCCTGGCAACGGGCGGAGACCGGGCGGGGCCGCTACGAGATCGTCCTCTTCCATTGGCCGAACAGCTTCTTCGGTCCGGTAAAGGCGGACGAGGTCAAGATCCTTGCCCGCATGCTGCTCGACAAAATCAGGCGCGGCACGAAATATGTGTGGGTCGTCCACAACATCCGGCCGCACGACCGGGGCGACCATCGCATCACCCTCACCGGGCGGCTGTTCCTGCGCCTGCTGGACGGCGTCATCCTTTTGTCGGAGAATTCGCGGCAGCTGCTGCTATCGGCCTATCCGGCACTTGCCGGGGTACGCAGCCTGGTCACGGTGCACGGCCGCTATGAGGATGCGTACGGCCCGCCGCAGCCCAGCCGCGCCGGCGAAGGCCACAACCGCCTGCTTTTTTTCGGGTTGATCCGTACCTACAAGAACGTCGAAGCCCTGGTGGCGGCCGCGGCGGCAGTCGAGACCGCGCCGTTTCGCCTCACCGTGATCGGCAGCTGCGACGATCCCGCACTCGCCGCCAGGATCCGCGCAGCCGGCCAGGGCGACCCGCGCATCCGTCTCGACCTTCGAACCGGCACCGTCCCGGGCGAGGAGCTCGAAGCCGCGATCGATGCCCAGGACGCCGTCGTCCTGCCCTACCGCAACATCTTGAACAGCGGCGCTGCCCTGCACGCGCTGTCGCGCAACAAGCCGGTGCTGGCACCGCGCATCGGCAGCCTGCCGGAGCTGCAGGCGATGGCGGGCGAGGCGTGGGTCGAGCTGTTCGACGGCGACATCAGCACCGCGGTGATCGAGCGCTTCCTCGCCGGGCTTGCGGCGCCGCGGCCGACCGGCCCGGACCTGTCGGCGTTCGCCTGGGACCGGATCGGCGCCGACGTCAGCCGCTTCCTTGCCGATCTGCTGCGCTAGCGCGGATCATCGTTTCTTTGAATCGGTGCTCCGCTCTAAGTCTTTGTTTTTCCGCAATTCCGGACGGACAACCGTTGCCACTTTTCCTGGAATTGCTCTAGTCTTTCACCGGCACGGTGTAGTTCAGCGGCAGCCGGCCGCCATCGGCATAGATCGTCTGGCCGGTGATGTAGCTGGCGTCGTCGGAGGCCAGGAAGGCGGCGATCGCCGCGATCTCGGCGGGCGCGCCGATGCGCCCGAGCGGGGTGCGCGACAAGATGCGGTTCATGGCGGCCGGGTCGGCGTTCACGCTCGACAGCATGTCGGTCATGATCGAGCCGGGGCCGATGGCGTTGACGCGGATGCCATAGGGGGCAAGCGACAGCGCCATGACCTTGGTCAGCTGGTTGATGCCGCCCTTCGACACCGAATAGGGGAGCTGGTTGGCGATGGCGAACACCGCATTGACCGACGACATGTTGACGATGGCGCCGGGCTTCTCGCCGGCCTTGACGCGCGCCACCATGTGGCGCGCTACGGCCTGGCCGAGGAGGAAGGCGCCTTTGAGATTGACCGCCAGCACCCGGTCGAAATCGGCCTCCTCCAAATCGAGGAAATCGGCGCCGTGAACGATGCCGGCATTGTTGACCAGGATTTCGATGCTGCCGTGCGCGGCAAGCGCCGCCTCGACCAGCGCCTCGACTTGAGCCCGCTTGGCGACGTCTGTCGGCACGAAGCGGACGTCGCCGGCCGCGGCGAGCTCAGCCGCCGCCTTTTCGCCGCGGCTGCGGTCGACATCGGCCGCGACGACGCGGGCGCCCTCGGCGAGCAGCCGCTCGGCGATGGCGTAGCCGATGCCGGCCGCTGATCCGCTGACGATTGCCGTCTTGCCTTCCAGTCTCATCTTCGGCGATCTCCCTGTGGCGCCGGCCGACGCTTGCGCCGGCGCCGTGACGGCGTCAAGCGCGATCTCGGCAAGCGTCGAACTTAGCCGCCGATGCCGCGCGCCGCCAATGCCGCGGAAATCTCGTCGAGGATCACCGGGTCATCGATCGTCGCCGGCACCTGGTAGCCTTCTCCGTCGGCGATCTTCTGCATGGTGGCGCGCAGGATCTTGCCCGAGCGCGTCTTGGGCAAGCGCTTGATGACCAGCACCGTGCGCATCGCCGCGACCGCGCCGATGCGCTCGCGCACCAACTGGATGATCTCCCGCTCGATCTCCTCGGCTTGCCGGGCAACGCCGGCGTTGAGCACGACGAAGCCGCACGGCACCTGGCCCTTGACCGTGTCGGCCATGCCGATCACGGCGCATTCGGCGACGTCCGGATGCTCGGCCAGCACCTCCTCCATGCCGCCCGTCGACAGCCGGTGCCCGGCGACATTGATGATGTCGTCGGTGCGGGCCATGACGAACAGGTAGCCGTCGTCGTCGAGGAAGCCGGCGTCGGCCGTCTTGTAGAAGCCCGGGAATTCGGCGAGATAGGCGTCGCGGAACCGCTGATCGGCATTCCACAGGGTCGGCAGGCAGCCGGGCGGCAGCGGCAATTTGACCACGACGTTGCCGAGCTTGCCCGCCGGCAGCGGCTGGCCGGCGTCGTCGCGGATCCGGATGTCGTAACCCGGCATCGGCACGCCGGGCGAGCCGTATTTGACCGGCAGCAGGCCGAGACCGACCGGGTTCTGCGACATCGGCGATCCGGTCTCCGTCTGCCACCAATGATCGATGACCGGCACGCCGAGCTTCTGCTCGGCCCACTTTACCGTTTCCGGGTCGGCCCGCTCGCCGGCCAGGAATAGGGTGCGGAAGCGGGAGAGGTCGTAGCCGGGCACCAGGGCGCCGGCCGGATCCTCGCGCTTGATCGCCCGAAAGGCGGTCGGCGCGGTGAACAGTGCCACCACGCCATGCTCGGCAATCACGCGCCAATAGGTGCCGGCATCGGGCGTGCCGACCGGCTTGCCCTCGAACAGGATCGTGGTGGCGCCATGCAACAGCGGGCCATAGACGATGTAGGAGTGGCCGACCACCCAGCCGACATCGGAGGCCGCCCAGAAGGTTTCGCCCGGGCGCACGCCGAACTCATTGGCCATTGACCAGGTGAGCGCGACCATATGGCCGCCCTGGTCGCGGACCACCCCCTTGGGCTGGCCGGTGGTGCCGGAGGTGTAGAGGACGTAGAGCGGATCGGTGGCGGCCAGCGCTGCGCAGGGCACCCTGCGGCCGGCCTGCCTGGCGGCGGCGACGGCCGCGGCATAGTCGAGGTCGCGCGGTGCCGTGAGCGTGCAGCGTTCAGCGTCCCGCTGCAGAATGAGGCAATGTTCCGGCCGGTGTCTTGCTTGGGCGATGGCGCTGTCGAGCAGCGGCTTATAGGCGACGATGCGGCCCGGCTCGAGCCCGCAGGAGGCCGAGACGACCAGCCGCGGCGCGGCATCGTCGATACGGGTGGCAAGCTCGCGCGCGGCGAAGCCGCCGAACACCACCGAGTGGATGGCGCCGATGCGCGCGCAGGCCAGCATGGCAAACACCGCCTCTGGCACCATCGGCATATAGATGATGACCCGGTCGCCCTTGACGATGCCGAGGTCGATGAGCACGGCGGCAAGCGCCTCGACCTCGTCCTTCAGCTCGGCATAGGTGAAGCTCTTCCGCGTGCCGGCGAGCGGGCTGTCATAGATCAGCGCCGGTTGGCCGCCGCGGCCGTTCTCGACGTGGCGGTCGAGTGCGTTGTAGCAGGTGTTGCACAGCGCACCGGTGAACCAGCGGCCATATACGCCGGCGTCTGGATCGAACACCTTGCTCCACGGCTCGAACCAGTCGATCGCGCCGGCTGCATCCGCCCAGAACGCTTCGGGCTCCGCTTGCCAGCGGCGATAGACCTCGAAATAGCGCGATGCCATGGCTTCCTCCCGAACCGTGCCCGGCCGATCTTTGCCCGGCCGGTGATCTGCGGTAAAGCCGGACGATGGGCAAGATTTTGGCGCTGCTTCTCATCGCAGCGATGGCGCTCCATTTGATCAAGCCGCTCGGCCTGCCGGGCCTGCGCCGGCGCGGCGACTTCTGGAAGATCGCGGTCGCTGCGCTCGCGGCGATGTCGCTCGCCGCCCTCCTCAGGCCTTGAGCACTTCGACGCCAGGCAAAGCCTTGCCCTCCATCCACTCCAGGAAGGCACCGCCGGCGGTCGACACATAGGTGAAGTCGGCGGTCACCCCCGCCTGGTTGAGCGCCGCCACGGTGTCGCCGCCGCCGGCCACCGAGATCAGCTTGCCGTCATCGGTGCGCGCCGCCGCGTGCTTGGCTACCGCCAGCGTCGCGCGGTCGAACGGCGGTATCTCGAAGGCGCCGAGCGGCCCGTTCCAGACCAGCGTGGCGGCGCGGTCGATCCAATCCTTGACCGCCGCGGCCGTCTTTTCGCCGACGTCGAGCACCATGGCGTCGGCAGGTATCGCGCCGATGTCGACGGTCTCGCAGTCGGCACCCGCCTTGAACTCGCGCGCCACCACCCCGTCGACCGGCAGCACCAAGGCACAGCCGGCGGTGGCCGCCTCGATCATGATCTGCTTGGCCGTGTCGGCGAGGTCGTGCTCGGCCAGCGACTTGCCGACCGGCGTGCCGCGCGCGGCGAGGAAGGTATTGGCCATGCCGCCGCCGATGACCAGCGCATCCACCCGTTTGACCAGATTGGTGAGCAGGTCGATCTTGGTCGAGACCTTGGCCCCGCCGACGATCGCCACCACCGGACGTTTGGGGCTGCCGAGGCCCTTTTCCAGCGCCTCGAGCTCGGCCTGCATGGTGCGCCCGGCATAAGCGGGCAGGCCGCGGGCCAGGCCCTCGGTCGAGGCATGCGCGCGATGGGCGGCCGAGAACGCATCGTTGACGTAGAGCTCGCCATGCCCGGCAAGTGCTGCGGCGAAGTCGGGATCGTTGTTCTCCTCACCCTTGTGGAAGCGGGTGTTCTCGAGCAGCAGCACTTCGCCGTCGCCGAGTTCGGCCACCGCCGCCGCGGCGGCCTCGCCGATGCAGTTCTCGGCAAAGCGCACCGGACGGCCGATCACTGCGGCCGTCGCCGCCGCGATCGGCTTCAGCGAGTATTGCGGGTCATGGCCGCCCTTCGGCCGGCCGAAATGGGCGAGCAGGATGACCTTGGCGCCCTTGTCGGAAAGCTCGGTGATGGTCGGCGCCACCCGCTCGATGCGGGTCACGTCGCTGACCTTGCCGTCGGCCATCGGCACATTGAGGTCGACGCGGACGAGAACGCGTTTGCCGGCGACATTGCCGATCGTGTCGAGGGTGTTGAACTGGTGAGCCACGGCGAAACCTCCGCAGGGAAATCCGCCGGACCTTATCGCGCAAGGCCTATGATGCAAGACGCCTTTCGGTCGCGGCGTCGTTGCCGGCAAGCGGCGGCTCGGGCGGCGTGCCGTCCGGGGCCGGCTCGGCAGGCGCGGCGGGCCGTGGCCGCAGCCGGCGCCACAGCGCGGCGAGGCGGTCGACGATTTCGCCGAAGCTCAGGAAGAACGGCACGCGCGGCACCCTGGCGGGCGGTTCGATCGCCAGCCCGAGTGCGGCGATCCGGCCTTTCTCGTCGATGTCGCGCACGATCAGCTCGACCGGGCCGAGCGGCACCCGGTCGGCATATTCGGGATGTCCGGCGAGCCGCTGGGTAACCAGGGCGCCGATCGCCAGGCCGCGCTCCGGCTCGGTGATGGCCGCGCCATAGGCGGCCTCGAGATCCGTCGCTTGACGCGCCGGATCGATGGCAAAAGCGCCGAAGAAGTCCTCGTCCTCCGGATGCACCTCCGCCCGGCTGGCAAACAGCCGGTCGAGCAGACGCGGGTAGCGGTCGGGCACGAAGATATAGACGTGGTCGCCGGCAATCAGCCGGCCCATGTCCTGGAAGCGCATCGAGCGGCCCTCGCGAACGACCAGCGAGGGCCGCGCCCAGCGCGGGATGCGCTGGCCGCGCGCCACCGGGCTGCCGGGCACGACGGTGTAGGCCAACAGCTCGTGATGGGCCGAGCCCGGCAATTCGAGCTCGACCTTGTCGAGCGGGCCGAGCCGCGCCGGCACCACCAGCTTCAGCCGCCGGGCCAGCGGCCCGACGGTCCAACCCTGCACGACCAGGGAGACCAGCACGACGATGAAGGCGATGTTGAAGATCATGCGGCCCTCTTCGAGGCCGCCGATCAGCGGCGACAAAGCGAGCAGGATCGAGACGGCGCCGCGCAAGCCGACCCAGGAGACGAACGCCGTCTCGGCGCGCGGCACGCGGAACGGCAGCAGACAGAGCGCCACCGCCAGCGGCCGGGCGATGAAGATCAGAAACAGGCCGATCAGCACCGAGGGCACCAGGATCGCCGGAAACTGCGACGGCGTGGCGAACAGGCCGAGCACCAGGAACATGATGATCTGCGCCAGCCACGACATCCCGTCCTGGAATCGCTTCAGCGTGTTGGTGGCGCGGATCTGCGCATTGCCGGCGACCATCCCGGCCAGATAGACGGCCAGAAAGCCCGAGCCGCCGATCGCCCCGGCGCCGGCAAACACCATCAAGGACAGCGTCAGCACGAAGATCGGGAACAGCCCGCTGTCGAGATTGAGGCGATCGACCAGGCGAACGATGGCGATGCCGCCGAGCACGCCGACCACAGCGCCGAGGGCCATGTGCTCGACGAAGCCGATGACCAGGTCGAGCAGCAGCAGCTGCGCCTGCGGATCGGCGTTGAGCGCGATCACCTCGACCAGCGTCAGCGTGATATAAATGGCGATCGGATCGTTGGTGCCCGACTCGATCTCCAGGGTCGAGCGGACGCGGTCGCGGAGCGAGATGTTGCCGGCCCGCAGCAGGAAGAACACCGCCGCCGCATCGGTCGAGGCCACCGCGGCGCCAAGCAGGAAGGATTCCAGCCAATTGAGGTGGGTGAGCGCATGGACGGCGGCGCCGACCATCAGCGTGGTCAGCGCCACGCCGACCGTCGCCAGCGACAAAGCGGGCGCGGCCGCCTGCCGCAAGGCCGAGAGCGGCGTGCCGAAGCCGGAATCGAACAGGATGACGGCGAGCGCCAACGATCCGACGAAATAGGCGACCGCCGCATTGTCGAATTCCAGCCCCAGCCCGTCGGTGCCCGCCACCAGGCCGATGCCGAGAAAAAGCAGCAGCAGCGGCGCGCCGAACCGGAACGCGATCAGGCTCGAGAACGCCGCGACCAGCACCAATGCCGTCGCAACCAGCGTGACGAGGTAAATCGTCTGATCCATGCGCAGCCTTCCCGGATAGGACGCTCTGCCTCACACCGACAGTGCGGCCAACACAAGGCCGCCGGCAAGCCTTGAGCGGGTCGGAATGCGAAACCGCCCGGCAATCGGCCGGGCGGTTTCATGCGGAACGCTGCGCCCGGAGGCGCCGTCAGGCGATGGTCTTGCCGAAGGCGACCGCGGTATCGGCCATGCGGTTGGAGAAGCCCCACTCGTTGTCGTACCAGGAGAGCGCCGAGACGAAATTGCCGTCCATCACCTTGGTTTGGTCGAGCGCCACGGTCGAGGAGTGCGGGTCGTGGTTGAAGTCGATCGAGACGTTGGGATCCTTGGTGACGGCCAGCACGCCCTTGAGCTTGCCTTCGGCGGCCGCCACGAACGCGTCGTTCAGCTCCTTGGCGGTGGTGTTGCGCTTGCTGACCACCTTCAGGTCGACCACCGAGACATTGGGGGTGGGCACGCGGATGGAGATGCCGTCGAGCTTGCCCTTGAGTTCCGGCAGCACCAGTCCGATCGCCTTGGCGGCACCGGTCGAGGTCGGGATCTGCGACAGGGCCGCCGCCCGGCCGCGATAGAGATCCTTGTGCAGGGTGTCGAGCGTCGGCTGGTCGCCGGTGTAGGAATGGATGGTGGTCATCATTCCTTTCTCGATGCCGACCACCTCATGCACCACCGCCGCGAGCGGCGCCAGGCAGTTGGTCGTGCACGAGGCATTCGAGATCACCAGATGGTCCTTGGTGAGCTGATCGTGGTTGATGCCGTAGACCACGGTGAAGTCGGCGCCGTCCGCCGGAGCCGAGACGATGACCCGCTTGGCGCCGGCCTGGAGATGCGCCGCCGCCTTGTCGCGGGCGGTGAAGATGCCGGTGCATTCCAGCGCGATGTCGATGCCGAGCTCCTTCCAGGGAAGCTCGCGCGGATCGCGGATGGCGGTCACCTTGAATTTCTCCCGGCCGATCGAGATCGTGTCGCCCTGGACGTCGACGGAATGCGGAAACCGGCCGTGGACGCTGTCATAGCGCAGCAGATGGGCGTTGGTCTCCACCGGCCCGAGATCGTTGACCGCGACAACTTCGATGTCCTTGCGGCCGGTTTCGTAGATGGCCCGGACGATGTTGCGGCCAATTCGTCCAAATCCGTTGACGGCTACCCTGACGGTCATTGCTCAATCTCCCGAGAGCGCGAGTTCGCGAAGCGGATGCAAGCTGTCTCCATAGCGTTGGAGAGACCCCGAATCCAGCACGAAGAGCGGCGTTTAAATCGTTTTAGCGTGCGACATGCCCGCGCGGCTCATCGCCGCGGCCGGACTCAGCTGCGGCCGGCCAAGCGCGCCTCGGCGGCGTCGGCGGCGGCTTCGGCGGTGATGCCGAAATGCGGGTAGAGCTTTTCATACGGGCCGCTGGCGCCGAAACCCTTCATGCCGATGAAGATGCCGTCGGCGCCGATGAACTGGTCCCAGCCCTCGCGCACGGCAGCCTCGATGGCCACCTTGACCCGCGCCCGGCCGATGACTTTTTTGCGATAGGCCTCGCCTTGCTTGTCGAACAGCTCGAACACCGGGACCGAGACGACGCGGGCCGGGTGGCCGCGGTCCTGCAGGAGCCGGCGCGCCGCGACCGCGATCTCGACTTCCGAGCCGCTGGCAAACAGGGTCACTTCGGCGTCGCCACCCTCGGCAGGGACCAGCTCATAGGCGCCGTACCGGCAAAGATTGTCGGTGACGAACTCGGTCCGCAGGGCCGGCAGGTTCTGGCGGGTCAGCGCCAGGGTCGATGGGGTGGTGTGCGATTCCAGCGCCAGCTGCCAGCATTCGGCGGTCTCGGTGGCATCGGCCGGACGAAACACCTGGTGGTTGGGGATGGCGCGCAGCGCCGCCAGCTGCTCGACCGGCTGGTGGGTGGGACCGTCTTCGCCGAGCCCGATCGAATCATGGGTCATGACGAAGATCGAGCGGATACCCATCAGCGAGGCCAGCCGCATCGCCGGCCGGGCATAGTCGGAAAACACCAGGAAGGTGCCGGAATAGGGGATCAGGCCGCCATGCAGCGCCATGCCGTTGAGCGCTGCGGCCATGCCGTGCTCACGCACCCCATAATGCACGTAGCGGCCGTTGAAGTCGCCCGGCCTGATTTCCTTGGTCTGGCTGGTCTTGGTGTTGTTCGAGCCGGTCAGGTCAGCCGAGCCGCCGACCGTCTCCGGCACGACGGCATTGACCACCTCGAGCGCCATTTCGGAGGCTTTGCGGGTCGCCACCTTGGGCTTGTCGGCGACCAGCTTCTGCTTGTAGGCGACGATGGCCTCATCGAAAGCGGACGGCAGCTCGCCCTTGATCCGCCGCCCGAATTCCGAGCGCACCTCGCCGGCGGCGCCGGCCAGGCGCTTGTCCCAGGCATCGCGTATGCCGGCCGAGCGCTGGCCGGCCTGACGCCAGGCGCTGAGGATTTCGGAAGGCACCTCGAACGCCGGATAGGGCCAATCGAGCGCCTTGCGGGCGCCGGCAATTTCCTCTGCGCCGAGCGGCGAGCCGTGCGCCTTGTTGGTGCCGGCCCGTGTCGGCGCGCCGAAGCCGATGGTGGTGCGCGCGGCGATGAAGGTCGGCCGGTCGGAGTGCTGGGCCTCCTCGATGGCGTTGGCGATGGCGTCCGGGTCGTGGCCGTCGATGGCGATCGTGTGCCAGCCGGAAGCCGCGAACCGCTGTTCCTGGTTGGTCGAATCGGCGAGCGACACGGCGCCGTCGATCGAGATATGGTTGTTGTCCCAGAACAGCGTCAGCTTGTTCAGCCGGAGATGACCGGCGAGCGTCAGCGCCTCCTGGCTGATACCTTCCATCAGGCAGCCGTCGCCGCACAGCGCATAGGTGCGGTGGTTGACGAGGTCGTCGCCGAACTGGGCATTGAGGATCCGTTCGGCGAGCGCCATGCCGACGGAATTGCCGATTCCCTGGCCGAGCGGCCCGGTGGTCGTCTCGATGCCGGCCGCGTGGCCGTATTCCGGATGGCCGGCGGTGCGTGAGCCGAGCTGGCGGAAATTCTCGATCTGATCGATCGTCATGTCCTCATAGCCGGTCAGATAGAGCAGCGAGTAAAGCAGCATCGAGCCATGTCCGGCCGACAGCACGAAGCGGTCGCGGTCGGGCCAATGCGGGTCGAGCGGATCGAATTTCAGATAGCGGGTGAACAGCACGGTGGCGACGTCGGCCGCCCCCATGGGCAGCCCGGGATGGCCCGAATTGGCCTTTTCGACAGCATCGGCGGCTAGGAAGCGGATCGCATTGGCCAAGCGATCATGGCTTTCGCGTGTGGTCATCGTCTCTCACCCGCTGCTGGATGCTGGGGGCTCGGCTGCCCCATCGGAAGCTGCCCGGAGACATAGCAGGTGAATGCGCTCTGTCAATTCAGCTAAAGCCCAAGCCCGATGCCGGGGCGCGCGGCGATGGCGCCGGTTTACCACGGCTCCGGTTTGCGGGGGAAACGGCAAATGCTTTTGTTGACGGGGCTTTGAGCCGGCGCTTAATGTTTCAGTCATAAAGCGTCTGAAACGGGCGATTCGGGCGCCGGGGTGGGTAGAATGGGAGCCATGGCCGGGGAAACCACACTCAAGGAGGTGATCGTTCGCCTCGGCAGGGCCATCGAGGGTTTGGAGCACGCTGTCGCGCACCGCCTGGAGCAGGATCAGGACTATGGCGAGGCGGAGGCCGAGGTCCAGCGCATGAACGCCGACCGCTCGCGGCTCGCCCAAGAACTCGACAATTCGGAATCGCGCGCCGAGCGCCTCGAAGAGGCCAACAAGGAAGTGTCGCGCCGGCTGGTCTCGGCAATGGAGACCATCCGCGCGGTGCTCGACAGGTAGGGGGCCGGCGATGGCGCAAGTGACGGTGACGATCGACGGCAAGGCCTATCGGATGGCCTGCGACGAAGGCCAGGAGGAGCACCTGCTCGATCTCGGCGAGCGCTTCGACCGCTACGTCTCGCACCTCAAGGCCTCGTTCGGCGAGATCGGCGACCAGCGCATCACCGTGATGGCCGGGATCATGGTGATGGACGAGCTCTCCGAGCTGCAGAAGCGCATCAAGGCCTTGGAGAACGAGATCAGCGGCCTGAAGAAGACCCGCGACGACGCGCTGAACAAGGCCGACAAGAACGATGCGGCGCTGACCGGCGCGCTCAGCATATTGGCCGAGCGGATGGAGGGCCTGGCGACCCGGCTGAGCGCGACGCGGCCGCTGCAATAGTCGGATTGTCGGGCCGCTGCGGCGGGCCGGGCATCGAACCGCTCAGCCTTCAAGCTCCTCGCGCAACAATTCCAGTTCCAGCCATTCCTCCTCCATGCGGGCCAATTCCCGGCGGCGGCGTTCCAGGCCTGCCGCCGTTTCAGCAAAGGCCTGGCGATTGCGGCCGTAGAGCGCCGGGTCGGCCATCTCGGCCTCCAGCCCGGCAATCTCGCGGCTGGCCGCGTCGATCCGTCCCGGCAGGGTTTCGAGCGCGAATTTCTGCTTGTAGGACAGCTTGCGCGGCGCCGCCTTGGCGGGAACGGCAGACGGAGCCGCCGCTTCGGCCGGCCGCCCGGCGGCCTCGCGCCGCCGCCCGGCAAGGCCGACGCCTTTGCGCTGGGCAAGCATGTCGGTGTAGCCGCCGGCATAGATCAGCCAGCGGCCGCCGGCCTCGGGCGCAATGACGGCGCCGACGGTGCGGTCGAGAAAATCGCGGTCGTGGCTGACCAGGAGCACGGTGCCGGGAAATCCGGCGATGAGCTCCTGCAAAAGATCGAGCGTTTCCATGTCGAGGTCGTTGGTCGGTTCGTCCAGCACGAGCAGGTTGGCCGGCCGCGACAGCACCCGTGCCAGCATCAGCCGGGCCCGCTCGCCGCCCGAAAGCTCGCGGATCGGCGTCTTGGCCTGGTCCGGCTTGAACAGGAAGTCCTTCATGTAGGAAACGACGTGGCGCACCTCGCCATTGACGACGACGCTTTCGCCGCGGCCGTCGGTGAGGAAATGGGCCAGCGTCTCGTCCGGGTCGAGTGCGGCACGCATCTGATCGAGGGTGGCGATCTCCAGCCTGACGCCCAGCCGGACCGTCCCCGTATCGGGCTCAAGAGCGCCGGTGAGCAGCGAAAGAAGCGTGGTCTTGCCGGCGCCGTTCGGGCCGACCAGGCCGATGCGGTCGCCGCGCTGGATGCGGATCGAGAAGTCGCGCACCACCGGCTGCTCGCCGAAGCTTTTGCCGATGCCGATCGCCTCGATCACCAGCTTGCCCGAATCCTGCGCCTCGGCAGCGGCAAGCCTGGCGGTGCCCTCGGCGCCGCGGTGGTTGCGGAACCGCTGGCGCATGGCCTGCAGCTCGCCCAGCCGGCGCATGTTGCGGGTGCGCCGGGCGGTGACGCCGTAGCGCAGCCAGTGCTCCTCGCGCAGGATCTGGCGGCCGAGCTTGTGCTGGTCGCGCTCTTCCTCCTCGAGCAGGGTGTCGCGCCATGTCTCGAACGCAGCAAAGCCGCGTTCGAGGCGGCGGGTGCGGCCACGATAGAGCCAGACGGTGGCCCGCGAGACCCGCTCGAGGAACCGCCGGTCGTGCGAGATGACGACCACGGCCGACCCTGAGCGCGCCAGCTCCTCTTCCAGCCATTCGATGGCCACGAGGTCGAGATGGTTGGTCGGCTCGTCGAGCAGCAGGATGTCGGGGCTTGGCGCAAGTACCCGTGCCAGCGCGGCGCGGCGCGCTTCGCCGCCCGACAGCTCGGCCGGGATTTCGCGGCCGCTGAGGCCGAGATGATCGAGGAGATAGGTGACGCGGTGGGGCTCATCGCCCGGGCCGAGCCCGGCTGCGACATAGGCGGCGACATCGGCAAAACCGTCGAGATCCGGCTCTTGCGGAAGATAGCGCACCGTGGTCGAAGGCTGCCGGAAGATGGTGCCGTCCTGGGGCTCGACCTGGCCGGCCGCGATCTTCAGCAGGGTCGATTTGCCGGAGCCGTTGCGGCCGACCAGCGCGATCCGATCGCCGGCCGACACCGACAGCGAGGCATCGTCCAGCAGCGGCGCGCCGCCGAAGGTCAGGCGAATATCGTCAAGACGCAGGATCGGCGGTGCCATCGGCGGCCTTCGGCTCGGCAAAGGGGTGAGCGATCAGCATCGCCCGGCCACGGCCGAGCTCGGCCGTCAGGCGTCCGCTGACCGCGTTGGAGATGGTGAGCGAGGAGCCGAAGGGCAAGTCGATCGCCGTCAGCGGCCATTTGGCTCCGGCAAGGCTGAGCCCGGAGAGTTCGGTGAAGGCGATGATCGAGAACGGCGTGCCTTGCGCATAGTCGAACGCGGTTCGTCCCGGACGGAGCGGCACGCCCTCCTGCGGCCCGCTGGTGAGCACGACGTCGATGCCGGCTTCTGCCAGCCGCACGGCCGCCGTCAAATGGAGGAAGGCATGGTCGGCGCGCGGACCGCCGAAGGCGCCGGCCATCACCAGGCTGCGCGCGCCGAGCGCCAGCGCCGCATCGATGGCGATTTCGCCGTCGGTCCGGTCCTTGTCCGCCGGAAACACCCGGCGCTCGACCTCGGGGAAGGCGTCGCGAAGCTCTGCCGGCACCGAGTCGAAATCGCCGACCCACAGCTCCGGCGCAAGCCCGAGCGGCGCGGCATGGAGGATGCCGGCATCGGCCGCGATCACCCGCGTGCCGGCGGTCTGCGCGTCGAGCCTCGGCGTGCGGACGAGCTCGCCGCCGAGGAGCAGGGTGAAGGCGTTCATGGCTGAAGGCCTCTACACGCGGGCGGGCGAAAACGGAAGGCGGACAGGATTGATTCAGCCGCTTGCCGACACCCCGTCTGCGGCATTAATGTCGGAGTGCTCTAACGGGGTGCCGGACGCATGCAGTGCGATCCGGCTGAGAGGCAAACGGGACCGTCCCGGCCAACCCGCTGAACCTGATCCGGTTTGTACCGGCGGAGGGATTAGACGCTGCCATGGCGCCTCGTTCCTTGATCGAAATCGCGAAGGAGGCGCAGCATGCGCATTTGTATATACATATTATCTCTCCTGTTTCTCGAAGGCGGGGTGTTTCCCGCCGCGGCATCCGGCACGCTCACGGTCTACACCTACGAAGGCTTCACCGCCGAGTGGGGCGCGGGACCGCAGATCAAGAAGGCGTTCGAAGCCGACTGCGGCTGCACGCTGAACTTCGTCTCTGTGGTCGACGGCGTCGCTTTGCTCAACCGCGTCAAGCTCGAAGGCAAGGCGACCAAGGCCGACGTCGTGCTGGGGCTCGACACCAATCTGACCGCCGAGGCGGCCGACACGGGCCTGTTCGTGCCGCATGGCGTCGACAGCGCCGCCTTCACCGTTCCCGGCGGCTGGACCGACACGCTTTTCGTGCCGTTCGACTACGGCTATTTCGCTGTCGTCTACGACACCCAGACGATCAAAAATCCGCCCGACAGCCTGAAGGCGCTGGTCGAGGGCGATCCCGACAAGAAGATCGTCATCGAGGATCCGCGCACCTCGACGCCCGGGCTTGGCCTGCTGCTCTGGATGAAGGCCGTCTACGGCGATCAGGCGGCCGACGCCTGGGCCAAGCTGAAGCCGCGCGTGCTCACCGTCACCCCCGGCTGGAGCGAGGCCTATGGCCTGTTCACCAAGGGCGAGGCGCCGATGGTGCTCTCTTATACCACCTCGCCGGCCTACCATGTGATCGCCGAGGACAGCCGCCGTTACCAGGCCGCGGCCTTCGCCGAGGGCCATTACATCGAGGTCGAAGTGGCCGGGATCACCACCGCGGGCGCGAACAATCCGCTCGCCCAGCGCTTCCTCCGCTTCATCGCCACGCCGGCCTTCCAGGACATCATTCCCGAGACCAATTGGATGTTCCCCGCCGCGGCGACCTCCAAGCCGCTGAACCCGGCCTTCGACGCGCTGGTCAAGCCGGTCAACAGCCTGGCGCTGCCGCCTGCCGAGGTGGCCAAGAACCGCAAGGCATGGGTCGACGAATGGCTGTCCGCGATGAGCCGCTAGCCGGCCTGGCCGGCACCGACCGCCGGCTGCTCGCCGGGTTCGGCGCGCTGGCCGCCATCGGGGTGCTGCTCGGCGGCGCCCTGCTCGGCCTGGCGTTGGCCGGCGGCGGCGACCTTGCCGCCGCCTTGGCCGCCTTCGATCCCTATCTGGCGCGCGTCGCCCGCTTCACCCTGTGGCAGGCGGCGCTCTCCACCATCCTGTCGGTGCTGCCGGGGATGATGGTGGCGCGGGCGCTGTCGCGTCACCCGGCGTTCCTTGGCCGTACTCTGCTGCTCAGGCTGTTCGCGGTGCCGTTCGCGTTGCCGGCCATCGTCGCGGCGCTCGGCATCTTGACGCTCTACGGCCGTGCCGGCCTGTTCTCCGGCGTGCCTTTAAGCCTTTCGGGCGGGACCTGGACGGGCATTTACGGCCTTTCGGGCATCCTTCTCGCCCACGTCTTCTTCAATCTGCCGCTGAGCGCGCGCATGTTCCTGGCCTCTCTTGACACGGTGCCGGCCGACCAGTGGCGGCTGGCCAGCCAGCTCGGCATGGGGCAATGGGCGCTGTTCCGGCTGGTGGAATGGCCGGTGATGCGCGCCGCCCTGCCCGCCGTCGCCGGGCTGGTGTTCATGCTCGCGATCACCTCTTTCACCATCGTCTTGACCCTGGGCGGCGGGCCGCAGGCGAGCACGCTCGAAGTCGCCATCTACCAAGCCTTGCGCTTCGACTTCGATCCCGCCCGGGCGGTGGCGCTCACTGCGCTGCAGGTGCTGTTGACGGGTGCGGCTTTGGCCGTGCTGCGCCGCCTGGGCGCCAACCTCGCCGGCGACGCCGGCCTGTCGGTCGGCCGCCGCATCCGGCGCGACACCACCCCTGCGGCAAGCGCAATCGATGCCGCAATGATCGGTCTTGCCGCCGCCTTCGTCGTCGGCCCGATGCTCGCGACCCTGATCGCCGGCCTGCGGTCCGACCTCGCCCGGCTGCTCGGCGAACCGATTTTCTGGCGCGCGACGGTCACCAGCGTGGTCTTGGCGGCGCTTGCTGCCGGACTTGCCACGCTGCTCTCGCTTTGCCTGGCGGCGGCGCGTCGCGCGCTTGCCAAAGGACGAGGGCCGCGCGCCGGTGGGCTCTTCGCCGAGCTGGCCGATACGGGGGCTGGCCTGGTGCTGGTGGTGCCGCCGGTGGTGATCGGCGCCGGCTGGTTCATCTTGCTCAGCCAGACCGGCGCCGATGTGTTCGTGTGGGCCCCCGCCATGGTGGTCGCCGTCAATGCGGTGATGGCCATGCCGTTCAGCCTCAACGCCATCCGCCCGGCCTACGATGCGGCTGGTGATCGCTACGATCGGCTTGCCGCCCAACTCGGCATGGTCGGGCTCGACCGGCTGCGGCTGGTCGATTGGCCGCTGCTGCGGCCGGTGCTCGCCACCGGCTTTGCCTTCGCCATGGCGCTGTCGCTCGGCGATCTCGGGGTGATCGCGCTGTTCGGCAGCGAAAGCGTCCAGACCTTGCCGTATCTCCTGCTCGGGCGCCTGGGGAGCTACCGCACCGCGGATGCGGCCGGACTGGCGATGCTGCTCGGCCTGCTCTGCCTGGCCCTGATGGCGTTCTCCGACCGGCTCGGCAGCGTCCGCGGCGAAAGGACGCTGGGATGAGCGGCGCCGCAATCGTGCTCGACAGAACCGGCTTCAGTTTCGGCGACACCAGCTTCGCCTTCGACTGCCGGGTGGCCGCCGGCAGCGTCGTCGCCGTGCTGGGGCCGAGCGGCGCCGGCAAATCCACCTTGCTCAACCTCGTCGCCGGGTTCGAGGTCCCGGATCGCGGCCGTGTGCTGATCGGCGGCGCCGACGTCACTGGGGTGTCGCCGGCGCAGCGGCCCGTATCGATGGTGTTCCAGGAAAACAACCTCTTTGCCCATCTCGATGTCGCCGCCAATGTCGGTCTCGGCCGCTCGCCCGGTCTACGGCTCACGCCGGCCGACCGCGACGCCGTGCGGCTCGCGCTCGCGCGCACCGGCCTCGCCGGCAAGGAAGCGCGGCTGCCGGCGGCATTGTCGGGCGGCGAGCGGCAAAGGGTCGCGCTCGCCAGGGCGCTGGTGCGCGACCGGCCGGTGCTGCTGCTCGACGAACCGTTCGCCTCGCTCGGCCCGGCGCTGCGCCGCGACATGCTGGATCTGGTCGCCGCTCTGCAGCGGGAGCGGCAGATGACCGTGCTGTTCGTAACTCATCAACCGGAAGATGCGGAACGGATCGCCGACCACGTCATTTTCCTCGACGAGGGGCATGTCGCGGCGGCGGGCACGGCAGCCGAGTTCTTCGGCCCCAAACAGCCGGAGGTGTTCCGGCGCTACGCCGGCAGTGTTGCCGGAAGGCGCCAATGACGCGTATAGTTGCCCGGCAGCAAGAAATTGTGGTCAAACCGCTGGTTGCCGCCGGCTTCCCGTGCTTGCCTTGATTCGGAGACTACGTTAGTCCGCTCCGAACGGCCGCCACGCTCGAAAGGAACGCGCGCTGCTTTCTCGCCTGCGTCTCGCCTTGGTTGTGCTACCGCTATGCGCGCCTGCGCTGGGCCGTGTGGTGGCCTGCGGCGTGCTCGCAGCGTCCATCGCCGGCTGCCAGGGTCTCACGGGCCCGCTCAACGAGCAGGCGTTCCGGCCGTCGGAAAATCCGGTCACCGTCGATACTCTCGCCCGCAACGACAAGCTCGTCGAGTTGGCCAAGGCCCAGCACCCGCGCATTCTCGCCACCTATGGCGGCGAATATGCCGACCCCAAGCTCGAGCGCATGGTGGCCAAGGTCGTCGGCCGGCTGACCTTCGATCCCGACCATCCGTCCTCCCAGACATACCGCATCACCATCCTCAACTCGCCCAACGTCAACGCCTTCGCGCTGCCTGGGGGCTATCTCTACGTCACCCGCGGGCTGTTGGCGCTGGCCACCGACTCGGCCGAGCTGGCGGCGGTGATCGCCCACGAAATGGGCCACGTAACCGCCAATCACGGCCTGCAGCGGCAGCAGATGGAAGCCGAGGAGGTGCTTGCCTCCAAGGTCGTCAGCGACGTACTCGGCGGCAGCGATGTGGCAAAGGTCGCGCTGATCCGCGGCAAGCTCAAGCTGGCGCAGTTCTCGCGCAACCAGGAGCTCGAAGCCGATGCCATCGGCATCCGCAACATCGGGCGCGCCGGCTATGATCCCTATGCCGCAAGCCGCTTTCTGCAGGCCATGGCCGCTTACAGCGACCTGCGCAATGTCACCGGCGCGCAGGATGCCAGTCTCGACTTCTTGGCCAGCCATCCGAGCGCGCCGCAGCGCATCGAGCTTGCGCAGCGCCACGCCCGTGCCTTCGGCATGCCGGGCACCGGAGACATCGATCGCGACGCTTTCCTCAACGGCATCGACGGGCTGCTGTTCGGCGACTCGCCGGAGGAGGGCTATGTCCGCGGCACCGCCTTTTCCCATCCCGGGCTCGGCATCACCTTCTCGGTGCCGCAAGGCTTCGTCATCGACAATTCACAGTCGGAGGTCACCGCGACCGGCCCGGGCGACATGGCGGTGCGCTTCGACGGCGTGGCGCTCGCCCGCACCACGCCGCTGGTCGACTATGTGCGCAGCGGCTGGGTCACCGGGCTCGATGCTGCCAGCGTGCGCCCGACGACGATCAACGGCAGCGACGCGGCCACCGCGCGCGCCCGCGCCGACGGCTGGCAATTCGACATCACCGTGATCCGCTCCGGGGACCGGGTCTACCGGCTGCTCACCGCCGCGCCGGTGGCCAGCAATGCGCTCGATCCGGTTGCGCGCTCGGTGAGCGGCAGTTTCCGGGCGCTGACAGCTGCGGAGAAGGCGTCGCTGAAGCCGCTGCGAATCCGGGTGGTGACGGTCAAGCCCGGCCAGACCACCGGCTCCTTGGCCGCCTCGATGATCGGGGTCGATCGTAAGCTCGATCTGTTCCGGGTGATCAACGGCCTGGGCCCCGGCGGCACGGTCTCGGTCGGCGACCGGGTCAAGGTCATCACCGATCGTTAAAGCGCGCAGTTCCTCACAAGAAAACTGGATCGACTTGTCCTGGAACCGCGCGAAGGCCGCGCGCCGTCGATGCGGCGGGGTCAGGCCGCCTGTTCGAAGGCCGGATTGACCTTGACCAGCGCCAGCTTCAGCTTCTCCAGCGCACGGGTCTCGATCTGCCGGACCCGCTCTTTGGAGATGCCGAGCTTCTCGCCGAGCGATTCCAGCGTGGCGCCTTCGTCGCGAAGCCGCCGTTCCTGGATGATCCGCAGCTCGCGCGGATTGAGCACCTCGAGCGCGCCATGCAGCCAGTCGGCGCGGCGCTCGATGTCGATGACGTCCTCGACGACCTCGTCGGGCAGCGGTGCGTCGGAGATCAGGAAGTCCATCCGGTCGGCCGAACCTGAATCATCGGCGACAGGGGCATTGAGCGAGGTGTCCGGGCCGGAAAGCCGCGAGTCCATCATCGCCACATCGGCCTCGGAGACACCGAGGGCGTTGGAGATTTCGCGGTAGACGGCGCCGTCGGGAAGCGGCTCGGCGCCCTGCGCCAGCCGGGCACGCAGGCGCCTCAGGTTGAAGAACAGCGCCTTCTGCGCCGAGCTGGTGCCGCCGCGCACGATCGACCAGTTGCGCAGGATGTAATCCTGCATCGAGGCGCGGATCCACCATGTCGCATAGGTCGAGAAGCGCACTTCCCGATCGGGCTCGAAGCGAGCCGCCGCTTCCAGGAGTCCGACATGGCCTTCCTGAATCAAATCACCCATCGACAGGCCGAAATAACGGAACTTCGCCGCCATCGAGATGACCAGCCGCATATGGGCGGTGGTGATCTGGTGGAGGGCCTGCTGATCGCCCTTGTCGCGCCAGCGCACCGCCAATTCGTGCTCCTCGGCGCGATCGAGATAGGGCGCCTGCATCGCAGCGCGGATCAGGTTTCTCTTTGCGGCTTCTTCCATCACCGAGCGCTCCCTGATCTGGACCGTTCCAACATCGCTTTCACGAACCCTCAACGGATCACGATCGTTTTGAGAGGATAACGGCCTGCACTCGAAACCGCGTGGCACGCATCCGGGGGACCCGAGGATATGAACGCCGGGCGGGCCGGAACGTTCCATGGGCAAGGCATAGAAATTAGCAATCGCTTGTTTGCCTTGGCGCGGAGGATGCCGCCCGGTGCCGGAGCTTGCCCGAGCCGGCGACGAAGACGGCCGGCCGGTGCTCAAGCCGATGCCTGGGCAAACGCTCGGCTGCAGCCCGTCCGAGTTCAGACAAAGAAAAAGCCCGGCCAAAGAGCCGGGCTTTCTATGGGGGCGCTTCGGGTAGCGCCGATGCTGTGGCAGATCAGGCCGCCTCTTCCTGTTCGGCTTCCTCGTTGTCGGCCTTGGCGCCGCGCTTGGGACCCTTGTTGAGATTGGTCTCAATCAGGCGGACCGCCTCGGTCTCCGACATCTTGTTGACGGCTGCGATCTCGCGCGCCATCCGGTCGAGCGCCGCCTCGTAGAGCTGCCGCTCCGAATACGACTGCTCCGGCTGGTTGTCGGCCCGGTAGAGGTCGCGCACCACTTCCGAAATCGAGATCAGATCGCCGGAATTGATCTTCGCATCATATTCTTGGGCGCGCCGCGACCACATCGTGCGCTTGACCCGAGCGCGGCCCTGAACGACCTTAAGCGCGCGCTCGACATAGTCCGTCTCCGAGAGCTTGCGCATGCCGATCGACGTCGCCTTGGCCACCGGGACCTTTAGCCGCATCTTGTCCTTCTGAAAATCGATCACGAACAGCTCAAGCTTATGGCCAGCGACTTCCTGTTCTTCGATCGCAACAATCTGTCCAACGCCATGCGCCGGGTAGACAATGTATTCATGAGTCTTGAAGCCGTGGCGCGTTGCGGTGGACTTCTTCTGCTGCGGGACTGCCATACGCCTTGAACTCCTATGTTTTTCTCGGCGGGCATCGCCGAAAACACCAACAAGGCCGCTTTCTGCTGCGGCGAAGCCGATTGGACATGCGAAGGACCTTTCCGGAAAGACCGGGCTGGCGTCACACACAAGCGATCCGCCAGGCCCAAGTTGCCTTGGTCCGGAACTGTCCCTCACTCTTCAATGATTATCGATCAACGCTTCTGCGCCACAAATCGATGTCGTGTCACCGGCATGTCGCCAATCGGTAACACAAAAAGGTGAAAGAATCAACTATTTGCTGCATGCGCGAACATGCCCCGGCGTCAACCGGTCGCAGGTTGCAGGGCTTGCAATCCGCGATTCCGGAGATTTCCGCGGCTCTCCGAACGGCGGCTCAATCGCCTTCGCCGGGCTCCGCCGAGAAGTATTTCTCGAATTTCTCCGGCACCCCGTCGAACGACTTGGCGTCGGCGGGCGGCTCCTTCTTGGCGGTGATGTTCGGCCATTTGACGGCGTATTCGCTGTTCACCTCGAGCCACCTCTCGAGTCCGCCCTCGGTATCGGGCTTGATGGCGTCGGCGGGACATTCCGGCTCGCACACGCCGCAATCGATGCACTCGTCGGGGTGGATGACGAGCATGTTCTCGCCCTCGTAGAAGCAGTCGACCGGACACACTTCGATGCAGTCCATGTACTTGCATTTGATGCAGTTGTCGGTCACCACATAGGTCATTGCACGGCAGTCCCGGTCACTTTCCGTTTCGGCGGTGAGGTAGCCCCTTTAGCCGTCACTGGCAAGAAAAACGATACTAAGCTTCGCCCTCTCCGGAGGCAGCGCGACGCGCCCGCCTTAGGGTACGTTTGGCGGGCGCGTCGCGCAGCGGCACCAGCTCGTCGGGCAAATTGGGATCGCGTGGCGCAGGCGTGGGCGAAAGGTCCTCGTAGAGCATCTGCGCCTCGGCCGCCGGGCCGCGGCGGCTGCCGCAGCCGCGCAGGCGGTAAACGAGGACGCGGCGATCGAGCAGAACCGTCAGCACGTCGCCGGGCTTGACCAGTTGCGAGGCCTGCTCGGCCTTGTCGCGGTTGACGCGCACCCTCCCGGCTTGGACCAGACGTGCCGCCAGCGACCGCGATTTCACCAGCCGCGCGAAGAACAGCCACCGGTCGATCCGCTGGCGGTCTGCGGCCATCTACTTCTTGAGCTGATCGCGCAGCGCCGCAAGCTTGGCGAACGGCGAGTCAGGGTCGAAGCGGGGCGCCCGCTCCTCCCGCGGCTTGCCGGCAAAGGCCGGCTTGTCGGCGAATGGCGGACGGTTGCCCTTGCCATTGCCCCGGCGCTCCGGCCGCGAGGGCTCGCCGTTCCGGTTGCCGCCCGGCTTGGCCTTGGGATGGGGCCGATGCTGGCCGGCAGCACCCGGGCCGGCGGCAGCCTCGCCGGAAACGCCGTGCCGCTGCCTGCCGCGCTGCTGCGGTCCCGGGCGGTGGGCAGGCCGAGCTTCGAACCGCCCCTGGCGCCAGACGAGCACCGGCTTCGGCTCCTCGGCCGGCTCTGCAGGATGAGCCGGCGCCGCCAACTCGGCAGGCTCGGCCGGCGCCTCGGCAGGCTCGGCCGGCGCCTCGATAGGCTCGGCCGGCGCGGGCACGACCGGGGCCAGCGCCGTCTCGACCGGCATCAGCGGCACATCCGGCACGGCGACGGCGGGTGCGTCGGGCAGTTCGCCGGCCTCCGCTTGCGCCGGCCCCGCGCCGTCCGCCGGCGGTGCAGGATCTTCGCCGGCCGGAGCGGCAGGATCGGGGAACTCCGCCGCGTGCGGCTCGCCCGCCGCGGCAGTCGCCTCCGGCGGCTGCGGCTTGGCCGCCTCGGCCGCCGCGACCACGGCGGCATCGAGCTCCTGGAGCTTCGACCTGACCTCGGCCGCAGGCTTCGGCTGGGAACGATAGCCGAGCCCCTTGAGGATCTCCTCCATGTCGTCGGCGTTGGCACCGAGGATCGACATCATCGGCGGCGTCACCAGGAAGGCGCTTCCGTCATAGGCGGCGTCGGGACGCGGACCGGTGCCGGCGCGCCAGGCAAGCGCGGGGCGGATTAGATCGGCCAGACGCTCCAGGATGTCGACGCGCACCGCCCGGCGGCCGAGCATGCGAAAGCCGGCGAGCCGGTAGAAGGAGCGGTCGAAAGCCGGGTCGACCACCACCGAGGTCCGCCCGGCAGCGAGCGCATTGACCACGTCGCCGAAGCCGGCCCGGTCCTTGGCGTCCTGTTTGAGCGCCCACAGCAGCGTCACCAGCCCGGCCGGCCCCGGCTTGAGCAGCGCCGGGACGAAGATATGGTAGGCACCGAAGCGAACACCGAGCCGCCGGAGCGCGGCGCGCCCTTCCTGGTCGAGCGCCTTGACCTCGTCGGTCACCTCGCGCCGGTTGATCACCCCGAAATTCTCCACCAGGCGGAAGGCAAGCCCCCGTCCGATGCCGGTCAGCTGCTCGGCGGTTTTCAGCTCGACCAGCGGCTTGAGCAGGCTGTCGATCTGGAAATTGACGAAGCGCTCGGCGCGGGCCGCGACCTTGTCGCGAGAGGCCCCGGTAAGCTGCTCGTCGGCAAAAAGGATGACGCGCGGCTTCAGGGCATCCTCGCCGGCGGCAAGCGCGGCGATCGGCAC
The DNA here is from genome assembly GCA_963791325.1 of uncultured Alphaproteobacteria bacterium. Taxonomy (GTDB): domain Bacteria; phylum Pseudomonadota; class Alphaproteobacteria; order Rhizobiales; family Rhizobiaceae; genus JBEVJK01. The sequence goes on along the minus strand of CAWBRU010000002.1, from coordinate 408,909 downwards.
GCCGATCCAGCGCAGCAGGCCGTCCTGGCCAAGCGCGATGTCGCCATTGGCCGAACTGCCGAAACGCTCGGCGCGCGCGTCGAACTCGAGCGCCAGCGCTTTCTGGGCGGCCGCCTTGACCGCCTTGGCGTCTTCGCCTTCGGCGCTCTGGTCGGCGGTGAAGCGGAAGCCCTGCAGTTCCCCGACATGGTGGCCCTCCACCAGGACCGCCCCGGCCGGACTGATTTCGGCTTCAAGCATGGTGTTCTCTCTCAGGCGCCTCATGAGCACGGAAGTCCTGCGGTCTACGAAGCGTTTCGTCAACCGCTCGTGCAGCGCGTCCGACAATCGGTCCTCGATCTCGCGGGTTTTTTCCTGCCAATGGGCCGGATCGGCGAGCCAGCCCGGCCGGTTGGAGACGAATGTCCAGGTGCGGATCTGGGCAATGCGATGCGACAGCGCGTCGATGTCGCCGTCGGCGGAATTGGCCCGCCGCACCTGCTCGGCCATGTAGGTCTCGTCGACATGGCCGCGCTCGGCGAGGTCGAGATACATCGAGGCGATCAGATCGGCATGCTGCGCCGGCGCGATCCGGCGGTAGTCCGGAAGCGCGCATGCCTCCCACAGAAGTGCCACCCGCTCGGGCCGGTCGGCGAGCCGGCGCACTTCGGCGTCGGCCGACAGATGATCGAGCGCCTGGGCATCGACCGCGGGCAGCGCGCGGGTCAGGCCCTCGACGGGAGCCGGCGTCTCGATCGAGCGCTTCAGCGCATCGAGACTGCTGTAGTCGAACCGCGGGGTGCGCCATTGCAGCACCCGCACCGGATCGAAATCGTGAGCCTCGATCTTGCGCACCAGGTCGTCGTCGAGGGGATCGACCTGGCCGGTGACGCCAAAGGTGCCGTCGCGCAGATGGCGACCGGCGCGTCCGGCGACCTGGCCGAGCTCGGCCGCGGTCAGCATCCGGTATTGATAGCCGTCGAACTTGCGGTTCTGGGCAAACGCGACGTGATCGACGTCGAGGTTGAGCCCCATGCCGATCGCGTCGGTGGCGACGAGATAGTCGACATCGCCGCTCTGGTAGAGCGCCACCTGGGCATTGCGGGTGCGCGGCGAGAGCGCGCCGAGAACGACCGCCGCGCCGCCGCGCTGCCGGCGGATCAGTTCGGCGATCGCGTAGACCTCGTCGGCGGAGAAGGCGACGATGGCCGAGCGTCGCGGCAGGCGCGTCAGCTTTTTCTGTCCGTCATAGGCCAGGTGCGACAGCCGCGGCCGGGTGACCACGGAAATGCCCTTGAGCAGCCGCTCGAGGATGCCGCGCATCGTCGCCGCGCCGAGCAGCAGCGTCTCCTCGCGGCCGCGCAAGTGCAGGATGCGGTCGGTGAAGATGTGACCGCGTTCGAGATCGCCGGCGAGCTGCACCTCGTCGATGGCGACGAAGGCGGCCGTGGTCTCGCGCGGCAGCGCCTCGACGGTGCACACCGAAAAGCGCGCTCCCGCCGGCAGGATCTTCTCCTCCCCGGTAATCAGGGCGACATGGGCGGCGCCGACCTTGTCGACAACGCGGCCGTACACCTCGCGGGCCAGCAGCCTGAGCGGCAGGCCGATCAGCCCGCTGCCATGGGCCACCATGCGCTCGATGGCGAGATGGGTCTTGCCGGTGTTGGTCGGGCCGAGCACCGCGGTCACGTCACGGCCCGAAGGGATGAAGGCGGAGTCGCTCGACTTGTGCTGAAGGTTCATGCGTCAGGCAGGCAGTTCTCTTGGTCGGTCCGCAAATCGAGCCGGCAGCAATGGGCGGCCATTTCGATGGTGCGCGAGACATATAGGATTTGGGCTGAAGTGCAAAAGGCGAAATCGACGCCCTTAACAACTGGAACGAGTCTGGAACGAGTCTGGAACGAATCACTGACTCGCCGGAATTCACGGTTTGTTCACGACTAGATTTAGCGGCTTGTCAACCGGTTCGACACAGATCGTGATTCCTCGGCAGGACGTCTCGCCCGGCTCGGGCAGTCGCCGTTAACGATTGACGGCAAACAGCGCCCAACGGCCGGTTTCCAGCCGGCAGCATCGGACATAAGGCTTAGATTTCTTTAACAAAATCCCGGCGAAGATAATTTTCCGGCCGGCTTTTCCGGCGCCGGCGTTAACCTTGGGCTCAAACCCGGAACGAACCGGAGACGAATCGCTGATGCAGCCGTTTTCGCGGTTCGTTCACCGCAACATCTGGTGGCCGCAGGCGGCTTCCTGACACAAGCGCGCCGAAACCCCGGCCCCGATCGGGGGCCGATCGCCGCCGTCTCGTTAACTTTCGACGGCAGAGGTTGGGCTTGTCCGTCCCTGAAACCGGTTCAGCGTTTCTTCGAATTGCCGACCCGTTCTAAGTCCTTGCTTTCCGCAATGCCGGACGGAGAACCGGTTTCCACTTCTCCTGGAATTGCTCAGACCACGAACTGGCCGCCATTGGCGCTCAAGGTCGAGCCGGTGATGAAGCCGGCCGCGTCGGAGGCGAGGAAGACCACGCAGCGAGCCACCTCTTCGGGTTCACCGAGGCGGCCGACCGGGATCTGCGGCAGCACCCGCTCCTTGAGCACGGCGGGATCGATCGCCTTGACCATGTCGGTGGCGATATAGCCGGGGCAGATCGCATTGACGGTGATGCCGGCGCGCGCCCCTTCCTGCGCCAGGGCCTTGGTGAAGCCGAGGTCGCCCGCCTTGGCCGCGGAGTAGTTGGCCTGGCCGGCTTGGCCCTTCTGGGCGTTGATCGAGGAGATGGTGACGATGCGGCCGAATTTGCGCTCGCGCATGCCGTTCCACACCGGATGCGTCATGTTGAAGACGCCCGACAGGTTGGTGTCGATCACCTCGCGCCACTGCTCCGGGGTCATCTTGTGGAACATCGCGTCGCGGGTGATGCCGGCATTGTTGACGAGGATTTCGACCGGCCCAAGTTCGCCCTCGACCTTGGCGATGCCTGCGACACAGGCGTCGTAGTCGGCCACCGACCATTTGAATACGGGAATGCCGGTGTCGGCCTTGAACTTCTCGGCCGCGGCGTCATTGCCGGCATAGTTGGCGGCGACCCGGCAGCCTGCCTCCTTGAGCGCGACCGAGATCGCCGCGCCGATGCCGCGCGATCCGCCGGTGACGAGGGCGACTCTGTTCATGAAGGCTTCCTCCCTGCGGTGAATAGTGAATGGTGAATGGTGACTGGAACAGGTTGGTTCGAGCCAGGCTCAGCCGCTCATGGAGGCGAGCCATTGACAATTCACTATTCACCATTCACATCTTTTCGACACACATCGCCACGCCCATGCCGCCGCCGATGCACAGCGTCGCCAGGCCCTTCTTGGCGCCCCGCCGGCGCATCTCGTAAATCAGCGTGTTGAAGATGCGGGCGCCGGAAGCGCCGATCGGATGACCGATGGCGATCGCGCCGCCATTGACGTTGACGATCTCCGGGTTCCAGCCCATGTCCTTGGTGACCGCGCAGGCCTGTGCGGCGAACGCCTCGTTGGCTTCGATCAGATCGAGGTCGCCGACCGACCAGCCGGCCTTCTCCAGCGCCTTGCGCGACGCCGGGATCGGGCCGGTCCCCATGACCTTGGGGTCGACGCCGGCGGTCGCCCAGGAGACGATGCGCACCAGCGGCTCGATACCGCGCCGGGTGGCCTCGGCCTCGCTCATCAGCACCGCCGCGGCGGCGCCGTCATTGATGCCCGAGGCATTGGCGGCGGTGACGGTGCCTTCCTTGTCGAAGGCCGGCCTCAATTTCTGCATGGCCTCGATGGTCGCCCCATGGCGGATGTACTCGTCCTGGTCGACCACGACCTCGCCTTTGCGGCTCTTTATCGTGACGGGCACGATCTCGTCGGAAAACCGGCCCGCCTTCTGCGCGGCCTCGGCCTTGTTCTGCGAGGCGAGCGCGAAGCGGTCCTGCTCCTCGCGGCTGAGCTGCCATTGGCGCGCCACGTTCTCGGCGGTGGTGCCCATGTGATAGCCGTTGAAGGCGTCCCACAGCCCGTCGCGGATCATGGTGTCGATCATCGCGTAGTCGCCCATCTTCACGCCGGCTCTGAGGTGCGCGCAATGCGGCGACATCGACATCGATTCCTGGCCGCCGGCGACGATCACCTTGGCATCCCCGGTGGCGATCTGCTGCATGCCGACGGCGATCGTGCGCAGGCCCGAGCCGCACACCTGGTTCAAACCCCAGGCCGTCGCCTCCTTGGGCAGGCCGGCATTGATGGCTGCCTGGCGGGCGGGGTTCTGGCCCTGGCCGGCGGTCAGCACTTGGCCAAGAATGACCTCGTCGACCTCGGCCGGATCGACAGAGGCGCGCTGCAGCACCTCCTTGATGACGGTGGCGCCGAGCTCGTGCGCCGGCGTCGCCGCAAACGCGCCGTTGAAAGCGCCGACAGCGGTGCGCGCAGCCGCGGCCACGACGATCGATTCGGAAGCGGGCATGTTCGTCTCCAAGGGTTCTTGTCTGTCCCTATCTCAGGCTGTTCTTGCCCTTTCCGCCGGCCGAGTCAAACCCAAAGCGGCGCAGCGGAAAGCCGTCGCAGGGCAGACCTGAGCTCACGGAGACGCTGGCTGCCATGCTGCGCAGCAATTCTGTCGGACCCCTTTTCCCGCAGTGCACAAAAAAGCTTTCAAACGCCTGGGTTTTTCGCCTATCCTGATAGCCGGCAGCACGGTCAACCGCCGCTTACCCCGGCTGCGGTCTCACTGGGGAGGTACCTGATGCCCGCAAAAGACGATCCCGTGGTCATCAAGAAATACGCCAACCGCCGCCTCTACAACACCGGCACCAGCACCTATGTCACCCTCGAGGACCTCGCGGACATGGTCAAGCGCGGCGAAGATTTCACGGTCCAGGACGCCAAGAGCGGCGACGACATCACCCATCCCGTGCTCACCCAGATCATCTTCGAACTGGAGAACAAGAACGGGCAGAACATGCTGCCGATCCCGTTTCTGCGGCAGCTGATCTCCTTCTACGGCGACCAGATGCAGATGATCGTGCCGAGCTTTCTCGAGCAGTCGATGATCGCCTTCGCCAAGGAGCAGGAGCGGTTCCGCGAACAGATGAAGGCGACGATCGGCAAGACGCCGATGGACATGATGAAGATGTCGACGCCGATCAAGGCGCTGGAAGAGCAGACCCGGCGCAACATCGAGCTGTTTCAGAACGCGATGCGCATGTTCACGCCGTTTCCGCCGGCAAGTGGCGGCACCAACGCCGGCGCCCAAACCGAACCGGCACGCAAGGAGCCGCCGCCCAAGAGCGATGATCTGCAGGAGCTCAAGGATCAGATCGCGGCCATGCAGCGCAAGATCAATTCGCTCGGCTGACGGCCGCTAGCTGATCAATCGACGTGCACGTCGCGGCCGGCGGCCCGCAGCGAGACTGCAAAGCCCGCCAGAACGTCGACCAGCGAGATCACCATCAGTGTGAAGAACACCGGATGTGCGGCGGCGCGAACCAGCAGGAATTCGACCAGGAAAGCCACGAACACGAAGGTCGACAACAAATGGTCGACGATCGAGACATTGGTGGTGCGGGTGGCCTTGAGGATCTCGACGAAAAGAAGCAACAGCGCGACCACGACAAGCAGGTCGCCGACGGTCAGCGAAAAGACGCTGCCCGACATCATGGTGAGCGAGACCACGTGGCTCGCCCACAAGTCGCCGCCCTCGGGCACCCCGAACGACCCGGCCAGGCCGAGATTGTACGCCACGAACGGAACGATCAACAGCGGGATGCCGCTCAGCATCGCGGGCGGCCTTTCGCGCGGCTCAGCTCTTCGGCTCGAACACCTGGCGGCCGCGGTACATGCCGGTCTTCAGGTCGACATGGTGCGGGCGGCGCAACTCGCCGGAATTCTTGTCCTCGACATAGGTCGGGGCCTTCAGCGCGTCGGCCGAGCGGCGCATGCCGCGCTTGGACGGCGACGTCTTTCGTTTCGGAACAGCCATCGAATCACTCGCTCATAGGTCAAAAGCCGGATCGTCCCCGGCAGGGGCCGCAGCCGGCCACGTCTCGTGAAAGTCGCGTGCCTATACACAAGGACGGCCGCCTTGGCCAGCCGCCGCCGCGAATTATTTGCCGGCCGGCCGGCTCAGTCGATGCATTGCACGTAGTCGCCCGACTGGGCGGCGCGCCGCTCGATCAGCCCGGCCAGCCGGCGCAAGCCCGGACCCGGCTTGCCGGGGTTGCGGGTGGCCGGATTCGGCAGGCTGACGGCGAGCAGCGCCGCCTGGCGCCGGGTAAGGTCGCGGGCCGAGCGGTTGAAATGGAACTGCGCCGCCGCTTCGGCGCCGTAGATGTTGGGGCCCCACTCGACCACGTTGAGATAGATCTCCATGATCCGCCGCTTCGACACCAGGGCGTCGAAGTAGAGGGCCAGCGGCGCCTCGAGCGCCTTGCGCACGAACGATCGGCCCTGCCACAGAAACAGGTTCTTGACCGTCTGCATGGTGATGGTCGAGGCGCCGCGGGTCGGCTCGCCGGCCATCGCATCGTCGATCACGCCGTTGAGCTGCGCCCAGTCGATGCCGCCGTGAAAGCAGAACTGGCCGTCTTCCGACATCATCACCGAGTTGATCAGCACCGGAGGAATGTCGTCGATCGGCAGCCAGCGGCGGTCGTAGCCCTGAAAGGTCAGCAGGTCCTTGACCATCAGCGTCGACAGCGGATGGACGAAGGGCGGCAGATAGACGAGGGTCAGCACCGCCGGGATCAGCGCCACCGCGCAGAGCGTCAGCACCGTGCGCCTCAGCCAGAGCCGGCGGTTGGCGCTCGTTCCCGTCAGCCATGTCGATCGCTTGCGTCGGGCCGGCATGCCCAATCCTTGTTTTGGATCGACGCTTGGCTCGGCCACGCCCGAAATCCCTCTCTCACCTTCTTCGCATAAAGGCTGACCGGACGAAGCGCAATGTGCCATCGGCTTGACCGGCATGGCATTTGCCGTTCACCCTGCCCGGCAATGGACGAAATCGCGGATCTGCCCTTCGAGCCTCAGTTGACGGATCGCGCCCGCGCCGTCGAGGCGGTGCTGACGCGGCTGCTCGACCGGCATCTGCGGGCCGGCGAGATCGCCCGGCCGCCACGCCTGCTCGACGCCATGCGCCACGGGGTGCTCGCCGGCGGCAAGCGGCTGCGCCCGTTTCTGCTGATCGAGAGCGCGGCACTGTTCGGCTGCGGCGGCGAGGCCGTGCTTCGGGTGGCCGCGGCGCTGGAATGCGTGCACTGCTATTCCCTGGTCCATGACGACCTGCCGGCGATGGACGACGACGATATCCGGCGCGGCCAGCCGACCGTGCACAAAGCCTTCGACGAGGCGACGGCGATTCTGGCCGGCGACAGCCTGCTGACGCTGGCCTTCGACGTCATCGCCGATCCGGCGACCGAGCTTGCCGCCGAGGTGCGCAGCGACCTGGTGCTCGGCCTGGCGCGTGCCGCAGGGCTGGGCGGCATGGCCGGCGGCCAGGCGCTCGACCTCGAGGCCGAACGCCTCAAACCGGACGAGGCCGGCATCATCCGGCTGCAGGCGATGAAGACCGGGGCGCTGATCCGCTTTGCCTGCGAGGCCGGGGCGATCTTGGCCGAGGCTCCGGCGGCCGACCGCGAACGGCTGGCCGAGTTCGGACAGGCGACCGGGCTCGCCTTCCAGCTCGCCGACGACCTGCTCGATCTCACCGCCGATGCCGAGACGCTGGGCAAGGCCACCGGCAAGGACGCGGCCGCCGGCAAGGCGACGTTGGCCGCGCTGCACGGCGAGGCGTGGGCCCGCCGCCAGCTGGCGGGGCTGGTCGGGCAGGCGCGCGCCGTGCTTGCCCCCTATGGCAGGGAAGCGGACCGGCTCACGGCGGCTGCCGCCTTCGTCGCCGATCGCCGCAGTTGATCAACCGTCGGCGATCATCGGTTCCTGAGCACCACGCAGGCGCCGCCGGTGCTCTGCAGGCGCTGGCAGATCTGGTTGGCTTCGGCACGCGAATCGGCGCCGATGCGCACCGCATAGATGCCGCGGCGGCCCCGCGGCGTGCGCACCCGGCTGACCACCGGATCATAGCTGGCCAGCACCGGGAAGCGCTTGGCGGTGCGCTGCCACTGGCCGACCGCCGCCGCGCGGCGGAAATTGCCGGCCACCTGGATGCCCCAAGGCTTGATGTTGATCTGCGCCATCGGCACCGTGGCGGACATGATCACCGGCAGCGCCCGGCAGGCGTCGGCGAAGCTCAGCTTGCGGTCGAGCGGCGCCACCTGCCCCTGATGGCCGGCGTCAGAGAAATTGTCGGCCGGCTCGCCCATGATGTCGAGCACGTAGTCCTCGGTCTCGAGCGGCAGGAAGCCGCCCGAGGAAAGCCAGCGGCTGACCCGCGCTTCGCCGGCATTGTAGGCGGCTGCGGCGAGGCCGAGATTGCCGAAGCCGCGCTTCAATTCGCCGAGATAGGTGGCCGAGGCCGGGATCGCCTGCTCGATGTCGAAGGGATCGGCAAGGCCGCGCATCTTGGCCGTGCCGGGCATGAACTGGGCAATGCCCTCGGCGCCCACCGGGCTTTGCGCGTTCGGATCGAAGCGACTCTCCTTCCAGATCAGCCGGGCAAAGAAATCGCGCGGCAGCTCGTGGCTATCGGCATGCACCTCGATCAGATGGCAGATGCGGCCGATGGTGACCGGGTAGTCGCCCTTGCCGGGCGGATCGGCCCTGGCCGGCCAGGTTGCCGCGGCCAGCAAGAAGAACAGCCATGCGGCGAGGCCGAACCGCACCATGGCTATTCGGCGGCGACCTTGCCGCGCCCGAAGCGCTCTTCGATGTAGCCGGCGACCATGCGCTGGAACTCGGCGGCGATGTCGGGGCCGCGCAACGTTGCCGCCTTGCGCCCGTCGATGAACACCGGTGCGGTCGGCATCTCGCCGGTCCCGGGCAGCGAAATGCCGATATCGGCGTGCTTGGATTCGCCCGGCCCGTTGACGATGCACCCCATCACCGCGACCTTGAGCTCCTCGACGCCGGGATAGCGCTCCCGCCACAGCGGCATATTGCGGCGGATGTCGCCCTGGATCTTCTGCGCCAGCTCCTGGAACACCGTCGAGGTGGTTCGGCCGCAGCCGGGGCAGGCCGCCACCGTCGGCACGAACTGGCGGAAGCCCATGGTCTGCAGCAGTTCCTGCGCCACCTGCACCTCGCGGGTGCGGTCGCCGCCCGGCTCCGGCGTCAGCGAGATGCGGATCGTGTCGCCGATGCCCTGCTGCAGGAGAATGCCCATCGCCGCCGATGACGCAACGATGCCCTTGGAGCCCATGCCCGCCTCGGTCAGGCCGAGATGCAATGCATGGTCCGAGCGGCGTGCCAACTCCGTGTAGACGGCGATCAGGTCCTGTACCTGGCTGACCTTGGCCGACAGGATGATGCGCTCGCGCGGCAGTCCGATATCTTCCGCCGCGGCCGCCGACAACAGCGCCGATTGGACGATCGCCTCGCGCGTCACCTCCGCTGCCGTCAGCGGCGAGCCGCTGTTCTGGTTCTCGTCCATCAGCCGGGTGAGCAGCTCCTGGTCGAGCGAGCCCCAGTTGACACCGATGCGCACCGGCTTGCCATAGCGGATCGCCATCTCGACGATCGCCGCGAACTGCCGGTCCTTCTTGTCCTTGAAGCCGACATTGCCGGGATTGATGCGGTATTTGGCAAGCGCCTCGGCGCAGGCCGGGTGATCGGCGAGCAGCCGGTGGCCGATATAATGGAAGTCGCCGACCAGCGGCACGGTGACGCCCAGCCGGTCGAGCCGCTCGCGGATGCCGGGCACGGCGGCGGCGCTTTCGTCGCGGTCGACGGTGATGCGCACGATCTCCGAGCCGGCTTTGGCCAAGGCCGCGACCTGAGCCACCGTGCCGTCGACATCGGCCGTATCGGTGTTGGTCATCGATTGGACCACGACCGGGTGGCCGCCGCCGACCATCACGCCGCCGACGTCGACGCCGACCGACTGCCTGCGGGCGAAGGGAGAAGAGTAGTAGCCGGTCATCACCGGGTCCTTGTGGAGAGAGCCGACCTTGAGGTGGCCGAGCCGCAAGCCAAAGTCAATGGATTCCTGCGGCCGGCGGCAAGGCTGGTATTTTGCCCGCCGGCGCGCCAAAGATGGCATATGTGCAATCTCTATAATGTGACGACCACGACCAAGGCGATGCGCGATTTCGTGCGCGCCCTGCGCGACCGGGCCGGCTACAATCAGCCGTCGCTCGATGTGTTTCCGAATTATCGGGCGCCGGTGATCCGCGCCGCCGACGATGGCGAGCCCGAGCTGGTGATGCTCAGCTGGGGAATGCCGACGCCGCCGGACCGCGTCCGCGGCAACGCCGATCCCGGCACCACCAATATCCGTAACCCGGGGTTCTCGCATTGGCGGCAATGGCTCGGCCGGCGGCACCGCTGCGTGGTGCCGGCTACCGCTTTCGCGGAGCCGAGTCCGACCAAGGACGAGACCGGCAAGACCCCCAGCATCTGGTTCGCGCGCGACGACAGCCGGCCGCTGTTCTTCTTCGCCGGACTGTGGACGCCGTGGCATGGGGTGCGCCGGGTTCGCGACGGCGCCCAGGATTTCGAGCTCTACGGGTTCTTCACCACCAGCCCGAACGCGGTGGTCGCCGAAATCCACGAGAAGGCGATGCCGGTGATCCTCACCACGGATCAGGAGGTCGATGTGTGGCTGAATGCGCCTTGGCAGGAGGCCAAAGCGCTGCAGCGGCCGCTCGCCGACGATGGCCTCGTCATCATCGGCACCACGCCTCACGGACTGGGGCTGGCCGATCCGGTGCCGCCCGCCGCAGGTCCGGGCCAGCTGACCCTGCTCTAGACTAGCGGCTGTTCCCCAAGTGGCCCTTAAAACGCGGCGCCGCTCCGGGCTAGCTTCCGCCAATCGAGATCGCGCCCTTCGAAGGATACGCCGATGTCCGACCTGACCGTCCGCCCGCTCGAGCCCGCCGATCAGGCTGCCTGGCGTGAGCTGTGGACCGCCTATCTCACCTTCTACAAGACGACGCTCGACGAGGCCGTCTACCGTTCAACCTGGCAGCGGCTGTTCTCCGACCAGCCGTTCGAGCCAAAAGGCTTTTTGGCGCTGTTCGGCGGCGAGCCGGTCGGCCTCGTCCACTTCCTCTATCATCGGTCGTGCTGGTCGCTCGTCGACAATTGCTATCTACAGGATCTGTTTGCAGCGTCCGACATGCGCGGCCGCGGCGTCGGCGGCGCGCTGATTTCCGCGGTCAAGGCGCATGCGGCCGAGCGCGGCGTCAGCAATGTCTATTGGATGACCCACGAGACCAACGCCACGGCCCGCCGGCTCTACGACCGCGTGGCCCGCCGCACCGGCTTCATCGAATACGATCTGCTGCCAGGCTGATGCCGGCGCCGCTCCCTGGGACTTAGAGCACGGTGACGGCCAGCAGCCAAAGCGTGGCGCCGAGCTGCGCCAGGCTGGCGAGCAGCCCCGGCTGCGCCGCGGCCGTGCGCCAGACCGCAATGAACAGGAAAACGCTGTAGGGCAGCGTCGCCAGATGCACCGCCAGCACCAAGGCCAGCGGCAGCTTGGCGCCAAGCAGCGCCAGCGCCAGGGCCGAGGAGGCGAGGCTGATGCCGGTGCCGATCAGCAGCATGTCGCGCCAGAACAGCCGGTCGAGCGGGACCAGGCCGCGCCAGCGTGCCAGGAAGAAGCCTGTTGCTGCCTGCGCGCCGTCGTGCACGGCAAGCCTTTCCCTGCCTAGCCGGCAGCGCCATGCCGGCTCGTTTACTGCATGCCAAGCGCCGCCTTGTAGAGGTCGAGGATCGCCTCTTCCTCTTGGCGCTCGGCCTGGTCCTTCTTGCGCAGCCGGATCAGCGTGCGTACCGCCTTGGTGTCGAACCCGCTGCCTTTCATCTCGGCGAACACTTCCTTGATGTCGTCCGCGATGGTCTTCTTCTCCTCCTCGAGCCGCTCGACGCGCTCGATGAAGGCGCGCAGCTGGCCCGCTGCGACGGTCTGGCTGGTGGTCTCGGTGATGTCGTCGGCCATCTTGCTCTCCGGGAAAGCGGCCGCGACTCGGGGCCGCAGCGTCGTCGGCGACGACTTGCCCGAGGCCGGCCGCCGAATCAAGGCCGGATCAGCGCTATCCCCGGCCGCGGTCGCCCGGCTCGCGCGCGGCAAAGGCCGCGAGCTGGCCGGCGGTGGCCTCGCGCTGGTGCTCGGCCTGCCAGTCGCTATAGGGCATGCCGTAGACGATCTCGCGCGCCTCGTCCTTGGACAGCGCGACATCGGCAGCGGCAGCGGCCTCCCGGTACCAGTCGGCCAGGCAGTTGCGGCAGAAGCCGGCGAGGTTCATCAAATCGATATTCTGCACATCGCTGCGCCGGCGCAGATGCTCCACCAGAGCACGGAACGCGGCCGCCTCGAAATTCCGCCGCGCCTCATCGCTGATCTTGGTCATCGCCATTGTTCCTCAAGGGGGCCGGTCCGCGACCCGAACTGCCTGACCACATGTATATCGGGACGGCGGTTGATGGCGTCAACGATCGGCGCCAGCCGCGCGGCCCAGTCTGCCGTTCCGGCCTCGTCGCCGATCAGGTCCTGGCGCACCTCGACCAGCGCATGGGCAAAACCGCTGACGATGGCGTGGCGAAACATCGAGTCGCCGCGCAGCGCGCCGTCATAAGGCTCGTTGTCGCCGACCACCAGAGCGTGATCCTCAGCGAGCTTCTCGATCAGCGGCCAGGCGGCGCGGTGGTCCATGTCCCACAGAATGCCGACATGCCAGGGGCGCACCTCGCCCCCCATCACCGGCGTGAACGAATGCAGCGACAGGATGAACGGCGCTTGCCCGCTTTGCTCGGCCACCGATGCGACCAGTGCTGCGATCGCATCGTGGTAGGGGCGGTAGAAGCGCTCCAGCCGGCGGGCCCGTTCGTCGGCGGTCAGCGGATAATTGCCGGGCACCACGGTGCCGTCATAGAGCTGGCGGATCAGTGTCGGATCGTCTTCGCCGCGATTGGGATCGATCAAAAGGCGCGAGAAGCCGGACAGCACCGCGGGCGCGCTAAGCAGGGCCGCCAGCCGCCGGGTCAGGCTGTCGACGCCGATGTCATAGGCGATGTGGCGGGCAAACTCCGCCTCCGGCAGACCGAGGCTGCCATACTCCTCGGGCAGCGCGCGGCTGGCATGGTCGGCGACCAGCACCAGTCCGGCGGCGCGATCCCCCTCGATCAATTCGAACGGAGCAAAAACGGCGGATCGGGTCATCTGAAAGCTGGCTCTCGTCGCGGGCCCGGCCAGATTCCACGAACGCTGCGCCGGCGCAACGCCCCTCTTTCACCATGGTTTTGGATTGATGCTGAGACGAATCGGTGTCACAGCTGCGCTGAAACGATTTAAAGGCACGTTCCGGCCGTGCGTTGACACTGGCCGAGAGTTTGCGGAAAACGGTCGGCAACAAGATCCGAAGCGGGACCAGACAAAGGGGCCTCAGACATGCAATTCGGACGGCGCCAGCGAAGCTGCCGGGCGCGGACCGCGCTCCTGGCAATCCCTGCCTTGCCGCTCATTGCCGCTTTTGCCGCCAGCCCGGCGCGCGCCGACTTCCGCGTCTGCAACGCCACTCAGAGCCTGGTCGGGGTGGCGATCGGCTACCGCTCCAAGGCCGGCTGGGTCACCGAAGGCTGGTGGCACGTCAACGGCTCGACCTGCCGGACGCTGATCGAGGGCACGCTGTCGTCGCGCTATTACTACCTTTACGCCGAGGACGCCGAGCGGGGTGGCCGCTGGGACGGCCCGGTCAACATGTGCGTGGCGGAAAAGGAGTTCAAGATCTCCGGCGTCAACGACTGCTTCGCGCGCGGCTTCCAGCGCGCCGGCTTCCAGGAATATGACACGGGCGAGCAGGCGAGCTGGATGGTCCAGCTGACCGACCAGCCCGCAACGGACGGCACCGCCGCCGTCACCGGAACCAACGGCCAATGAGACGCAGCCGCAAGGTCAAGATCCTCGCCACGCTCGGCCCCGCCTCGTCCGATGAGGCGATGATCCGCCGGCTGTTCGAGGCCGGCGCCGATGTCTTCCGCATCAATATGAGTCACACCGAGCACGACGCGATGCGCACCTTGGTGGCCCGCATCCGCGCCGTCGAGAGCGCCATCGGCCGGCCGATCGGCATTCTCGCCGATCTGCAGGGACCCAAGCTCAGAATCGGCAAGTTCGCCAAGGGCAGCGAAGAGCTGCAGGTCGGCCAAAGCTTCACCCTCGACGACAGTGACGAGCTCGGCACGGCCAGCCGGGTGCATCTGCCCCATCCCGAGATCCTGCAGTCGGTCGAGCCCGGCCACCGGCTGCTGATCGACGACGGCAAGCTGCACCTCAGGGCCGACGCCGCCGACGGCCGCTCGATCACCTGCACGGTCGTTTCCGGCATCAAGATCTCCGACCGCAAGGGCGTCAGCCTGCCGGACACCGAGCTGCCGGTTGGGGCGTTGACTGAAAAGGACCGGCGCGATCTCGATGCCGTGCTGGCCACCGGCGTCGATTGGGTGGCGCTGTCGTTCATCCAGCGCCCCGAGGATCTGGCCGAGGTGCGCAAGATCGCCCGCGGCCGCGCTGCCCTGCTGTCGAAGATCGAGAAGCCGCAAGCGGTGTCGCGGCTGGCCGAGATCATCGAGCTCTCGGATGCGCTGATGGTTGCGCGCGGCGATCTCGGCGTCGAGATGCCGCTGGAGGCCGTGCCGGGCATTCAAAAGCAGATCACCCGTGCGGCCCGTCGCGCCGGCAAGCCGGTGGTGGTCGCCACCCAGATGCTGGAATCGATGATCTCGGCACCGGTGCCGACACGCGCCGAAGTCTCCGACGTGGCGACCGCAGTGTTCGAGGGAGCGGATGCTATCATGCTGTCGGCCGAGTCGGCAGCCGGCCAGTATCCCGTCGAGGCGGTCACGACCATGGACCGGATCGCCCAGAAGGTCGAGCAGGATCCCAATTACGCCGGCATCATCAACGCCCAGCGCTCGGAGCCGGAGGCGACCGGCGCCGACGCCATCTCGCTCGCCGCCCGGCAGATCGCCGAGACCCTGAAGCTGCAGGCGATCATCACCTACACCGCCTCCGGCACCACCGGGCTCAGGGCTGCCCGCGAGCGGCCGCGCGTGCCGATCATCGCGCTCTCGCCGGTGCTGCAGACCGCCCGTCGGCTGTCGCTGTTGTGGGGCACGCATTGCGTCGTCAGCCCGGATGCGACCGACCTCGACGACATGGTCGACCGCGCCTGCCAGATCGCCTTCGCGGAAGGCTTCGGCAAGGTCGGCGACCGGGTGATCATCACCGCCGGCGTGCCGCTCAGGACCCCGGGCTCAACCAACATGCTGCGGATCGCCTATATCGGATCGGACGGGCTTGGCGGGATCTGAACCGGGCCGTTTCTGCCCAGCCGAGCCTATTGGGGCGCCAGCTCGGCGCTTCCCCGCTGGCCTTCGGCGCGCACCGGCCGGGCCGGGAACCGGTCATCGGCAATCCGCGCCTCGACCTTGGCGGTTGCGGCCGCGAGGTCGCGCGGCAATCCGGCGACATTCTCGATCCCGGCCAGCACCAGGTCGCGGGCAATCCAGTCCGGCTTGTGGCCGAGGTTCCTGACCCGCACCAGCGTCGCTTGGGGGAGCGCTTGGGCAAGCCCGGCCGCATGGATGGCGTCGGCCACCACCGTGTCGCGGTCGCCGGTGATGATGACGCAGGGTGCTGCAATCTCCTGGTAGCGCGAGGCTGCGGCCGAGACGAAGCCGAACAGCCCGGCGACGTCGAGGGCGTTGGCCTGGAAGACGCAAGGCCGCAGAATCAGCGGGATCGCGGCCCGCCAGGCATAGTCGTCCGGCACCTCGTTGGGCGCAAACACCGCCTGCGTAGCCGCGGCGAGGCGGCGCAGGCCGAGCGGATAGATCAGCGTCGCGACGAACAGCGGGCCGAGGATCGGCATCGCTGCGAGGCTATAATACCAAGCGGTGGCACCGCCGGGCCAGGGATGACTTGCCGGCGCCAGCATTACCAGCCCGCTGGTCCGCTCCGGGTAGGCGAGCGCGAACGCGGCGGCGGTGGCGCCGCCGAACGAATGGCCGATCAGCATCGCCCGGTCGATGCCCAGTTCATCCATCAGCGCCGCGATCGTCTTGGCCTGCCCGAACGGCGTGTCGTTGCCGCGCCCGCGCGCCGACCAGCCGTGGCCCGGCCGATCGACGAACAACAGTTCGGCGCGGCCTTCGAGCAGCGGCTGCAGCGGCACCATCTGATCATTGAGGTTGGCGGTGGCGCCGTGAAAGAACACCAGGGGCGGCAGCGATCCCCTGGGGCCGGGAACGTGGACATAGTGCAGGCGGGTGCCGCCGACATTGCGGAAATGCCCGACCGGCGGGTGACGGCGCTCGATCTGCCGTGAACCGGCGCAGGTGATGCCGACCAGAATGAGAGTTGCCAAGAGGGCTGTGACGCAAACCAGACCGAACAGGGACATCGGCTCAAACAAGCAGAGAAAAGGGTGAATTCCAAGAGGCGGGTGACAACAGCCGGCTCAGATCCCTTCGCCGGCGAGTTCCTCCGAGAGCGTCGCCACTTCGTTCTGGGCATTGCGCATCATCGGGTAGATCGCCAGCACGCGCTGGTAGGCGTCGAGCGCCAGCTGCTTGCGGCCGCTGTCCTTGAGGATGGCGGCCATCCCCGACAGCGCCCCGAAGTGACGCGGTTCCAGCTCGAGGGTCTTTTCGATGTCGGCCATCGACTTGGCGTAGTTTTTCATCAGATAGTGCACGGTCGCGCGCCGGTTCCAGCCTTCGGCATAGTTGGGCGCAAGCACGGTCACCTGGTCGAGAAAGTCGAGCGCGGCGTCGTATTTCTTCTTGTCGATCGCGTCGCCGGCCCATTTCATCAGCAGATCGACCGTGGCGCTGCCGGATTTGAACCATTCGGTCCAGATGCGTCCGGCAATGCGCTCCGCCGCTTTGTCGTTGCGTTGGCGTTTGAGCTCGGCAAACAGCTTGTCGAGGGTGGCGGCGTCGTCGCGGGTCGCGGACGGGTTGGCGGCAGCGGGGGAGAGCGGCTCTTCGGCGGCGGCCAGCGACACCGCGCCGCCGCTAAGGAGCGACGCCAGAACAAGGAGTGCGGCGGAAATGCGCATATCGGACCATTTAAGGCCGACCGGACCCACCGTCCAATTGAACTTCCCGTGAAGCCGGCCGGCTTCAGCCCTGGCGTGCCTTGTAGCGCGGAGCCGTCTTGTTGATGATGTAGACGCGGCCCTTGCGGCGAACCAGCCGGTTGTCGCGATGCCGGGCCTTCAAGGCCTTCAGCGAATTCTTGATCTTCATGGTCTTGCCCGTCGGAAGGCCCTCTGCCGGGCCGAAGTCAAAAGGCGCGCCCGGGGACGCACCGAAAAAGAGGTTGGCTCATAGCGATGGCGGCTGCGCCTGTCAACCTTGGCGCACCCCATTGCGCGCCAGCCGTGCCGCTGGAATGATCGACCCCCGACCAGTCGAGGATCCCGCGATGCGCCTGACCGTGCTTGCCTTTGCTGCCGCCGCCGCTCTGCCCGGCGCTGCCGCCGCTCAGGAATGCGACCGCGCCGACGAAAGCCAGACCGGCATGAATATCTGCGCCGCCACCGACTACCGGGCCGCCGACGCTGAGCTGAACCAGACCTACGACAAGATCGTGAAGCGGCTCGGCGCCGATGATGCGACCAAGAAGCGGCTCAAGGAGGCCCAGCGGGCCTGGATCGCGTTCCGCGATGCCGAATGCGATTTCGCCACCAGCGGCAGCCGCGACGGCTCGATCTATCCGATGATCCAGGCGCAATGCCTCGAGGGCCTCACCAGCGCCCGCAGCGAACAGCTGTCGGGCTACCTCGATTGCGAGGAGGGCGACATGAGCTGCCCGGTGCCCGCACCTTGATCACCGCAGCGCCCGCCGCATTCAGCGAATGAGACGGGTGAAATGGCCCATCTTGCGGCCCGGCCGTACCTCGTCCTTGCCGTAGACATGAACGACGCAGTCGGGTTCGGCGAGCAGCGCTGCGGTCCGCTCGATCTCGGCACCGATCAGGTTCTCCATGATGCAGTCGCAAGCGCGATCGACGGCGCCGAGCGGCAAGCCGGCGATGGCGCGGATATGCTGCTCGAACTGGGAGACGGCGCAGGCGGCCTCCGTCCAGTGGCCGGAATTATGCACTCGCGGAGCGATCTCGTTGACCAGCAGCGTGCCGTCCGGGGCGACGAAGAATTCGACGCCGAGCACGCCGACATAGCCGAGCTCCTCGAGGATGGCGGTGGCTGCGGCGCGCGCGGCCGCCGCCGTTTCCGGCGGGATCGCGGCCGGCACCGTCGCGCTTTTCAGGATGCCGTCGCGGTGGACATTCTCGGCCGGGTCGTAAGTCGCAAGCGACCCGTCCCGGCCGCGCGCGGCGATGATGGAGATCTCGCGCAGGAACGGAATCCTGGCCTCCAGGATGAGTGGCACGCCGCCCATCGCGGCAAAGCTACCCCCGCCTTGCAGATCGCCTGCAGCCGCATCGAGCAGAAGCTGACCCTTGCCGTCATAGCCGAGCCGCCGCGTCTTGAGCAGGCCGCTGCCGCCAAGCGCAGCCAGCCCATCGGCGAGGTCGGCATCACTGTCCACAGCATAGAATGCGGCTGTGGATAAGCCGATCTGGTTGAGGAAACGCTTTTCCGTCAGCCGATCCTGCGCGACCGCCAGTGCCCGGCCCGGCGGCCAGACCGGCACGTCGGCCGAAAGGGCCTCCGCCGCCTGCACGGGCACGTTCTCGAATTCGTAGGTGACGACAGCCGCCGCGTCGGCAAGCTCGGCAAGCCCATAGGCGTCGTCATAGCCGGCGATGATCTGCCGGTTGGCGCATTGCGCCGCCGGGCAGTCGCCCTGAGGCTCGAGCACGACGGTATGATAGCCCAGCCGGGCGGCGGCAATCGCCAGCATGCGGCCGAGCTGGCCGCCGCCGATAATGCCGATCCAGGCGCCGAGCGGCAGCGGGGCGCTCACGACGCTCCGTCGGCAGGCCGCTCGGCCACCGCCTCGCTCTGCGCCGCCCGCCACGCGTCGAGCCGGTCGGCCAGGTCCGCATCGGCAAGCGCCAGCACGGCGGCGGCAAGCAACGCGGCATTGATCGCGCCGGGCTTGCCGATCGCCAAGGTGCCGACCGGCACGCCGCCCGGCATCTGGACGATCGACAGCAGCGAATCTCGGCCCGCCAGCGCCCGCGACTCGACCGGCACGCCGAGCACCGGCAGGCTGGTCAGCGCCGCCGTCATGCCCGGCAAATGCGCGGCCCCACCGGCGCCGGCGATGATCACCTTGAAGCCGGCGGATTTGGCGCCCTTGGCAAAGGCATAGAGCCGCTCGGGTGTGCGGTGCGCGGAGACGATCAGCGCCTCGTGGGCGATGCCGAGCGCGGCAAGCGTGGCGGCGGCGTGGCGCATGGTCGCCCAGTCGGACTGGCTGCCCATGATGATGGCCACTTCGGCGCGCGGATCTGCCACGGGGTTCGGCTCTGCCGGTTGCGAAAAGCGGGCGATAGCCGACTTCGCCCTGCCACGCAAGCGGGGCGCCATGCGCAATCCGCTCAGGCGATGATGTCGGGAATGATCCGGTCTTCGAGGTTTTTCAGCCGGTCCTTGAGCGACAGCTTCTTCTTCTTCATGCGCTGGATCTGCAGCGGATCGCAACCGGTCGCGATCATCGCATTGATCGCGGCATCGAAATCCGCATGTTCCTGTTTCAACCGCGCAAACTCGAGACGAATTTCGGCTTGTTCCTGTTCCGACATGTCACCCGTCTGCGCGCTCCCGGCGCGGCCGGCAGGCCGCCGCCGAGCGGATCCGGGCGCCCTTGTCCCGGCGCGCGCTCTTACCACATTTCATGGTGACAGGAAATGCTACTACACGGAATTCGACATCCCGCGGAACTGGTGGCAGACTGTCATCCGATCGTCACGCTGGCGCATTGGCGGTGAAGGCGTCTCCGCGACGGTTGCTTCGAGGAACCATGAAAGGGAGACCCAATCATGTCGCTGGCCAACCATCTTGAAGAGCTGCAGCGAAAGCACGGTGACATCGAGCGCGAGATCGACGAGGCCCTGTTGCATCCGTCGGTCGACGACCTCGAGATCGTGAAGCTGAAGCGGCGCAAGCTGGCCATCAAGGACGAGATTGAGAAGCTGAGGTCCGAACCGACCACGCACTGAACCCCTCTGGACGGCAAAGCCGTCCGCCTCTGCCGCCCAGCGGCCTCATGCCGGCAATCGCCTAACTCGCCGGGCGGTGAGCTGTGGTTTCCCCAACTATCACGAGTTTGCGCCGTTTCGCGCGGCGCTGGGGTGGGGGCGCGTGCGCACCATCGTTGGTGCGCGGATGACATCGATGACGGGTCGATTGCGCCTGTTCCGGCGCCCCGGTAGAGCATCGTCCGGAAGTGGGCACCGGTTTTCCTCGCGCAAAGGCGGAACGCGTGTGTCGAGGAGTTCATGCTCGATCAAAGGATGAGAGCGAGGTGGCATTTCGAAGACGCGTCACCTTGCGCCGACGTCAGGCGATGAAGCTCTTCGCGATTTCCGGCAGCGCGCGCCGATCGTCCACCAACACGGCTCTGTTGAGGGCAATGCAAGCGATCGCGCCGGCCGGCATCGCCCTCGATGTCTATGACGCCATCGGTGAACTGCCCGTCTTCTCGCCCGACCTCGAAGGGCCGCGTTTGCCCTCCGGTGTTCGGCATTTCATGCAGAAAATCTCCGCCAGCGATGGATTGGTGATCGCCAGCCCCGAATATGTCCGCAGCATTCCCGGCGGATTGAAGAATGCCATCGACTGGCTGGTCTCCGGAGATCAGGTGGTCGGCAAACCCATAGCGCTCGTCCACGCCTCGCATCGCGGCGACGACATGCTGGCGATGCTGCGGACGGTGCTTGCCACCATCAGCGCCAACTTCAACGACAGGCTTTTCTTCCGCCTGCCGGTGATGAGCCAGCCGCCGGAAACGATCCTGGACATGCTCAAGTCTCCCGCCAACCGGCTCGCTGCCGAACAGTTCCTGCAGGACTTTGCAGCCTTCTGTCGGCAAGCTGAGGATGGCAAACCGGATTCGATGGCCATCTAGCCGCTGCAGACCCGCGGCTGGCGGCGACAGGCGCCGCTTTCGGCCAGAGCTCGGCAGCCGCGATTTTGCCATGGAAGGCTGGTCCGCGCGTCTCACCGCAACGTGACTTCCCGTTGACAAGGCGATCTGTAAAGTCGGCAGGACAAAGAAGAATGGCCGATCGGCGGGATAATGCGGGCGGTGCCGGGGTCGGCCCGCGTACGTCCGGCACGATGCGGCAAGGCTGGAACGACCATGGTTTGGGGCAACACCCTTGGGCTGGCGGTGGCGCTGGCCCTTTTGACGCATGCCGCGCCCGGCACGGCGGCGGAACGACAGAAGCCGCTCGGCGTCGTCGAGTTGTTCACCAGTCAAGGCTGCAATTCCTGCCCGCCCGCCGATGCGGTGTTCGGCGACCTGGCCCGCGAAGGCAAAGTCGTCGCGCTGGCCTACCATGTCAATTACTGGGACTATCTTGGCTGGCGGGACACGTTGAGCTCTGTCGACGCGACGCAGCGGCAATATGATTACATGAGTGCCTTAGGGACCCAGTCGGTCTATACGCCGCAGGCGGTGGTGAATGGCCGCGCCCACATGAACGCGGCCCGGCGCGGCGAGGTCGAGAGCGCGCTGCGCAGCATGGCGCAAGGCAATACCGGCCTGCAGGTCGGCGTCTCCGCGACCCGCTCGGGCGATTCTGTCGTCATCGAGACGGATGCTGCGCCGAAACCGGTCGGCGAGGCGCATGTTCTGCTTGTCTATTTCGATGGGGTGCGGCCCGTGGCCATCACCCGCGGCGAGAACTCCGGCCGCACGGTGACCTACTACAATGCGGTCCGCAGCCTGCAGACGGCCGGAATGTGGCATGGGCAGGCCGCCCGCTTCGAGATGCCGCTTAGCGAGATGGCCAAGAAGGGCGAGAATTGCGCCGTGCTGCTCCAGGCGACGGGCAAGGACGGCGCGCCTGGCCCGATCCTTGGCGCCGCCGTGGTCTCGACCACGCTGCCGACGGCCTCGCGCTAGAGCAATTCCAGGAAAAGTGGCAACGGTTTTCCGTCCGGAATTGCGAAAAAACAAAGACTTAGAGCGGAGCACCGAGTCAAAGAAACGGTGATCCGCGCTAGGGCCCTGCTTTTCCGCAGTTCCAAGCGGAGGGCCGGTTCCCACCTCCTGGAATTGCTCTGCAGGGCATGTCATTCCCTCCTGCCGCAGGCCGAAACGGGATCGGCGGCCGAAAAGACAAAGACCGGCGCCAGAGACTGACACCGGTCGCAAGGATTTGGGATGTCGCGTTGGCCTCGTGAAGGCCAGGTTGGTTCGATCCGGCAATGGCCCCGTGGGCGGGGGGCTTGGGGTTTACGGAGCCGGCGCCGGACCGAACCGTCTCAGGCAACACGCGGACTTTCGTCAGAGATTGAGGCGGAAGCCGGGATTATTCAAGGCGAAAATGTGGCAGGGCTATCACCAATTTCGACACAGTGTCCCCGTTCGTGAGAACATTTGTAATATTGTGTAACACGGCGTTTGTCTTGCATTTCGCCGGCGAACGGGCAAACTCCGGGTTAGCGACCAACCACAAGAGGCCTTTGTGCATGACTGATCGCAGTGCCGGAGCGGAGGAGGGTGATGACTCCGCAATATTGATCCCCCTCCACCAGGCCCGGCGCGATCGCCTCGCCGCGCCGGTGGCTTTCGAGCGCCGCGAACTCGACATGATCCTGAGATTGTACGGCCGGATGGTGGCGGCCAATGAATGGCGCGACTACGCCATCGATCATGCCGGCGACCGGGCCGTGTTTTCGGTGTTCCGGCGGACCAGTGAGACGCCGCTGTTTCAGATCATCAAGGCGCCGCGGCTCGCCCGGCGGCAGGGCACCTTCTCGGTGGTGGCGGCCGGCGGCTCGGTGATGAAGCGCGGCCATGAGCTCGGCCACGTGCTTGGGGTGTTCGACCGAACGCTGCGGCTGGTCAGCGCCTGAGCCCCAGCTGGCGAAAGGCCGGCTTTGTCAGGCACGGCGGCTGGGCTATGCTTGGACGTGCTGAGAGGCGCGGCATTCGCCGAATTGTCGAGGTCAGAGGTGGAGACGAAATCGCTGCTGCTCTTCGCCGGCGCACTCTTGGTCGCGGCCGGATCGCCCGGGCCGAGCATCGCCGCACTGGTGGCGCGCGTCTTGAGCCGCGGCGTCCGCGACGTGCTGCCGTTCTTGCTGGCGATGTGGATCGGCGAGGCGATCTGGCTGTCGCTGGCCGTCTTCGGCCTTGCCGTGGTCGCTCACACGTTTCACCAGGCCTTCATTGCGGTGAAGTGGGCAGGGGTCGTCTATCTCGTCTACCTCGCCTGGAAGATGTGGCACGCACCGGACGGCGCCAAGGGTGGTGCCCTGCCCAGCGAACGGGCGCCGTGGCGGCTGTTTCTGGCCGGTATGACGGTGACGCTCGGCAACCCGAAGATCATGGTCTTCTACCTCGCGCTGCTGCCGTCGCTGATCGATCTGCGCAGCGTCGGCCTCGGCGGCTGGGCCGCGCTCACCGCCACCATGGCGGCAGTGCTGATCTTCATTGATTTCGCCTGGGTGATCGCCGCCGCACAGGCGCGGCGGCTGCTCAAGAGCCCGCGGGCGGTCCGCTTGGTCAACCGG
Organism: uncultured Alphaproteobacteria bacterium; assembly: GCA_963791325.1. Taxonomy (GTDB): domain Bacteria; phylum Pseudomonadota; class Alphaproteobacteria; order Rhizobiales; family Rhizobiaceae; genus JBEVJK01. Next base: position 385,150 of record CAWBRU010000002.1, on the reverse strand, counting down.
TTGAGCGCCGCGACCATGGCCGGCGCAGCGGCCGCGATTGCCGCGCGCAGCAGCTGAGCTCCTTGCCCTTCCTGATAAGTGCGGCCTTAAAGGTGGATGGGCTTGAAGAAGGCGGCCAGCGCCGCCTCCTTGACGGCCTCCGACAGCGTGGGATGGGCATGGCAGGTGCGCGCCAGATCCTCGGCGGCACCCCCGAACTCCATCAGCACCGCGATCTCATGGATCATCTCACCGGCAGCGAAGCCGACGATATGGCCGCCAAACACCCGATCGGTCGCTTTGTCGGCGAGAATTTTGACGAACCCGTCGGTGTGGAGCATGGCGCGCGCCCGCGCATTGGCCGAGAACGGAAACTTGCCGACCTTGTAGGCGATCCCGGCCGCCTTCAACTCTTCCTCGGTCTGGCCCACCGACGCTACCTCAGGGCTGGTATAGACCACGTTCGGGATGACATTGTAGTTCACATGCCCGGCCTGGCCGGCGATGATTTCCGCCACGGCCACACCCTCGTCCTCGGCCTTGTGTGCGAGCATGGGACCGGCGACAACGTCGCCGATTGCATAGATGTTGTCGACGTTGGTGCGCAGATGGTCGGTCTTGACCCGGCCGCGCTCATCGACGGCAACGCCGGCGACGTCGAGGCCGAGACCTTCGGTAAAGGCGCGCCGCCCCGTGGCGACCAAAACGACCTCCGCCTCCAGCGTCTCCGGGGCGCCCCCGGCCACCGGCTCGAAGGTGACGGCAGCGCCTTGCTTGGCCCGTTCGACGCCGGTGACCTTGGCCCCCAGCCGGAACGTGATCCCCTGCTTGGCCAAAATGCGCTGCATCTGCTTGGCGACCTCGCCGTCCATGCCGCCCAGAATGGTGTCGAGATATTCGACGACGGTGACCTTGGCCCCGAGCCTGGACCACACCGAGCCAAGCTCCAGGCCGATCACGCCGCCGCCGACCACGATCATCGTAGCCGGCACCTGGGCGAGTTCGAGCGCGCCGGTGGAGGTCACCACCACCTTCTCGTCGAAGTCGACCTTGACGCCGGGAATGCCGGCGACGTCCGAACCGGTGGCGATGACGATGTTCTTGGCCTCGATCTCCTCGATCTTGCCGTCGGCTTCGGTGACCGCAATGCGGTCGGACCCCATCAGCTTGGCCGCGCCGCGGATGACGTCGATCTTGTTCTTCTTCATCAGGAAATCGAGGCCCTTGGTGTTCTGGCCGATCGATTGGGTCTTGTGCGCCATCATCTGGGCGAGGTTGAGCTTGGGGGTGCCGACGTCGATGCCTAGTGCGGCAAAGGAGTGACCGGCTTCGGCGAACATTTCGGAGGCGTAGAGCAGCGCCTTCGACGGAATGCAGCCGATATTGACGCAGGTGCCGCCCAGCGTCGGTCGTCGCTCGATCAAAGCCGTGCTGAGGCCAAGCTCGGCCGCCTTGATGGCGCAGACATAGCCGCCCGGCCCGGCTCCGATCACCACAACGTCATATGCCATGCTGTTTGGTCCTTCCTTCGCGGCGCTCAGCGGCCGCCGCTGACGCTGAGGATCGCACCGGTGGTGTAGGCGGCGGCGTCCGACAGCAGGAACAGGATCGCGCTCGCCACCTCGTCGGCGGTGCCGGCGCGCTTCATCGGCAGCACATCGCGCATCTGCACCACGCGATCGGGCTGGCCGCCCGAGGCATGGATCTCGGTGTCGATGACACCCGGCCGCACACAGGTGACACGGATGCCCTCGGTGGCGACCTCGCGCGCCAGCCCGACGGTCAGCGCTTCGACGGCCGCCTTGGAGGCGGCGTAGTCGACATAGACATTGGCGCCGCCGATCTGCGCGGCGACGGAAGACATGTTGACGATCACCCCGCCCTTGCCGCCATGCCGGGTCGACATCCGCTTCACCGCCTCCCGCGCGCAGAGAAACGAGCCGACGACATTGATGCGCATCATCCGCTCGAGCCGGGCATTGCTCAGCTCGTCGACGCGGGCCGACACGTCGACGATGCCGGCATTGTTGACCAGCGCATCGAGCCGGCCGAAACGCCGGTCGACGGCGGCGAACATGGCGGCGATATCGGCCTCGCGACCGACATCGCCCTGGACGGCGAACGCCTCGCCGCCGGCCGCCTCGACCTCTGCTACGACCGCCGCGGCCGCAGCCTCGTTGCCGGCATAGTTGACGGCGACGCGGTAGCCGGCGCGGCCGGCCTGACGGCACGTCGCCGCGCCGATGCCGCGGCTGCCGCCGGTGACGAGCACGCTCTTCCGCCCTGAATTCATCCCCACCGATCCTTTTGAAACGACAGTGGCCGACACCCGCCGATCGTGGCGGGCCGCGCCTACCCCATCAACCGCCCAAGCATCATGACCAGGCCGATCACCGAGACCGTCCAGACCAGAGTGCGCAGCACCGGAATGCCGGCAGCAAAGACGGGAACATAGACCACCCGGGTCCAGAACCAGATCACCGCTCCGGTGGCGCCCAGGCCGCCGGCTTTGCCCGACACCGCGAGCGCCAGCGCCAGCCCGACGAAGGCAGCATAGGTTTCGAGGAAATTTGCCAGCCCGCGGGTCAGCCTCTGAGTTACCGGACCCGGAACTCGGCTGCCGTCGCGGTTGCTCAGCGCGTAGCTCGGGCCGCAATCGCGGATCAACGCCAGCGTCTGGACGACGATATGGACGAGCAGCAGGACTACGCTCCAGCCGAGCACCGTCAGTTCGGTCGATGATTGCATGATGGAACCCCTCAAAATCAGTCGGCCTGCGCCGCCCGGGGGACGGCTGCGGGCGCCGCGGCCGCCTTGCCTAGAGATCGAGCACGAGCCGCTCCGGCCCTTCAAGGCTCTCCTTGACGCGGACAAGGAAGGTGACCGCTTCCTTGCCGTCGACAATGCGGTGATCGTAGGAAAGCGCCAAATACATCATCGGCCGGATGACGATCTGGCCGCCGACGACCACCGGCCGCTCCTGGATCTTGTGCATGCCGAGAATGCCCGACTGCGGCGCGTTGAGGATGGGCGTCGACATCAAGGAGCCGTAGACGCCGCCATTGGAGATGGTGAAGGTGCCGCCCTGCATGTCGGCGACGCTGAGCTTGCCCTCGCGCGCGGCCAGTCCGAGGCGGCCGATCTCCTTCTCGATCTCGGCGATCGACAGCTTGTCGGCGTTGCGCACCACCGGCACCACCAAGCCCTTGTCGGTGCCCACCGCGACGCCGATATGGGCGTAGTTTTTGTAGATGATGTCGGTGCCGTCGATCTCGGCATTGACGGCGGGGATCTCCTTGAGCGCCTGGGTGACCGCTTTGGTAAAGAAGCCCATGAAGCCGAGCTTCACGCCGTGCTTCTTCTCGAACACGTCCTTGTACTTGGCCCTCAGCTCCATCACCGCCTTCATGTCGACCTCGTTGAAGGTGGTGAGCATCGCTGCCGTGCTCTGCGCCTCCTTCAGCCGCCGGGCGATAGTCTGCCGCAGCTTGGTCATCCGCACCCGCTCCTCGCCGGCCTCCTCGGCAGCCGCAGACGGGGCGCGTGCGCCGGCCGGGGGCGAGGCAGACGGTGCCGCTGCCGGCGCCGCGGCGGGCTGAGCAGGGGGGCGGGCAAGCGCCTCGAGCACATCGCTCTTCAGCACCTGGCCGCGCTTGCCCGAGCCGGCGAGCTGATCGGCCTGCAGCTTGTTTTCCTCGATCAGTTTGGCCGCCGACGGCGCCGGCGGCATTTCGCTGCGCCGGCCGGCGGGCGGCGTACGCTCCTCGATCGGCGGCTCGCCGGCGACCTTGGCGGTCTTGTCGACCGCCTCCTGGACGGTCGCAGCCCCGGACCTGCCGGCGGCCTGCGCGACCGCCTCCGGCTTCTGGGCCGGCTTGCCCGCCCCGGCTTCGCCGATGGTGCCGAGCAGGGCACCGAGGCCGACGGTTTCGCCCTCCTGGGCCGCGATTTCCGCCAACGTGCCGGCGGCTGGCGCCGGCACCTCGACGGTGACCTTGTCGGTCTCCAATTCGACCACCGGCTCGTCCGCATCGATGGGGTCGCCGACCTTCTTGAACCATTTGCCGATCGTCGCCTCGGTGACCGATTCACCCAAGGTGGGCACGCGGATTTCGGTAGCCATCGCTCTGTCCGGTCCTTTCGCGGCTATGTCATTCGCCGAGCGCGTCGTCGAGGAACGCCTCGAGTTGGGCCAAGTGCTTCGACATCAGGCCCGTGGCCGGCGAAGCCGAGGCCGGACGGCCAGTGTAGCGGACCCGCTGATGCTTGGCGTCGATATGGGCCAGCACCCATTCCAGATAGGGGTCGATGAACGACCAGGCGCCCATGTTCTTGGGCTCCTCCTGGCACCACACCATTTCCGCGCCGCGGAACCGCGACAGCTCGTTGATCAGCGCCTTGGCCGGGAACGGATAGAGCTGCTCGACCCTGAGCAGATAGATGTCGTTAATGCCGCGCTTCTCGCGCTCCTCGTAGAGGTCGTAATAGACCTTGCCCGAGCACATCACGACCCGCCGGATCTTGTTGTCGCGGACCAGCTTGACGCTGTCGCGCCCGCTTTGCTGGGCATCGTCCCAAAGCAGCCGGTGAAACGAGCTTTCGCCAGAGATTTCCGCCAGCGTCGACACCGCCCGCTTGTGGCGGAGCAGCGACTTCGGCGTCATCAGCACCAGCGGCTTGCGGAAGTCGCGCTTCAGCTGGCGGCGCAGGATGTGGAAATAATTGGCCGGGGTCGAGCAATAGGCGACCTGCATATTGTCTTCCGCGCAAAGCTGCAGGAAGCGCTCGAGCCTGGCCGACGAGTGCTCCGGCCCCTGGCCCTCATAGCCGTGCGGCAACAGGCAGACCAGGCCGGACATGCGCAGCCATTTGCGCTCGCCCGAGGAGATGAACTGGTCGAAGACCACTTGCGCGCCGTTGGCGAAGTCGCCGAACTGCGCCTCCCACAGGGTCAGGGCATTCGGCTCGGCCAGCGAATAGCCGTACTCGAAGCCGAGCACGGCCTCCTCCGAGAGCATCGAGTTGATGACCTCGAAATTGGCCTGCGCCGAGGACAGATTGTTGAGCGGGATATAACGGCGCTCGTCGCGCTGGTCGTAGAGCACGGAGTGGCGCTGTGAAAAGGTGCCGCGCTCGGAATCCTGGCCGGACAGCCGGATCGGGTTGCCGTCGAGCAGGATCGAGGCGAAGGCCAGCGCCTCGGCCGTCGACCAGTCGAGACCTTCGCCCGAGTCGATCATCTTGCGGCGGGTGTCGAGGAACCGCACGATGGTCTTGTGCGCGTCGAAGTCGGCGGGCACTTCGGTGAGCTTCTTGCCGATCTCCTTCAGCGTCTTGACCGGAACCGCAGTCTTGCCGCGGCGCTGCTCGTCCTGATTGTCGGCGGTGCGCAGCCCCGACCAGGCGCCGTCCAGCCAGTCCGCCTTGTTGGGGCGGTAAGCCTGGCCGGCCTCCCATTCCTGTTCCAGGCGGGCGCGCCAATCGGCCTTCATCTTCTCGTAGTCGGCGGCGGTGATCAGTCCCTCGCCGATCAGCTTGTCGGCATAGATCTGGCCTGTCGACGGCTGGGTGCGGATCTTGCGGTACATAATCGGCTGGGTGAACGCCGGCTCGTCGCCCTCGTTGTGGCCGAAGCGCCGATAGCAGAACATGTCGATGACAACCGGCTTGTGAAACACCATGCGGAACTCGGTCGCCACCTTGGCCGCGTAGACGACCGCCTCCGGATCGTCGCCATTGACGTGGAAGATCGGCGCTTCGATCATCTTGGCGACGTCGGACGGATAGGGCGACGAGCGCGACAGGCGCGGATTGGTGGTGAAGCCGATCTGGTTGTTGATGATGAAGTGCAGGGTGCCGGCCACGCGGTGGCCGCGCAAGCCGGACAGCCCGAGCACTTCGGCCACCACGCCCTGGCCAGCGAACGCGGCATCGCCGTGGAGAAGCAGCGGCAGGACCTTGGCGCGCGCCTCGAGCGGCACCACCTCCTCGCGCTTGCGCCCGAAGATCTGATCCTGCTTGGCCCGCGCCTTGCCCATCACCACGGGGTCGACGATCTCGAGATGCGAGGGATTGGCGGTGAGCGACAGATGCACTTTGTTGCCGTCGAATTCGCGGTCCGACGAGGCGCCGAGATGGTACTTGACGTCCCCCGAACCTTCGACGTCGTCGGGCGCGTAGGAGCCGCCCTTGAACTCGTGGAAGATCGCCCGGTGCGGCTTGGCCATCACCTGCGACAGCACGTTGAGGCGGCCGCGATGGGCCATGCCGAGCACGATTTCCTGCAGCCCCATGGCGCCGCCGCGCTTGATGATCTGCTCGAGCGCCGGGATCAGCGATTCCGCACCGTCGAGGCCGAAACGCTTGGTGCCCTTGTACTTGACGTCGATGAATTGCTCGAAGCCTTCGGATTCGATCAGCTTCTGCAGGATGGCGCGCTTGCCGAACGGGGTGAAGGCGACGCCCTTGTCCGGGCCCTCGATCCGCTCCTGGATCCAGGCCTTCTCGCGCGGGTCGGAGATATGCATGAACTCCACGCCCAGGGTCGAGCAATAGGTCCGCTCCAGGATCTCCAGGATCTGCGGGATGGTGGCGTATTCGAGCCCGAGCACGTGATCGATGAAGATCCGCCGGTCGTAGTCGGCCGGGGTGAAGCCATAGGCCTCCGGCGACAGCTCGTTGTAGTCCTCGAGCGGCTTGGCGAGGCCGAGCGGGTCGAGGTTGGCATGGAGATGGCCGCGCATGCGATAGGCGCGGATCATCATGATGGCGCGCACCGAATCCCGCGTGGCGCGCAGCACGTCGGCGTCCGAGACGGTTTCGCCCCCGGTCAGCGCCTTGTCCTTGACCTTCTTCTCAAGGTGCTTCTCGACCGTGCCCCAGTCGCCGTCGAGCGCCGAGACCAGCTCGCCATTGGAAGTGACCGGCCAGTTCGGCTGTGTCCATGACGCGCCGTCGGCATTCTTGCGCACGTCGGCGGCGTCATCCTGCAGGGCGCCGAAAAAGTCCTGCCACTCCATGCCGACCGAGGACGGGTCGTCCTTATAGCGGGCATAGAGCTGCTCGATATAGTCCGCGTTGCCGCCGTAGAGGAAGGAGGTGAGGGAGAGCTGGTCGTTGATCACATCGTGTCGGGACATTGTCTTAGCCGTCGGAGCGCCGCTCCGTCTCCTTGGTCGCCGCGCCTCGGTTCGCGCGGGCGTTTTGTCTACCTCAGCCCTTGATCGCCTCGACCAAGGTCGTGCCCAGCCGCGCCGGCGATGGCGAGACCCTGATGCCCGCCGCCTCCATCGCCGCGATCTTGTCCTCGGCGCCGCCCTTGCCGCCCGAGATGACGGCGCCGGCATGGCCCATGGTGCGCCCCGCCGGCGCAGTCCGTCCGGCGATGAAGCCGGCCATCGGTTTCTTCCGCCCGCGGCGGGCTTCATCCTTGAGGAACGCGGCAGCATCCTCCTCCGCCGACCCGCCGATCTCGCCGATCATGATGATCGACTGCGTCTCCGGGTCGGCCAGGAACATTTCGAGCACGTCGATGAACTCGGTGCCTTTCACCGGATCGCCGCCAATGCCCACCGCCGTGCTCTGGCCAAGTCCGGCCTGGGTGGTTTGGAACACCGCCTCATATGTAAGCGTGCCGGAGCGCGACACAACGCCGACCGAGCCCTTGCGGAAGATGTTGCCGGGCATGATGCCGATCTTGCACTCGTCGGGCGTCAGCACGCCCGGACAATTGGGGCCGATCAGCCGCGAGCGCGACCGGTCGAGCCTGGCCTTGACCCGCACCATGTCGAGCACGGGAATGCCCTCGGTGATGCAGACGATCAGCGGGATCTCGGCCTCGATCGCCTCGAGGATGGCGGCGGCAGCCCCGGCCGGCGGCACGTAGATGACCGAGGCATTGGCGCCGGTTTTCTCCTTGCCCTCGGCGACGCTGGCAAAGATCGGCAGCTGGGCGCCGCTGTCGACCGAGCCCCAGGTCTCGCCGCCCTTCTTCGGGTTGATGCCGCCGACCATCCGGGTGCCGTGATAGGCAAGCGCCTGTTCGGTGTGAAAGGTGCCGGTCTTGCCCGTCAGCCCCTGAACCAGCACCTTGGTGTTCTTGTCGACGAGAATGGACATGAGCTCGCTCCGACTTAGGCAGTCAGGAAGGGATTGATGGCCCGCACCGAGCCGTACAGCTGCTTGTGGCTAAGATCCGCGGTATAGAACACCGGCGCGCCGAGACGCCGAATGACAGGTCGAGCAGGAGGTCTCGCGCGCCGGCGAACTTCGCGGGCTCATCACGCTTGCCGATGGCGGCGTAGACCAGAATGTTGGTGTCGAGAAAGCACTCAATCGTCATGAAGTGCGTCCCGATCCCATTTGAAATCCGCGCCGAGACGGCCTGTCTGCTCGTCCATGAGTTGGCGCAGGCGCTCCTTCGATTTGGCAATCCGGTCTTCCTGGCTTCCGAATTCCATCAGAAACTGCCGAACCGCCGCGTTGACGGTGGTCCGTTGTTTGGCGGCTGCGAGCCGCGCTTTCTCCAGCACCACATCCTCGATCGCCAAGGTCAGGTTTTTCATCGCTTCGTCTCCCGCAACACACAGTCACACGTGACCTGTGTTAGGCGGACATTGAACATTTTGCCGGCTGACCACCACGCGGCGCTACAGCCTTTCCCATGCGCGGAGGATGCGGTCGCCGACGATCTTGCGCGGCGGCATCTCAGCCCCCCTGGACCGCGGCGACGATCTTCTTGGCGGCGTCGTCGAGGTCGTCGGCAGGAATTACGTTGAGGCCGCTTTCGCGCAGGATGGCCTTGCCGAGCGCGACATTGGTGCCTTCGAGGCGCACCACCAGCGGCACCTCCAGCCCGACCTCCCTGACCGCGGCGATGACCCCCTCCGCGATCACGTCGCAGCGCATTATGCCGCCGAAAATGTTGACCAGGATGCCCTTCACCGCCGGATCGGCGGTGATGATCTTGAACGCCGCGGTGACCTTTTCCTTCGAGGCACCACCGCCGACATCGAGGAAATTTGCCGGCTCGGCGCCGTAGAGCTTGATGATGTCCATCGTCGCCATGGCCAGGCCGGCGCCGTTGACCATGCAGCCGATATTGCCGTCGAGCGCGACATAGGCGAGGTCGAACTTCGAGGCCTCGATCTCCTTCTGGTCCTCTTCGGAGAGGTCGCGCAGCGCCGCCAGTTCCGGATGCCGGAACTCGGCATTGCCGTCGAAGGAGATTTTGGCGTCGAGCAGCCGCAGCCGGCCGCTCTTCAGCACGACCAGGGGATTGACTTCGAGCAGGCTCATGTCCTTGTCGACGAAGGCCTCGTAGAGCGCCGGGAACACCGCTTGCGCGTCCGCCGCGGCTTGACCGTGGAGCTCCAGCGCGGCGCTCAGCGCAGCGACGTCGGCGGCCGTCACCCCGGTGTCGGGATCGATCGCCCGGGTGATGATCCGGTCGGGGGTGTCGTGCGCCACCGCCTCGATGTCCATGCCGCCTTCCGTCGACACCACGAAGGCGACGCGGCCGACGCTGCGATCGACCAGCAGCGACAGATAGAGCTCCCCGGCGATGTCGGCGCCATCTTCGATGTAGAGCCGGTTGACCTGCTTGCCCGCCGGGCCGGTCTGCTTGGTGACCAAGGTTCTGCCGAGCATCTCCTCGGCATTGGCGGTCACCTCGGCAGTCGACCTCGCCAGCCGTACGCCGCCCTTGGCGTCTTGACCAAGCTCCTTGAAGCGGCCTTTGCCGCGGCCTCCGGCATGGATCTGGCTTTTGACGACGTAGAGCGGCCCCGGCAGGCGCTTGGCCGCGGCTTCCGCTTCGCCGGCGCCCAGCACGGCCACACCCTCGGCCACCGGCAGGCCATACTCCTTGAGCAGCGCCTTGCCTTGATATTCGTGGATGTTCATGCCCGCCGGCTCCTACTTCTTGGCGAGGTTCGGCGCGATGTTGACGCAGGCCTCGCAGAGCGTACGGACCGCCCCGACGGAGCGGTCGAACATGGTCTTCTCGTCGCCGTCGAGCTCGATCTCGATGACCCGCTCGACGCCGCCCTGGCCGATGACAACCGGCACCCCGACATACATGTCCTTGACCCCGTATTCGCCGGCGAGGTGCGCGGCGCAGGGCAGCACCCGGCGCTTGTCCTTGAGATAGGATTCGGCCATCGCGACGGCCGAAGACGCCGGGGCGTAATAGGCGGAGCCCGATTTCAGCAGGCCGACGATCTCGGCTCCGCCATCGCGGGTGCGCTGGACGATCTGGTCGAGCCGTTCCTGGCTGGTCCAGCCCATCTTGACGAGGTCGGGAAGCGGGATGCCGGCCACCGTCGAATAGCGGATCAGAGGCACCATGCTGTCGCCGTGGCCGCCGAGCACGAAGGCAGTCACATCCTCGACCGAAACGTTGAACTCTTCGGCGAGGAACAGGCGAAAGCGCGAGGAGTCGAGCACGCCCGCCATGCCGACGACGTGGCTTGTCGGCAGGCCGGAGAATTTCTGCAGCGCCCACACCATCGCATCGAGCGGGTTGGTGATGCAGATCACGAACGACTTCGGCGCATGCTTTTTGATCCCGGCGCCGACCTGCTCCATCACCTTGAGGTTGATGCCGAGCAGGTCGTCGCGGCTCATGCCCGGCTTGCGCGGCACGCCGGCGGTGACAATGCACACATCGGCACCATCGATCGCGGCATAGTCGTTGATGCCGCGGAAGCGCGCGTCGAACCCCTCGACCGGTGAGGATTGCGCGATATCAAGGCCCTTGCCTTGCGGAATCCCTTCGGCAATGTCGAACAGCGCGACGTCGCCGAGTTCCTTGAGCCCGATCAGATGCGCCAAGGTGCCGCCGATCATGCCGGAGCCGATGAGGGCGATCTTGCTGCGTGCCATGCTGGATAGTTTCCCTTTGTCGGTGACCGAACGATGACGGCATCGGGCGAGCGCGGGCGACCCCGCGAGGCGGGCGGCAGTATGCCGTTCGTTTAGCCCGAGTGCAGGAAAACTTCAAACGATTATTTTCACGCCAGTATTTTCAATCGGTTAGACCAATCGGGATTTACGTAAACGTAAGTTCTAGCCGGCTTGCTCGCGGTGGAGCGCTGCCCAGGCCTCGAGCCAGGCGCGATCTTGCATTTCGCTGAGCCGTGAGGCGGCGCGCTGGAATTCGAAGGCTTCGGCGCCTTTCCTGCCCTGGTAGAGAGCGTCCGGCGGCGCGGCCGCGCTGAGCACCAGCCGGATGTGGCGGTCGTAGAGGGTGTCGATCAGAAGAATGAAGCGCTTGGCTTCGTTGCGGCGGGCCTCCGGCAGCACCGGCACCTGATCCACGACGAGCGTGTCGAAGCGGGCGGCGAGCGCCAGATAATCACGGGCGGCCAGCGGCTGCTCGCAAAGCTCGGCGAAGCTGAAACGGGCCGCACGACCGGCGGCGCGCGCCGCCGTTAGCGTGCGGCCCATCACCGTCAGTTCGACGGGATGGGCAGGCTGGCCGTGGCTGATCGCCTCCCAGATGCCATCCATGCGTCGGTCGGTCTCCGGCCCGAGCGGGGTCAGATAGACCGGCAGGTTGTCGAGCTTGTCGCGCCGGTAGTCCTTTGCCGCGTCGAGTGCGAGGACCTGCGTGTGCCGCTTCAGCAGGTCGACGAAAGGCAGGAAGAGTTGACGGTTCAAGCCGTCCTTGTAGAGCTCGTCAGGCGCCGCGTTGGAGGTTGCGACGAGCACCACGCCGGCTGCAAACAGGGCCGAGAACAGCCGCGACAGCACCATCGCGTCGGCGATATCGGTCACAGAGAACTCGTCGAAGCACAGCACCCAAGCTGCATCCGCGATCGCCTTTGCCACCGGCGGGATCGGGTCGGCCTCAGCGCTGCGGCCGGCCTTGACCGCATCGCGGTGGGCCTGGATGCGGTCGTGGACCTCCGACATGAACGCGTTGAAGTGAACGCGTCGCTTGCGTCGCACCGGCACAAGCGCAAAGAACATGTCCATCAGCATGGTCTTGCCGCGGCCGACCCCGCCATGGATGTAGAGGCCGCGGACAGGAAGATTGTCGCGCGCTTTGCCGAACAGCCAACCGAGAGCGCTCGACTTGGCGGCGAGCCGCCGGGCGGCAAGCTCGCCGATCAGCCGATCGAGCGCCTGCGCCACCCGGAGCTGTGCCGGATCGGCCGTCAGCTCGCCGGCGTCGACCAGCTGGCCGAGCCGCTGGGCCACCGAGGGATGCGCCTGGAGCCCGTCGCGCAGGTGCATGCATGCGCCTCCCGCGGGCCGCGGCGGCGGCTCAGCGGCTCAGCGAGATCGGCACACCACTCTCGGTCTGGCCGTCGAACTTTTCGGGGGTCGACGAGTAGAGACGGGCAAGCACATTGCCGTCGGCATCGTGCAAAGTGAGCTGCTTGCCGTCGACGCTCCACGATTTGACGCCGTCGATCGGCGCCGGGCAGCGCAGCGGCCCGGCCCTGTAGCCGGCGCCGAATTTGGTCTGCGGGGTCGCCACTTTGCAGCTCTGGCCGGAGACCGAGGCTGTCCAGACCCCGGCGACGCTGCCGGCGGTCAGATCAGGCGCGGTGGCCGGCGGCTCGGCCGTGGCCGGCGAGGCCGCGGCGGTTTCGGTCGAGGGTGCTGCCGGGAATTGCGAGCCTTGCAGCGTCGGCGAGGTGGGAGGCGGCAATTTGGTCCCGGTGACCTTGCCGGCCGGAACCGGCGGCAGCGGCGCGGGCGGCGGAAGCGAATTGGACCCGCTTTGGCAGCCGGCAAGGCCGAGCGACAAGAGCGCGGCCATTGTCAGGCTCAATCTGGAAAAATCCATTTCCACCTCCGTCCTGCGCACCGCGCCAAGCCCCGCCCGGGCGTTCGCCACGCATAGAGTGGCGATGTTCGTAAAAGATCAACCGGGTATGGTTAAAATAGCATTTCGCGCCTGGCCATGTTGCAATTGCGCAACGAAGCGCCGCAGGCAGCGTTGACTCGCCTGCGCTGGGCTCGGCGGGGCGGCAATCGGCAGCTGGGCCAATCTGCGGAGTTCGAGGTGGCAGGGACGCACGCGCAACGGAATCGTTACTACGAGGGACCGAAGAGCGATCATTTCGACGGCGAGCGCTTCTTCAATTCCAGCGGTGCCGTGCCCCGGCGCTTCATCGACCTGCTGCGCTGGCAGCTCGGCGGCGGACGCGCGGCCTGGCCGCGCCGGTGGCCGAGCCCGCATCCGCCGGCCGTGCCGGCGGCGCGGCTTGGCGCCGGCCAGCTCAGGGTCACCATGGTCGGCCATGCGACGCTGCTCGTGCAGCTCGGCGGCCTCAACATCCTGACCGATCCGGTGTGGTCGGAACGCGTATCGCCGTTCTCCCGGCTCGGGCCGAAGCGGGTCAACGCCCCCGGCATTGCGTGGTCGTCCCTGCCGCCCATCGACGTGGTGCTGGTCAGCCACAATCATTACGATCATCTCGACCTGCCGACGCTCGCGGCGTTGCGCGAGCGCTGCGACCCGCTGGTGCTGACCCCGCTCGGCAACGACACGCTGATCCGGCGAGCCGTGCCCGGCATGCGGGTCGCGGCGCATGACTGGGATGCGGCCGTCCCGCTCCCGGCAAGCGGCGCACTGTTGCACGTGGAACAGGCCCAGCATTGGTCGGCGCGCGGCATGCGCGACCAGCGCATGGCGCTGTGGGCGGGCTTCGTCGTCGAGGCCGAGAACAGCAAGGTCTATTTCGCCGGCGACACCGGCTTCGCGGAAGGGCTCTACCGGCGGCTGCATGCAAAGCATGGCGGCTTGCGCCTGGCGATCTTGCCGATCGGGGCCTACGCCCCGCGCTGGTTCATGCAGCCGCACCACCAGAATCCGGAAGAGGCGGCCGACGGTATGTTGTTGTCTGGCGCCTGGTATGCTGCCGGCTGCCATTGGGGGACGTTTCACCTGACCAACGAGCCGATCGCGGAACCGCGGGAGCGGCTCGCGGCGGCCCTTGCGGCGCGACACGTGCCCGACGACCGGTTCCGCGCACTCACGCCCGGCCAAGTCTGGGATATCCCGGCGACGGCGCCGGGCCTGAGCGCGAACGCGGCAGCGGCCGGCGCGCACTGGTAATCGGCAGCGCTTTCCGCCATATAGGCGCCAAACGAAACCGGATCCTGCCGCTCATGCGCCCTGCGGCTCCCTTCTCGAAAATGAACGGGCTCGGCAACGAGATCATCGTCGCCGACATGCGCGGCCGTGCCGATCGGGTCGAGCCGGCTGCCGCCGTTGCGCTCAACAATCATCCCGAGACCCGCTTCGATCAGGTCATGGCGATCCATGATCCGCGGACCGCGGGGACGGACTATTTCATCGATATCCTCAATTCCGACGGCTCGTCCGCCCAGGCCTGCGGCAACGGCATGCGCTGCGTGGTGTCCGCGCTGGTCGGAGCCGGTACGCGCCGGCAATTCACCTTCGAGACGGTCGCCGGGCTGCTGCCGGCCGAGGTGCTCGGGCCCGACCTGATCGCCGTCGATATGGGCAGGCCGCGGTTCGGCTGGCAGGAGATCCCGCTCGCGCAGCACTGTCCCGATACCCGCCGCGTCGCCATCGACCTCAGCGCCATCGCGCCGGCGCTCGGCGTGCCGTCGGCGATGTCGATGGGCAACCCGCACCTGATCTTCTGGGTCGAGCGGGACGTGGGGAGCTATGACCTCGAGCGGTTCGGCCCGCTGCTCGAACATCATCCGCTGTTTCCCGAACGCGCCAATATCTCGATCGTGAAGGTCACCGGCCGCCAAGCGGTGACGATGCGCACCTGGGAGCGCGGCGCCGGGCTGACCAAGGCCTGCGGGTCGGCCGCCTGCGCGGCCGCGGTCGGCGCCGCGCGGATCGGCAAGACCGGGCGCAGCGTCGCGGTCACCGTGCCGGGCGGAACGCTCGCCGTCGATTGGCGCGCCGACGACCATGTCGTGCTCACCGGCCCGGCCGCATGGGAATTCTCCGGCCGCTTCGACCCGGGGTCCGGCGCCTGGACGCGAGACCGCCAGGACGTCGCCTGATGAGCATCGAGGTGCTGACGTTCGGCTGTCGCCTGAACAGCTATGAATCCGAGGTGATGCGCCGCCAAGCAGCGGACGCCGGCCTGGATGAGCTCCCCGGCGGCGCGGTCATCGTCAACACCTGCGCGGTGACCGGCGAGGCGGTGCGGCAGGCGCGCCAGTCGATCCGGCGGGCCCGCCGCGAGCATCCGGCCGCCCGCATCATCGTCACGGGCTGCGCGGCCCAGACCGAGCCAGCCACGTTCTCCGCCATGGCCGAGGTCGATCTGGTGCTCGGCAATGCCGAGAAATTGACCGCGGCCGCCTACCGCCAGGTGCCCGATTTCGGCATCGGCGGCAGCGAGAAGGTGCGGGTCAACGACATCTTTTCCGTGCGCGAGACCGCCGGCCATCTGGTCGAAGCGATCGAGGGCAAGGCCCGTGCCGTCATCCAGGTCCAAAACGGCTGCGATCACCGCTGCACATTCTGCATCATCCCCTATGGCCGGGGCAATTCGCGCTCGGTGCCGATGGGGGCGGTGATCGACGAGATCCGACGGGCGACCACCGGCGGCCATGCCGAAATCGTGCTCTCCGGCGTCGACCTGACCAGCTACGGCGCCGACCTGCCCGGGGCGCCCAAGCTTGGGCGGCTGGTGCGCACCATCCTGGGCCAAGTTCCCGAGCTTCGCCGCCTGAGGCTGTCGTCGATCGATTCGATCGAGGTCGACCCGGAGCTCGTCGCGGCGATTGCCGAGGAGCCGCGGCTGATGCCGCACCTGCATCTGTCGCTGCAATCGGGCGACGACATGATCCTGAAGCGGATGAAGCGGCGCCATTCGCGCCGCCAGGCAATCGCCTTCTGCCGGGAGATCCGGGCGGTGCGGCCCGATATCGTGTTCGGCGCCGACCTGATCGCCGGCTTCCCGACCGAGACAGAGGCGATGTTTCAAAATTCGCTGTCGATCGTCGAGGCATGCGGGCTCACTCACCTGCATGTGTTTCCGTTCTCGCCGCGCCAGGGCACGCCGGCTTCCCGCATGCCGCAGCTGCCCGGCCAGGTCGTCAAGGCGCGCGCCGCCGGGCTGCGTGCTGCCGGCGCGGCCGCGTACCGCCGCCACCTTGCCGCGCTGGTCGGCAGCCGCCAACGCGTGCTGGTTGAGCGGGACGGCCTCGGCCGCACCGAAGGCTTCACCCTGACGGCTTTGGGCGGGGTTCTGCCGGGGTCGATCAGGGCGGCCGTGATCACCGGCCAGGATGGCCACCGGCTCATCGCCGAACCGCTGGCGGCGGCGGCCTGACGCATGGCGCTCGGCATCATCAAGCGGGTATTTTCGTTCGGCACCAATGAGGTGGTCGAGGCGCCGGCCGAGGACGAGCCGCTGGCGCCGATCAATTGGGCGGCGTTGGATGCGCTGAAGGCCGAGGGACAATTCGGCCGTGCGCAGGACGCGCCGCCGCCGGCCGCTCCCGTTGCGCCGCCGCTTCCGGACGAGCCGCCCAGCCCAATGCTGCAGCCCGACGAGGCGCCGGCGGAGCTGCCGCCGGCGCCGAGCGGGCCGCCGCCGGCCGCACACGGGCTGAGCGGCCGGATCACGGTCGGCCGGGCGGTGACGGGCACGACCGCGCCGGAGACTGCGCCCGAGCCGGCTGCCGCCCGGCCGGCCTGGTTCATCCGGCTGAGGCAAGGCCTGGCGCGGTCCTCGCGCGAGCTGTCGAGCAACATCGCCGGCGTGTTCACCAAGCGCAAGCTGGACGAGGAAGCGCTGCAGGACCTCGAAGACGTGCTCATCCGCGCCGATCTGGGCATGGAGACGGCGATCAGGATCACCGACGCGCTCGCCTCCGGACGCTATGGCCGCGATGTCTCCGAGGCCGAGGTGCGCTCGATCATGGCGGCGGAGATCGAGAAGGTGCTCGGCCCGGTCGCCCAGCCGCTGGAGCTCGACCTTTCCCACAAGCCGCACGTCATCCTGGTCGTCGGCGTCAACGGCACCGGCAAGACGACGACGATCGGCAAGCTCGCGGCCAAGCTCGCCGGTGCCGGGCTCTCGGTGATGCTCGCAGCCGGCGACACGTTCCGTGCCGCGGCAATCGAGCAGCTCAAGATCTGGGGCGAGCGCACGGCCGCCCCGGTGGTGGCCAGCCGGCTCGGGGCCGATGCCGCCGGGCTCGCCTTCGACGCCTTCCGCCAGGCCAAGGAGAGCGGTGCCGACGTGCTGATCATCGACACCGCCGGGCGGCTGCAGAACAAGACCGAGCTGATGGCCGAACTCGAGAAGATCGTGCGGGTGCTGGGCAAGCTCGATGCGGACGCGCCGCATACGGTGCTGCTGACGGTCGATGCGACGACCGGACAGAACGCGCTCAATCAGGTCGAGATCTTCCGCAACGTGGCCGGCGTCAACGGCCTGGTGATGACCAAGCTCGACGGCACGGCACGGGGCGGCATCCTGGTCGCCATCGCCGCCAAGCATCGGCTGCCGGTGTTCTTCATCGGCATCGGCGAGCAGGTCGACGACCTCGAACCCTTTTCCGCCGCCGACTTCGCCAAGGCGATCGCAGGAGTGTGATTTTCATGCCGGTCATCGAACGCGACCCTTCCGATCCCCGCCGCAAGGAAATCAACCCGCTGCTCAAGCTCGCACTCGAGCTTGGGCCGCTTCTGGTGTTCTTCTTCGCCAATGCGCGCGGGGCGCGGCTGGCCGAGCAGTTTCCAGCGCTTGCCGCACTCGGCGGACCGATCTTCGTGGCCACCGGCCTGTTCATGCTTGCCACTGCGATGGCCTTGGCGGCGTCCTGGCTGCTCACCCGCACTTTGCCGATCATGCCGCTGGTGTCCGGCATCGTCGTGTTCGTGTTCGGTGCGCTGACGCTGTGGCTGCAGGACGACGTGTTCATCAAGATGAAGCCGACCATCGTCAACACGCTGTTCGGCGTCGTCCTGCTCGGCGGACTGCTGTTTGGCCGCTCGCTGCTCGGCTACGTCTTCGATTCGGCGTTCCGCATGGACGCGGAGGGCTGGCGCAAGCTCACCCTGCGCTGGGGGCTGTTCTTCCTGCTCCTGGCGGTGCTCAACGAGGTGATCTGGCGGTCGTTCTCGACCGACACCTGGGTCGCGTTCAAGGTTTGGGGCATCATGCCGCTCACGCTACTGTTCACGCTGAGCCAGATGCCGCTGATCATGCGTCATTCCGTCGACGAAAGCGTGCACAACAAGCCCTGAGTTCGATCAGGCTGCCGCTGTTTGCCCGTTTACAAGGCTAGCCGCCTAACGATTGTGCATAGCTCCCTTTCGAGGTATGCGGCAAGCGCAATGCTGTGTTGCAGCAATCTATATTGCAGTGCACAAAGGTAAGCCCCATCTTCCGTCGTGCGATCAGGGAGGACCACCTGGAGCCGTGCTGGGGGGCACGGAGCCGAACAAGGACCTGATACCATGATCTCCGACCTCATTACCCATGCGCGCAGCCGTATCGCCAAGCGAGCGAAGTACAACCGGCTGGTCGACGAAATCCAGGCGCTCACCCACCGTGACCTGACCGACATGGGCGCCGACCGCGGCGAAATGCTGCGCCAGGCCTATCGCGACGTCTACGGCCGCTGAGCCCTGAAGCCCCGCGACTTGGAGCGGAGCGCCGATCCGAAGAAGGGTGATCCGCCTCAAGGGCCGCGCAGTCTGCGCGGCCCTTTTATGCTGGCGCGGATGTGGCCGCCCAACGCAGCTTAACGGAATTGCCGCATTTTGCCGCTAAGGCTGACGGCCATGGGCCATTCGCGCACCCTCGGCGACCGCATTGCGCAGCTTTTGCTGGCGCTGCTTGCCGTGCTCAACATCCTGTTCCTGCTCGCCTTCGTCGCCGCCGCCATCGCCGCTCGGCCGGCAGTGGCGGCGCCGGCCCGTTCGTGCTCGGGTCACGACCTGCTGGCCGCCTTGCAGCGCGAGCAGCCGGCCAAGGCTGCAGCGATCGAGCGCGAAGCGGCAGCCATACCCAACGGCCGCGGCCTGTTGTGGCGCGTCGCCCGCGACGGCCACGTCTCCTATCTCTTCGGCACCATGCACCTTACCGATCCGAGGGTGCTCGATCTGCCGCCGGCGGCGGCCGAGGCCTTTGCGGGGGCGCGCACGCTGGCCATCGAGACCACCGACGTGCTTGAGCCCAGCAAGGTGTCGGCCACGCTGCTTGCCCATCCCGATCTCACTTTGCTTGCCGACGGCACCACGCTCGCCTCGCTGCTGCCGGCTGCGGACAACGAGGCTGTCGATGCGGCGCTGGCGGCCCGCGGCATTGCGCCTGAACGGGTCGCGAAGATGAAGCCGTGGATGGTGTCGGCAATGCTCTCGCTGCCGGCTTGCGAACTCGCCCGCCAGGCCGAAGGTGCGCCGGTGCTCGATGTCGCGCTGGCCAAGCAAGCCCGGGCCGCCGGCAAGCCGGTGGTCGGGCTGGAGACCGCCCTCAGCCAATTCCAGGCGATGGCCTCACTGCCGATGTCGCTGCATATTGCCGCCCTGGTCGAGACGGCACGGCTCGGCCCTCGCGTCGACGATCTCGTCGAGACCATGATCGGGGTCTATCAAAGCGGCGACACCGGCGCATTCCTGCCGCTGTTCCGCAGTGCTATTGCCGAAGACAGCGGCACCGCCACCGGGTTTGCGGCCTTTCAAGCCGCGCTCATCACCGGCCGCAACCAGGGCATGGCCGACCGTGCCATCCCCCTGCTCGACCAGGGCGGCGCCTTCATTGCGGTCGGCGCGCTGCATCTGCCGGGCGAGGACGGGTTGGTCGCGCGTCTGCGCAAGGCTGGATATGCAGTGACGCCGGCCGGCTGAGGCGCGGCGGACGTTCACGCAAAGCGTGATTTGGCCTGCCGCGGTCCGCTCTGCTAGGCTTGAGTGGCCCAAGCCCCTGGAGGAGCCCAGCATGAAGCGGATCCTAGCAGCAACGGCCGCGCTCTGTGTCGGAGTGACCGCCGCATCAGCTTGCGAATTCCAGCAAAGCGCGTCCAAGCAGACCGACCGTACGGTCGTTGCCAGCATCGAGACGACGCAGACGATGTCGACACCCCAGACAACGCCACCGCCTGAGCCGGTGAAAGCGCAGTCGGGCGATCAGAAGACGACGGCCGACTAACCGGCGCATCCCTCTCGACGGAGCGTTGAGGATGCGGCAGGTGCTGCGTCCGAACAGGGTTGTGTTGGCCGCTCGCCGTACGGTTTGAAACCGTTTCCCGTTTCGCGCGTTCCCTTACACCGCAACAACGGAGAAACCGCCATGGCCAATCCCGCTCGCAGTCCGGATCCGCGTGATCCCGTCAGCCCTGTCCCGCCGATGGACGTCGATCCGCTCAATCCAAATCTGAGGACCACCGATCCGCTCGCGACGACAGATCCGATGGCTGATCCCCGAGCCGTGACCCGGCCAGGGTCGAGCAGCAGCACCGGGATTCTGATCGCTGCGGTGATCGCCGTCTTGGCGGTGGTCGGCTATTTCATGTTCGCCGGCAACCACAATACCGCAACCACGACCGCGCCAGCGACGCCGCCCGCGGCAGGCGACACGGCAACGCCGCCGGCCACCGGCACGTCCGCCCCAGCGGCCAAGGCTCCGGCCGACACCGGCACGATGGCTCCTAAGGCGGCCGCTCCGGCCCCGGCTGACACCGGTACGATGGCTCCTAAGGCGGCCGCTCCGGCCCCGGCAGAGCCTGCTCCGGCCCAGCCGGCCCAGCCCGCACAACCTGCGCAGTAGGTACGGCCAAGTCGCGTAGCGTAAGTACCGAGTAACGGAGGCGGCCCGCCTTGCGGGCTGCCTTCTTTTTGGTTCGAGGCTAGCGCGCCATGGCGTGATAGGCGTCGTTGGGGCGCATGTCGACCGCCGCGGCCATACGGTTCGACATGTTGAAGAAGGCGGCCGTCGCGGCGATGTCCCAAATGTCGCGGTCGCTGAAGCCGGCCTCGCGAAGAGCGGTCCGGTCGGCCTCGCCGATGCGGTCGGGCGTTTCGGTGAGCTTGACGGCGAAATCGAGCATCTCCCGCTGCCGCGGCGCCAGCGGCGCGGCCCGGTAATTCATCGCGATCATCTCGCCGAAAGCCGGATCCTGCGACAGCGTTCGCACGGCGGCGCCATGGGCGGCGAGGCAATAGAAGCAATGGTTCACGGCCGAGACCGCGACCGCAATCATTTCGCGCTCCAGCTTGGTGAGGCCCGAGGGCGCAAGCATCAGCTCATTGTACATGGCGATGAAGCCGGCGAGCTTGGCTTCGTCGAAGGCATAGGCGGTGAGCACGTTGGGCACGAGGCCGAGCTTGTCGCGGCACTTCTGGAAGTAGGCCTCCGTCTCGGGGCTGAGCTCTGCAAGCGGCGGAAGGTCAAGGGCCATGACTGGTGAACTCATCGGGCACCTCCTGGCTCGCCGCGGTCGGCGTTTGGTCACGCGCGTGTCGCAAAACCCCGCTTGTCTGCTACGATAGTGCCCAAAGCGACGGTGCGGGAGGGAAATCGACATGGCCGCCGGGAAATCCGCCAAGCCGCGCAGCATGCCCGACCAGCCGACCGCTGCAGACGGCGCCCGCTTCCTCGAAACGCTGCTGTCGCGCACCACGGCCGAAGACGTCGGCGCCTACCGGCCCGACGCGCTGCAGCGTGCGGCCGAGCTGGCGCGCACTGCCGTGGCGCGCCACAAGAAGGGCGAGAGCGTCATCGCCATCGACCGCGACACCGGCATCGAGGCGGACGGCCGTCCGGTGACGGTGGTCACCATCGTCAATGACAACATGCCTTTTCTGTTCGATTCGGTGCTCGGCGAGATCACCGAAACGGCTGGCGAGCCGACGCTCGTCGCCCACCCGGTGATCTATGTGCGCCATGGCCGCAGCGGCGTCGGCAGCATGTCGACCGAGCCGGGGGCAACGCGCGGCGGCGGCCTCGACCCGGTGAGCGTGATCCAGGTTCATGTCGGGCCGGTTTCGGAAGCCACGGCGGCGGCGCTGGCGGAGCGGCTCAAACACATTCTCAATCAAGTGCGCGCCGCGGTGCATGACTGGCGGCCGATGCTGGCGCGGCTCGACCAGGCGATCTCCGAGTTCCGCTATGCCCCGGTGCCGCTCGACAAGAAGGCCGTCGCCGAGGCGATCGCGTTCCTGGAATGGCTGCGCGACGACAATTTCACCTTCCTCGGCATGCGCGAGTTCAAATATGTCGGCGGTGAAAAAAGCGGCACGTTGGAGCGCGCCGAGCGCGCCGGGCTCGGCATCCTCGCCGATCCCAACGTGCTGGTGCTGCGGCGCGGCACCGAGGCCGTGACAACGACGCCGGAGATCCGCGCTTTCCTGCACGGTCCCGATCCCCTGATCGTCACCAAGGCCAATGCCAAGTCGGTCGTCCACCGCCGCGCCTATCTCGACTATATCGGCGTCAAGACCTACGACAAGCGCGGCCGCCTGTCGGGCGAGCTGCGCATCGTCGGGCTGTTCACCTCGACGGCCTATACGAGATCGGTGCAGCGGATCCCCTTCCTGCGCTCCAAGACGGACGCGGTGATCGCCAAGTCGGGCTTCAACCCCGCCGACCACTCCGGCAAGGCGCTGATCAATGTGCTCGAGTCCTATCCGCGCGACGAGCTCTTCCAGGTGCCGGTGCCGGTGTTGCGCAAGCATGCCGAAGCCATCCTGGCGCTTGGCGAGCGGCCCCGGGTGCGTGCGCTGGTGCGCGTCGACCAGTTCGACCGGTTCGTCTCGGTGATCGTTTTCGTCCCCCGCGACCGCTACGACAGCGCCGTGCGCGAGAAGATCGGCAACTTCCTCAAGGAGGCGTTCGACGGCCGCTTGTCGGCCTATTATCCGGCCTTTCCGGAGGGCAGCCTGGCCCGCGTCCATTTCATCATCGGCCGCTCGGGCGGGCGCACGCCGAAGGTCGATCCGAGGACGCTCGAGGCCGGCATCCGCGACATCGTCCGCACCTGGGAGGACGGTCTGCGCGAGGCGGCCGCCGCAGCCGGCGCTGACCCCACCCACATGGCGATTGCGGCGCGGGTGCCCGAAAGCTATCGCGGCACCTTCTCGCCGGCCGAGGCGCTGGTCGATGCCGGGCGCATCGCGCAGCTGAGCGGGGCCGATCCGATCGCCATCGATTTCTGCCGCCACAAGGGCCAGCCGGCCGACCAGGCGGCGCTCAAGATCTATCATTTCGGCGCGCCGGTGGCGCTGTCGCGGCGGGTACCGGTGCTGGAGAACATGGGTTTCCAGGTGATCAGCGAGCGCACCTTCGAGTTCGCCGATCAGCCGGCCGGCACGGTCTTTCTGCACGACATGGAATTGGCCAACGGCTATGGCGGAGCGATCTCGCTGGACGACCGTGGCGCCCTGTTCGAGCATGTCTTCCTGGCGGTCTGGCGGGGCGAGAGCGACGACGACCGCTTCAATGCGCTCGCCCAGACCGCCGGCATGGAGGTCGGCGAGATCGGCATTCTGCGCGCCTATGGCCGCTATCTCCAGCAGGCCGGGATCCCGCAGAGCCAGAGTTTCATCGCCGCCGCCCTGAACCGGTTTCCCGACATCGCCCGCGCGCTGGTGCGGCTGTTCGTGCTACGCTTCGATCCGGCTGCACAGGAGCAGGCGGCGGTCGAGGCGCGGCATGTCGAGGCGGCGCTCAAGGACGCGCTGGAAGCGGTGCCGAGCATCGACGACGACACCATCATCCGGCGTTACCGGAACCTGATCCAAGCCTCGGTGCGCACCAACTTCTACGCCCCGCGGCGCGAAGCCGAGCCGCGCTCGCTGGCGATCAAGCTCCAGTCCCGGCAGATCGACGGCCTGCCCGAGCCGCGTCCCTGGCGCGAGATCTTCGTCTACGGTCCCGAGGTCGAGGGCTGCCATTTGCGCTTCGGCCCGGTGGCGCGCGGCGGGTTGCGCTGGTCGGACCGGGCGCAGGACTACCGCACCGAAGTGCTCGGCCTGGTCAAGGCGCAGCAGGTCAAGAACGCGGTGATCGTGCCGGTCGGCGCCAAGGGCGGCTTCTTTCCCAAGCGGCTGCCGGTGAACGGCAGCCGCGATGCGGTGTTCGCGGCCGGCACGGCCGCCTATGTCAATTTCGTCTCCAGCCTGTTGTCGGTGACCGACAATCTCGACGGCGGCCAGGTCGTCCCGCCGGCCGGCGTGGTGCGCCATGATGGCGACGACCCCTATTTCGTGGTCGCCGCCGACAAGGGCACGGCGACCTTCTCCGACACCGCCAACGGCATCAGCCAGGCGCATGACTTCTGGCTCGACGACGCCTTCGCCTCCGGCGGGTCGGCCGGCTACGATCACAAGAAGATGGGAATCACCGCGCGCGGCGCCTGGGAGGCGGTGAAGCGCCACTTCCGCGAGCGCGACCGCGATATCCAGACCAGCCCCTTCACCGTCGTCGGCGTGGGCGACATGTCGGGCGACGTGTTCGGCAACGGCATGCTCCTGTCGCGCCAGACGCGGCTGATCGCCGCCTTCGACCATCGCGACATCTTCATCGATCCCGATCCGGATCCCGAGGGTTCGTTCGCCGAGCGCGAGCGTCTGTTCGCGCTGCCGCGCTCGAGCTGGCAGGATTACGACCGCGACAAGCTCTCGGCGGGCGGGCTGGTGGTGTCGCGAAGCCTGAAGTCGGTGACCTTGCCGGCAGCCGCCGCCGCCGCGATCGGCATGGCCAAAGCCACCGCCTCGCCGGCCGAGATCATCGGTGCCATCCTGCGCACCGCGGCGGACCTGCTGTGGTTCGGCGGCATCGGCACCTATGTCCGCGCCAGCGGTGAGACCAACCAGGAAGTCGGCGACCGCGCCAACGACGCGATCCGCATCAACGCCGCCGACCTCAAGGTCAAGGTCGTCGGCGAAGGCGCCAATCTCGGCATGACGCAAAGAGCGCGCATCGAGTTCAATCTGCTCGGCGGCGCCTGCAATTCGGATGCGATCGACAATTCCGGCGGCGTCAATTCGTCGGACGTCGAAGTCAACATCAAGATCGCGCTGGCCTCGGCCATGCGCAAAGGCACGCTGACCCGGCCAGCCCGCAACCGGCTGCTCGCGGAAATGACTGAGGAAGTTGCCGCCCTGGTGCTCACCAACAATTACGACCAGACGCTGGCGATCTCGCTGGCGCGCAAGCGCGGCTTGGCGGCGCTGCCGCATCAGGCGCGGTTCATGGCCGATCTGGAAGAGCGCGGCCTGCTCGACCGCCAGGTCGAGACGCTGCCCTCGCCGCAGGCGCTGGCCGAGCGCCAACTGCGCGGCGAGGCGCTCACCCGGGCCGAGCTCGGCGTGCTGTTGGCCTACGCCAAGATCGTGCTTGCAGCCGATCTGCTTCACAGCTCGCTGCCCGACGAAACGCATTTCGAGCGCGATCTGCTCGGCTATTTCCCGCGCCGCATGGCCAAGAAGTATCAGGCTGAGATCAGCGGCCACCGCCTGCGCCGCGAGATTATCGCCCGCGTCGTGACCAACAATGTGGTCGACCGCGCCGGCCCATCCTTCGTGCGCCGACTGCAGGACAGCAGCGGCCGCCCGGCCGCCGACGTGGTGCGCGCCTTCACTGTGGTGCGCGACGGCTTCGGTCTCGCTGCCGTCTATCGCGACATCGACGCGCTCGACAACAAGGTCGACGGCACGGCCCAGCTCGATTTCTACCAGACCTGCGGGCGGCTGATCGGAGTTGCCACCGCCTGGTTCCTGAAGAACGATCTGCGCGACTTGGCGCTGGATGTGCGCATCGTCGAGCTGCGTGACGCCCGCAAGGTGCTCGAGCCGCAGATCGGGGTGCTGTTGCCCGACTTCGTCAGGGGCAGGCTGGCCGATCGGCAGGCGGCGTTCCAGCAGGCCGGCGCACCCCAGCCATTGGCCGAGCAGCTGACCGCGCTGACCATTGCCGAATTGCTGCCCGACATTGCGCTGATCGCCCGCCAGGCCGATGCCGACGCGATCGCCGCCGCAAAGGCGTTCTTCGCGGTCGGCGAGGCGTTCCGCATCTCGCGGATCGAGGACGGGGCGCGCGCCATCACCCCGGCAGACTATTATGACGGCCTTGCCCTGGTGCGGGCCAACGATGCCATCGGCACGGCCCGCCGCCGGGTCGCGGTGGCGGCGCTGACCAGCCATCGCGGCGACGCCGAGCCGGTCGGCGCGTGGCTGGCTGCGGGCGGCGAGCGGACCGCGACCGCGCGCGAAAGGCTGCAGGCGATCACCGAGGGAGCCGAGCTCACCGTCTCACGGCTCACCGTCGCAGCGGGACTGCTCAGTGACCTTGCGGCGAGAGCATGATCCGGAAAAGTGGACGACACCGGTTTTTCCTCGCGCAAACGGGCAGCGCGTTTGTCGCGGAGGTCATGCGCAATCAAAGGATGAGAGCGAGCCGGCGATTTGAAGAAACGCCATCGCGATCGAGGGTTGTGGCGACCGGGGTCGGGGCATGACCGCCAGCTCTCCGGCGCTGGCGGATAACGCAGCGGCGCGGGCGGCGGGGCGGCGGGGCATCTGGAGTTGGATGCTGTTCGACTGGGCCGCGCAGCCCTTCTTCACCGTCGTCACCACCTTCATCTTCGGTCCCTATGTCGTGTCGCGCATGGCGAGCGACGCCGCAGCAGGCCAGGCCGCCTGGGGCTACGGCATTGCCGCCGCCGGCTTCGCCATCGCGGTGCTGTCGCCGGTGCTCGGCGCGGTGGCGGATCAGACCGGGCCGCGCAAACCCTGGATCGCCGCCTTCGCCGCGGTCAAGATCGTCAGCCTGTCGCTATTGTGGTTCGCGGCACCGGGCGGAAGCCTGCTCTATGCCGTCCTGTTCTTCTCGCTGGCCTCCGTGGCCGCAGAGTTCTCGACCGTGTTCAACGATTCGATGCTCCCCCGCCTGGTGGCCAAGGCCGACACCGGCCGCATCTCCAACCTCGCCTGGGGGCTTGGCTATCTCGGCGGTATGGTGGCGCTGATCTTTGTCGTCACCTGTATGGCGGCCTCCCCGCAGACCGGCAGGACGGTGCTCGGAATGAAACCCGTTTTCGGATTCGACCCGGCGCTCGGCGAAGACGCGCG
The DNA here is from genome assembly GCA_963791325.1 of uncultured Alphaproteobacteria bacterium. GTDB lineage: Bacteria > Pseudomonadota > Alphaproteobacteria > Rhizobiales > Rhizobiaceae > JBEVJK01. The sequence continues at coordinate 358,134 of CAWBRU010000002.1, read as the reverse complement.
AGCCACCGGGCCGCTGGCGGCGCTGTGGTATTTCGTCTTCATCCTGCCGATGTTCCTGTTCACGCCCGACGCCAGGAAGGGGCTGCCGCTCGGCCCGGCGATCCGCCACGGGCTGGGCGAGCTCCGCGCCACACTCGGCGAGGTGCGCCGACGGGCCGGGCTGCTCCGCTTCCTGCTTGCCCGCATGGTCTACCAGGACGGCGTCAACGCCCTGCTGGCCCTCGGCGGCGTGTTCGCTGCCGCCATGTTCGGCTGGTCGACCACCGAGATCGGCCTGTTCGGCATCATCCTCAACGTGGTCGCGATCGGCGGCTGCTGGGCGGCGAGCCGGCTGGACGGCCGCTTCGGCTCCAAGGCGGTCGTGCAACTGGCGCTGATCTTCCTCACCGTGGCCACCGTCGGGCTGTTGTCGACCGGACCCGGCTACACCTTGTTCGGCCTGCTGCGGTTCGCCGGCAGCGACGGCGCCGGGCTGTTCGCCTCGCCGGCCGAAAGGGCCTACATCCTGTTCGGGCTGCTGATCGGCCTGGCATTCGGCCCGGTCCAAGCCTCGTCACGCTCCTATTTGGCGCGCAGCGTCTCGGAGGACGAGGCCGGCCGCTTCTTCGGCATCTATGCGCTTGCCGGGCGGGCGACGAGCTTCGCCGCGCCGCTGTTCGTTGCCACCGTCACCGACCTCACCGGCTCGGCGCGTCTCGGCATGGCGGTGGTGCTGGTCTTTCTCGTCGCCGGATCGGCGATGCTATGGGCCGTGCCCTATCCCGCGGATGCCGAACGGCGCTGAACCAGCTAAAGCGGATCACCTTTTCTTTGCTCTAATGGCGGAAGTGGCGCAGCCCGGTGAACACCATGGCCATGTCATGTACGTCGGCGGCGGCGATCACCTCGTCGTCGCGGACCGAGCCGCCCGGCTGGATCACAGCGGTGGCGCCGGCCTCGGCGGCCGCAAGCAGGCCGTCGGCGAACGGGAAGAACGCGTCCGAGGCAACCACCGCGCCGTGGCTGAGCGGAGCGGGAAGACCGGCCGCTGCAGCCGCCTCGGCAGCCTTGAGCGCGGCGATGCGCGCCGCGTCGAGGCGGCTCATCTGGCCGGCGCCGATGCCCACGGTGGCGCCCTCCTTGGCATAGACAATGGCGTTCGACTTGACGTGCTTGGCAACGCGGAAGGCAAACTTCAGATCGGCCCATTCCGCCGCCGTCGGCCGACGCGCGCTCACCACCTTGAGGTCGAGGTCCTCGACCCGCGCGTTGTCGCGGGCCTGCACGAGAAGCCCGCCGGCGACCGACTTCACGGCGAGGCCGGGCGCCGCCGGGTCGGGGAGGCCGCCGGTGACCAAGAGGCGCAGGTTCTTGCGCCCGGCGAGCAGGGCCTCCGCCTCCGACGTAACGGCCGGCGCGATGATCACCTCGGTAAACAATTCGATGATCGCCCCGGCCGCCTCGACATCCAACGTCCGGTTGAGTGCGACGATGCCGCCGAAGGCCGAGGTGGGATCGCAGGCCAGCGCCTTGCGGTAGGCCGCTGTCAGATTGGGGTCGACGGCCGCGCCGCATGGATTGGCGTGCTTGATGATGGCGACGGCTGCGGCCTCGCCGGGGTCGAACTCGCCGATCAGCTCGAAGGCGGCGTCCGTATCGTTGATGTTGTTGTAGGAGAGCTGCTTGCCCTGGATCTGGCGGGCGCTGGCGACGCCCGGCCGGCGGCTGCCGTCGACGTAGAAGCCGGCGGGCTGATGCGGGTTCTCGCCGTAGCGCATCACGCTGGTGAGATGACCGCCGAAGGCGCGCCAGGCCGGCTGCTCGATGCCGAGCGTCTCTGCAAACCAGTTCGCGATGGCGGCGTCATAGACCGCGGTGCGGGCGAACGCTTTGGCGGCCAGACGCTTGCGGAAATCGAGCGACAGGCTGCCGCTGTTCAATTCCAGCGCGTTGACGATCGGGGCGTAGTCGGCAGGATCGGTTGCGACGGCGACATAGGCGTGGTTCTTGGCCGCGGCCCGGACCATTGCCGGCCCGCCGATGTCGATGTTCTCGACCGTCGCGGCATAGGCCGCGCCGGCAAAGCGCACGGCCTCGAACGGGTAGAGATTGACGACCAACAGATCGATCGCCGGAATCTCATGGCGCTCCATGGCCGCGGCGTGCTCGGCATCGTCGCGGATGCCGAGCAATCCGCCATGGACGCGCGGGTGCAGGGTCTTGACCCGTCCGTCCATGATTTCGGGAAAGCCGGTGAGCGCGGCGACATCGGTGACCGGTGTGCCGCTTTCGGCGATCACCTTGGCCGAGCCGCCGGTCGAGATCAGCTGCACGCCGAGCCGGCTGAGGGCCGCGGCGAAATCGGCGAGCCCGGCCTTGTCGGAAACCGAGATCAGCGCCCGCCGGACCCCGACCAGATCGGGCGGGGGAATCTGTTTCGACGCGACGGCCATGACGACGTTCTCCCGCATTGGGTGAGCTTGCCGCTAGCACAGGCGGGCGCGGGAAGGAACCATGCTGGAACGGGAGGGCGCTTCTTCGAATCGCCACCAAGCCGCGGTCCGCTTTTTGCGGATCCTGCACTAGCCTTGCGGCGGCCGCTCGAAGGTGCGGAGCCGTTCCAGCCGCCAGCCGACCTCTGGCGTGGCTGAGGCCTTGAAATTGGCGACAATCTGGCTGCTGCGGCGAGGACCGGCGAGCCCGGCGAAGAAGATCGATTCCTCGATCGCCGCGGCAACCGGGTCGCAGGCGAAGCTCCAGCTGTCGGCGCCGCCGGCGGCAAGCACGAACCGGTTGTCGCCGTCGCGGTGGACCTGGATGTCCGGGTGAATGTGAAAGCGCAGCGCGACCATGTCGCGGCCATTGTCGCGCGGCGGTTCGCCGCCGGCACGGTAGAAACGATCAATCCCGGTGAGCAGATTGCCGCCCTCGGAAAGGTGAAGCTCGCGTTCGTGGATGAGGCCGAAGCGGGCGACATAGCCGTCATGGCTGGCGACGAAGCCGTGGCTGTCGGCGGCATCGAGGCGGGTGGAGCGCACCGCGCGCGGACCGGCGACCAGCGGCGAGCGCAACAGCCCGTTGATGCGGGCCGAGTGACTGAAGCGCGCCGACGAGGTGTCGTTGAGGGTGGCGGTCGAATGTGCCGCGGTGGCGCGGCCAAGCGGGCGCAAATCGTCCGGTCCATAGGCATCGACCCCGCAATTGACGATGTAGTGATTGCGGCCGGAGGACAGTTCGAACGACAGGCACCCCGCATGGGCGTCCTGCGAGACCTCGGCCGGCGGCGCCGCTCCGGTGTCGGCGATGACCGTGGTGGTGCCGATTGCCAGGCGCTCGTAGCCGGAATGAGGGGCGTGCAGCAGCGGGCGGCCGCCGATGTCGTCGTGGCGCAGAATGGCGGCGATGCGGTCCTGGATGGTCGCGCCCATGCCGTTGAAGCGGGCAAGCGCGCCATCCTGATGCCGGAAGAAGCGCAGCGCCGGCAGCATGCGGTCGATGGCATGGATCAGCGCGTCGGGCGGGGTTTCGGCCTGGTTGGCATAGGTGTGGCGCAGCGGCAGGAGATCGGAAAGCAGCTCGAGCACCGCATAGGGGTTGCGCGAGACATGGCCCCCGTCCGGCAGGATCTGCCGCTCGAGCTCCTCGGCCAGGTTGCGCGTCGCGGCACGGATCGCCGCCGGGGGTGCCGGCAGCGACAGCGCGGCAAAGGCCACCGCGATGCGCCCGCGCAGCCGCACCATCCCGTCCGGCATGTCCTTGCCGGCCGAGCGCAGATAGCGGACCTGCAAGGCGAGCGAGCGCAGGAATGCCCGGTAGAACGGCAATTCCGCCCCTTGCAGGACGACCGATGAGTGCTGCAGCCAGGCAATCACGCGTGTCGCCGTGGTGGCCGGCTCCCAGGCCGGACCTGCCAGCAAGGCGCCGTGCGAGACAATCCAGTCGCCGACCAAAGCGCGGCCATTGGCGGCGGCCAGATCGGTGCCGGCGGCGCGCAGATGGCGCAGCCAGCGGAAGCCATGCAGCGCGGCTTGCCAGGCCTTGTGCGCGACCGGGGCCTGGAACGGCGATTCCCCGCCGGTCTCGACCAGGTGCCCGGCGAGCGGGAAACGGCCCGAGTAGATCTCCAGCGCCATCACGGGGTCGGCGATGCGCAGGTCGGGCGGGGCGATCAGCACGCGTTCGGGCGTGCGTCCGACATAGCGCCAGCGGCGCGCCGGGCCGGCGCGCACGCGTCGCCGCGCCCGCCGCCAGACCTCGCGCGCCACCAGCGTCCAAAGGTGCGGCACCTTGCCCGTTGGCGTCGCCAAAGCCGGTTTCCTCGTCGCCCTCGCCTGACTCTCTTATCGGGACGGTATGGTTAGCGATTGGTTTATTGCCAAAGCGTCATAAAGGGTCAGTGCAGGCAACGGAAGCGGGCGGCGAAGAAACCGTCCAGTCCGGACAGTCCCGGCGCGCCGAGGTCGAGATCGGCGGGCGTGGTGCGCAGCCGGCCGCGGGCATCGAGGTAGTTCGCCGTGCCCGGCACCTCGTCGGGCCGAATCGGGTCGAGCTCGACCTCGGCCGCGCGTTCTGCCAGGAAGCGCTCGACCAGCGCCTCCCCTTCTTCGGCAAACAGCGAGCAATTGGCGAACACCATCCGGCCGCCGGGCTTGACCAGATCCACCGCATGGTCGAGCAGGCGCCGCTGCAGCGCGGCGAGCTTGGCGACGTCGCCCGGGGTTTTTGTCCAAGGGATATCGGGGTGACGCCTGACCGTGCCGCTCGCCGAGCACGGCGCATCGAGCAGCACCGCATCGAAGCGTTGCGCCGGCCGCCATTCGCCGGCGTCGGCCGCAACGATCGCGGCTTCGAGCCCGAGCCGATCGAGATTTGCGGCAAGGCGCTTGAGCCGCGGCGCGGACTGGTCGACGGCGGTGACCTGCGCTCCGGCTGCAGCGAGCTGTGCGGTCTTGCCGCCGGGCGCGGCACACAGATCGGCGACCCGCAGACCGGCGACCGGGCCGAGCAGGCGGGCCGGGAGGGCGGCGGCCGCATCCTGCACCCACCAGGCGCCCTCGCAAAAGCCCGGCAGATCCGGAACGGCGGCAGCTAGGCGCGGCACCCGTACGGTGCCGGTCGGCAGAACGGTGCCGTCGAGCCGGGCCGCCCAGCCCTCTGGATCGGCCTTGACGGTGAAGTCGATGGGCGCTTCGATCCGGTGGCGCGCCAGAATCTGCGCCGTCCGCGCCGTCCCGTAGCCGGCCACGAGCCGTTCCGCAAACCAGGCGGGGGCATCGGCAGTGGCGGCCAGCGCCGGGTCGAGGGTCGTCGCCTTGTCGCGCGCCAGCCCGCGCAGCACGCCGTTGACGAGACCAGCGAAGCGCGCCGTGCGTGGATCGGCCTTGGCATGGTGGACGGCGAGGTCGACGGCAGCGCTGTCGGGCACGTCGAGGAACAGGATCTGCGCGGCGCCGACACTGAGGATATGAGACAGCGTCTGCGCCCGCTCGGGCAGCGGCCGCGTCAGCCGCGCCGCAATGAGCGCCTCGATCGTCAGCCGGTGGCGCAGCGCGGTGACCAGGATGGCCCGCACCAGGCTTCGGTCGCGGCTGTCCAGCCGGCGAAACCGGGGATGGCCGTGTTCGTGATCGGTGAGGCCATCGAGCGGCGTGTGCGCCTCGATGACGGCGGCGAGCAGCCGTGCTGCGGTCTGCCGGGCGTCAAGGCCCGCCGCCGAGGGACGTTCTTCGGGCTTGCCGCGCTGCTTTGCGATGGGGGTTGGCCCGCCCGATCGGCTCACGACCAAGGGCCCTTGGGCCCGGTCGGATTGCGGCCCCAGGGTGCGCCCCGGCGCCTCGGCGGCGCCGGCTGCGGCGCTGCGGTGCGGTCCCACGGTCCGCCACGGGTCTGCGGGGCAGCAAGGTCTTCGCCGGGTTCGCCTGCGCTCCTGCCGCCGCCTTGCTCAGCCAAGGCCTCGAGGGCCGCGATGCGGTTGTCGGTGGCGGGGTGGGTGGAGAACAGATTGTCCATGCGCGCCCCGGACAGCGGGTTGATGATGAACAAGGGGGCGACCGCCGGATTGCGCTCGGCATCCGGGTTTTCGATCTGCTTGACGCTGCGGGCAATCTTGCCCAACGCCGATGCCAGCCAGAGCGGCTGGCCGCAGATCTCGGCGCCGCGGCGGTCGGCCGCGTATTCGCGCGTGCGGCTGATCGCCATCTGCACCATCATCGCGGCAAACGGTGCCACGATCATCGCGACCAGCACGCCGATCGCGCCGAGCGGATTGTTGTTGTTGCTGCGGTTGCCGCCGAGGAAGAACGCGAAATTGCCGAGCATAGAGATCGCGCCGGCAAGCGTGGCGGTGATCGTCATGGTCAAGGTATCGCGATGCTGCACATGCGCCAGCTCGTGCGCCATGACCCCGGCCACCTCCTCATAGCTCAGCTGCTGGAGCAGCCCGGTGGTGGCCGCCACCGCGGCGTTCTGCGGGTTGCGTCCGGTGGCGAAGGCGTTGGGCTGCGGGTTGTCGATCAGATAGACCTTCGGCATCGGCAGATCCGCGCGCCGGGCGAGATCGCGCACAATTGCGTAGTATTCGGGTGCGGCGCGCTCGTCGACCTCGACGGCATGGTTCATCCGCAGCACCATCTTGTCGGCATTCCAATAGCTGAACAGGTTCATGGCTGCCGCCATGAAGAAGGCGATGGTCATGCCGCCGGAACCGCCGATCAGATAGCCGACGGCCATGAACAGCGCGGTCATGAAGGCCAGCAGCATGGCGGTGCGGACGAGGTTCATCGAAGCTCTCCTGAGGCGGCATCGCGCCGGCGTGACGTTGGCTATATGATGGGAAGAAAGCGCTGGCGTTTCAATGAGGACTTGGCCATGGACGTTCCCGCCGACCCTGCCCGGACTGCCGTGCCGAACGGAGCTTCAGCCGAGGGTGCTGCGCAACGCGCGCTCGCCGAGGCCGAAGCACGCCGTGCCGCCTACCGGGCGCGCGAGGCTGCTCTGCCCAAGGAGATCGGCGGCCGCGGTGGCATGGAGCCCGGCCGCTACGGCGATTGGGAGGTGAAGGGCCTGGCGACCGACTTCTAGCCAAGCCGACGCAAGCGCCGGAAGCGGCAGCACGGAACAAGCGCCGCGCTCTGCCGTTCAGGACTAGCGCGTAAACTTATTCAGGCATGGTTGAAGGACGATGAAGCGATGCTGATCAGGCTTGGCTACGAAATTGCGATCGAATGCCCGCATCAGATGCCGGTGATCTCGCTGCTCGAGATCGATCCCGCCCGCCAGGCCGACATCAAGCGGCAGAGCAAGGTGCTGACCTCGCCGCATGTGGAAAGCAGTGTCTATACCGACAGTTTCGGCAATAGCTGCCGTCGGTTCATGGCGCCGGAAGGCGGCTTCCGGATCCTCTATGACGCGGTTATCGAGGACAGCGGCGAACCGGACGAGATCAACACGCTAGCCAGCGAGACCCCGGTCGGCGATCTGCCGCCCGAAACCCTGCAATTCCTGCTCGGCAGCCGCTACTGCGAGACCGACCATCTGGGCGACCTCGCCTGGGGGCTGTTCGGCCACCTTCCCGGCGGCTGGGTGCGCGTCCAGGCGATCTGCGACTATGTCCACAATCGCCTCTCCTTCGGCTATGGCTATGCCCGCTCGACGCGCACCGCGGCGCAGGCCAATGAGGAGCGCGTCGGCGTGTGCCGCGATTTCGCCCATCTCGCCATTGCGCTCTGCCGCTGCATGAACATCCCGGCCCGCTACGTGAACGGCTATATGGGCGATATCGGCGTGCCGCCGGATCCGGCGCCGATGGACTTCAACGCCTGGTTCGAGGCCTTCCTGGACGGGCGCTGGTACACGTTCGACGCGCGTCACAATGTCCGGCGGATCGGCCGGATCGTCGTGGCGCGGGGCCGCGACGCGACCGACGTGCCGTTGCTCCACACGTTCGGGTCGCATAGACTGACGACGTTCAAGGTGTGGACCTACGAACAGGATAGCCATCCCGCACGGCCGCCTGTGCACGGGGTCGACCGCACGCTGACAACGCCGATGATCGCCTGAAGAGGAAAACCATGAGCTTTGTCCGTTGGGCGCCCTTGTCGGTGCTGATCCTGGTGGCGAGCGCAGCGGCTGCGCAGGACAAGGCGCCGCCGATCCCGCCCGAAAAGGCGACCAAACTGTCGGAGATCCTGGCCAAGGTCGAGCAGCGCGACCAGTTCCGCTATGTCGATTCGGTGAACTGGGACCAGGACGGCTTTTACGACATCGTCTATTACACGACCGACAAGGCCAAGGTCGAGATCAAGATCGATCCGGTGACCGGCGACACGCGGATGTAAGCTGCCGCCCTGCTGCACATGTCGACGTCCCCCAATGAAAAAGGCCGTTCCCGGTCGGGAACGGCCTTCCGTGTTTCGTCCGCGGCGCAGCCGTCAGCCGTGACCCGCAAGGGTCGCCGGCCGGCGTCCTGCCGGTCAGCGAAGGGGCTGCCCTTCGCTGAGGCAATCCGCTGAGGCCACGCTCTGGAAAACGAAATCACTCGACATCGGATCACCTCCTTCCTGTTGTTGAACACGCAACCAAGTTGGGGTCGTTTGCGAAAATGTGCAAGTGGCCATTGGTTGACGCGGCGTTATCTCCGAAAGGCGAACGGCTCATGCCGGCTGATCCGCCTTTTTGTTCTGGCGGTTGGCGATCAGGTCGTCGACCACCGCCGGATCGGCGAGCGTGGAGGTATCTCCGAGTGCGACGAAATCGTCTTCGGCGATCTTGCGCAGGATGCGGCGCATGATCTTGCCTGAACGGGTCTTCGGCAGGCCGGGCGCGAACTGGATCTTGTCGGGCGCAGCGATGGCGCCGATCTCCTTGCGCACATGGGCGACGAGTTCCTTGCGCAGATCGTCCGACCAGCCCTCGCCGGCCATCAGCGTCACGTAGCAATAGATGCCCTGGCCCTTGAGGTCGTGGGGATAGCCGACCACCGCCGCCTCCGAGACCTTGTCGTGGCTGACCAGGGCCAATTCGACCTCTGCGGTGCCCATGCGGTGGCCGGAGACGTTGATGACGTCGTCGACCCGGCCGGTGATCCAATAGTAGCCGTCGGGATCGCGGCGGCAGCCGTCGCCGGTAAAATACTTGCCCTTGTAGCTGGAAAAATAAGTGGCGACGAAACGCTCGTGATCGCCGTAGACGGTGCGCATCTGACCCGGCCAGGATTCGGCGATGCACAGATTGCCGTCGGCCGCGCCCTCCAGCACCTTGCCGTCATTGTCGACCAGCTGCGGCACGATGCCGAAGAACGGCCGCGTCGCCGAGCCGGCCTTGAGCTCGGTGGCACCCGGCAAAGGCGTGATCATGATGCCGCCCGTCTCCGTCTGCCACCAGGTGTCGACGATCGGCACATGGCTGTTGCCGACCACCCTGTAATACCATTCCCAGGCTTCCGGATTGATCGGCTCGCCGACCGAGCCGAGCACCTTGAGGGACGAACGCGCGGTCCGGGTCACGAACTCGTCGCCGGCTCCCATCAGCGCCCGGATCGCAGTTGGCGCGGTGTAGAAAATGCTGACCCTATGCTTGTCGATGACCTCCCAGAACCGCGCCGGCGTCGGGTAGGTCGGCACGCCTTCGAACATCAGCGTCGTCGCGCCGTTGGCGAGCGGTCCATAGAGGATATAGGAATGTCCCGTCACCCAGCCGACATCGGCGGTGCACCAGTAGATGTCGCCGTCGTGGTAATCGAAGACGTATTGATGCGTCATCGACACATAGACGAGATAGCCGCCTGTGGTGTGCAGCACGCCCTTGGGCTTGCCGGTCGACCCCGAGGTATAGAGGATGAACAGCGGATCCTCCGCCCGCATCTTCTCGGCCTTGCAGTCCGGCTTCACGGTGCGGATCTCGTCGTGATACCAAAAGTCGCGGTCCTCGGCCCAGGCGACCTTGGCGCCGGTGCGGCGCACCACCAGCACCGTCTTCACCTCGGTGCCGGCACGGCCGGCGATGCTGATCGCGCGGTCGGTATTCTCCTTGAGCGGGATCGTCCGGCCGCCGCGCAGGCCCTCGTCGGCGGTGATGACGAAGCTCGATTTGCAGTCGTCGATGCGCCCGGCCAGAGCGTCGGGCGAAAAGCCGCCGAACACCACCGAATGGATCGCTCCGATGCGGGCGCAGGCGAGCATCGCGTAGGCCGCTTCAGGGATCATCGGCATGTAGATGGTGACGCGATCGCCCTTCTTGACGCCATGCTTCTTGAGCACGTTGGCCAGTCGGCAGACATGCTCGTAGAGCTCGCGGTAGGTGATCTTGCGGTCGTCATAGGGGTTGTCGCCCTCCCACAGGATCGCAACCTGATCGCCCCGCTTTTTCAGATGCCGGTCGATGCAGTTGAAGGCAACGTTGGTGACGCCGTCCTCGAACCACTTGATCGACACCTTGCCGCTGAAGCTCACGTTCTTCACCTTGGTGAACGGCTTGAACCAATCGATGCGCCGCCCGTGCTTGGCCCAGAACTTGTCGGGATTGCGCACGCTGTCGCGATACCATTTCAGGTAGGTCTCATTGTCGATCAGCGCCCGCTTCTTCCAAGCCGGCTGCACCCGATGCACATGAACCTCGGACATAGCTGCCTCCCTCCAAACCCGGATCATGGTGGCCGATCGGGGTTCGAGCTTCAACGGTGATTTTCATAACGCGTCGGCACTGCCGGCGCTACTCGACCTTCGGTTTCCCGGTGCCTCGGACCGTTTGCTAGCACTCCTGGAGGTAGGCTGCCAACAGGTTGAGATTCCACGATAATCCCAAAGAGGGTCTTTGCTGTGGTGAACACAGGATTAATTATTCAGGCGCAGGCTGGCAGATGTGGAGGCACAAAAGGCAGAAGGGGACCCGCGATGCGGAACAATGCCGAATTGGAACTGATGCTGAAGGGCTATGGGCTCACGACCGCGCAGATTCTCTACCATATGCCCGACCACCCGCACGTCCTGCAGACCTTCGTGTGGCAGCACTACGATCTGGCGCCGAAATTTCCGGCGCTCTACCGCTTCATCGCCTTCTGGCGCGCCAAGCTTGACGGCCCGCTGCACTCGGTCGCCTACACCCACCGTCAGCTGATCGCGCCGAATGAATGGCGCAATGTGGCCGGCGAACTGCTGCTCAACTGAACGGCCGCGCGTCCCCTCAGCGCGCGCCGAAGATCGCCGATCCGACCCGCACCGAGGTGGCGCCGAACGCCACCGCCAGTTCGTAGTCGGCCGACATGCCCATCGACAGTCCGCTGACGCCGGCCTCGCCGGCAAGCTTGTCGAGCAGGGCGAAATGCGGCCCAGGATTGTCCTCGGCCGGCGGAATGCACATCAGGCCGTCGATCGCCAGCCCGTGCAGCCGGCGGCATCGGGCGACGAAGTCCTTGGCGGCGGTGGGCTCGACCCCGGCCTTCTGCGGCTCCGATCCGGTGTTGACCTGGACGAAAAGCCGCGGCGCGCGGCCCTGCTTGCGGCTCTCCACCGCCAGCGCTGCAGCGATCTTGTCCCGGTCGACCGTCTCGATCACATCGAACAGGGCAATTGCCTCGCGGGCCTTGTTCGACTGCAGCGGCCCGATGAGGTGGAGTTCGATGTCGGGGAACTCGCGGCGCAGTTCGGGCCACTTGGCCGCGGCCTCCTGCACACGATTCTCGCCGAAGCGGCGATGGCCGGCCGCGAGCAGCGGCCGCACCGCGGCGGCCGGAAACGTCTTGGTCACGACAACCAGACCGACGGAGCCGGGCGGCCGTTTCGCCTCGGCCTCGGCTGCGGCAATGCGGCTCAGTACCGCATGATAGTTGGCCAAAACGTCGCTCACGAGACCCTGCCGCTTCCCTTTGCCGGAGTTGACGCGTTTGTCGAACCGTGTTGAACGGTGTTGCTTGCAACATTCCGGTCATTTGGCAACATCGGCAACGGCATGACAACCGAACGTTACAATCCGCGCGTCTCCGAGCCCAAGTGGCAGAAGGCCTGGGAAGAGGCCGGGCTGTTTGCCACCCGCAACGACGATCCGCGGCCGAAATATTATGTGCTTGAGATGTTTCCCTACCCCTCGGGACGCATCCATATGGGGCACGTGCGCAACTACACGATGGGCGACGTGGTCGCCCGCTTCCGCCGCGCCACCGGCTTCAACGTGCTGCATCCGATGGGCTGGGACGCCTTCGGCCTGCCCGCCGAGAACGCGGCGCGGGACAACCGGGTCAATCCGCGCGACTGGACCTATGCCAACATCGCCACGATGAAGGGCCAGCTGAAGACGATGGGCCTGTCGCTCGACTGGGCCCGCGAGCTCGCCACCTGCGATCCGAGCTACTACAAGCACCAGCAGAAGATGTTCCTCGATTTCTGGCGGGCCGGCCTGGTCGAACGCAAGTCGGCCAAGGTCAATTGGGACCCGGTCGACATGACCGTGCTTGCCAACGAGCAAGTCATCGACGGGCGCGGCTGGCGCTCCGGCGCGCCGGTCGAGCAGCGGGACTTGACTCAATGGTTCTTCCGCATCGCGGCGATGGCCGAGCCGCTGCTCGACGACCTTGCCGGGCTCGGCCGCTGGCCCGAGAAGGTGCGCATCATGCAGCAGAACTGGATCGGCCGCTCGGAGGGGCTGCTGATCCGCTGGCCGCTCGATTCGGCCACCACGCCTGCCGGCGAGACCGAGCTCGACATCTACACCACCCGCCCGGACACCATTTTCGGCGCCTCGTTCATGGCGATCGCTGCCGATCATCCGCTCGCCCGCGCGGCGGCCGCCGGCGATCCCGAGCTCGCCCGCTTCATCGACGAGGTGCATCAGCTGGGCACTTCGGTTGCGGCGCTGGAGACGGCCGAGAAGAAGGGCTACGAAACCGGCATCCGCGCCATCCACCCGTTCGATCCGAGCTGGACGCTGCCGGTCTATGTGGCCAATTTCGTGCTGATGGACTACGGCACCGGGGCAATCTTCGGCTGCCCGTCCGGCGACCAGCGCGATCTCGACTTCGCCAGCAAATACGGCCTGCCGGTGGTGCCCGTGGTGATGCCGCGCGATGCCGAGGCGGCGAGCTTCCAGATCATCGACCAGGCCTATGTCGATGACGGGGTGATGATCAATTCACGCTTCCTCGACGGCATGACACCTGCCGAAGCCTTCGACGAGGTCGCCCGGCGGCTGAGCGAGCGCCCGGCAGGCAACCGGCCGCTGGCCGAACGGAAGGTGCAATTCCGGCTGCGCGACTGGCTGATCTCGCGGCAGCGCTACTGGGGGTGTCCGATTCCGGCCATCCATTGCGACGCCTGCGGCGTGGTGGCGGTGCCGGATGCCGATCTGCCGGTGCTGCTGCCGACCGAAATCAGCTTCGACAAGCCCGGCAACCCGCTCGACCACCATCCGAGCTGGCGGCATGTCAGCTGTCCGCAATGCGACGGCCCGGCGCGGCGCGACACCGACACGATGGACACCTTCGTCGATTCATCCTGGTATTTCGCCCGCTTCACCGACCCATGGAACAGTGCGGCGCCGACGACGCTGTCGGCCGTCGACGGGCCGACCGGCTGGCTGCCGGTCAACCAGTATATCGGCGGGGTCGAGCACGCCATTCTGCACCTGCTCTATTCGCGCTTTTTCGCCCGGGCGATGAAGGCGACGGGCCACCTCAATGTCGTCGAAGAGCCGTTTGAGGGCCTGTTCACGCAGGGCATGGTCGTGCACGAGACGTATCGGGGTCCTCAGGGCTGGGTCGAGCCGGCCGCCGTGCGCATCTTCGAGCGGGACGGAGCGCGCAGCGCCGAACTCGTCGCCGACGGCTCTCCCGTCGAGATCGGCGCCATCGAGAAGATGTCGAAGTCGAAGCGCAACGTCGTCGATCCCGACGACATCATCGCCAGCTACGGCGCCGATACGGCCCGCTGGTTCATGCTGTCCGATTCGCCCCCCGACCGCGATGTGATCTGGACCGAGGCCGGAGTCGAGGGCGCGCACCGCTTCGTCCAGCGCGTCTGGCGCCTGATTTCCGAAACGGCCCCGGCCTTGGCGGCCGTGGAAGCCTGGCCAGCCGCCGAAGGCCAGGCGGGCATGGTTTCGCGCGCTGCGCACCGCACGGTCAAGGCGGTCAGCGAGGACATCGACAAGCTCGCCTTCAACAAGGCGGTGGCCAGGCTCTACGAACTGGTCAACACGGTGCAGCCGGCGGCGGCGGCCGTGGCGGGCGGCCGCGGCGACGCGGCGCTTGCCGGCGCCGTTCGCCAGGCGCTGGAGATGCTGATCGTCATGATCGCCCCGATGATGCCGCATCTGGCCGAGGAATGCTGGGCGGCGCTGGGCGGCAGCGGCTTCGTCGCCAACCGCATGTGGCCGACCTTCGACCGGGCCCTGACGGTCGACGAGGACATCATCTATCCGGTGCAGATCAACGGCAAGAAGCGCGGCGATTTGACAATTGCCCGCGACGCAGATCAAGCTGCGGTCGAGCAGGCCGCGCTCGCCCTCGACGTGGTGCAGAAGGCGCTGGACGGCCGGCCGCCGCGCAAGGTGATCGTCGTTCCGCAGAGGATCGTGAATGTCGTCGTCTGAGCCAACGCCCGGCCTTGCCAGCTCGGCCCTCGCCGTCGCCTTCCTGATCTCGCTGTCGCTGCTCGCCGCCTGCACGGTGCGGCCGCTCTATTCCAACACCGCCGCCCTCAGCACCGCACCGAACGTTCCGGCCGCGCTCGACCAGATCGCCGTCAAGCCGGTCAGCACCCGATATGCCCAGCAGGTGCGCAACCATCTGATCTTCCTGTTCGGCGGCGGCAAGGGCGAGCCGGCCAATCCGACCTACTCGCTCGATCTCACCGTCACCGAGGTTAACGAGGCGACGGCCATCATCCAGGTCAACGACGAGGACCAGCCGACCGCCGGCGCGATCGTGATGACCGCCGCCTATACGCTCACCAAGGGCGGCCAGGCGGTATCGACCGGCACCCGGCAGATCGCGGCGTCATACGATGCGCCGCGGCAGGAATACGCCAATCTGAGGGCGCAGCGCGACGCCGAGGACCGCGCTGCCCGCGAACTGGCCGAGCTCGTTCGGCTGGCGGTGGCGCAGGATCTTCTCAAGGCCAAGCCTCATTGATGGGTTTTCTGTCGCAGCTTGTGGATGGTCGCGCGCAGCGTCATGAGGCCGTCATGGGCGTCGGCGAAACAGCGTCGAGAAAAGGGGGAGCCATCGATTCGCCGTTGACCTCGCCCGGTTTCGCCGAGACGCTCGCGCCCGGCAATCTCGCCTCCGGCCCGGCGCCGCACATCGTCGATCAGATGCTGGCCGAACGCACCACCACGGTGTCGAAGCATCCGCTCTGGCCGCTGCTCAAGCCGCTGGTGCTGCGCTTCATGCACTACAAGCAGGCAATCCTGATGACCGACGACGTCGCCGCTCTGTCGGGCTGGGACGCGATGGCCTATCTCAGCGCTTTGCTGTCGCTCAAGGTGACGGTGACCGGCGCCGGCAATCTGCCGCGCGAGGGCGGCTTCATCCTGGCGCCCAGCCACCCGACCGGCATCGCCGACGGGGTTGCGGTCTTCGACATGCTGAAGACGGTGCGCACCGATATCGCCATCTACGCCAACCGCGACGCCCAGCGGGTGGCGCCTGGCTTTCGCGACATCATCATTCCCGTCGAATGGCGGCAGGGCGAGAAATCGCACGCCAAGAGCCGCGACACGCTCGAGCTCACCGCGCGGGCCTTCGCCGCCGGCAAAGCGATCGTGCTGTTTCCGTCGGGCCGCATCGCCTACTGGCACGCCGGCGCGCTCACCGAGCGGCCATGGCAGAGCTCGCTGGTCACCCTTGCCCGCCGCTACCGCTATCCGGTGGTGCCGGCGCATATCACCTCGCGCAATTCTGGACTTTTCTATCTGCTGTCGAAATATTCGACCGACCTGCGCGACATGACGATCTTCCATGAGCTGTTGAACAAAAAGGGCCGCGCCATGTCGATCACCGTCGGCCGGCCAATCCCGCCCGATGCGCTGGAAGGTGACCCGGCCGAACTCGCCGACCGGCTGCAGGACTATACGGTCAGGGCACTTGCGGCCGATCCCCGGGCCGAATTCGTGCCGCTCTGACGCGGCTCAGGACGCCTGTCGGCTGGGAAACGGCACCACCTTGCCGGCGGCGGCGGCCTGGCTGTGCTCGGCGGTGATCACCGCCTCGACCAGCAATTCGATCGCCTCGCGCAGCATGCCCGAGCGCGGATCCTCGCCCTTCATCATCGAATGCGCCCGTTCCAGGCAAAGTCGCGCGGCTGCAAAGTCCGACTGCATGATCCGCTCCCTCAAACAACAACAACCCGCCGCACTGACTGCCACTCATACGCCGGCAGCCGTCCTGCGGCAGCCGCGCCCACGAAACGTGGTTGAGCCACCGTCACTTTGCCCCAGGGGATTTTAGAAAATGTTTAACGGCCAGGCGCCCGGTCGTTTCGGCCGGCGCCGGCGGATCCGCGCGCGCCGCACGCTGTTGGAGGGGATCACCGTCTCCTTGATTCAGTGATCCCCTCCAAGTCTTTGTTTTCCCGCAATTCCGGACGGAAAAGCCGTTCCCACTTTTCCTGGAATTGCTCTCGCGAGCGGTTGCGGAAGGTCAGCCGATCTGCTGGCCGGTCTTGGCCCAATCGGCCAGGAACATCTCCAGCCCCTTGTCGGTCAGCGGGTGCTTGACCAGCGCTTTCAACGTGGCGGGCGGGATGGTGGCGACGTCGGCGCCGAGCAGAGCCGCCTCCTTGACGTGATTCACCGTCCGAATCGAGGCGGCCAGGATCTCCGTCTTGTAGTCGTAATTGTCGTAGATCGTCCGGATTTCGGAGATCAGTTCCATGCCGTCGATGCCCATGTCGTCGATGCGGCCGATGAAGGGCGAGATGAAGCTGGCGCCAGCCTTGGCGGCCAGCAGCGCCTGGTTGGCCGAGAAGCACAAGGTGACGTTGACCAGGCGCCCGTCCGAGCGGATCGCCCGGCAGGCCTTCAGTCCGTCCAGGGTGAGCGGCACCTTGATGCAGATATTGTCGGCAATGGCGGCGAGCACCTTGGCCTGCTTGAGCATCTCCGAATACTCGGTGGCGGTGACCTCGGCCGAGACCGGGCCCTTGACGATCTCGCAGATCTGGCGCGTCACGTCGGCGATCTTGCCGCCGGATTTCAAGATCAGCGAGGGGTTGGTGGTGACGCCGTCGAGCAGGCCCATGTCGTTGAGCTCGCGGATTTCGTTCACATCGGCTGTGTCGACAAAGAACTTCATGATCGTCTCCTTCGCCTGTTCCGCAACGGCAGCAGCGGCCGTTCTCTTCGGTCTTTGCTCTAGACGAAGTTCGAGGCAAGGTCACGTCCGATGAGAGAAGATTTGCACGCGCTTGCGCCGCGGAGCACAGCGCAGACCGTGCCGGTACTGGTGCCGACCCCGGCGGAGCGCCCCTACAGCTACGCCGTGCCGCCGGGAATGGCGGCGCCGCCGGGCGCCGTCGTCCGGGTGCCGCTCGGGCCGCGGCATGTCGCCGGGATCGTCTGGGACGGCGAGACCGAGGCCATCGACGCGCGCAAGCTGCGGCCGATCGACCATGCCTTCGATTGTCCGCCGATCCGCCCCGAGATGCGCCGCTTCGTCGATTGGATCGCCGGCTATACGCTGACCCC
Source organism: uncultured Alphaproteobacteria bacterium (assembly GCA_963791325.1). Lineage (GTDB taxonomy): Bacteria > Pseudomonadota > Alphaproteobacteria > Rhizobiales > Rhizobiaceae > JBEVJK01. Next base: position 340,482 of record CAWBRU010000002.1, on the reverse strand, counting down.
GCCCGGCATGGTGGCCCGCATGCTTTTGCGGGCACCGGAAGCCTTTGATCCGGAGCCGTGGATCGATGGGGTTCGAGCAAGCGGCATCGATCCGGAGCGCTTGACCGAGGCGCGGCGGCGGGTGCTGGCGCTGAGCGCAGATGGCCTGGCGTGGACGCGCCTGGGTCTTGCCCATGCCGCCGGCGTCTCGGTGGGGGTCGTCGATGGGCTGAGCGCGCGAGGTGCCCTCGAGCCGATTCGGTTTCCGCCGCCGCCGGTGGTTGCTCCGCCTGATCCTGAGTTCGCGGCGCCGCGACTTCAGCCCCGACCAGCAGACGGCCGTCGCTGTGCTGCGCAGCGCCGTCGAAGCGGGCCATTTCAGCGCCACGCTGGTCGACGGCGTCACCGGTTCCGGCAAGACCGAAGTCTATTTCGAGGCGGTTGCGGCGGCGCTGTCGGCCGGCAAGCAGGCTCTGATCCTTCTGCCGGAGATCGCGCTGACCCAGGCGTTCCTCGCGCGCTTCGAGAGCCGCTTCGGCGCCCGGCCGGCCGAGTGGCACTCCGATCTGCCGCCGCGGCGGCGGGAACGGGTCTGGCGCCAAGTCGCCGAAGGCCGCGTGCGGGTGGTGGCCGGCGCGCGCTCGGCTTTGTTCCTGCCGTTCGCCGAGCTCGGCCTGATCGTCGTCGACGAAGAGCACGATCCGGCCTTCAAGCAGGAAGAGCGTGTCTTCTACAGCGCCCGCGACATGGCGGTGGTGCGGGCACACATCGCCGGCTTCCCAGTGGTGCTGTCGTCGGCGACGCCGTCGGTCGAAAGCAAGGTCAACGCCAGGCTGGGGCGGTATCGGACCACCGTGCTGCCGGCGCGCTTTGCCGCAGCCGCGTTGCCGGAAGTCCGCGCCATCGACATGCGCCGGGCGCCGCCCGGCCCCGGGCGCTTCCTGTCGCCGCAGCTCATCGCCGCGCTCACCGACACGCTCGGCCGCGGCGAGCAGGGGCTGCTGTTTCTCAACCGGCGCGGGTACGCGCCGCTGACGCTTTGCCGTGCCTGCGGCAACCGCTTCCAATGCGACGACTGCGCCAGCTGGCTGGTCGAGCATCGCTTCCGCGGCCAGCTGATCTGCCACCATTGCGGCCATCACGAGCCGAAGCCCGAGGCGTGCCCCGCATGCGGCACCTTCGACCATCTGGTTGCCTGCGGGCCGGGCGTCGAACGCATCGCCGAAGAGGTGGTCGCGGCCTTTCCCGAGGCGCGCACGCTGGTGCTGTCGTCCGATCTCCTGGGCGGCGTCAGGCGGCTGAGGCTCGAGCTCGAAGCGATCGCCAAGGGCGAGGTCGACATCGTCATCGGCACCCAGCTGGTCGCCAAGGGGCACAACTTTCCGAACCTCACGCTGGTCGGGGTGGTCGACGCCGATCTCGGCCTGAGCAACGGCGATCCGCGCGCTGCGGAGCGCACCTTCCAGCTGCTCAGCCAGGTGACCGGCCGGGCCGGCCGCGCCGGCAAGCGGAGCCTCGGGCTGCTGCAGACCTATCAGCCCGAGCATCCGGTGATGCAGGCGCTGGTTTCGGGCAATGCCGAGGCCTTCTATCAGCGCGAGATCGCCGAACGCGAGCGCAGCGGGCTGCCGCCGTTCGGCCGGCTGGCGGGGATCATCGTCAGCGCCGGCAGCAAGGCGGAGGCCGAGGGCCATGCCCGCGGGCTCAGGCGGGCCGCGCCGGAGAGCGGCGATATCCAGCTGCTTGGTCCCGCCGAGGCGCCGCTCGCGCTGATCGCCGGCCGCCACCGGTTCCGGCTGCTGGTCCAGGGCAGCCGCCGTGCCGACGTTCAGGGCTATATCCGCGGCATGCTCGCGCAAGGCCCGAAGGAACGCGGCTCGGTGCGCGTCCAGATCGACATCGACCCGCAGAGTTTCCTGTAGAAATCCAGGCAGTCGCAGCGACAGAGGCCCTGGCGCGCAAATTTCGCCGCGCTAAGATGCGGCCGCTTCATGCGTCGTTGCGAGGGGAACGCAATGGACTTTACCTTTCCATCGCCGACGAGCCAGGGCGAGTGGCTGCAATTCGTCTCGGCCGCGGTCACCGTGCTGTTCGGGCTGTTGCTGATGTTTGCGCCGCGCCTCGGCTTTCGCCTGCTTCGGCTGCGGCCCGTCGACAAGCATCCGGAAGCGATCGCCGAAGGCCGGTCGACGATGTCGGGCTTCTATCTCGGGCTCGGCCTCTGCTGTCTGCTGCTGGCCCAGCCGCTGCTCTACATGGCGCTCGGCTTCTCCTGGCTGTTCACCGCCTTCGGCCGTCTGGTGGCGATCATGTCGGACGGGGCCAATACGCCCTACAACTGGGCTTGTCTCATCGTCGAAGTCGGCCTTGCGGCGCTGCCGCTGGTCGCCTTCTTCGGCTTTGTCGCCTGAATCACGAGCTGCGCCGGAACGCTGCGCCGGGCTGCGGCAAACCTGCCCGAAAAGCCCGGTATTGCTGCGTGTTGCGGTCGCTGGATGCCTGTGCTAGACGGCACAGGAGGGTCGGCCGGGCGTCTTGCCCGGTTCCTGCGCAGACCTGAAAATTCAATTAAGGTCAAGGATTTAGCCAGAGTTGACACTCGCGCCAGAATCTGCGGCCGCTTAGACGGAGAACCAGACGGTCCGTGGCCAAGTCCAGTTCGCCCATCTCCGGTGTCGCCGAACGCTACGCGAACTCGCTGTTCGAATTGGCTCAGCAAGACAATGCGGTCGATGCCGTAGACCAGGATCTCGCCCGCTTTGAGCGTCTGTTCGAGGAGAGTGACGACCTTTTCCGGCTGATCAACAGCCCGGTGTTTTCCGCCGATGACCAGGTGAAAGCCGTATCGGCGGTCGCCGATCGAGCCGAAATCGTGGGTCTGGTCGGCAATTTCCTGCGCGTCGCGGCACGCAACCGCCGTCTGTTCGCTGTTCCGGGCATGATCAAGGCGTTCCGGAGGATTGCCGCGGAGGCGCGCGGCCAGGCGGCTGCCGAGGTGACCACCGCCCATGCGCTGACGGCAGATCAGGAGGCGGAGCTCAAGGCAACCCTCAAGGACGTCGCCGGCAAGGACGTGACGCTCAATGTCTCCGTCGATCCGTCATTGCTCGGCGGACTGGTGGTCAAGATCGGCTCGCGTCAGATCGACACCTCGCTTAAAACCAAACTCGCATCGCTCAAGCTCGCATTGAAAGAGGTCGGCTGATGGACATCCGCGCCGCGGAAATTTCCGCAATCCTCAAGGATCAGATCAAGAATTTCGGCAAGGAAGCCGAGGTCTCCGAGGTCGGCCAGGTGCTGTCCGTCGGCGACGGCATCGCCCGCGTCTACGGCCTCGACAATGTTCAGGCCGGCGAGATGGTGGAGTTTCCGGGCGGCATCCGCGGCATGGCGCTCAACCTTGAAAGCGACAATGTCGGCGTCGTCATCTTCGGCAACGACCGCGACATCAAGGAAGGCGACACCGTCAAGCGGACCGGTGCGATCGTCGACGTGCCCGTCGGCCCGGGCCTGCTCGGCCGCGTCGTCGACGCGCTCGGCAACCCGATCGACGGCAAAGGCCCGATCCCGGCGACCGAGCGCCGCCGCGTCGACGTCAAGGCGCCCGGCATCATCCCGCGCAAATCGGTGCACGAGCCGATGTCGACCGGGCTCAAGGCGATCGATGCGCTGATCCCGATCGGCCGCGGCCAGCGCGAACTGGTGATCGGCGACCGCCAGACCGGCAAGACCGCCATCCTTCTCGACACCATCCTCAACCAGAAGGCGATCCACGCGTCCGGGCCGGATTCGGAGAAGCTGTTCTGCGTCTATGTCGCCGTCGGCCAGAAGCGCTCGACGGTGGCCCAGTTCGTGCGCGTGCTGGAGGAGCGTGGCGCGCTCGACTACTCGATCATCATCGCCGCGACCGCCTCCGATCCGGCGCCGATGCAGTTCCTTGCGCCGTTCGCCGGCTGCACGATGGGCGAATATTTTCGCGACAACGGCCAGCACGCGCTGATCGGCTATGACGATCTGTCCAAGCAGGCGGTCGCTTACCGGCAGATGTCGCTTTTGCTGCGCCGGCCGCCGGGGCGCGAGGCCTATCCCGGCGACGTGTTCTATCTGCATTCACGCCTGCTCGAGCGGGCGGCCAAGCTCAACGACGACAACGGCAACGGCTCGCTGACGGCACTGCCGATCATCGAGACCCAGGCCAACGACGTGTCGGCCTACATTCCCACCAACGTCATCTCGATCACCGACGGGCAGATCTTCCTCGAGACCAACCTGTTCTTCCAGGGCATTCGGCCGGCCGTCAATGTCGGTCTGTCGGTGTCGCGCGTCGGCTCTTCGGCGCAGATCAAGGCGATGAAGCAGGTCGCCGGCTCGATCAAGGGCGAGCTTGCCCAGTATCGTGAGATGGCGGCCTTCGCCCAGTTCGGCTCCGACCTCGATGCCGCCACCCAGCGCCTGCTCAACCGCGGCGCCCGGCTCACCGAGCTGCTCAAGCAGCCGCAATTCTCGCCGCTCAAGACCGAGGAGCAGGTCGCCATCATCTACGCCGGCGTCAACGGCTATCTCGACAAGCTCGCGGTCAACCAGGTCGGGCGCTTCGAGCAGGGGCTGCTTGCCCATCTCCGGGCCGATGGCCGGGCGGTGCTCGACGGCATCCGCAAGGAGAAGCAGCTGAGCGACGACCTGCGCGGCCAGCTCAAGGCGCAGATCGACAGCTTCGCCAAGAACTTCGCCTGACGCCGCGACCGCCAGTAGAGAGTAGGGCATGCCGTCACTCAAAGACCTCCGCAACCGCATCGCCTCGGTGAAGGCGACGCAGAAGATCACCAAGGCCATGCAGATGGTGGCCGCGGCGAAGCTGCGCCGCGCCCAGGAGGCGGCAGAGGCGGCGCGCCCCTATTCGCAGCGAATGGGGGCGGTGCTCGCCAACATCACCCAGGCGGTCGGCGACACCGGCGAGGGGCCGGCCTTGATGACCGGGACCGGCCGCGAGGACGTTCATCTCCTGGTCGTCTGTACGGCCGAGCGGGGGCTGTGCGGCGGGTTCAACTCGCAGATCGCGCGCCTCGCCCGTGACCACGCCCGCCGCTTGCTCGCCGACGGCCGCACGCTCAAGATCATGACGGTCGGCAAGAAGGGCTACGACATCCTGCGCCGCGACTTCGGCCCGCAGATCATTGACCGGGTGGATCTGCGCGAGGTCCGGACACTGGCCTTTGTCAATGCCGACGCCATCGCCCGCAAGGTCATCCAGCTGTTCAACGATGGCCAGTTCGACGTCTGCACCTTGTTCTATTCGGAATTCAGGTCGGTGATCAGCCAGGTTCCGACCGCGCTGCAGATCATCCCGGCGGCCGCGTCGGTCGCAGCGGCGGAGCCGGAGGCGGCCGGCAACGCGGTCTATGAATACGAGCCCGAACCGGGCGACATCCTCGGCGATCTCATCCCGCGCAACATTGCCGTGCAGATCTTCCGGGCGCTGCTCGAGAATGCGGCGGGCGAGATGGGCGCCAAGATGACCGCCATGGACAATGCCACCCGCAACGCCGGCGACATGATCAACCGGCTGTCGATCACCTACAACCGGCAGCGCCAGGCGCAGATCACCAAGGAGCTCATCGAGATCATTTCCGGCGCCGAGGCGCTCTAGCGCCTGCGGCCCGACCGGCGAGCGAGAGATGAAGAGGTAGACAAGTATGGCGAAGACCCCGACCCCGACCGACGACGCACAAGCCAAGGCCGAGGCGCCGGTCAAGGCGGCAGCACCGAGAGCAGCGCGGGCTGCCGCGCCGCGCGCCAAGAAAGCCGCCGCAGAGACCTTTACGGCGACGGCCACCAAACCCGCCATGCGGGCCGACGGTGCGCGCGGCAAGGTGCGCCAGGTGATCGGGGCCGTCGTCGACGTCCAGTTCGAAGATCATTTGCCGGCGATCCTCAATGCGTTGGAGACCGAGAACCGCGGCGCGCGGCTGGTGCTCGAGGTGGCCCAGCATCTCGGCGAGAACACCGTGCGCACCGTCGCCATGGATACGACCGAGGGTCTGGTGCGCGGCCAATCGGTGGCCGACACCGGCGCGCCGATCTCGGTGCCGGTCGGCCCGCAAATGCTCGGCCGGATCATCAACGTCATCGGCGAGCCGGTCGATGAAGCGGGACCGGTCACCGGCACGGAGTATCGCGCCATCCACCAGCCCGCGCCCGAATATGTCGACCAGTCGACCGAGGCGCAAATCCTGATCACCGGCATCAAGGTGCTCGACCTGCTTGCGCCTTATGCCAAGGGCGGCAAGATCGGCCTGTTCGGCGGTGCCGGCGTCGGCAAGACGGTGCTCATCCAGGAGCTGATCAACAACGTCGCCAAGGCGCACGGCGGATTTTCGGTATTCGCCGGTGTCGGCGAGCGAACCCGCGAAGGCAACGATCTCTATCACGAGTTCATCGAATCAGGCGTCAACAAGAAGGGCGGCGGCGAAGGCTCCAAGGCAGCGCTCGTCTACGGCCAGATGAACGAGCCGCCGGGGGCCCGCGCCCGCGTCGGGCTGACCGGCCTGACGGTGGCCGAATATTTCCGCGACCAGGGCCAGGACGTGCTGTTCTTCGTCGACAACATCTTCCGCTTCACCCAGGCCGGCTCGGAAGTGTCGGCACTGCTCGGCCGCATTCCCTCGGCCGTCGGCTATCAGCCGACGCTGGCCACCGATATGGGCGCGCTGCAAGAGCGCATCACCACCACCACGCGCGGTTCGATCACCTCGGTGCAGGCCATCTATGTGCCCGCCGACGATCTGACCGATCCGGCGCCGGCAACGTCGTTCGCCCACCTCGACGCCACCACGGTGCTGTCGCGCGGCATTGCCGAGAAGGGCATCTATCCGGCGGTCGATCCGCTGGATTCGACGTCGCGCATGCTCGACCCGCTGGTGGTCGGCGACGAGCACTACGGGGTCGCGCGCACGGTCCAGTCGATCTTGCAGCGCTACAAGTCGCTGCAGGACATCATCGCGATTCTCGGCATGGATGAGTTGTCGGAAGAGGACAAGCTGACGGTGGCGCGGGCGCGCAAGATCGAGCGCTTCTTGTCGCAGCCGTTCTTTGTCGCCGAGGTGTTCACCGGTTCGCCCGGCAAGCTGGTCGACCTGGCGGATACGATCAAGGGCTTCAAGGGCCTGTGTGCCGGAGACTACGATCATCTCCCCGAGGCCGCCTTCTATATGGTCGGCACCATCGAGGAAGCGGTCGAGAAGGCCCAGCGTTTGGCCGCCGAGGCGGCGTAACCAACAGCGAGCGGCGAAAAGAGCGAACAGCGAATAGGGAGTAGCGAATAGGGAAGAAGCGACGGCGATTTGCGACCACTGTTCGCCATCCGCTATTCTTGATTCGCTGGGTAACATGGCTTCTACGTTCAAATTCGAACTGGTCTCGCCGGAGCGGCTGCTGGTCTCCGAAGAGGTCCAGCATGTCGTCATCCCGGGTGCGGAAGGCGAGATGACGGTGATGGCTGCCCATGCTCCGGTGATGACCACGGTCAAGCCCGGCGTGGTCACGGTCCGCGACGCCGCCGGCAACGACGAACGCTATGTCGTGTTCGGCGGCTTTGCCGACATTCTGCCCGATGCCTGCACGCTGCTGGCCGAATCGGCGGTCGCGGTCGGCGACATCGACCGCGCCGATCTCACGCGGCGCATCCAGGAAGCGCGTGAAGACGTGTCCGATGCGCGCGACGATCACGCCCGCACCAAGGCCGAGCAGTTTCTGGCCCAGCTTACCACCTTGGAAGGTGCGATCCTCCCGGCCTGACGAGTTCTTTCGCCGAACTTGCTGGGGATCGAAACGCGCTTAGGCAAGCGCCTTCTGGCCTGCTGCCGGATCGCGGCGCCGTCCGGCCCGACCGTCGAGCAACTGCCGGCCACTTCGCAGCGTTTGGGCCCTTATTCCGCTCCCTCAGCTGCGAGCGCGCCGGCAATCGAGTCTGGCGGCTCCGGTGTTGCGCCAATCCTTCCCTGTCGCGTCTTCGCTCGCTGTCGCTGATTGCAAGCTTAGGCTAGGTGTTTGCAGGGCACCAGACGGGTGTGCAGGGCAACACCAGGGGCGGTCTCTTCCAACAAATCAGCGTCTTGCTATAGCCCTACAGCACCTGCAAGCTATGGTTGCAAGAATGAAAGAGCCGCCGGGGATGACCGTGGGTTCGCTTTGGGCCTCATTCAAGCGAACTCTGCTCGCCATTGGTCTGATCAGCGGAGTGATCAACCTGCTCACGCTGACCGGATCATTCTTCATGCTGCGGGTCTACGACCGGGTGATGCCCAGTCGAAGCGTGCCGACCCTGGTTGCGTTGGCGGGGATGGCGGCCCTGCTCTATGCCTTTCAAGGCACGTTGGAGCTGATCCGCTCCAGGATCTTGGTGCGGGTGGGGCTGGGGCTGGACGCTCGGCTCAACGCGAAAATCCATGCCGCGTTGACCCGTCTGCCGCTCAGAACCAAAGTGCCGGGCGACGGCCTGCAGCCCTTGCGTGACCTCGACCAGGTGCGGACCTTCCTGTCAGGCGGTGGGCCGGCTGCGTTCTACGATCTGCCCTGGGTGCCGCTCTATATCGGCATCTGCTTCCTATTCCATGTCTATATCGGCGCCATCGCTCTCGGCGGGGCATTCCTGCTGCTGGCCTTGACCTTGCTCGCCGAGGTGCGAAATCGGGAACCTGCCAAGAAGGCGAGCGCCTATCTGGCGGCGCGAAATTCGCTCGCCGAAGCCGGCCGTCGCAATGCCGAGGTGCTCCATACCATAGGCTTCGGCAACCACATCGGCGCGCGCTGGGAGGAAATAAACGCGGATTATTTGGCTGCCGGCGCTGCGGCGAGCGATACCGCCGGCTCGCTCGGCACGGTCTCGAAGATCCTGCGCATGACGCTGCAGTCAGGCATCTTGGCAACGGGCGCCTGGCTGATCATTCACCAGGAGGCGACCGGCGGCATCACCCTTGCCTCGTCGATCACGAGCGGCCGCGCGCTTTCGCCGATCGACGTGGTCATCGCTCAGTGGAAAAATTTCGTCGCCGCCTGGCAAGGCCGGGCTCGGCTTGCGCAAGTGCTGGCGGCGCTCCCCAAATCTGCGACCGGCGTGCAACTGCCTGCGCCTGCCGCACGGCTTTCGTTGGAGGCAGTGACCCTGGCGCCGCCGGGCCTGCACAGAACGGTGGTAAGCGATGTGAGCTTTTCGCTCCCGGCGGGTGCCGGGCTCGGCATCATCGGGCCAAGCGCCTCCGGCAAATCCTCGCTGGCGCGCGCGATCGCCGGCGTTTGGACACCGCTGCGCGGCAGTGTGAGGCTCGATGGGGCGACGCTGGACCAATGGGCACCCGAGGAGCTCGGCGCCTATCTTGGATACCTGCCGCAGGACGTGTAGCTCTTTGACGGTACGATCGCCGAAAACATCTGCCGTTTCGACCCGCGTGCCTCGTCGGCACAAATCGTCGCTGCGGCCCGCGCCGCCGGCGTGCATGACCTGGTCGTACATATGGCGCAAGGCTACGATACCAGGATCGGTGAAGCGGGTTCTGCACTCTCCGCTGGACAACGGCAGCGGGTCGCGCTGGCCCGCGCGCTCTATGGCGACCCGTTCCTCGTCGTGCTGGATGAGCCGAATTCCAACCTCGACGCCGAGGGAGAAAGGGCTCTGACGGAAGCCATCGCCGGACCAACACAGGTCCGAGACGAGACCCGCCACCGCGATTGCCGCTCGCTGCAGCAGGTAGTCCGCTATGACCTTTTCGCCACCAAGTCGACGCGCACACTGGTGCCGCAGCCGTTCGTCGAAGCGATGCATATGCTTCCACCGTGGAGAGCGGCGATCCGCTCGGCGATCTTCAAGCCGAGGCCGAGCGAGCCTGACTGCCGAACCGCACCGACCTCTTTGTCCGCCGGGCGTTCGCTCATTGCAAAACCGTCGCCTGTGTCGGTGACCGAAAGAACTGCGGGAGCGTCCACCGAGACGGTGATGGCCGTGCCCGGCCTCGTGTGCTTGACGGCGTTTTCAACGAGATTGCGAATAAGGATAACGATGAGAGCCGGGACAACGTCGATCTCGACGTCTTGGTCGACGCGAAGCTCGATCGAGCGGCCGCTCGCATAAACGAGGGGAGCAAGCTGCTCGACAGTGTCGAGGGCAAGCGAGGCAAGACTCCGGTGTGAGAAGGCCTCGCCTTCCACCGCATCCAGGCGGGCAAGCGCGGTCAGTTGCTCCAGCGTGTGCGTCAGGTTGTCGAGGTCGCGTTCGGCTCGGCGTGCGCGTGGATGATCGATCCGTTCGAGCTCCAACTTGACGATTGCGACCGGCGTGCGGATCTCGTGGGCGATGGCGGCTGCAAAGAGCTTCTGCGAACGCACCAGTTCACCGACCCGGGCCAGGGCGCGGTTGACGGCCCTCGTCAGGTCGGCGATTTCGCGCGGCAAGGCTGCCGTCGGCAGTTCGCTGCCCATGCTGCGGGGCTCCATCGCGTCGGCCGCTCGTGCCGCCTCGGCAACCGGCCGAAGGGCTTGACCGATCGACAGAATGCTTGCGCCGATCACCAAAAACAGCATCAGACCCATCGGCACGATCATGTGGTCGACCATCTCGCCGAACAGCACATTGTTCACAAGTCGCGCCGGATCTGCGACGCTTGCGAAGTCGACGATCAGTGGGCTCGCCTCGACGTCCTCACCGGAGAAGGTGCGCCCACCCGCCACCGTGAGGGGCTTCACAGGCTCGATCATCCGGTCCCAGAAGCTCGGAGGGTTCAGATCGAGTGGGAGGAAGTGCTCGTTGCACTCGTCTCCGCAGTTTGAATAGAGAACCTTTCCTTCGGCCAGCCTGACGCGCAAGAAATATCCGGGCGCCACCGCTTCTTCTTCCCGCCGCTCAACGGCGCTGCCCTTCTCGCGCGCCGCGGCTGAACCCTCAAGTTCATAGCGCTCTGACAGCGCCGGGTCGGGAAATGGCGCGTGGTCACGCAGGCTGGCGCGATAAGCATCCGCGATTCGCACCGTCTCGTGCTCGATGAGGAGGCGTCCGAGTTCGCCTTCGTCGAACCAGTAGTCGGCGAAGACGACACAGATCTCCAGAACGCTTGCAAGCACGGCGAAGAGCAGGATTCGCCGGGCGACGATCGACCGGAGCGATTTCGCCGGCTTCACGTATCGACCGTGCGCAGGAGATAGCCGATGCCGCGCACAGTCTCGACCTCCGCGCCCGAAGGGACCTCGCCGAACTTCTTGCGAACCCGCGACACGGCAAGCTCCAGCGCATTGGCCGAAAGAAGGTTCCCGAACTCGGAAAGCGCGTGCTCGAGCCGGCGCTTTGGGACGACGCGGTCAACGTCGCGCATCAGGAGTTCGACAAGCTGCCGCTCGCGCGGCGCTACGGCGATGCGCTTGCCTGCGCATGTAAGCCGTCCCGTCGCCGGATCGTAACGCAAGTTTCCCGCGGCCAGAATAGGCGCCGCCGCGCCGCCGCGCCGCCGCGCGAGCGCCCGGCATCGCGCCAGGAATTCGTGATGGTGGAACGGCTTGACAAGATAGTCGTCGGCGCCTGCGTCGAGCCCGGAAATGCGCGCGTCGACATCGCCTGCGGCCGTTACGATCAGCACAGGAATCGTTGACCCGTTTTTGCGCAGCTGCCGGAGCAGGTCGACCCCGTTGCCATCGGGCAAGCCTAGATCGAGGACCAGAAGATCGTGCTCTTCGCATTGAAGCGCCACGAAAGCCTCGGCCAGGGTGCCGACACCATCGATGCGCCAGCCGGCGCCGTGCACGCTTTCGACGATCAGTTCGGTCAGTCGCCGGCTGTCTTCAACAAGCAGAAGTCGCATGTCAGTCGATCCGACGCTTCCGCCCCGTAACCATCGACCAAATCAGATTCTCGCGGTGCCGCCAACTCTCAGCGAGTGCCGCTGCAGCGTGCAAGCCGGCGAACACCATGATGAAGTCGGCCGAAAATTCATGGAGTCGCTTGACCCATTTCACGCCCCAAAAAGCGTCGAGGGTCTGCATGTAGCCGCTTGCCGTGGTGACCGCAAGGAGCGCCATCAGGGTGAACATCATGAGGGCGGCCAGCGGATTGTGCCCAAGATGACGTTTGTCGCGGCCGTGCAGAAGGTCATGCGTGTATTCGGCAAGCCGGCCGGGCGTCGGAAAGAACGAAGAGAAACGGGCAAAGGGCGACCCGGCAAAACCCCAGACGAATCGGACGGCGAGCAGCCCCATGACCGTGTACCCGACCCACCGATGAAGCCACTTTCCCTCTTCGAGGATGAAAAGGTTGAGTGTGCAGCCGAGGACAACGCCCCAGTGAAAGATTCGCACCACAGGATCCCACACTCTTACAGCGCAATGGCGGGCATCGGGCACGTCGAGGCGGAATGTTTCCGGCCCTCCGCCTTCAAAGCGTGAGCGCCACATCGGATCAGTCGCTCTCGCCGGCGGAAAAGATCATTCCGGTCGCAGGATCAACGTGGATCTCGGTGCGCTGGCCGTCCCTAAACGCATAGATTTCATAGCACGAGCCTTTGACTTCGATGCTTCGCAGATTGGTGTAGCCGGCCTTCTCGACGCTCGACTTGATTGCGCTCTCGCTCATCCACTGCGCTTTCGGCACGCGGGTACAGTCGTTTTTTTCTTCCTCCGCGTGCGCCGCCATCGGCACGGATGCGAGGAGGGCCAGAGCTGCAATGAGGGTGTTCTTCACGAGGTCGTCTCCTGTTCGATTTGGGCGGTCACGGCTGCCGACGCTTCACTCGCCCGGCTCACCTGTCGAGGACCTGTCTGCACCTGACATTTTCGCCGAGCTGCAGTTCTTGACTGATCTTAGGCCGGGGAGCACAGCCGAATGGCGAGCCAAAAAATCATATGATTTGGTCAATTGACAAATACAGTACTGTCGAGCAATTTATGAGAAACCTGGGGCGATGTAAGACACCATCACATGCTCCTTCATGAGCGGGTGAGGCTTCGTCCCGAGCCGACAATTATCGCAATGAAAGGCTTCCCGACCTAGGAGCAAGCTCCATGCGCCATCTTCTCGCATTTGTTCTCGGCGGCCGCCCGATGAACTTCAATGGCTTTGCCTTTGTCGACATGGCGACCGGCAGTCACATCTCTTTTTGGGTCGACCGTTGCGGCCGCAGTTGGCTCGCACCCGGCCCCTGGTCCTGGGCCCGAATGGAGTTGTCGAGGGCGCATCTCGCGTTCTGCAAATTAACACTGAAGGTCGACTGAGGAAGTGCTGGGTCCGCCGCGACCCGGCCTCCCGCCTGAGCAGGTGCATGACTATAGAATGCGTGCCTGGGGCACGCTGCCGGACGGGACCTGCCTGTCGCGCGGCGTCTAGCGGTTGGCGGTAGCCTTGGTCTTCGCCTTCTTGGCGCCTGCCGCGGGACGCGCCGGCGTCTTCCTGCGGGTCTTGCGCGGCAGTTCCGTCAATGCGCGGATGCCGGAGGACAACAGCTGGAAGGTGATCCGATAGCTTTGGTCCAGGCCGGCGGCATGGCTGTTGCCGGCGAGGCGGTTGGCACGCTCGGTGCGCACCAGCATCTGGGTGCCCAGTGCGATCGCATACTGGTAGGCCCAGACCGCGTTGATGCGGCCGAGCGCCGGCAGGCTCTTCTCGAAGGCGAGGCTGAACCGGCGGCCGAGTTCATCGAACAGGTCGGCAGCCATGCGGCGCGAGCGCTCGTCGGCGCCGGAGACCAACTGGTTGGCGAGCAAGGCGTAGTGGCGGGCACCGACCGGGTCGGCCTGGGCGAATTCATAGAGCGGACGCATCAGCGCATCCAGCACGCCGTCGGGCGTCAATGTCTTGGGATTGGCGAGTGCAGCGTCAAGCAGTTCGAGGCGCCTGGCGACCAACTGTCCCGCGCGCGTCGTCAAGATCTTCTCGTGCAGCTGTTCCTTGCTGCCGAAATGGTAGTGGATCATCGCCAGGTTGACGTCGGCTTCCTCGGCGATGGCCCGGGTGGTCGCGCCATGAAACCCGTAGACCGCGAACACCGTTTCCGCCGCCTCCAGGATCGCCGTCTTGACGTCTCGGCTCTGCTCCGCCTCTCGATCTACCATGCGTGCCCCGTACACTCGACTATCCTTCTAGCAACGCCGCCAATGCGAGCAGGACATGAAACCTTCTTCGTTCGGTACTATGCCACCCTACCAGTATAAGGCTTTATACAGTCCTACCATGCCGGTGCCGCACACAGGCCAATCCAGAGAGATCTACAATCACATAAATAGTAGCGCCACACTGTCAAGTTAATCCGCAAAAATAATTGCCGCCGATACCCGAAAACCGGCTGTGACAGGTAGAAAAGCACACAACGATGCGCGATTCACTCAGATTCAGCGTCACTTGCTGCGGCAGCCATATCCATCGGATTGCTGCCATCGGACCACTGCGTCCGGTTCAGGATAGACCGTGTGAGCCCGCTGTCAATCGGTCATATGATTTCAACAGCGTGGCCTTTGCCCTAAAGTCGATGCAACGTCCGTTGAACCCGGCTTCGACTGGCCTGGAGGCCATGTCTTAGCGATTCGCAACAACTCAATGGGCCTGCGGCAAAGCACAGGCAAAGCAATCTTGTCGTGCTTTCCTTGCTGGTCCGCATCGTTTCCTCGGATTGGCAGTGGCCAAAACTCTGGGCTGAGATTACAGTAACTGGGCGGCGACGAGGGAAATGTCTGGTCGACTCGCATCGCGTGGGGGATGCCAATGACAGGGCTCTTCGCAGCGGCATCGGACAAGCGCGTCTGTCGGGCGCTGACAGGGGTAGCCACTGCGGTCACGCTGGCGCTTGCTATCCCGGCCGCGGCTGCGGCCGAGGACAACAGCGCCACCGCAGCGCAGGCCGCGACGCCGGCCCCGCCGGCCAAGAAGCAGCCATGGACGGTCACCTGTGCCGGCGAAGGCGCCGAGGGGGACCTGACTTGCGCGGCCTCGCAGACCCTGGTTGCCAAAGGCACCGGGCAGCGGGTGCTCACGGTCAGCGTCGCCAAGGCCGATGGCGGAGCGCTGGCTGCTACGCTGGCTTTGCCGCATGGCATTCTGCTCACAGACGGTGTCAAGATCGCTGTCGACCAGGGCCAGCGCACGACATTCCCGATCACCACCGCCGATCAGAACGGCAGCTATGCAACAGTGAAGCTCGACGCGGCGATGCTCGCCACAATGAAGCGCGGTTCGACCTTCGACGTGCGCGTCACCGCCGCCACAGGCGGCGAGATCGACCTGCCGATCTCCTTGTCCGGTTTCAGCGCCGCCATAGCCAAGCTCTGAACGCGCTTCGGTCCGCCCGCGGCCGCCCGGCAGTTCATCCGGCCTGAGCTCTCAGCCGGATGCAGATGGGGGGCCTCCGCCATCACATCGACGCAGCCCGACGCTCTCGAGCTGAAAAACAGCCTCGTTCAAGCTTCTGCAACCCCACGTTTCAGCTCGCCGGAATACAAGTTCAGATTTGTTGCTAACATTAGTCAATTGACCTAATCATAGGCCCGATCAGTGGCGGCGTGATGCGTTGGTCACGTGTCGGTTCAGCTTCCACATAGCGTCTGATGGAAAGAGATGTCTTCGACAACTATGCAGGTCCGTCTTGGTGCTTCGGCTCGGCTTTGCCGGCTTGGCCGGTTGAGCGGGGTCATGCTGGCGGCTTTGCTGTGCGTGGCCGCGCAGGCCGGCAACGGCAGCGTGCGCGCTTTTCTCGCCGGAACGGACGGCGTCTTCGTCCGCGATACTCGACAGCCCGGATTGCAGTTGGTGCCGACCGCCGTTTCGGGCACCCCAAGAGGGCTGGCGATGACGCCGGACGGCGGCCAGCTTTTGGTCTCCTATGACCCGGGCGTCGTGGCCATCGATACCCAGTCGTTGAGGGCCAAGCCGATCGTCGCGCTCGACGGCTCCGGCAGCATTGCCATCGCGCCGGACGGCGCGACCGCCTACGTCGCTGGATCGATCGCGGGTGAGGTCACGCCGTTCGACCTGCGCAGCGGCCGGGCGCGAAAGCCCGTTGCGGTCGGCGGGCCGGGCTTTTCGATATTCGGCCTTGCCGTCACACCGGACAGCAGGTCCGTCTATGCGGCGGTCGTACAAGACCTGAGTTCGGCAAGCTTCATCTATCGAATCGATTGCATCGCCGACACCGTCGATGCGGTGTTCGATCTCAAGGCCGGAACGGCGCCTCGCGGCATCACCGTCTCTGCCGACGGCGGGACCGTGTTCGTGGCGCTGACCTCCAACGACACCGTCCTGCCGCTCAACACGCGCACCTCCGGCTTCGGTTCCGAGATCAGCGCCGCGGGAGCACCTTTCGACATGGCGTTGTCCCCCGAAGGCAAGACGCTCTACGTCGCCGATCGCTTCGCTCCGGTGACCACTCCGATCGACCTTGTCACCCAGGAGCCGGGCGATCCCTTACCGATCGGCCAATCTCCCTTCCGCCTTGGTCTTTGTCCGAACAGCTCAGCATTGCTTGGCCTCGGCAATGTCCTGATCGCCCGGGACATTCTCGACCGCCCCTGCAGCGAAAACGGCGGACCGCCGCATGACGACGCGCATACGCTCTACGGCGCTGGCCTGAAGGCGTTGGCCGTCATCTGGCAAGCGACACGCAGAGCGCTCGGCTTCGCCCCCGCTGAGGCGTCGAGCGCTTTTTTCGCCACCCCCGTCAAAATACCGCAGCGAAGCTTCTAGGAGGCTCGGGGTATGCAGATCCTGTCGTTCTGGAACGAACGTGCGGTTCGAAAACATCGCAATCCGTGCTTTCAACTGCGCATGGTGATGCCGCGAAGCCACGCAGAAGGGCGAGGGATTGCGGTGCGAATGCTCGCCCGTACCCCCTTGTGCGCAGAGAGCCAGGTTCGGATCGCCGTTATCCTAATGCCTCGTCTCGGCGGCGAATGTGTCCCTGCTTAGAGACTGACGGGGGCACCGGCTGCCTGCAGAATAAAAGCCCCAAGCGAAAAGCGCCTGTTGAGGTCGATTGAGCACCGGTCGGGCATAAACCGGGCCGTTGACAGAGACGATAGGCCCGCAAATTGCACTCATACCGCTTCGCCTGCACGACAAAAGAACGGCGCGGCGGTCGCGATGATATAGTCGAGGTGCGAGTATGCCGGCGCGAATGCCAACAGCCGTTTGGCCAACGACCCGTCGGCCACCAGGGCCGGCGGGTCCCCGGCCCGGCGGGCGCGATACCTGACCGCCACAGACCTTCCGACATGGTGTTCGACGGCACTGAGGACGTCCTTCACCGAGGAGCCATGACCGGTGCCCAGATTGAGTGTCAGGCACTCTGCACTCTCCTCCAGTTTGGCCAGGGCTGCGCAGTGGGCTGCCGCCAGGTCGACAACATGAATGTAATCGCGCACGCAAGTGCCGTCCGGGGTGTCGTGGTCGCGGCCAAACACCTTCAGATACGGCAGCCGGCCCGTGCTTGCCATCAGCGCGCGGGGAATGAGATGCGTCTCCGGCCGATGCCATTCGCCGAGCTCGCGGTCCGGGTCGGCACCACAGGCATTGAAATAGCGCAGGATCGCGAACCGAAACCCATAGGCGGCCGCGTAGTCCCGAATGACCTGTTCGCACGCCAATTTGCTCCGGCCGTAAGGATTGATCGGGCGCTGCGCTGCGGTTTCGGCGATCGGCAGCGTCTCCGGTAGGCCATAGGTGGCGCAGCTGCTTGAGAAGATGACCGTCTTCAGCCCGGCCGCCAGACACGAATCGAGAAGCGCCAGGGTGCCTGTTACGTTGTTGTCATAGTAACTTGCGGGGCGGGTCATCGACTCGCCGACACAAGCAAGCCCGGCAAGATGGATGACCGCCACGGGGGCATAGAATTCGATGGCTGCACGAAGCGCCATGCGGTCGCGCACATCCGCGCACACCAGCGGCCCCCAGAGGACGGCCTCTTCGTTGCCGCGCACCAGGCTGTCGAAGGTGACCGGCAAATAGCCGGCGCGGTGCAGCGCCTTGCACGTGTGGCTGCCGACGAAGCCGCCGCCGCCGGTGACCAGCACGGCACGCGTTGTCATGGCACGCGCCGGCCTTGGTCGGCAGCCGTCAGAAGATCCTCGAAGTGCCGGATGGTCGCCCACAATCCGGCGCTGAGCTCCACGCGCGGCGCCCAGGCCAGCTCGCGCCGTGCCCGCGCAATGTCGGGGCGCCGCTGTCTCGGATCATCGACCGGCAACGACTTGTAGACCACTCGAGAGCTCGACCCGACGATCTCGATGATCAGGTTGGCGAGGTCGTCGATCTGGATCTCCTCGGGATTGCCGAGGTTGATCGGTCCGCTTGAACGAGGTTCGGCTGCCATCAGGCAGGCGATGCCGTCGAGCAAGTCGTCGACGAAGCAGAACGAACGGGTCTGGCTGCCATCGCCGTAAACCGTCAGGTCCTGGCTGCGCAGGGCTTGGACGATGAAATTCGAGATGACCCCACCATCGTCGCACGGCATCCGGGGACCATAGGTGTTGAAGATGCGGGCTATCCGCACATCGGTGCCGCTGCAACGCCGATAGTCGCAGCACAGGGCCTCCGCCGCCCGCTTGCCTTCATCGTGGCAGGCACGCGGGCCTGAGAGATTGACGCTGCCGCGGTACCATTCCGGTTGCGGGTGGATCATCGGGTCGCCATAGACTTCCGCTGTCGAAGCCTGGAAGAACTTCGCTTGATCGCGCGTCGCAAGGTCGAGCAGGTTTATCGCTCCGTTGACGTTCGTCTGCATCGTGTGGATGGGGTTCGCTTGGTAGCGCTTCGGCGACGCTGCGCAAGCCAGATTGTAGACTTGACCGAGCGGCTCCCCCGGCTCGAACGGCAACACGATGTCGTGGCGAAGAAAGCTGAAATTCCGGTTCGACAGGAGTGCCGCGATATTGGCGATGCTGCCGGTCAGCAGATTGTCGACGCAGATGACCCGACGGCCTTCCACAAGCAGCCGTTCGCACAGATGTGACCCGAGAAAGCCGGCACCGCCGGCGACAAGAACCGTATTGACCGGTTCCGGTCCTTCAGCATCGTTATGCGTCGCTACCACGGTTTGCAGAGTTTTCATGCGAGCCTCTTTCGTTGATGGCTCGACCTGACGAGCCGGCTTTCATTCTCGACCGTCCGTCGCACCGACCGATCGCGACGCGTACCTCAAATCGTCGGCTGCTCCGCGGCCCTGGCAAATGGCGAGGGGACCGTCGGCAGCTGCAGCGGGAACTGGGGCGGACGCCCGCAATGGCTGCGTTCAACCATGCGACGGTAGGCGGCAATGCAATCTTCAGTCGGCCGGCCGGGCCGGATGAAGCGCCCTGTCCCCTCGGCTCTTAGTCGACCGCAAGCCACAGCCGGGGCGGGATCTCAGCTGCGGGCATCGTGCCGATGGGCTGCACCTCGGGCCAGGATCGCCCCTGCGCGATCTGCGGCGCCAAGAGGCCGTGACCGGCGGCGAGCACCGGGCCCGCTTGATCGGCTCGTTCGGCCTGAGACCCACGCTCGGCGCCCGCTGCGAGAGCCACGCATCGAGTGAGAAGTGAAGAGCTACGCATACCGGCCATACCTGATGTTCCTAAGGGTGAATGTTACCAGTTCATACGTATGACTAAATCGGATGACCAATGCAAAATCAACCGATCAGAAGATGCAGATCTCGCCATGTGTTCATTTGTAGTTGCAATATGCGTTTGAACCATCGCGCATGACTGGCAACAACCCGGCGTTCCGCAATCCAGTGGGCGCGCCATGAGCCCCGTCCTTGGCTGCGGCTTTGCCGTTGGCCGAACCTCATCGGCGCCTGGGCGATTGACAATCAACACGATCGCGTGATTAGGTCCGATGATCAAATTTGCCGTTTGGCCTTCAGCGACTGATCGGCAGGAGATTGCCGCACGGACGAGGGAAATTGGCGGTCAGGTGGGGGACGCCCTTGAAGCCGAGGGATTGGGGGACTTGCATCACCGCTCTTCGACCTGCCCCGCCCGGTGATGGGGGCGCGGCCATGTCGGCGCCGTCTTGGTCCCTACCGACACGCATGCGACCTCGCGCGGCCCGGGGCGCGATCCATTTCGGCCATGTCTCCCTCATTGCCATCGCGGCTGCCCTGACGTTGTCGGCGGCTCCCGCCTTCGCTGATGGCGGCAAGGGCGGCATGGGCGCCGGTGGTACCTTGATAGAAGGCGGCGGCCTCGGCGGGAACGGCGGCGGCGACGGACAGTCCGGCCGAAACGGCGAAGACTTTTTTAACAACAGTGGCGGTGGCGGCGGTGGCGGCGGCGGTTCCGGCGGTGGGGTCGGCGGCACTGGCGGTGAGGGCGGCCCCGGACTAGGCGGCGCACCTCCCTTCGGCGGCGGGCCGGGACTGGATGGCACACCCGGCAACGACCAGAGCAGTGGCGGCGGCGGCGGCGGCGGCGGCAATGGCGGCGCCAACGGCGGCACCAGTGATGGGCCGTTCACCGTTTCCGCGCCGACGGCAGGAGAGAACGGGGAAGCCGGCGGGGCCGGCGGCTCGTCTGACGGTGGCGGCGGTGGCGGCGGTGGCGGCGGTGGCGCCGGCGGGATCGGATTTCTCGAAACCGGTGCCGCCTCGGTCACCAACACCGCGACCATCACCGGCGGCACGGGCGGGATAGGCGGCAATGGCGGCGATGGCTACCGCAAAATCAATGACTATGGCGGCTACGGCGGCGATGGCGGCAATGGCGGCGACGGTGGAACCGGCTTCAGCGCCTCGGCTGCCGGCGCGAAGTTGACCAATACGGGAACGATCCAGGGCGGAGCCGGTGGGGAGGCAGGTTCCGGTGGGACGACAGCAACAGGAGCGGGCTCGGACAATGGCCACGACGGCGCCGGCGGTTCCGGTGGCGCCGGGGTGGTGGGTGCAGGGCTGAGGGTGATCGACAGCGGCACGATCGCCGGCGGCCTCTCCAGTGGCGGCACTCAGGCCAATGCCATCACCTTCACCGGCGGCGCCAACACTCTGACCTTGCAGCAAGGCTGGTCTCTCACCGGTGACATCGGTGTGACCGGCAGCCTGACCTTCGACCAGGCGATTGCCGTCACCCTGTCGAACGCGATCACCGGCACCGGTTCGGTCATACAGGCCGGTCCCGGCACGCTGGCCTTGACGGGTGTGAATACCTATGCGGGCGGCACCACCATCGATGCCGGCACGCTGCAGATCGGCGACGGCGGTACCAACGGCAGCATCACCGGTGCGGTCGTCGACAATGCCGCGCTCACCTTCAACCGCAGCGATGCCATGACCTATGGCGGCGTCATCACCGGCAGCGGCTCCGTCACCCAGGCCGGACCCGGCACGCTGACCTTGACCGGCACCAACACCTATACCGGCGGCACCACCCTCGATGCCGGGACGCTGGCCGTATCGGCCGATGCCAATCTCGGCCGCTCGACCGGCGGGCTCAGCTTCGCCGGCGGCACCCTGCAGTTGCTAACCGGCTTCTCGACCGGACGGGCCATCACGCTCGCCACGGGCGGCGGCACCATCGACACCGGCACCAACACGGCAACCCTGTCGAGTGCCATCGCAGGCGCCGGCGGCCTGACCAAAGAGGGCACCGGCGTTCTGATCGTGTCCGGTATCGACAACTATCGCGGTGCTACGCAGGTCAACGCCGGCACCTTGCGGGCCGGTGCCGCCGATGCCTTTTCCGCGGCGAGCGCCTACACGCTTGCTGCCGGTGCCACGCTCGATCTCGCCAACCGCAATCAGACGATCGGCTCGCTCACCGGCGCCGGTGCAGTGATGCTGGGCGCTGCGACGCTGACGGCAGGCGGCGACAACTCCAGCAGGATCTTCTCCGGGGTCATCGCCGGCGCCGGCGGCCTGACCAAGCAAGGCACCGGCACGCTGACGCTTTCCGGCGACAACAGCTCCTTCTCCGGCGGCACCACGGTTGCCGCCGGTGCGCTGGTGGTCGACGGGTCGCTCAGCGGCTCGGCCGTCAGCCTGATGCCGGGCGCCGTGCTCGGCGGCCGCGGCCAGGTCGGCGCGATCTCGGCCGGCGCCGGCGCGACCGTCGCCCCCGGCCTGGCGACACGCTTCACCACGCTTGGCGTCGCCGGCGATGCCCGCTTCGCCGCCGGCTCGACCTTCGCGGTCGCCATTGCCCCCGACGGCCGCAGCGACCGCCTCGCCGTCGCCGGCACCGCCACGCTGGCCGGCGGCACTGTCGTGGTGGCGCCGGCGCCCGGCGCCTACACGCCGGCCTCGCGCTACACTTTTCTCACCGCCGCCGGAGGGCTCTCCGGCAGCTTTGCCAGCCTCTCCACGCCGGCCGACTTTTCCCAGGCCTTCGCCTTTCTGACGCCCACGCTGAGCTACGATGCCGGCGGTGTGGTCCTCGGCTTTGCCCAGACCACCGACTTTGCCGCCGCCGCCGCCACCGCCAACCAGGCGGCGACGGCTTCTGCCCTGCAGGCGCTCGGCCTCGGCAATCCGCTCTATGACGCCGTCGTCGGCCAGAGCTTTGGCGGCGCCCGCCAGGCCTTCGATGCGCTGTCGGGCGAGGTCCATGCCGGCGTCTTGACGGCCGCCTTCGAGGACAGCCGCCTGGTGCGCGAGGCCGTGCTCGACCGCCTGAGCCGGGCATCGGCCCCGCTCACCGGGCCCGGCAGCGAGTTCACCACCGCCGGCATCGCCGGCGGCGGCACTGATGGCCTTGCGCTCACCGCCGGCCATGACGCCGATCTGCCCGGCCGCCAAAAATTCGGCCCGCCCTCCGGCGCGGCGGCCGGCCTGTGGGCCCGGGTGCTCGGCGATGCCGGCACGAGCCGCGGCGACGGCAATGCCGCGACGCTGTCGCGCGACAGCGGCGGACTGATCCTCGGCGGCGATCTCGGCGGCATCGCCTTCGCCGGCGGCAGCCTCAGGCTCGGAGCCGCCGCCGGCGCCTTGCATGACAGCCTCGCCGTCGACGCGCGCGGCGCGTCGGGCCATCTCGATCAGCTGTTCGGCGCGCTCTATGGCGGCGCCTCGTTCGGCGCCGTCGAGCTCAGCGCCGGGGCCGCCTACGGCTCGATGAGCACCGGCATCGACCGGCGGATCGCCTTTCCGGGCTTCGACGAGGCCGCCTCCTCCGACCGCCATGGCTGGACGGCGCAGGCCTTTGGCGAGGCGGGATATCGCTTCGACCTCTCCGGCCGTGATCTCGGCCCGGCGGCGCTGGAGGCGGCGTTCTGGCAGCCGATCCTCGGCGCGGCGCTGATCCGCCTGCACCAGGACGATTTCGGCGCGGCCGGCGGCCCGGCCGCGCTCACCGGCCTTGCCGGCAGCCAGGACCTCGCCACCACCACGCTGGGCGTCAGGGCCGCAGCGACCCTCGCCGGACCCCTGCCGCTCGAGATCCGTGGCCTCGTCGGCTGGCGCCATGCCTATGGCGATATCGTGCCGACCGCGGCCCTTGCCTTCCAGGGCGGCCAGCCGTTCTCCGTCGCCGGCGTTCCGGTCGATCGCGACGCACTGGTCGCCGAGGCCGGCCTCGCTCTGCCGCTCGGCCGCCAGTCAAGCCTCGGCCTCAGCTATTCCGGCCAGTTCGGCAAAACCGCGGCCGACCATGCAATCTCCGCAACCGTCACCGTCGGGTTCTAGGGAGCTCTTGAATTCCCGATAGATTGTCCATGCGCTCCCGTCCGGCTATTGCTGCTTCGGGAGGATTTTGATGGCTCACCGATGGTTTGCGGCACATGCCGTCGCCGGCACGCTGGCGGCGGCGGCCGTCCCGGCTATGGCCGATCCGGCCGCCGATAAGGCGGCCATCATCGAACGCTTTCAGGACTGGACGGCCGCCTTCAACGCCCGGAATGCGGACGGTGTTTGCGACCTTTTTGCCTCCGACCTCGTCTATGCGATCCCGGAAGTCCCGAGGGGCACGCGGGACACGATGTGCGCCAACCTTGCCAAGTTGTTGGCGCGGTCCGATCTCCACGTCAGCTATGCCGATCCCGACATTCATGACATCATCGTGTCGGGCGATCTGGCGGTGGTCCGCCTAACCTGGACGCTGACCACCCGGATAAAAAGCGACAGGGATGTTTCGACCGAGGAGGGTATGGATGTCTTCCATCGTCAGCCCGACGGCAAGTGGTCGATCATCCGCTTCATCGCTTTCACAACCACGCCGAACGCCTTGCTTGGCAAATAGAGGGCACGGCGGGACGGCTAAGGCCTGTTGAGAATTCTGGTTCTCAACAGGCCCTGGAATCGTGTGTCTACTTTAATCCTTTGATTGCCCGCCCTTTTTGAACAGCCGGCAGCCACTTTTTCGGATCAGGCGCCAACGGCTCCTCTCCCCTCAACGGGTGCGTTCCATCCATTCACAGATCGATTCGCGCCGCACGCAACCAGTGCGATCATAGCCATCATTTATTGCAAGCTGTGATTTGTTGCTCCATCGTTGATCATCTGACTAGATCGTAAGATCTGATCATATGACGAAATCACTCGTCAGTAAGACTGTTTTTGGGCGAAGAGCATCCGTGGGCGGTGCCTGTGTCAAGTCACAGCCGCACAACGGAACAGTTGTTTGGTGGAAGAGGGGCAAATCCATGGGGCAAATGAGAGTGGGTGCCGGCGCGTTCAGAGGACGGCGCCGGTCGCAAGGAGCCAAAGGCACGGCAATCGACTTGGCATCGCTGATCAATGAACGCGCGCCGGGACGGCGGGGTGACACACATTCAGCCTCCGCCATGAGCGCCGGCGCGAGCGACGGTTCCGGTTGTACCCGGTCCCGAGCGAACGCCGCCAGCCTGCTCGCCGCCCCGTGGCTGCCGGCCATTGCACAGCCCGTGGGGTATCGCGCCCGCCGCCGGGCCAGCCGCAAAGCCTGGTATTTGAGCACGGTCGCCTGTGTGGCGGCGCTATGCACGGCGGCGGCTCAGGCGGCCGACCGGGGGACGCTGATCTATGTTCCCAACAGCGAAGGCAACTCGGTATCAATCATCGACAGCGCCAGCAATACCACGATTGCCACCATCAACTCCGTCGGTCAGATCCCATCGACCGTTTCGGTCAGCAGCGACCAGGCGCATGTCTATGTGGCAAGCGATACCGGGGTCTTCGCGATCGATACCGCCACGAATGTGGTAACGCAGTGGACCGCCGTAAATCCTGGCGACCCAAAACCGAGGAGCATCGCCGTTACCCCCGACGGCCGCACCATTTACGTCGGATTTGACAACGGAATCGTGCCGATCGGCACTCAAGCCCGCACGTTCGGAAAGTCTATCCCGATGGACGGCTCGGGCAGGATAGTCATCGCACCGGACGGCGAGACGGCCTATGTGGCCAGTTTGCTCACCGGCATCGTCACCCCAGTCGACCTGGCGGCGGGTGAGGCCGGAACCCCCATCAACGTCGGCGGCGATAACCATATGGTCTTCGGCCTTGCGATTTCCCCAGACGGCAAGACCGTCTACGCTTCGGGCATTCAACAGAGCTCTACCGACAGCTACATCTATGCCATTGACATATCGACCGGTGACACGAAATCCACCTATCTTGACAAGAGCGAGCCGTACGGCTTGGCGGTGTCGCAAGACGGCAAGATCCTCTACGTCGCGCAAAACGCACTCGGCCTCGTGAGAAAATTCGATACTCAAACTCTGAGCGGCGTCGGCGATATTGGCGGCGGCTCTTCGCCGACGGGCGTCGCCCTGGCGCCGGACGGCAAGACCCTTTACGTGAGCTATGCGGGCAACACGGTGAGGCCTATCGACCTCACGACCGGCACTAACGGCAAGGCCATCGCCGTCGGCAGCGAGCCATTCAACCTCGGCGCCTGCTCTAACGGCAATGCCATGCTGGCCAGCGGCTTGGTCTTTGTCGCGCACACGGGAGGCGCGCTGCGCTGCACCATGGCGTCCGGCCTCGGCGGCGCGCCGGGGCCGGTGCTCACGGGCGGCACGCTACAGCTCGCCGGACCGCAGATCACCAGCGATCTGCCGATCCGGCTCGATGCCGACAGCACCATCGACACCCGCGCCAACAATGCGACGCTCTCAGGTCCGATCAGCGGTGTCGGCGGCCTCACCAAGACGGGTGCCGGCACGCTGAAGCTCTCCGGCAATGGCACCTATACCGGGCCGACCAATGTCGCGGCCGGCACGCTGCAGGCCGGCGGCGACTATGTCTTCTCGAGAGACAGCGCCTATACGGTCGGTAGCGGCGCGGTGCTCGACCTCAACAATTCCATCGAATGGATCGGCTCGCTCGCCGGCGCCGGCCAGGTGCACGACAGCGGCAACCTTCTGACCGGCTTGGACAACACGAGCACGACCTTCTCCGGCGTCATCTCCGGCGCCGGCTCGCTGACCAAGATGGGCAGCGGCACCTTCACACTGTCGGGCGCCAACAGCTATTCCGGCAACACGGCAGTGGGCGGCGGGACGCTGGCGGTCACCGGTGACGGCACCATCGGCACCGGCACGCTGTTGCTGTTGGGCGGCACGACCCTCGACCTCACCGGCTCGGCCGGCCTCGCCAACGCGATGCTGACCGCCGGCCAGACCAAAATCAACATCGATACCGGCCTCGCCACGCTGTCCGGCCCGATCGCCGACGGATATGTCTTCGAGCCGGTCGGCGGCCTCACCAAGACCGGTGGCGGCACGCTGAGGCTCTCCGGCCTTGACACCTATACCGGGGCGACCACGGTGGCGGCTGGAACGCTCACGGCCGGCGGCGACTATGTCTTCTCCAGAGCCAGCGCCTATACGGTCGATGCCGGCGCGGTGCTCGACCTCAACCATTATGTCGAATGGATCGGCTCGCTCGCCGGCGCCGGCTCGGTCATCACCGGCGACAACCTTCTGACCGGCTTGGACAACACCAGCACGACCTTCTCCGGTATCATCTCCGGCACCGGCTCCCTGACCAAGATGGGCAGCGGCACCTTCACACTGTCGGGCGCCAACAGCTATTCCGGCAAGACCGTGGTCACGGAGGGCACGCTGGCGGTCACCGGTGACGGCACCATCGGCACCGGCACGCTGTCGCTGTTGGGCGGCAGCACCCTTGACCTCACCGGCTCAGGCGGCCTTGCCAACGCGATGCTGACCGCCGGCCAGACCAAAATCAACATCAATACCGGCCTCGCCACGCTGTCCGGCCCGATCGCCGACGGGTATGTCTTCGAGCCGGTCGGCGGCCTCACCAAGCTCGGTGCCGGCACGCTCAGGCTCTCCGGCCTTGACACCTATACCGGGGCGACCACGGTGGCGGCTGGAACGCTCACGGCCGGCGGCGACTATGTCTTCTCCGGCCGAAGCGCCTTCTCCGTCGCGGCCGGCGCGGTGCTCGACCTCAACGGCTTCGCCGAGCAGATCGGCTCGCTGTCGGGCGCCGGTCAGGTGATCGCCAGCGGCGATCTCACCACCGGTTCGGACAACACCAGCACCACCTTCTCCGGCGTCATCTCCGGAGACGGCGGGCTGACCAAGGCCGGCAGCGGCACTTTCACCGTGACCGGCGCCAGCACCTATACCGGCCTGACCGAGGTCGCCGACGGCACCTTGCAGGTCGACGGCGCCATCGGCCCCGTCATCGTCGACAGCGGTGCCGCACTCGGCGGCAAGGGCAGCATCGGCGGCCCCGTCGAGATCGACGACGGCGGCCATCTCCTGGGCACCCAAGGGCAGACCCTGCACACCGGCTCTCTCGGCCTCAGCGAGGATGCGCAGGTCGATGTCGGCCTGAGCGCCCCCGGCGGCGGCGCCCTCTTCGACGTCGCCGGCGACCTCACCCTCGACGGCGTGCTCAATGTCGAGAGCATCGGCGGCGTCGGCGTCTACCGGCTGTTCGACTACAGCGGCAGCTTGGCCGACAACGGCATGACCATCGGCGCCGCCCCGGTGTCCGGCCTCCTGGTGCAGACGGCGGTCGCCGACGAGGTCAATCTGGTCAATGCCGGCGGCGAGACGCTCACCTTCTGGGACGGCGGCCTGCCCGCCAACCACGACAACGACAGGGTCGACGGCGGCGATGGCGCCTGGACCCTGGCCGACGACAATTGGACCGACGTCAACGGCGCCGTCAATTCGGCCTATGAGCCGAGCTTCGCCATCTTCCAGGCCGCGCCCGGCGTGGTCACCGTCGACGACAGCGGCGGCGCCGTCGCCGTCACCGGCATGCAGTTCACCGTCGACGGCTACCGCATCGACGGCGACCCGCTCACCCTGAGCGGCCCGCAATCGGTCATCCGGGTCGGCGACGGCAGCTCGGACGGCGCCGACGTCACCGCCACCATCGCCGTCGACCTCACCGGCGCCGCCACGCTGGTCAAGGACGATCTCGGCACCCTGGTGCTCTCCGGCACCGACACCTATACCGGCGGCACCGTGATTGCCGGCGGCACGCTTCAGATCGGCGACGGCGGCACCACCGGCTCGGTCGTCGGTGACATCGCCGACGACGCCGCGCTCACCTTCGACCGCAGCGACAGCTTCACCTATGCCGGCGTCATCTCCGGCACCGGCGCACTCACCAAGCAGGGCGCCGGCACGCTGACGCTCTCCGGCGACAGCCCGTTCACCGGCATCACCACGATCAGCGGCGGCACGCTCAAGATCGGCGACGGCGGCACCACGGGCAGCCTCGCCGGCGACATCGTCGACGATGCCGCGCTCATCTTCGAGCGCAGCGATGCGCTGACCTATGCCGGCGTCATCTCCGGCACCGGCGAACTCAGCAAGCAGGGCGCCGGCACGCTGACGCTCTCCGGCGACAGCCCGCTCTCCGGTCCGACCACGGTCGGCGCCGGCACCCTGGTGGTCGACGGCTCGCTGGCCCATTCGCCGTTCACCATCCAGTCCGGCGCCACGCTGGCCGGCGGCGGCACCGTCGGCGACCTCACCGTCGATGCCGGCGGCACCGTCGCGCCCGGCCTGGTGACGCCCATCACCACGCTGTCGGTCGCCGGCGATGTCAGCTTCGCCTCCGGCTCGACCCTGGCCGTCACCGTCCTGCCCGACGGCCGCAGCGACCGCCTGGCCGCCACCGGCACCATCACGCTCGGCGGCAGCACCCTTGCCGTCACCGCCGGCGCCGGCAAGTTCAATCCGACGACCCACGCCACCATCCTGACCGCCGGCGGCGGCGTCACCGGCAGCTTCGGCAACGTCACCTCCAACCTCGCCTTCCTGACGCCGTCGCTCGCCTATGGCGCCGGCGGCATCACCCTCGGCTTCACCCAGACCGCCGAGCTCGCCAGCGCCGGCAACAACCGCAACCAGCGGGCCGTCGCCGACGCCCTTCAGGCGCTCGGCAGCGCAAGCCCGCTCTACGATGCGGTGATCGGCCAGGATGCCGGCGGCGCCCGCCAGGCCTTCAACGCGCTCTCGGGCGAGGCGCATGCCAGCGCGATCACCGCCGGCCTGAGCGACCAGCGTCTGATCCGCGACGCCATCCTCGACCGCCTGAGCCGGCCGGCCGCCGCGCCCGCCGCCGGGCAGACGATGGCGCTCGCCGGCCGGCACGGCTTCGGCGCCGCGGCCGAAGCTCCCGACGACACGCTCGGCTTCTGGAGCCAAGCCATCGGCGACACCGGCACCAACCGCGGTGACGCCGAGGTGGCCGCCCTCTCCCATCAGACCGCCGGCGTGATCTTCGGCGGCGATGTCGGCGGCCTCGACGTCCCCGGCGGCACCGCCCGCCTGGGGGCTGCCGGCGGCTATCTCCACGACAATTTCGACGTCGACGAGCGCGCCTCTTCGGGCCGTGTCGACAGCGTCTTTGCCGCGCTTTACGGCAGTGCCGCCTATGGTCCCGTCCAGCTCTCCGCCGGGGCTGCCTACAGCCGCAACACCACCCGGCTCGACCGCCGGATCGTCTTCCCGGGCTTCGGCGAGGCGGCCGCTTCCGAGGGCCACGGCACCACCGCACAGGCGTTCGGCGAGGCCGGCTATCGCTTCGACCTCGCCGCCCCGGCGCTCGGCGGCCTGCCGCTCGGCCACGCCTGGCTCCAGCCGTTCGCCGGCGGGGCCGTCGTCCACCTCCATCAGGACGGCTTCGGCGAAGACGGCGGCCTCGCCGCGCTCTCCGCGCTGGCGGCCAGCCAGGACGTCGCCACCACCACGCTCGGCCTGCGCGCCGAAGCCGCGCTCACCGGCGCCCTGCCGCTCACCGCCCGCACCATGCTCGGCTGGCGCCATGCCTATGGCGATGCCGCCCCGACCGCCGCGCTCGCCTTCCAGGGCGGCAGTCCGTTCACCGTCGAGGGCGCGGCGGGCAGCCGCGATGCCTTCGTCGCCGAAGCCAGCCTCGACTATGCGCTGACCACCAACGCCGCGATCGGTGTCGCCTATGCCGGACAGTTCGGCAGGACAGCCACCGACAATACCTTCTCGGCCTTCCTCAAGGTCCAGTTCTAAACCCACCACAACAAGCCCGGCCGAAGCACTCCAGCCTCGGCCGGGGTTTTTATGAGCGGTCGAATCTTCGGCTATGGTCATTCAACCAGCGACTAAATCATTTGATTTAGCCATACGTATGACTAGTGTGCATTAAAGTATTTGCGGAGGCAGGAGACGGTTATGAGTTTTATGCGAGCACATGTCCGCGGCTGGTGCCTCCGCGCTGCAGTTGTGATCTTGGTGACATGTCTTACGGACGGGGTGTGGGCGCAGACGACGATTATCGTGGCAGGCGGCACCGATCCGGGCACGGCCTCCAACGGCACCACCCAGCCCGGCAGCCTCAGCGCGGCGATCGCCGAGGTCAATGCAGGCGGCGGCAACGGGCCGCCCTACACCATTCAGATCACCGGCAACGTGACCCTGAACGGGCCGCCGTCGCCGATCTTCAACTCGGTGACGATCGTCGGCAACGGCAACACGATCACCGCCAACAACACGCGCATCTTCATGATCGGCGTCGACGAGGCGACGCGGACGACCGCCCAAGGAAACCCGCCGACGACCGATTCGATCCTCGCCCAGCGCCAGCAGGTGGCGATCAGCGGGCTGACGCTTGAGTCGGGCGTCGCCCAGGGCGGTGCGGGCGGGGCCGGCGCCGGCGGCGGACTTGGCGCCGGCGGCGCTCTGTTCGTCAACCAATCCGCCGACGTCACCCTGACCGACGTCAATTTCACCGGCAATCAGGCGAGGGGCGGCAACGGCGGCACCGGCAAGGTGAACCTGCTCGGCGGTGGCGGCGGCGGCTTGGGTGGCAATGGTGGCTCCGGCCCCCGCGGGAGTGGCGGCGGCGGCATTTTTGGGTCCGCGACCAAGTCCTCCCCGTTGGACAACCCGGGGGGAGGCGGCGGCCTGTTCGGCAACGGCTTGTCGATTGCCGGGGGGGCTATAGCGGCGATGGTGAGGACGGTGCCGGCAATCTGCCGATTTCGGGCCTGAGCGGCAGCGGCGGCGGCAATGGCGGCACTACGGGCGGCGGCGGGACTACAAGGGGCGTGGGCGGCGGTGGCGGCGGCTTTGGCGGCTTGGCCGGCAGCTCCAACGGCCTGTCTGGCACCGGCGGCGATGGTGGCTTCGGCGGCGGGGGCGGAGGCGGTATCTTCGCCGATGGCGGCCATGGCGGCTTCGGTGGGGGCGGTGGCGGCGGCTATCCGGTGGAGAGCTGCGGTGGCGAAGGGTGTCATCCGGTGCCGTACGGAAATGGCGCCGAGGGCGGCTTCGGCGGCGGTGGCGGCGGTGGCAATTTTGGCGCCGATGGTGGCTTCGGCGGCGGCGGCGGTGCTCGGCAACCGCTCCCGGATCTCCCTAACCACGGCACAGGCGGCGCCGGCGGCTTCGGCGGCGGCGGTTCCACCGACAATGTCGGCGGCTTCGCCGGCGGCAACGGAGCCACGACAGCGGGCGGCGGCGGCGGCGGGCTCGGCGGCGCCGTGTTCGTGGTTTCCGGCGGCACGCTCACCATCAACGGCAGCGGCGTGACCAGCGGCGGCAGCGTCGCCGGCGGCAACGGCGGGCAGGCGTTCGGCTCGGGCTTCTTCATGCAGAGCGGCACGCTCGCCTTCGGCACCGGCACCAACACCGTTGCCGATGCGATCGCCGACCTCGACGGGTCGGGCGGCAGTGCCGCTTCCGACGGCGTCGGCGGCACCGGCGGAATGCTGGCGATCGAGAAGAACGGCGACGGAACGACGACGCTCGCCGGGGTCAACACCTATACCGGCGGCACCACTCTGACCCGCGGCACGGTGTCGGTTTCGGCCGACAACAATCTCGGCAGCCCCGCGGGGGCAATCACCTTCAACGGCGGCACCTTGCAGGTGACCGGCACCACCTTTACCGCGACGCCGCGCGTCTTCAACTGGGGTCCCGGCGGCGGCGGTTTCGACATCGCCGACCCGACCAACATCTTCACCGTCGGGCAGATGCTCGACGGACCAGGCCAGCTGACCAAGCTCGGCGCCGGCACCTTGACGCTGGTGTCTGCCAACAGCTATTCCGGCGGCACGACGATGACCGGCGGCACGCTTCAGGTCACCGACAACGCTTCGATCGGCACCGGTGCCGGCGTCTTCGATGGCGGCACCTTCCAGTCCGTCAGCGACAACCTGTCTTTCGCCAACCCGTTCTTCGTGAACACAGCCGGCGGCACCGTCGACACATCGGGATATACGTTGACGCTTTCGGGACCGATCGCCAACGGCGATGGTCCCGGCGGGCTCACCGCAACCGGCTTCGGGGTCTTGGTTCTGACGGGTACCGGCAGCTATACCGGCGGCACCACGATTGCGGGCGGAAAGTTAATTCTCGGCAATGGCGGCACCAGCGGCAGCATCGTCGGCGACGTGGTCGACGACGGCCTGCTCGGCTTCGACCGCTCCGATACGCTCGTCCTGCCCGGCGTCATTTCCGGGAGCGGTTACGTCGGGCAATACGGCACCGGCACCACCGTGCTCACCGGCGACAATTCTTATGATGGCGGCACGACCATCTCGGACGGCACCTTGCAGCTCGGCAATGGCGGCACCAGCGGCAGCATTGTGGGCGATGTGCTCGACGAGGGCCGGCTGGCCTTCGAACGCTCCGACACGTTGAGCTTCGGCGGCACGATCTTCGGCGCCGGAAGCGTCGCTCAGATCGGTCCCGGCACCACCGTGCTCACCGCCGACAACACATACACCGGCGGTACGACGATCTCGGCCGGCACCCTGCAGCTCGGCGACGGCGGCGACACCGGCAGCATTTTGGGCGATGTGCTCGACAACGGCCAGCTCGCCTTCGACCGCTCCGACACCGTGACCTTCCCCCGCCTGGTCTCGGGAACCGGGTCCCTGGCCCAGATCGGCACCGGCACCACCGTGCTCACCGCCGACAATGCCTATACCGGCGGCACGACGATCTCGGCCGGCGCCTTGCAGCTCGGCGACGGCGGCACCTCGGGCAGCATCGTCGGCAACGTGCTCGACAACGGCGTGCTCGGCATCGACCGCGCCGATATGCTGGTCGTGCCCGGCGTCATTTCCGGGAGCGGGCGCGTCTTGCAATTCGGCGACGGCGACACCGTGCTCACCGGCGACAGCACCTATACCGGCGGCACCACGATTGCCGACGGCACGTTGTGGCTCGGCAACGGCGGCACCAGCGGCAGCATCATCGGCGACGTGCTCGACAATGGTGTGCTCGCCTTCGACCGTTCCGATCGGTTCAGCGTTCCCGGCGTGATCTCGGGCACCGGCTACGTGGCGCAGATCGGGACGGGCACCACGGTGCTCGCCGCCGACAGCACCTAAACCGGCGGCACCACGGTCGTGAACGGCACGCTTCAGCTCGGCAATGGCGGCACCAGCGGCAGCATTGTGGGCGATGTCAGCGACGACGGCCGGCTCGTCTTCGACCGTGCCGACACGTTGAGCTTCGGCGGCACGATCTTCGGCACCGGCAGCGTCGCCCAGATCGGCACCGGCACCACGGTGCTCACCGCCGACCATACCTACAGCGGCGGCACGACGATCTCGGCCGGCACGCTGCAGCTCGGCACCGGCGGCACCACCGGCAGCATTTTGGGCGATGTGCTCGACAACGGCCAGTTCACCATCGACCGGTCCGACACCGTGACCTTTGCAGGCCTGGTCTCGGGAACCGGGTCCCTGGCCCAGATCGGTCCCGGCACCACCGTGCTCACCGCCGACAACACTTATGCGGGCGGCACGACGATCTCGGCCGGCACGCTTCAGCTCGGCGACGGCGGTACCTCAGGCAGCATCGTCGGCAACGTGCTCGACAACGGTGTGCTCGCCTTCGACCGCTCCGACACCGTGACCTTCCCCGGCATCATCTCTGGGACCGGCTCCCTGGCCCACATCGGCACCGGCACCACGGTGCTCACCGCCGACAACACCTACAGCGGCGGCACGACGATCTCGGCCGGCGCCCTGCATCTCGGCAACGGCGGCACCAGCGGCAGCGTTATGGGCAACGTGCTCGACAATGGTGTGCTCGCTTTCGACCGCTCCGACACCGTGACCTTCGGCGGTGTCATCTCCGGTGCCGGCGCCGTGGCACAGATCCGATCCGGCACCACAATCCTCACCGCCGACGATCCCTATTCCGGCGGCACCGCCGTGCTGGCCGGAACGCTCGCGGTCGGCGATCCGGCCCATTCCGGTGCGGCGTTGTCCGGCGGCGGTCCCGTTGATGTCGTCGCCGGCGCGACGCTCGGCGGCTACGGCAGCGTTGCCGGCATGGTCGCCAACCAGGGCACGGTCGCGGTCGCCGACGCCCTGCCAGTCTTTGCCGGCAGCGCCAACGGCACCTTCACGGTCGACGGAACCCTCGACAATGGCGGCCTGCTGCAGATCGGCGGGCAAGGCGTCGGCAACCGGCTCGTCGTGATTGGCAACCTCGTCGGCCGACCCGGCTCCACGGCGGCGATCAACACCGTGCTCGGCGCCGACGGCTCACCCTCCGACCGGATCGTCATCGACGGCGGCGCGGCGAGCGGCCAAACCAGCCTCTTCGTCACCAACCGAGGGGGACACGGCGCGCGCACCGCAAGCGACGGCATTCTTGTCGTCGAAGCGCTGAACGGCGCCAGCGCCGACGGGTTTGCGCTCGGCAACACCGTGTCGGCAGGCGGCTACGACTACAATCTGTTCAAGGGCGGGTTGGGCGGCGGCACGCCGCAGGACTGGTACCTCAGAACCACTTCGATCAGCCCGGAAGTCCCCGTCGCCGAATCGATCGCCTTGGCGGCGCGCCTGACCAGTACCTTCCACGAGCGCCGCGGCGATCAGGACGTGCTCGTTCCCGGGGACGATTTCTCGGCCGCCTGGGGGCGTCTCTTCGGCCGCCAGTTCGATCAGGGTTGGCAAGGCGAGATCTCGCCCGCGCTCGACGGCCATCTGTGGGGGCTGCAGACCGGGCTCGATATGCTGCGCGCCGAGACCAGCGATGGGCACATCCACACCGCAGGCCTGTTCTACGGGCACGTCACGGCCGATGCCGGCATCTCCGAACCGAACTTGCTGCCGGGGCTCGGCACGCTGGGCGGCGTGCATCTCAACACCGACAGCGTCGGCGCCTACTACACCAATGTCGGGCCGACGGGCGGCTACATCGATGCCATCGCCAGTGCCGATTTCTACGGCGGCGAGGCATATTCCGACCGCGGCGTCGGCATCGACGCCGACGGCAGAGGGCTGACCGCCTCCCTCGAGGCCGGTTATCCGTTCGTGCTGTCGCCGCGCTGGCAGCTGGAGCCGCAAGCTCAGCTGATCTGGCAGCGTTTCTGGTTCGACGACACCCGGACGGAGTTTTCGACGGTATCGCTCGAGCCCGGCAACAGCTTGACCGGCAGGGTAGGGCTGCGATTGGCGGGCAACTTCGAAACGCCCTACGGTAAGCTGCAGCCCTACCTCAAGGCCAATGTCTGGGACTATTTCCCGACCACCGACACCGTGCGTTTCGACGGCAACCCGTTTACGACCGAAATCGGCGGCACCGCCTTGGACCTCGGCGGCGGCGTGGTGGCTGCGCTGGGCAAGCATGTCAGCATCCATGCCACCGGCGACTACACCTTAGGTCTGGGCGGCGCGAAGGAGCGGGTCCTCGAGGCCAATCTCGGCCTGACGGTCAGGTGGTAGACCGGTTCCGCCGCGGCGCAGCATCGGTGCGGCAGCCGCCGTTGCTGGTCCGAGATGCGGTAGGGATGTCGATGGATGCCAGCGGCGATGTGGCTGACTGTCATGCAGCAGGAACATCATCCTGTCATGCCTTCATGCCATCATCTCGTTCCATTGCACGTCCTCACCGCTTGTTCATGATGCGAAGGAATCGAAGCGGAGCCGCCGACGCTGGGCTGCAGCGTCTGCCGTAGCGACGCGAACATGAACTTCTTCACCACTTCTGATAGAAGTGCCTTGCTTGGAGCTCGCATCATCGGCAACTGTTGACCTGCGACTTATGACATGCGGCGCGAACCTCTCACCGCTCGCACCGGCAGACAATCTCTGGTTCGCCGAACAGGAGTCCGAACTCGGCGTTTTCATTCATGGCTACCAATCGGTCTGGCTGCCTGCCTCGTTGCTGGAGCCCGGCCAGCGCGGACGTCTAGCCGAGGCGCTGTTTGCTGCCACGGATCACTGGGCTGTCGCTCTCCACGTCAACAAAGGGCTGGCCGGCGCCGACGCTGCCGATCTGGCGGCCGCCAAGGATACCGCCATGAACCACGCCGTACTCGACGCCTTCGCACTCGCCATCATCGCCGGGGGTGAGCCCGACGCCTATCGCTACCTTGTCGATCGCGCGCCGGACCTTGGCGCTGCGCGACGTGACGCCAAGGCGATCGGCGATGCAGCAGACAAGCTGAGACGAGTGGCACCCGATTGCGGCTCCTATGTCTCGGAGGGAGACTATTTCGACGCCCAATGGCAGCAGTCCTTTTGGGGCCGAACTATCGCCGACTGCTCGCCGTGAAGAAGAAATACGATCCCGCCGGCTTGTTCTTTGTCCATCACGGGGTGGGCAGCGAGGCCTGGTCTCCCGACGGCTTCACCCGCGTCGACTAAAGCCGGCTTGCGGCGCGTTGATCCGATGTTCTGGCCGCCGAGATGCCGACCACGGCACGACCTGAAACGCTGACGGGTCAGCACACCCTCAAAAGTTCACGGTGAGCCGCGCATTGATGGCGTTTTCGGACCCCCGGCTGCCGAACTGGCCGGTATAGGACAGGCCGAAGCCGGCACGCCCACCGAGCTTTGCCTCGAGCCCGGCCTCAGCGACGAAGGCATCGCGGTCGAGCGGCACCCCGGCGACGGTGAAGGGCGCACCGCCGGCAAACGCAAGGCTCGCCTCGGGGCTGACATCGCCATAGGCATGGCGCCAGCCGAAGAGGCCGTGGAAGGTAAACGGCACGGCGATGGCGAGCTCGCTCTCGAGCCTGACCCCGAGGGTGGTGGTTTCCAGATCCTGGCTCTGCCCGGCGGCGGTGAGCGCCGCCGTCCCGCCGGTCTCGGCAAAGCCGTCCTGGTGGAGGTGGATGGCGGCACCGCCCAGAAACGGCTCGATCATCGCGCTGGTGACCGCCCCGCTGCCGCCCAGCGGATCGTCGAGGTCGACGCGATAGCCGATCTCACCGAACATCTGGCCGAGCCAGCCGTCACCGTCGGCCGAGACGCCTTCGGCAAAGCCGGGAAACAAGACTTGCCGGCTGCTGTCTTGATTGAGATGGCTGTAAGCGGCGCCGAGGCTTGTCACGACCTGGCCGAACCGGGCACCGCCGTAAACTGCTGCGAAGATTTGCTCGGCG
Organism: uncultured Alphaproteobacteria bacterium; assembly: GCA_963791325.1. Taxonomy (GTDB): domain Bacteria; phylum Pseudomonadota; class Alphaproteobacteria; order Rhizobiales; family Rhizobiaceae; genus JBEVJK01. The sequence goes on along the minus strand of CAWBRU010000002.1, from coordinate 302,773 downwards.
GTGGCAGTCGACTTACGCTCCGGCACGTCGAGGCTGTCGTGGAGATAGCCGCCGGCCGCTCCCAGCCGGGCCTCGCCGCGGAAAAGATCGAGGCCGCCGACATCGCCGCCGATGAGGACGCCGCTCGTTGAGCGCGTCATCGCGGCGGCATCGCCATTGCCGTCGCCGCGGCCGTCAACACCGAAGGCCTGGGTCCAGAAAGCCGGCGCCATCCCAGGCGCAAGCGCTGCGGTGGTCGCCGGCGGCTCGGTGTCGGCAGCCGGCGCCGAGCCTGTCCCGCTCAGCCGATCGAGGATGGCAGCGCGGACGAGACCGGAGTCCTGCAAGGTGGCCGTTGCGAGACTGCCATGCACCTCGCCCGACAGCGCATTGAAGGCCTGTTCGGCACCGGCTTGGCTCTGGCCGATCACCGCATCATAAAGCGGGTTGCCGAGGCCGAGCGCTTGCAGTGCCTCGGCGACAGCGGCTTGGTTGCCGGTCCCGGCAAATGTCGGGAAGTCGGCGGTCTGGGTAAAGCCGAGCGTCACACTCTCGGGGCCATAGACAAGCTCCGGCGACAGAAAGGCGAAACTGTCGGCAACGTCGGATGGGGTGGTCAGACCGGCGAAACGGCCCGACACACCGCCGGTCGCCGACACCAGCGTGTAGCGGCTGAGCGGCGTATAGGTGCCGGACTGGGGCGTCACCACCACTGTGCCGCCCGACAGCGTTGCCGTGCCGCCGACGGCGAGCTTGTCGTTCTGGCCTCCCGGGCCGACATAGACGGCAAGGATCGAGCCGGGCGCGAAGTTGGCATTGCCGGCGACGTTCAAGGTGGAGAACGGCACCGCCGCGCCGGGGGCGACCGTTGCGCCGCTCTCGGCCGTCAGTGCGCCGACCGTGCCTGAGCCGCCGAGTGTGGCGCCCGACAGGACGGTTGCCGCGGAGCCGGCCAGCGAACCCTCGACCACCAGCGTGCCGGCGCTCACCGTGGTCGCACCGGAAAGCGCGCTCATCGCCGTGAGGAAGAGCTGCCCGGTGCCGCTCTTTTCCAGCGTACCGCTGCCGGAGATCGGGGCGGCAAAGGTCCCGTCTGCCTGCTGATCGAAAACCAGCGCGGCGTTGTCCAGAATGGCACCGCTGCCCAGGCTCCCGGACGAGCCGACCAGCGTGCCGGCCGCCGCCACCGTGCCGCCGGAATAGCTGTTCTGCCCGGTGAGCGTCAGTGTCCCTTCCCCGGTCTTCTCCAGCTCGCCGGCTGCACCCGGCGCATCGCTGATGGCGCCGCCGAGCACCGCGGCATTGCCGGCGGTGACCTCGACTGAGGGATCGCCGGCGAGGCTGACGGCGTTGGCGAGCGTGAAAGAGCCGGCGAGGCCGAGTGCCGTGCCGGGATCGAGCGACAGTGACCCGGTGCCGATCGCCTGACCGTTGGTCAGAGCCAGCGTACCTGCCTCGACCACCGTGCCGCCGGAATAGGTGTTCGGGCCGGCGAGGGTGAGCGTGCCGAGATCGCGCTTCAACAGGCCGCCGGCGCCGGTGAGCGGTGCGGAGATGGTGGCTGCCATGCCGGCACCGGCCGAGGATCCGTCGCCGACGATGATCGCGGTCTGCGCATCGGCCAAAGTGAGCGGGTCGCCGGCCACATGATAGCCGTCGACGAAGAACTGCATCCCGGTCACCGCCACATCGCCGTTGCGGTCGCTCACGGTGACCACGCCAGGCGAGCCTTGGAATACGGGAAAGGCGGGCTGAAGGGCCGGCCCGTTGATCGTGCCGTTCTCGCCCGTCCAGGCTTCGGCGAGAAGATCCCAGGTCCCCGCGCCGCCGTCGATACGGCCGTTGTTCCAGTCGGCCGGGTTGCCGCCGTCCCAGAAGGTGAGGTTCTGGCCGGCTCGGTTCACGAGGTTCACCTCGGTGGCGATGGCGGTCTGGATCGCCAGGTCGGTGGGATTTGGCGCCGTGCCGATGGCGAGCCCCTCATCGGCGAGCGCGCCGCCATAGTCGAACAGCCGGTAGACCCCGGCGCCGAAGCCGCCGGCATCGGCGATGTTCAAGGTGCCGTCGAGGGTGAGATCGCCGCCGACATCGAACAGCGAGGCGCCGCCCGGTGTCCCGAGCGTCACGTCGGTCCGAGCTGGGCTGCCCAGCGTCAGGCTGCCCATTGTCAGCGTCTGGCCCTGTATGCCCTGCAGCGTGCCGGAAACAGAGACATCGCCGCCGATGATGCCGCTGCCGCCAAGCGTCGCCCCGTCCTGAACGGAGACGGAACCGGTGCCGAGCGGCCCACCGACCAGCAAGGTGCCGGCGTCGACAGCGGTTTGGCCGTCGAAACCGGAGCCGTCGCCGTCGAGCGTGAAGGTGCCTGTGCCGACCTTGGTGAGGCCACCTTGCCCGGATAGGATGCCATCGAAGGCGGTGCTTCGATTGTCTCCGCCAGTGGTCAGCGTCGCCGAGCCGAACGTCACGTTGCCGCTGCCGGCAAGCGAGCCGATAGTCTGGTCGAGATCGGCGAGGTCGAGGGTTGCGCCGGAGCCGACGGTGTAGGCGCTGCTCGCCGAGAAGGCATCGGCGATGCCGGCCTGCAGGGTGCCGGCGTCGATGAGGGTCGGCCCCGAATAGCTGCCGGTGCCGGTCAGCCGCAGCCTATCTCTGCCGACCTTGGTCAAGGCGCCCACACCGTCGATCGAGCCGCCGAGCGTCGCTCGGAAGCCGTCTGTGTCGACGGTGCCGCCCCCATCGTCCAGGCTGACGGTGCGGTCGCTGGTGACGTCGGCCCCGAACCGGAGCGTGCCGCCGTCGAAGGTCAGCCCGCCCAAGCTGTCCCCGAGCCCGCCATCGCTCGAGACCGCAAGCGTGCCGGCCTCGATCACCGTGCCGCCGGCGTAGCTGTTTTGGCCGGCGAGGGTGAGCGTGCCGAGGTCGCGCTTGACGAGCCCGCCGATGCCGGTCAGCGGCGCGGAGATCACGGCGCTCATGCCGGCGCTGGCCGAGGTGCCGTCGCCGACGACGATCGCCGTTTGCGGGTCTGCCAAAGTAATCGGATCGCCGACAACGCTGTAGCCGTCGACGAAGAACTGCATGCCGGTCACGCCGACGTCGCCATTCCGGTCGCTGACGGTGACCTGTCCCGGCGCGCCCTGGAATATCTCAAAGGCGGGGTGAGGGGTCATCGGTCCATCGACGGCACCATCCTGACCCGTCCAAGCTTCCGTGGTCAGGTCCCAGGTCCCGGTGCCTCCATCGACGCGGCCGTTGCTCCAGTCGATCGGATTGCCGCCATCCCAGAAGGTCAGGTTTTGGCCGGCCCGGTTGACCAGATTGACCTGGTTGGGAACTGCGGTCTGCACGGCGAGCTCGCCCTGATCGGGTGCCGTGCCGATGACCATGCCGCTGTTGGTCAAGACACCGCCGTAGTTGATAAGCCTGTACACGCCCGCACCGAAGCCGCCGGCGTCGGTGACGTTCAAGGTCCCGTCGAGCTTCAGATTTCCGAGGACATCGAACAGCGGCATCGTGCCGGGTGCGCCCAAAGTGACGTCGGCGTGAGCCGAGCTGCTCAGTTTCAGGCTGCCCATCGTCAGCGTCCGGCCTTGAAGGCCTTGCAGTGAAGCGGCGCCGACGGAGACAGCGCCGGCGATGCGGCCGTTGCCGCCCAGCGCGCCGGCCGAAACCGAGACGGCTGCGCTGCTGAGCGACCCGTCGACCAGCAGCGTACCGTCCTCGACATCGGTTTGGCCGGTGAAGCCGGAACCGTCGCCGCTGAAGGTGAAGGTGCCGGCTCCCGTCTTGTCGAAGCTGCCCGTGCCGGAGAGCAGGCCCGAGAAAATCGTGCTCTGATCGTTGCCGCCGTGGATCAACTCGGTATCGCCGGCGATGTTGACTTCGCCGCTGCCGGCGAGCGAGCCGATCTCCTCGGAGCTTTCGACGGACAGCCGGCCGGCTGACTGAAGCGTGAAGGCGCTTCCCCGGGCAAAGCCGAAATCGGGACCCGCGCCCACCAAGGTGCCGTTGCTGATCGTGGTCGCTCCCCGATAGCTCTCGCGGCCGGTCAGCGACAGGCTTCCCGTTCCCTCTTTGGTGAAACCACCCGGCCCGCCGATGTTGCCGGCCAGCTGCCAAAGATTGGCTCCGCTGTCGAAAACGACATCGCCGGCGAGGCTGATGGAATTGGCGACCGCGAGACCAGGTGCGGCCGCGTCAAGGGTCGTCCCGGCCTGCATGGTCAGTTGCCCGGAGCCGAGCGCCGTGTTCGAACCGAGGCTCAGGCTTCCGGTCCCGAGGGAGGAGCCGCCGGCGTAGGTGTTGCTGCCGGCGAGCAGGAGGTCGCCGGAGCCGATTTTCTTGAGACTGCCCGAACCCGAGATCACGTCCGAAAGCTGGGCGGAATCCGATCGGTCGGAAATCAGCATGCCATTGTCGGTGACGTCGCCGGCGATCGAGCCGCCCGCGCCGCCATTGCCGAGCTGAAGGGTTGCCCCGGTGGCGATCGATGTTCCGCCGCCATAGGTGCTGACGCCGGTGAGGACCTGGGTGCCGCGGGCGATTGCCAGACGGCCGCCGGGCCCTTGGATGGCGCCGCCGAAGGTCGTGGAAGCATTGGCGATGGTCAATGTTTCGGAGCCCAGCGAAACGGTCGTGCCGCCGACGCCGTCGAGCGTCTGGATCGACGCACCATTGGCCGTCCTTGCGATATCGAAGGTCGCTCCCGAACCGCCGAGGTCGACCTCGCTCGAGCCGGCGATCGCGCCGGTGCCTGCCAGGACCAGCGTGCCGCCGCTCACCGTGGTCGCTCCCAGGTAGCGGTTGACGCCGGCGAGCGTCTGGGTGCCGCCCGACACCTCCAGACCGCCAAGGCCGTCGATCACGCCGGCAAAGCCTGTCGACCCGTTGGTGATCGCCAATGTCTGCGTGCCGAGGTCGACACTCGAGCCGGCGATGCCGGCGAGCGACGTGATCGCGGCCTTGGCCGTCGCCCGCGAGATGTCGAAGGTGGCGTTCGAGTTGGGGAGGTCGACCTCGCTCGAGCTCGCAATCGAACCGGTTTGGAGCAAATCCAGTGTGCCGTTATCGATCGTGGTCGCGCCGGTGTAGCTGTTGGCCCCCGACAGGCGCTCGCTGCCGCCCGACAGTGTCAGCCCGCCCGAGCCCTGGATCGCGCCTTGAAACGTGTTCGACGCGTTGGTCAGCGTCAGCGTCTGCGCGCCCAGCGCCACCGTCGAGCCGGCGGCACCGTTCAACGTCGTGATCGATGTGCCCGCCGTCGTCTCGGAAATGTCGAACGTGGTGCCCGGATTGTTGAGGGTGAGCCGGTTCGAGCCGGCGATCGAGCCGCTTCCGGAGAGCGCCAATTTGCCGCCGCTCACCGTCGTTGCTCCGCTGTAGCTGTTTTCGCCGGCGAGCGTCTGCGTGCCGCCCGAGACCGAGAGGCCTCCGGAGCCCTGGATGTTGCCTGCGAAGGTCGTCGACCCGCGGGTGATGGTCAGCGGCTGCGTCCCCAGCGCCACGGTCGCGCCGGCAGCGCCGTCGAGCGTCGTGATCGATGTGCCCGCCGTCGTCCCGGAAATGTCGAAGGTGGTGCCGGCACTGAGGTTGACGGCGTTGGAGCTCGCGATCGATCCTTGGCCGGAGAGCGCCAGCGTACCCTTGCTCACCGCGGTTCGCCCGGTGAAGACGTTTGCTGCGGAGAGCGTCGTCGTGCCGGAGCCGACTTGGCTTACCCCGCCGGAACCCGAGATCGGGCCGGAAAGCGTGAAGGCGTTCGAACGGTTGAACGTGAACGTGCCATTGTCGATGACGTCGCCGATGATGGCGCCGGCCGTGTCGCCGAAGCCGAGCGCAAGGGTCGCTCCGGCGTCGATGACCGTGCCGCCCTGGTAGGTGTTGAATCCGGCAAGAATTCTGGTTGCCGCCCGCCAGCCTGAGCCCGCCATCGCCGCTGATGGTGCCCCGGAACAATCCGGATTTCGCATTGGTGATGGTCAGGGTTTGAGTGCCGAGCTCGACCGATCCGCCGAAGCTGGAGAGCGATCCGATCGACGCGCCGTTGGTGGTCTGGCTGATGTCGAAGGTGGCGTCGGAATTGCCGAGGAAGAGTGTGCTCGAGTTCGGCGATCGAGGCGGTTCCGCCCAGGTCGAGCCGGCCATGATCGATCATGGTGACGCCGGTATAGGTGTTGACGCCGGCGAGGAACATCTCGCCTTGAGCGAGCGTCAGGCCGCCCGAGCCCTCGACCGTTCCTGCAAAGAGGGTAGATGAATCGGTGAGCGTCAATGTTTGCGCGCCCAGCGACACCGTCGAACCGGCAGACCCGTTCAACGTCGTGATCGAAGCCCCGCCACGCGTGCCCGAGATGTCGAACGTTGCGCCGCTGGCCAGGTTGATTTCGGCTCGAACCGGCGATCGAGCCGTCGCCGCTGAGCGCCAGTCCATCACCGGAAATGGTGGTTTGCCCAGTGTAGGTGTTGACGCCCGCGAGTGTCTGGGTGCCGCCCGACAGGGTCAAGCCGCCCGAGCCATGGATCGCCCCTGCGAATGCCGATGCAGGCGATCCATTGGCCACGGTCAGCGACTGCGTTCCCAGCTCGACCGCCGAGCCGGCAACGCCGTCCAGCGTCGTGATCGAAGCGCCGCTGTTCGTCTGCGAAATGTCGAACTTGGCGTCTGCGCCGCTGAGACCGACGTCGCTCGAACCGGCGATCGAGCCGGCGCCGCTGAGCACCAGTGTCCCACCCGCGATCGCGGTTTGCCCGGTATAGGTATTGACGCCGCCGAGTGTCTCGGTGCCGCCTGCAACGGTCAGGCCGCCGGTGCCCAGGATCACACCTGAAAAACCGCTCGACGCTTGGGTAACGGTCAGCGTCTGCGCGCCCAGATCCACCGTCGAGCCGCCGACCCCGCGCAGCGTCCTGATCGAGGCTCCGGCTGTCGTGTTCCCGATTGCGAACGTCACACCGGCATTGGCCAAGTCGACTTCGCTCGAATCCGCGATCGATCCGCCTCCTACCAACGCCAACCGGCCGCGGCTGATCGTCGTAGGGCCGGTATAGAGATTGACGCCGCCGAGGTTCAGTCCGCCGATGCTGACCTTCTTCAACGACAGTATCGCGCCGTTCGTGGGATTGTCTCGGAGGTTGCCGTCGAATTCATGAAAGCTGGACCCGGCGGCGCCAAAGGAGAGGACTTGGGTCTGCGCGCCGCCGAACTCATTGTCTGCGTAGACAAAACCGGTTCCGCTGAGGTCGCCGATTGTCAGGGCACCGTCGCTGGTCGAGACGATGAGGGCGGTACCCGACGCGAGGTTGATGTGTGCATCTTCGGCATTGCTGCTGCCGATAAATGCGATCTGCGAATTCGTGCCGAACGTCGATAGGTAGGCGTCGCCAGCCGATGCATGGTTCGCGAAGAGGATAAGTGAGCCAGCTCCTTCCGCCGTCAGATACTGCTTTGATTCCCATGATTGATTGTCGATTCCGGAGCCCGTAAACACGAGCCCGCTTTCAACAAAGATATGATAAGACGGTGCGTCAGATGTATAAGAAAACTCACCCGGATAATAAGTCTGGCTCACCCTTATGTAATTGTAGGGCGCTCCAACACTCATACTGGTAAAGATCGCGGTCTGCCCATCGGTCGGCACAAATCCTTTGTCCCAGGCCTGAGGAATGCCATATTCTGCCAGAAGGTGACCGCCTGAATAGTCAAAAACAGGAAACGCGAATGCATACGATCCTTGATAAGTCGCCGCCGGCTCCGCGGTTGATCCTGTTCCGCCGCTTTGGTCGCCAACGCCAACGAAATCGTAGCCAAAGGTAAATCCCGACGTGCTTTGCGCGCTGGCCGCTTGCGGATGGCCGAGCATCGCGGCTACGAGCACGAGCGCCGTGCTGTGCCACCATAGGTGTTGACGGCGAGACAGGTTGCGCCGGCCCGACAACCGACGCGGACAGCGCCTGGGAGTGTTGAAGCCGGCGGTCAAACGCACCCTCTCGTTGAAGTCAATGTCTTTCAATGTGGCGGCATCAAATGCAGAGACGCTTGGTATGCCCGGTTTCTGACAATCATATGATTAGATCATATGGCAGACTAATTGCCACCAACTGTGCCGTGCAGTTGTTGCTGGCCGCCTCTATGCAAGGTTGCAGCGCTTATGCACGAGCCATAGGGGCGGCGCCGCTGCAGCCAGCAACGCGACCGGCGGACGTTTCCGTGCCGGGGGATCAGCTCGCGGTCATCGGACCTGAGCGGATTGAAGGATGTTCTTGGGGTCGAGCGTCGCCTTGATCTGCCGCATCAGGCTGCGGTCGATCGTGGTCGCGCCGTCGGCTGCGGCGTCATCGCTGCCGATCAGCCGCCCCTTGCCGACGCGGGCGGCGCAGTCGAGGGCTCCGGCCAGCAGCCGGTCGCGCCCGGCGAAGTCGTGTTGCCCACTTGGCGGCAGCAGGCGCACCCGGACGGCGCCGTCGAGCTGGCCGAAACCATGGACGCGCACCCCCGGCAGCACGCCGTTGACGGCGGCGCGGATGGCGTTCATGCAGGCCGGAAGCTCGGCCAGCGGCACCATGATGGTACGAGCAAGGGAGCCGACCCCGGCGGCGTCATCGGGTTTCGACATAAGTTCGAGCAACTGCCGCCAGTCAGCGATTTGCGGATCATCCAAGGCGACCGCAGCATCCAAGATTGCGCCGTCGGTCTCGGCGAAGGCCAAGACTTTGTCGAGGAGGCCGGCCAGCGGAGCGTCTTCAAGCAACTCGCCAGTTCGGCGAGCAGATAGATATGGGACGTGGTTGTCAGCGGCCGCACCCGTGCGGGCGTTGCGGCGAGCACCGAGGCCAGGCTGTCTTCGCAGAAGAAATCTATGCTGCGCAGGAAGTCGTTCGCCCAGATGCGCAACAGCACCGCGATCTTGACCGCCGCTGCGAGGTCGTCGACGGCAACCAGGACGGCGGCCCGGCAGACGGGGGCGGGCGCCACGCGCAGGACGGCCCGGGTGACGATGCCCAGCGCGCCGTGCGCGCCACAGAAGAGATGCCGCAGGTGGTCCGTCGAATCCGCCCCGGCCGGGGCGTCGACGCCTTCCCAGCGCTTCCCGTCGGGCAGAACCACGTCGAGAGTTAGCACGATGTCGTGCATGCGTGCGCGCTGATCGCCGGCATCGACACCGATCAGGGTGCCGATCTGAGCGCCGCGGTCGGCATCGATGCTCGCCGGCAGCGCCAGGCCTTCGCCGGAAAGAGCCTCGGTCAGCGCTTCCAGCGTGACACCTGCCTCGACGGTGACAGTGAAGTTGATTGGATCGATCGCCTCGATGCAATTCATGCGGGCAAGCGACAACCCAATGCCCGGCCCAGCATCTCCCCGATCGATGTGGGTGCTGTCGCCGCCGAGGCCGCAATTCGGGACGACCGGAACGCCGAACTCGCTGCAGAGGCCGATCACTGCCGCCACTTCGGCGGTCGAACACGGGCGCGCAACGCCCAACGATCGCGCGGCGGGCGGCTCGAGAGTGAGGATATGCTTGACGACACCGCCGCAGTCGTCTGTCGGACGCCAGGCCCGGCCGGGTCCGAGCAGAGCGCGCATGCGCTCGCCGAACAAATGACGTTGAGCCAGGCCGACCGGCCTCGGCAGCGGCCCGAGCATGGCGCAAGGGGTAGCTGCGCTGGGGATACGAAGGCTAAGGGCGGCGCGAGTCTCCATCACTCAAGTCCTCCTCGAGGAGCACGATTTGGTGGCCTTGCGATCGCCGCGGACGGCGAGGGCCGAGGCTTTCCGTCCGAGCGCGCGCATAGAGTTGCAGCGCAGTGCGACACAGCGGACGGACGGGCGTTTCGCATTGAAGCTGCTCGAGCGGATCACCGTTTCCTCGAACCGGTGCTCCCCTCTAAGTCTTTGCTTTTCTGTAATTCCGGACGGAAAACCGTTTCCACTTTTCCCGGAGTTGCTCATCCTTCGATTGAGCGCCATCGTCGCCCAAAAACGTTTCGCGTTTGTTCGGCAATCGGACCGCGTTTCCGGCTCGTGCTCCAGGTCAGGCTGCTTGACTGTCCTCTCATAGGACAGTCAACCTTTCATGCCATCATACGGCTTTATATTGCAACCCGGCATTGCCTCAAAAAAATAAGAAACACTTTCAAATTAGTCATAGGTATGACGAACGATTTTGTCATACGTATGACTACCCGTCTGGGAAAGGACTGCGGCGCACCGGCCGGCGCCATCGTGTCATTCGTATGATGTCCATCATCTCCGCGCTTGATCGGCTTGGCCGGAGTACGTATGAGCAACAGCATACGAGCACCGGATCCATGACCAAGGCAGTCCGACCCCCGCGTTCGATCACCAGCTTCTCGGTGGCCAAGGCTGCCGGTGTCTCGCAATCCACAGTCTCGCTGGTGATGTCGGGCAAGGCCGAGGGCCGCGTGTCGAAAGCGACCCAGACGCTGGTCGAGAAGACCGCCCGGCAACTGGGGTACCACCCCAACGCTTCGGCGCAGATGCTACGCACCGGCGTGCTCAAGCTGTTGGGGCTCGCCGTTCCGGATGTGCAGCAGCCTTTCTTCGGTCAGGTGCTGGTTGCCGCCGAACTCGCCGCGCGAGAGAACAATCATGGTGTGCTGCTGATCGACATCAGCAACGACCCGGCTTGGGTCGATCGCCTGCTCGGCATGATCGACAGCCGGCTGATCGCCGGCTGCATCGTCTATGCCAGCGACGGCGCGATCGAACGGCGGCCGGTTGCCGTTCGACGCAAGATCCTGCTCGTCGAGTTCGAAGGATCTGAAGGCGAGCGGCATCGATCTCGACCTTGCCGGGGCGATGGAGGCGATCGTCGATCACCTGGCGGGCCTCGGCCACACCCGCATCGGCTATCTGGCCGCCGCCTATGAGAGGGCCACGTTCAGCCGCCGCTTCGACGGCTTCCTGCAGAATTTGGCCCGTCACGGCCTTTGCTTCGATCCGGCCTGGCGGGCGGTCACCACCTTTGATCTCGACAGCGCCATGCGCGCAGCCGAGGCGCTGCTTGCGGCACAGCCGATCACCGCGCTGTTCTGCGACGACGATCTGCTGGCTGCGGCAGCCTATCGTGCCGCCCACAAGCTCGGTCGCGCCATTCCGGACGAGCTGTCGGTGGTCGGCTTCAACGATATCGCCTTTGCCCGCATGCTGACGCCGGAACTGACCACGGTCGCCATTCCCGCCGAAACTATCGGCCGCGCCTCGATCGAGCTTCTCCTGAAGCAGCTGAAGAGCGCCCGGCCGCGCCGGCAGAAGCCGCTCGTCCTCGGACTGACCCTTACGGTCCGCGGCTCGACCAGGCAGGCACGACCTTAGCGCGGACCCGACCGGGCTGGAGGCTCGACTACTTGGATCGCCCTTGAGATGCCGCAGCATTGGCCGCGCGGCGCCACGACAGGATGCGAAGACCCAAGTTCTGGTTGACGCCGAAGCCGCCCAGCAGAATCAAAGCGATCCCGAAAAACTGCAACGGCAACAGCACGTGTCCGAAGAACACCCGGTCTACGATGATCGCAACGACCGGATAGATAAAGGACATGACAGCGATGAGCGGAGTTGGGAGCTTTTGAAAGGCCGAATACATCAGAATATACATCAGGCAGGTGTGAACGCCGCCCAGGATCACCAGATAGCTCCACTGCACCCCGTTGATCGCCGGCACGGCGCTGAAGTCGGCCAGCGGCGCGAGCATCACCACGTCGATGGTGACCTGAACCAGAGCGATGATATGGGAGCGAATTTGCCGGCACTCTTGTCTTCTGGCATGGCGTGCTGCGCCCCCTAGGCTCCCGCTGAGCCCGGTGGAGGCGATATCAGTCGCACGAGGGGTTCTAGCGCGTCCCTGCGAACCAGGAGCTGCCGGCAGACAGCGCACATAACACCCCACCAAAGGTCTCTGTTGCCTTTGGTGAAAGCGAACTCACAAAATTATGAGCTCGTCCCTCAGCTCGGACGGGCCTTACTGGCCAGGAAGGCCGTACTTCACCTCGTCATCCTGCGTCGGGCACCCGAGATGATCATCGGCACAGGCCTTTTTCAGCCATCGAAGAAACAATCGCCCAACGGGACGCAGCTCGCGGTGCTCGGGATAGACTGCAAAATACGCAGAGGTTTCCGGAATCCACTTGCCAAGCGGAGCAACAAGGCGTCCATCACGAAGCTGGGCGTCCACCAGGCTGCGCCGCGCAAGCATGAAGCTGCCGTTTCGCAGCACGTGCTGGATGGCGTGGCTGCTGTCGGAGAACGCGGTGTCCATTTTCGGCTCGCTCTCCTCGCGTTCGTTTGCCCGCAGCCAATCGGACAGCTCCGGCTTGAGTGCCGTCCCGGTTTTGCCACGGTCGTTCACGAACCGCAGCCGCGCTATATCGAGGTCGTCGACTTCTCCATTGTCGTGAAGATGACTGGACAAGGTCGAGGGCGTGCAAACGACATTCGAACTCTCGCACAGCAGCCGCTCGGCTCGCAAACCCGGGTACTTGCCCGATCCGAAACGAATGGCGACATCAGAGTATCCGTGGCTGAAGTCGACGAGCTGGTTGCTTGTCTCGATGGCGATCGTCACGTCGGGATAGGCGTCCTGAAAGGTCGGCAGTCGCGGCAACAGCCAGAGCGATGCGAAGGAAGGCAGGATGGAGACCCGAAGCGTTCCCTGCTCGCCGTTGCCTCGGATCTCAGAGGTTGCGCTCCCGATGAGCGCAAGCGCCTGCCAGACTTTGTCATAATACCGCTGACCGACCTCGTTCAGCGACACCCCGCCGGGCTCGCGGTCAAACAACGGCATACCGAGCCAATCTTCCAGGTTCTTGATCTGCTGGCTTACCGCCGATGACGTAATTCCAAGCCTTTCGGCAGCCTTGCCGACACTACTTGCCTGGCCCGCCGCGCAGAATACCCTGAGAGCATTCAGCAGGGGCATGGTCGAGGGTGCTGCTTCCTCCCGCAGACTTATTCGGCATTCTTCATCTCCACCGGGATCATCATCGGGATCTCAAACCTGTCCGACGCGCGGTTGCCATCTTAAGCTCTATCCGACGCCCGCTCTCGGCGCCAAGCCGTTGCGTGCCTCTCCCGCCTCACCGTTCTCTCAGGCTTTCATGCCGATAGCGCAGCAGTTATCGCTGACGATGCAGTAAACAACACGCTCCTGCAGTCGAGCCGACCGGGCGGCACAGCCAGCCCAGGTCGGCAAGCGGCGCTTTCCTCTGGACTAGGGTCCGGCCCAGAACTGGTCGAGCCAGAGATTGAGGTGGGTGAAGCCCGCCGCATCGACGGTGTAGAAGCGCTTGGTGCCCTCGGCCCGGGCGCTGACCAGCCCCGCATCGAGCAGCACCTTGAGATGCTGGGACACCGCCGGACGCGACACCGGCAGGCCGGCCGCCAGCTGGTTCACCGTCTTTTCGCCGCGGCGCAGCTCCTCCAGCAGATGGCGGCGGTTGGCGTCGGCGATGGCGATGAAGGCATCGTGGGCGTTCATCGCACTGTTGTGCGGCAAAGCCGCGGCAATCTCAACCGGCTTGTTCGACCTCGCCGCGCGGGTCGAGGCGCAGCGCCTCCGGCGTCACCGCGCGGTCGGCCGGCAGCCCCTGGAACGCTTCGCGCTCTTCGGGCGGTATCGGCGCCCGCTTGGTGACGCGCAGCGCCGTGTAGCCGGCAAGCGACCCGTGCGCCAGGGCCGTGGCGAGGAACAGGCTTTCGGGGCGCAGCAAGCCCATCAGCAGCGCGCCCAGCATCGGGCCGATCATCGTTCCGAAGCCATAGAGCAGGAGCAGGCCGCTCGACACCTTGACGAAATCCTCCGACCTGGCGTGGTCGTTGGCGTGCGCCACGGCGAGCGAGTAAAGGGTGTAGGCGAGCGCGCCGTAGAGCGCGGTCATGGTGATGACGATGGCCCCTGCGCGCGGCGTCACCAGAAACACCAGCAGGCCGAACAGGGTTGATCCGAGCGAGGCGCCGGCCAGCACGTAGCGACGGTCGGTGCGGTCCGAAAGCTTGCCGACCGGCATCTGCATGGCCGCGCCGGCGACCACCACCAGGCTCATCATCAGGGCGATCTCGGCGGTGGTGATGCCGATCCGCGCTCCGTAGACGGCACCGAGCGTGCCCCAGGCGCCGTTGGCCACCCCGATCAGCAGGCAGCCGACAACCGATACCGGCGAATTGGCATAGAGGCCGCGCAGGTCGAGCGATACATCCTGGAGCGGCTTGGGCGAGGCGGCCGAGGACACCGCCGTCGGCAGCAGCGAACAGCAGAAGAAGATGCCGGCGACCATGAACAGATTGTCGGAGAGCACATTGCCGGCTGCCACGATCATCTGGCCGGCCATGATCGAGGCGTAGGTCACCATCATATAGAGCCCGAAGACCGTTCCGCGGTTCTCGTTGGTAGCGCGTTCGTTCAGCCAGCTCTCGATGACCATGAACGCGCCGGCCATGGTGAAGCCGGTGCCCATCCTGAGCGCAATCCAGATCGGCCCGCTGATCAGCAGGCCGGTGAGCAGCGCAATGATCGCGCCCGATGCGGCGAAGGCGCCGAAGGCCCGCACATGGCCGACGCGCCGCACCAGGCGCGGCGCGAAAAAGCAGCCGGCGACGAAGCCCGCCGCCCAGGCGGTGCCGAGCAGGCCAAGGGTAGCGGTGGTGAAGCCCTCGGCCTGCCCGCGCAGGGGCAAAAGCAGGCCGTGCAGGCCCGAGGCGGCGAGCAGGAAGGCCGTGCCGCGCAGCAGGGACAGAATCGGACGATAGCTGGCAAACATCGGCTTCCGGATCTTGGAGGAGAGTTATCGCGGCGGGCAACCGGATGGCCGGCCTGCCATCAGCCGCCGCGGCGAAACAGCGCCTCGGCCGCGGCCTTGGTGCTGCCCTTGGCCGCCAGTTCGGCCTCCAAGCGCGCGATCTCGGCCGTCAGCAGGAGAATGCGGTCCTGAAGTTCAGCGACCGAGAGCAGCGACAGATCCTGGCCGATCTCATGGCTCTTCGCCGGCTTCTTGGGTTCGTCCTCGAAGATCGCCATCGGCCGGCTCCCGTCACGTGATTTGCCCGCACAATACATAGCAGGATAGGTTGGAGGCAAATCGCCAAAGGCTTGCCAAAGGAGGCCACCAGCATGGCCAAAGACGGGCAGAACCGCGCCATTCCCGAGACCATGACCGCGGTCGCCATCTCCAAGCCCGGCGGTCCGTTGGTGCTCAAGGCCGAACAGCGCCCGCTGCCTGCGCCAGGTTCCGGCGAGATCCTTATCAAGGTGCGCGCCGCCGGCGTCAACCGTCCGGACGTGCTGCAGCGGCGCGGCGTCTATCCGCCGCCCAAAGGCGCTTCCGATCTGCCCGGCCTGGAGGTCGCTGGCGAGGTTGCCGCCGTCGGCGCGGAGGCGCGGCGCTGGCAGGTCGGAGACGCCGTCTGCGCGCTCACGCCCGGCGGCGGCTATGCCGAGTACAGCGTGGTGCATGAAAGCAACGCCCTGCCGGTGCCGACGGGATTGTCCTTCAACGAGGCCGCAGCGGTGCCGGAGACATTTTTCACCGTTTGGCACAATGTGTTCCAGCGCGGCGGCCTGAAGGCCGGCGAGACGCTGTTGGTGCATGGCGGCTCCTCCGGCATCGGGACCACGGCGATCCAGCTCGCCGAGGCGTTCGGCGCAACCGTGATCGCCACGGCCGGGTCGGAGGAAAAATGTGCCGCCTGCCTGAGGCTCGGCGCCAAGCGGGCGGTGAACTACCACCGCGAGGATTTCGTCAGTGCTGTCAAAGACTTGACCGGGGGCCGCGGCGCCGACGTCATTCTCGACATGGTCGGCGGCACCTATGTTTTGCGCAACTACGACGCCGCCGCGGTCGAAGGCCGCATCATCCAGATCGCCACCCAGGCGGGTGCCGTGGCGCAGGCCGATTTCGCCAAGCTGATGGTGAAACGGCTGACCCACACCGGCTCGACGCTGCGGCCGCGCACCACCGAGTTCAAAGGGCAGATCGCAGCTTCTCTCGAGGCCGAGGTCTGGCCGCTGCTGTCGACCCGCCGTGTCGCGCCGGTGATGGACAAGGCTTATCCGCTGCGTGAGGCTTGGCGCGCCCATGAGCGCATGGAGGACGGGCACCATATCGGCAATATCGTGCTCGAGGTGGGCTGAGGGCGAAAGGCTGGAACGCAGCGGCGGTGCCGGCCGTTTTCGGACTGCAGGCGACCGGGATCGAAGAAACGGGACTGCGGCACCGGTGGAGACGGCGGAAATGGCGGTGCATGCCACTGAACGGCACCCGGATTTGGCGGCCGCACATTGGCTTGCTCGGCCCCCTGAAGATCGCTATATACGCTCTCGATTTCCCAATTCGGTGGCTTGAACCACCGCCCGTGCGGGGGACACGGGCGAACGAGAGGATATTGCCATGGCCAACACACTCTTGATGCCGAAGGCGACCGCCGTCTGGCTGGTCGACAATACGGCGCTGACCTTCGAGCAGATCGCCCAGTTCTGCACGCTTCACCCGCTCGAGGTGAAGGCCATCGCCGACGGTGAATCGGCGCAAGGCATCAAGGGCATGGACCCGGTGATCACCGGCCAGCTGACGCGCGAGGAGATTGCCCGCGGCGAGGCTGATCCCAACCACCGGCTGAAGCTTTCGGATCCCAAGGTGCGGGTGCCCGACCAGAAGCGCAAGGGACCGCGCTATACGCCGCTGTCGAAGCGGCAGGACCGGCCGAACGCCATCCTGTGGCTGGTGCGCAACCATCCCGAGCTCAAGGACGCGCAGATTTCCCGTCTGGTCGGCACGACCAAGTCGACGATCGAGCAGATCCGCGAACGCAAGCACTGGAATTCGGCCAATCTGGTGCCGATGGACCCGGTGACGCTCGGGCTGTGCTCGCAGATCGACCTCGACCTCGAGGTGCAGCGCGCCTCGCGCGGCCAGCAGCCGGCCCAGCCGACCGGCGATACGCTGCTGCCGGCCTCGATGACGGAAAGGTTGCCGGCCGATACCCAGCAGCCGCGCGACGAGGACAAGGAGCTCGATCCGAGCGCGGTGTTTGCCAAGCTGTCGTCGCTGAAAGCCAAGGAGCCGCAGCCGGGCGAGGGCTAGGCGGCACGAGAGCAATTCCAGGAGACGTGGAAAACCGGGAGGAGGAACCGTTGTGGTGAACGAGCCTGCTCGCTGGCGTCACATGACGGCCGCACCCCGCGACGGCAGCCGCATCCTGGTCACCGTCCGCTCATCCGAGCAAGGTCCTGCCGAGGTCGACGTCGCCTATTGGGCGCGCGCCGACCAGTTCGGCATGGAAGGCTGGCGGGCAGCCGATTCCCATCCCGGCCAAGTCATCGCCTATGCCGACACCGAGCTGAAATGCTGGATGCCGCTGCCGAGCGCCGATCTTGGCAAGGCCGGCAGCCCGTCCAGCGACGAAATGCCGAGTGCCTGGGACGGCGACGATGCCGAGGAGCTGTTCGGTTCAGGCATTTGAGAGATAGTCTGGAAGAGCCCTTTGAGCGATCAACATCTTTGACGTTGACGGGGCTGGCGCACTAACCTGCGCAACAGCCTGATCGGGGGGAGCAGATGGTCGACAGCCGAACCTTGCGCATGCTTTCGGCGCTGGAGCGAAAAGCGCTGTGGCTGTCGACTTGGACGATCCACAATGCCAACCATCTGCGCGACAGCGCCGATGGGCTGAAGGTCGGCGGCCACCAGGCGTCCTCGGCCTCGGTGGCGACCATCCTGACCGCGCTCTATTTTTCAGCGCTCAGGCCTGAAGACCGGGTCGCGGTGAAGCCGCACGCCTCGCCGATTTTTCACGCGATTCAATACCTGCTCGGCAACCAGGACCGCTCCAAGCTGGAGCGATTCCGCGCTCTCGGCGGCGCCCAGAGCTATCCCTCCCGCACCAAGGACAGCGACGATGTCGATTTCTCGACCGGGTCGGTCGGACTTGGCGTGGCGCAGACCCTGTTTGCCGCCTTGGTCCAGGACTATCTGGCGGCACGCGACGCGACCATGCCCATCGGGCGGATGGTCGCCGTCGTCGGCGATGCCGAAATGGATGAAGGCAATATCTTCGAGGCGCTGCTCGAAGGCTGGAAGCATGGCGTGCGCAACTGCTGGTGGGTGGTTGACTACAATCGCCAGAGCCTCGACGCGGTGGTGCGCGAAGGCCTGTGGCAGCGGTTCGAGAGCATCTTTCGCAATTTCGGCTGGGACGTCGTCGTCCTCAAATATGGAACTCTGCTCGAAGCGGCTTTCGCTCGGCCTGGGGGCGACGCTCTCAAGGCGTGGATCGATGACTGTCCCAACCAGCTCTATTCGGCCCTGACCTTCCAGGGCGGCAGCGCCTGGCGTAAGCGGCTGCTGGCCGATCTCGGCCAAGGCGCCGCCGTCCGGGCGCTGATCGAGCGGCATTCCGATGCCGAGTTGGCCGAACTGATGACCAATCTCGGCGGCCATGATCTGCCGAGCCTGCTCGCCGCTTTCGAGCAGGCGCGCGCCAGCGACCGGCCGACCTGCTTCATCGCCTATACCATCAAGGGCCGCGGCCTGCCGCTGGCCGGGCACAAGGACAATCATGCCGGGCTGATGACCACGGCGCAGATCGAGGCTCTGCGGGCCGAAATGGCGATCGGCGAGGGCCGCGAATGGGAGCCCTTCGAAGGCCTCGCGCTCGACCACGGCGCGCTTGGCGCCTTTCTCCGTCAGGTGCCGTTCGGCGCCAAGGGGCAGCGCCGCCATCAGGCCGACCCGGTGCCGGTGCCTGAGCGGCTCGCCGTCGAGGCCAAAGGGGTGCTGTCGACGCAGGCCGGCTTCGGCCGGATCCTCGATGAGCTGGCGCGCTCGGGCAGTGCGCTTGCCGATGCGATCGTGACCGCCTCGCCCGATGTCACCGTGTCCACCAATCTCGGTCCCTGGGTCAACCGCCGCGGCCTGTTCGCGCGCGCGGCGCTCGCCGACACGTTCCGCAAGGAGCGCATCGCCTCGGCGCAGAAGTGGGAGTTCGGCACCGCGGGGCAGCATCTGGAGCTCGGCATCGCCGAGAACAACCTGTTCATCCTGCTCTCCGCGCTTGGCCTGTCGCATAGCCTGTTCGGGCGCCGCCTGCTGCCGATCGGCACGCTCTACGATCCGTTCATCCAGCGCGGCCTCGATGCGCTCAACTATGCTTGCTATCAGGATGCGCGCTTCCTGCTGGTCGCCACCCCGTCCGGCGTCACGCTTGCGCCGGAGGGTGGGGCGCATCAGTCGATTGCCACGCCGCTAATCGGCATGGCGCAGGACGGGCTCGCAGCCTTCGAGCCCGCCTTTGTCGACGAGCTTGCGGTGATGATGCGCTTTGCGCTCGATTATATGCAGCGCGACGGCGAAGCGGTGCAGTCCGAGCGCACTTGGCTGAGGGAAGAAACCGGCGGATCGGTATATCTGCGCCTGTCGACCCGGCCGGTGGAGCAGATTGCCCGGACGATGACGGCGGAGCTCGAAGAGGCGATCGTCGACGGTGGCTATTGGCTGCGACGGCCCGGCCCCAACGCCGAGGTCGTGATCGCCTATCAGGGCGCCGTGGCGCCCGAGGCAATCGCCGCCGTCGGCCTGCTCGCCGAAGACCGCCGCGACGTCGGCCTGCTCGCGGTGACCTCGGCCGACCGGCTGAATGCCGGCTGGACCGCCGCGAGCCGCGCCCGCGAGCGCGGTTTGGTGCATGCGCGAAGCCACATCGAGCGGCTGCTTGCCGATGTGCCCAGCCATTGCGCGCTGGTCACCGTCATCGATGGCCATCCGGCCGGGCTTGGCTGGCTGGGCTCGGTGTTCGGCCACCGGACCCGCAGCCTCGGCGTCGAGCATTTCGGCCAGTCCGCTTCGATCGCCGATCTCTACCGTCACTTCGGCATCGACGCCAACTCGATTGCCACCGCTGCCGAACGGATCTCGGCGGGGCGGCCGGTGCGCTATCTGCGCGCGCTCGATTAGAGCAATTCCAGGAAAAGCGGCGACGGTTTTCCGTCCGGAATTGCGAAAAAACAAAGACTTGGAGCGGAGCACCGATTCGAACACTCGGTGATCCGCGCTGGTCAAGCCGACCTCGGCTCAATCAACCGGCCCGGCCACGATGCCGCGGTCGTGGAGGCGGCCGATCTCGCGGTCGCCGAGCCCCAGTTCGGTGAGGATCTCGTCGGTATGCTGTCCGAGCCGCGGGGCCGCCAAGGGCGGCACGGCATCGGCGCTGCTGAAGCGCAGCGGCGATCCTGGGGTCCGCAGCGGGCCGATGCCGGGATGGTCGACGTCTTGAAACAGCGGGTTGGCGGTTGAGCAGCGCTCGTCCTCCTCCACCAGCTGCCGGAAATTCCGGTAAGGGCCGAAACAGACCTGGTGCGCACGCAGCGCCGCCGTCACCTGCGCCAGGTCGCGGGCCATGAACCACGGCGCCAGGGCGGCGGCGATGGCTTCGCGGGCGGCATAGCGGCCACCCTCATCGGCGAGGTCGGCGGCGGTGCCGGCGGCGATCGCCGGAACATCGAGGCCGGTGGCTTCTTGCAACGCCCGCCACTGTCGCGAAGTCAGCGCGACGACCATCACGCGCCCCTCATCGGCGGTGGCAAAATCCCGGCCGAACGCGCCGAACAGATAGTTGCCGTCCTTGCTCGGCTGGTCGCCGAGCTCGGCCTGGGCGATGCGCCCGAGATGGCCGACGGTGGCGAAGGCGACGTCCGACAGCGCCAGCTCGACCAGCGCGCCTTCCCCGGTCCGGCTGCGCCGGCGGTCGGCGGCCAAGAGCCCGACCGCCGCGAGTTCGCCCATGGCGATGTCCCAGGCCGGCAGGACGCTGTTCACCGGCTCGTCCGAGCCGGACGGCCCGGTGATCGCCGGGAAGCCGGCCGCGGCATTGACCGTATAGTCCACCTCGCTTGAGCCGTCGGCATTGCCCGACAGCGCCACCATCACCAGATCGCGGCGCTGCTGCCGCAATGCCGCGAAGGACAGCGCGCCTTTGGCCGGCAGATTGGTGAGGTAGAAGCCATGATCGGGGCCGGGGCGGGTGATCAGCGCGGCGATGATCTCCTGCGCGTGGCGCGAGCGCAGGTCGAGCCGGATCGAGCGCTTGCCCTTGTTCATGCCGGCCCAGAACAGGCTGGCACCGTTCGGCGCCAGCGGCCAGCGGCCGTAATCGAGGCCGCCGCCGATCGGGTCGTAGCGGATCACGTCGGCGCCGAGCTGCGCCAAGGTCATGCCGCCGAGCGGGGCGGCGATGAAGGCCGAGCCCTCGACGATGCTCATCCCCGCCAAAATGCCCACGGCCATCGGGCAGTCCTCTTGCCGCCGATAGCGGCGACCGCCGGCTCAGCCCGGCCAGAACGTGTGGCGGGCGTCGGGGCTTCCGGAGTGCCCTCCGACATGGGCAGTGATCTCCTCGAGGTCCGGTGCCGGCGCGGCCAGCACCTCGGCCGTGGCGCCTTCGACACTCTCGCGGACCTCTGCCTTGAGCGGGTCGAGCCCATCCGGCGCCAGCAGCTTTTCTTCGACCAGCCGTCCGGCGAGGATGTCGATCGGATCGCGCTTCAGCCAGGCATCGAGCTCGCCCGCCGGCCGGTAGGTCGCCGGATCGGAGCGCGAGTGTCCCGAATAGCGGTAGGTCTTCATTTCGACCAGCGACGGCCCATCGCCGCGGCGCGCCCGCTCCACCGCCGCTGCCATCGCCTCGGCGACCTTGTCGACGTCCTGGCCATCGACGATGACGCCCGGAATGTTGTAGCTCGACGCCCGCACGGCGATGTCCTCGACCGGGGTCGAGAGCTGGATCCTCGTATACTCGCCGTAGAGGTTGTTCTCGCAGACAAACACCACCGGCAGCTTCTGGATGGCGGCGAAGTTCAGGGCCTCGTGAAACGCGCCGATATTGGCCGAGCCGTCGCCGAACACGGCGACCGCGACGCGGTCCTTGCCGCGGGCGCGCGCTGCCATCGCTACACCGCAGGCGATCGGCAGGCCGGCGCCGATGATCGCGGCAGTGGGCAAGAGGCCGACCGCGGGCTCGACCAGGTGCATCGAGCCGCCAAGGCCGCCGGCGCAGCCGACGACCCGTCCACAGATTTCGCCGATCACCCCGGTCGGGGTGACGCCCAGCGCCAGGGCATGGCCGTGGCCGCGATAGGTGCAGGTGACGATGTCGTCGGGATCGATCGCGCGGGCAATGCCGACCGAGACCGCCTCCTGTCCGCTGGCGAGGTGGGTGCTGCCGCGAATATGGCCTTCGGCAAACAGCTTCTGGATGCGCTCCTCGACCGAACGGATCTCGATCATGCGGCGCAGCTGCTCGACCCGGTCCTTGAGCGCCTCGCGGCGGGCGAGCGGGGAATTGGAGTTGGAAAGGGTCATGCGGCATTCCTCCACCAGGGCAGCGGCGCTTTGTTGGTCGACACCAGGGTCGCGATCTGCCCGGCGACGTAGTCGGGGCTCGGCAGATAGCGCGCCTCGAGCTGGCCGCTGTAAGGAACCGGCGCATCCGGCAGCGTGATGCGGTGCGGCGGCGCCTTGAGCGTTCCGAAGGCCTCCGTGGCGACCAATGCGACTACGTCGCCGCCCCAGCCGCTGCCGGCCGGCGCCTCCTCCAGCGTCACCAGGCGGCCGGTGCGCGCGACCGAGTCGAGCACCGCCGTCCGGTCCCAGGGCCATAGCGTCAGCATATCGATCACCTCGACATCGGCCTCGCTGCGTTCTGCCGCTTCGCGGGCCACGCGGACCATCGCCCCGCAGGCGAGCAGGGTGACGTCCGTGCCCGGCTTGACGATCTCGGCCTGACCGAGCGGGATCCGGTAGTTGCGGTCGAACTCGTATTCCTCACGTTCGGAATAGAGGATGCGCGGCTCAAGCACCACGACCGGATCCGGGTCTTCGATCGCCGAGCGCAGCAGCCCGTAAGTGGTCCGCGCATTGCTGGTGACGCAGAGCTTCAGCCCGGGCGTGCCGCGCAGCCAATGGTCGAGCATCTGCGAATGCTGGCAGCCGAAACCCTGGCCGGCGCCGGCCGAGGCGCGCACCACCAGCGGCGTCGTCAGGCGGCCGCGCGACAGATAGCGCATCGTCGCCGCCTGCGTGGTCAGCTGGTCGAGCGCCACGCCGAGAAATTCGATGAACATGATCTCGACGACCGGCTTCAGCCCGCAGACGGCGGCGCCGACGGCCGCACCCATAAACGCCATCTCCGAAATCGGCGTGTCGATGACGCGTTCGGGACCGTGCGCAGCAAGCAGCCCCTCGGTGACCTTGAACGGGCCGCCTGCCGCGGCGATGTCCTCGCCCATCAGAATCACCGTCGGATCGTCCGCCATCGCGTCGTCGAGGGCGCGCAGCACAGCCTGCCGGATCCAGATCTTCGCCAAGACAAACCTCCCAATCCGCCGCGATGCTACCGGTATCGTCCCGGAAAGCTAGCGTAAGCCTTGAAATTTGGAAACGTTTTTATTTACAAATGTCCGGGCCAGAAATCTCAGCCGGGGCGTCTCGCAACCACCCTCCGGCGATCACATCCAGGGAGGGCGGCAGATGCGGTCCACACTCAAGATGCCGAAGGTCGGCGACGCCATCGACGAAGTCGTCATCAATGCCATCCAGGTCGAAATCGGTGCCAAGGTGGGCGAGGGGCAGACCCTGTTCGTGGTCGAGACCGACAAGACCCAGGTCGAGGTGCCGGCGCCGTTTGCCGGCACGGTTGCCGAGATCCTGATCAAGGTTGGCGACGATGTCAGGACGGGGGCGCCGACACTGGTGCTTGAGGTGTAGCTTCGGCGGTCTCGGCCAAGCCGGGCAGCGCCCGGCGGAGCAGCTTGCCGTTGGCACTGCGCGGCAAGCTGCGCACGAAGAACAGCTGTTTCGGCCGCTTGTAGCCGGCGAGCCGTTCCGCCGCGGCGGCGAGGATCTCGTCTGCCGTCACGGCACACCCTTCGGCCCGGACGACGAAGGCGGCGAGGACGGTGACGTCGGGCCGCGGCCGATACTCCGCCACCGCCACCTCGGCCACGCCCGGGCAGGCCGAAAGCGCGCTCTCCACGTCCCGCGGCGACACTCGGTACCCGCCGGCATTGAGCACCTCGTCGGCGCGGCCGCGATGCCAAAGATAGCCGTCATCGTCGAACACGGCGAGATCGCCGCTGACGAACCAGTCGCCGCGAAAAGCCTGCTCCTCCGCCTCGGGACGGTTCCAATAGCCGAGCATCAGGCCGGCGTCGCCGCGGCCGATGGAAAGCAGTCCGGCGCTGCCCGCCGCGGCCGGCGTCGTGCCGCCGTCGACAGGCAGGATGGCGATCGGCCGCCCGCCCTGCGGCTTGCCGGGGCTGCCCGGGCGGATCGGCCGCCCGGCGCCGTTCGACACGAAGGTCGAGCATTCGCTCATCCCGAAGGCTTCGTAGAGCTCCTTGCCGGTGGCCCGCCGCCAGTCCTCCAAGACCGCCGGGGCGAGCGCCTCGCCGGCGGCCAGCCCATGGCGTAGGGTGGCAAGACAGCCGGGTTCCAGCAGGCAATATTTCAGGATCTGCCGGTAGAGCGACGGCACGGCCGCGAACAGCGTCGCCCCGACGGCATCGATCAGCCGCGGCCACATCGCGATGTCCTTGGGTCCCGTGTAGAGCACGGCCGTCGCCCCCGCCGACCACGGGTCGAGCAGGCCGACGCCCAGGGTGAAGCTCCAGTTGAAGGCGCCGGCGTGGAGCATCACGTCGGCTGCCGACAGGCCCTGCCACTCCCGCTGCATCGGCACCCGGCCGATCACCGTGCGCTGCGCATGCACCACGCCCTTCGGCTGCGCCGACGTGCCCGAGGTGTAGATCATGAAGGCCGGGGCCTCGGCCATCGTCGCCGCATAGCTCGGCAGCGGCGTCGCGGCCTTGAGCCGGGCAAGCTCCGCTTCGCCGAGCACCTTGCAGCGCGCCGGCACCTGCCCGAGCGGCACGCCGCCGCCATGGACCACCGCGGCCGCTGCGGCATCCGCCAGCAGGAAGGCGGAATCGGCTGCGGTCAGCTGCGGCGAGGTCGGCACCGGCACCAGCCCGGCCGCGATCGCGCCGAGGAAAACCAGGGCGACGTCGCTGCGGTTGGGAAGCCGCAATAGGATGCGTTCTCCCGGCAGCAGTCCTTCCGCCAGCAGCCCGCCGGCAATGCGCCGGACGGCGAGGTCGAGCGCCTGGTAAGTCCAGCGCTCAGCCGTTTCGGGCCGATCGACGTCGTCGACGACCAGCAGCGCGGCCTTGCCGGGAACGGCCCGTGCTGCGTGGCCGACGCAATGGTCCGCCAGGTTGAACCGACCTGGGATCATGTCGCCGGTGTCTTCAGCCAGGTCGGCGCCTCCGGGATCCCCTGGACGATCCAGCCGCCGTCGACGACCAGGCTCTGGCCGGTCATGTAGGAGGATTCCCCGCCGGCCAGGAAGCGCACCGCCTCGGCGATCTCGTCGGTCGCAGCGAGCCGCTTCATCGGCACGCGGGCCACCATCCAGTCCTCCTGCAGCGACCCGTCCTTCAGCCCCTGTTCGATGAATTTGGTGCGGGTGAAGCCAGGCGCGACGGCATTGACGCGGATGCCGGCGCTTGCCACTTCGAGCGCCAGCGCACGGGTCAGGCCGAGGATCCCCGCCTTCGCCGCGCAGTACGGGCCGCGCCCCGGCAGGCCGACGAACGCTGCGGTCGAGGCGATGCTGACAATCGCGCCGCCGTTGCCGGCCGCGACCATGCGCGGCACTGCTTCTGAGGCGCACAGGAAGAGCCCGTTGAGGTGCGTGGCGATCACTGCCGAGAAGTCGGCATAGGAGATCTTGCCGATCAGCCCGACGCGCTGGATCCCGGCATTGCTGACCAGGATATCGAGCCGTCCGCCTCGGCTGTCGATTGCCCGGAAAGCGTCGGCGACGCTGGCCGGGTCGGTGACGTCGGTCTCGAGATAGCTGACGCCCGGATGCGGCTCCTCCGGCGCAGCCTTGTCGAGCGCGAACACGTCGGCACCGTCGTCGAGCAGCCGTGCGGCGATCGCCGCGCCGATGCCGCGGCCGGCACCGGTGACGACGGCCACTTTTCCGCTCAGCGATTTGCTCATGGCAGCCTCCCTTCACGCCGATCCTCACCTCGACCCCCTGGCCGGATCGCGAGGCGACACAAAGTTTGCGCTCCGCGCCCGGGCTCAGTACATCAGCCAGCCGCCGCTCACATTGAGGGTGGCGCCGGTGATGTAGCCGGCATGGTCGGAGGCGAGAAACAGCACCGAGCCGGCCAGTTCCGCAGGCTCGGCCATGTAGCCCAGCGGGATCTGAGCAATGGTCCCGGCGAGCGCGGCCTCGTCCATGCCGGAGCGCATCATCGCCGTATCGGCCGCGCCGGGCGAAACGGCATTGACGGTGATCCTGTCCTTGGCCAGGGACCGTGCCAGCCCGCGGGTCATCGACACCACGCCGCCCTTGGTGGCGGCATAGGCGACCGAGCCGCCGAAGCCGCCGCTCTGCCAGCCCTGCGAGGTGAAATTGATGATCCGGCCGCCGCGGCCCTGATCCTTCATCACCCGCGCGACCGCCTGGTTGAGGAAGAAGGTGGCCTTCAGATTGACGTCGTGCTGGAAATCCCAGTCCGCCTCGCTGACGTCGAACACGCTGGGCCGGCGCACCAGGACGGCCGCGGCGCAGACCAGAACGTCGAGACTGCCGAAGGCGTCGAGAACCTGCTGGACCAGCGCCGCATGGCCGCTGATCGGTCTCAGGTCGTGCCCGAGCGCGAGATGCGGCCCGCCCTCCATCGCCGCGACCACCTCCTCGACTCTCGCCACGTCGAGGTCGACGACGGCCACCCGCGCCCCGGCGCCGGCGAAGGCGAGGCAGACTTCGCGGCCGATGCCGCCGCTGCCGCCGGTAACGAGAATGGCCTTGCCCTTCAGCCCCGCCCCGAGCTCGAACGCCATCCCCGCCTCCTCAAGCGATCTGCACCGGCGCGACCGCGGTGTGCTCGGTGACGAAGCACGACTGGATCTCGCGCGTGAACAATTTGCGGTCCTCGACGAGCAGGCTGCGGCACGGCTCGCTGGCAAAGG
This sequence comes from uncultured Alphaproteobacteria bacterium, assembly GCA_963791325.1. Taxonomy (GTDB): domain Bacteria; phylum Pseudomonadota; class Alphaproteobacteria; order Rhizobiales; family Rhizobiaceae; genus JBEVJK01. Next base: position 275,746 of record CAWBRU010000002.1, on the reverse strand, counting down.
CGGCCAGCGCGGCCTCGACGCTGTCGAACCAGATCTCGCCGACGCCGTCCCAGGCGGCCGCCTCGGGCGACCAGCTTTCCACCCGGCCGAAGCGCAGGCCGCGCAGTCCGGGGAGCCGCTTGACGATGTCGGCATGCGGACCGGTCCAATGAGCGAAGAAGGCGTCTGCGCTCATTCCGTCCTTGCGCCGCAGGAAGCTGATCCGCTTGATCATCCCGCTGCCTCGCGGCGCGGCGGCGGCTGGAACAGCTCGATGGTGATGCCGTCGTGGATGCGCAGATAGGCGGCCTTGGCGCCGATATTGGGGCCGCCGTCTATGGCCACCGGCCCGTCCGGAGACACCGGCACCGCGCCGCAGCCGACCGCGTGTTGCCACGCCGCGTGTGCATCCGCGACCTTGAGGCAGAGATGCATATTGCCCGGATTGGCGGTGGCCTGCGGATTGGCGCTGCGCCCGGCGACCTGGTGATAGTCGAGAAGCTCGAGGACCACGCCGCCGGGCAAGTCGACGAATGCCGCCTTGATCGCCACATCGGGATAGCCGACCACCCGGCTGAGATAGGGCCGGTCGAGCACCGTCGTCCAACGCGCCGGCTTGCCGAGAAACGCTTCCCAGAAGGCAAGCGCGGCCTCCAGGCTCGCCACCGTCATGCCGACATGGTGGACGCTTTCGACGGGGGCGGGACTGGCCATCGTGTGTTCGCCTCAGATCCTGAACAGCCGTTCGGCGTTGCCGGAAAACAGCGCCGTCTGCTCGTCGCGCGAAAAGCCGGAGATGATCTCGGCATAGGCGTTGATGACGTCGGGATAGGAACTGTACATCCGGTCGACCGGCCAGTTGGTGCCGAACACCACCCGCGGCACGCCGAAGGCTTCGATGCTGCCCAGGACGTAAGGCCGGATCGACTCCACCGTCCACCTTGGGTCACACATGCCGAGCCCCGAGACCTTCATGGTGACGTTCGGTGAGCCGGCCATCACGTCCATGGCCGCGCGCCAGCGCCGGAAGCTCTCGGCATCGCGGCCCATCGGGATCGCGCAATGGTCGATGCAGATCTGCGTCTCCGGAAACGTCCGAGCCAAGTCGCGGATGTCCTCGGCAAGCTCCACCCGCGTGTCGATGCAGGACACCAGCGTGCGCGGCGCAAGCTCGGCAAACCCGCGCCGCCAGGCCGGCTCGATCAGGTAGCGCCCGTCGCCGAAATCGCGGATGCCGCGCACATTGTTGTAGGCGAGGTGCTGGTCGAGCACCGCGGCGGCGTCCGGCCGGGCCAGATGGCATTCGGCGACAATGCCCTGCGGGTATCCGGTCTCGTCGGCAAAGGCCTGCAGCCAGGCGGTCTCGACCACCGGGTCGGGGGTGTTGACCGCGGCCTGCACATGGATCGCCTTGACCACATTGGCAAAGCGGATCTCGGCCAGATAGTCCTTGATGAAGTAGTGCTGCGATTTGAGCGGATCGGTGTCGGGCAGGAAGCCGTGCACGGCATCCGGCTCCAGCCAGCCGTAGCGCAGCTGCGGGTGCTTCATGTCGTGCAGGTGGAAATGGGTGTCGACGAACGGGATCTCAGCCATGACGACGTGCCTTCGCAGGGTGCGATGAAACCGCCTCGGCGACCGCCTGGCCGAGAGCTGCGGTCGACGCCTGTCCGCCCATGTCGGGGGTCAAGGTATCGCCCGCGGCGAGCACCCGCTCGATGGCGCCGACGATGGCCGCCGCCGCCTCCGGGGCGCCGAGATGGTCGAGCAGCATGGCACCGGACCAGATCTGGCCGATCGGATTGGCGATGTTCTTGCCGGCGATGTCGGGGGCCGAGCCGTGCACCGGCTCGAACATCGACGGAAAGCGCCGTTCCGGGTTGATGTTGCCCGAGGGAGCGATGCCGATCGTCCCCGTCACCGCCGGGCCGAGATCGGAAAGGATGTCGCCGAACAGATTGCTCGCCACCACCACGTCGAAACGCGACGGCCGGCCGACGAAATGCGCCGCCAGGATGTCGATGTGGAACTGCTCGGTTGCGACCTCGGGGAACTCGGCCGCGACCGCGCGGAAACGCTCGTCCCAGAACGGCATCGTGTGAATGATGCCGTTCGACTTGGTCGCCGAGGTAAGCTTGCGCTTGCGCTTCATGGCGAGGCCGAAGGCATAGCGCATCACCCGGTCGCAGCCGAACCGGGTCAGGACCGTGTTCTGGATCACCATCTCCTGGTCGGTGCCGGGGAACATGCGGCCGCCGATTTCGGAGTACTCGCCCTCATTGTTCTCGCGCACGATCAGAAGGTCGATGTCGCCCGGTCTGGCGAGCGGCGAGGGAACGCCCTCGAACAGCCGCACCGGCCGAAGATTGACATATTGCTGAAAACTGCGGCGGATCGGCATCAGCAGGGTCCAAAGCGACTCCACATCCGACACGGTCGGCCAGCCGACGGCCCCCAAAAATATCGCATCGTGATCGGCGATCCGGGCAAGCCCGTCCTCCGGCATCATCCGTCCGAAGCGCGCGTGATGGTCGCAGCCCCAAGGGAAGGCCTCGAAGCGCAGATCGAGCCCGAAGACGCGGGCCGCGGCCTCGAGCACCCGGCGCCCCTCGGGCACCACTTCCTTGCCGATGCCATCGCCTTCGATGACTGCGATCGTGGTCGCCGGCATGGTGTTCCTTTCCGCGGGCGGGCTGCCGCCGCCCCAAAAAATATCGTTTCAATTGATAGACACCTCGTCCGCGCATTGCAAGTCGCGCGCTTAGCGGCCGGGCGGATGAATAGCCGCCGCTGACCGGAGGTGACGGGGCGCGAACGCGACGGTGTCGTGTCCAAAAATCGCTTGCATGCCTCGATAACGTTTCAATATAGTTGGCCCGAGGAGCATTCACCCCCGCCGAGCGCAGGCCGTATGTCTTAAGGGTGGAGTTGCCGCGCGACGGCAACGGGAGGGCGCAAATCCGAAATGGCTTCGCCAGCGCGAAATCGCCGCGGTATCGTCACGGGAGCGGGCAGCGGGATCGGTCGTGCCGTGGCCGAGCGGCTGCTGCGCGAAAGGGTTGCCGTCACCGCGGTCGACATCGACGCCCAGCGGCTGCGCCCGCTCGGTGAGAGCGGCTGCGAAACGCTGACGCTCGATCTTGCCGAGCCGTCGGCCTGGTCGGCGCTGGCCGCGGCCGCCGACGGCTGCGATTATTTGGTCAACGCGCACGGCATCATCCTGATCAAGCCGATCCTCGAGATCGACCGCGAGGAATGGCGCCGGATCCAGACGGTCAATGCCGAGTCGATCTTCTTCATCTGTCAGCAGTGCGGCCCGCGGCTCCGGCCCGGCGGCGCCATCGTCAATCTGTCGTCGAGCTCGGCCAAGCTCGCCTCGACGATCGAGGTCGCCGCCTACGCCGCGTCCAAGACCACGATCCTGTCGATCACGCGCTCGTTCGCCTATGCGCTGGCCGACCGCCCGGTGCGGGTCAACGCGATCTGCCCCGGCATCGTCGACACGCCGATGCAGGACGTCGTGCATCGACCGTGTGTCGCGGCTGCGCGGCATGTCGGCCGAGGCCCTGCAGGGCGCCCGCAACACGGCGGTGCCGCTCGGCCGTGCCTCGGCGCCGCAGGAATGCGCGGCGGTCATCTGGTTTCTGCTGTCCGACGAGGCGGCATACATGACCGGCCAGGCGGTCAACTTCACCGGCGGCCTGGTGACCTGGTGAGGGAGGACGAGCATGAAGAAGCCGCAGAAGATCCGCGCCACCGGCCTCGGCCATCCCGAGGGCCCCTATGAGCTGGACGACGGCCGGGTCGATCTACGCCAACACCTATGCCAGCGAGATCGGCGTCTGGGATCCCAAAACCGGCAAGCAGGGGCGGTTCGCCTTCGTCGGCGGCGGCCCGAATGCCTGCATGCTGGGCTCGGACGGCAGCGTCTACTCGACCCAGACGCCCAATGTCGGCGCATGGGTCGCGCCGGAGCACCGGCCGCCCTCGATCCAGAAGACGCTGCCCGGCGGCAAGGTCGAGATCCTGGTCACCGAGGCCGACGGCAAGACCTTCGACGGCCCCAACGACCTCACCTTCGGCCCGGACGGCCGCCTCTATTTCACCGATTCCGGCGACTGGAACCAGGAAGACAAGCCGCACCCCGGCCGCATCGTGGTGATCGAGAAAAACGGCGTCGCCAAGATCCTCGAAGAACTCGACTACGTCTATCCGAACGGCATCGTCGCCGAGCCGGACGGGTCGCTCGTCTGGGTCGAGTCCTACACGCTGAACGTCATCCGCCGCAAACCCGACGGCAGCAAGTCGCTGCTCTGCACGATGCCGGAAGGCCACATCCCCGACGGGCTCAAGATCGACGCCAACGGCAATTTCTGGATCACCGCGGTGGCGGCCGGCGGCGTCGACCATCTTCTCCAAGGACGGCAAGCATATCGACTTCCTCGAGACGGGCGGCACCATTCTCAACTGCTGCTTCGGCAAGGGCGGCAAGCTGTTCTGCTGCGACATGGGGCCGTTCGACACCACCGGGGCGGCGATGACCGGGCGGCCTGATCGAGGTCGATGTCGGCGTCGAGGGCATGCCGCTCTTCCGCGGCGCGATCGGCTAGAGAGCGCGTCATGAGGATCGCCAAGATCGAAGCCATTCCGGTGAGCTATCCGGAGCCGAACGACTTCAACGCGCTCCGGCATCTCTGCCTGGCCAAGATCACCGCCGACGACGGCCAGGTCGGCTGGGGCGAGTCGATCACCCAGTTCCCCGAGGCCAATTTCGCCGCCAAGGCGATCATCGAGGGCATGGCGCCGAACCTGATCGGCAAGGATCCGGTCGCACACCGAGGCGCTGTGGCGGCAGAACAAGCAGCAGGCCTGGTGGTACGGCTATCATGGCGGCATTGCATCCTATGCCATCGCGGCGATCGACATCGCCCTGTGGGATCTGAAGGGCAAGGCGCTCGGCCGCAGCGTGCTCGACCTGCTCGGCGGAGCGGTGCACGAGCGGCTGCCGGCGATCGCCTCCTGCCACGCCCACTACGAGTCGATCCCCGAGATGGCCGAGGAGACGGCCGAATGGCTGTCGACCGGGCTGCAGGGGCTGAAGACCGGCTTCGGCAAGCGCGGCAATGCCCGCCTCGGCTACGACCACGACCGCGACGTCGCCTATGTCAAGGCGATGCGCGAGGTGCTCGGCGACAAGATGCTGATGATCGACAACGGCATCGACATCAAATGGGACGTCACCGACGCGGTGCGCCGGGCGAGGGCGATGGAGGAGTACAACCTCGCCTGGATCGAGGAGCCGCTCGGCGCCTGGGATCCCGAGGGCTACGCCAATCTGCGCGCCAAGACGACGACGCGGATCGCCTATGGCGAGCGCGAATGGACGCTGGAGCAGTTCGAGCGGGTGCTGGCGACCGGCACCGTCGACGTGGTCGGCGTCGATCCGGGCCGCGCGGAAGGCATCACCGGCTTCAAGAAGGTCACCGAGCGCTGCGAGTTCTACCGCCGCCAGGCCAATGCCCATGCCTGGTCGTCGGCGATCGTCACCGCGGCCAGCCTGGCGATCTCGTTCAACTCGCCGGCCTGCAAGCTGTTCGAGTTCAAGCCGCTGCGCAACCCGATGCAGCACGACCTGGTGACCAAGCCGTTCGAGCATGTCGACGGCTGGGTCTACCCGCCGACCGGGCCTGGGCTCGGCATCGAGGTGATCGAGGAGGTCGTCGACGGCTATCGCAGCGAAAAGGTGCTGGGCCGGGCGTGATCCGCCCGGCGCCCGCTTGGAGTGGCAAGAGAAACGGCATGCACTGGAAAACGGGAGGAGGAGCATTTGCGTAGGTTCCATCATCGATTGATCGTGGCGGCCATCGGCTGCACCACATGGGCATTGGCCGGCGGCGCCTGGGCGCAGGACGGCAGCGAGAGTCAGATCCCGCAGAGCGGCGACAAGGTCGACGGTGCGCCGCTCGCGGTGAAGCGCGACTGGGGCACCTTCAAGCTGGCCGACCGGATCGCCGAAAAGATCAAGAAAGGCGAGCCGATCAACTATGTCTTCTCCTATCAGGCCTCCGGCATCCCGCTGTTCTCGCCGCAGTACAAGGCGGGCTTCGAGATGGGCTGCAAGATGGGCAAGGACATCTACCCGATGGAGTGTGCGGCGATCGCGCCGGTCCAGAACGACCCCAACCAGCAGGTCAGCCAGATCGAATCGAAGCTCGCCGCCGGCGAGATCGACTGCATCAGCATCGAGCCGGTCAGCTCCGACGCCATGACCGCGATCACCAACAAGCTGATGGACCAGGGCATTCCGGTGTTCACCGCCGGCGTCACCTCGCGCGGCCACGAGTTCACCAACTTCACGCAGATCCCCGACAAGGAAGGCCATACCGCCGCCGAGGCGGTGTTGAAGTGGATCAAGGACAACAACAAGGCCGACATCAAGGTGTTCGCCGTGTCCGGCGGCGACCCGACCCAGTTCTGGGCGCAGGGCCGCATGAAGGGCTTCGAGGACGGCATCAAGGCGGCCATTCCCGACGCCAAGTTCGTGACCACGGCCGCCAACGGCCTGAACACCAGCTACGAGCCTGCCAAGACGTTTGATGTCTACCGCTCGTTCCTGACCGCCAACCCCGATGTCCAGTTCATCCAGAATGTCGACATCGGCGCCGAGCACGCCGACCGGGCGATCGAGAGCCTCGGCCTCACCGGCAAGGTGTTCACCATCGGCTGGAACTCGTCCAAGGGACAGCTCGACGCGATCGAAAAGGGCATCCAGGTGGCCCAGCTCGACCAGCGCTGGCCCGACCAGGCCGCTTTCGGCGGCCCCGCCTGCGCGCAGTTCCTGAAGAACGGCGTCATTCTGCCCAACACCCAGACGCTGAAGGCCGTGACCAAGGACGGCGTGGCCCAGGCGCGCAAGGAGCTCGACAAGACGATGTCGGCGAAATAACGCTCGCCGGGAGGGCGCATCCGGGCGGCGGCGCCGCCCGAGCAGTTCCAGGAAAAGTGGAAACGGTTTTCCGTCCGGAATTGCGGGAAAACAAGGACTTGGAGCGGAGCACCGATGCGGGAAAACGGGGATCCGCTCCAACGGGCAAGGGAGCGACGGGACGGGGATGAGTTCGGGCGTGACTACCGAGCCGGCTGAGCCGCGGCGAGGATTTGGCGCCGTCGGCCGCAAGACGGTCGATGCGGCCTTGCGGATCGGCGGGCTGTTTGCCGCCGTGATTGCGGTCGCGCTGGTGTTCATCTTCATCAATCCCAATTTTGCCAATCCCAATCTTGCGGTTTCGGTGCTGCGCGGCATGAGCTCCGTCGCCATCATGGCGATGGGGCTGACGCTGGTGATCGTCGTCGGCGAGATCGACCTGTCCTTCGGCGCCATGTACGGCCTTGCCGCCAACACGCTCGCGGTGCTGTGGATCCTGCTCGGGGTTTCGGTCTATCTGGCGATCCCGCTGGCCATCGGGGTCGGTGCGCTGGTCGGGCTGTTCAACGGGTTGATGGTGACCCGGCTGAAGATTCCCTCCTTCATTGTCACGCTGGGCAGCTACAACCTGCTCTACGGGCTGTCGCTGTGGATCACCAACACCAGCACCTTCAACCCCAACTACCCGCCGCCCGACGGCATCGTCGACCCCGGCGAGCTCGACTTCTTCGTCGGCCTCACCCGCAATGTCGGCCGCTACAGTCTGTCGGTCGAGATCTTCTGGATGCTCGGCATCGCCGTGGTCGTCGGGTTCCTGCTTCACCGCTCGCTGTTCGGCTTCCGCCTGATGGCGATCGGCGGCAATCCCGAGGCCGGCAAGCTCGCCCGGCTGCCGGTCAACCGCTACAAGATCCTGGCCTTCATCCTGTGCTCGATCCTGGCGGCGATCGCCGGCATCCTCGATTTCTCGTTCATCCAGACCAGCCAGCCCGACATCGGCCTGTCGCAGACCTTTCCGGTGTTTGCCGCCGTGATCATCGGCGGCGCCAGCCTGAGCGGCGGCAAGGGCACCATCATCGGCACGCTGGGCGGGGCCCTGCTCCTGGCGGAGCTGCAGATCGGGCTGGCGCTGCTGTCGCCCGGACCGCATGTGCAGCAGATCTTCCTCGGCGCCGTCACCATCGGCGCGGTGGCGCTCGACCTGTTCCTGACCAAGCTGCGCAAGAGCCGCGCGGCATGAGCGGCGCCGGCATCGGCATCCGCGGCGTCAGCAAGCGCTACGGCTCGACGATTGCGCTCAACGGCATCGATCTCGACATTCTGCCGGGCGAGGTGTTGGGCATTGCCGGGCCGAACGGCGCGGGCAAGAGCACCCTGGTGCGCATCATCGCCGGCGAAGAGCGGCCCGATGCCGGCAGCCTGACCTTCGACGGCCGGCCGTGGGCTCCGTCGGCCGACTGGCACGAGGTTGCGGTGGTTCATCAGGAGCCGCAGCTGTTTCCCAATCTGACGGTGGCCCAGAACGTCGTCGTCGGGCGCGAAGGCACCCGGTTTGCCAAGCCCGGGCTCAGCGACGCCGACGCCGAGGTGATGGAGGCGCTCGGCATCGGCGGGCTCAAGGACCGGCTCTTGTCCGACTGCTCGCTCGCCAATCAGCAGCGCACCGAGATTGCCCGGGCCGTCGCCCGGCGGGCGCGCGTGTTCCTGTTCGACGAGCCGAATTCGGCGCTGACGGCGAACGAATCCGACCAGCTGTTCCACGAGATGCACGCGATCGCGGCGGAGGGACGCATCGTTCTGCTGGTCACCCACCGGCTCGGCGACCTGGTCGAGCACTGCAAGCGGGTGGCGGTCGTGCGCGACGGCAAGGTCCGCGCCATTTTGGCGGGGGAGGCGCTGACCGAGGACGGCATCGCCCGCCAGCTGGTCACCGAGATCGCCGCCGGCGAGGGCCGGGGCGATCGGCTGCGCGCCGCGGCCGCGCGGACCGAGGTGCCGCTGTTTTCGGTGCGCGACTGGAGCCATCCGCGCGCCTTCCGCGGCATTGCGCTCGACGGGGCGGCCGGCGAGATCATCGCGCTGATGGGCGTCGAGGGCTCCGGTTCGCGCGAGCTGATCCGCTCCTTCGCCGGCCTCGAGCCGTGCACGGGGACGATGACGGTGGCCGGTCAGGCCGGCGCTGATCCCGGGGCGAAGACCGCCTATGTGCCGGCGACCCGGCAGCTCAGCCTCTACAGCAATTTCTCCGTCGGCGAGAACCTTCTGGTGCGCCTCGGCTATCCCGAGATCGCCGGGGCCGGACTGGCCTTGCGCAAGCGGCGGATGCGCGAGCTGGCCACCGAAGCGGTGCGCCGGTTCAAGGTCAAGACCGGCACCACCACCCAGGCGATCCGCTCGCTGTCGGGCGGCAACCAGCAGAAGGTGGCGATCGCCCAAGCGCTCAATTGCGGCCCCAAGCTGCTGCTCCTGGAGGAGCCGACCCGCGGCGTCGACATCCACAGCAAGGCCGAGATCTACCGCCTGCTGCGCGACTACGCCGATGCCGGCCATACCGTCGTCATCTTCTGCACCGAGGTGCTCGAGGTCTACGAGGCCGCCGACCGGGTCTATGTCGTCGCCCAGGGAAGGCTGACCGAGCCGCTGACCGTCTCGGCGTTCGGTCATGTCGAGGAACTCGCCACCGAGATCACCCGGCTGGAGCAGCGCCGGCGGCGCAGCGTTGCCAACCCCGCGCCGGTCTGACGCTCGGCCGAGCGCCAGCCGCCGCTTTGGCCGAGGCTGTTGCGTCCGCGCCAAGCTCTGCTCAAAAATGCTGGAGCGATTGAGCGCTTCTTCGAATCGCTGCCCTGCTCCAACCCCTTGTGTTCCGGCAATTCCGAACGGAGAACCGGTTTTACCGTCTGCTGAAATTGCGCCAACCGATCGCGTCGCAGCCACACGTACCTCCCTTGCCCGTCAGGCCGACCCGGCCAAGCGGATGTCTCGTCTGCCGAGCCGAAACCGACCTCTCGGCCTCCCGGCCTGGAGAGCCACGGCGGCTCACCGCTTTCTCCGCAGCGGTGATCCCCTTCAAGCCCTTGTGTTCCGGCAATTCCGGACGGACAACCGTCACCGCTTCCCTGGAATCGCTCCAAGCGCCAGCTTCGGAAACAGACATCTCACCCACACCGCCAGCCGGCCCGGCACCAACTTCATGCCTACCCCAACAGACTACCCTTGCAGTCCCTCGCGGCACAGGGGGGCCCGGGACGTGGGCAACGCAACGTCTCCTCGCCGAGACGCGACGGGCAAACATCAGCTCTGAAAACAGCCACCCGAACTCAACCAAACAGCCGCCCCGGCACTAAACCCAACGCCCAGCCCGCCAGACCTCTGCGACCCAAGCAGCCTCTCGCGGCCCGCGGGCACTTGGCCCGCATGGCACCGCAACGCCCCCTCGCGGAGCCGAGGCCGATACCATCAGCTGTGAAAACAGACACCCCTTCCAAACCGAGAGCCAGCCCGGCACAACTCCCCTGCTCGGCACCCCAGGTCCACGCGACCCAAGCAACCTGCCGCCACCCACGCCTGCAACATTTGCTACTTCTGCGCTTCCCCCGAGCGGGAACCCAGCTCGCTGAAGTTGACTGATTTCTAGCAAAACAACGTACGCTTGTCAATTGGATGTTCTGATTTTGTTCTCGCCGAGGGCGAGCGGCGAGGGGCGAGGCCGGCCGGCCGCAGGCCGGGCCGGGAGGCCTGCAGCGCTCCTGCACCGGCCCGGTCAGACCCGGTATTTGGCGATGGTCCGCTGATCGAGCTCGAGGCCGAAGCCTGGTCCTTGCGGCAGGGCGTAGGTGCCGTTGTCGAAGGCCGAGCGATTGGCGACCAGCGCATAGAACAGCGGGTCGCGCTCGGGGTGAAACGTTTCCAGGAACGTTCCATGCGGGATCGAGGCGAGCAGATGCGCCGAGATCTGCGGTTCCTCATGGTGCGCCATTTCGACGGCGAAGCAGCTGGCCAGCGCCGCCACCCGCCGCCACTCGGTCGGGCCGCCGCCCCAGCTGGCGTCGAAATTGCAGACGTCGATGGCGCCGGCCATCATCAGGTCGCGGCAGCCGCTGCGGCTGATCTCGCTCTGGCCGGCCGCGATCGGCAGGCCGGTCTGGCTGCGCGCCGCGGCCATGTCGAGGCGGTCGTTCTGCCAGCGCACCGGCTCCTCGAACCAGCGGATGCCGAGATCTCCGGCGCGGCGCGCGAACTCGACGGCGTCGCGCAGCGACCAGCCCTGGTTGGCGTCGACGACCAGGACGAAATCGTCGCCGGCGGCCTCGCGCGCGGCGCGCACCCGGGCGGCGTCCTCGGCCGGCGTGCGGCCGCCGACCTTGAACTTACACCCGGCATAGCCGGCGGCGCGGATCGCCTCCATCTCGCGGCCGAAATCGGCGAGCGTCTTGTTCTCCTCGTAGTAGCCGGCGATGCAGATCACCGGCAGGCGGTCGCGATAGCCGCCCCACAGCCGGTAGAGCGGCATCTCCAGAGCCTTGCCGACCAGGTCCCACAGCGCGCTGTCGACGCAGGCCTGGGCGCACATCGCCAGCTTGCGGTCGCGCAGGATGTTGGTGCTCGGCCTCACCATCGCCTGCCAGCAGCCCTCGATGTTGAAGGCGTCCTTGCCGATCAGCAGCGGCTGGATCTCCTCGAGGATGATCTTCACCACCTCGCCTTGGGTCTCGAACTCGTCGCCGTTGTAAACCTCGCCCACCGCCCCCTCGGCGGTGTAGACGCGGGTGATGATGGTCGCCCGGTGCGTCATGAAATAATTGCTGCCCCGGAAGGTTCGCGGCAGCGGCATCGACAGCGGCACGCATTCGATCCGTTCGATGTGCAAGGGCCCTGCCATCGGCCGCTCTCCCGAGGATCAATCGAAACGTTTCCAACGCTAGGGGCTGGCCCGCTCCAGGTCAAGCAGAAAGCCTGGCCTTGCCGCTTGCTGTCTGCGTCCCGGTCAAGCTAGAGTGCGGTTTTGCAGGGAGAATCGCCGCGCCAGCGGCGGTCGGGCTGCGCTCAGTGGCGAAAGGCTCTCGGTGAGGCCAGGGCTCGAAAAGCCGGCGACCATCCGTGATGTGGCACGCGTTTCCGGCGTGTCGGTCGGAACCGTTTCACGCAGTCTCAACGCGCCCGACACGGTCCGCCCGGGGACCCTCGGCAAGGTCCGCGCGGCGATCCAGTCGCTCGGCTTCCAGCCGGATTCGCGCGCCCAGAACATGCGCCGGCGCAAGACCATGACGGTCGGCTTCGTCATCGACGACATCGCCAATCCCTGGCATGCGAGCTGCTTCAAGGCGGTCGACGCGGTGATGCGCGAGCGCGGTTTCTCGCTCTATCTGATGAGCACCAATGGCCGCGCCGGCGAGGAGGCGGCGGCGATCGACATGCTCCAGCACGGCCGTGCCGACGGCATGGTACTGACCATCAACAACGAGCAGGATGCGCGCACCATCCGCCGGCTCAGGGAGCTGAGGGTCCCGGCAGTGCTGCTCGACCGCGACATCCCGCTCGACATCGACGCGGTGCTGACCGAGCATGCCACGGGCCTGCGCCAGGCGACCCGCTACCTGATCGAACTCGGCCATCGCCGCATCGCCATCATCACCGCCGGCAACGATATCCGGCCGGGCCGCGAGCGGGTGCGCGGCTTCGTCGAGGCCTTCCAGAAAAGCGGACTGGCGGTGCCGGAACGCTTCATCCGGTCGCAGAGCCTGTCGGCCGACTTCGGCTTCCGCGAGGCGACCGCGCTGCTGCAGATGGCCGAGCGGCCGACGGCGATCATCGCCGCTGGCAACCGCATCCTGGTCGGCGTGCTGCGCGCCATCCAGCAGCAGGGCGTGTCGGTGCCCGACGACATTTCGCTGATCGGCTGCGACCGCTCCGACATCGCGCTGCTCTATCCCGGGCCAATCACTCTGATCGACCGGCCGGTCGAGGAGATCGGCAAGACGGCGGCGCAGCTTTTGCTCGAGCGCCTCGGCGGCCAGACCGAGCGGCCGGCCCAGCGCATCGCCTTCCCGACTCATCTGATCCTCGGCGGCTCCTGCCGGCCGGTCAGCTCGTAGCGCAGTTCCAGCCAAAGCGGCGGCCCGGGTTCCCCGTCCGGAATTTCAGGAAAACAACGACTTAGAGCGGAGCCCGACGCGCCCGAGCGGTGATCTGCCTGGCGGGGTCAGACAGGGTCAGCCCGGATCGCGCCGCATCTCGGCCCGCCGCGCCCGCTGGTACTTGATCAGACGGTCGAGCGACACGGCCAGCACCGTCACCGCGCCGGTGACGAAGGTGCTCCAGGTCGCATCGATGCCGAAGAAGATCAGGCCGCTCGAGATCACCTGGATGATCATCATGCCGACGACCGCGCCGATGATGGTGCCGTGGCCGCCCGACAGCGGCGTGCCGCCGATGATCACCGCGGCGATGACGACGAGCACGAAGTCGCTGCCCTCATTGGGATCGATGGCGCCGCGGAAGCCGACATACATGGTGCCTGAAAGGCCGCAGATCGCGCCCATCAGCACCAGGGTCTGCAGCCGCACCCAGGCGGTCGGGATGCCGGCATGGGCGGCGGCCTCCGGGTTGGAGCCGACCGCCTGCACGCGGTAGCCGAACCGGGTGCGGTGGAGGACGACATGCATCGCCGCGGCGAGCAGAACGAACACCAGGGCCGCCACCGGCAACACGCCGAACAGCTTGGTCGAGATCACCGAGAAGAAGGCGCTGCTCTGATCGGCGGGGACGATCGCCCGGCCATTGTTGGCGACCAGCGACAGGCCCTGGAACATCGAATAGGTGCCGAGCGTGACGATGATCGCCGGCAGGCGCAGCGTCACGGCGATCAGCCCGTTGACCAGGCCGAGCCCGGCGCCGAACAGGATGCCGGCCGCCGCCGCCAGCCAGGGATTGACGCCGGCGACCATCAGCAAGGCCGCAAACACCGCGGAGAAGTTGAACATCCAGCCGACCGAGAGGTCGATCTCGCGGATGGCAAGCAGGAACACCATACCGACCGCCAGCATGCCCAGGAAGGTGGTGTTGCCGAGCAGCGAGAATAGGTTGATCGGGTTGAGGAAGCGCGGCCGGGCAAGGCCGATCACCGCCATCATCACCACCAGCGCGACGATGACGCCGATCTCCTCCGGCAGGCGGAAGCCCTTGTCCGCCCGCCGGCCTGCGGCCGCCGCGCGGCCGGCTTCGTCGATCTTGCTCATGCGTCCACCGCCTCGGCTCGTCCGCGGCCCGCCGGGCCGCCCGGCATCTCGCCGGTGTTGATCAGGTGAAGCAGGGTGCGGCTGGTCAGCCCCTCGCCGCGCACTTCGCCGGCGAGCCGGCCCTGATAGAGCACCAGCACCCGGTCGCACAGGCCGATCAGCTCCGGCAGCTCGGTCGAGCTGAACAAGACGATGCCGCCGCCGGCCGACATCTGGCGGATCAGCCCGTAGATCTCCCGCTTGGCACCGACATCGACCCCGCGGGTCGGATCGTCGAGCAGAAAAACGTCCGGTCCGATCTCCAGCCACTTGCCGATCACCACCTTCTGCTGGTTGCCGCCCGACAGCGCATTGGCAAGCAGCGGGGGCCTGCCCTTGATGCGCAGCGCCTCGATCTGGCGGCTGGCGCGGCGCCAGGCCTCGCCGGGCGACAGCCAGACCGGCCCGTCGCCGCGCGCACCGACGACGATATTGGCGATGTTGAACAGGATCGACTTGTCGAGCATCAGCCCCTTGCGGCGGCGGTCGGCAGGCACCAGGCAGACCGCACGCCGTGCTGCCGCCGTCGCGCTGTTCGGCAGGCCCTTGCCGTCCGGGTAGACGACGTCGCCGCGGCGCGCCCGGCGCAAGCCGAACAGGATTTCGAGCAGGTCCGAGACGCCGGAGCCTTCCAGGCCTGCCAAGCCGACGACTTCGCCGGCCCCGGCGGTGAAATCGATGGTCGCCAGGCGGCCGCCGCTCAGTCCCGCCGCCCGCAGCTCTCTCGCCGGCCTGCCCGCCGCGGGCGGCAGCGGCGGCGGGAACAGCGTCTCGCGCTGCCTGCCGATCATCGCCTCGATCACCTCGGGAATGGTGAGCGCGGCACGATCCTTGGTCAGCACCGCCCGGCCGTTGCGCGCCACGGTCACGCGGTCGCAGATGGCGAACACTTCCTCGAGGCGGTGCGAGACATAGAGCATGGTGATGCCGCGCTGGCGCAGGCTGCGCAGCACCGTGAACAGCCGCTCGGTCTCGCGCTGGTTCAGCGCCGAGTTGGGCTCGTCGAGGATCAAAAGGCGCGGCGCCTCGATGAGCACGCGGCAAAGCTCGACCAGCTGCTGCTCGCCGATGCTGAGCCGGCTCACCGGCGCCCGCACGTCGACATGCAGGCCGAGCTGGTCGAGCAAGGTCGCGGCAGCGCGCCTCCATCGCCGATTGGGAGACCAGCCCGCGGCGCAGCGGCTCGCGGTTGACGAACAGATTGGCGAGCACCGAGCGTTCCGGAAACAGACTGAGCTCCTGGTAGACCATGCCGATGCCGTGCTGGCGGGCAGCATTCGGCCCGTCGAGCGTCACCGGCCGGCCTTCGAGCTCGATGCTGCCCGAATCGGGACGCACCACGCCGGCCAGCACCTTCATCAGCGTCGATTTGCCGGCGCCATTCTCGCCGACCACGGCGTGGATGGTGCCGGCATCGACCGCCAGGCTCATCTCGTCGAACGCAACCACGCCGCCGTAGTGCTTGGCGAGGTTGCGCACGGCGATCAGCGGCGGCGGTCCGGTCATGGTGTCCCGAGGCGGTTGCAGGCGCGGCCGGAGCGCTCCGGCCGTGCCCGGGCCGAGCCGCGCCCGACCTTTATTCCGACTCTGCCGCGATCGGCTTCGGCGCCGCCGACAGCATTTCGGGCGTCAGCGTCTTTGTCCAGGCCTTGTAGTATTCGGCCGTGGCCGCGGGATCGGCGGCCAGCTTCTGCGCCTCCTCGAAGGTGATCGCCTTCAGCCCGTTGCCCATGTCGACCTTGTCGGCGGTGACGATCTGCGAGCCGGCATCGTAGAAGCCCGGCGCGAGCTTCTTGCCGCTCTTGATTGCATTGACCAGCAGCGCAACCGGCAGATAGCCCTGCACGAAGGCGCTCTGGCCGATCGTCACATAGGCGTGGCCTTCCTTGACCGCCTTCAGATTGAGCTCGGTCAGGTCATAACCGCCGGCCACGAACTTGTCGCCATGTGCGGCATTGAGCTTGCCGAGGCTGGTGACGTCCGGCGCGCAGAGCCCGATCAGCGCGACGGCATCGGGATTGGCGCTGTAGAGCTGTTCCCAGTGATTGTAGTTGTCGACGGCCGAGACCTTGACGTCGTAGGGCCCGAGCACCTTGAGGCCCGGAAGCCTTGGCGAGCGATTCCTGCACCCCCTTGGCGCGGTTTTCGAGCACCGGAAAGCCGGGGAAGCAATTGCCGAGGATGACCGTGCCCTTGGCGCCGTCGCCGCCGAGCTTGTCGAGCACCATGCGGCCGAGGATGCGGCCGCTCTCGACCGATTTTTCGCCGACATAGGGTGCTTCGACGGCCTTCGACAAGAGGTTGAACTGCACCACCGGCACGCCGCTGGAGATGATGTCGTTGAGACCCTTGGCCATCGACTCGCCCGGCACGGAGGTGGCAATTCCCTGAGCGCCCGAATTGGCGAAGTTCTGGACGAGCTTCAGCTGCCCTTCGGGCGCGCCGCCCGCTTGCTGGGCGGTGACCAGCTTGACGCCGAGATCGTTGGCGGCGGCCTGCGCGCCGTCCTGGATCTGCTGCACGAACGGGTCGCCCTGCGCATGGGCGACGAAGCCGATGGTGATATCTTCGGCCTCGGCCGCCGAGGCGCCGAGCGCCAGGGCTGCGGCAAGCCCTGCTGCGATGGATTTCAATCCTGGCCTGGCCATGTTCTTCTCTCCTCCCGATGATGATCTTTTCTGTTTCGCAACATCTGCATTGCCGTCAGATGGCGGTCAGGCCGCCGTCGACGAACACGAACGAGCCGGTCATGTACGAGGCGTCATCCGAAGCGAGAAACGCCACCGCGCCGGCGATCTCATCTGGATCGGCGCCGCGTTTCAGCGGAATGTTCTGGACCTGCCATTCATAGACCTTGGGGTCGGCGACCAGTTCGCGCACGATCGGCGTCAGCGTGAAGCCGGGCACCACGACATTGACGCGGATGCCCTCCGGCGCATGGTCGACGGCCATCACCCGTGACAGCCCGTGGACGCCGCCCTTGCTCGACCCGTAGGCGACATTGGCCGGCGTGCAGCCCGACATCCCGGTCGGTGATCCGGTGAGCACAACCGCGCCCTTGCCGGCGGTCGCTTTGATCGCCGCCACGCCGTGCTTGCAGGTCAGATACATCCCGGTGAGGTTGACGCCGACGATCTCGTCCCACACCGACTTCGGCAGCCTGTCGACCTTGCCGTCACGCTCGGCCGAGAAGATCCCGGCATTGGAGACGACGATGTCGAGCTTGCCGAAGCGTTCGACGATGGCGCCGAAGGCGGCCTCGACCTGGGCTTCGTTGCTGACATCGGTGGTCAGCGCCAGAGCCTCGCCGCCGGCTGCTTCGATCAAATCTGCGGTCGCTTGGGCCGCCGCCGCGTTCCAGTCGAGCACCGCAACCTTGCAGCCCTCCTCGGCGAGCCGATTGGCCGCCGCCTGGCCGATGCCCGATCCCGCGCCGGTGACCGCGGCGACCTTGCCCTTGAGGCCTCTCATCAGCTTGCCCTCCCGCCGGGGTGAAGCGGCTCCCGGCAATCGCCCCCGAAGAAAACAATATCGTTTCAACTATCCCTGTCAAGAATCGCAGGGAAGCCCGGCAAGTTGTTTGCGTCGCCGCTCAGTATCTATCTGAATATGCTGCACTTTGCTGAAAGGATCGGGGGCTCGGCCCGGCGCGGCTGGCTTGACAGTGGTAAGTGAAACGTTATTGTCAGCCGGGGCCATCGAGAATGGCGACGCGTGGTGCAATCGCCTGATCCGCGAGGCGCTGTCGCGTTCCGGCAGGAGGAGCCGGCCATCTTCAATGGTTGTGGTGGAGGGAGGAGTTCGCCATGCGCTCGCTGAAATGGTTGGCTGCCGTCGCGGTGACGGCGGCTTTGGCCGGTTCGCCGGCTGCCGCCAAGGACTTCAAGATCGGCTACTCGGTGTTCTGGGGCACCAATCCGTTCCTGGTGACGATGGTCAACGGCGCCAAGAAGGCGGCCGAGGAGTGGAAGGCCAAGGACGTCAATGTCGACCTGATCGTCACCAATGGCGGCGACACCGACAAGGCCAAGCAGGTTTCGGACCTCGAAGACCTCAATTCGCAAGGCATCGACGGGGTGCTGATCTTCCCCGGCGACAGCGTCATGGTCACCGAGCCGATCAAGAACGTGTTCAACGCGCAGAACATTCCGGTGGTGATCACCGACATCGGGGTGCGCTCGGGTGATTACATCAGCCTGATCATCACCGACAACTACAAGGGCGGCGAGCAGGCGGGCGACTACATGGCCAAGCTTCTGCCCAAGGGCAGCAAGGTCGTCACCCTCGACCACGCGCCGACCAACGACAACGGCCAGACCCGCCAGCGGGGTTTCGAGGACCGCGCCAAGGAACTCGGCCTGGTGGTGCTCAAGGAGCAGCCGGTGCCGATCATGAGCCTCGATTCCGGCCGTCAGTCGATGGAGGATCTGCTGGTCTCCGAGCCGGACGTCAAGGGCGCCTTCGCCTTCAACCAGCTGGTCATCCAGGGCGCCTATGCCGGCGCTCGAGCAGGCGCACAAGCAGGGCAGCGTCAAGCTGATCGGCTTCGACCTCGATCCCGTCTCCTTCAAAATGGTCACAGGACGGCAAGATCGACGCGCTCGTCGTCCAGGACCCTTACAAGATGGGCTATGACGGCATGAACACTGGTGCTGACCAAGCTGACCGGCGGCGAGGTGCCGCACGATGTCGGTCTCGGCACCAAGCTCCTGACCAAGGAAAACGCCGCGGAATTTGCCAACGACCCGCAGGTCACCGGCAAGTAAACGCCAGGGACGGCCGGCCGCGGCGCTAAGCGTCCGCGGCCTTCACCGGCGGAGGCGACGTGCAACCCTCATACGATCCGGCTGACGTCGTCGCAGCCCGAGGCTCGCCCGCAACGATCGCCGCCCAGCCGCTGCTTGAATGCCGCGGCCTGGTGAAGAACTTCGCCGGCGTCAAGGCGGTGCGCGGCGTGGATTTCGACATCCGCGCCGACAGCGTGCGCGGCCTGGTCGGCGAGAACGGCGCCGGCAAGTCGACGCTGATCAAGCTGATCGCCGGGGTCCATCAGCCCGATGCCGGCAGCATCCGTCTCGATGGCGAGGCGGTGCGCTTCAGCGGCGCCGACGAGGCGCTCGCCAACCGCATCGTCACCGTGCACCAGGACATCAATCTGGTGCAGACGATGACGGTGGCGGAAAACCTCCTGCTCAACAACGAGCCGGCCTACCGCTTCGGCATCATCCGGCGCAAGCCGATGCGCCGCCAGGTCGAGCTGCTGCTCGCGCAGTACGAGATCGACGTGGCCCCGAGGCGGTCGTCGGCGACCTGCCCAACGACCTCAAGAAGATGGTGCAGATCGTCAAGGCGATCTGTCTCAAGCCGCGGATCCTGCTGCTCGACGAACCGACCTCGTCGCTGACCGACGTCGAGGTGCAGCTGGTGCTGCGGCTGATCCGGCGGCTCGCCGCATGAGGGCGTCGGGGTCGTGCTGATCTCGCATTATCTGAACGAAATCTTCGAGGTCTGCGACGACCTCACCGTCATGCGCGACGGCCAGGTGGTCGCCGACCGGCCGGTGGCGGCGACCAATCGGGCCGCGGTGGTCACCGCCATGGTCGGCCGGCAGCTGGACGAGACGCGGCGCGGGCGCCCCGCCGTCGCGGACGCCGCGGAAGTGCCCGGTCCTGAGCGTCGAGGAGCTCGCCATCAAGGGCCGCCTGCACGACGATCAGCTTTGCGCTGAAGCCGGGAGAGGTGCTGGGCATCACCGGGCTCGCCGGTGCCGGGCTCGGCGAACTGGCCAAGGCCCTGTTCGGGGCGGCGGAGTCGCGGCGCGAGGCGGGTGTCGTGCGCGTCGCGGGGCAGATCGTCCGCCGAACGAGCCGGCCGCGTCGCTTGCCGCCGGCATCGCGCTGATCACCGGCGACCGCCTCCGCGAGGGCATCCTGCCGGACTTCACCTGATCGAGAACATCTGCCTGCCGATCCTGTCCCGCTTCGCGCGCGGTCTCGGCCAGCTCGATCAGCGCGCCATGGAAGACACCGCGGCCCGCAACATGGCCAGGCTGAGGGTGCGGGCGCCCGGGCCGCAGGCGCTGGCCGCGCCAGCTGTCGGGCGGCAACCAGCAGAAGGTGCTGTTCGCCAAATGGCTGGAGACGAACCCGAGGATCTTCGTCATGGACGAGCCGACGATCGGCATCGATGTCGGCTCCAAGGCCGAGATCCGCGCCATCATCGACGAGATCGCGGCGGCGGGAGTGGGCATGCTGCTGGTGACGACCGAGCTCGACGAGCTGGTCAGCGCTGTGCGACCGCGTGCTGGTGATGTTCCGCGGCGCGCTGATCGCCGAACTGATCGGCGCGGAGATCGAGCGTGAGGCGCTCCTGCACGCCGCAGCCTGCGGCGAGAAGATGGCGGCCTGAGCCATGACCACGCTTTCGTCCCCCGAAACGGTCGCGCCCGCCCCGCCGCGGCGGCTGCTGGCGCGGACTCAAGCGCTCCTACAGCCTGATCCAGGCGCTCGGCGTGCTGGTGCTGCTCATCATCCTGATGCAGATCGTCAACGACCGCTTCCTGTCGCCGGTCAATATCGGCAATCTGCTCGGCCAGATGACGGTGATGCTGATCGTCGCCGCAGGGATGACGATCATCATGATCTCCGGCGAGTTCGACGTCGCCGTCGGCTCCGTCGTCGGCCTGTCGGCCGCCGTCGCCGGCTGGCTCATGGTGCGCTGGATGCCGGTCGCCGACCGCCGCCGATCACGCCTGGTGGGTGATGGCCATCGGGCTCATTGCGCCGCTGTTCGTCGGGCCGCTGATCGGCGTCCTCGCCGGCCTGGTGGTCACCAAGGCGCACATTCCGTCCTTCATCGTCACGCTCGGCACGCTGATGATGGCGAGGAGCCTCACTCTGGTCGTCACGCAGGGCCAACCGATCCCGGACATGCCGGAGGCGCTGCAGGCGTTCGGCCAAGGACGGCTGGGTGAAGCTGCCGCTGCCGGTCTACTTCAGCCGCTTTGCCGACAGCGGCTCGCTCGGCCGATCTGATTCGCCTGGCTGCCGATCCAGAACATCGTCTGGGTGGCGGTGCTCGTCTATGCCGTCGGCTGGTTCGTGCTCGAGCGCACCACCTTCGGCAAGCGCGTCTATGCGGTGGGCTCGCAACCGCACCGTGGCGCTGCTCTCCGGCATCCGCGCCGACCGCATCAAGATCATCTGCCTCATGATCGTCGGCTTCACTGCCTCGCTCGCCGGGCTGGTCAATCTGTCGCGGCTCGGCGCCGTGTCGCCCAACACCGGCGAAGGGCTCGAATTCGAGGTCATCGCGGCCGTGGTGATCGGCGGCACCAGCCTGTCCGGCGGACAGGGCCAGATCCTGCGCACCATCATCGGCGTGATCATCATCGCGCTCACCCGCAACTTCCTCAACCTGGCCCGCATCGAGATTTTCTGGCAGGGCTTCGCCACCGGCACCATCATCCTGACGGCGGTCCTGCTCGAAGCCTTGCAGCGGCGCATCTCGCACCGGCTCTGAGCCGGCGCCCACCGGGAGGTCAACCATGAGCCCTGCGATCAACACCCGTATCCTCGGCAAGTCCGGCGTTGCCGTGACCGAGCTCGGCTTCGGCGGCGCCGGCCTCGGAGAGCTGTTCGTCCGGGTCGACGAAGCCACCGCCGCGGCCACCTTGAAGGCGGCTTGGGACGCCGGCATCCGCTACTTCGATACCGCCCCCTACTATGGCCGGGGGCTGAGCGAGATCCGCACCGGGCGCTTCCTCGACAACCGGCCGCGGGCCGATTTCGTCCTGTCGACCAAGGTCGGGCGCTGGTTCTACCCGCCTGCCGACCCGGATCATTTCGAAACCGGCTTCTGGTCGGGCGGCCTGAAATTCGAGCACGTCCACGACTACACCTATGACGGCATCATGCGCTCGTACGAGCAGTCGCAAATGCGGCTCGGCATGAACCGCATCGACCTTCTGGTCATCCACGACCTCGATTTCTGGTTTCACCAGACCGAGGCCAAGGTCGCGGCGCATCTCGGCCAGCTGTTCACGTCGGGCTGGCGCGCGCTTGAACAATTGCGGTCGCACCGGCTGGTGCGCGGCATCGGCGCCGGCATCAACGAGCTCGGCATGATGCCGCGCTTCCTCGACATGGTCGACCTCGACTTCTTTCTGGTGGCCATGCGCTACACCCTGCTCGAACAGGAAACGCTGAAGGAAGAACTGCCCTATTGCGAGCGCCGCAATGTCGGCATCATCATCGGCGGCGTCTACAACTCCGGCATCACGGCCACCGGCGCGGTGCCGGGGGCCAAGTACAATTACGCCGACGCCACTGCGGAAATCCTCGAGCGGGTCCGCCGGATCGAAGCCGTCTGCAAGGACCACGACGTGCCCCTGCCGGCCGCCGCGCTGCAATTCCCGCTCGGCCACGCCGCGGTGGCCGCGGTGATCCCGGGCGCCATCCATCCCGACCAGGTGGCGCAGAACGTGCGGAATTTCGCTCATCCGATCCCGGCCGCGTTCTGGCAGGACCTGAAGACCAAGGGCTTGCTCGATCGCGACGCTCCGCTGCCGGCGACGCGCGGCTGACCCTCCGGGCGCCCCGCCGCGCTTGCGCAATTCGACGCATTTCCGCCGCGCCTTGGCGACTGCGGCAGCCGATTTCGGTTAAGCTGACGCCATTGACAGCCGCGAGGCGCCATGCGGTCGACCAAGCTTATCCACATCGTCAGCTGCCACGCCGAAGGCGAGGTCGGCGACGTCATCGTCGGCGGCGTCACGCCGCCGCCGGGCGCCACCCTTTGGGAGCAGTCCCGCTTCATCGCCAACCATGGCGGCCTGCGCGCCTTTTTGCTCAACGAGCCGCGCGGCGGCGTCTTCCGCCATGTCAATCTCCTGGTGCCGGCCAAGGATCCGCGGGCCCAGTTGGGGTTCATCATCATGGAGCCGGCCGACACCCCGCCGATGTCCGGCTCGAATACGATCTGCGTGGCGACCGTTCTGCTCGACACCGGCATTGTCGCGATGACCGAACCGGTGACGCAGCTGGTGCTCGAGGCGCCCGGCGGGCTGATCGAAGTCGAGGCGCAATGCAGAAACGGCAAGGCCGAGCGCATCAGCCTGCGCAACGTTCCGTCCTTTGCCGACCGTTTGGGCGCCAAGCTCGAGGTCGCGGGGCTCGGCACGCTCAGCGTCGACACCGCCTATGGCGGCGACAGTTTCGTGTTGGTCGAGGCCGGAGCGCTTGGCCTGCACCTCCATCCGGACGAGGCCCGCGAGGTCGTCGAGATCGGCGTCAGGATCACCGCCGCCGCCAACGAGCAGCTCGGCTTCGCCCACCCGGAGCGGCCGTGGCATCACATTTCCTTCTGCCAGGTCACCGCGCCGGTGCAACGCATAGACGGGGTGCTGACCGGCCTGAGCGCGGTCGTCATCCGGCCCGGCAAGCTCGATCGCTCGCCGACCGGCACCGGCTGCTCGGCGCGAATGGCGGTGCTGCACGCCAAAGGCGAAATGGCGGAGGGCGAGCGCTATGTCGGCATCTCGCCGCTCGGCACGCGCTTCGATTGCCGTATCGACAGCACGCTGCATCTCGGCGATCGGCCCGCGATTATCCCGATCATCTCGGGGCGGGCATGGGTTACCGGGACGCACCAGCTGATGCTCGATCCGGAAGACCCGTTTCCGGCCGGCTACCGGGTGGCCGACACTTGGCCGATGCCGGTGGGCGGGCAGCCGGCGATGCACAGTTCTTGAAGCCAGGATGGCGCGGAGTTCGAAGTATGGACGTTGATGAAGCAGTGGGGCAGACCGTTCCCGGCAACCGGCGGAGCGGAGGTCGGCTGGCGCGCAAGGTGCGCCGCGGCGCGCCGATGGTGTCCCTGCCGACCTTGGTGCGCAACATCCCGACCTATCAGATGGTCCCGGACGAGGCGGTCGAGCTGATCCACGAGGAGTCGCTCAAGATGCTCGAGGAGGTCGGCTGCGAGTTTCGCGACGACGAGGCGATCGCGATCTGGAAGGCGGCCGGAGTCGACGTCAAGGGCACCCGGGTGCACATCGACCGCGCCTTCCTCCTGGAACTGGTGGCCAAGGTGCCGCCGGAATTCACCCTCAACGCCCGCAATCCGGAGCGCACCGTCAAGGTCGGTGGCAAGAACTCGATCTTCGTGCCGATGTATGGCGCACCCTATGTGCGCGACCTCGACAACAAGCGGCGCTACGGGTCGCTGGCCGACCTCAACAATTTCCACAAGCTCGCCTACATGGCCCCGGCGCTGCATTCGTCGAGCTCGATCATTTGCGAGCCGATGGAAATCGCCGTGCCGAAGCGGCATCTGCACATCATTCATTCGGCGCTCAAGCATTCCGACAAGCCGTTCATGGGCATCGTCACCTCGAAGGAGCGGGCCGAGGACACGATGGCGATGGCCGGCATCGTCTTCGGCGAGGATTACGTCAGGGACAACCCCGTCCTGGTCTCGATCACCAACTGCAACTCGCCGCTGGTCTGGGACGCCACCATGCTCGACGCGATGAAGGTCTATGCGCGTCACAATCAGCCGCTGATTCTGGCACCGTTTGCGCTGTGCGGTGCCTCGACCTCGGCATCGGCCGTCGGCGCGGTGGCCCAGGTCAATGCCGAAGCCTTGGCCGGCGTCGCCTTCACCCAGCTGGTCCGGCCGGGGTCGCCGCAGATCTACGGCCAGTTCATGGTCACGGTGGACATGAAGACGGGCGCGCCGATGGGCGGCACGCCGGAGGCCGCCCAGATGATGTACCTGATGGGCGCGCTGGCCCGAAAATACCGGCTGCCCTGGCGGACTTCGGGTTTCCACGTCGGCTCCAAGCTGAACGACGCGCAGGCCGGCTACGAGGCCAACATGCTGATGCACGCCGCCATCCTCGCCGGCGCCAACTACATCTGGCATTCGGCCGGATGGCTCGAGGCAGGCCTGACCTGCGGCTATTCCAAGTTCGCCACCGACTGCGAGCAGCTCGTCGGCTGGTACAAATATGCCGGTGGTGTCTCGTTCGACGATTTCAAGGACGCGATGGCGGCGATCCGCGAGGTCGGCCCGGCCGGCCATTTCCTCGGCACACAGCACACGCTCGATCATTTCGAGTCGGCCTTCTTCATGCCATCGCTGATGGACTTCAACTCCTACGAGCAGTGGAGCGCGGAGGGCGGCAAGGATCACGACACGCGGGGCCTGGAAAAGGCGCGCGCGCTGCTGCAGGATTACGAGGAGCCCAAGCTCGACGACGGCGTTGCCGAGGCGCTGCAGGCGTTCATCACGCGCCGCGAGGCCGAGCTGCCGGACACGGTCAGTTGAGCCGATCCCGGCACCGTCACGCGGCGGCTCGGTCCGCGTGCACCTTCCCGACAACGTCCTGGTCGACACCCGTTATGAGTAGACGCGGCTGATGAACACTCCGGTCACCAACGATCCGCTCCTGCAGCCCTATCGCCTCAAGCATCTCACCTTCAAGAACCGGATCATGTCGAGCAGCCATGAGCCGGCCTATTCGCACGACGGCATGCCGAAGGAGCGCTACCGCCGCTACCATGCCGAGAAGGCGAAGGGCGGCATGGCGCTCACCATGACGGCCGGCTCCGCCATCGTCTCGCGCGACAGCCCGCCGGCCTTCGGCAATCTGCATGCCTATGACGACGCCATCGTGCCGTGGCTCAAGGCCATCGCGGAATCGTGCCACGAATACGACTGCAAGGTGATGATCCAGCTCACCCATCTCGGCCGCCGCACCGGCTGGAACCGGGCCGACTGGCTGCCGGTGCTGGCGCCGTCCAATGTGCGTGAAGCCGCCCACCGCTCGTTTCCCAAGGTGATGGAGGACTGGGACATCGAGCGGATCGTCGCCGACTATGCCAGCGCCGTCGATCGCTGCCGGGCGGCCGGCCTGGACGGCATCGAGTTCGAGTCCTACGGCCATCTGATGGACGGCTTCTGGTCGCCGCTCACCAACCACCGCGACGACGAGTTCGCCGGCTCGCTCGACAACCGGCTGCGCTTCACCGACATGGTGCTCGACGCCGTGCGCAAGACGGTTGGCCCCGACTTCATCGTCGGCATCCGCATGGTTGCCGACGAGGATCTCGACAAGGGCCTGTCGCGGACGGAGGGCGTGGAGATCGCCCGCCGGCTCGCCGCGGGCGGCAAGGTCGATTTTCTCAACATCATCCGCGGCCATATCGATACCGATGCGGCGCTGACCGAGGTGATCCCGATCTCCGGCATGCGCTCGGCGCCGCATCTCGATTTCGCCGGCGAAGTGCGGGCCGCGACCCGTTTCCCGGTCTTCCATGCCGCGCGTATCCAGGATGTCGCCACCGCCCGCCATGCCATCGCCGAGGGCAAGCTCGACATGGTCGGCATGACTCGCGCCCACATCGCCGATCCGCACATCGTGCTGAAGATCATGGAAGGGCGCGAGAGCCAGATCCGGCCGTGCGTCGGCGCCACCTATTGCCTCGACCGCATCTACGAAGGCGGCGAGGCGCTCTGCATCCACAACGCTGCGACCGGACGCGAAGCCAAGATCGCACACACCATCGGAAGGACGTCCGAACCCGCCAAGAGCGTCGTGGTGGTCGGCGCCGGCGTGGCCGGGCTCGAAGCCGCCCGCGTCGCTGCCGAACGGGGCCACCGGGTGACCGTGCTCGAGGCGGCCGGCGAAGCCGGCGGGCAGATCCGGCTGCTCACCCGCAATCCGCGCCGCAAGGAGCTGATCGGCATCGTCGATTGGCGGCTGGCCGAGCTCGAGCGCCTGGGCGTCGGCATCAGCTACAACATCGTGGCCGAGGCCGACGATGTGCTCGCCGCCCGGCCCGATGTGGTCATCGTCGCCACCGGCGGCTTTCCGCAATCGCCTCCGCTCGACGCAGGCGAGGAGCTGGTAACTTCGAGCTGGGACATCATCAGCGGTTCGGTCAAGCCGGCCGAGACGGTGCTGCTCTACGACGACAATGGCGGCCACCCGGGAATGACGGCCGCCGAGATCGTCGCCGACAGCGGCGCCAAGCTGGAGCTCGTCTCGCCCGAGCGCCTGTTCGCGCCCGAGATGGGCGGCATGAACCACGTGCCCTATATGCGCACCTTCCACCAGCGGGGCGCCACCGTCACCATCAACACCCGGCTGGTCGCCGTCGCGCGGCGCAACAACCGGCTGGTGGCGACCCTCGGCTCCGACTTCGCCAAGGACTTCCGCGCCGAGCGGGAGGTCGACCAAGTGATCGTCGAGCACGGCACCAGCGCCAATGACGAACTCTATCTCGCGCTCAAGCCGCTATCAAGGAACCGCGGTGCGGTCGACTATGAGCGTTTGGTCGGCGAGGGCGATCCGTTCCCGGCGCGTGCCGCGGACGGCACGTTCACTTTGCTGCGCATCGGCGACGCCGTGGCCTCGCGCAATATCCATGCAGCAGTCTATGACGGCATCCGCTTTGCCTTGCGGATCTGACGTAGATCGTCAAAAGAAAGCCCAGGTCCGGGCGACAACAATCGACACACTTAAATGGGAGAAGACCATGACTTACTATCGCAACAACGGAAATCGTGTGCCGCAATTCGTGCACGCGATGGCCAAGGAAGCACGCGAGGGGCGACTCGACCGGCGCGAATTCCTGGCGATCGCCAGTGCGCTCGGCGCCTCGACAGCGCTCGCCTACGGCATGATCGGGCTGGCCGAACCGCAGCCGGCATTCGCGCAGTCGCCAACCAAGGGCGGCACGCTGCGCGTCGCCATGGCGGTGAAGGGCCAGAAGGACCCGCGCACCTATGATTGGGTGGAGATGGCGAATGTGACCCGCGGCTGGCTCGAGCCGCTGGTCACCTACACCCGCAAGTTCACCTTCGAGCCGGCACTGCTCGAGGGCTGGGAAGTCAATGACGACGCCACCGGCTATGTGCTCCATTTGCGCAAGGACGCGAGCTGGAACAATGGCGATCCGTTCGCGGCCGAGGACGTGATCTTCAACTTCACCCGCTGGTGCGACAAGGCTGCGGCCGGCAACTCGATGGCCGCCCGCGTCGGCCCGCTGATCGATGTCGCCGCCGGCAAGGCCCGCGACGGCGCCATCAGCAAGGTCGACGACCACACCGTCAAGCTGGCGCTCAGCGCCTCTGACATCTCGATCATCGCCAACATGACCGACTATCCGGCGCTCATCGTGCACCGCAATTTCGAGGCCGACGGCACCGATCCGATCGCCAAGCCGATCGGCACCGGGGCGTTCGAGCTGGTCTCCTACGACGTCGGCACCAAAGCCGTGCTCAAGCGCCGGGAGAACGGCAAATGGTGGGGCGGCGAGGCGCTGCTCGACAGCGTCGAGTTCATCGACTACGGCACTGATCCGACCGCCACGGTCAACGCTTTCGAATCCGGCGAGATCGATCTCAACATGGAGACCCCGGCCGACTTCGTCGACATTCTCGACAAGATGGACCTGATCAAGTCCGAGGTCGCCACCGCGACCACGCTGGTCGCCCGCACCAACGTAGCCAAAAAGCCCTATGACGATCAGCGCGTCCGCAACGCCCTGCAGATGGCGGTCGACAATGCCACCGTGCTCAACCTCGGCTATGGCGGCCGCGGCACCCCCGGCGAGAACCACCATGTCAGCCCGATCCATCCCGAATATTACAAGCTGCCGCCGAGGCCGCGCGACATCGAGGGCGCCAAGAAGCTGCTCAAGGATGCCGGGCAGATGGACTTCGAGCATGATCTGATCACGGTCGAGGACGACTGGCAGAAGAACACCGGCGATGCCATCGCCGCGCAGCTGCGCGAGGCCGGCATCAAGGTCAAGCGCACCGTGCTGCCCGGCTCGACGTTCTGGAACGACTGGACCAAATACCCCTATTCGATGACGATCTGGTACATGCGCCCGCTCGGCGTTCAGGTCCTGTCGCTCGCCTACAAGACCGGCGAGGCGTGGAACGAGACCGGCTATTCCAACCCCGATTTCGACGCCAAGCTGGGCAAGGCGCTGGCCGTCAGCGATCCGGACCAGCGGCGGGAGCTGATGAAAGGCCTCGAACAGATCATCCAGGATTCGGGCATCATCATTCAGCCCTATTGGCAATCCCTGTTCAGTCACATGACTCCGAAGGTCAAGGATTACGGTATTCACCAGACTTTCCAGATGGATCTTCAGAAAGTCTGGCTCGAGAACAGCTGACCTGATGAGACGTGTCTGGCCGGATCGACCTCTCAGAATCCGGCCAGCACACGGCAAATGGATGCCGGCTGGTTTTCTTCGGTTCATCTTATCAACTCAAAGGTGATCACAACGAAATTGCCGAACGCCGGGGGGCGTGCCAAGATGAGCCCTGCCTGATGAGGGGCGATTGTTGAGGGCGCACATCAATGCTACGTGGACGGCTGTTGCGTTGCGGCATTTGGGCAACGGCGTTGATCATGGCCTGCTCGGCTGCGGCCCGGGCGGCAGACTTGGTCATCGCCATGCCGAACTGGTCCTCCGGCCAAGCCACGGCCAACATCCTGAAGGTCGGCTTGAAGAAGGAGTTCGGCCTCGACGCCGAGGTGGTCGAAATGGGGACGCTGATCGCCTTTGCCGGGCTCGATTCCGGCAAGGTCGACATCCATCCGGAAGTCTGGCTGCCCAATCTCGACAATCTGGTCGACCGCTACGTCACCAAGGCCAAGACGGTGGCCCTCAGCCCCAAGGGGGTGCCCGCCTGGCAGGGTATCTGCGCGAACCGCGCGGCGGCCAATGACGGAATCCAGTCGGTCGAGGATCTCGAAAATCCGAAGAAGACGGCCGTCCTCGACACCGATGAAGACGGCAAGGGCGAGATGTGGATCGGCGCGGAAACCTGGTCGTCGACGACCATCGAACGCATCCGCGCGCAAAGCTACGGCTACGCCAAGACCTTGACGCTGCTCGAAATGCCGGAGGATGTCGGCATGGCTGCGGTCGACGCGGCCGAGGCGACGAGCCGGCCGGTGGTGTTTGCCTGCTACGCCCCGCATGTGGTGTTCAAGCTGCACGACATTGTCCGGCTGAAGGAGCCGGCCTACGATCCCGCCAAATGGAAGATCGTGCTGCCCTCCGAAGACCCGGCGTGGCTTTCCAAGTCGAGCGCGCCGGTCGGCTGGGACGCCGCCCATTATCAGATCGCCTATGCGACTTCGCTGGACAAGCGCCACCCCGAGGTGGTCCGTTTCCTCGACAACATCGATTTCAAACCGGAGGAAGCCATCGACATGAGCTATGCGCTGCAGGTCGAGCGGCAGGATCCCCTCAAATACGCCGAGCAATGGGTGGCGAAGAATGCCGCCCGCGTCGACGGGTGGGCCAAGCCATGATCAATGCGAACCCGATCTCTCCGCGGCCCGGCGCCTGGCGCGGGCGCCGCGTCAAGCTGGCGGGTGTGCTGGCGGCGGCGCTCGCCTTCGCCGCGGTGGCGGCGCTGGCGGCCGGAACCCAGGTTTATGATCCGAAGACCCACCAATGGATCAGCTACGACCGCACCAAGGCCTACAAATATTGGCGTCAGCACAAGCAGGTGCCGCCGGCCTTCCGGCCGCAGGTGGTGACGTTCCGGACCGCCGAGCAGCCTGGCACGATCATCATCGACGGCAATGCGCACTTCCTCTATTTGGTCCAGCCCAACCAGCAGGCGATCCGCTACGGCATCGGCGTGGGCCGCGACGGCTTCGGCTGGGCGGGCATCGTGCGCGTCGGACGCACCGCCGAATGGCCGACCTGGACGCCGCCGGCCGAAATGGTGGCGCGCGACCCGCGCGCGCGGCAGTGGGCCAACGGCCAGCCCGGCGGCCCCGACAACCCGCTCGGCGCCCGTGCGCTTTACCTCTACGAAGGCGACCAGGACACCATCTACCGCATCCATGGCACGCCGGAGCCGTGGACCATCGGGCTCGACGTCTCGTCGGGATGCATCCGCATGAACAATGACGACATCATCGACCTGCATTCGCGCATCAAGGTCGGTGCCAAGGTGATCGTCCTGATGCAGGGGGCAGCACTTTACAAGGGCGTTTGACCAGACGGAGGGGACATGAGGGAAGAGTGGGCAAGGCGGCCTCGACGGCCGCAGGCGCAGGGCTTGGCCGCAGCGGCACTCGTGGCGGCGGCCTGCGCACTGGGCGCCTGCACCAGCACGCCGACACCGGACCAGATGGCGCGCACCACGCTCGACACCGCGCCGGCCGATCTGCAGCTGCTGTGCGCCAACGAGGTGGCAAAGTCGAGCGGCGTGGACAGCAGCAAGGTGCTGCCCGTCAGCTCACGCAAGCTCGACGGGCGCAACTACCAGGTCGATCTCAATGCCGGCGGCAAATCGAGCGCCTGTGTCATCGACGCAGACGGCAAGATCGTCTCGGTCACGCCCAGTTAGAGGTATCGCCGGGGCCGACGCGGTGGTGCTCGGCCATGGTGACGTTGCCATAGAGGCTGGCGATCCAGCGCTTGCCCTCGACCGTCATCGTCAGGTAGCGCAAGCCGTCGCCGATGAACGGCTCGACGGCGTTCCAGAAGAAGGTCGGATAGCAGTCGAGCAGGTCGGCCGGACTTTCCACGCCCATCGCTGCCGCGGCGCCGGTCTCCTTCAGCTCATGGAACAGGGCATTGAGCTTCGACAGATAGTTGGGATCGGACAGCTGGCCGATCAGATCGGCGGCGCGCACCAGGCCGGCTTCCGTGGCGGTCTCCTTGTGATCGTCGTCGCCCGGCACCGGAAAGCGGGTGAGCTCGATTGCCCGGGCGATGCGCTCGCTGTCGAGCGAGCGGTGGCCGGCGAAACGCTCCCTGACCGCGATCTTGCCGCGGGTGACGTGATAGGGCGCCAGCACCGCATCGCTGGCGCCGCGCGGCCACTCCATGCGGCCCCCGGCCTCGTCGATCACGACGCCGTCGGCATCGTCACCGGCGCAGGCGCCACGCACGAAGCCGATATCGTGGCAAAGCAACGCGTAGATGAAATGCAGCCAGTCCTCCGGCTCGAGCGGCTCGACGAGCAGCTTGCCGCGGATGATCTCCTGCCCGACCAAGGTGACCAGGATCGTGTGCTCGTAGTTGTGGTAAAGGGCGTCGCTGCAGGCGATCCGTTCGACGACCAGCCGCGCGCCGGCATCGATCAGCGTGGCGAAGTCTCCCCCGCGTCCGCCGAAATAGTGGCGGTAGGTTTCGCCCAAATGGCTCCCGAAGGCCTGGGCTGCGAGTGTCGCGACGTTGAGCATTGAGAGGTTCTCCGACCCGATCGGATGGCCCGCTTGACGTCGCCATCATGGCCGATTGCGCTAAAAACGTCTCGCGGAAATCGCATGCGGCTTGCGCATGGCGGAGGCGGCGGCCTTGCCAATCAGCCTGCGGCTGGGGTAGCTTCGGCGCTACAACTTCAGGACGAAGCGTCGAGGACGGAACATGCCGCTTTCAATGTACCAGATCACGGTGCCGGTGCTGCAGCGCGGGCTCGGCGTCCTATCCACCTACATGGACCTGGCAGAGCAAGCGGCGGAGACGCGCAAGTTCGATCCCGCCAATCTGGTCGGCGCCAGGCTTGCCCCCGACATGCTGCCGCTCTCGGGCCAGGTACAGCGCGCCAGCGACACCGCCAAGGCGGCGATGGGTCGGCTTGGCGGCATTGCTGTGCCGAGCTTCCCCGACACCGAAGCCTCGCTTGCCGAACTCAAGCAGCGGCTGGCCAACACGATCGCCTTCCTCGACACCGTGGAACCCGCCCAGCTCGATGGCGCCGGCGACAAGACCATCGAGATCAAGATCGGCGGCTTTGCCCTGCAGCCGACCGGTCAGGACTACGCGCTTTCCTTCGTCCTTCCCAATTTCTTCTTCCACGTCGCCACCGCGCACGCCATCCTTCGGCACAACGGCGTGGCGGTGGGCAAGCGGGATTATCTCGGGTCGATGGGTCCGACCTCCAAGCCTTGACAGCGTCCTCATTTTGTTCTTATTTTGTTCCGGTCTGAGGCTGTCGGCCGAAGGCATCCGTCCTTCACCCTGCGCACCCGGCGACCGGCATGGATTCGGACGCGACCATTTTGCACGCCGATCTCGACGCCTTCTATGCGTCGGTGGAGCAGCTGCTTGATCCGCGCCTCAGGGGCAAACCGATTGCTGTCGGTGGCGGCGTCGTGCTCGCCGCCTCCTATGAGGCCAAGGCTTTCGGGGTGCGCAGCGGCATGCCCGGCCGGCGCGCCCGCGAGCTTTGCCCCGAGCTGATCTTCGTCGGCGGTCATTTCAAGGATTATCAGCGCCTCGGCGACGCCGCGATTGCCATTCTGGGCGACTTCACCCCGGCGGTCGAGCGGATCTCGATCGACGAGGCCTTCGCCGACGTGGCCGGCTGCACCCATTTGTTCGGCTCGCCGCAGGCGATCGCCGAGCAAATCCGGGCACGCGTACGCACCGAGCTCGGTCTGCCGATCTCGATCGGCGTGGCGCGCACCAAGCATCTCGCCAAGATCGCCTCGCAAGTGGCCAAGCCCGACGGCTTGGTAGTGGTCGACCCAGCGCGCGAGCACGACTTCCTGCGCGAACTGCCAGTCGAGCTGATGTGGGGGGTGGGTCCCGTCACCCATGCGCGGCTCACCAGCCTTGGGGTGCGCACCATCGGTGAGCTCGCCGAGACCTCCAGCTCGGCGGTCGAACGGCTGCTCGGGTCGGCGGCTGCCGCCAAGCTGGGCGCGCTGGCCGTCAACCGTGATCCCCGTCCGATCGCCAGAGAGCGGCGCGCCCACTCGGCCGGGGCTCAGTCCGCGCTCGGCCGGCGCCCGGCTCAGCTCGATCGGCTCCTGCCGACGCTGCGCCACCTCGCCGACCGTGTGGCGAGCCGGCTGCGGGCGAAGTCGCGGCCGGGCCGCACCGTCACGGTGCGCGTCAGGTTTGCCGATCTGCGCTCGGTGACCCGCTCCAAGACCTTCGATGCGCCGATCTCGGCCACATCGATCCTGGCGGAGGCCGCCGCGGACCTTGTCCGCAACGCCCTTGCCGACCACCCCAGGGAGAGAACCGTGACGCTGCTGGCCATCGCCGTCTCCCAGCTTGAGATGCATCCGCCCTTGCAGCTCGAATTGTCGTTCGGTCTGGCCGAGGAGCGCCGCCGGCCCGGCACCCGGAGCGGGCTGGCGCGGTTTCACGCGGACCGCGCTGTCGATCTCATCCGCGACCGCTTCGGCTGGGAGGCGGTGGGCTATGCCGCGGTGGCGATGGACCCGCGCCGCTCGGTGCCCGACGCGTTCCGCGAACTGGCCGAGCGCGATCTCTGACCGAACCTCGGAATCTTGAACGCCGTCACATGGGCTTCACCTGGCGGGCCTAGCGTTTCGGGCACCTGTTTGATCCCATGAGGCCCGATCGATGTCCGTCTCCAGCCAAGCTGCCCTCGATCACCCGCTTGACCGGCCGAGCGCGATCGGCAGCTGGTTCTTGCCGGCTTTCGGGCTGCTGGTGCTGGGCGGTCTGGTCTATGTCGGCTATGCGCTCAGCCGCGATCTGGCCAGCGCCGTCGCGGTGCCGTGGATTCTGCTCGGGCTGGCGCTGTTGATCGCCCTCGGCTTCGAGTTCGTCAACGGCTTCCACGACACCGCCAACGCCGTCGCAACGGTGATCTATACGAACTCGCTGCCGGCCGAGATCGCCGTCGTGTGGTCCGGCGTGTTCAATTTCCTGGGCGTGCTCACCGCCAGCGGCGCGGTCGCGTTCGGCATCATCTCGCTGCTGCCGGTGGAGCTGATCCTGCAGGTCGGCTCAAGCGCCGGCCTGGCCATGGTGTTTGCCCTCTTGGTGGCGGCGATCATCTGGAATCTTCGGCACCTGGTATCTCGGCCTGCCGTCGTCCAGCTCGCACACGCTGATCGGCTCGATCGTCGGCGTCGGACTGGCCAACCAGTTCCTGGCGCCGGCCGGCAGCGCGACCAGCGGCGTCGATTGGTCGAAGGCCACCGAGGTCGGCATGTCGCTGTTGATCTCGCCGGTGGCAGGCTTCGTCGCCGCCGGTCTGCTCCTGTTGGTCATGAAGCTTCTGGTGCGCAAGCCTGAGCTCTACCAGTCGCCGAAGAACGGCACGCCGCCGCCGGTCTGGATCCGCGCGCTGTTGATCTTCACCTGCACCGGCGTCAGCTTCGCCCACGGCTCCAATGACGGCCAGAAGGGCATGGGGCTGATCATGCTGATCCTGATCGGGGTGGTGCCGACCGCGTTTGCGCTGAACCGCACGCCCGACGTCAACTACCTGCGTCAATACGAGGACGCCGCCACCCAAGTGCAGGCCGCGCTCGCCGAATACGTCAAGCCCGACGTCACCGTCGGCGATCCGAAGGCGGTCGTCGGCGAGGCGGTGCGGACCAAGACCTGGACGGATCAGACGACGCCGGCGCTGATCGACTTCATCAAACAGACCAGCTCCACCGTGCAGCCCTATGCGTCGGTCGATCAGCTGCCCGATGCGCTGGTCGGCAACGTCCGCAACGACATCTATCTGATCGGCGAGGCACTGAAGCTGATCGACAAGAAGAAGCTGCTGCCGATGGATCCGGCCGATCTGAAGGCCGTGACCGACTACCACAAGGCGGTCGACAACGCGACCAAGTTCATCCCGCTCTGGGTCAAGGTCGCCGTCGCGCTGGCGCTCGGGCTGGGCACCATGGTCGGCTGGAAGCGCATCGTCGTCACCGTCGGCGAGAAGATCGGCAAGACCCATCTCACCTACGCGCAAGGCGCTTCGGCCGAGCTCGTCGCCATGGGCACGATCAGCGCCGCCGACGCCTTCGGCTTGCCGGTCTCGACCACGCATGTGCTGTCTTCAGGTGTTGCCGGCACGATGGCCGCCAATGGCTCCGGCCTGCAATGGGGGACGGTGCGCAACCTGCTGCTCGCCTGGGTGCTGACCTTGCCGGCCTCGATCGCGCTGGCCTTCGGGCTGTTCATTCTGTTCCGGCAGCTGGTGTGAACCAGCCGGCCCGCGCCCCTGCCGATCGGCCGACTGCCGCATGAACACCGCCGGCCTGCCGTTCACGCAGGTGCCAGTCTGCGGCTCCGATGGCGTCCGCTTGCCGCGCTTAGGGCTTGCCTGCTGCGATCGGCTTGCGTATCGGCTTTGGCGAGACCAGCGCGTTCGGCCGCTGGCCGATGCGAGGCCCGCAACGTGCAACCGTTGGCGAAGTTTGCCGTAAGCGCCCGGCGGGCGGTATCGGCCGTGCTCACCGACATAGACGACACCTTGACCGAGCACGGCCGCCTGCCCGCCGCAGCCTACGCAGCGCTCGAGCGTCTGAGGGCCGCGGGGCTGATCGTCGTACCGGTCACCGGCCGGCCGGCCGGCTGGTGCGATCTCATCGCCCGGCAATGGCCGGTCGACGGCGTGGTCGGCGAGAACGGGGCCTTCTCGTTCCGCTATGACGATGCGCAGCGGCGGATGGTGCGCTGCTACGCCAAGAACGAGGCCGAGCGCTTGGCCGACCGTGCCAAGCTCGACGCCATTCGCGCCGCGGTGCTCGCCGAGGTGCCCGGCGCGGCGGTCGCGGCCGACCAGGCCTATCGCGAGGCCGATCTGGCGATCGACTTCTGCGAGGACGTGCCACCGCTCGGGCCGGCCGCAGTCGAACGCATCGTCGCGATCTTCGAACGCTTCGGCGCCATTGCCAAAATCTCGTCGATCCATGTCAACGGCTGGTTCGGCGGGTATGACAAGCTGTCGACCAGCCGGCAGTTCCTGCGCGAGGCGTTCGAGCTGGACATCGACCGGGAGGGCGAGCGCGTGACCTTCGTCGGCGACAGCCCGAACGATGCGCCGATGTTCCGGTTCTTCGCGCAAAGCGTCGGCGTCGCCAATGTCCGCGATTTCGGCGACAGCCTGCCGGCCAAGCCCGCTTACGTGACCGAAGCACGCGGAGCCGCTGGCTTCGTCGAATTCGCCGACGCCCTGCTTGCCGCCCGGCTGGGCTGAAGCTCCCGCCGGCGCCCCGTGGCGGCACGCCACAAGGGATTGGCGCCGTGGCGCAAAACCCGCGCCGCTCAGGTCTCTACAACTCTGGCTTGTCTTTCCGGTCGCGCCACACGTGATTTTCGCCGCGCCATCTTCGGCGAAGTCAGGCGCCTGGCCGGAAGCGGCGGCTGACTATCGCCCACTCCAGCCGCCGCTCTTTCCTTTTCCTTGGGTCAATGAAAGCGTCCGTTAGAAACAACTAATTGGCGGCAGTAAACAAATCGGCCAGAATGTTTCGTGTGAAACACGCGCCATTCGGCTGCGCGTCCATCGACCCTGGGTGCCGCAGTCGAGGGCGGCGGTGGGCGCTTTCGCAAGGTCGTCCACCGCCGTTTGTCACGGCGCGGCACATCTACCCGCCTCGCTGCCAGGCGCCGCGACGGCCGACAGCCGGAGCCGATCCGGCTGCTGGCCCCGCGGCCCGCGCCGCCCGATCAACGCGAAGCTTTGCAATTTGGGCCGACTGCCGTAAGGATGCGAGCCGTCAGCGGCGATGCGTTCGGGTCGAGCTCCGCCGCCGGGACGGTGCGGATGTTCGAAGAACTTGCAGTTCTCCCGACGGCGACGGGCATCATTGCCCGCCTGGCAGTGCGGCGGCTCGAGGCTGCCGGGATCGATCCCAACCCGCTGCTGGCGGCAGTCGGGCTCAATCGGGTGCTGGTCTTCGACGACAACCGCATCTCCGCGCTCAGCCAAGTCGAGCTGCTCACGCTTGCCGGACAGGCGCTGAAGGACGATTGGATCGGCATCACCTTGGCGTCGGCCTTCGATCTGCGCGAGCTCGGCCTGCTCTATTACGTGGCGGCCTCGGCTCAGCGCCTCGGCGATGCCTTTCAGCGCCTGGACCGCTATCTCAGGCTCGCCAACGAAGCGCTGGACCTGCATGTCTCGGTCGCGTCCGAGTGCCGGATCGGCGTGACCTATACCGGCATCGCCCGCCACCTGGACCGCCACCAGGCCGAATTCCTGGCGGTGACGTTCCTGCGGCTGTGCCGCCAGTTGGTCGGCAGCCAGATCACGCCGTCGCGCGTCGAGTTCGTTCATCACCGCTCCGGCGATCTAAGCCCGCTGCGGCGGGCCTTCGGCTGCGTGCCGAGCTTCGGCGAGCATGTCGACGAGGTCTGCTTCGCCAGCGCCACCTTCAATCTGCCGCTCGTCGGCGCCGACAGCTATCTCAGCAATCTGATGGTCAAGGCCTGCGACGATGCGCTGACCAAGCGCCCGCACAATGCAAGCCCGCTGCGCATCCAGGTCGAGAACGCGATTGCGCCGCTGTTGCCGCACGCCGAAGCCAAGGCCGCCAGGATCGCCAAGCAGATCGGAATGAGCGAGCGCACGCTGTCGCGCCGGCTGCGGGCGGAGGGCTCGACCTTCGACCAGATCCTCGACGGCCTGCGCCGCGAGCTGGCGGTTCAGTATCTGGAAGACCCCACTCTGCCGATCTCGCAGATCGCCTGGCTGCTCGGCTTCCATCAGCCGAGCGCGCTCAGCCATGCCTGCCGCCGCTGGCTCGGGCGCACGCCGCTGCAATATCGCCGTCAACATATCGCCGGGCTGGCGGGCGCTGCCGCGGCAGGCTAGGCCGGCACCACCGGACAGGTACTTGCCTGGCGCCGGCAGGCAGCTGATTATCGCACCGACGACGTCGCACAAGGAGGTCCCATGCGCGTTCAACCTGCCCCCGCAGCCCTGGCGATCTTTCTGTCGCTTGCCGGACATGCATCTGCCGCCGAGCTCATCCAGGAGATGCAAGGCGCCTGGTCGATGGATGGAACCGAGTGCAGCGACACCTTCGAGAAGAGCGGCGACAGCCTGCGCTTCAAGGATCGCGGCGATTCGATCAACAGCGGCATCATCGTCTCCGGCGACAAGATCACCGGTTCCAACGGCACCTGCACCGCCGGGCGCATTCAGCGCGAAAAGGACCGCATCAATGTGGCGATGAGCTGCGCCGATACGATCATGTTCAGCTCGGTCTCGGTCTCGTTCCGGATCACCGGGCCGGACAGCTTCGTCCGCTACGACCCGATGTTCTCGGACGTGCTCGACAGCTATCACCGCTGCAAGCCGTGACTTGAACGAAATCTCGTTTCCGCCGGACGCCTGTCCGATCGCGGCCGTCGCGAAGGCGTGCGCCGCCTGCGGCAGGGGGAGGGAGGGATGAGCCAGGTCCTGGTTGTCGGCGCAGGTCCGGCGGCCGCCGAGCTCGGGGCCGGCGTGGCGAAGCTGGCCACCCAACTTGCGCAGCGCGGCGGCATTTGGGTCCGCGTCGTCGCGGTCGCGGCCGCGGCAGCCGACGGCTTGCCCGATCCGATCGGCTTCTCGCTGGTCCGCGACAGCGAGGGCGCATTCGCGCAAACCTACGGCGCACAACCGGGTTTGACGATGATGGTGCGGCCGGACGGCTATCTCGGGCAGCTCGCCGGCGCCCTCCAGCCGGCAGCCGTCTTGGCCTATCTCGATCGGCTGGCCGCAGCGCCGGGGGCCGGCTGAGCTGGCCTGAAGGCTCGACACCCGGTGGTTCGGGCGCCTCTTGGATAAGCATTAGCTGTAGAACAGCAACACCTGGCCAACAATTTGTGTTTGCGCGCCTCCCGGCGGGCGGGTTTGCTCGCCAAGGCTCCGCCGACAGGCTATGTCGGAAGCGGCTTTGCGGATCGGAGAGGGACCCACAAATGCGAGCTTGCATCTTCGCCGGCGTGCTCGGTGCCTTGGCGATGGCTTCACCCGCGATCGCGGCCGATGTGGTGGCTCCGATGGCACCCGAAGCCGTCCCTATCGCGGCCGGGCAATGGACGTTCACCATCGCTCCCTACTTCTGGGCGGCTCGGATTTCGGGTGACGTCGCGCAATTCGGTGCGCCGGAAGTGCACATCAACGAAAGCTTCGGCGACATCCTCAAGGATCTCGATTTCGCCGGCATGGCGATCGGCGAAGCGCGCAACGATCGCTTCAGCCTGTTCGGCGACGTCATCTACGCCAAAATATCGTCCGACGCCGCAACGCCGCGCGGCATCGTCGCCGAGACCGTCAATCTGACCACCAGCACCTTTATCGGCACGGCGGGAGCTGGGTATTCGGTCCTCAAGAGCGACAAGGGCAATCTCGACGTCGTCGCCGCCGCGCGCGTCTGGTCGGTCGACACCGAACTGTCGTTCGACGGCGGTCTTCTCAACGGGCTCGGTGTGAGCGACAGCGACACCTGGGTCGATGCATTGGGCGGCGTGCGCGGCGTCTTCAACATCACGCCGAAACTCTACTTGACCGGCTGGGCTCTGGTCGGCGCCGGCGGGGCCGACATCGATTGGGACGTGGCCGGCGGCCTCGGCTACCACTTCAACGATCGGTGGTCGGCGATCCTCGGCTATCGTGCACTCGGGGTCGACTACCAGAACGACGATTTCGTCTACAATATCGTCGAACAGGGACCGATCCTGGGCGTAGCCATTCACTTCTAGCCCGCAAATCGGAGTGCCCCGGTGACAGATCGCCGGGGCAATCAAGAAGGTTGACAGCGCCCGACGGTCACCGTCGCAAATCCGAACGGAATTGCGTTAGAGACGGATCACCGTTTCTTTGAATCGGTGCTCCCTCTAAGTCTTTGTTTTTCCGCAATTCCGGACGGAGAACCGGCTTCCGCTTCTGCTGGAACTGCGTTAGTGAGCGTCGGCGAAAACGAAGTCGCGCAGACGCCCGAGCAGGGTTCTCGGCTCGACCGCGGAGCGGACGCAGCGGGCAGCGCTTCCCGCCCGCACCGTCTCGCCAAAATGACAGTAGCAGACGATCCGGTGGAGCTGCCAATCCGTCAGCTCGAAGAAGCGCTTGGCTTCGCCATAGCTGTCGTTGCGCAAACCCTCGACACGCAGCATCGGGTCCTCGAAGGCGACGGTGAGCGGCGACTGCTCGCCGCGCATCCGGTCGCGGATGCGAGCCGGCTGATACTCGGTGCCGCCGAGCGTGGTCAGACGCCGGCCGGGGTCGCGCTCCAGCAATTCGGCCCAGCGTCTCAGCCGTTCATCGCGACTGAGTGTCGGGCCGACCTGCTCGGTGCGGATTTCTGCGATGTTTTGAAGCTGTTCGAGTGTCTGGTGTTTCATTGGTCACCTCCAGACCATAGCTCAGCATCCATGCTGATTTCAGCGTAGGTATTGCTCGCCTGCAGGCCGGCAAGTCCGCCCTCGCAAGAAATTGAGCGTGAACCGGGTGATCGGCCGGGGCGGCTGCATCGGCCGCTTCTCGGCACTGCGAAGCTCGCAGTGACGAGCCCCGCCCGCCGCGCTTGCAGCGCGGTTTGCCGGGGTCTACTGATGCCGCGTCCCGATCTACTTTGGCGCCGCCTTCCCGTGAACCACTTCTCCGCCAGCGCACCGCGCGCGATGCCGACCGCCGCCGCGGCCGGCGCCATCCTGACCGTCGATCTCGGGGCGATCGCCGACAATTACCGCACGCTCAAGCGGCGGCTGGCGCCCGGTGCCGACTGCGCTGCTGTGGTCAAGGCCGATGCTTACGGCCTCGGTGCGGCTGCCGTGGCGCCGGCGCTCGCCGCCGCCGGCTGCGAGATCTTCTTCGTCGCCCATGTCGACGAGGGCATTTCGCTGCGCGCCGTGCTCGGGCCGGCGGCGACGATCTATGTGCTGAACGGACCGGCGCCGGGGGCCGAGAAGGAATGCCTGAGCGCGGCGCTGCGCCCGGTGCTGAACAGCTTGGCCCAGATCGCCGCCTGGCGCCGGACAGCGCGTCGGGCCGGGCGGCGGCTGGCGGCGGCGCTGCAGGTCGATACCGGCATGTCGCGGCTCGGCCTGCCGCCGGAAGAGGCGGTCCATCTGGCGGCCGAACCGGATGCGCTCGACGGCATAGCTCCGGTGCTGGTGATGAGCCATCTCGCCTGCGCCGACGCCCCGGACCATGCCGCCAACCAACGCCAGCGCAAAGCCTTCGAAGAATTCCGCAGGCGGCTGCCCCCGACGCCAGCCTCGCTCGCCAATTCCTCGGGGATCTTTCTCGGAGCCGCCTACCACTACGATCTGGCGCGCCCGGGGGCAGCGCTTTACGGCCTCAATCCGATACCCGGGGCGGAGAACCCGATGCGGCCGGTGGTCGGGGTTGCCGCCAAGATCATCCAGACCCGAGAGCTCGGGCCCGGCGCGGCGGTCGGTTACGGCCATGATTTCCGTGCCGAGGCGCCGCTGACCGCAGCCACTGT
Source organism: uncultured Alphaproteobacteria bacterium (assembly GCA_963791325.1). Lineage (GTDB taxonomy): Bacteria > Pseudomonadota > Alphaproteobacteria > Rhizobiales > Rhizobiaceae > JBEVJK01. Next base: position 233,358 of record CAWBRU010000002.1, on the reverse strand, counting down.
CGGTCTGGGCTATGGCGACGGCTGGCCGCGGCAAGCCGCGTCGGCCGCCTATTTTGGCGACGTGCCGCTGCGCGTTCTCGGGCGGGTCTCGATGGACAGCATCGTCCTCGACATCTCGTCGCTCGCGCCCGGCACGCTCGCGCCCGGCGGGCTTGTCGAATTGATCGGCCCGCATCAGAGCCTCGACGATGTCGCCGCCGCATCGGGCACGATCGGCTACGAGATCCTCACCCGCCTCGGCCACCGCTTCCACCGCCGTTATGTCGCCGCAGCTTGAGCCCACTGCCGGGCAGCCGGGCTGATTTGGGCCAATTCGTCGCCCCGGCTGCCGCATTGCGGCGTTTGGCTTTGCCGGCGACGGAGATTAATGATCCTGCAGACGGCGGATCGAGACGGCGTGCGTTGCCAAAGCCTCGCCGCGGCTCGACAATGCCGATCGGCAGATGAGACACCAGGGAGAGTTCAAATGATCGACTATGGTCATTTCATCGGCGGCCAACGGGTCGCCGGCAAGAGCGGCCGCAAGCAGGACGTGATGCAGCCGATGGACGGCACCGTTCGCGGCACCGTGGCACTCGCTTCCCCGGAAGAGCTGCGCGAGGCGGTCGCGGTCGCCAAGGCCGCGCAACCCGCCTGGGCCGCGACCAATCCGCAGCGGCGCGTGCGCGTGCTGATGCGCTTCCTCGACCTTGTCCAACGCGAATACGATCAGCTCGCCGATCTGCTTGCCCGCGAACACGGCAAGACCATCGCCGATGCCAAGGGTGATATCCAGCGCGGGCTCGAGGTGGTCGAAGTCTCGATCGGCGCCCCGCATATGATGAAGGGCGAATTCACCGACGGCGCCGGTCCGGGTATCGACGTCTTCTCGATGCGCCAGCCGCTCGGCGTCGTCGCCGGCATCACGCCGTTCAATTTTCCGGCGATGATCCCGCTGTGGAAGGTCGCTCCGGCGATCGTCTGCGGCAACGCCTTCATCCTGAAGCCGTCGGAGCGCGATCCCGGCGTGCCTCTCCGGCTCGCCGAGCTGTTCGTCGAGGCCGGGCTGCCGGCCGGCGTGCTCAACGTGGTCAACGGCGACAAGGAGGTGGTCGACGCCATTCTCGACCACAGCGACATCAAGGCGATCGGCTTCGTCGGATCGACCCCGATCGCACACTATATCTATGCGCGTGGCTGTGCGGCGGGCAAACGTGTGCAGTGCTTCGGCGGGGCCAAGAACCACATGATCATCATGCCCGATGCCGACATGGACCAGACCGTCGATGCGCTGATCGGGGCGGGTTACGGCTCGGCCGGCGAGCGCTGCATGGCGATCTCGGTGGCCGTGCCCGTCGGCAAGGAAACGGCCGACCGGCTCGTCGAACGGCTGATCCCGCGGGTCGAAGGGCTGAAGGTCGGGCCCTCGACCGACAGCTCGGCCGATTTCGGCCCACTGGTCACCAAGCAGGCGCTGGAGCGCGTCAAGGGCTATGTCGACCTCGGCGTCGAGGAAGGCGCCAAGCTCGTGGTCGACGGGCGCGGCTTCAAGATGCAGGGTTACGAAAACGGATACTATATGGGCGGCTGCCTGTTCGACGAGGTCACGCCCGAGATGCGGATCTACAAGGAGGAGATCTTCGGCCCGGTGCTGTCGGTGGTGCGCGCACCCTCCTATGAGAACGCGCTGAAGCTTGCCAACGAGCATGAATTCGGCAACGGCGTTGCGATCTTCACCCGCGACGGAGATGCGGCGCGCGATTTCTCCAGCCGGGTGCAGGTCGGGATGGTCGGTGTCAATGTGCCGATCCCGGTGCCGATCGCGTATTATACGTTCGGCGGCTGGAAGGGCTCCGGCTTCGGCGATCTCAATCAGCATGGGCCGGACGCGTTCCGGTTCTATACCAAGACGAAGACCGTGACCTCGCGCTGGCCGAGCGGCATCAAGGATGGGGCCGAGTTCGTCATTCCGACGATGAACTGAACCGCCAGGCACTTTCCCGCGCAGCCCGGCTGCCGCCGGGCTTCACGGTTTGCGCCGCCATCCCGCAGGTTCGATGGAACGAATTCGGGCGAAAGCGCATTGATTCTGCAAAGCCGCTCGCGTCGAACGGCCCTCAGGTTCAAGCTACCGCAGATTTCACCGCGGACAGGCAGCTGTTCGTGCCGGGTGGTTTTGTGCGGAACGAGGTGTTGCCATGAAGACCCGCCAGAACTCTCATCGCTGCAATCACATCGCTGGCCGCAATCGCGGCCGCTGCCGCCCCGGCCATGGCCGGCCCGACCTGCGGCGAGCGCACCGACATCGTTCGCAAGCTGTCGCATGACTTCAAGGAAGCCCCGCAATCCGTCGGCATGGTCAACAACCAGGCCGTGATCGAGGTGTTCGTGTCGGAAAAGGGCAGCTGGACCATCATCGCCAGCGGCACGGACGGCAAGAGCTGCGTGCTTTCGGCCGGAGATGGCTGGCAGACCGATGCCTTGGCCGGCTTGCCGGGCGCGTGATGGGCTGACGCGACGCGAGGCAGCGGTTAACCGAGGAGCGCGCGGGCTGCCTGTCCCTTGAGCATCTCGACCAGGTGTGCGGCGGCGGCCGCGGCGGCCGCTTCGTCGCCAGAAACGATCGCCTCGACCAACGCAATGTGGCGAGCAGCCGCCGGGGCCAAGCCGGCTCGCGCCTGATAGCGGAACCAGAAGCGGCGGCTGTGCGATTGAAGCGGCGCAGCCAGCCGCGCGGCGAAAGGGTTGTCGGAAGCCTGCGCCAGGGCATCGTCGAGCGCTTTGTCGGCCTGCAGAAACCCGGCTACGTCCATGCGGCGAGCAGCACTCTCCATCAGGCTTCCTGCCTGGCGGAAGGCCTGGGCAAGGTCACCGGTGCCGAGCCGGGCGGCGGCACGCGCCAGGACAGGCTCAACGCCGAGCCGGACATCGAGCACGCGCATCCAGTCGCTTGGGTTGAGCGGCGCCACGGCAATGCCGGAACGTGGCCGTACCTCGAGCAGCCCCTCCCAGGCGAGGCGCTGGATCGCTTCACGCACCGGAGTGCGCCCGAGCCCGACCCGCTCGATCAGCGCGGCTTCGGTGGTCAATGCCGCGGGCACCAATTCCAAGGTGACGATCTGGCGCTCCAGCTCGCGATAGGCCAACTGGGACGCTGCCGGTTCGATTTCCCTGTCCACACCCATACGGCCTCGCCAACGTCATCAGATATATTGCAGATATATCACGCTGGAAGGGCCGTTGACAGGCACCTGGGCTACTGATATATCAGAAATATATCAGATGGAGGCAAAGAGATGTGGCGCGGTGTGTTCCCGGCGGTAACGACGAAGTTCACGGTCGATGACGAACTTGATGCAGCCGAGATGGAGCGCTGCTTCGGACTGCTGGTCGAAGCGGGCTGCGACGGGCTGATCGTCGCCGGCTCGCTCGGTGAGGGTCCTATGCTCAGTCTGGAGGAAAAGCTCGAAGTTCTGCGCATCGCTCAGGGCGCAGCCGGCGGCCGGCCGGTGCTGATGACGGTCAACGAGGCCTCGACCCGCAGCGGCGCGGCGCTGGCAAAGCGAGCCGCCGCTGCCAAGGCGGACGGGCTGATGGTGGTGCCGAGCCCGATCTATCACACCAATCCCGAGGAGACGGCGGCCACCCTGACCGCGGTCGCCGAGGCCGGCGGCTTGCCGGTGATGATCTATTCCAACCGGATCGCCTACCGGGTCGACGTCACCGTCGACATCATGGAAGAACTGGCGAGCAACGAGCTGTTCGTCGCGATCAAAGAATCGTCGGACGATATCCGCCGCACGACGGAGATCATCAACCGGCTCGGCCGGCGCTACGACCTGTTCACGGGAGTCGACAATCTCGCCTTCGAGGCGTTGACCGTCGGCGCTGTCGGCTGGGTGGCGGGCCTGGTCACGGCGTTCCCGCGCGAGACCGTCGCCATCTACCGGCTGATCAAGGACCGCCGCTTCGACGAGGCCCTCAGCCTCTACCGCTGGTTCCGGCCGCTGCTCGACCTCGATGTGTCGACCTATCTCGTCCAGAACATCAAGCTTGCGGAAGTCCATGCCATCGGCAGCAATGATCGCGTGCGGATGCCGCGTCGTCCGCTCAGCGGCGAGCGCCGCGCCGCCGTCGAGGCGATCATCCGGACGGCGCTTGCCGCCCGTCCCGAACTGCCGCGCGTCTGAGCCGGCGGGCGGCACGCGTGCGGATCAGGCGCCATGGAAGCTGAGGCGGTGGTCATCGGTGCCGGTATCGTCGGCACCGCAGTGGCCGCCCATTTGGCTGAAGCGGGGCTGGCGCCGGTGGTGATCGACCGGACCGGCATTTGCATGGAGACCAGCGCCGGCAATGCCGGCGCGCTCGCCTTCTCCGACGTGCTGCCGCTCGCCCAGAAGGGGCTTGCCCGCAAGATCCCTGGCTGGCTTGCCGACCCGCTCGGCCCGCTTGCCATTCCGCCCGCCGCCTTGCCGGGTCTGCTGCCGTGGCTGGTGCGCTTCTGGCGCGCGGGCCGGCCCGACCGCTTCGACGCCGCCGTCAGCGCCCAGGCCGCGCTGATGGGTCTCGCCGAAGCCGAATGGAGCGCCTTGGTCGCCCGCGCGGGGATCGGCTCCATGGTTCACGCCGACGGATCGCTCGAGCTCTACGAAGGAGCCGCCGAGTTCGAGGCATCGCTGCCCGGCTGGGCGGCGCGCGACCGCTTCGGCATCGCCTACCGCCATATCGCACAAAGCGAGCTCGCCGCGTTGCAGCCAGGCCTGTCGGAGCAGTTCACGGCCGGCACTTTCGTGCCCGGCTGGAAGACGGTCAGCGATCCGCAGCTCTTCGGCACGGCCGTCTGGCGCCACGCGGAGCGTCACGGCGCCATGTTCAGGCAAGCCGAAGTCGGCGCCATCCGCCCGGCGGGTGAGCGCTTGACCCTGGAGCTGAGCCAGGGCGTGAGGCTGACGACATCCAGGCTGGTGATCGCCGCGGGGGCCTGGTCGCATCAATTGGCCCGCCACTTCGGCGATCGCATCCCGCTGCAGACGGAGCGCGGCTACAATACCACGCTGCCGCTCACCGCGTTCGACGTCAAGCGCCAGCTGATTTTCGGCGGCCACGGCTTCGTCATCACCCCGCTGTCGACCGGGATCCGCGTCGGCGGCGCGGTCGAGCTTGCCGGGCTTCGCCGCCCGCCGAACTTCGCCCGCGCCGCAGCGATGCTTGAAAAGGCGAAGCGCTTCCTGCCCGGCCTCGATGCCGGCGGCGGGCGCCAATGGATGGGGTTTCGGCCCTCGCTGCCGGATTCGTTGCCGGTGATCGGCCGGTCGCGCACCGACCCGCGCGTCCACTACGCTTTCGGCCATGGCCATCTCGGCCTCACCCAGGCGGCAGCCAGCGGCCGCTTGATCGCCGATGCGATCCTCGGTCATCCTGCAGCGATCGATCCGACCCCGTTCTCGGCGCAGCGGTTCTGACAGGAGGTGCGGCCATGACCCGTCATTCATTCCATTGCATCGACGGCCACACCTGCGGCAATCCGGTGCGTCTGGTCGCCGGCGGCGGGCCGCTGCTTGACGGCAAGACGATGATGGAGCGCCGCGCCCATTTCCTTGCCGAGTTCGACTGGATCCGCACCGGGCTGATGTTCGAGCCGCGCGGCCACGACGTGATGTCGGGCTCGATCCTCTACCCGCCGACCCGCGACGATTGCGACATCGCCATCCTGTTCATCGAGACCTCCGGCTGCCTGCCGATGTGCGGCCACGGCACCATCGGCACCGTGACGATGGCTATCGAACACGGGCTGATCCGGCCGAAGACCCCCGGCATCGTCCGCCTCGACACGCCGGCCGGGCTGGTGATAGCCGCCTATCGCCAGGAAGGCGGCTTCGTCGAGGAAGTGCGCATCACCAATGTGCCTTCGTTCCTCTATGCCGAAAAGCTGGCCATAGATTGCCCGGGGCTCGGCCCACTAACCGTCGACGTGGCCTATGGCGGCAATTTCTACGCGATCGTCGATCCGCAGCCGGGGTTTTCCGACATCGCCGATCATGCGGCCGGCGAGCTGATCGCCTGGAGCCCGGTCTTGCGGAGCCGGCTGAACGAAGCCTATCGCTTCGTCCACCCGGAAAACCCGGCGATCGACCGCCTCACCCATATCCTGTGGACGGGAGCCCCCGAGAACCCGGAGGCCGACGCGCGCAACGCCGTGTTCTACGGCGACAAGGCAATCGACCGGTCGCCCTGCGGCACCGGAACCTCGGCGCGCATGGCCCAGCTGCACGCCAAGGGCCGGCTGAAGGCCGGCGACGATTTCGTCCATGAATCGATCATCGGCTCGCTGTTCCGCGGCCGAGTGGAGGAGGAAGTCCGGGTGGCCGGCCGCCCGGCCATCGTGCCCTCGATCGGCGGCTGGGCGAGGATGACCGGCTACAACACCATCTTCATCGATGATCGCGATCCGTTCGCGCACGGTTTCATTGTCGATTGAACTGGCACGCGCCTTGCCTTGCCAGTCTTTGTGCATTTTCTTGCACAGAAATGCACAAAAATCACGGTATCGTTCGCAGGATGACGCGTTTAGGCAAAGACATTGCGTTGGGCCAGTGCTAGTTTTCGCGTGGTTCAGGGCCAGGGCTTGGTTAAGAGACAACGAATTCTGCAGCATCACCTTGGGTGATGCGTTGCAAGCGGGATGACGTTGCAATCCAGGCTTGAAGCTCTAGGACTAGGGGAATAACAGAAAAAGGAATGCAGCCTGGCAATGGCAGCTTCCTGGGGAGCCACTTCGGTATGCAGTATTTCGTCCAGCAGCTTGTCAATGGGCTCACGCTGGGCTCGATCTATGGTCTGATCGCCATCGGTTATACGATGGTCTACGGCATTATCGGGATGATCAACTTCGCGCATGGCGACATCTTCATGGTTGGCGCATTCGCGGCCCTGATCACGTTCCTGCTTCTGCTTGGGGTGTTCTACTCGGTCCCGGTCGTGGTGGCGCTGCTGATCATGATGATCGTCGCCATGCTGCTCACCAGCCTCTACAACTGGACCATCGAGAAGGTCGCCTACCGGCCGCTCCGAGGCTCCTTCCGACTGGCGCCGCTGATCACCGCGATCGGCATGTCGATCGCACTTTCCAATTTCGTCCAGGTCACCCAGGGCCCACGCAACAAGCCGATCCCGCCGCTGGTCAGCCAGGTCTATACGGTGTTCGGCATCTCGGTGTCGCTGAAGCAGGTCATCATCGTGGTGGTCACGGCCGCGCTGCTCGCCATCTTCTGGTATTTGGTCAACCGCACCGCTCTCGGGCGGGCGCAGCGCGCCTGCGAGCAGGACCGCAAGATGGCGGCGCTGCTCGGGAATCGATGTCGACAAGACGATCTCCATCACCTTCATCATGGGGGCCGCGCTGGCTGCCGTCGCCGGGACCTTGTTCCTGATGTATTACGGGGTTGTGGTGTTCTCCGACGGATTCGTCCCCGGGGTCAAAGCGTTCACAGCCGCGGTTCTCGGCGGCATCGGATCGATCCCCGGCGCCGTGCTCGGGGGGCTGCTGATCGGCTTCATCGAATCGATGTGGTCGGCCTACTTCTCGATCGACTACAAGGACGTCGCGGCGTTCTCGATCCTGGCGATCGTGCTGATCTTCTTGCCCTCCGGCCTGATGGGCCGTCCGGAAGTCGAAAAGGTCTAACGCCATGGCCGTCACCACTGCTGCTGCCGAGAAAGCGTCCACCGGCAACGGACTGGCCGCCGCTGCGCGCGAAGGCCTCTATGCTGCGATGATCGCATTCGGCCTGTTCGTGCTGCTCGTCGGCCTCAAGACCGACCTCAATATTCACAACGAGCTGGTGCTGGTCCAGCGCTGGGGCCTGCTGGCCGCGCTGGTGCTGCTCGCCGGGGTCGGCCGCTTCGCCTATATCGCCTATCTGCTGCCCGAATATGAACGCCGCCGAGCTGCCCGGGCCTCGGCCCCCGCCGTCGCCGCCGAACAGGGCTGGTTCGGGCGCAATTTCAACCTGATCGCGCTTGCCTTCCTGGTGATCTTCCCGCCGCTCGTCGTCACCCTGGTCGGGCTGCAGGGCTCGCTCAAATGGATCGACAATTACGGTATTCAGATCCTGATATATGTGATGCTCGCCTGGGGGCTGAACATCGTCGTCGGCCTCGCCGGCCTGCTCGACCTCGGTTATGTGGCCTTCTACGCCGTCGGTGCCTACGCCTATGCGCTGCTTGCCACGCATCTCGGCTGGTCGTTCTGGCTGCTGTTGCCGGCCGCCGGCTGCCTTGCCGCGCTATGGGGCATCATCCTCGGCTTTCCGGTGCTGCGGCTCCGAGGCGACTACCTTGCCATCGTCACCTTGGCCTTCGGCGAGATGATCCGCCTGGTGCTGATCAACTGGCGCGATGTCACCAACGGGGTGGCCGGCATCTCCGGCATCCCCAAAGTCACCTTCTTCGGGCTGCTGTCCTTCGACATCTCCTCCCCGCACAACTTCGCCAAAGTGCTGGGGCTGTCGCCCTCGGGCGTCTACTACAAGATCTTCCTCTATTACCTGATCCTGCTTCTGGCGCTGTTGACGGCCTTCGTCACCATCCGGCTGAGGCGCATGCCGGTCGGCCGCGCCTGGGAGGCCCTGCGCGAGGACGAGATCGCCTGCCGTTCGCTCGGCATCAACACCACCAACACCAAGCTCACCGCCTTTGCCATCGGCGCGATGTTCGGCGGCTTCGCCGGCTCCTTCTTCGCCGCCCGCCAGGGCTTCGTCAGCCCTGAATCCTTCATCTTCCTGGAATTGGCGGTGATCCTGGCGATCGTCGTGCTCGGCGGCATGGGCTCCCTCACCGGCATCGCGGTGGCGGCGGCGGTGATGATCGGCGGCACCGAAATCCTGCGCGAGCTGCAGTTCCTCAAGCTGATCTTCGGTCCGGACTTCACGCCCGAGCTCTACCGCATGCTGTTGTTCGGACTGGCGATGGTCGTGGTGATGGTGTGGAAGCCCCGCGGCTTCGCCGGCAGCCGCGAGCCGACCGCGTTCCTTCACCGGCGCAAGGCGATCTCTGCCGAGTTTACCAAAGAAGGACATGGCTGATGGCCGAGCCGTCTATTACCCCGGCCGACCCGATCCTCAATGTCGAGCACCTATCGATGAAATTTGGCGGGCTGACCGCGATCGGCGACCTGTCCTTTCAGGCCGGCCGTGGCCAGATCACCGCGCTGATCGGGCCGAACGGGGCAGGCAAGACCACCGTATTCAACTGCATCACCGGCTTCTACAAACCGACCGAAGGCATGATCACGCTCACCCGGCGCAGCGGCGAGCAGCTGCTGCTCGAGCGCATGGCCGATTTTCGCATCACTGCCAAGGCCAAGGTCGCCCGCACCTTTCAGAACATCCGCCTGTTCTCGGGCATGAGCCTGCTCGAGAACCTGCTGGTCGCCCAGCACAACCAGCTGATGCAGGCCTCCGGCTTCACCGTGCTCGGCCTGCTCGGCTTCAGCGGTTACCGGACGGCCGCCGCCGGGGCCATCGAGTTGGCCAAGCATTGGCTGGAGAAGGCAGACCTAGTCGATCGCGCCGACGATCCGGCCGGCAGCCTGCCCTATGGGGCGCAGCGCCGTCTCGAGATCGCCCGGGCGATGTGCACCGGACCCGAACTGCTCTGCCTGGACGAGCCGGCCGCCGGCCTCAACCCGAACGAATTGGCGGCGCTGAACCGGCTGCTGATGGACATCAGGGACAATGACGGCGCCTCGATCCTGCTGATCGAGCACGACATGTCGGTGGTGATGCAGATTTCCGATCATGTCGTGGTGCTGGAATACGGGCGTAAGATTTCGGACGGCAATCCGGCATCGGTGCGCAGCGACCCGAAGGTCATCGCCGCCTATCTCGGCGTCGACGACGAAGAGGTCGAAGAGGTGTTGGTGGAGGTCGGCGACGACCAGGTCATCGAGGAGCTCGACGCGGAACCGGACCGCGCTCACGGCCCCGGCGATTCCGCCTCGATGATGGCCGGTCCGGTGACCGATTCGATCGGCCACAGCGACGACCATGGCGAGCGCGTGACGGTGTCGCACGGCGCCTCGAAAGCCGAGCAAGTCGAGGCCCGCGCTGCCCGCAAGCGGGCCGCGGCATCAGAGCACGAGACCGGCAAGCCTGGCGCGGAGCGCGCCCGCAAGGGTGAGGAGCGCAACTGAATGGCCGGCCAACCGCTGCTCCAGGTCGAGGGTGTCGAGACCTATTACGGCAACATCCGCGCCCTGAATGGCGTCAATGTCGCCGTTCATCAGGGTGAGATCGTCGCCCTGATCGGCGCCAACGGCGCCGGCAAGTCGACGCTGATGATGACCATCTTCGGTGCGCCGCGCGCCCGCGCCGGCAAGATCACCTTTGCCGGCACCAACATCACCGACATGCCGACCCACGAAATTGCGCGGATGCGCATCGCCCAATCGCCTGAGGGGCGCCGGATCTTCCCGCGCATGACCGTGCGCGAAAACCTGCAGATGGGCGCCAATCTCGACAACCTGCAATATTTCGACGAGGACGTGGACAAGATCTTCACTCTGTTTCCACGGCTGAAGGAAAGGATCGACCAGCGCGGCGGCACGCTTTCGGGCGGCGAGCAGCAGATGCTGTCGATCGCCCGCGCCTTGATGGCACGGCCGAAACTGCTGCTGCTCGACGAGCCGTCGCTCGGCTTGGCACCGCTGATCGTCAAGCAGATCTTCGACGCCATCCGCGCGCTGAACCGAAGCCAGGGATTGACCGTGTTCTTGGTCGAGCAGAACGCCTTCGGCGCGCTGAAGCTCGCCACCCGCGGCTATGTAATGGTCAACGGCAATGTGACGATGAGCGGCACCGGCAAGGAGCTGCTCGCCGATCCGGAAGTGCGCGCGGCGTATCTCGAAGGCGGGCGACACTAGAGGAAGAGCGGAATGCAGGGCATCATCTATGAAGAGAGCTCGATCTGGCAGTTCCTGTTCGTCACCTGCCTGCTCGGCGGCTGGGCGGCCTGGATGACCGGCCGCGCCTGTGCCCAGACCTGGCGCGAATACTCGTCGCTGGTGCTCTATCTGATCCTGCTCGGCGTCGGGGTGCGCTTCATCCACCATGCCTTGTTCCTGGGTACGATGTTCTCGCTGCACTACTACATCGTCGACACCATCGTGCTCCTGATCTTCGGCACACTCGGCTACCGCTACACGCGCGCCAACCAGATGGTGACCCAATATCACTGGCTTTACGAGCGGTCCTCGCTGCTGTCCTGGAGGTCGAAAAGCTGATCGCCGGGCGGCGTGCCGCACACGAATTCGCGCCGGTCCGAAGAAAAGCCGGCGTGACACTATACCGGGAAACCGGCCCTCTATCCCGTCTGCGTTGTGGGTGGATCGCAAGCGCGGGTTGTTCGAAACTCACCCGGTTGTATGGGAGCTATCTATGAAGAAAACTTTATTGTCCGCCGTTGCCCTGACCGCGCTGGTCGCGTTCGGCGGCAGCGCCTGGGCAGATGTCCTGGTCGGTGTCGCCGGCCCGATCACCGGACCCAACGCCGCCTTCGGCGCGCAGCTGCAGAAGGGTGCGGAAGCCGCCGTCGCCGATATCAACGCGGCCGGCGGCATCAATGGCGAGCAGATCAAGCTGTCGGTCGGCGATGACGTGTCCGATCCGAAGCAGGGCATCTCGGTCGCCAACAAGTTCGTCGCCGACGGCGTCAAATTCGTCGTCGGTCACTTCAACTCGGGCGTCTCGATCCCGGCCTCCGAGGTCTATGCCGAAAACGGCATCCTCGAGATCACCCCGGCAGCGACCAACCCGACGTTCACGGAGCGTGGCCTGTGGAATACGTTCCGCACCTGCGGCCGCGACGACCAGCAGGGTGGCATTGCCGGCAAGTATCTCGCCGACAATTTCAAGGACGCCAAGATCGCGGTCGTCCATGACAAGACGACCTACGGCCAGGGCCTCGCCGACGAGACCAAGAAGGCGATGAATGCCGCCGGCGTTCAGGAAGTGCTCTACGAAGGCGTCAATGTCGGCGACAAGGACTTCTCGGCGCTGATCGCCAAGATGAAGGATGCCGGTGTCAGCATCGTCTACTGGGGCGGCCTGCATACCGAGGCCGGCCTGATCATCCGCCAGCTGGCCGACCAGGGCCTCAAGGCGACGCTGGTATCGGGTGACGGCATCGTCTCCAACGAGCTCGCCTCGATCGCCGGCGACGCCGTTGCCGGCACGCTCAACACGTTCGGCCCCGACCCGAGGCTGATCCCGGCCAACAAGGAGCTGGTCGAGAAGTTCCGTTCGCAGGGCTTCGAGCCGGAAGCCTATACGCTCTACTCCTACGCGGCCATGCAGGCGATCGCCGAGGCGGCCAAGGCGGCCGGCTCGACCGATCCGCAAGAAGTCGCCAAGGCGCTGCACGAGAAGGGTCCGTTCAAGACCGTGATCGGCGACCTGTCCTACGACGAGAAGGGCGATCCGAAGCTGCCGGGCTACGTGATGTACGAGTGGAAGAAGGACGCCGACGGCAAGTACACCTACGTTCAGAAGATGTAGTTCCGCATCGGTATCGAATGAGACCGTGCCCGGCGCCTTGGCGCCGGGCATTTTGTTGCGCTGCAGACCGGTCGTCGTCAGCCAGGTTTGCACTGCAGCATAATCGGCGTTAAGCAAGCTTAGCCTTGCCCAAGACGGAGCTTGCCCGTGCCGATCACCAAGCTGCTAGTCGCCAACCGCTCCGAAATCGCGATCCGCGTTTTCCGTGCGGCCAACGAGCTCGGCATCAAGACGGTGGCGATCTGGGCGGAAGAGGACAAATACGCGCTGCACCGGTTCAAGGCCGACGAATCCTATCAGGTGGGACGCGGCCCGCATTTGGCGCGCGATCTCGGGCCGATCGAGAGCTACCTGTCGATCGAGGAGGTGATCCGCGTCGCGCTGCTCGCCGGAGCCGACGCGATCCATCCGGGCTACGGCCTGTTGTCGGAAAGCCCCGAATTTGCCGAAGCCTGCGCGGCAAACGGCATCGTCTTCATCGGTCCCTCGCCGGAGACGATGCGCCAGCTTGGCAACAAGGTGGCGGCGCGCAACCTGGCTGTCGAGCTCGGCGTGCCGGTGGTGCCGGCCACTCCGCCTTTGCCCGACGATCCCCGCGCGGTGGAGGCGCTGGCGGCCGAGATCGGCCTGCCGGTGATGCTCAAGGCTTCATGGGGCGGAGGCGGGCGCGGCATGCGGGCGATCCGCTCCGAGGCCGAGCTGGCCCGCGAGGTGACCGAGGCCAAGCGCGAAGCGAAGGCCGCCTTCGGCAAGGATGAGGTCTATCTCGAGAAGCTCGTCGAGCGGGCCCGCCATGTCGAGGTCCAGGTGCTCGGCGACACCCATGGCAATGTCGTCCATCTGTTCGAACGCGATTGCTCGATCCAGCGGCGCAACCAGAAGGTCGTCGAGCGCGCGCCGGCACCCTATCTGGAAGCCGAGAAGCGCGCCGAATTATGCGACTATGCGCTGCGCATCGCCCGCGCCACAAACTATGTCGGCGCCGGCACGGTCGAGTTCCTGATGGATACCGATACGGACGCCCTCTATTTCATCGAGGTCAATCCGCGCATCCAGGTCGAGCACACCGTCACCGAGGAAGTCACCGGCATCGACATCGTCAAGGCGCAGATCCACATCCTCGAGGGCGAGGCGATCGGCACGGCGGCCTCTGGCGTCCCGCCGCAGGACGAGATCAAGCTCAACGGTCACGCCCTGCAATGCCGCATCACCACCGAGGACCCCGAGCAGAACTTCATTCCCGACTACGGCCGGATCACTGCCTACCGCGGCGCCACCGGCTTCGGCATCCGGCTCGACGGCGGCACCGCCTATTCGGGCGCGGTGATCACCCGCTACTACGATCCGCTGCTCGAAAAGGTCACCGCCTGGGCGCCGACGGCCCCCGAGGCGATCGCCAGGATGCACCGCGCGCTGCGCGAGTTCCGTATTCGCGGCGTGGCCACCAATCTCACTTTTCTCGAGGCCATCATCAGCCACCCGTCGTTCCGCGACAACGCCTATACGACGCGCTTCATCGACTCGACGCCGGAGCTGTTTGCCCAGGTCAAGCGCCAGGACCGCGCCACCAAGCTTCTCAACTATCTCGCCGACGTCACCGTCAACGGCCATCCCGAGACCCGCGGCCGGCCGCGCCCGCCGGCCGATGCCGCCCTGCCGCTGGTGCCGCCGGCTGCGGGCCAGATCCCGCCGGGCACCAAGCAGCGGCTCGACGATCTGGGGCCGCAGAAGTTCGCCGAATGGGTGCGCGGCGCGACGCCGGTGCTGATCACCGACACCACGATGCGCGACGGCCACCAATCGCTGCTCGCGACCCGCATGCGCACCCACGACATTGCGCGCATCGCCGGGGTCTATGCGCGGCTGCTGCCGCAGCTGTTCTCGCTCGAGTGCTGGGGCGGTGCGACCTTCGACGTGGCCATGCGCTTTCTCACCGAGGACCCGTGGGAACGGCTGGCCCTGGTGCGCAAGGAGGCGCCGAACCTGCTTCTGCAAATGCTGCTGCGCGGCGCCAATGGCGTCGGCTACACCAACTATCCGGATAATGTGGTTCGGCATTTCGTCCGCCAGGCGGCGGTCGGGGGCATCGACGTCTTCCGCGTCTTCGACTGCCTCAACTGGGTCGAGAACATGCGCGTCGCCATGGATGCCGTGCTCGAGGAGGGCAAGCTCTGCGAGGCCGCGATCTGCTACACCGGCGACATCCTCGATCCGGCGCGGGCGAAATACGACCTCGACTATTACCTGCGCCTGACCCGCGAGCTCGAGGCGGCCGGCGCGCACATGATCGCGATCAAGGACATGGCCGGGCTGCTCAAGCCGGCGTCGGCCCGGGTTTTGTTCAAGGCGCTGCGCGAGGCGACCGACCTGCCGCTGCATTTCCACACCCATGACACGTCGGGAATTTCCGCTGCTGCAGTGCTCGCGGCCGTCGACAGCGGCGTCGACATCGTCGATGCGGCGATCGACTCCGTCTCCGGCAATACCTCGCAGCCCTGTCTCGGCTCGCTGGTCGAAGCGCTCGCCGGTGCGCCGCGCGATCCCGGACTGGACCGGAAAGCGATCCGCCGCATCTCGTTCTACTGGGAAGCTGTCCGCACCCAATATGCCGCCTTCGAAAGCGATCTCAAAGGCCCGGCCTCCGAGGTGTATCTGCACGAGATGCCCGGCGGCCAGTTCACCAATCTCAAGGAACAGGCGCGCTCGCTCGGCCTGGAGACCCGCTGGCATGAGGTGGCGCAGGCCTATCACGACGTCAATCTGATGTTCGGCGACATCGTCAAGGTGACGCCGTCGTCCAAGGTGGTCGGCGACATGGCCCTGATGATGGTCAGCCAGGAGCTGTCGGTGGCCGACGTGGAGAATCCGGCCAAGGACATCGCCTTTCCGGAATTGGTGGTGTCGATGCTGCGCGGCGATCTCGGCCAGTCGCCCGGCGGCTGGCCGAGCGCGCTGCAGAAGAAGGCCCTCAAAGGCGAAAAGCCGATCACCGTCAGGCCGGGCGCGCTGCTCAAGGAGGCCGACCTCGCCCAGAGCCGGACCGAGGCCGAGGACAAGATCGCGCGCAAGCTGAGCGAGTTCGAATTTGCCTCGTGGCTGATGTACCCCAAGGTGTTCGCCGACTTCGCCGCGGCCCAGGAGATCTACGGCCCGGTCAGCGTGCTGCCCACTCCGGTCTATTTCTACGGCATGAAGCCCCAGGACGAGATCTTCGTCGATCTCGAGCGCGGCAAGACGCTGGTCATCCGCTGCTTCGCCGTCGGTGAGATCGACGACAAGGGCATGGTCACCGTGTTCTTCGAGCTCAACGGCCAGCCGCGCCGCGTCAAGGTGCCGGACCGTGTCCGCGGCGGCATGGCGTTGCGCGCGCGGCGCAAGATCGAGCCCGGCAACGACCGCCAGGTCGGCGCGCCGATGCCGGGCGTGGTCTCGACGCTGGCCGTGGCGCCCGGGCAGGCGGTGAAGGCGGGCGATGTCCTCTTGTCGATCGAGGCGATGAAGATGGAAACGGCGCTGCACGCCGAGCGCGACGGCACCGTTGCCGAGGTGCTCGTCGCTGCCGGCGACCAGATCGACGCCAAGGACCTGCTCATCGTGTTCAGCTGAACCGGGTTGGGCAACCGAGGGGCGCAAGACCGCGCATTTTGCCGTCGTCTCGCGTGATCTCCTGTGCTAAGCGGCGGCCTCGAACGCGCGCCCGAGATCCCCGAGACCAAAATATGGATGCCAGCAACCGGATTGCCTCCGCCATTCGCGGCCGCTGGGCGGCCGCCGCCATCTTCTGCATCAACGGCTTCCTGGTCGGCAGCTGGGCGCCGCAGATCCCGGTGTTCCTCATCCGGCTCGGCATCAGCGAGTTCACGCTCGGCCTGCTGATTCTCCTGTTCGGCGCCGGCGCGGTCAGCGCCATGGCCTGGGCCGGCCATTTGATCGCCAAGCACGGCTCGCAATGGGTGCTCAGACTGTTTGCCGTGGCCGCTGCCTTCGGCCTGCTGATGGTCGCGCTGGCGCCCGACGTCTGGCTTGCGGCGGCCGCGCTGTTTGTCTTCGGTGGGCTCGTCGGCGGCATGGACGTGACCATGAACGCCAATGCCGTCGTCGTGGAGAAGAAGCTCGGACGTGCGATCATGTCCTCCTCGCACGGCTTCTGGAGCCTTGGCGGCTTTGCCGGCGGGGCCTTGGGCGGATTGATCATCCAGACTGCCGGCCATCTCGTCCACGCCGCCGTGGTGACGGTCGTGGCACTTGCCGCCGTCGGCTTCGCCTACCGCCACATCGTCGCCGACGAGATCGTTGCCGCGCCGGAGCACCGGCGGTTCGTCCTGCCGCGGGCGCCGATCATCTACGTGCTCGGCCTGATGGCGCTGTTGGGAATGAACTCGGAGGGCGCGGTGCTCGACTGGTCGGCGCTCTATCTGCGCGAGGAACTCGGCTCGGATCTGGCCACGGCCGGGCTTGCGTTCGCGTGCTTTGCCGGGGCGATGGCGCTGATGCGGTTTCTGGGCGACGCCGTGCGCAACCGATTCGGCGCGGTGGCCACCATGCGGCTGTCGAGCCTGGTCTCGACGCTGGGCATGCTGGTCGCCGGACTGGCGCCATCGCCCTGGATCGCCATCGCCGCCTTCGCCGTCTGCGGGCTGGGCATTGCCAATGTGGTGCCGATCATCTTCTCCGCCGCCGGCAACCAGCCCGGCACTTCTCCGGGCGCCGGGATGAGCGTCGTCACCCTGATGGGCTATTCAGGCATTCTGGCAGCCCCCTCGGCAATCGGCTTCGTCGGCGAGCATGTCGGCTTCGCGCCGGTCTACGTCGCCGTTGCCGCCCTGCTTGGGGTCGTCTGCGTCATGAGCGGGCTGGTCAGGAACGCCGATTTCGACAAAGCCGGCGCACCACTCGCATAGAATCAGAGCGGATGACCGCCTCGTAGAGCCGGTCATCCGCTCCCATGTTTGCCCCGCGATTCCGGACGGAGAACCGGTTTCCGCTTCTCCTGGAACTGTCTAGATCCGGCCCATTAGAACGAGGATCAGGATCACGATCAGAATTACGCCGACGATGCCGGAAGGGCCGTAGCCCCAGCCGCTCGAATACGGCCAAGTGGGAATGGCGCCGAGCAGGATGAGAATGAGTATGATGATCAGGATGGTGCCGAGCGTCATTGAAATTTCCCCTGAAACGAAAGCCAATAACGCAACAATGCACCAATTCCAGCTAAGTTCCAGAGCCTAGGCTACCACCGGCTGCAGCTTCCTATTCGGCGGCCTTCGGAAAAGCGACCGCCTGGCCGGGCTGCGGGCTGCTCGCCGCCGGTTGCTCGGCCGAGACAGGGCCGCGCCGCAGACGCCGGAAGAATGCGTAAAGCTTGCTGTCATTGCTGCGGGTGAACACCATCAGCGCGGCCGGAGTCACGATCAGCGTCAGCGCCGTGGCGAAAGCCAGGCCAAAGACGATGGCCGACGACAGCGAGATCCACCACTGGGTGGACGGCGCATTGATCGTCGTCTCGTGATGGAAGATCTCGAGCCCGAGCCCGAAAGCGATCGGCAGCACGCCGAGAATTGCCGACAGCGCGGTCAGCACCACCGGGCGCGCCCGCTCGCGGCAGGTCTGCAGCACCGCTTCGCGCTTGTCCCAGCCTTCCTGCCTGAGGCGGTCATAGGTGTCGATCAGCACGATGTTGTTGTTGACCACCACGCCGGCCAAGGCGATCACGCCGATGCCCGACATGACGATGCCGAACGGCTGGTGCATGACCAACAGCCCGAGAAAGACGCCGATGGTCGACATCACCACGGTCGCGAGCACCATGGCGACGCTGATGAATTTGTTGAACTGCGCCAACAGGACGATGAAGATCAGGAAGATCGCGGCGGCGAAAGCCTTGCCGAGGAAGTCTTGCGCCTTCTTCGATTCCTCGTCCTCGCCGGCGAGCTTCCAGCGGATGCCGTCGAGGTTGAGCTTCTCCATGGCCGCGGTGACGGCCGCTTGCGCGACCGCCGGCTGAACCCCGCTGGCGACGTTCGCCTGAACGACGATGGTGCGCTCGCCGTTGATGCGGTTGAGGATGCCCACCGTGCGCTCCGGCTTGCGGCTGACGAAATTGGAGATCGGCACCGAGCCGTCCTTGGTGACCACCCTGAGCTGGTCGAGGGTGGCGAGGGTGCGCCGGTCCTCGGGGAGGCGCAGGCGGATATCGACGGCGTCGTCGACTCCGGCCGGCCGGTATTCCGACAGCTTCAGGCCGTTGGTGACGAGCTGCACCACGGTGCCGACCGAAGCCGGACTGATGCCGTATTGCGCGGCCTTGCTGCGGTCGACGTCGAGCGCCCAATCGACGCCGGGCGGCGGCAGGCCGTCGGACACGTCGATCACGCCGGGGATCGTGGCGAGCATCGCCGCCACTTCCTCAGCCTTCAGGTCGAGGCCCGTGGGGTCGGCCGCCGACAGCCGCACCTGGATCGCCTTGCCGGTCGGCGGCCCGGCTTGCGGCACCTGGACTTCGACATCGACGCCGGGGATCCCCGCCATCGCCTGGCGCAATTCGTCGAGCACCGCATGCGCGGGCTTGCGCTGGCGCCAGTCGACGAATTCGTACTGGATGACGCCGACCACGTCTTCGGCGACGTTGTCGCCGCCGCCGCGCGACTTGCCGGCCCGCGTATAGACCGACTTGACGCCGGGCCAGCCGAGAATGCGCTTCTCGGCCTCGGCGGTCGCCCGGTCCATCTCTTCGAGCGAGAGATTGCCGCGGGCATGGACGTAGAGCAGACCGTATTCAGGCTCGACATCGGGAAAGAACTCCACGCCGGCGCCCTTGTGTGCATAGACCCAGGGCACGGCGACCAGCATCGCGAGCGCAATCACCAGCGTGACCAGCGGACGGCGCACCGCCAGTCTTGACGGTCGCCATATAGAGCCCGTCTCGGCGCTCCGGCTCGTGGTGAGCCTTGCCGAACAGCGCACCCAGCGTCGGCGTGAACACCAGGGCATAGAGCATCGAGGCGCTCAAGGTGACGATCAGGGTGAGCGGCAGATACTTCATGAACTCGCCGACGATTCCCGGCCAGAACAGCAGCGGCGAGAACGCCGCCACCCGCGTCATCGTCGCGGCGATCACCGGGCCGGCCATGCGCTGGGCGGCGAGCGCATAAGCGTCCTTCTTGTCCATGCCCTCGGCCATGCGCCGCTCGGCGAACTCGGTGACGATGATGGCGTCGTCGACCAGCATGCCGACGGCCAGGATCAGGCTGAACAGGACGACGATATTGACCGTCAGGCCGGCCAGCGACAGCATCAGAATGCCGAGCAGGAACGAGGTCGGGATCGCCAGCCCGATCAGCAGCGAGGCGCGCCCGGACAGCGAATAGAGGATGACGATGAACACCAGGATGACGGCGATCATCACATGGTTCTGCAGATCGCCGAGCAGCTGGCGGATCGAGGTCGACTTGTCTTGGCTGTAGGAGACGACGGTGCCCTCGGGCAGCCGCTTGAGGAACTGGTCGGCGACCAGCTTCACCTGATCGACGGTCTCGACCAGATTGGCGCCGGTGCGCTTCTTGACCTCGATGGCGATCGCCGGCTTGCCGTCCAGCCGGGTGATCGTCTCGGCGTCCTTGTAGGTCGAACGGATGGCGGCCAGGTCGCGGGCCCGCACCACCGCCTTCGGGCCGGCGACGATCGGCAGATTGGCGACGTCCTCGACATGCTCGATCAGCGCCGGCACCTTGACCGCGTAGCGGCCCTCCGAACCCTCCAGATTGCCGGCCGCAACCAGGCTGTTGGAGGCGCCGACCGCCTGGATCAGCTGCTCGAGCTGCAGCCCGTAGGAGGACAGCCGGACCGGGTCGATGATCACCTCGACCAGATCCTCGCGGGCGCCCTGCAGCACCGCCTCGAGCACGCCCGGCACCTCCTCGATGCGGTCGCGCAGCTCGCGCGCCGCCATCGTCAGGCTGCGTTCGGGGACATCGCCGGCGAGGGTCACCACCAGCACCGGGAATTCCGACAGGTTGACCTCGTTGATGGTCGGCTCTTCGGCACCTTGCGGCAGGTCGCGCTTGGCATCGGAGACCTTGGCGCGGACGTCCTCGAGCGCCGTCGACAGGTCGGCGCCGGCATTGAACTCGATCAGCACATAGCCGCCGCCCTGAAAAGCGGCCGAGCGCATTTCCTTGATGTTGGTGAGGTTCTTCATCCGGGTTTCGACCGGGCGCAGCAGCAGCCGCTCCGAGTCTTCCGGCGAGATGCCCTGATAGGCGAGGCTTACATAGATGATCGGGATCTGGATGTCGGGTTCGGCCTCCTTGGGAATGCCGCGATAGGCAAGCGCCCCGGCGATCAGGAAGAAGATCATGATCGACAGGGTCAGCCTGGCGTTGCGAATGGCATAGCCGACGATGCCCATCTCGCGCGCAGGCCTATTCCACCGCGGCGGGGTCGCCGCCTGCCAACCGCTTCACCATCGCGGGATCGGCCGCGACGGCCTTGACCTGGTCGCCCTCGGTCACGAGGTCCTGCCCGGCGACGATGACGCGCGCGTCGGCAGGGATGCCGGCAAGCACCAGGCCGGTCGGCGTGTCGTCGACCAGGTCGATCGGATGAAAGGTAACCTTGCCGTCCTTGTCGACGGCGCGGATGCCGAGCTCACCTTTCTTGCTGAGGGTGGCCACCGAGCGCGGCAGGATCACGGCATCGGTCGGCGCCGCCCGCAGCGTGATCTCGGCCGTCATTCCGGCCGGCACGCTGCCGTCGCCATTGGGGATGGCCACCTCGATGCGAAAGGTGCGGGTCTGCGGCGAGGCGTCCCGGCTGATGTAGCGCACCTTGCCCTTGACGATCTGGCCGCTGATCAGCCGGATCTCGGCCTCGTCGCCCGTGTTCAGATAGCCGAGGTCGCGCTCGCTCACCTCGCCGACCGCCAGGATCGGGTCGAGGTTGAGGATGGTTGCGACCAACGCCCCTTGCATGACCGAGCTGCCGGTTTCGACGGGGACGCGGTCGACCACGCCGTCGAACGGCGCGCGCACCTCGTTGCGGGTGACCTCGGCGGTGGCGGCCTCGAGCAACGAACGGGCGGTGGCCAGGCCAGAGCGCGCATTGTCGGCCTGCAGCTTGGCCATGCTGCCCGTCTTGACCAGGCGCTCGGCCGCGTCCGCCTCGGCCTGACGCTGCAGCAGGACCTGGCGGGCCATTTCGATGGCGGCCGTTTTTTCCTCGGCCGCCAGAGCCAGGATCAGCTCGCCTGGTTTCACCCTGTCGCCCTGTTTGACCATGATCCTGTCGATCACGCCGTTCGAGCGGACGGCCAGGCTGGCGCGCTGATTGGCCTCCGTCTGCCCGGACATGCGGATGGCGCGTGCGTGCTGGATATGCGGCGGGGCAACCACCGCAACGGTGCGGACCTGCGGAGGCGCTTGCGCAACTGCCTTAGCCTGCTCGGCCTCGGCCGAAGCCGAGCCGACCGAGGAGAACTTGCCGGTTGCGACCCAGCCGGCAAAGCCGATCAGCACGACGAGGGCTGCAAGCTGGTGAAACCGGATCCTCGACATGCCTCCCATCCCTCGCGGCCTGCCGTGCCCAACCTCCGGGCATGCGCTGCCGCCACGCATATGGGACCTTGTCGGTCAAGGTTCAATTTTCCGTGACGAAGCTGCGGCCGAGCGCTTCTACCTGAGATCGCACGGCAAGGACAGTCACAATGCGAGGCTCAGGCGGCCCCACTCATCCGCGACTTCTCGAAGCGCTTACGCTCATGGGTGTCGAGACGGAGTTTGCGCAGCCGGATCGATTTCGGCGTCACCTCGACCAGTTCGTCGTCCTGGATCCAGGCCAGGGCCCGCTCGAGCGTCATGCGCACCGGCGGCGTCAGCTTCACCGCCTCGTCCTTGCCTGCAGCGCGGATATTGGTGAGCTTCTTGCCCTTGAGAACATTGACTTCGAGGTCGTTGTCGCGCGTGTGAATGCCGACGATCATCCCGGGATAGACCTTGACGCCCGGATCGATCACCATCGGGCCGCGGTCCTCGAGATTCCACAACGCGTAGGCGACCGCTTCGCCTGCCTCGTTGGCGATCAGCACGCCGTTGACCCGGCCGCCGATCTCGCCCTTGAACGGCTCGTAGGCATGAAACAGCCGGTTGAGGACGGCCGTGCCGCGCGTGTCGGTCAAAAGTTCCGACTGGTAGCCGATCAGCCCCCGTGTCGGCGCATGGAAGACGAGCCGCTGGCGGTTGCCGCCCGACGGTTTCAGCTCGACCATCTCGGCTTTGCGTTCCGACATCTTCTGGACGACGATGCCGGCGTGCTCCTCGTCGACGTCGATCACCACCTCTTCGACCGGTTCGAGCAGGGTGCCGTCCGCGGCCTTCTTGAGCACCACCCGCGGCCGCGACACGGCAAGCTCGAAGCCTTCGCGGCGCATCGTTTCGATCAGCACGGCCAGCTGCAGCTCGCCGCGGCCGGAGACATAGAAGGAATCCTTGTCGGGCAATTCCTCGACCTTGAGCGCGACATTGCCTTCGGCCTCGCGCAGCAGGCGGTCGCGGATCACCCGGCTGGTCACCTTGTCGCCCTCGGTGCCGGCGAGCGGCGAGTCATTGACCAGGAACGACATCGTCACCGTCGGCGGGTCGATCGGCTGTGCCGGCAGCGGCTCGCTGACGGCCGGGTCGCAGAAGGTGTCGGCAACGGTGCCCTTCTGCAGGCCGGCGATCGCCACGATGTCGCCGGCTGCAGCGTCGTCGATCGCCTGACGTTCCAACCCACGGAAGGCCAAGATCTTGGAGATGCGGCCGTTCTCGAGCAGCGAACCGTCATGGTGGAGCACCTTGACGGACTGGTTGGGCCTGACCGAGCCGGACTCGATGCGGCCCGTGACGATGCGGCCAAGGAACGGGTTGGCCTCCAAAATGGTGCCGATCATCCGAAACGGCCCGACGCCGACCTTCGGCGCGGGCACGTGGCGGAGCACCAGGTCGAACAGCGGTGCCAGCCCATCGGTCCGCGGGCCCTCGGCGGCTTCGGCCATCCAGCCGTCGCGGCCGGAGCCGTAGAGGATCGGGAAGTCGAGCTGCTCGTCGGTGGCGTCGAGCGCGGCGAACAGGTCGAACACCTCGTTGACGACCTCGACCGGCCGGGCGTCCGGACGGTCGATCTTGTTGATCGCCACGATCGGCTTGAGGCCGACCTTCAGCGCCTTGCCGACCACGAATTTGGTCTGCGGCATCGGCCCCTCGGCAGCATCGACGAGGACGATGGCGCCGTCGACCATGTTCAAGATGCGCTCGACCTCGCCGCCGAAATCGGCATGGCCGGGGGTGTCGACGATGTTGATGCGCGCATCCCGCCACACGACCGAGGTCGCCTTGGCCAGGATGGTGATGCCGCGCTCCTTCTCAAGATCGCTGGAATCGAGCGCCCGCTCGGCAACGCGCTGATTGTCGCGCACCGCGCCGGATTGCTTGAGCAATGCGTCGACCAAGGTGGTCTTGCCATGATCGACATGGGCAATAATCGCGATATTGCGAAGCTTCATCGGTTCACTCAGGGAAAAAAATGGCGGGCGCCAGCGTTGGCCGCGCACCGATCTTGCCGCGCTCATACCCGTTTTTTCGCAGATGCGAAAGAGGAGCCCCACGTGTCGCCGCCAGAGCTGCTATGCAATTTCTGCATGCGTCCCGCCGCAATGCGGACTAAAAAGTGCCTGCGGGAGGCTATATGCGTGCGTCCCCGATCGGACGCTGCAACGTAGGATTGCGCTTCATGAACGCAACCGGCTTGCCGGCCAGGCCCGCCTCCCGCAGGCTGCCAGAGCGCACTTTGCGCCGGGCCCGGCTGATTTCCGGGTTGGTGCTGTTGGCATTCACCGCCATGCATCTGCTCAACCACACGCTGCTCTTGGTTTCCGTGTCGTCGGCCGATGCGGCGCGGCCGCTGTTCCTGGCGATTTGGCGCAATCCGCTCGGCACCGCCCTGCTTTATGGCGCGGCGTCGATGCACTTCTTCCTGGCCATGCTGGCGCTCTATCGCCGGCGCACCCTGGTGATGCCGGCGCGCGAAGCCTTGCAGATCGGGCTCGGCTTGGCGATCCCGGTGCTGCTGGCCGAGCACGTGATCGGCACCCGGGTCTACGAGGCGCTCACCGGCGTCAAGGTCGATTACGAATTCGTGCTCCGCTCGCTGTGGGTGTTTTCGCCGATTGCCGGGGTGCGACAAACGATCGCGCTGATGGCGGTATGGGCGCATGGCTGCATCGGCTTGTATTTCTGGATACGCTACCGGCCCTGGTATCCGCGCGCTGCGCCTTGGCTGCTGATCGTGGCGGTGCTGTTGCCGGTCCTTGCCCTGCTCGGCTTCGCCGATGGCGGGCGCATGGTGGCGACCCAGGAGCCGCCCGAGCCGACGGTAGCGCGGGCGGTCATCGCGGAAGGGCTGATCCGCAAGGACGAGCTGATCGAGACGCTCTATGTCACGGTCGTGGCGGTGCTGGCGCTGGTCTTTGTCTTGCGCCTGCTGCGGGCGATGCGGGAAAAGCGGACCATCGTCGAGGTTCGCTATTCGAATGGCGAGGTCGTGCGCATTGCCCGCGGCCACAGCGTGCTCGAAGCAAGCCGGCTGGGCGGTATCCCGCACTATGCCGTTTGCGGCGGCCGCGGCCGCTGCTCGACCTGCCGCATCAAGGTCTCCGACGGCCTGGAAAGGCAGCCGCCGGCGGGGCCGATCGAACAGACCACGCTCACCCGCATCGGCGCGGATCCGGACGTCAGGCTGGCCTGCCAGCTGCGCCCGGTCAGCAATGTTGGTGTCACCCCCTTGCTGATGCCGGAAGGCCGCCGCGCGCTGGCGCTTGCCGGCCAGCCGGCGACGCCGGGGCGCGAGCAGGAGGTCGCCATCCTGTTCTGCGATATCCGCGGCTTCACTGCGATCGTCGACCACCGGCTGCCGTTCGATACCGTCTTTCTGCTCAACCGCTACTTTGCCGTAATCGGCAAGGCCGTCGAGCAGGCGGGCGGCCGCTTGGACAAGTTCATCGGCGACGGCGCCATGGCGCTGTTCGGGGTCGGCACCACCAATGTCGAGGCTTGCCGGCAAGCGCTGACCGCGGCGTCCAGCATCCTCACCGAGCTCTCGCGACTGTCCGACGAGCTCGAGGCGGAGATCAGCGCCCCGCTGAGGGTCGCCATCGCCATCCATGCCGGGCCGGCGATCGTCGGTGCGATGGGCTACCGCAATGTCATGGGCGTGACCGCGATCGGCGACACCGTCAACGTCGCCAGCCGGCTGGAGACGGTGGCCAAGGAGTTCGATGCCGCGGTGGTGGTTTCGGAAACGGCGGCCAGCCTGTCCGGTTTCGACCTCTCGGCCTTTGCGATACGCAATGTCGAGATCCGCGGCCGGCTCGATCCGCTGCACGTGCGCATCGTGCCGCGCGGGGCAGCTCTCAATATCGTTCAGCCCGCGGTCGCTGCCGAGTAGTCCGCGGCGGGCGCCGTCAGCCAGTCCGTCGCCAGGTCGCCGCAGCTTCGGCCGGCGATCACCGCATAGACCGCCTCGTCGCCGCGCGGCAGCCCGACATAGCCGAGCGCGAGGTTGAGATGATGCTGGAAGCTGGTGCGCCACACCGGTTGCTCGCCATAGACCGTTCCCTGGAAGGCGAAGGTCAGCCGCTGGTCGGGCTTGACGATCTGCGACAGCGCGTCACGCTCCCAGCCGAGCGGTGAGACCTCGGCCACCGCCAGGCGGCAGCCTGCCCGGACAGCGGGTTGCAGCACCGGATCGCGGTCGGTAAGCGCCGGTCCGAGCGAGAAGCCGGCAGCGGTGAGCTGGGCAGCCAGCCGCGATGGCCGCGGCGCCGTCTCCGCTTGCGCGGCACCGCCGCGCTCCCCGGCCACCTTGAGCCAGACCGAGAGCGCCAGCAGCACCGCCAGCCCAAGCTGAATCGCGTCAGGCCGTCGCATGGGCAGAGACTCCGGCGCCAGCCGATCAGGCAGATGCCCACCATGGCAGCAAGGCTGAGCGCGCTGGTGGCGGCAGCGCCATAGGGCCCGTGCATCAGATCGTAGTGGGCCCGGGAGATGCCGGTAATGGCCATCCGGCCGACATTGATCGCGACGACCGAAACGACCGCGAGTACGGCATAGAAGAGCGGGATCTTGGCGCGGCGGTCCGACAGGTTGGACACGAGGATGTAAGTCAGCACCGCCAGCGAGATGTTGGCCACCGACGAGCAGGGCGGCGCGATCCAGTAGTAGCCCCAGCCGTCGGCGAAGGCGAGCGCATTGCCGGTGCGGCGTGCCCCGATCGCCAGCGACACCAGCAGCGCATCGAACCGCAGCAGCGCGTCCCCGAACAGCGAAAAGACCACCCGGCTCCAGAACATCGGTACGATGAGGGCGAGCACGATCAAGCCGGCACGGCGCGCGCGAGTTCCCGCCGCCGACGTGGCCGCAAGATAGGCGCCGACCAGCATCAGCCCGAGCCAGGCGAGCGGCCCCACCGGAATCGTAAACAGAACGAGCGCTGTCCCCGCGACCAGCCAGTCGCGGCGGCCGAGCGGCGCGGCAGGGGCTGTCGACAACAGCGCGAGTGCCACGGCGAGTGCGGCCCAGACGATGACGCTCAGGCCGAAGCCGTTGAGCAGGGCCCCGGCCGGGTTCTCGTCGAAGGCCGCCAACATGCGGTGCGTCGACCCGTTGATGAAGCCGACCGCCACCAGTCCGGCAAACAGTGAATTCCATGCGCCCGCCCGCTCTACACCGGCCGTGCCCCGGCGGGGCGCGATGCCATGCAATGCGGGGAGGCTCAGGGATGCGTCGCTCGCCATTCCCCGCTCCAATCAAGAATTGACAAGCCAGCCGCAATCCGGACGGACGGGCAAAGCCCGGCGATCCGTCCGGATCAGCAGCCGGTTCGACCTTTCGGATCGATCAGTCTTTGCGGCGACGCATCCGGTGGATGACGTAAGCCCCACCGGCGATGCCGAGCCACACGATGCCGGCGCCGGCAATCGGCGCAGGCGTGGCGATCGTGCCGCCACCATTTCCACCGCCATGGCCGGGGTTGGACCCCAGCGCCCATACCGGCGACGCAACCAAGACGGCCAAACCGGCCGCCGTACACACTTTACGCAGTTTGGACATCAGTACCCTCCAAGCCCCAATGCTCCAGAGGTTACCTGAAGAGCCGCGCCCGAACAGTCGGCAGATCAGCGACGGGTGGGTACTTCGAACAGCGGATGACGCAACCATTCGGCGAGGCTTTGCGCAACCTCGCTTAAGCGAGACCGCGCTTTTCCAGCATCGCTTGGGGGCTCGGCATACGCCCGCGGAACGCCAGATAGAGCGCTTCCGGATCCGCCGAGCCGCCGGCTGCGTAGATGTGACGCAGAAGCCGGTCGGCCAATCCGGGGTCGAAGGCATCGCCGGCCTCCTCGAAAGCGGCGAAGGCGTCGGCATCGAGCACCTCCGACCACAGATAGGAGTAGTAGCCGGCGGCATAACCCTCGCCGCTGAACACGTGCAGGAAATGCGGGGTGCGGTGGCGCATCGCGATCGCCGCCGGCATTTCGAGTTCGGCAAGCACCGCCGCCTCGAATGCCATCGGATCCTGCGGCGCCTCGGGACGCGCATGATAGTGCATGTCGACCAGCGCCGAGGAGGCGAACTCGACGGCGGCAAAGCCGGCATTGAAGGTTCGCGCCGCCAGCATCTTGGCGATCAGTTCCTGCGGCATCGGCGATCCGTCCTGATAGTGCAGCGCATGCTTCTCGAGCACGGCCGGCACCGTCAGCCAATGTTCATAGAGCTGGGACGGCAGTTCGACGAAGTCGCGCGACACCGAGGTGCCGGAGACCGAGGGCCAGGTGACGTCCGTCAGCATGCCATGCAGGGCATGGCCGAATTCATGGAACAGGGTCTTGGCCTCGTCGACCGACAGCAGCGCGGGCTGTCCGGCCAGCGGCTTGGCAAAGTTCATGATGTTGCAGATCACCGGCCGGGAGCCTTTTCCCAGCCGGTAGCCGGAGCGCAGCCCGCTCATCCAGGCGCCGGAACGTTTGCTCGGCCGGGCGAAATAATCGGCCACGAACGTGCCGCGCCGGCTGCCGTCGGGGTTGCCGACGGCAAACACCCGCGCGTCCGGGTGCCAGGTGGCGATGCCCGGTTGCTCCTCGAAGGTTATGCCGAACAGCCGAGTGGCAACATCGAAGCAGGCGGCGATGACACGGTTGAGCTGCAGATACGGCTTGAGCGAAGCCTCGTCGAAGGCGAAGCGCTCGGCCCGCAGCTTCTCCGCGTAGTAGCGCCAGTCCCAAGCCTCGATCGGATGGTTGTTGCCGGCCGCGGCGGCGAGCCGCTGCAATTCGGCCTGGTCCGCGGCAGCCTTGCGGCGCGCCCGTTGCCACACCGGATCGAGCAATCCGAACACCGCTTCGGGCGTCTTGGCCATCGAATCGTCGAGCTTCAGGGCGGCATAGCTCGCATAGCCGAGCAGGCCGGCCTTCTCCGCCCGCAGCGCCAGCGTGCGGGCAACCACCGTCCGGTTGTCGGTCGGGCCGCCGTTCTCGCCGCGTGCGGTGAAAGCCCGGAAGGCCTTCTCGCGCAGATCGGGGCGCGCGGAGAAGGTGCTGAAGGGCTCGTAGATGGAGCGCGACAGAGTGACGGCGTAGCGCCCGGCTTGGCCGCGCATCTCGGCAGCCTCGGCCATCGCGTCCCGAAGAAACTGCGGCAAGCCGGCGAGGTCGGTCTCGTCGAGGAACAGCGCCCATGCTTTCTCGTCGGCGAGCACGTTCTGGCCGAAGCTTGCCCCCAAGGAAGCGAGCTCCTCGTTGATGGCCGCAAGCCGCTTCTTGTCCGCTTCGCCCAGCCGGGCGCCGGCGCGCACGAAGCCCTTCCAAGTTTGCTCCAGGACGCGCAGCGTCTCCGCGTCGAGCGCCAGACGATCGCGATCCTGATAGAGCGCATCGATCCGCGCAAAGAGCCGCGCGTCGAGCGCGATCGCCGACGCATGCCTCGCCATCTTCGGCGCTGTCTCGCGCTCGATTGCCTGGATCGCATCGTTGGTATGAGCACCGGCAATGCACCAGAAAATCGCCGACACCCGGTCGAGCGCATCGCCGGCCAGCTCAAGTGCGGCGAGCGTATTCTCCACGGTCGCGCTGTCGAAATTGGTGGCGATCAGGTCGATTTCCCGGCGATGGTCGGACAAGGCGGCATCGAACACGGCGCTGAAATCCTGGGCCGAGACTTTGGTAAAATCCGGCAGATCGAGCGGCCCGGTCCAGGCGGTCAGCGGGTGACGGGCAAGATCTACGGCGTTCTCGGGCTGCGGCATGGGTCCTCTTTCACGGCTTAGGGGCGCGGGCATCGGCGCGTGCCGCCGATGTAGGCAGCGCCATCGATGGGCACAACGGCTCAGACGAAGTCCGGACGCTCGAAGTCGCCGGTCTGCGGGTTCATCAGCCAAAGTTCGCCGGTGGAAATGTCGAACCAGGCACCATGCAGCGACAGGCGGCCTTTCTCCTCGCGCTCGCGGATATAAGGAAACGTCCGGAGGTTGGCGATCGAATAGCGGATGGCGATCCGCTCCAGAGTGGTCTGCCGCTCGGTCGACGTCATCATCGTGTTGCTGGCAACGGCGTCGGCGGCGGGCGCCACAAGGCTCATCCATTTGCCGATGAAATCGCCGGGGGACAGCGGGATGGCAGCGGGGTCGAGCGCGGCGCGAATGCCGCCGCAGCGGCCATGCCCCATGACGACGATATGCTTGACCTTGAGGCTCTGGACGCCGAACTCCAGCGCGGCGGAGGTCGCGTGGTACTCGCCGTCGGGCGCATAAGGAGGGACCAGATTGGCAACGTTGCGTACGACGAACAGCTCTCCCGGCCCCGCGTCGAAGATGGCCTCCGGGGCCGAGCGCGAATCGCAGCAGGCAACGACCATCGTCTCCGGCGTCTGCCCGTCGCGGGCAAGCTCGCGATAGCGGCTGCTGTCGGTGGCATAGCGGCCGCCCATGAAATTGCGATAGCCGGTGAGCAGAGCCTGGGGGAGATGCGACATGGCCGCTGACTAAACGGCAAACTTCCGCCCCGATCAACCTTCTTGCCGCGGCGCAGCCCAGCCGGTCACGCCCGGCGCGGGCGGCTCGGATGGGTGAGGTGCCGGAGATGCACCATCGCCATCGGATGGGACAAGCTTTCGGCGTCGGTCTCGAGCGTCAGCTCGTCGGCACCGCGCTTGGTCGTGCGCGCCAAAATCTCGAATACCGCTGCGGTCGCCGACTGCAGCGCCTTGGCAGCGGGCTGGCCGTCGAGCAGCCGGGCGAGAAACACCGCCGCGGTCAAATCACCCAGCCCGTTGGGCGGCCTCTCGATGATCCGATGCTCCGAATGCAGCGCCTCGCTCGGCGTCAGCAGAAGGTTGCCGGTGCCGCCCGCCATCATTGCCGGCGCCGAGGTGACCAGCATGGTCGGCGGGCCGGCCTGCAGCGCCGCCGCCATCACCGCACGCATGTCGTCGAGCGGCGTGCCGGCGAGCCAGGCAAGCTCGTAACGGTTCGGCGTGGCGATGTCGGCGATCGGCAGCAGCCGGTCGCGGAACGCTTCGGCCACCGGCTGCGGCACATAGAGACCGCCGAGATCGCCAAGGATCGGATCGCAAACGTAGAGCGCCTTCGGGTTGCGGGCCCGCACCGCGGCGACGAGCTCGGCGATCGGGCCGGCCTGCTCGGCGTCGCCCAGATAGCCGCTCAACACCGCCGTGACCTCGCCGAGCCATGGCGACCCGGCAAGGTCGGACATCAGCGCGGCGAATTTCTCCGGCTCGGGGACGATGCGCGTCGCTCGGCTGTGCCCCGGATGCCACGGCAACAGCACCGTCGGCACCGCCCAGACGGGAAAGCCGAGCGTCTCCAGCGCGAACACGGCCGCACGGTTGCCGACCGAACCGCGCACCACGTGGCTCGAGATGACGATCACGGCACGCGGCGCTTGGGTGTCGGGCGCATTCATCCGAAGTATCCGCGCGAGAAAAGCACGAAGCAAAACCAGGCAAATGCGGCAAGCAGCAGCACCCGGCCAAGCGTGCGGCCGATCTTGGTCCCGACGCGCTCGATCCAATCGTCGTCTTCGGATGCGGCGGGTCCGCGGCTCGTCCCGGCGGGCGAGGGGCCGCCGCCGTCGTGCTTTGCCTGATGCGAGTCCGAAGCGTGCACGGCGTTCACCCCGAAGCCATCTCTCGTTTCCAACAGCCCGATTTATGCTTAAGGTCGCGCCCAGTCCACCGAGATGAGGGCCAACCGAGATGATAGCATACAGCTTGCGCCTGCGGCCGCTGCGCTTGCCGGCGCCGGCGCTCGTTTTTCTGGCGTTGGTGATGCCGCTCCTTTCCGGCTGCGGCTACAACACCATCCCGACCGCCGAAGAACGCGCCAAGGCGTCGTGGAGCGAGGTCCTCAACCAATATCAGCGCCGCGCCGACCTCATTCCCAATCTGGTCGAGACGGTGAAGGGCTATGCCTCGCACGAGAAGGACGTGCTCGAAGGCGTCGTCGAGGCCCGCGCCAAAGCCACCCAGGTGACCGTCAGCCCGGACACGCTCAGCAATCCGGATGCCTTCAAGGCGTTCCAGGATAGCCAGGCCGGACTGACCAGCGCGCTGTCGCGCCTGCTGGCAGTGGTCGAGAACTACCCTGACCTCAAGGCCAACCAGAACTTCCTGGCGCTGCAAGCCCAACTGGAAGGCACCGAGAACCGGATCGCGGTCGCCCGGCGCGACTACATCGAGTCCGTGCGCCAGTACAACACCATCCTGCGCACCTTCCCGTCGGTGCTGTGGGCGACGTTCTGGTTCCGCAACAACCAGCCCTACCAGACCTTCAGCGTCCCCGAGGAGAAGCTCGAGGTGCCGAAGGTCGATTTCGGCACCAAGCAGGGCGGCTGACCGTCGGCGGTCGGAATGTCGCAAGCGGTCGCTTTTCCCGGCGCTGCCGGCCGCTGCCAGGCGGCTTGGGCCCAGGCCTGGGCCTCGGCGCTGCTGATCGCGGCGTTGGCCCTCGCTTGGCCGGCGGCCGCAGCCGAGCTGCCCGCTCTCACCGGCCGGGTGGTCGATGCCGCCGGAATGATCGATCCGGCCACCAAGGCGGCACTCGAGCGAACGCTTGCGGATTTCGAGAAGACCTCATCCGATCAGATCGTCGTCGCCACCATCCCATCGCTCGACGGCGAGCCGCTGGAAGACTATGCCAATCGCCTGTTCCGCACCTGGAAGCTCGGCCAGGCGGGCGAGAACAATGGCATTCTGCTGCTGGTGGCGCGCGACGACCGCAAGATGCGGATCGAGGTGGGCTACGGGCTGGAGGGCACGCTGACCGATCTGCACTCGCGGCTGATCATCGAGAACACGATGGTTCCGGCCTTCAGGGCCGGCGATTTTTCCGGCGGCATCAGCAAGGCGGTCGACGACATCATCATGGTGCTCAAAGGCAACGCCGCCGAGCTCGAGGCGCGGGCCAAGCGCAACCAGCACGATACGGGCGAGGACATCCCGGTCGAGGTGCTGATCTTCCTCGCCATTTGGGCGACGATCTTCATCGGCGGCTTCGCCATGGCGATCCTGCCGCCGATGTTCGGCCAGAAGATCGGACCGGGACGCTACCGCTGGCTGGGCAGAGACTTCCGCTACGGCAAAGGCGGCCGCGGCTGGAACGTGCCGCCCGGCGGCGGCTGGACCGGCGGCGGCTGGTCGGGAGGGGGCGGCTGGTCGGGCGGCGGATCATCCGGCGGCGGCTTTTCGGGCGGCGGCGGCTCCTCGGGCGGCGGCGGCTCGTCGGGGAGCTGGTAGCGATGGCCCCGCTTCACACCCTGTCGGACGCCGACCACGACCGGGTGAGCGCCGCAATCCGCAGTGCGGAAGCCCGCACCAGCGGCGAGATCTACTCCGTCCTCGCCGGCGCCAGCGGCCGCTACTTCTTTCCGGCGGCGTTCATGCTGTCGCTGGCGATGCTCGCGGTTGCGCTGGTCATTGCCTGGGTGCTCGACTGGCGCTGGGTGGTGCCGCGCCTCCCATGGTTCGTCGGCGCCCAGATCCTTGCCTATGCGAGCGGGCTCGCGGTGCTTGCGGCCTTTCCTGCCGTTGCGCTGGCGCTGGTGCCGCGGCGAACAAAGTACCGGCAGGCGCACGACCATGCGCTGCGTCAGTTCCTGGCGCGCAACGTCCACCTGACCAGCAAGCGCACGGGGGTTCTGCTGTTCGTGTCGATGGCGGAGCGCTATGCCGCAGTGGTGGCCGACGCCGGCATTGACGCCAATGTCGAACAGAAGACCTGGGATGCCGCCGTCGCCCAGCTGGTCGAAGGCGCCCGGCGCAACGCCCCGGCAGACGGCTTCGTCGCCGCGATCGCGACGGTCGGGGCGATCCTGGCGGCGCATTTCCCGCCCGGCCGACGGGACCGCAACGAGCTCGACGATCACCTGGTCGAGATCTGAACGGTTTTCCAAAGCCCGGTTGCGTCTAGCCCATGTGGGCGGCTTGCGCTCGTCGGCCGGTCATGTCTATGGTTACCGAACCATGACCACGCTGACGGTAGATATCCGCAAAGCCGAACTGCGCGACGCTCAAGCGATTGCGGACGTCCACCACGAAGCCTGGCGCGGCGCCTATGCCGGCGTCATCCCGCACCGGGCGCTGACGGCGATGCTCAACCGCCGCGGTCCCGACTGGTGGTCGAATGCGATCCGGCGCGCCGCTTCGGTGCTGGTGGTGGAAATCGGCGGCAAGGTGGCCGGCTACGCCACGCTTGGCCGCAACCGGGCACGCGAGCTGCCGCAGCAGGGCGAAATCTACGAGCTCTACCTGAAACCCGAGTGCCAGGGCATCGGACTCGGCACCCGGCTGTTCAACGCCGCCCGCGAGAAGCTTGTCGCGCACGGCTTCAGGGGCCTGGTCGTCTGGGCGCTCGAAGACAACGCCAATGCGCTCGCCTTCTATGCCGGGGCCGGCGGCCGCGACGTCGCCGAAGGCGTCGAGGTGTTCGATCAGAAGGCGCTGCGCAAGGTCGCCTTCATCTGGGATTGAATCCCCCGGCCACCTTTTTCTTTCTAGACCTTTTGTCGACTGTGACGACATCCCGGCGCTGTCGCATTGCGCGGCGACGTTGAGACGGCTATTCGATGCAGACCGAGGAGAGAGGTTAGGCTATGCGCATCGATGCCATTTCCAGCGGCAACAATCCCCCGGAGGACATCAATGTCATCATCGAGGTGCCGGTCGGCGGCGAGCCGATCAAGTACGAGATGGACAAGCAGGCCGGGACCTTGTTCGTCGACCGCTTCCTGCACACCCCGATGCGCTATCCGGGCAATTACGGCTTCGTTCCGCACACCCTGTCGGGCGACGGCGATCCGATCGACGTGCTGATCTGCAACACCCGGGCTTTGGCTCCGGGCTGCGTCATCAATGTGCGGCCGATCGGCGTGCTGGTCATGGAGGACAATGCCGGCGAAGACGAGAAGGTCATCGGGGTTCCGTCGCCGCATATCACCCGGCGCTACGAGAACGTGTTCGAATACACCCAGCTGCCGGAGATCACCCGCCAGCAGGTGCAGCACTTCTTCGAGCACTACAAGGATCTCGAGGCCGGCAAGTGGGTGAAGATCGGCGGCTGGCACGATTCCGCCTATGCCAAGCAGATGATCCGCGATGCGATCGAACGCGCGAAGAAGAGCGAATAGCAAACCAACCCAAGAGCGGGCACCCCAATCCAAGCTCTTGTTTTCACGCAATTCCGGACAGAAAGCCGTTGCCGCTTTTTCGTGGAATACTCTCGCGCTGCTCGCGGACTAAGCGAGCAACGCCGGCGCGACCGTCTGGATCAGGAACTGGCGCAAGAAGAAGATGAGC
The DNA here is from genome assembly GCA_963791325.1 of uncultured Alphaproteobacteria bacterium. Classification (GTDB taxonomy): domain Bacteria; phylum Pseudomonadota; class Alphaproteobacteria; order Rhizobiales; family Rhizobiaceae; genus JBEVJK01. Next base: position 197,930 of record CAWBRU010000002.1, on the reverse strand, counting down.
AGCAAGAGGATGATCGGCGAGATGTCGATGCCGCCGAGGTCCGGCAAGAACCGGCGAATCGGCCTCAGCGCCGGCTCGGTCACCCGAAACAGGGCATTGCCGATGGTCATCACCACCTGGTTGCGCGGATTGACGACGTTGAAGGCGTAGAGCCAGGAAAAGATCGCCGAGGCGATGATCAGCCACCAATAAATGTCGAGTGCCAGAACGAGTGTCTGGATAAGAGCGAGCATCTGGTTCTCCCCAACAAGCCCCGCCCCATGTAGCCACTGGCCCCGACCGCGGCAAGAGGCGGAGCTCGGCGCCGCCCGCGCCCTTGACACGGTCTTGGCCCGCACCGTAAATGCGCCGCACCTGCTGGATGGGGCTGTAGCTCAGCTGGGAGAGCGCGTCGTTCGCAATGACGAGGTCAGGGGTTCGATCCCCCTCAGCTCCACCACCGACAGAACTGCTAAAAATCGCATCGGCAATTCAATAGGTTAACTGAGGTGCTGCTGGGCTTGCGTACCCCAGTTCGTACCCCATGGCCAAGGAGCAATGCATCCACCTGCATGCCTCAACGGACTGCCGGTAGCAACGGCCGGGTTGAAGGCCGACTTCATGGAGAGCTTGGGACGTGCGCGGGGGGAGACGCTGTTGCAGGGCCTTCCCGATAGCTTTGGATCTCCGCTGCCCGAGGGCCGGCTAGCGTATCGCTCACGACCCGCTATGAACACGCGCTGCTCTCACCGGGCGGCCGCATCATCTACCTGGGCACGCCTCAGAACGAGGCCTCCCTCTACAACGTCCTGCAGGATCGCGGCTACGTCACGCGCATCTGGCCGGCGCTCTTCCCCTCGGAGGAGCAGCAGGGCAACTACGGGGACAAGCTGTCGCCCTATGTCCTCGATCAGTTGGCCAGAGGGGCCGCCGTGGGCCGCTCCACGGACGCCGTGCGGTTCTCGGAAGAGGACATCGGGGAGCGCTCCGCCTTCTACGGCAAGGCCGGCTTCGCCCTCAAGTTCATGCTGGACACCCGGCTGTCGGACGCGGACAAGTACCCGCTCAAGCTCAACAACCTGATCGTCCTGGCCACCTCCCTGGACATGGCACCGGTGCACCCCGCCAGGGGTCCCACAGCGCTGAACCGGCTCAAACGTAGGCCTGCCGGAGACGCGCTCCACGGGCCTGCTTTTGTCAGTGAGGACTGGTCCCCGTACACGGCTCCGTCATGGCCATCGACCCCTCGGGCCTGGCAGCGACGAGACCACTTACGCGGTCGTCAAGCACCTCAACGGGTTTCTCTATCTGGTCGCCTCGGGCTGCTTCAAGGACGCCACCCTGGGGGGCCTCGCGGACAACGCCCGCCTGCACAGCGTGAACCAAGTGATCATCGAGGCCAACTTCGGTGACGGCATGTTCCCCAAGCTGTTCCAGCCGGTCTGTGAGGTGGTCCCGGATTTTGAGACAGGGGCATAAGGTGGATCGACTGATGAAAAGGACGATCCGCAGTGAAGACACGCAGACGGTTTACGGCCGAGTTCAAGGCCAAGGTGGCGCTTGAAGCGATCCGCGGCGAGCGAACGATTTCGGAGCTGGCGATCAAGCACCAGCTTCACCCGAACCAGATCACGCAGTGGAAACGGCAGGCCATTGAGAAGTTGGCCAAGGTGTTCGACGACAAGGCCTCTGACACGCGGGCGAGCCGCGAGGCTGACGTCACGAAGCTGCATGCCAAGATCGGCCAGCTCGTCGTGGAGCGGGATTTTTTGGCCAAGGCCTTCGATCGCTGAGCCTGGATCGGAGGAGAATGATGATTGATCCCGATCACAACCGGCTCTCGATCCGCCGCCAGTGCGAACTGGTCTCGATTTCGCGGGCGTCGTTCTATCGCCAGCCTGCCGGCCAGACGCCGGAGAAACTGGAACTGATGCGCATCATCGACGCGGCCTTCATGGAAACACCCTGGTATGGCTCGCGCCAGATGGCGCGGCATCTGCGTCGCCAGGGCTGGTGCGTCGGCCGCAAGCGGGTCCGGCGGCTGATGCGCAGGATCGGTCTGTCGCCGATCTACCAGGTGCCCAGGACCAGCGAGCCGAACCCGCAGCACCGCATCTATCCCTACCTGCTGCGGCACTTGGCGATCGAGCGGCCGGACCAAGTCTGGTGCGCCGACGTGACCTACATCCCGATGCGGCGCGGCTTCCTCTATCTCATCGCCATCATGGACTGGTTCAGCCGCAAGGTGCTCGCCTGGAGGCTATCGAACACGATGGATACTGACTTCTGTATTGCCGCTCTCGAGGACGCGATCACCCGCCACGGTAGCCCCGACATCTTCAATACGGATCAGGGGAGCCAGTTCACCAGCTTCGCCTTCACGACGACGCTGAAGGACGCCGACATCCGTATCTCCATGGACGGCCGTGGCCGCTGGATGGACAATGTCTTCATCGAGCGGCTGTGGCGCAGTCTCAAATACGAGTGCGTATTCCTCAATGCCTTCGAGACCGGTAGCGACGCGCGCAGCGGCATCGGATCCTGGATCGACTATTACAATCGGCGACGACCGCACTCAGCCTTCGGCGGCAGGACACCCGACGAGGTCTATGCTACGGCAGAAATGACGGAGCAACTGGCGGCGTAGAAGCAACCCGGATCCACCTTAGCCAAGCCGCCAAACTGTCTCACCTGGCGGGACCACTTCTGTGTTTAGGGGTAGCTCAAGACCACGAACGCCTCTGTAGCCCCTACCCGCACACAAGCTACGGCCCACTTCTTGACAATCTAGCGGCACCGGCTGGCGTCACATGCACCAGTCAACTCAGTACGCAATGCCCTGGTAGCGTGCCAACAATCCGGACGGAGATCGTGCTTCAGGTTGTCCCGGGTATCCCCATCTCCCGACTGGGTTCATATGAGGGTCGCTCCCATATCAGCGGCTCTCGGTGGACGCTCTCGGCGGAAGAATACTTCATAGCTCCAGCCTCGTGGGCCAATCGGCCAACCGCCGAGACATCTATGCTGGGAGGCCTGCTAGGGCCAGTCCCTCCCGCAGGTTGTCGATGTCCGCAGCGCTTTGCAGCAACGAGCTGTCGACCAGCCAGTTCACGAACTCGGCCGGGCCGGCTTGCTCATCTTCGCGCCAGAGTGCGGCAGCTGAGGTGACGAACACACAGGCAAGGCGGTGCGCCTCCTGGTCATGGCCGAGCTGGGCGGAGTTCGCGGCTCGCCAGCCAATGTGGCGTAACTCCCTGACGGGCGAGGGAGAGCCCCCCAACTCCAACAGTGGCCCCGCCTCGGCATAGCGTCGTAGCTGGTACAAGAGGCGGCCGAGGAAAGCTTCGTACCACCGGGGATGATGGGGATTGAGCCGGAACGCGATCGACGCTGCCGGCACGCCTTCCGCCGGCTTTCCAATGCATCCTTTGGCCCATGCCCAGACCATTTGGATCGTCGCATCGTTGGAGTTCATCGTTCGAGCAAGGTCGAGATGCCGCTCGGCGCGGGCGAATTGGCGGAGGTAGAGGCATGTAAATCCCAGCGTCATGTGTATCCGGGGGTCGTTTGGGTCGAGGACGAGAGCCTCCTCGGACAGCCGCAACGCTTCCAGCTGGTCTTCGTCGTCAGTTCGAAGAGGCCGCACTCCGCTGTCGAGCGACCGGTTCATAGTGATGTAGGCCAGACCTGAGTAGGCTCTGGCGAAGGTCGGATCGAGCCGACGGGCTTCTCGGAACAAGCCCTCGATCTTGGCCTGAATTTCTGGGCTCAAATCATCTGAGAGGTGGTTCCCTTGGATATACAGATCGTAGGCCCGAAGATCCTCGGGCTGCCGGCGTCTGGCCCTCGCGCCGCTGTCGTCTCGCACATGTTGCGCGACCCTGGCGACGATGCTCTGAGCGATCTCCTCCTGGATGGCGAAGATGTCCTCGGTCGGCCGATCGTAGCGGTCCGCCCACACGTTCGCGCCGGTTGCCGCCTCCAGCAGCTGGGCCGAAATCCGTACCCGGTTCGCGGCTCGCCGAACGCTGCCCTCGACGAGGTAGGATGCCCCGAGCTGCCGGCCGACCTCACGCACGTCCCGGTCCTTGGCGCTGAATGAGGCGGAAGAGCCTCTGGCAAGGACCACGAGTTCGCGGAAGCGCGAGAGCTCCGTCACCACCTCTTCGGTCATGCCGTCGCTGAAATAGGTCTGCTCGGGGTCGCCGCTCAAGTTCTCGAAAGGCAAGACGGCTATCGCCGGCCGGTCGGAGTGGAAACTCGAAGGCAAGCTGGACGAGGTCCCGTCGCGCACCATCTGGTAGGCTCTGATCGGCCGCGAGATGTTCTTCAGACGCTGCTCGCCGACATAGGCGAAAAGGATGTCGAGCTTGCCATGAAGCTGGTCGTAGGCGGTCCCCGAAATCATGACGCCGCCAGGTTGGCAGAGCTGCTCCAGGCGGGCCGCCACGTTGACGCCGTCGCCTAAAAGATCGTCGCCTTCGGTCACGATGTCGCCAAGGTTGATGCCGATGCGAAACAAGATGCGGCGGTCGGCCGGCACAATCTCCTGCACCTCGGCAAGCTTAACCTGCCAAGCGGCCGCGCAACTCACAGCGCCCACCACCGACCCGAATTCGGCGATCAGGCCATCCCCGAGCAGCTTGACGATGCGTCCCCCATGGTCGGCCAGGAGTGGGTCCAACACCTCGTGCCGCAGGTTCCTGAGGGCAGACAACGTCCCCTGCTCGTCGATCTCCACAAGCCGCGAATAGCCCACGGCGTCGGCAACCAGTATCGCGGACAACCGCCGCTCGGTATGTGGCAGTGCCATAGAACCCTCGGCGATGCACCCGTTAGCATCGGTGACAACGAAGATAGCTGATTGCCCAACCTCATTCGACACCTTTCGTAGGACGCGCTTGAATGGCCACCCGGCTTGCAAGAGTTGCTGCCCCGCTGATGCAGCGCAGCGTCGAATGCGGCTAGTTCAAGACGCCGACCGATAACTGGCGGGTTTCGACCCAACGATACGGCTAGCAATCGGATCGAAGTCGACCGCCACGAAATTCAATTCAATCGTCCCAAGGTAGAGGGTTGCGTAACTGGTCGAGTGAGGTTTATAGGCGCTGTCGTTACCCTCCAGGAAATCCTGCTTCGTCCCCGCCCGTCTAGAGGGAAAGCCGAAGCTTTGGGGTCGCGTTCCAGAGGCGACAAGAGGTTGGTTGAGTTCTATCTCGTCCTCTCGCCGACGAGGATGGATCCGACATTCGGGGCAGAAGGTGACTATGACAACCGGAGCTGTGAAGTATGGACGCGCGGCGACGGACAGACTGCCTTCACCCTTGCGCCTGATGACCATCCAGAGACAATCATCAACGGGGTCATCTACGCCAAGGCGGACAGCCAACTTGTCACCGTGACGTTGAAGAACATCCCGGATAGCTCAAGCGCCGACCGTAGCACCTTCTACTGCCGTTTCGAGGACCCAAAGACCGAGACCTAGCCCGAAACGCTGCGACCCCCAAAGATAGTCGTTGCCAACTCTGGAGTCCGGAGGATATTAGCCTGCCTCCACCTTTGTGAAATCCCTTTCCATCTCCCTAACTGAACCACCGCAGCGGAAAATACTCCCGTAAGACGCCCAACAACTCTGTTCTGTTACTGTAACGTGCTTGAATAACAGAAATCTTTGATTGTACGATCAATCGGTGTGTCCGCCTCACTTCGATGGAACGTCTTCCTGCTAGTCCATCAAGCGTCCAGGGTGGCCGCTAGGGGAGCTACTCATGTTTGCGGGTTTCTCGATACCAGAGCTCAGGGCTGCTTGGTCTCTCGGTAACAGCGCCGACAGCCGCGACCTGATCGGGAACGACCGCCCAGTCGCGCGAGAGGCGTTGCCCCCATTGACTTTTTGCATCTCCCGCGAGGCCGGGGCGATTGCCAACACGCTCGGCGTGTCCGACGGGATCGTCTTGACTGCAGGTATCGTTGAGCACCAACCCCAAATCCGCGAGGCCGTCCGCCTCCATGGAGCCTGGTTCGGTGTCGCTATCGACCAACGGGCCAATTCAGGAAGCGCGACGCGTATCGAAGCGCCCGACGTAAACGCAGCCGTCCCCGTCATTCCGATCGACAAAGAACACGTGATCGCCAAGGAAACCCAGCCTGTTTTACGGGCCGCAACGGCTCGTTGATGTTTTCGACAGCCAGTCTTGCGAACAAACCTGACCCGGGAACGCTGCCCGACAACGTCGTTGCATTCTGGACTCGCACGCCGGACTTCCTCTATGCGGCGCTCGACTGCGGTAGCGAGGGACTAACTTCGGCGGATGCTCAAGCTAGGCTAGCGCGATACGGCCCCAACAGCGATGCGGCGACAAAGGATGATGGTCTGTGGCGGGCAATCCTGCGTCGCATTCTCGAGCCGCTTTCGTTGGTCCTTCTGGTGGCAGGGATAGTTTCGCTGCTGACCGGGGATGCGATCGGAGGTGGGATCATAGTTGCGATCCTAACGCTTTCAATCGGACTGGATACTGTACAGGAAGGGCGGGCCGCCAAGGCGGCTGAAGTCCTGCGGCATTCTGTGGCACTCAAGGCCGAGGTCAAACGTGATGGCGTCTTTCGTCAAATAGAGGTCGAGAAAGTCGTGCCGGGCGACGTCATGCGCGTGCGAGCCGGCGACATCATTCCTGCCGACGCGCTCATCCTGGACAGCACGGCCTGCACCGCTGGCGAAGCAGCCCTGACTGGTGAGCCCTATTCAGTCGAAAAGCGTCCGGGCGAAGTCACTGCAACAAGCCCCGGCGAAGCCTCGAACGCACTCTTTCGCGGTGCAGTTACTCAGACCGGAGAGGCGATAGGGCTCGTCGTCGGAGTTGGCCGGTCTACTGTGTTCGGCGCCGCAGCATCCGCACTGGCAGAGGCTGGAGCGTCATCACCCTTCCAGCGTGATCTGCATCAGTTCGGCCTCGTCATCGCGCGGCTGAGCCTCGCCCTGGTGGTTGTGGTACTTGCCACCCGAGTACTGCTTGGCCGGTCAGTGTTAGACTCAGCAATGTTCGCGGTGGCGCTTGCCGTTGGACTGACTCCCGAGCTGTTGCCGATGATCACGACCGTCACCTTGTCAAGTGGTGCGGTCCGGATGGCACGACGCAAGGTCATCGTCAAACGACTTGCCTCGATCCATGACCTCGGCGCCATGACGGTGTTGTGCACCGACAAGACGGGCACGCTGACTTCGGCAGAAATTTTGCTCGCGCGCAGTCTAGACGCGGCTGGCGCCGAAAATCCCCGGGCAGCATCGCTGGGAGCCATCGCAGCCGTTCTTGGCGGAGATCGTGGTTCGCTCGACGCGGCGCTGGTAAAAGGCACTCCCGACTCGTCCCAAGGGTGGACACTAGCTGGGCGGCACGCCTTCGATTTCAGCCGTCGGCTCGGCTCAGTGCTGGCGGTCGGTCCCGAAGGCCCATTGCTGATCGTAAAGGGCGCCCCGGAGGCAGTCTTAGCGCTTTGCTCAGCGCAGCGAGCGGGGGGCATGTCCGCCGCGATTGGAGAGCTCGAGCGAACCCAGGCGATGGAATGCGTTCATGCCCTAGCGGGAGACGGTTTGAGAACCATTGCCGTGGCCTCGCGACCATGGTCGGGATCGACCCATGAAGTGGGATCAAATGACGAAGAGAACCTCGTTTTCGAGGGGCTTTGTGCCTTCGCCGACCCTCCCAAGCCGACCGCCAAGGCCGCGATTGCCCGGCTTGCCAATTCTGGTGTCAGGCTAAAAATCTTGTCTGGAGACGATCCCGTCGTGGTAAAGCGCCTCGCAGGGCTTGTCGGCCTGAGGGCAGCAAAGATTCTATCCGGCACAGATATCGTGTCGCTCAGCGATGAAGCACTCGCAGTTCAAGTGCAATCGGTCGACGCCTTCGGACGGCTGGCGCCGGACCAGAAATCCCGGATCGTCAAGGCGCTCCAGGCCAAAGGTTCAATCGTCGGCTACCTGGGTGACGGCATCAATGACGCACCAGCGTTGAAGGTCTCGGATATTGGCCTTTCGGTCGATGGTGCAACCGGAGTGGCGCAAGCCGCCGCCGACATGATCCTTTTGGCATCCGATCTTGAAGTGGTCGCTGACGGCGTTGAGGAAGGTCGGCGGACCTTCGCCAACATCCTCAAATACATACGCATGGGCGCCAGTTCGAATTTCGGCAACATGTTATCGATGGCCGTTGCTGCCATGGCGCTGCCATTTCTTCCGATGCTGCCCACACAAATCCTCTTGAACAACCTGCTATATGATTTGTCAGAGCTTGGCATTCCATTTGACGGCGTTCGTGCGGAAGCCACGGCGCTGCCCCAAGTCTGGGATATGCGTGGCCTGATGCGGTTCGCCGGAATCATGGGGCCTCTCTCCTCTTTGTTCGATCTCCTGACCTTCGCAGCGCTGTTGTTGATATTTCACGCATCTCCAGCGGAGTTCAGGACGGCCTGGTTTCTTGAATCTATGGCGACGCAAATACTCGTCATCTTCATCATTCGCACCAATGGCCGGCCCTGGCTGGATCTTCCCGGTCTTCCTCTGGCGGCGTCCTCACTTGTGGCAGTTGTCGTTGCCATGGTGCTGCCTTTCACGCCTGTCGGAACCTGGTTTGGCTTTGAAGCACCTTCCGCGTCGATACTTGCAGGCATCGCCGTCGTCGTGGCCCTCTACCTTGTATCGGCGGAACTGTTAAAGCCTTTGGCTGTAAAGACTCGTATGGCTCCCTCAGCCCGATGACCGTGCCGCTCATCGGCGTCGACGAACATATCGTCATGCTAGCCGGACATCGTTTGAAAGCCGTTGTTCAGCCAGATAGCGCCGAGCCTGCAGTCGTTGGCGCTAAATCTTATCCGGCGATCGCCAGCGATAGCGGACGCCGCCCGAGGCCGTCACTCGGCCATCGCCCGTCGTCCGGTCACGGACTCGAGTTTCACTCGATAGAAAAGGTGGGACCCCGATGCGGGCGAGGGCCCGGCGATCGGCTTGAGGCTGCCCGGTTCCCACCAGTTCGCATGCTGCTCGAGCAGTGACCAGGCGTGCTCTCGTTGATGCTTCCAACCCACGCGGTCCGGCAAGTCCTCGAACGTTCCGTAGACGACAGCGCATGTCCACTCCCCGTGCCCACCGAACAGATCAATTTGCAGGCAGACCTTGGGGTTCAGGCGCATCCAGTCGATCTTTTGGCCCGGCATGGAGAAGCTGTAGAGATGGTTGTCGGCGAACGCGTAGTGAATGGGGACGACATAGGGCTGATCATTGGAGGCGCAAGCCAGGTGCGCAACCCGGCTCTTCGAGATGAGGGCAATGCACTCGTCCCGCGTCATTTCTCGAATGATCATTTCGGAGTCTCCAGTATCGCCTAAAACCGGGTCCCTGCCCAGCCGCTTGGGGTGACCGCCCTTTCTGGTTGAAGCACATTGCGCGATGCGACCGCCGGGAGCAATTTTGCGTTATCTCCGCGAATTTGGCTGGCGAGCACGGCACAGTGGCATGATAGTCCTAAAATCCCCAAGTTGCTTACGCGGCCAGCAAGGAGCCATTGATCAAATCGTCGGGCTCAGCATCGAGGCCCGGTCGATCAAGGAGAGGTTCCCATGGTCGGGGCAGCCCCGATAGGTCCAATGCCTGCCTGCGAGCGCGGTCGACACGGGCCCTAGGCTACAGCCTCTGCTCGGGTGTCTTCTCCCAGATTTGGAAGTAGCCCCACACGCCAACGCCTTTAGCCGTAATCATCGCTCCCTCTATGCCAGTCTCCTCATCAACGTAGAGTTCGAGCACGCCCTTCTCTTCCAACGACTTCACACTTCGCTGCATCGCCTTGTCTGATTGCCCAGTCGCTCGCTGCAGAAGGTCGATGCTGGCGTCTCCGCGGTAGTCTACAAGGCTGGCCAGCAACGCGAGCGGCCCTGCTTCAAGAACAGGCGGCCGCTGGAGCGCTCGGGACCGTTGGAGAGTTTCCAGCGTGAACTCGTTGCGGCGCTCCTGCTCCTGCAGGGGCCGCGGCTCGCTCAGAGAGGGAAGCTCGTCAAAGAACCTCTTCACCTTCTTTGGAAGAACGTCGATTTTGTGCCTGTTCATAGTAAGCTCCTGCTTGACAACGAACACAGGGTCGAAATGTTCTGCGAAATCGGCACGCCTCTTCGGATAAATCGCGCCCCGCATACGCGCTCATACCCGCGCCGGGACGGGATAGCCCGCGGTGAGCATCGTTGACACGTGGTCGGGCACATCGGCCCAGATTGCCAAATGCTTCAACGTTGCAGACCCAATGCAACCTGCTCAAACGAGCGCTGGCGGCTTATGGTTTGGCATCCGTTAGATTCAGCCAAACGCATCCGGGGGCGTTCATGTCGCTGAGGATCTGGACGATGTCTTCTGCAAACTCACTCAGGCTCCGGTCATTCCGCATGTCAGCGGCAGCCTCGGCAGCGTAGGCGGCGTAATCGATATCGCCATAGGCTGCGCTAGCGTAGGCGGCGTAGGCGGCGTCGGCAGCCACGTCAGCGGCCGTGTAGGCAGCGGCGTCAGCGGCGGTGTGGGCGGCGTCATCGGCAGCCTGTCGCGTGCCTTGTCTCTCGCACGTAGCGGCGGCTGCCAGCAGCTTGGCCCTCTGTTTCTTGCTCGGATGCATTTTGGCTGCTGCCCGCAGAGCGATGGGAACCTGTTTGCGGATGGCGAGCTCGACCACACGACGGCCAAACTCAGCGTCGTCGAGCACCCCCTGGCTACCGAGCTGCGCGACAGCGAGACGCCGCAGTCCAGTCGCTCGCGACCGAGCCGACGACCAAGTGCTATCGTTCAATCTAATTTTTAGTGCTCGCAAGACCGTTGAGACAGTATACGGATCGTCACCATGCGGCAGGCCCATGGCATAGCAGACCGCAGCTTCAACACACATTTGACCGGGGACCGGATTGCCGACGCCGGACACGAGGCCAGCGTCCACAACCTCAAGAACCTTAGCGGCAATTTCTCGAGTAATTTCCATTTCCGTGATCATGGTCGGAGGCGCTCATGGCCGGAGCACCCAAATCCCGCGACCTCGGCTGGCCTGTTAGGGAAGTGGTCCCAGTACAATGAAGGCGTCGCCAATTGTTCATTGTTGGTGACCACCGTCATGTAGGACGTTCTCGAGGCACCGCGGCTGCACCACCATCATCTGCCCACACGTCCAATCCGTCGCTGTCCGGGGCCTTAGTTTTGACTTTTCGCAATTGTGAATTTGGGCGCACCTCGCCAACAAAATTGGTCAGGAGATCAGCCTCCTCATGCACTCCCTGGTGAAACTCTCGCAACAACAGGGTGGCCACAGGTTCCACATCGATGCTCTGGTCGGGCAGTGAGTTCTCCTCGCACATCTTTTTGAGCACGCGCTCCGACATCGCCATGGCAGTCGACGACAGACGCTTGTGGGAGACAGAAGCTGTAGACACCGCGTTTTCTAAATTGGTCTCGGGCCTAGACAGGAACAGCTGGTCGCAGGCTGTGGATGCGCCGAGCGCATGGGGTGTGCGACGAATTTCAAAGGATTCGATTGTCCTTGACCGCCTGTCGCGAGCGGCGAAGGGTGCTGTCCGTGTCGGACCGCCAGTGCCTTTCAGCTGCTTGCCGGCGGATCTGCTCGAAGCGATTGTCTAGAACCTGCGCGGGAAGCGGCTTGTTGGTATGGGTCTTCCGAGCATAAGAAATCATCTTTTTGCTCCTGGCTGATGAATTGAAATGGAGCGCTGCGGGTACTCACCCGTAGCGCGATCGCATTTAAGAGGACGAGGCGAGAGTGGTGACACAGCCTTGCACGCCGAGCTTGTCGGGCGTCGTCTGTCCAGGCATGGTCGCCCAGCCGCCGGCCTCCACGAACTGCCGCTTCTTGTAGCTGTCCGGTATCGCTTTGAACTCGACGAGTTTTGCCGTTGCGTCTGGCGCGGCGTTAAATCGTTCGACGCAGATGGCGGACGCCAGGTCTCCCCGTGCAACATCGCCTGCGGTTGCCGCGGCTGATCGTGACGTGCCGCCGGTTACCCAGCCGCCCCAGCTGAACCCGACGATCATTGTTGCGACCGCCGTCATAACACAAGCCCATGCCAGGAGTGTCTTGGATGGCTGGTAGCTTCCAGCGCGATGCGCGAACGATGTCTTGAGACTGCTTTGCATGGTCATTGTTTTGCTCCTTGTTGTTTGCCTTTCGGCGTCATTTGCCGCCGCGTTGCGGGCAGGTCAGGCACTGCTTCTCAGAACCCCATCCCGCCCATGCCGCCGTTGCCGGTGGGCTCGCCAGATGGTTGTTTGGCAGGCCTCTCGGCGACCATCGCTTCCACAGTGATCAAAAGGCCGGCGATCGAACCGGCGTCCTGGAGGGCAGTGCGCACGACTTTGGCTGGATCGACGATGCCCACCTTGATCATGTCGACATAGGTCTCGGTCTGGGCATCGAAGCCCTGATTGCGATCCTTGCTGTCGGTCAGCTTGCCAACGACGATCGAGCCTTCGGAGCCGGCGTTCTCAACGATCTGGCGGATCGGGGCTTCGAGCGCCCTCAGGACGATCGAGATGCCAGCCGTCACGTCAGCATTGGCGCCCGTCAGTGAGGCGAGGACAGCCCTGGCCCGCAGCAGCGCCACGCCGCCGCCCGGTCACAATGCCTTCCTCGACAGCGGCGCGCGTGGCGTTCAGCGCGTCGTCGATCCGGTCCTTCTTCTCCTTGACCTCGGTCTCGGTCGCGCCGCCCACACGAATTACCGCGATGCCGCCGGCGAGTTTGGCCAGCCGCTCCTGAAGCTTCTCCTTGTCGTAGGCGGAGGTGGTCTCTTCGATCTGCGCCTTGATCTGGCTGATGCGTGCGGCAATTCCAGCCTTGTCGCCGGAGCCGTCGACAACGGTGGTCGTATCCTTCTCGATCAGCACGCGCTTGGCACGACCAAGCATGTCGAGCGTGACGTTCTCAAGCTTGATGCCAAGGTCCTCGGAGATTACCTGGCCAGCCGTCAAAACCGCGATGTCCTCCAGCATCGCCTTGCGGCGATCGCCGAAGCCTGGCGCCTTGACTGCCGCGATCTTGAGGCCGCCGCGCAGCTTATTGACGACCAGCGTGGCGAGAGCCTCGCCCTCGACGTCCTCAGAGATGATCAGCAGCGGCTTGCCATTCTGGACGACGGCTTCGAGGATCGGCAGCATGGCTTGCAGATTGCCGAGCTTCTTCTCGTGGATGAGAATGTAGGGGTCCTCCAGTTCCACGCGCATCTTCTCGGCATTGGTGACGAAATAGGGAGACAGATAGCCGCGGTCGAACTGCATGCCCTCGACCACATCGAGCTCTGTTTCGGCGGTCTTGGCCTCTTCGACGGTGATCACACCTTCGTTGCCGACTTTTTCCATCGCCTTGGCGATCATCTCACCCACGGTGGCGTCGCCATTGGCGGCAATGGTCCCGACCTGGGCGATCTCTTCAGAAGAGTTGACTTTATTCGATTGAGCCTGAATTTCCTTGATGACCGCGACGACGCCGAGATCGATGCCACGCTTCAGGTCCATCGGGTTCAGACCAGCCGCAACCAGCTTTACGCCCTCGCGCAGGATGGAGGCGGCGAGCACCGTGGCCGTTGTGGTTCCGTCGCCGGCGACTTCGTTGGTCTTCGATGCGACTTCTCGCACCATTTGCGCGCCCATGTTCTCGAACCGGTCGGCAAGCTCGATTTCCTTGGCGACAGTGACGCCGTCCTTGGTGATGCGCGGCGCGCCAAACGACTTGTCGAGGACGACGTTGCGACCTTTCGGCCCCAGCGTCACCTTGACTGCGTCATTGAGCAATTCGACGCCGCGCAGCATGTGTTCGCGCGCATCGGTGGAGAATTTGATTTCCTTGGCAGACATTTTCGTTGTCCAGTTCGGTCTTGGATTTTGGTGATCGGCGATCGGCCGGTCAGGCGGCTATTTCGGTCGCTCGATCGCTCTTCGCGATGATCCCCATGACGTCTGCCTCCTTCATGATCAGAAGATCCTCGCCATCGATCCTAACCTCGGTCCCGGACCATTTACCGAACAGGATGAGATCGCCCGCCTTGACTTCCAACGGAACTAGCTTGCCGCTTTCGTCCCGCGCGCCTAGGCCGACGGCGATCACCTCGCCTTGTTGCGGTTTTTCCTTCGCGGAGTCCGGAATAATGACCCCGCCCTTGGATTTCGAATCGCCTTCCGCGCGTCGGATGACGACGCGGTCGTGAAGTGGCCGGAATTTCATTGGAGGTTCTTTTCTACGGCCGGCAAATTGGGCGGCCATCCCATCAATATAGGCTTTTGGCACTCGAAAGATAGAGTGCCAGAAAATAAATCGATTCCGCGCCCAAATTAGTGACTGCTGGGCTGTTAAACAATTGACGTTTAGTGGCGTTTTGCCTGTAGAGGCTTGTGACGCCAGCCATCGAAACATAGAAGTTTTCTCGAACACCAAAAAATAAAGTCCGTGGTCGGGCTTGCTGGGGCTTCAAGAAGGCCCATCTCTATACCACCGGATGACTTGGCGTTTTGCTCTTGCGGTGCCAGATACTTAGGCCCGCTAACCTCTCCGAGCTTTTGACACTGAATGTGGCGGCCCAGAGGCTTTGGCTCCCTCTTGAGCGCGTTTGACCCCCCGTGTCCGCTCACCGCATGGTGTCAGCGGCAGAAAGACGGCGAGCAGGGCGATCACTCCCAGCCCGACGTTGAAGCGAGGAGCCAGTTCTCTTACGTATTATCCGTTGAAACCGGCTTAGGTATCTCTGCCATCCGTGTAATTCTGAAATTAAACTGAACATCGAATACTTTTCCATGCTGTAGCTAAATTTGGCCGCCACAACGAGAACAACAACGAGGCTGCGATGAAAAACTATATTCCCTCTCCGATTTATTGGCACGACTTAAGGGGCATGTTCTTCCTAACGTCACAGGCTGTCGCCATAGGATGTATCATCTACGTGATATTTTTCGGCCTAGGGGTGACTTGCGGGATGCCGGCGAGGTGACGGCGCGGCTGGCGATGGGCATCGTTTCCGAGAAGTGATCCACCCATAGGAGCCTGCCATGAGCGTGAACAACGACAAAATCCCCTTCGACAGTGAGCATCACGGCGAAACTGGGGCTCGCAAATACCTTGCCGGGGCCGCAAGCGAAGACTGGTATCTTGCAGGCGCCGCACGCGAGGACTTGCAGGACGGCATCAGCCGTGGCGGCACCGAAACCGGCGACCCGGCTGATCGCCCGCCGACGAAAGGCTTCGGCCTGACCGCGCCCGCCGGGGATGCCCGCCTGCAATCCAATTTTTGAAACCGGTTGAAAAATTTCTGGGCATCTCAAGCCAAGAGACAACGGCCTGACCGTTTCCTTCCCTTGGCTTCCTGAGCTGGCATCCGAGGACCTAACTCATGGGCAAAATCTGTCCTTGCATGTTGGCTGCTTGCGCCGTCGCAACGAATGATCTCGTCACAAAACGTGCTCCCTTATCCGAAACGACGGCGCGCTCGATCGACCGAATCTGAATGTAGCGAGCAGCATCGAGCGAGGTGCCCCGACGGCCGATTTCGGATACTCTCGCCGATGAGCTCATGTGTTGAGCCCATGCCTTCGCGTGCCGATCCGACCATTCCGGTACCTAGAGCCCCAACTCGCTCAATGACGGATGATCGTCCGGTCGGCGACCGAGCGGCCAGTGATATTTTCGTTCGCTCTCCACAATGGGCCGATCGTTGATGCTGGCGATCCGGACGCGCATCAAACCATTCTCCTCGAACTCCCAATTTTCATTGCCGTAGCTGCGGAACCAGTGGCCGCCATCGTCGTGCCATTCGTAGGCGAAACGCACAGCGATACGGTTCTCCCGAAACGCCCAGAGTTCCTTGATCAGCCGGTAGTCGAGTTCGCGACTCCACTTACGCGTCAGGAACGCCTCGATTTCAGCGCGGCCCTGCAAAAACTCGACGCGATTGCGCCAGCGGCTATCCGGCGTGTAAGCCAGCGCCACCCGCGCGGGATCGCGCGTGTTCCACGCGTCTTCCGCCATGCGTACCTTCTGCGCTGCCGTTTCTGCGGTGAATGGCGGGAGTGGAGGCCTGTTCATTTTCCAGTTCCTGTATATCCGTGCAAAAAAGGATTGCGATAAGTCACCGCCAGGGAGTGTCAGCTCGCAACTCCGCAACAAGGGTTCATGCGCGCAGCCAGAGTCTCACTTCACGGCAGAAAACGCCGGCGGCGCCAGCAACTGGCTGTTGATGTTCTCGACGAGCTGGCCATCCTTCTCCGTCTTTGCGACCACCGCGACCCACTCCGGATCGGCAAGAAAAGCGCCCCAGCGCTTTTCGAGTTCGGCCATGCTGTCCCAGGCGAGCATATAGGTGATCTCCTGGCTGCTCTTGCCGATCAGCGTGGTCCAGAACCCGGCCTGGCGGATGCCGTGCTTCTCCCAGATCGGCAGCGTCCCGTTCTCGAACCGCGGCAGCAACGCTGAATTGGGTCCCGGCACGCAGCGGTAGATCCGCAATTCGCAGATCATAATCTTTCTCCTTGAGCCGTATGAATGGCTATCAGCGAGTTGTTGTACGCTATAATCTGAGCGGTTGCAGACCAGGCTCGCTCGATGTTCCCGCGCGGCGCGCGATTAGGGACACGCCTGGTGGGCAACCTCGACGACCTTCGAACTTGACCTCGTTGTGAGGCACTCGAGGAACGGTGACCGAAGGAGCCGGGGGCATGGCTCGCTCGGTCGGCCGCTGACGTGGCGGCCGACGCCGCCTACGCCGCCTACGCTATCGCGGCTTATGGCGATATCGATTACGCCGCCTACGCTGCCGAGGCTGCCGCCGACGTTCGGAATGACCGGATCCTAAGTGAGTTTGCCGAAGACATAGTGCAGATCCTCAGCGACATGAACGCCCCCGGATGCGTTTGGCTCGATTTAACGGATGCCAAGCCATAAGCCCTCAGCGCTGGTTGGAAGCTGGTTGTATTAGTTCGCAACGTCGAATTCAGTTGGCGATATGTGACACGTCCACGTGTCAACGATGGTCACAAGCACGTTAGGCCGGGTGATGGGGATGTATGCGCGGGGCGATTTATCTAAGGAAGCGTGCCGATTTCGCAGAACATTTCGACCCTGTGTTCGTTGTAGAGCAGGAGCTTACTATGCACAGGCACAAAAACTGCGTTCCTCCAAAGTGCGTTCCTCCAAAGAAGATGAAGAGGTTCTTTGACGAGCTTCCCTCTCAAAGCGAGCCCCGGCCCCTGCAGGAACAGGAACGCAACGAGTTCACGCTTGGAAATGCTCCAACGGTCCCGAGCGCTCCAGCGGCGTCCTGTTCTTAAGGCATCGCAGTGGTCACTGGATCCTAAATTGCTCCAACCCAGCTCGATCTTCGACGCCTAGATCTCGCGCCCACCGTGGGATTGCACCCCGACCCGAGTACTCCTCGCCATTGGGGCCGCGAAACTGCGCGGGAACCGATTTGCCAGCGTTGGTAGCTCGCCTAGGACCTCCTGTGGACTCCGAGCCTCTTTGCGAAGCCCCCGGGCTCTCCCCGAAACCGAAGCGCTGCCGTTGGCTCCCAACTTGGTAAGTTCGGCTTCAAGTTCTTTGATTCGCTTTGAGCGGATCTCATCCAACCTCTTATTCGCCTTTGAAACGAGCGTCTGGAGTTCGTCGAATGAGTATCCCGCAAGATCAGGTAGTCTGGGCATAACTGACACCTCAGTTCGAATCGTAAAACAGCAAGGTGATTGATTTGCGCCGAAAACCTACAGGAGCCGATCCGCGTTCGTCAACGCACCTGCCGCCAGGATTCTCACCGGCGCGCACGCGTCCTGACGGGCAGGTCGCTATTTGCGAAGGGTAAGGAGCGGGGACGTCCGTTCGCTGTTCTATGGGGGGCACTACTGGCCGGCAATCAGCAAAAGCCGGCGAGGAGTTGCCACCTTGCACTGGCTCAAACCGCGACTGTGCCAAGTCCCTGTCGATGAGGAATCCCGCGACGTGCCTCTATTCGGTCGGTGAAAACCCGCTGCTTGGAGCCGAGCCGTCGGGCGCCTATGGCGGTCACTGATCCCTCTGCTCGTAACATGCAGCACGTCAAGCCGGCGATGCCTCGGCACCCGAGGGCCAGCGACACCTGGCTGTCGTCGCTGGCCACTCCCCAACGCGGCGTTGGTGAAGATCTGCTGGAAGGCTACCACATTCGCGATCTGCCCCGACGCGGCGCGAGCTGGACATCCCACCGACATGTTGCGCATCTATCTGAACAGCCTTGCAGCGATGCGATAGTGTCTCGGCTAAAACCATTGACGGATTCGTGGCGTCTTGGCCGCACAATCCCCATATGCTTAGCGGAAAGCACGAGGGATAATCATGTTCACAGTCAGATGGGTGGCCCACCGTAACGAGGAAGATACCTCCAAGACGGAAAACAGCCTGCTGCCAAATGCAGATGCGGTAGTCGCATCCTGTTTGGAGAGATTGCCGCTTATGCGCGAAAGAGAGTTGGTATCTCCACCGGACGGGTTTATCGTATCCGACCCTAGCGGGAAAGAACTGCGCCGTTTTTTCGGATCAGCGCGGACTGAGTAGACGTCCACCTCCCTCGCCGAAAGGCAAAGCGTTTGCAACAGGCGAGGAAGCAGACGAAGTGGGCTTCAAGCCGCGATTGCGGAACGTCAAAACCCAGGACTTCGCAAGGCGACCGTTTGGACGGGTGGGAAGATAATGGCGGCGCGCCCTCGTCATCGATTAAGCGGATCCGATGTCTGCGGGAACTCGTAGACGCGGCTTCCATCGGGAAAGACCAACCTTATAGACAAGCGCTTCGGGCGGTTGTAGGGCAGGCCGGAAGGGGCCGGCGCCATTTGGCGCTTTTGCGCTTCTGGGCATTTGAAGCGTTCAGAGAAAGCATCCTGGCCGTCGCTTCTTTCTCCCCAAGTTCAGTCATCTTCCGACCTCCTATAGTAGCCGGAACCCCCGAAAAAACATGGTAGATCGTCCACGACTTGTCCGGCTCTATTCGGCGTCCATAGTGACTTTGGATATTCTCGCAATGGATTGTAGGGCCTTCCCTCTCACGTGCGTTCAGATAAAAGGCATCCGGGTTCTCGGACGGTTCATTGCTGTGTGTGTTCATAACGGTACCTGACTAGGACGGAGTGGCTGAGCGCTTCAGTGACCTTCGACTCCATCGGCAGAGCTGTCCCTGGGCCTATGACGAAACTCTCGGGCTACCAAAGAAACGCTCGGATCACCAAAAAGATCCAAAAAAGGCTCCGTAAATGATAAGAGCGCCATTGACGCCTCGTGAAAAAGCTTCAGAAATCGTAAGAATAACGTAGAGCAGGGAAGTGTGAAATTCGTGTCGGCCTCCCTATTATCATGTTACCGGGGCCCATGAGTACCATATTACACCAAGATTAGCTTAAAGCGTTTTTCTTTTGGTGGTCTGAGCCGCTGTAGACTCGCTTAGGAGCAGGTACAAGCCATGCGCGCAAGCTCCTCCATCAATTGGCGCGTCTACGGCACGCGCGATCGCCAGATCAAACGTCTCAGGTTATGCCGAAGACGGTGTTACCCTGGTCGTCGTTTACAGGTGCACCCCCTAGTCAGGGAATCGGTTGAGCAACAACCGTTGAGAGGTTCACCCGGTGCGCTACAGTTTGCTCGCCATGACGCGGTCCGTCATCGTCCTTTTTGCTTCCTTTCTAGCTGCCGCCGCCGGGGCGCCCTCGCACTCGCCGGTCGGCACTTGGGCATGGCCGGCTGCCGGTTACTCTTGTGTCGAACCATGGGTTAGGCTGAGCGAGAGGGATGTGACGTATTTGGGAAACGGTCTTTGGACTGTGCACGTGGCCCCCTTGCGCGAGGACAAGTTGCATACGGCGAAGTCAGGGTTTGTGATGTTCAGCCATGTTAACCCCGCGCGGGCCTTGCTGATCACCTCGCCTGAAATGCACGTATCTGAAATTCAGCGCTGCTGAACGCCGCCAAGAGAGCGGCAAAGCCGGTTGTGGTGACGCTACACTGGTCCAGCTGACGCCCCCTCCGCGAAGGTACAGTGGTCGTATGAATGACGGATGCCCTTGGACGCTGCGGCTCGTGAATCCGGACTGATTGGGTCCACTGCGTCGAAAACGCGAACACGAGAGTTAACCTCGCCACGGCAGAACGCGACTGAAATGAAGGTGGAGCGGGTGATCTGCGCTTGGCATCGAATCGTCGTCAGAGCGCGGCGGACTTGGGCCGATCAGCAAACCAATGAGGTAAGGCCCGCAGCGACCTGAGGCCCCGCTCCCAGGCAAGAGCACCGTCGCCCGTGTCTATGTGGACACTGGCAGACCCGAGCCGGACCGGCAATCGCAGGGCCACGCGATCTGAAAGGGTAAACCATGAAGCGGAAATCAGTCCGTCGCCGGGAGGGGGCAGCCGGCGTTAGTGTTGATTTGTGGCCCAGCAGGCGCGCGACTAGCGACCCTCCTCGTACGACCTGCCCATCAACAGCTCCCAGTGCAGGCCGGGCGCGAACTGTCGCAGCTTCCTTGTGGGAATTCTCAGCCGCAGCGCTTTTCCTTTGCTCCAGAGACTTTAGCTGAAGAGCATGTTGCTTTCGATCGAAGACCTGCGGAAATCCTATCCTGGCCCGGAAGGCCCGATACCCGTCCTGCGTGGCGTGACGTTCTCGCTCGAGGCCGGCCAGACGCTGGCGCTCACGGGCGAATCCGGCTCGGGCAAGAGCACGCTACTACATCTCGTAGCAGGGCTGGACACTGCCGAGGGCGGGCGCGTCTTGCTTGATGGGCAGGAAATCACCGCGCTTGACGACCGCGGCCGCGCAAGGCTTAGGCGAAGCGTGGTCGGCATCGTCTTCCAGCAGTTCAACCTCATCCCCTCCCTTGACGTTGCCGCCAATATCGCCTTCCAGGCGCGCCTGAACGGAAAGCCCGGGCTGCCGGACCTTTCACGGCTGACCCGCGCGCTCGGTCTAGACCCTCAGTTGCGCAAATATCCGGAGCAGCTGTCCGGAGGTCAGCAGCAGCGCGTAGCCATCGCTCGGGCGCTCGCGGCGCGACCGAAGCTTATTCTCGCCGACGAGCCGACAGGCAACCTTGATGAGGCAACGGCTGACCAGGTGATGGAGCAATTCCTGACACTTGTGTCGGACACCGGCGCGGCACTCCTGATGGTCACGCACTCCCGCCGCCTTGCAGCGCGGCTCAGTCGCCGCGCGCATCTCAGTCAGGGCCGCCTCGCGTGACCGGTGCGGTTCTCTCGGCACTCGCCTCGCATTGGCAACGCAACAGGCTGCAATTGCTGACGCTCGTTGTCGGTCTTGCGCTGGCGACGGCGCTATGGTCGGGCGTGCAGGCGATCAACGCCGAAGCGCGGGCCAGCTACGACGCGGCTGCCGCGACCTTGGCCGAGGGCAGGCTCGACCAGCTGATACCCCGGCAGGGAGATTCCATCGCGCAGGAGCTATTCGTTAGGCTACGCCGCGCCGGCTGGCTGGTCAGCCCGGTCGTCGAGGGAAGGCTGCGCGTCGGCAACACCGATCTGAGGCTGGTCGGCGTCGATCCGCTGAGCGCGCCGCCGGGCTCGGCAGCCAGTGCAGCACTGCCACGCACCAACCTCCAAGACTTGCTGCGCGCGGACACGCTCGTGGCCGGCCCGGCCACGGCTGCGCTCCTGGAGGCAAACCTGCCAAACCCGGTTCTTATCGCGCGGGCAGTTGCGCCTGGCACCGTACTCGCCGATATCGGCATCGCCCAAAAGCTGCTTGACCGTGCCGGGCGCCTCAGCCGCATGATCGTCCTGCCGGACCAGCCCCTTCAGCAACGACCGCTGGCCGAGGTCGCACCGAGCATCGTGCTTCAACGTGCGGAGGGCGCGACCGACGTCAGCCGCCTTACCGACAGCTTCCACCTCAACCTCACGGCGTTCGGCTTCCTCAGTTTCGCCGTCGGCATCTTCATCGTGCACGGCGCTATCAGCCTCGCTTTTGAGCAACGGCGCGGCATGGTCCGCACCTTGCGCGCGCTCGGCGTACCGCTCCGACGCCTGGTGGTCTTGATGGTCGCGGAGCTTGTCGTGCTGGCGACGCTGGCCGGCGCGCTTGGGATCGCACTTGGTTACCTCATCGCAGCGATCTTGCTCCCCGACGTGGCGGCGACGATACGAGGCCTCTATGGAGCAGATGTCGCCGGCACGCTCCAGATCCGCCCGGCATGGTGGCTTTCGGGAATGTCTATGGCGATCTGCGGCGCCCTGCTCGCCGCTGCGAGAGCGATATGGCGGCTCGCGCAGATGCCGGTACTTGCAAGCGCCGGGGGGCGCGCCTGGGCGCTGGCCTCGGGGAGGACGCGAAAGCTGCAGGCCGCAGCCGCGGTTCTGCTGCTCGTGGCAGCGGGCATGCTGGCCCTCTCAGGTGGCGGGCTGGCCGCCGCCTTCGCGCTGCTCGCCTGCTTACTGTTTGGTGCTGCACTGGCGCTGCCGCCTTGCCTGGCGGCGATCCTGCGGCTTGGAGAGGCCAAGGCCGTCAGCGCCATGGCGCAATGGTTCTGGGCCGATACTCGCCAGCAACTGCCGGGCCTCGGGCTCGCGCTGATGGCGCTGCTGCTTGCGATGGCGGCAAATGTCGGAGTCTCGACCATGGTCTCGAGCTTTCGCCTAACCTTCGTCGGTTTCCTCGACCAACGCCTGTCGGCAGAACTCTACGTCGATGCAGGAGGGGTGGCTGATCGGCCAGGCCTGGAGCGCTTTCTGAAGGCACGGGCCGACGCCGTACTGCCGATCATGTCGGTCGATGCGAGGCTCGCCGGCCTGCCGGCGGAGATCTTTGGGGCGCGCATCGGTGACACTTACCGCGAGAACTGGCGTTTTCTCGACGCAATCCCCGCCGTCTGGGACGAAGTCGAGGCAGGAAAGGCGGTGATCATAAACGAGCAGCTTTCACGCCGTGCCGGCCTCCGCCTCGGCGACAGGCTGGCACTCGGTTCCGGCCTATCGCTGCCGGTCGCGGGGATCGTCGGCGACTACGGAAACCCGATCGGCCAGGCGATCATCAGCGAGGCGCTGTTCCAGCGAACCTTCCCGGGTGTCGTCCCAAGTCGCTACGGCGTGCGCACCGGCGATCGTCAGGGTCTGCGCCGAGCGCTCATAGAGAAGTTCGATTTTCCGCCCGCGCGTATCGTTGATCAGGAGGCGCTCAAAGCGTTCTCGCGGACCGTGTTCGAGCGGACCTTCTCGGTGACCGGGGCGCTGAACGTCCTGACGCTGACGGTCGCCGCCTTTGCGATCCTGATGAGCCTTCTCACGCTGGCCGCAATGCGGCTGCCGCAAATGGCTCCCGTATGGGCGATGGGCACAACCCAACGCCGGCTCGCCTGGCTGGAGGTTCTCCGTATCGTGCTGCTCGCCGCCATAACCGCGGCTATGGCCCTGCCGCTAGGACTGATACTCGCCTGGGTGCTGCTTGCCATTGTCAACGTGAAAGCCTTCGGCTGGCGCCTGCCGATGTACCTATTCCCGGCCGAGTATATCCGTCTCCTGCTCTTCGCGCTCGGGGCAGCGCTGCTCGCTGCGCTATGGCCCGCCTGGCGGCTCGCGCGCATGCAGCCGGCGGCGCTGTTGAGGATCTTCGCCAATGAACGCTAGGACGCTCGCCTTCCTGCTGCTGAGCGTAGGCAATTCCTTCGCGCAGGGCTTTGCCGGGCTAGGTACCGACGCTGATGGCTTTGCCGTTCCCGAACCCGGCAAGCGGTTCGAGTTCCCGCTGGATCACGGAGCTCATCCAGACTATCGGATCGAATGGTGGTACCTGACCGCAAACCTCACCGGACCCGATGGCGCGGACTATGGCCTGCAATGGACGCTGTTCCGATCGGCGCTCGCGCCGGGCGAGGCCGAGGGATGGAATAGCCCTCAGATGTGGTTCGGCCATGCCGCGGTTACAAGCGCGTCGACACACCTCGCCACGGAGCGTTTCGCCCGTGGCGGCACAGGCCAGGCAGGAGTCACGGCCAAGCCCTTCGCCGCCTGGATCGACGACTGGCAGATGTCCGGCGACAGCTTCGACCGACTGCGGGTCACGGCGACCGGTAAGGATTTCGCCTACGACATCGCACTGCGCGCCGAGGGCCCGCTCGTGCTGCACGGCGAGCAAGGCTATTCCGTGAAATCGGCGAAGGGGCAGGCGAGCTACTACTATTCCCAACCCTTCTCACCGTCGAGGGAACAATCACGTTGCCGACGGGTGCTGTTCCGGTGAGCGGCACCGCGTGGCTTGATCGGGAATGGTCGTCTCAGCCGCTCGCGCAGAACCAGGCCGGCTGGGACTGGTTCTCGCTCTCCTTCGACACGGGCGAGAAGCTGATGGGATTTAGCCTCCGCGATACCAGAAGCGGCGCCTTCACTTCCGCTACCTGGATCGCCGAGAACGGCGCGACGACGTCCTACGGCCCTGGCAACCTCGTGGCCACGCCGTTGAGAGACCACTTTGGTCGATGGGCGCGAGATCCCGACTGGCTGGCGCCTTACCCTGTCCGACCGTGCGCTCGACGTCACCGTCAGCGCGCTCAACACTCAGGCCTGGATGGGCCTCAGTATACCCTATTGGGAAGGTCCGGTACGGGTCACTGGCACACACCCGGGGAAGGGGTATCTCGAGATGACGGGCTACGAGCAGCGATGACCATGGACAGCGGCCTGGGTGTAGCTTCCACATTGCCCGTTGTGCAGGATGTAGGGTCGTCGGCTCTGGCATTCCTGCAATGCTCTCGCCTCGAACAGACGATGTCGACACGGTATCGCGGCCTAAACTCCGAAAGCCATACAAATCCTTGCCGAACGGCCGAGGGCGCTGGACAGCCCAGTGACGAGAAAGATAGGGAACAGGTGCGGTGCATGCTCAAGATGTTCGGTGAGCGGCGCCGGTCAATCTGGCGGTCGAACTTGCCCTTAGGCACGGCCGGTCGGTTCCGAGCTCCGAACGGCACATCAGGGCGGCGCGCTATAATACTCGAGCAGATCGATGCCGAGCACGGGGGGTTGATCTGGTTTCCGAGCCGCCCGCCAGCAGCCCGGCGCGGGTTCATGGACAGCGGAAGGTCGCCGGGCGCTCGTCGGCTACTGGAGTACATCGACCGACATGCCGACGCTGCGCTGATTTGGCAGGCTAGAAAATCCCTAGATCATAAGCCAGATTCCAGACCCAACTGGTCCTCGTTTCGATTCCGGTGCAATCAGGGAAGAGAAGCGGATCATTGTGGGGACGGGGACACATGTCCAGGAAAAGGGCATAGCGTTCGTTTTCGACGCGAACAAGCGACGTCCCGAACCAGAGCAGAATGGCAGATAGCGCGACAATCGCAGCGTCCTTCATTTCACGTCACCTTCCTCGGCCTGACCCCCGGCCCGCCGTCGTTTGCGAATCACCGCCGCGGACCCTCCAACAGCGCAGCGGCTGGCTGGGCGCCTTCCAGCAGCATGTCTGCCCACAGCTGGGCGAGCTCGCGCCGACGCGGTTGCGGCGGGGGCTGGGGTTGGACCCCTGCCGCTACTGCCGCTGAGGTCCGGCCGCGTTGCAGATTCGTTGCATGTTCGCTGAATTCGTTCGTTGCCAAACCTTACAAGTCGTTGATTTTCCTTGGCGTGCGTTGCACGAGTTGCAGCCCGACTAAAGCAAAGCAAAAAGCGCTAAGTGATTGAAAACGCTGGTGCCCAGGGGCGGAATCGAACCACCGACACGCGGATTTTCAGTCCGCTGCTCTACCAACTGAGCTACCTGGGCTCTCCGGAGCAAGATCCGCCAGCCGATTGAGGCTCCGGCGGGGAATTCCCCGCCGCCCGAAAGCGCGTGGGTTATAGCATGAGAATCGACCCTGTCCAGCGTCTCGGTAAGCGGCCCGGCGGCAGGCTCGCAGGCGAAGAAAGTCATTCCGGCTCGTGGCCGGGGCTGCCTTCGCCGCCGCCGTCCTCGTCCTCCCTGATGGGGATGACGTAGCTGCCGGACAGCCAGCGGTTGAGGTCGATCGCCTTGCAGCGGCGCGAGCAGAACGGATAGGTCTCGCGCGCCGACGGCCTGCCGCAGATCGGGCAGGGCAGTTTCGGCCGCAGCGGCGTCACCTTGGCGGGCCGGCCCATGGTCAGAGCCGCTCGCCTGCCGGCCAGTTGAGCGCGCACCGGAAAGCCTTCGCCGGCCAACAGCGCGACCGTCTCGTAGAGCGGCAGGCCGACGACATTGCTGTAGGAGCCGACCAGCTTGACCACGAAGGTGCCGGCCAGACCCTGCACGGCATAGCCGCCGGCCTTGCCGCGCCATTCGCCGGAGGCGAGGTAGCTCTCCAGCTCCTCGCGCGACAGCCGCTTGAAGCGCACCCGCGTCTCGACCAGCCGCTGCCGGACCTTGCCGGCCGGCGTGATCAGGCAGAGCCCGGAATAGACCCGGTGCGAGCGGCCCGAAAGCAGCCGCAGGCAGTTGGAGGCCTCGTCGATCATCTCGGCCTTGGGCAGGATGCGGCGGCCGACCGCCACCACCGTGTCGGCGGCGAGGATGAAGGTGCTCGCCGTCTCGTCCGTCGCGCCTTCAGCGCCGCCGCGCCGCGCTCGGCCTTGCTGCGCGACAGCCGCTTGGCCAGCGAGCGCGGATGCTCGGCGCGCAGCGGCGTCTCGTCGACTCGGCGGGCAACAGCCGGTCCGGCTCGATGCCGGCCTGCTGCAAGCAATTCGATCCGGCGCGGCGAAGCCGGAGGCAAGCACGAGCTTGTGGATGGGCGCTCATGGAGATCCGATCGTCGCCGGCTCGAACGCGCGCCGCCGGGCTATTTGAAGCGATAGGTGATGCGCCCCTTGGTCAGATCGTAGGGCGTCATCTCGACCAGAACCTTGTCGCCGGTCAGCACGCGGATGCGGTTCTTGCGCATGCGGCCGGCCGTATGGGCAATGATCTCGTGTTCGTTTTCGAGCTTCACCCGGAACATCGCATTGGGCAGCAATTCCGTGACGACGCCCGGAAATTCGAGAACTTCTTCCTTCGGCATTCGCATACCTTTGTCGGATGGCCCACCGCCGCCGCAGGCGGCCGGATTTGGCGCGGAACCTATATGATTGTGGCCGGCTTTGTGAACACGCTTCTTCCGCCTGCGGCAGAGCACCGCTCACCCGCTGAAGCGCGCCGCGATCCGGGCCGAAAGCCGGTCGCGCACGTCGCGATAGGCGTCGAGGATCTGGGCGCGGGTCCCCGTCACCGTCGTCGGGTCGGCGGTCGGCCAGTATTCGACGTCGACCGCCATCGACCGGGTCAGTTCCAGTGCCCGGTGATGGGCCTCCGGCGCCAGGGTCACGATCAGGTCGAAATAGCTGTCTTCCAGGTCCTCGAGGCTTTTCGGCTGATGGTTGCCGAGCGACAGCCCGGCCTCGGCCATGCACCGCGTCGACGAATGGGTCGCGCGTCGCCGGCCTTGACCCCGGCCGAGGCGACGAAGGTCGCAGCCGGCAGGACTGCCCGGGCGAGCGCCGATGCCATCGGCGAGCGCACCGCGTTCATGCCGCACAGAAACAGCACCGAGCGCGGCGCCGCGGCGGCGGGAGGGCGCGGATCCTCGGTCATGACCAAATCGCGCAGCCCGCCGCCTAGCCGCGCCAATGCAGCACGCAGACCAGCGTGAACAGCCGGCGCGCCGTGTCGAAATCGATCTCGATCTTGCCGGCGAGCCGGTCCATCAAGCGTCTGCGAGCCCTCATTGTGCAGCCCGCGCCGGCCCATGTCGATCGCCTCGATCTGGCTCGGCGTCGACGTGCGGATCGCCTCGATAATAGCTCTCGCAGATCATGAAGTAGTCCTTGACGATGCGCCGGAACGGCGTCAGCGACAGGATGTGGGTGACGACCGGCTCGCCGTCCTCGCGCGAGATCGCGAACACCAGCCGCTGCTCGACGAGCGACAGCTTCGAGCCGGTAGGGGCCGCGCCGGTGTCGTTGACCGGCGCAGAAGCTGTTCTCCTCGATCAGGTCGAAGATCGCCACGGCGCGCTCGTGCTCGACATCGGGCGTCGAGCGGCCGATCGATTCGTCGAGCTCGATGTCGATCAGCCTGCGCCTGCTCTCGCCCGCTCGTCCGGCATGCCATGCCCTACAGGTTGAGCCGGATGGCGACGGAGCGGGCATGCGCGTCGAGCCCCTCGGCCTGGGCGAGCGCCATGGCAGCCGGCGCCAGCGCCGCAAGCTGGCTCGGGGCCGAGCTTGAGCATCGACGGTGCGCTTGACGAAGTCGAGCACCGACAGACCGGACGAGAAGCGCGCCGAGCGCGCCGTCGGCAGCACATGGTTGGAGCCGCCGACATAGTCGCCGATCACCTCCGGCGTGTGGCGGCCGAGAAGATCGCGCCGGCATTGCGGATGCTTGCGTCAGGAACGCCTCGGCGCTCGGTCGAGCGCGAGCTCGACATGCTCGGCGGCGATGCGGTCGACCAGCGGCACGGCCTCGTCGAGCGTCTCGACCACGATGATGGCGCCGAAATCGCGCCAGCTGGCCGCCGCGGTCTCGGCGCGCGGCAGCGTCTTAAGCTGGCGCTCGACCGCCGCTTCGACGGCTTCGCGCGAAGCCCGGCGTCGTCGGTGATCAGGATCGACTGCGCGGCGGCGTCGTGCTCGGCCTGCGCCAGCAGGTCGGCGGCGATCCAGTCCGGATCGTTGTCGGCGTCGGCGACGACCAGCACCTCCGACGGGCCGGCGATCATGTCGATGCCGACCGTGCCGAACACCTGCCGCTTGGCGGCCGCGACATAGGCGTTGCCGGGCCCGACGATCTTGGCGACCGGCGCGATCGTCTCGGTGCCGTAGGCGAGCGCCGCGATCGCCTGCGCGCCGCCGACCCGGTAGATCTCGCGACACGCCGGCGAGCTCGGCCGCGACCAGCACCAGCGGATTGATCTCGCCGCCCGGCGCCGGCACCATCATGACGATGCGCTCGACGCCGGCGACCCTGGCCGGCACGCGCGTTCATCAGCACCGAGCTCGGATAGCTGGCCGTGCCGCCCGGCACATAGAGGCCGACCGCCTCGATCGCCGTCCAGCGCGAGCCGAGCTCGACGCCCGAGCGGGTCGGTGTAGCGGTCGTCCTGCGGCCGCTGCCGCGGTGATGGGCGCGGATGCGGTCGCGCGCGAAGGTCAGCGCCGCGACGGCCTCCGGATCGGCGGCGGCCGCTAGGCGTGCCGCGATCTCATCGGCGCCGACACTGCGAGCCGACCGCTGCCAGATCGACGCGGTCGAATTGCCGGGTGTAGTCGAGCAGCGCGGCGTCGCCCTCGGCGCGCACGCGGCGATGATCTCGCGCACCGTTGCCGTCGACATCGGCGGCGACCTCCCGCTTGGTGGCGAGGAAGGCGGCAAAGCGCGCCTCGAAATCGGGATCGCGACTGGTCGAGCCGGATCGCCATCGCCCCGCTCCTCTCAGGCCCGGTGCGCCGGGCGCGACGATGCCTCCCAGGCGCCGCCGAGGTCGGCCAGCCGCGCCTCGATGCATTCGACGTCGAGCCGGATCGTCGCCTCGCCGGCGAACACCAGCTCGATCGATGCCGGCCGGCGGCTCCGCCGGCACTGAAGCGGATCGCCAGCAGCGACAGCACCTCGGCCGGCTTGCCGCGGATCGATGCCGTGCGAGCTTGGCCGCTACCACGCGGTCGAAATGCAGCACGCTGCGGCGCCGCTCGGCGCGCTTGGCGCAGCCGGCCGCGCACGGCCTCCCAGGCGAAGCGGTTCATGGTCAGGACGAACTGCTGGGCGGCAGGCGTGGAATTGCGAGGTCGCCGACCTTCATCACCGCGTCCTGCACATGCGCGGAGACGATGTCGAGATCCTCGTCGTCGAGCGCGACGAGCTTGAGCAGAGGTCATCGCGTCGGCGCTTTCGAGCGGCTTCCGGTCAGGGAGCGGCGGCCGGCGCCGAAGGCCTTCGGCCGCACTCCTCCAAGTTCATGCCGAACGAGCGAAACCGCCCTGCCAAGGCCGGCGCGCCGCTCTCCGGTCGAGCTCCCCTGTTAGAGCAATTCCAGCCGAAGTGGAAACGGTTTTCCAACCGGAATGGCGGCAAAACAAGGACTTAGAGAGGCGCATCGATTTCGCTCGGCAAAGATCGCCGGCTAGCCGGAGAGCCGCTCGATCACGGCGCCGCAGCCGGACAGCTTTTCCTCGAGCCGCTCGAAGCCGCGGTCGAGATGGTAGACGCGGTTGACCATCGTTTCGCCCTCGCGCGGCCAGGCCGGCGATCACCAGCGACACCGAGGCGCGCAGGTCGGTCGCCATCACCGGCGCGCCCTTCAGCCGCGACACGCCGTCGACGATCGCCGTCTGGCCGGAGGGCTGATGTGGGCGCCGAGGCGGGCCAGTTCCTGCACGTGCATGAAGCGGTTCTCGAAGATCGTCTCGGTGATCTGCGACTTGCCTTTCGCCATCGTCATCAGGCCCATGAACTGCGCCTGCAGATCGGTCGGGAAGCCCGGGAACGGCTCCGTCGTGACGTCGACCGGCGCGATGCCGTCGCCGTTGCGCCTGACGCGGATGCCGGAATTGACCGGAATGATCTCGGCGCCGCGTCTGCGCGATCACGTCGAGCGCGGTCTGCAGCAGGTCCGGCCTGCGCCTTCTCCAGCATGACGTCGCCGCCGGTCATCGCCACCGCCATGGCATAGGTGCCGGTCTCGATGCGGTCGGGGATGACCGGATGCCGCGCCCCGGCGAGCGCGTCGACGCCGTCGATGGTGATCGTCGAGGTGCCGGCGCCGCTGATCCGGGCGCCCATGGCGTTCAGGCAGTCGGCGAGGTTGACGACTTCGGGCTCGCGCGCGGCATTGTCGAGCACCGTCTCGCCCTGGGCCAGCGTCGCCGCCATCATCAGCACATGGGTGGCGCCGACCGACACTTTCGGGAAGACGAAGCGGTTGCCGGTGAGCCGGTCGGGGGCTTTGGCGATGACATAGCCGCTCTCGACGTCGATCTCGGCGCCGAGCGCCTGCAGGCCGTCGATGAACAGGTCGACCGGCCGCGTGCCGATGGCGCAGCCGCCCGGCAGCGACACGTGCGCCTCGCCCATGCGGGCAAGCAGCGGCCCGATCACCCAGAAACTCGCCCGCATCTTCGACACCAGCTCGTAGGGCGCGGTGGTGTCGACGATGTTGCGGGCGGTGAAATGGATGGTGCGCGAATAGCCCTCGTTCTGGCGCTCGCGGCGGCCGTTGACCGAATAGTCGACGCCGTGATTGCCGAGGATGCGGATCAGCTGCTCGACATCGGCCAGATGCGGCACGTTCTCGAGCGTCAGCGTGTCGTCGGTGAGCAGCGAGGCGATCATCAGCGGCAGCGCCGCATTCTTGGCGCCCGAGATCGGGATGCGGCCGGTGAGCTCGTTGCCGCCGACGATGCGGATGCGATCCATGCTGGGTGAAGCTTTTCTCCCGGATGAGGTGCCGGGTCCCGAGGGGTTGAACTCTGCCAGCCCGTCTAAAGCATGGGCCGGGAACGATCAAGAACCGGTTAAACCGGTTCAGGATCGCGCCGCAGCGTCGCTTGGCGAGCCCGAGCTGCCGCCGCAGCAAGTCGGGCGTTGCCGCGGCGCCGGGCCGGGCTCGAGCACGCGCAATTCCAGGTGAAGTGGAAACCGGTTCTCCGTCCGGAATTGCGGCAAAAACTGGGACTCTAGCCTTTCCCGTCCGGCGGCTGCCGCGCGGCCGAAGGCGCGGTTTCGGCATTCGGTCCGCTATCGGCCGCGGCCGCCGCAGCCCGGCGGCCGCGCGCCTGCGCCTTGCGCCGTTCCAGATTGGCGCGCAGTTCGGCGGCGAGGCGTTCGGCACGCGAACGGGGCCCGGCGGGGGAAGACGGCGGCTTCGACGGCATCGGCGTGGCTCTCCTCGCGGTTCGGCGCGGCGGCCGGCATGGCGATGGTCACGGCGGAGCCGTGGCGCGTCAAGGTCCGGCTTTCGTCTTGCACGCTCCCCATCGATGTGGCAGAAGGCGCCGCATTCCGCCCGGCTGCCGTAGCTCAGTGGTAGAGCACTCCCTTGGTAAGGGAGAGGTCGACAGTTCAATCCTGTCCGGCAGCACCAGCGATTTCAATTATTTAATCGATTTTCCAAGGCGTGCGTTCTTCCGACGTCTTTCACCAGTCTTTCACCGGAGATCGGCGGCATAGCCGGCAGTTCTGCCTAGAAGGTAACAGGATCTTGGGTAGCGCCAGAGATGCTGGGCAGGCAGCTTTGCCTACAGGAGTGCCAGAATTCTTGGTAGCACCGATATGCTGGGTGCGCGGCCCTTTCGCCCCATCAAGCGGAGGTAGGCCGGGGGTCGAATTCATGCTGCCCCTTGTAGCCGCGCCTTCAGGTTCAGGACCGACTGGGCGGTCCAACGACCGCCGCGCGCCGACTTGATGCCGCGTTGATTGAGTTCCTGCGCTGTCCGGTTGGCGCTGAGGCCGGTCATTTCGTCGAGCAAAGGCCTGATTGATACGGCAAACGAGTTCGCGGATTTCCGCGCTTGTTGATACGGGCGTCTTTGCTCGACTTGCCCGAAAGCAAATGGCCAGGGAACGTGGCAGATCTGGAACTACTCTCGGCAGGTCCGGAGCCTTCAGAAGTCCCGCGGCAACGGCGGTGCACCTCGCCGCCCTTTGTTACGCCGCCACCAAGGGTGTATATTGCGCCGCCATGGCCGTCAGCAAATGCAGACCAAGCTGGCGAGTGGCGCTCCATGAGCCGACCAATCGCAACCCAACACCGCCCAGTGGCGGCATGCGCCTCGGCGCGGTCCCAGATCGCTTCCGCTGCTGTGCGACAGCGAGGTCAACCGGCGAGCGCTGCAAGCAGCCGGCTCTCCACGGTGGCGTGTGCTGCGGCAAGCACGGCGGCCACCTGCACGCCTACAAGACGGAACAGGTGGCACTGGGCGACAAGCCAATGCTCTCAACCGCTGCTGTCCGCTATGGTCGGGTGGGCCTGGCAGCCATCGGAGCGACCGTAGATAAGAGCGTCTCGCGGTCAATTATTCAGCGCGGACTTTGGCTAGAGAGAGCGTTGAACGGCCTCGGGGATGACGAGACGCCTGGCGACCTCCTAAAATTGGTTAAGCCTGGCCCCCTCCGAAACCACCTTTTGCGCCGATTTTTTGGCTGATTGAGCCGTATGCGGTGCCCATCGGAGTCGGATTCCGGGCTATAGATAGGACAAAAGCATGTGTATCGGCGTGACACGTCCCCTTGATCTGTAACGGGCTTGTGTGTCGCACTTAGGGCCAATCGTGAAGATCGCCATCGCATACGCTCGTGTCAGTACAAGCCAGCAAGGCCGCTCCGGCCTCGGCCTCGAGGCGCAGCAGACGGCGCTTGCCCGTTTCGCCGCAGCCGAGGGCTTCAAGTTGGTTGAAACCTTCATCGAAGTGGAGACCGGCAAGGGTGCTGACGCGCTAGATCGCCGCCCGCAATTGTCGGCTGCGCTCAAGAAGGCGCGCCAGCACAAGGCGCCGATCATCGTCGCCAAACTCGACCGCCTGTCTCGCGATGTGCACTTCATCTCCGGCCTGATGGTGCATCGGACTTCGTTCATCGTTGCCGAGCTGGGCGTCGATGTGGATCCGTTTATGATCCACCTGTTCGCCGCGCTCGCCGAAAAGGAGAGGCGGCTGATTTCCCAGCGCACGAGAGACGCTCTGGCGGCCAAGAAGGCGCAGGGCGTTAAGTTGGGCGGCCTTAATGCCAGAGGCATCCAGAACAGGGATGAGGCGAAAGCCCGCGCTGAGGCACTGCGGCCGACCCTCGCCGAATTGGAGGGGCAATCTGCCCGTTCGATCGCTGCCGAACTCAATGCGCGCCAGGTGCCCACGCCGAATGGCGGCGGTTGGTCTGCAGTCACGGTGATCCGTGTGCAACGCCGGTTGGCGGACTGATCCCACGGCACGCTGAGACCCGCTGTGCGCGTGACGGCGCATCTGGGATGTGCCGAGCTGAGCGTAGCTTAAGCGCCTCTCTTTATTCACGTGAAACAAGGCATTCGCAATCCACCCCCTGGCCCGTCCCGCCTACAGCTTGAAAAACGGCGACGCACGTGAAGGCGCGGCTGCGTGGGCCGAGCTAAGCTGAGCGCACTTCGTGAAACAAGGCCCTTGGCATTCGCGATCCACCCCCTGGCCTGCCCCAGGCGCCGCTCGAAAAACGGCGGCCTGCCCCGCCCCCAATTTTTCCGAAATTTTAACTCTTGCGCCTATCCACCATTCCCAATGCCCCGTGTTCGACCCTGTCGGCCCCGTGAGCGCGCCTTGAGGGACTGGCTGGCCGGAAGACCGGCCTGTTTCAAACGCGCGCCAGTAGGGCCTATTTCGGCGACTGACCGAATTGGAAACTGGCTCGCGGCAGAGCATAGCAGCGCTTGTAATCCGCGGCCTCGGTGCTAAGGAAACTTAACGCTCAGATCGACGGGCGAGATATCGTGAAAGACCTAAACTGGATCATGCTGAGGCCCAGTCGGAATGGCTGCTTTGCGCCGCAAAGCTGCCGTTGGCAAAGCCAGGTTCTGACCTCTAAGCGCACACTGAATATTAAGGAGAGGCCTGCTGCCTCGCACCGTGCGGACATTACCACGTCTAACGCGTGTCAATCCTGTCGCTACATCACAACATTGGGCCGTGGTCATTGGTGATCATCTCACAGCTGGTGAGAAGTTCCTTCAGCCCTGGCTGGCCCATGTCCCTACCGCTTGTCGGCTTGCTCAACATAGTACATCTGCCTGGATGTAGGCAGCGACACGACCGAGACGCGCTGCGCCGATTATAGACTTGGCGCTCGCCAATATTAGTAGGGTCTAGCAGAGTAGCGATCCACAGCAATGGTCAATCCGCTGTGCTCGAAGGATGAGACAATAACGACAGACCGGCCCGCGCTGGATGCAAATACCTATTTGATCAACCCGTACTGCCGCGCCTTGTTTTTGAGGAAGGGCAGGCCGTTGCTCATGACGACTGTTTCGCTGGCGGCGACTGGGCGCCAGACGCTCAATCCGAATGCCAATAGGGGATCCATGTTGATGAAGCTCTCCATCGCCAGCCCACCCTCAAAGCCGATCGCGGCGAGCGTTGCGAAGGTCTCGTCCCAGTTACAGTTGCCTTCGCCGGGCGTGCCGCGATCGGACTCTGGAGAGATGGATGTATTTAAGGTGGTCGC
The DNA here is from genome assembly GCA_963791325.1 of uncultured Alphaproteobacteria bacterium. Classification (GTDB taxonomy): domain Bacteria; phylum Pseudomonadota; class Alphaproteobacteria; order Rhizobiales; family Rhizobiaceae; genus JBEVJK01. Next base: position 162,749 of record CAWBRU010000002.1, on the reverse strand, counting down.
GAGCGGTTATGATGCCGTTTCCCATGCCCCGTTCCTCGATGTTCATATGATAGGTATCGAGATGGACGAAAATATTGTCGGCGCCGACCTGCTCGATCAGCGCAACAGCCTGCGCGGCCGTATTGATGATGTGGTTCTCGTAGCGGTTGACGGCTTCCACGCCGAGTTCGATGCCCCGTGCCCTGGCCTGCCTGGCGGCAACGGTCATGACTTTCGCGATGTTGTCGATCTCGCTCTGAGTTGGCGGCATGCCGGTTCGCTCGCCGATGCCGCCATAGATTACGCCGCAAAGCGCCAAGCCGCCGAGGTCGGCCGTTTTGTCGATGGCCACCGTGAGAAAGTCGATGGCCTCTTGCGGATGCTGGGACGCCCATGCGTATTGAGGCAGGCCAAGCGAGCAGACGGCCTGGAGATCGTTTGCCGCGAGCAGCTTGCGCGTATGGGCAGCGTCGCACGAATGCGGATCGGCGAGCGAGATTTCAATGAAGTCCAGGCTGTATTTCTTCACAGCCGCGACCGTGTGCTCGGCGCCTGAGACGGTCCAGCCGCTCGTCCACATGCTCGTATGAACGCCAAAGCCCTTCATTGTGTGATCCTCATAAAATTGAGTTGCCCCGCGACCCATCGCAGGATCATCACGCCTACCAGCATGATGCCCCAGATGGCTGTGGCGAGATGCTGGCTGGCGCCTAGGAGGTTGAGCCCCGAAGACAGCAGTTGCAGAATGACGAGTGCCAGAAATACCGACACGACCTTGCCGAAACCGCCGAACGGATTGACCCCCCCGAGGAAGCAGGCAAGCACAGTGATCAGCAGATAGGACTTGCCATGACCGACACGGACCGAGTTGAACCGCGCCACCATGATGATGCCGGCCAGCGCGCACATGGCGCCCGACAGCGCATAGATCAGCGTGATGACGCGGCGCGTCGAAATGCCGGAATAGCGCGTCGCTTCGATGTTGGAGCCGACCATGTAGTTGCAGAAGCCAAGCTTGGTCCGGGTCATCAGGATGTGCCAGACGAAGACGGCGCCAAGCAGGATCAGCAGTGGGATAGGTATGCCGGAGATGCTGCCATGCCCGAGCGGCTGAATGAATTCAGGGAATCCCGAGATGTCGGCGCCGCGCGTCAGGAATTCTCCAAGACCCCGCAGGAAGATCATAACGGACAGCGTGACGAGGATCGGGTGCGCGCCGGTGTAGGCAATCACCGTCCCCATCACCAGGCCCGCGGCGGTGCCGACGCCGACGGCCAGGATGGAGCCGAGTAGGAAGGCATAGATGCTGGCGTCTGGGCCGCCATTTGCCTTGAGCACCCACGCCAGTGTGAGCCCACAGAGATTGGCCGTGAAGGTGACCGCGAGGTTGATGCCGCCAGAGATAATCGGCATCAGCATGGCCAGCGTTAGCAGGCCCAGTTCGGGCAACTGAAAGGCTACAGACTCGAAGGTAGCGTTGGAGAAGAACCGCGGCGAGAGAGACCCGAAGGACACTACCACGGCGACAAGCGCCAGCAGCAGGCCAATATTCTCGGCGCCGAGCTTGCCGGCAAGGCGGCGCAGCGCACTGCGTTTCGGCACACCTGTATCGAGGAGGCCAGGCGTCATGCCGCCCTCCTTTGCCGCATGCCGGCAAGCACCTGGCCGAGCGGCGCATTCGACAGTGTGATTGCCATCAGGATAGTAGCCCCAACGATCATCTTGAAGGCATAGGGCGAGATGCCCAACAAGTTCAGCCCGTTCTGCGTAACCGAGATGAGAAGAACGCCGAGGATGCAGCCGAGCACGGTGCCGCGGCCGCCGCCCAGCCTCGCGCCTCCGAGCACGACGGCGGCAAGCACGTCGAGCTCGCGCCCGACCAAGGCGTTGGGTACGACCTCCTGCGCATAGTGCACCTGCACCAGCCCCGCGATGCCCGACATCAGTCCGAGCCAGCCGAATGCGATGAAGTGCATTGCCGCGATATTGATGCCAAGGCGGCGCGCGCCTTCGGGATTGTCGCCGAAAGCGTAGAGTTGGCGCCCGGTGGTCGAATGCCGGATCAGCGCCCAGGTGGCAACGACGCACGCTGCCATGATCGCCACCGGCAGCGTCAGCTCGGCCCAATTCCCGTTGGCCTGCTGGAACTCGAACAAGACTGTGCGATGTGTCCACCATTCGGGCAGATTGTAGATCGACACGCCATGCGTGAAGAACATCAGCAGGCCGAAGAAGATGTTAAACGTCGCGATGGTGACGACGATCGAGATGATGCGGAAATAGTAGATTAGGGCGGCATTGACAGCGCCGAGCGCTATGCCGGCGACCGCTGCCAAGGCGAGCCCGATCAGCCAGCCGCCGCCGCCAATTTTCGCCAGCGCCAGCGCCACTACGTACTGTACAACCGACGCCGCCACGGCGAACGAGATGTCGATCCCTCCTGCGATCAGCACCACGAGCAGCCCTACCGCGAAAATCAGATTGGTCGAACTCGTATTGAGCAGGTTGAAGAGATTGGCGATGGTAAAAAATTTGTCGCTGGCCATCGAAAGACCGGCGCAGATCACGAGCATTAAGACGACCAGCCACGTCTCGGTCGGGTGGGCGCGGAACAGCCTGGCGATGCGGCTAGGCATAGACCGCGGCCTCCAGCGCGTTGAATGAGATGGCGCGCGGATCATATTCGGCAACGATTTTGCCCGCTGCCATGTGTAGGATGCGGTCGGCATTGAAATAGACTTCCGGCACTTCGTCGGAGATCAGCAGGATCGCCAGGCCTTCGGCCGCAAGTTTGGCGACGATTTCAAAAATGCCCGCCCGCGCCCCGACATCGACGCCGACCGTCGGCGAATTGAGGATGATCAACTTGAGGCCGACCGCCAGCCATTTGGCGATGGCGACGCGCTGCTGATTGCCGCCCGAGAGCGTCGAGATCGCATCGGTCTGCCGTCGGATCTTGATCGCCAGCTCGGCGATCCAGTGAGCGACCAGCGCATCCTTCTTGCCGAATGCGATCAGGCCGCGATCGAGGATCTTGTCGAGCACGGGGATGACAGCGTTGTCCGCAATCGACTGCGGCTGTATGAGGCCGAGCGACAAGCGATCTTCCGAGAGGTAGCCGATGCCAGCGCGGATCGCGTCTCGGTTGGAGCGCAGGTCGAGCACCCGGCCCTCGAGCGAGACGCTACCACGATCGGGGCGCATCATGCCAAAGATCGACAGCGCTAGCTCCGTACGGCCAGCGCCGAGCAAGCCGGTCAGGCCGAGCGTCTCGCCGCGCCGTATCGTCAGCGACACGTCTTCGTAGTCGCCGGCGAGCGTCAGGCGATCGACCCTCAGAACCACCGGCGAAGCCGCGTGGTCCCTGGCGCGCACGTTCTGGTCGAACGTCTTGCCGGTCATCAGCTCGGTAAGGCGAGATTGCGTCATCCCGGCCGTCGGATAGACGCCGACGACCTTGCCGTCGCGCAGCACGGTGACGCGGCTTGATATCTCAAGCACTTCCGCGAGGCGATGGCTGACGAACACGATGGACATGCCTTCGGCCGACAGCGTGCGCACGATGGCAAGCAACCGGTCCGTTTCCGTCTGGGTCAGCGACGACGTCGGCTCGTCCATGAAGATGATCCTGGCTTCGCCCGCCAGCGCCCGAGCGATGGCGACGATCTGGCGCTGGGCTATTGCGAAACGGCGCAGCGGCGCGTCGAGGTCGAGTTCGGCGCCGAGTTGCGCCAGAAGCTTGCGCGCTATTTCGCGCATGCCGGAATGATCGACCAGCCGCGGCGCGCTGCCGAGCACAGTACGGATGCCAATATTCTCGGCCACCGTCATCTCGGGAAACAGTGCCAGATCTTGCCAGATGACCTCGACGCCAGCGGCGCGCGCCGCGGCGGGAGACATTGAGTCAACTGACTTGTCTGAGAAGGAAAGTTGCGCGCCGGCAAGTGGCTGATAGACACCGGTTATGACTTTGATCAGCGTGCTCTTGCCACTGCCATTCTCGCCCGCGATGCACTGCACTTCGCCGGGCAGGACTTCGAAGTCGACGCCCTGAAGCGCTTTAACGCCGCCGAACGTGACGCTTATGTTGCGAAGCGACAGGACCGGCGTCAGGTCTTGGGTCGTGGACGCGGCAACGCTCATGGCTGGGGCCTTAGGCAAACGAGGCAAATCTGACACGCCGGAAAGCAACACAACCTCCCCGCGTGCCAGCCAAAGTTCGCCGCTCTAAAGCCCTAGCGCCGCAAGGCCATCGACAGTGTCGACAGTAATCGGCTGCACCGCATCGACAATGATAGTGCCGTTCTTGAAGTCGGGATGGACGACGCCGAGACCCTCGATGGTCATGCCGTCTTTGATTTGGCCGCCGCCGACCAGATAGTCGGCGATGGTGACGAACACCTTGCCGGCTTCAAGCGGGTTCCACATGAATCCGCCGTCGATGATGCCGGACTTGAGCATGGCGCTGCCCTGGCTCGGCGAGAACGATCCTACCAGGACGACCTTGTCGCCCAGCTTCTGCTCCTCGATGGCCCGGCCAGCGCCGATCGGGCCTTGGCTGCCGAAGGTCAGGAAGCCGCCGAGATCGGGATTGGCGGCAAGCACGTCGAGCGCCGTCTTGCGGCTGTCGTCGGCGCTTTCGGCCACGCCGTAACGGTCACCGACCATCTGCATATCGGGATAGTTCTTTTTCAGGTAGGCAATCGCGGCATCCGCCCAGGCATTATGCGCCGGCACCGTAAGCGAACCGACATAGACGACATACTTGCCCTTGCCGCCCATCTTCTCGGCAAACAGCTTGGCGTGAGCCTCGCCGAAGCCGACGGAAGACACCATTTCGAAGTCCCAGTCGGCGTTCACTTGATCGGGCGATTCATGCGTAATGACCTTGATGCCGGCGTCGCGCGCTTTCTTCAGCACCGGCTCCAGAACATTGGCGTCGTTTGGCACCACCCCGATAGCGTTCACCCCCTGAGCGATCAGGTCCTCGATGGCCCGCACCTGCAGGGCCGGATCAGCGCTGGTCGGCCCCACCATGAAGCCGTCGTCGCCGAGTTCCTTGGATTTTTCCTTGATCCCGGTTTCCATGGCGTTGAACCAGGGAATGCCGCCGATCTTCACAACAACTCCAACCTTGACGTCTTTCGCTTGTGCATCCATTGCGGTGACACACAGCGCTGCACTTAATGCAGCAACAAATATGGTTTTTCCTAGCATTACTTCCTCCCTTTCATTTCAGTCGCGTTTTGGAACACCTTGAGATCTCGGTTATTTTCCTGTGCGCTCACACGGAGTAGCGACACCCTCCGCTTCGCTCTGGAACTGCTCGGGCCCAGAGTGCCTCTTACTGCATCATAAGAGACCTTGGACAATTTTCGGTCAAGGCTGCTAAATAGATTTAGCAAGGCATTTTTGTGGAACACCAACTGGGCTGTCAGCGTCGTCTCAGGTGAGCAATAAAGACCCAGCTGGGCTAAGCAGAGGCCAATGCAAAGAAGTATAGAGTCCATCCGATTGACGATACAAGCTGCTATCTAGCGAGACGAGGAGTTCTCGACGTTGCCGTCCCAGTTGCGAGCGATGCATTATCCAGTCCGTCGGCCGCTCAAAAGCTTCCGGTCGGCTTTGATATGCACCAAGGCAATTGATGCACTCTTTCGGAGCCGGTTGCACGCGAGAGCTGGGCGACCGCGACGTGGCGGGCGCGCGTCGCCGTTGTAATTACTGATCCATGCTGCTGGCCTTCTGTCTGGTGTCGGTGCCGCCACTGGGCGTAGAATCCCAGTCTTCCTGTGCGCCTTCATGCTCGCCGGTCTTGCCGAAACTGGTTGGCACCGTCACGAGCGGAAAATGGTCTAAAGCATGGTTCTCGAGCAGCTTAAAGCCTTCGGCAATCATGAGCCCGACATTCTGACGCACCATTGTGACGTCGAAGGGCAGGTGTGCGGCGAATGGATCCCAGTCGAAGGTCCCAGCAACAATCCGTTTCAATTCACGCGGAGCCAACGTCGATGTGAAACGCAAGGCCCCCTCCAGCGCAGTCACCCCGTTGATGAACATGCCCGATGGCAAATGTCCGAGCTCAGCGTACCGTGCAGCTAGGGACTGAGCAGCATTGGTTGGTGCGTACCCGCAGCAATCGACAGTGCTGGGTCCAGGAGCAATCCCGTGCGCTGCCAGGACATCGTTGAAGCCGAGCAAGCGGCTGCGTGTCGCGTCATCGTCATAGACTCCCCCGAAGAAAAATAGATCGTTGGTCGCGCTCCTCCGTTTCCTTAATTTACTGATCACGACTTCGGTCAGCGCTCTCGCACCCCCGTAATTATCGGAAACGACCGAGGGCGCTCGGGCACCCGGCAAGTCGACATTGATGGACCGTATGGCGGCGGCACGGCACAACTCATTGAGTGGGTCTGGGCAACGAACTCCCGCAATGAAGAGGAATTCGACCTGCTGCGCCAGGAGCGTTTCCGTCACATTGAGTTCGTGGTCCGGATTTCTATGCGTACTGACCACAATCGGGCACATCCCGCGGGCGCGCGCTTCCGCTTCAAAGGCTTCCGCTAGACCGGCAAAGAAACGATTTCGGTAATGCGGCAAAATCATTCCGGCCAATCCCGACCGAGATAGCCGCAACCCCCGAGCCTTGAGATTGACCGCATAGCCCAGCCGTTCGGCCCAATCGAGAATTGTCGCCGCGGTTTCGGCCTTGATGCGGTGCTGCTGCCAGGAGTTGTTGAGAACCAAGCTGACCGCAGTCGGCGATGACTTGGCAGCCAAGGCGATATCGTAAATCGTAGATTTTCGCCGCAAAGACTTCTTCGCCATTTGGGATGCCCCGCTCAACAACGCCCCGGGGAGCTGGCGCGCGCCTTGAGTGCATCATCGCCTAGTTAGATCAGACGCGGGTAGACGTCCACGTGTAGCGACACCGTGGGTTGACCAGTTGAGTGCGTGCTGGGTACGGGAGCCTCTTCCTGCAAGTGACCGTCGGGAGCGTCCGCCGCTTGGATTTACGGGACGGTTTTGGACACTCCCCGGACAACCGTCGCTAGCTTGGTGTAGCTTCCGCCGGCCTGGAACCGACGCGAAGCCACAAATTTAAGGCTCGGCGGATCACCCATCTGGCCAATAGCCGCCAGTGAAGCCGCAACCGGTGCCTGGGTCAAGCCCGAGGGACAAGCGCGGCCATCGCGAAACAGGGCCAGGGCAGGCCTCCATTGTCGTTTGGTGCGTTAGCAACTTAGAAGACCGAATTGCATCGCTCAAGTTTACTCCAACGAGCTCGATGTCCGGCACCCTGCCGTCAACGAAACGTAGCGTTCGCCAACGTTTGCAGTTAATTGCCCAATTCCACTTGAGGCCTTTACGACTGGAAGCTGCCGGTCCGCAATCGGCCAGAATGCGGCAATAGACGATCGAACGGCAAATTTGGCTTGTGGCTCCTTGATCCAGAAGTTCGCCTGAGATCTGCGCACTGCTCGCCACGCACTCGCGCGTCTGCGAAGCCTCACCACCATGCAGCCATTCCGCGTCCCCAGCGGATTATCGCACCCCCGGGAAGGCGGTGATAGCGAGTTCGACGGCTGTGAAATGCCACTGGCCATCGGCGGCAGGATCCAGCTCGGCTTCACCCGGTCGCGGGCCGCCACGCTCGCCGGTAGTCTTTGGCCATAAGTCGCTATTCCTGCGAGATCCTGAAATCGGGTGTATAACGCTTATGTTGTCGAGGCGAGTATGATGAACATCGATTTCGGGAGGTTCCTGCATGCCGAAGCTGCGGACCGAGGGGCCAAGCGCCCGTGTTCAGCTTATCGTGCTGCATACCTGGCTGGCGCGGGTCGAGGAATGGCGCTCAAAACAGCGACCGATCCCAAATAGGTCGGAAGCGATCCGAATGCTCGTCGACAGCGCACTCGACCAGGTGGAAACCGCGCAATGACCATGCGGTTCAAAATCACTCTCCGGCTCTCCGAAGACCGCGACAACCTGGTCCTCGCCGACTGGTTCGAGGGCGGCGAGGAGCTGATCGAGGCGGCGTACTGCGGCTCGGACACCCCGGGCGAGGCCGACGAGCGCCTGCGTTCCACCTACCTAAGACCCAACGCCGACGGCACCGCGGTCATCCCGAATGGGGACGACTGATGCGTACCCCCGAACAAATCGATATCGAAGCTACCGAGATGGCGACGATGCACCTCGATGAGATCGCGGCCAATCTAGGCTTCCAGCCCGACGAGGATGGCATCTGGAGCGAGGAGGCGGCCGACCGTGTCTTGGCACACTTCCGCGAATGGCTGACCTGGATGGACCTCGAATTCAACGTCCCCTGACCTCGCTTCGCCGCCTCGATCCAGGCAAGGCCGGGAGTTCCGGCATAGCCTTCCACTTGTGGAGGCGGAACAGTTGCCTTGCGCCGAGTGGGGGCCGCATGTCGGAGATATTGGTTCGTGACATGCTCTTGCTGGCGAGGCGCCGCCGCACCGTATGCCCCCTCGCTTTCGTGCTTTTTTTGGCAATAAGCGGCCCGCTGAGCGCGATTTTCCCGCTGTGAGGGCCCTAACTGCCAGAAACGGCAAATACACGAAATCCACCGCCTCAACCACGCAGCCGCACCAATGCTAACGCTGCGGCCAACCGACCAGGATTAGTATGCGGTGAAATTCGCCGAAGCGCGGCTCAGCCAAATTCCCAGCGACGCCGACGACCGCGGGTGAACAGCTGCCGCGTCTCGGTGAGTGCAAGCTCGACCGCCGCGTCGTTTTCCCGCGTGCCGCACAGCAGCGCTGGCACCAGGCCGGGGCCTTCGAGCGTCAGCCTGAGCAGTACTCGACCGAACGCCTCTTCGTCCGCGAGACCGGCCTCCTTGAGCCGGCGAATTTCCTGGCGGGCAGCGGCCGCGATTGTTTCTTCGGCTGTCATGTCGGCCAGCAGCCAGCCGAAATGGCGCAGTGCCTGGGGCTTGCCCAGAAGCTCGCTGTTTTCAGCAATCGCCTCCGGCGTTTGCTGCTTTCGCGACGGTCCGGTGGCGGCTTCATGCTGCTCAACCATGGACGATCTCTCCAACGCCAGCCGCGCAAAGTACGCCGCTGTGGTTCCTGCGGCCAGAGCAGGCCTGCTCAGGACCCGGGCGGCGAACAAAGTCGTCGGTGTAGCATTGCTCGATAAGTGTGCTGGCGCTTCGCGTCAGCTCAAGACCAAAATCGACCGGCTGGGCAGGTCCGCCGTCGACTTGCTGAATCATGGAGCAGCTGGAAAAGGAAGTGTTCTCCCTGGAGGTGCTGGATCAAGTGATCGACACAAGCACGCCAATCGGCAAGGCGCTGCTGCAAAGGCTGGCGGTGTTCGCCGAGTTCGAGACCAGCATCCGCAAGGAGCGGCAGATGGACGGCATCGCCAAGGCCAAGGCCAAAGGAGTCAGGTTCGGGCGACGGGCAAAGACCACGCCCGAAAAGGTCGAGCAGATCAAACGCATGCGGGAGACGATGACCGTCCCGCAGATCATGAAGTCGACTGGTCTCAGCCAGGCCTCAGTTTATCGCGCACTCGGCCGTCCTGGATGATTACCTGTCACAGACCGGCGCCGCGGGCGTGAGGTTTCAGTCGAGACCCTCCAGCTCTTTTTGCAGAAAACGGGGCACCCAAGGCCTCATTGCAGGTTGGAACATTTGCCGGGCCGGCTCGGACAGAGTAAAGCCGCACATGTAGCCTGGCGTCGGCGCCTGGTGGCCTAGGCTGCCGTCGCCGGCTCGGTGCCGACGATGACGACTCGCGTCGGTCGGTTCCACCACATCGGCTGGGCCAGGGCCGTGCCGATTTCATCAACGGGACGCTCCGGCCCCGCGGAAGCCAGCCCGATAGGTCGGGGCGAAGATTAGGATGAGGACGGCGCAGGCAACTTGGTGGGACGAGGGTGACAGCATCACATCCTCCTCAGCAGTTCCTGACCGATCCGAAGCAACTCGGCGGCCGGCATGTCGGCAAAGTAGCTGGCGGCTCCGGAGTAGGCCTTCAGCGCGTCAGCGAAGGCCAAACGGAAGCGCTCGAGCTGTTAGGCCTCCTGGTGGCTCTGGCGGCCATACCGTGCAGTTTGGCGATCATGCCGACGCGGCGACACCTGCCCCTTCGCCTCCGCCAACTGGCGCAGGCGGATGAGGTCGTCGGTCAGCGATTTGATGGTAATTCCGGTCTTTTGAGCGGCTTCGAGGTCGACAATGCTGAAGACATGACGCTGCCTACGGCGAGCTTCGATTTGGTATTCGGCAGCGGCATCCTGCATCATCTGGCGCTGGACGTCTCGCTCAAGGAGATCCGGCGGGTTCTCCGGCCCGGCGGCAAGGCGATCTTCTTCGAACCGCGGGGCCACAATCCGGCGATCAAACTTTATCGCAGCCGGACCCCGCAATCGCGCACGGTCGATGAGCATCCGCTGCTGAAGTCCGACTTCGACATCGTGCGCAAATATTTCTCAAAATGCGAGCCCCAGTTCTTCGGCCTGTCGACCTTGGCGTCGATCCCGTTCCGGTCGAGCAGCGTCGGCCAGCTCATCCGCAACGCCGGTGAGCGGCTCGACCAGGTGCTGCTCAGGATCCCCGGCCTGAAATGGCAGGCCTGGATCGTGGTGTTTGTGCTCGAGGCGTGAGGGGTGCCTGCTGCTTGCAGGATGGTGACGCGCCGTCCCATAGTCGAGATCCATCGCCCTCTGCACTGATCGAAGAGTGGGACGCGGCAAGGTGCCGGTCGCGCTGCTCAATGAGGACGGCAATTATGCCGGCGCGGCGATCGTCAGTCTGAATCGTAAGATGCTCGGGCGGCTGTGAGAAAGCCCCAAGTGGGCTCCGGGTTGGTCCAGCGCAGGCTCGGCGGCCACCTCCGGCGTTTCGCGTTTGCTGCCCCACATCAAGGCGGCAGACGGTCGCCTGCCTTCCGGCTTACTGGAACGATCAACCGGACCCGCGCTCCCATGCCCGCTGCCTTGAAAGCGGCCAAATCTGGTCGCGTCGTCGGGTTCGAACTAGCTCACGATGGGGACGTGGGATAGGCGCTAACCACACCTGGTAGTCCCGAAATCTGCCTAGTCCTGATCACCTTCCTCGTCGATCTTCGTACGGAGGCGCCTGTTGATGCGCCCCAATGCAGTTACTGCGGCGTCGTTGCGCGCTATCTCCATCTCGGTGATGTCATGCATGGCCCCCGTTAGCCCATCCCTATGGTAGAGCGCGAAGCGACCGGAGCGCATGTCTTCGTTCTGTCTGCGAAGCCGCTCTGTTTCGGCCGCGTTCAGGTCTAGCCAGGATTGCTTCCACCCCATCGAATTCTCCCTGTGCGCGAAACAGCACAGGCCACTTCGTCGTGAAATGTCAGCTAAATCTTTGTTGTGGCTTGTCATGTGATTTGACAGCGGCTCGCGTGGCCGGCATTGCATCTGAAGGCGCATTGCCCGTGTTGCGACTTCTACCTACCTCGTCAGACCAAAGTCCTGCGCTCTAGCGGCGGAAGCCCCTGGTTGTACCGCCTGAAGTGCAACTACTTACGATTTTGCGGAACATTAGCGGCGAATTGCGCTTTCATGGTCGTTGTTGTTAAACGCCCTGCAGCAACTTATTTGGGGTCCGGCGCTTATTGCTCCGGACCTCTTTTTGCGAACTCCTGCTTTTCGACTTGGCAGACTTAGCACTTCATCGGCATTCCACTGAGCGCGATCACGCCTGAGTAGCCGGGCAAGCAGCCACCGCGTCCTTGCGCAGTGTACGCAGGGGGAGACGATGCAAGCGGTGAGCGGCTGACCTGCGCGACATGTTCTTTGCGGAACCCCAAATCGTAGGCCTGCCCGCTCATTACCAGCACGCGGGATGATCAAGGGCCGGGGTTTGGTCGATGGTTTGGCCAACCCTAGTCCTCAGCCAGCCGTGAAGAGTGAAGAAAATTGGCACATCCAAGCGTAGCTTGGCGCAATAAAGTGGCAGTTCTAGACAAACGTCGGGTCGGGCTGAAGGCTAGCCAAGCTTGCGACTTCAATTCCAATGCTGTCAGGAGAAGGAGCGCCGATGAGGAAATCGCCCGACAAATTGACCGCTCGCGGAAAGCAGCACGCTCAAAGATCCATAGAGAAGACGCTGGTTGAATTCGGCGAGCTGCGCAGCCGACTCTGGCGGGAAGTCGAAAGCGGTGACGCTGAGGCTGCGGACCGGACTGCCCTGGCCATTGCATCGCTTTCCGGAACCATGGCCATAACTGAAATTGCGGTCCGCGGTGGCCTCATTGAACATCTGCGAAAACGCCGCGTGTTTTCGCCTCGTCCCGCACCTGGGACGACCGTACGCATCGCTTCATCGCCAGGGATGCCCGTCGCGGAACTCGCCGATCATATCAGCCGCGACTAGCCGACCCCCTTCGACCACCCTCAGGCCTTGGCGGAGAACACGCCGTGACTCCTGTCCGCACGATTGTCGCAGCGTGGACAAGCGTCGCCCATCGCGAACGATCGAAACAGGATATTCTGCAGGCCTCTTTTCTGTATCATAAGCGTCTAACTCAGCTTGTTGGGAGGGGACCATGAATAAGTTGAAGGTGGGCGATCGAGTTGTCGTTGAGGCCCAGGTGAGACGGGTGGACGAAAGGACGTTCACTATCCAGATCGAAAATCTCAGCACTATTATGTTGCCGCACGGCCACCCCAGCGTGGTTGCTGTCTCGACTGACGGGATGCTACGCGACCGCACAAATAGCGACCGGGTCAGATCGTGAGGCTGCGAAACAAGGCGCGCGTTGTCGAGGGGTTCATTTTTTGATGGGCTAGGCTGTGGTGGTATGCCCGACGATCGCCGGCCTCCTACTGCGGCAGCTCTGAGACCGGCCTAGTTGCGCCCGGCGTTGTCATCCGCGAGCTGATCCTCCGCGACAACGTCGGTGCGGCCCTCGAGGCCAAGTGCCAAATGTGGTCACCGGGAGGGTACTGCCGTGTCAGCGGCAACGAGTTTGAGACGCCGATCCGGGAAATTACGCCTAAGGGCGCCCAGCCCTTCCCGCCCACCGGCTACGCCTGCTGGCCTCGCGAGCGTCCTTCTTTTACGGCGTTACCGGGATCACACCGGCGATGGCCATGCGTCTGCCCGGCATCGGCTCGACCTACCTATGGAAGATGGTCGAGGCAAACAAGGAGCCCTTCGACGGTGCAACGACCTACAAGGTGACGCTGCCAAAGGACATCCCACAAGCAAACTTCTGGTCGTTCACGCTTTACGACACCCAGACACGCTCAATGCTCGACACACCGTAACGCTATCCACGCGCCGGCATCCAGAGCTATCCCACGCCCCCAGCGGTAGCTGAGGCTGACGGCTCCACCCTGTGGCAGCCAACGAGCGTGGCGCGACTCAAGAGACGAGCAGATAGCACGGCCGACAGCCCACCGTTTCCCGTCAGGCGGTGAGGGGTGACAATTGGGGGCCCTCCCGCCGGGGTCAGATCTTGCTCACGTGCTTCGCGCATCCTTAGATAGGCTGCGACAGCGGAGCGATCAGCCGCAATTTGATCTAAGGTAAGCGATGGCCCGCGGAAAGCTCAGCGGAAACAACAGAGGGTGTGATGGATGCTAGATCGGAAAAAAGAGAAAATGGCGCCCGGTACCGGCGCGGCGAGTGGAACGCTCGTCCACAGACAGTCCGCCTGGACACGCATCACGCACTGGATGTGGGCGGTGAGCCTGGGCTTCCTGCTGCTTTCCGGATTGCAGATATTCAACGCGCATCCAGTGCTCTACATCGGTGACCAGTCCGGCTTCCAGTTCGAGAACCACGTGCTCGCGATTGGTGCCGAGAGCACAGATGCCGGACCGCGCGGCTACACCGAAATTCTCGGTGCTAAGTTCGATACGAGCGGTGTGCTGGGCATGTCCGGTCGCGTCGAGCGGCCACGTTATGTCGCCTTCCCGAGCTGGGCAACGATCCCTTCACACCGAAACCTCGGGGCCGGCCGTGTAGTTCATTTCTTCTTTGCCTGGACGCTGGTCGGGACGTTGTTAGTCTGGCTCTTCGCCAGCGCAATCAACGGGCACTTTCGCGAACTCGTGCCTGCGGTCGCCGACATCAAGCGTCTGCCAAGCGACATCGGCAACCATGCGCGGCTGAAGTTTCACCACACGCGCGATTACAACACGCTGCAGAAACTTACTTATGCCATCGTGCTCTTCGTCTTTTTCCCGCTGATGATCCTGACCGGTCTAGCCATGTCGCCGAGCGCCAACGCGCTGCTGCCCATTCTCCCAGAACTGTTCGGCGGACGCCAGACGGCGCGCACCATTCATTTCGCCATCATGTCGCTGCTCGTGCTGTTCTTCGTCGTGCATATCGTGATGGTGCTTGCCGCCGGCCCCACCAACGAGTTGCGCTCGATCATCACCGGTTGGTATCGGACAGATCCGAACAGCGGGGACAACGCCCCTGAGGGGAGCGTCTGACCATGGCCAAGTTCCAGATCAATCGCCGTGCCTTCATCACGTCTGCCGCAGTCGGCGGCTCGGGGCTGATCCTTTCCGGCTGCGATGGGTTCGACGACCTGGGCGATTCGGGCACAGGGCTGCGCGACGTCCTCGATAGCGCCAACAATCTCACCTACCGCGTTCAGCGGCTGCTAGGCGGAGGCTCCACGATGGCGCAGGAATTCACCGAGGCCGACGTCCGCCAGCCTCAGCGCGCGAATGGCACGACGGCCCCGGACGATGCCAACTATCGGGACCTGCTGTCCAACAACTTCGCCGACTGGCGCCTGGAAGTGGCGGGGCTGGTCGAGAAGCCACTGTCGCTCACACGCGAGCAGCTGATCGCCATGCCGAGCCGAACGCAGATCACCCGGCATGATTGCGTGGAGGGCTGGAGCTGCATCGCCAAATGGACAGGCACGCCTTTGTCGCTGGTGCTGGATGAAGCGAATGTCAAACCCGAGGCGCGCTATGTCGTCTTTCACTGCCTCGACACGATGGAGCTCAGCCCGTCGGGTCAGGTGAAATACTACGGCTCGGTCGATCTGATCGACGCCTACCACCCGCAGACGATCCTCGCTTATGGGTTGAACGGCAAGCCACTGCCTGTCGAAAACGGCGCGCCGCTGCGTGTGCGCGTGGAGCGGCAGCTCGGCTACAAGATGCCGAAATACATCCACAAGATCGAACTCGTCGGCAGCTTCGCCAATATGGGCCTCGGCAAGGGGGGCTATTGGGAAGACCGAGGCTATGACTGGTTCGGAGGAATCTGAAGAGGCCGATCCGCCGGTCAGAAAACCCTCAGCACACGGCTGAATATCGCCAGCGCTTCATCGAACCTTTCGGCCTGCGCTCCGAAGCCGCTGGTTCCGGCAATACCTTCGAGCGCAACGTCGCGCTCGCCTTGATGGCCAAGGCCTTGCGCTGGCGAGGCTCTAAGCGCGCGGCTCAGTCCGAGAGCACGGACTGTCGAGCCTCAAGGCGGCGAGCGCGATCGGCTAAACAGGTCCGTCATGCAGGTCGGCGCCAACGTGCCTGAGATAGCGAACTTTGGAAGCTGCCAAAACCTTGTGCGGCGTTCGACCCTGATCCGCAAGGCCCGATAGAAGGCACGATGTCCTGGCGTGGGAAACGACCACAGGCCGCCAGGCCGACTGTCACGGCCGGATTGAGGTGGTACCCCGAAATGTGGCCGATGGCATAGACCATGGTCAGCACGCTCCGGCCAAAGGTCAGGAAAACTCTCAAGTGACCAATGCCGATCTCTGGGGAGGCGGCCGTCGATCGTCAGCGCACTGCCTTTTTTGCATGTTTGGCGAGATGGCGTTTGCCGGCCTCTACCGCGTCGCGGATCTCGGCGGAGCTTGAGGTCCAAAACCTGCACATTTCCAGCACAATATCAGTCGTACGCTCCTGGAAATTGATTGCAGAACCCACGCGAGATCAACCTCCGCGGACCCCGCGATTATCTGGTCAAGCTCCGTTGAAGCGGAGCAGACGAGCATCACGCACTACCGCAGTCTTTCGGCGGTTGTAGGCGCGTTGGCGCGCGGTGATCTGTTCGTGATCGTTCTCGTAGCGACGGTATTCCAGCTCCCCCGCGCAGAAGATCGGAGCAAACCCGAGCGCGTGGATGACGTCGGCTGATACCTGCGCCACAAATCATGCACTAACGGGTCTTCAGCGACAGGAACATCGAAGGTCTCCATCCGCCATCGCGACTTGAACGAAAAATGGGCATGGATGAGACTGGCCAAGTCCCGTGCCTGGGCCCCCGCGTGAAGCACCGGATCGGGAGGCAGCCTACCGACCGGTTGCCGCTTGTAGGAACTGGACGAATGGTCCTGAACTCAGGAAGTTGAAATTGATTAAGGTGGCGGGCCCCAATGGTGCCCCGGTGCCCGAGCGGAATGATGCGCGGTCATTGGTCGTCCTCCGGCTTGGGCCTGATTAGCAGATCGGGCGACTTGCCGAGTAGGTCGGGCGCGGGCGGCTGGAATTTGGGAAGCTCGCCTTTCTGCTGCGCCTCCAGCCAGACTTCGGCCTCCTGGTCGACACACGCGCCGAGTTGGGCCAGCGTTGCTTGCAGTCGCGCTGTATGGTTTC
Source organism: uncultured Alphaproteobacteria bacterium (assembly GCA_963791325.1). Lineage (GTDB taxonomy): Bacteria > Pseudomonadota > Alphaproteobacteria > Rhizobiales > Rhizobiaceae > JBEVJK01. The sequence goes on along the minus strand of CAWBRU010000002.1, from coordinate 146,185 downwards.
GGCCGCGTCGGCCGGCAACTTGTGCAGCAGATGCGTGGCGTGCGCAGTGGTCGCCGTCGCACCGATAAACAGGGCAATAAGAAGCCGTTTCATGAGCGGCTGGCCTGCTGGCCCATCTGGGCGAAGCCACTGGCCCTGCCGATACCGGAGAGCGAGTTATGACGGAAGGAACCAACCCACACCCCTCCCATTGAACAAGCATTCCCAAGCTTGGGTCGGGGGCGCCATTGTCCTTGTTCGGTTTAGTTATGTTTGCGTTCGCGCCGAAACATCAGCAACTGATGCTGGGAGCAATAGGAGTGACCATCCGTGGGGCGACCGCAGAATATAAATCCACCGATGACATGGTTGTCTCGATGTTCCGGCCATTTGCACTCGCGATCTCCTAGTCGCATGAGCGACACGTGTCCTGTCCTGAGCTTTTGTCTAGCGTTGCGGTTGATGTCTTGCATCGCTGCCTCGAGCCCCCGCGTTGGAGAGTGTCGCACTTTCGATTGGCAAATGCAACTCGCACCGAGAAATTTGAATCAATTCTGTCGTCATTACCTGCTGTAGCCCGCGACACCCAAACGGATGGAGCAAGGGACGGCAGCATTTCCTCGAGCCTTACTGCCTGGCCGACGACGCCAGCGGGCTGTGCGGTGTGAGGACGCGGGCCAGGTTCCAGTGATACGCTCCTCGAGCAGCGTCTCATGCATCTGTGAGGCTTCGGAGATCGTTAGGCGGGGCATGCCGTCGCTCTCGGCGGTGAGGCAATTTCCCCAGGCGTAAGGCAAATCCAACGTCAATCTACGCGCTAGACCCGTTCTGAATCCAGCCGGGGCCGTTTCGATCTAGCCCCCTCCAAACGACTGAATCGCAAACGATGGAACCATGTTGCTAATCTCATGATATGTCAAAGATCGTGTTCCTAGCGGTCGCCGCTACGGCAACCGCGATATGCACATTTCTTCTCCTGTCCGTGATGTTGCAGCTCAGGGGGCGCCTCACTCGTGGCGCCGTACTTGGGGCCTGGTTGATCTTCGTGGCATTTGTGGTTGTGGTTTGGGTGGCGACAGTTCTGCTGGTTGTTCGACTTGGCGGCGTTTGGGCGCTCGTTGCCGCCCCCTTTGTTCTCTTTTGGCTTACGGCCGTTCTACTTGGTTTCGTGAATTTCCGATGGAAGGATAGCCGAGTGAAACCGCCAACAGGTACAATTCATCCGAAACCAGAAGGTTAATCTGCGCGGATAGGCCACCCCGGAGGTTGCACCGGTTGGTATCTATTTTCGGTGATTACCGAGAGCATCAGGAAATCAGGGAGAGTGCGCTGCTGGCCCCCATATCGGAGCTTGCCGATACAATCCGGCAAGCAACTTCCAGTTTAGGGTGAGATATGGAAACTTCCTAAGGATGATGGGCACGACTATATAGATTTTAGAGGGCGAAGGTGTTGAGCTGACGGGTCCAACGGGTCGCTTGCCGCTGCCACATTTTGCAGCTTCTCTTCCAGCCCCGACGGGACGAGTCGAGGCTTTCAGCCATTTAGCGGGTATCGGGAAGGTTGGTCGAGCTCACCGCTTTCACGAACCGTATCGTCTGTCAATAAATTGTTCGGGTGCTGGACCCTACCAAGGCGCTATGTTCCTCATCGTCCGCGTGGGTGCGCGGGCAAGGTTTCGAGTTGGGCAAACTCGGATGAAATGAAGCTTTTGCGGCTGGCAGGTCCTGCCGGCTGCTCTGTCTATTTTGGCCTTCAAGAGCGCAGCTCCTGAAGCAAGGAACTTTGTATCTGTCAACCGCGGGCACGGGGGCGGAATGATTGCGAAGACTATAGGGGTGGCGATTGTTGGTGCGGGTCCATATGGACTTTCCATCGCGGCGCATTTGAAAGGCCGCGGTATCCGGCATCGCATCTTCGGCCAGCCCATGGCCACCTGGCTCAATCACATGCCGAAGTCGATGAGATTGAAGTCCGACGGCTTTGCGTCAAACCTTTCGACACCAGTCGGGGATGCGACCATCCGTTCGTACTGCCTGCGCAACGGGATCAGCTACGACGATTACGACATTCCTGTCGCGCTCGGGACGTTCACTGGCTATGCGCTCGACTTTCAGAGGCGGTATGTGCCCCAGATTGATGAACGGATCGTCACCGCGCTCGCTTGGCGCGATGGCCACTTCATGCTGGAACTCGAAGGAGGAGAACGCATCTTTGCCAGCCGCGTGGTGCTGGCGGTCGGAATTACCCATTTCAACCACGTTCCGTCTGGATTAGCCGAGCACATTGGGCGCTCAGTAAGTCATAGCAGCGCGTGGAAGGACCTCAGTCAGTTTGTTAACTCAGACGTCACGGTTATAGGTGGAGGATCGTCCGCACTTGAGGTTGCCGCAGGGTTAAGTGAAGCCGGGGCAAAGGTGCGATTGGTCGTTCGTGGGCCCGGCATAAGATTTGATGGTTCAACGCTGCGGCCAGATGTATTGAGTGTCTGGCAAAGGATCCGCCGCCCAAGGTCTGGACTGGGTCCGAATTTGAAGTCGTGGCTCTACTGTGAACTCCCCCATCTCTTTCGTTATCTGCCTTCCTCAACCCGCCTCGACATCCTTCGGCGCCATCTCGGTCCGGCTTCGCCATCGTATCTCAGGCCGGCCGTCCAGAAATTGGCTCTGTTTACCGGTTACGAGGTAGAAGGCGCGATAGCTTCACATGGCCGCCTCCACCTACGCCTAAGGAACGGAACAGAAAAGCCGCTAGGTGTCACGACGGATCATGTCATCGCTGCCACCGGCTACCGCGTCGATCTGCAACGACTTCGGTTTATGGATGCGCATTTGCGCGACCGCATCCGCACCGCCGGTCGTGTGCCGGTCCTTTCAGGGAGCTTCGAATCATCCGTACCCGGCCTCTATTTTGCGGGGCTTGCGGCGGCGGGAAGCTTCGGTCCGCTGTTGCGATTTGTCCATGGGACCGAATTTGCGGCGCGTCGTATCGTGGCTCACATTGCCACAAGCGCCGCCGCATGAACTGGAAGTTCGGCCAATTGAACGAGTGCGATGGTAGGGCGCCTATCCTGCCATTTTGGGAAGTCGCATCCATCTCAAGCGACACCGCTCAGCCCACCGGGGAGGCAGCGCAATCAAAGATCCTGATCCTAACGGCACTCCGCTGGTGGTCGGTGATGCGACTTGCTCTGGAACTGACCGAGGTGGGGTTCACGGTGGAGGCTGTATGCCCGAGAGGATACCAGGTCGAGAAGATGCCATTCGTGAAGGCAAGCTATCGATACAATGCCCTCGCACCAGTCTCAGCTCTTCGGGACATCATCATGATGTCACGGCCGACGCTTCTGGTACCTTGTGATGACTACGTCACGCGCCAACTGCATGAACTTTATCATACAGCTCAATCAAACCGGCCCGACGGACACTGGCTGAGGACCCTCATCGTGCGATCCTTGGGGGACCCGGAACATTTCTCACTGCTGTACTCGCGTTATGGAATCGGTTCTCTGGCCCGGGAGCTCAATATACCGGCTCCGCCCACTGTTGCTGTCACAGCCACTACCTTAGAGGCGTGTCTGGACACTATAGGCTTTCCGGCGGTGCTGAAGTCGGACGGGAGTTGGTCTGGTAAGGGAGTTGCTGTCGTAAACAGTCTTAAAGAGGCTGAACGGGCCTTTCGCAGACTTTCTGCACCTCCGAGTGTTCTTCTGACGTTGAAGCGGCTCGCTCTTAACCGCGACCCCACGCTGGTTGTTCGGTGTCTGCGACGCACGCAGTCGGTGATAAGTGTGCAAGGCTTTGTTCCCGGCCGGCCCGCCAATGCTGCCGTGGCTTGCTGGCGGGGGAAGGTGCTTGCGTCTGTCCTTGTAGAAGTGCTCGAAGCAATTACCGCCACCGGCCCGGCAACTATCGTCCGCGTTATCTCGCACCCGGGAATGTCACGTGCCGTCGAGCTGATGGTGGAGCGCCTGCAGCTCTCTGGGTTGTGTGGGTTCGATTTTATTCTCAACGTGGAGGATGGCACTGCTCAGCTCCTAGAGCTCAATCCACGTGCCACCCAGACCAGTCATCTTATTGCCGCGGATGGGAAAGACTTGCTGGCCCAGCTCCATGGCGCACTGCAGAATTCGCTGGCCACACCCAGAGAGGCTCCGATCCGCGAGCCGTTGGCACTGTTTCCTTGCGAGACCACCTACCATTTCAACGATCATCACGGTGAGTCGGTTATCCAGGACATTCCTTGGAAGTCGCCGGAGTTGGCCACCTTGGCGCGGAGAAGCACCACGCGGCGCGGCTTGAGCCGCGTTCGCCAGCGGCTGCTAAACGTGGAGGAGTAAGGTAGGGGCAGGCTGGCTTATCTATCGCAGACCTATTGGGGGCATCTCCGCCGCAATATCATTCAGGGCTGCGAAGACCATCGGCATGTTAACTACCATCGCCTCGGTGCCCGTGGCATCAAAGTATGTAATCAGTGGCGGGGACGGGATGGCCTGAAGGCCTTTCGCGACGACATCGTCGCTGACATTGGTGAGCGGCCGTCGTCCGCCCATGGGCTCACCCGAATCAATGAGTGGATGAACTTTGAACCGGGCAACATGTGCTGGCTGACGAATGCTGATCGGGCTGTTCGTCGTGCGAGAAGGCTAGAGTAGGCCGCTGTGCAGCTGCGGCACTGGGCTCAGCGGGCGCGTTCTTTCGATCTGAACCGTTCGACCAAGCCGAGGGCTGCGCCGGAAGATCCCATCTGGCTCGCGGTTGCCAGGCGTTAGGCGGCAGCCACTTGTCGTAGGAATCGCCTTGCGCCGCGTTGATGTTCGACGGTTGAACGTAATAGCCGGAATAGGCGTGCAGATAGTGCTCGGAGCTGCCGTAGGCGCCATAGCGGCTGAGCAGCTTCATATCGGTCTTGTTCAAGAGCACCCCGAGCACCTTGCCGGCGACTTGCGGCTCGGCCTGAAGCAGTGAACGGACCAGGTTGCGCGGGGTCGACCCCCATTCGGTGACCAAAAGGAAGCCGTCGGCCATCTGGGCGAAGGCCTTGGCGTCGACAACCGGTGCCAATGGCGGCAGATCGACCACGATATAGTCGAATTTCTCCCGCGCCGCCTCGACGATCCGGCGCATGTTGAGCGAGGTGAGCAGCTCGAAGGAATGCGCGAATTGACCGCGTTCGCGGGTGGGCAGGATGGCAAGCCTGGTCTTGCGATCGACGCGGACGGCGGCCGGCCAAGGCACCTCGCCGACCAGCGCCTCGACGATGCCGTTCTCGGGAGGTGTCGCCAGCATGCGGCTGAGACCGGGATTGCGCAGGTCGGCGTCGATCAGCAGCGTCTTGGAGCCGTTGGCGGCGAGCAAGCCGGCAAAGTTGGCCGCGACCGTCGATTTGCCCTCGTCGGGGAGCACCGAGGTGACGCCGATGACCTTGCTCGGCAAAGCCTGCAGCATGACATCGGCAGCGATGCGGGCATTGCGCAGCGTCTCGGCAAACTGCGAGCCGGGTGAATCCACCGCAATGCGCATGATGGAGCGGAAGGCAGGCCCGGCGTCGCCCTCGTCAACGCGATGCTGCTTGCGCTCTCGCAGCCGTTCCAACGCCGAATTGCCGATGATCGGCAGATAGCCGAGGAATTTCAGCCCAAGCTCGTTGCGGACGTCGTCGGCGGAGCGGAAGAAGCGCTCGCGGAACTCCTGGAGGGCGGCGATGCCGGTGCCGGCCATCAGGCCGAGCACCAGGGATAGCGCCAGCACCATGCTGCGCTTGGGCGCCGACGGCGTCGTCGGCACCGATGCTTCCGAGATCACGCGGGCCTTGGCGATCGGAAACGAGCGCTGCTGAGCCGCCTCCTGATAGCGCGCCAGGAACGTCTCGTAGAGCGTCTTGAGCGCAGCCGCCTTCTGCTCGAGATCATGCAGCTGAACCAGGGCGCCGCTCGATTGCGAGGACTTGCCGGCGACGTTGTTGATGCTGTCGCGCAACGATTGCTCGCGCGAGCGGGCAACCTCGGATTCGTTGCGGTAGCTCGACGTCAGCTGGCTCAACTCCTGGAAGATCTGATGTGCGACATCGGCCTGTTCGCGGCGCAGATCGACGGCCTGCGGGTGATCGGGACCAAAGCGGCTGGCGATCTCCTGCTCACGCTTGGTGATGGTAAGATAGCGCGATTTCAGCCCGTCGATCACCGGACTGCCGCCATCCTTGGGCGAGATGGTCGCGTTGTTGACCGCGTTCTCCTCGCCGCTTTCGACGATTGCCTTGTAGCGCTCGTAGCGCGCGGTGGCACTGGCCGCGTCGGCCTGGGCGAGGATCAGCTGGCTATTCAGATCGGCGAGCTGCCGCTCGGACATGAGCTCCCCGCGGGCTTCCGTCAGGCCATGCTCGGAACGGAATCGCTCGGCCTCCAAGGCGGCGGCTTGGGAATTCTCGCGCAGATCGTCGAGCCGCCCTTGCAGCCACACGGTGGCGCGCTGCGTGGCATCGAAATTGGCGTCGAGCTGGTCGGACAGATAAGCCTCGCCATAGGCCTCTGGCGATGGTGCCGGCGAGCTGCGGGTCGTGCGAATCGACCGAGGCGTCAATGACCAGGCTGCGACCAACCCGCTCGACGTCAAGACCGTCCTGCAGCAGGGTGGCCGCACGTGATCGGCGGGATTCTTGGACCGAGTCGGCGGACGGCTTGGCCGACCAGAAATCAAGCAGCTTGATGACCGCGCGCATCCGCGCCTTGACCCAGCCCGCCGGCGAGACAGGCGGGTTCATGAAGACATCGTTCTCGTCGAGACGCTCGCGGCCAACGACCGCCAGAGCAAGCCGCTCCGATTTAATGATCTCGACCTCGGTGAGCAGGTTGGCGTCGGTCTTCATGTTGCTGGCGGCCGTGGTCGCCTCCTGATCCGCATAGCGGGTCAGGTTCTCGTCGAGCAGGATGCTGACCACGGAGGTGTAGGTCGGGGGCGCGATCAAAAGATAAACGATGCCGAGCGCTAGCCCGAGCAGCCCGAATAGCAGGACAACGCGCATCCGACGCTGGGCGATGCGGCCGATCCGCTCGAAATCGAAGAACCCGTCCGGATCTTCGCCGCCCGGCGTCGGCGTCAGTGTCAGTGGCCCACTAAACGGCGGGGTTGTTCGATCCATTGCGTCAACCTATGCACCTACATCGTGGAGCTTCGATCAAGTGCTCGAGAACATCTGCTCCATTCGAATTCCAACCTGCTGGTCTCGCTGAACCGTCTCGCCCGCGCTTGGTCAGGCATTGCTGATGTCCGGCTAACTCAGTGCAGCCCAATCACTGCACCGTTGCCATTAAGCCGGCATTCAATGCGTGCCTGGCGAGCCTCACGCGGATACTTGATTGAGACGTTCAGTGGCGCGCTGAGGGCCTCGCCGCGACGGCGGACCGGCCCGGCCCCACTGACAGTCACCCGCTCGGCCCCGAGTGGCAGCGCCGCTGAGATCACCGCCTCTCGGCATGCCGCTACAGGTGAGCGGGGCGCGGCACGAACATGCCAAAGGTACTTGTCATCGCCAACTGGATTGCCTGCCGGCCTATGACGCGCCCCGTTCCGCGCTCAGGTCTCAGTCGGCCCGGCAAACGGACGCGGTCCCCGCGCCACCCGGTTATGCGCGCGACCGCGGAGCCCGGCACCACCGCGCTCGGAGTTGCCAGACCGGCGGGACTTGTCGTGACCGCGGCGACGCTCGGCGTACTGGCACCAGCCGCTGTCCGGGATGACGGATCGTTGCTTCGGCTTGCTCCGGCAGCGCTCCTGGCGCTGGCAGCATTCTGGGGAGAACCGCGCTGGCCCCCGACGCTTGCTCCAGCGGTACCCCTTGCACCTTTGTTCGAATAGCCGCTCTGGCCGGATTTGCCTTTCCCGCCCCGTGATGTCGACCCGCTCGCTCCGGCATTGGAGGACGCTGTGTTCGAGCCGGCACCCCGACCGGCCGACTGGCCCCCAGCGCTTGCTCCAGCAGCGCCCTTGGCACCTGCACCATTGTTGGAAGAGCCGCTGTTGGAAGGGCCGCTCTGGCCGGATTTGCCCTTGCCCCCTGATGTCGACCCGCTCGCCTTCGATCCGGCATTGGATGACGCCTTGTCGGCAGAACCCTTGGCTGCTGACGGGCCGTCACCGCTTGGCCCGGCAGTGCCTTTGACACCTGCACCTTTATTCGACGAGCCGCTGTTGGAAGAGCCGCTCTGGTCGGACTTGCCCTTGCCATTACCTGACGAAGACCCACCTGAGCTGGCACCTTCGCCGCCCTTGGCATCCGCTGCCCCGTCGAAGATAAGAACCGGTGAAAGCGTCAGGGTAAACCCGAGCGTTGCGACGAAGAAAATCCGGTACATGATGCGCTCCAGGTCGGCCACCGTGGGACCCAGCACAGCGTAGTGCAACGGATACGAACTGATGACCCAACCCCCGGGCATACCCCCGAACGGTTTCCTCCACCAAAGGCCGTAGGAGATGAAGTTTAGGCTCCCCCAGAAAGCACTTCACCCAATTCGCTTCGAAGGTGGTGACCACGACCACTGGCAGACGCACGGCATCGAGCACCTGAGTTGTAGGTGGGAACTCCAAGGTTTCTCCTAGTGGCGGCCGAAGCGTCTCACCTTACGCAAAGGATGAGTTTGCTCCGGGAAATGGCGGGTTCACTGGCAGGACCTTAGAGATGGTCGCGACACGGGCCCAGAAGCGACCAGCGCTTCAACTGTCGGGGTAGTGCCTCATATAATGTCGGGTTTCCGCGCCGTGGAGCTAGTTCTTAGCTTTGACCCACCCCTGCAGAGGCAGGACCAAAGTCGGGCGGGTGGCAGGCTTTAGTCCCGGCGGCAAACCAATGGGTCGAGGCGGTATTGTCAACGAACCCACAATGGTTGAACCTGTTAGGCGCTGACGTTCGGACGCGTGCCTGTCCGTACAATCGCCGCAAACAGCGAGTGAGCCGCAGGCCTGGGCGGTAACGTTAATGCTACCGGATCGTCGGCGCGGATATTGCAGTCCCTTCCGGCGCCAATGGGCCCCTCGCTTGGCTTGGGGCGACAGGTCCGTTCTGTCATGATAGGTGCCGCGGAACAAAGGAACATAACTTGCAAGCCAGCCGGCTTCCAAAACAGCTGCTCATTGGGGTGGCCGCCGCGGCGCTTGCGCTTTCCCCGCTTGAGCTCGCCTGGCGCGGCAGCGGCGTTGACCTGATGCCGACCAAAGCGATTGCCAAAGACGGCGGCGGCAATGGCAACGGCGGAGGAAACGGGAACGGTAACGGTGGGGGCAACGGCAACGGTGGCGGGAACGGAAATGGCGGGGGGAATGGCAAGGGCAACGGTGGAGGGAACGGCAACGGTAAGGGCAATGGTGGTGACGGCAACGGGAATGGTGGCCAGGGATCCGGCGGCAGCTCGAGTTCAGGCGGCAGCGGTTCGAGCACCGGCGGTGGCGGCTCAACCGGCAGCGGCTCAAGTGCCGGCGGCAGTAGCTCGACCGGCTCAGGCGACAGCGGCTCAAGCGCTGGCAGCAGCGGGTCGAGCACGGGCGGTAGTGGCTCAACAGGCTCAGGCAGTAGTGGTTCGAGTGCTGGCAGCAATGGTTCGGCCGGTTCAGGCAGCAGTGGTTCGAGCGCGAGCGGCAGCAGCTCAGGCGGTGAAAGTGCGGCTACCTCGCCAGGCGCCGGGGCCGGAACTACATCGGTCACGCGCGGCGTCAATCCGAACACCGGTGATGTCTTCAACACCGACCCAAGGCGGATCCAGGTCATTCATCGCAACGGGCTGCGCGAGGAGCTCGGTAATGGCCGCTATCGAATGAAGGACGCCAAGGGCCGCACCATCGTCGACCGTCGCGCCACCAACAAGGACAGCGCCCGGATGCGCGATCTGCGATCACGGTGAGGTCCCACAATCGCGCTACGGGCCCCGCCGCTGTTTGTCGGCGAAGTCGCGCAGCACCATTGCCGCCTCGGTGCGGTTGCTTACTTTAAGCTTGGCCAGAATGCGGCTCATATGATGTTTGATGGTCTTTTCGTGGAGATTGAGCTGCAGTCCGATGCGCTTGTTGCTCAGCCCGTCGGCCACCAGAGTGAGGATCTCACGCTCACGCGTGCTGAGATCGGCAAGCGGGCTGGCCTGCGAGGCGGTCGACAGCGCCGTCAGCAGCCGCGCCGACAACGTCGGCGAGACGTAGCGCTCGCCGGCGGCGACGCTCTTCAGGATCTCCGCCAGGGTGCGCGAGCCGACGCCTTTGAGGACATAGCCCTGGGCGCCGCTGTTCAGCGCGGCCGCCAGATCCTCGCTGCCTTCCGAAACGGTGAGCAGCACGATCTTCTGCGACGGGCGATGGCTGAGGATGGGGGCGATCGCGTTGAGCCCGCCGCCGGGCATCGAAATGTCGAGCAGCACGATGTCGGGCGAGGTCTGCCGGGCGAGCCGCACCGCGTCTTCGGTGGTGCTGCCCTCGCCGACCACCTCGAAGCCGCCGACTTCGACGAGGCTGCGGGTCACACCCTCCCTGAACAGGGGATGATCGTCGATCACCGCCAGGCGGATCGGTTGCGTCATAGCGGTTCAATGTCCTCCGTCCCGACCGACATGGTGAGCCGCGTGCCGGCATGCGACGAGCGCACGACCATGCTGCCGCCGAGGCTCTCGATCCGGTCGCGCAGCCCGGCCAGGCCGATGCTCTCGGCCGGCACGGCATTCGGGTCGAAACCGGGTCCGCCATCGGTCACCTCGACGTGGATGCGGTCATCGTCGAAGGACTGGGTCACGGACTGGGCAACGCCGAGGCCATGCCGGAAGCCGTTATTTAGGGCCTCCTGTACAAACCGGTAGGTGCAGATCTTGGCCGAGGTCGACAGCGTCCTTGGCGCACCAGAGGCAGTGAGCGCCACCTTGGAGCCAGTTCGCTGCTCGTGCTGGCGCACGGCCATCGTCAGGATCTCGAGCAGATCCGAGGCCTCGATGCGCGGCAGCACCAGCCCGCTGCAGATGCTGCGGATCTCCTCCAGCGCATCGTCGAGGCTGGCCTTGATCGCCAAGGCCTCGCGCTGGCGGGTGTCGAAAGGAGCGGCGTTGTCCGACAGGACCGGCCCGTCGAGGCGCAGCGCGGCGAGCGCGATCAGCTGGGCGGGGCCGTCATGCAGGTCGGCGCCGATGCGCCTGAGATAGCGCTCATTGAGGGCGGCGGTGCGCTGTGCTGCCCGGCCAACCCGCATTTGCAGGGCCCGGTTCTGCTTGAGCAGGGCGGAAAGCTCCGCCACCCGCTCGCTCAGCGCCCGGCTCTGGGCATCGATGGTGCGGCTGCCGCGCAGCACGATCGCCGATAGGATCAGGAAGAAGAACAGCGTGGCGCCGGCCACCGCCAGCCAGCTCTTGATCGCGGCCTCGGTCAGGTCGCGGGCGAGGTCCGGTGCGACCTCGTAGAATTCCGACACCGCCACCACCTCGCCGGACCACGGCTGGCGCACCGGGTTGTAGATCTCCAGCAAAGGCTCACCGCTGCGCCGTTCCTTCTCGCTTTCGGGGTCGTCATCGAGCTGGTTGAACTCGGTTACCAGTTGGCCTTGGAAGGTGCTCTGCGATCTGGCGAGACGTCCTGCATCCGGTGCCCAGTCCTGACCAGGACCAGGCCCCGTGTCCACCAGCATATTCTTTCCGCGCGTGGAGATCAGAAGCGGTGTAAGCTGAAGTTGAAACTTTTCGGCGCTCATATAGTTGGCGTCGAAGTAGGTTTTTCGAACTGCCTTGTCGACATTCGTAGCAAGGCTGTCCAGCGGCAACACGAATGCGCCGTCGCACAGTGGCACTATCTCGAACTCACCAAGTTGAAGGCTGTAAAACCTAATCGGCTCGAGTGGGGCGGCTGCAGCCGCGGCAACCTCCCTGCTCCAGATGCTTGCTGCAGCTGCGCCCAGAGCAGTAGATTTTAAGAAGGCACGTCGATCGACAGTAGCATCGGGGTCTCCTTTGGCCAAAGCCCCCCGGAAACTCGTTCATGCGAATGCGGAAGACCACCACGACACTACGACAATTGCAACTCAATCGTCGCGAAGAGTTCCGCTTCCTAAACGCAGGCTTCGGCTGAATTCGTGTTTCGTCCACTGGGCGGAAACAAGCACTTCAACGGGGCGTTCTCCCATGAACAAGACCGCCGCCGCCGGCGCGGCCGATGGCGCGTGCCGACGGCCTGGGCAGGCCTGACCTCATCGTGGCGGCCTTTTTCCTGACCGCGCTCAAAGCGGCATTGCCGCCGGTCGACGGCTACATCGACATGCCCCGCGGGCTGTTCGCCACCGCATCCGGCCCGGCTACGGCCGGCGCCTTCGTCGCCAGGCTCCTGGCGCAGAAGGATCTTCCCAATGTCCGTGTTGAAGAACTCGGCGCCTTCACGGTTGCCGGTTCGCTGGCCATCGGCCTGACCGGTAGCTTCGAAGGCCTGCGTACCAAGGCTTACCGGGGGACGCTGTCGGCGTGCCGACCGTCTGCTTTGGCGAGACGCCCAGACGATGAGATGACTTGGCCTAAGAACGCACGCACTTTTTCGGTGCCTTCGCCAGTACTCCGGCAAGGTTTCCACACGAGTTAGTCTAGCCGAAACTGTGATTTGCATCAAAGTATTCTGAGGAGGATAACATTTGCTTGGCCGGCGGCATTCCGCCGCCGGTCGGGACGATGAGGGAGGTCCTCATGCGCATGATCTTGATTTCAATGCTTTATGGCACGATGAGTGTTCTAGCTTGGTCGCAGTGCGCTTCGGCTGAGGAAGTGAAAGGAGAGTTCGCGTCCCCCAAAACCGACGAGGAAATGATCAAGAATGCGTTGTCGGCGGCGCCGGATTCGATCGCAAAAGGTGCAACTGTCATCGCGATCGACGCAAATGGAAAGAGCCGGACATTACGCAAAGGAACGAACAACTTCACCTGCCTTCCAGACGATCCGACCAACCCTGCAAATGACCCGAACTGCGTCGATGCGAACGGCTTGGAGTGGGTCATGGCATGGGTCAACAGGACCGATCCGCCTAAAGGCAAGGTGGGCTTCGGTTACATGCTGCAGGGCGGTACCACTCCAAGCAACGTGGATCCTTTCGCCACCAAACCCCCGGCGGGGATGAAGTGGATGCAAGAGCCTCCGCACGTCATGGTGTTCAACTATGGCGGCGATGCTGTGCAAAAGGACTATCCGCGTCCGGGCGAGATGGCAGACATGTCGCAACCTTGGGTAATGTGGGCGGGAAGCCCTTACGAACACCTGATGTTGCCGGTTAGCACGTCACCCTAGTCGAAGCACGATCAGGCCAGAGCACGTTTGCGGCAAAGCATCTCAGTGCCTGGCTGCGGAAAAGAGCTGACATCTGGCAAGCCGGTGCTTGAGTGCACTTAAGCGCCTGCTTGCCCTTCCGACACCTCGGCGCGGCGGCAACCTAAGGATTTCGTCTATGAACAAGCCCGTCTTCCTTGTGCTTCTCTTCGGGTTGTCTTCTTTCGCGATGGCGAGGACAGCCTTCGCCCACGCTGAGCTTGTCACAGCCGTGCCGGCGGCGGATGCGACCGTGAGACCGGCGCCGACAGAACTCGATCTGACATTTAGCGATCAGATCGAGATCAAGTTCACGGGCGTCACGGTCATCGGCCCTGACCAAAATAGGGTCAAGACCGGAACAAAGACGCTGAAGGACGACGGCAGAACATTCACGGTTCTGCTCCCGGCATCGCTCGCCGCAGGCCCCTACAAAGTCCAATGGCACACGCTCTCGGCGGACGGGCACAAGACCACGGGAGATTATACATTCAACGTTGCGCCCTGATCGACAGACGGATGTGTATCGGCTGACGAGATCTCTCGGCCGCGCAGCTTGCTGCCGATGGCGAGATCGAACAGCGCGCGATCAATGCAATCGACCCTCGCGATCAAGAAAGAAGCGGATTGCTCAAACGTGCCGCGCCTCCGTGCTCGTTCGGCGCCGACTTTCCAGCCTGCGTTCCAAGCACGTCGCTGCTGCGCACGACTGTCCGCGGCGCAAGTCCTGCAATAATTCTGTAATAATAATGGGGGGAATTTCTGAAGCTCTGTTATAAGCATTGCGGGGCTTTTAAAGGAAATTTACCATGAAATATCTACTGCGTGGGGTATCCTGGCCTATAGCTGTCGGGGTGATTTCTCTGGGTGTCATCACGATTGCGCGTGCAGAGCCAGCAAAAGGGGTCACCCCAAACGTGATCGGCAGGGCGACGTTCGATGCTTTCAACCTGCAATCCGACCCGGGCGCCATGGAATTTTCGGCCCAGGCGAAGGCGCCGGTCGATATTGTTGTTCGGACCCACGACTACGCACCGGGGAGTTCAACCGGATGGCATTCCCACCCCGGGCCTGTCTTCATCCAAGTCATCGAAGGGCAAGTAACGTTTTACGAGCGTGACGACCCAACTTGCACGCCGAAGGTGGTCTCCAAGGGCCAGGGATATGTGGATACCGGGAAGGGGCACATTGGGCGAAATGAAAGCGGAGCGCCGGCTAGGGACGTCTCTGTTATCCTTGCTCCGGTAGGAAAACCATTTCGCGGAGAGTTGGAAGCGCCCGCGCCTCAGTGCAAGTTCTGAGGGCGGCGATCTCTCGTTTTTTGCTTTTACCCGTGCGCTCGGCCGCGCACCCTCGGAGCCAAGAAGTTCGCATCGCGATCGCCTCGGCTCTATGCCACTCGCATCGGCCGTTCGATTGGCCTACGCTGCCCTGTTCGATCGGGAGAGCGCAGGCAAGGCATGGAGCGGAGGCTTACTGCGATCTTGGCCGCCGATGTGGTTGGCTACAGCCGCCTGATGGGCACGGACGAAGTCGGCACGCTTGCGCGGCTGAAAAGTGCACGCGAGAAACTGATCGACCCCGCGATCGGGGAGTGTCACGGCCGCATCATCAAGTTGATGGGCGACGGGGCATTGGTCGAGTTCGCCAGCATCGTCGACGCCGTTCAATGCGCTGCATCGATCCAGCGTCGGATGGCCCTTCTCGACCAAGGCGTACCCGCAGATCGGCGGATCTGCTTTCGCATCGGGGTCAATCTAGGCGACGTCATCGTCGACGGCAGCGATATCTACGGTGATGGAGTCAACATCGCCGCCCGCCTCGAGGCCATGGCCGAGCCGGGGGGTATCTGCGTCTCGGGCACTGCATTCGACCATGCGGTGAACAAGGTCGAGGTCGGCTTCGTCAGCTTGGGCGAGCAGCGCCTGAAGAACATCGCCGATCCGGTGCGCGTCTACCGCGTACTGCTCGATCCGTCCAAGGCGGGTAAGGTTGAAGTAAGGTCGCGTCACCCGAAACTTTTGGTCCTGGCCGGGCTCGCAGCCCTGGTCGTCGCCATGGCCGCTGGTTGGTTTGCGTTGCGGCCTGGCCCGTCGAGGTCGCAAAGACCGGTTGTTGCGGTGCTGCCCTTCGTCAGCCTCAGTGAAGATACGGATCAAGAATATTTCGCCGATGGCGTCACCGAAGACCTGATTACCGACCTTACCAAGCTGTCCGGGCTCGACGTCATCGCCCGCAATTCCGTATTCGGCTATAAGGGTAAGGCGACCGCGCTGAAAGACGTCGCGCGCGATCTTGGCGCCCATTTTGTGGTTGAAGGCAGCGTCCGCCGGACGGGTGAGGAGATCCGCCTCAATGCGCAGCTCGTCGACACCGAGACCGGCGACAATCTATGGGCGAACCGCTTTGATCGCAGCATGACTGACGTCTTTGCCTTGCAGGACGAAATGAGCCGGGAGATCGCAAAGGCGCTCGGTTTGCAGCCATCGTCCGAGGAACGCGACCGGATGGCGAAACCGTCGACCGAGAATCTTGAGGCCTACGATAACTTTTTGCGTGCCGAGCAAGCAGCACGCAACGGTGGGCGCGGCGGATTGCAGGACGCACTTGCGCTCTATGAAAGGGCGGAAGAGCTCGACCCGACCTTTGCCGAGGCATTTGCCGCCGATGGAGTGACCAGCGCGTATATCTGGCGCGCGTCCTTTCACGACGTCCTGCAAAGTGCGCCGGCGCGGAACAGAACCTATGAAAAGGCCAGCCGCGCTTTGCAACTCAACCCGGATCTGTCGTCCCCGTATGCCATCCTTGCCATCATGCAGGTGGTCGATCGGCACTACGACGAAGCGATCGCATCGGCTGAGAGAGCCGACAAGCTGGGCGCCGGTGACGCCGAGACACAAATAGCGGTAGGTTACGTGCAGCTGTTCAGCGGCAATCACGATGCGGCTGCGGCCGCAGTCGAGAAGGCGCTCAGACTGGATCCCAATCTGTCGGCCATCGATCGGGAAGTCGCCGGTTTGGTCTTTCTCGTTCAGGGCAACACCAAGAAGGCCATCGAGACGCTCGAACGGACGCGCAACGACGCGCCGGACGTAGGCAGCTTCAGGATCACGCTGGCGGCCGCGTATGCGAGGGACGGGCGTTTGTCGGACGCGAAAACCGAGATCGCGAACGGACTTCGTCTCCAACCGACGCCGAGGTTTGCTTCGTTGGCCGCCGTGCGCCTCACCTGGTCGGCGCAATTTCGCAACGCCCAAGATGCCGCCGCTTTGGTCGAGGCTCTCAAGCAGGCAGGCTTGCCGGAGTGGCCTTACGGCTTTACCACCGACGGACGCGATCGCTTGAATGGAGAACAGATCGCCTCCCTCGTTCTTGGCCACACGTTGCGAGGCAAGCTGGAGCCGAGCTTGCAGCCGGCCATCCTGCAGGTCGAAACCGACGGCCAGGCCGCTTTTCGCTCGACCACTCGGATGATCACCGAGAGGGTCTACGTCGACCAGGACCTGCTATGCGAGGTGAGCGAGAACATGTTCGGGCGGCCGGATTGCGGTCCGGCGTTCGGGCAACGCGATAGTTCGGATCAGATGGCCTACGTTTATGTCAATTCGAGCAAGATTTTCTATTTCTCGCCGATCAAATGAATGAACCGACTGCCGCTGCCTGAGCGGAATAGTAGTTCGAAGAAGCGCAAACGCGCTAGTGGAAATTGTCCTCTTTCAGACCGGCAACGATCTTCGACCAGTTTCCTTCCGCTTTGGCAACCGTTTGATCGGCGTGGTTGGCGAAATCATTCGCGTGCGCTTTGTCATAAACAAGATAAAGCTTGCCATCGATGATCTTGAAGGCTTTGGGATCGATGTTGACTGTCACAGACCCGTTCACGACCTCGCCTGCGCAATAGCCGCCAAACTGCGGCGCGAATTTGAGCGGCTCACTCATGAACATATCTCGGTGCTCGCTTGTGGCGAAATGCCAAGGGGTTCCAAGCCAATCGTAGGAGTACTTCTCCGAACCTTTTACGGCTTTGCCGTCGGTGAAATAGGAAACCGGATCATATCCCATGATTGCAACGCCGCCGAAATACCCAGTGTCGACCGAGCCATCGGCAAGAACACCAACCGTGCCAACTGATAGGCAAGCAGCGGTTGCCATCACCAGTACCGATAAACGGGCGGCCGGCTTGCCGAGTTTTTGCAATGTCATGCGCATTGGTCGCCTCCGACTAATTGCCTGCATCCATGCACTGCTTGTACCAGTCTTCGCCGCCAAGGATCTTTGCAGGGGGGCATGTCACGCCATGCCGCTTGTAGAGCTGGATGATGTCCTTGTTGCCTTTCCATAAAGCGCGGGTGATCGGCAGATAACCGTGGATCTCCGCGTGGCCGGGATCGGCACCCTGTTCCAGCAAGAATGCGGCGAGCTCAACGTGATCTTCTTCGCCCGCCACCATGAGCGGCGTTACACCCGCTTTATTGGCCTGGTCTTCAAGCGCGGCGCCCTTTTCGAGAAGAAGTTTGGCGCTCGACAGGCTTCCCGAGTAGGCGGCAGCGTGAAGCGGCGTGAAACCGCCCGAGTTTCGCGCCATAACATTCGCGCCCTTGCTGAGCAGCAATTCCACGATGCCGGGCTGGTCGCTCAGGGCGGCCACGATAAGCGGAGTCGCGCCATCGGGAGCCCGGATATCGATATCTGCACCTGCGGCGATAACTTTCTCGGCGGCGGCTTTGTTTCCAACCGAGGCCGCCTCAAACAAGGAATTGGCGGCAACCGCCAAAGCAGCAGGGAGTGCAGCTATGAGAATTGCTAAAAAAACGCGCATTCTCGCCTTAATATTTTCCGACCTGTACCACGTTTTCTGAAACTGTACAATTTTTCGCGCGGCGAGGAACACGCAGCGCTCGAGGTCTGTTCTTCGGCCGTATCTTGCGGCTGCGTCGGCGGCCGGCAGCTGGCGGCTGGCCGGAGACGCTGTCTGGCCACTCATTATCCGCCGGTCCTCGATCTGTTCCAACCCAGAAGGACGCCGCCGACGGCGTTGCCTGGAAGTCGAAGCCGACCCTGGTCCGCCGCGCGGTGTCGACAGGCGCGCGCAAGGCGTTCGACAGCCGCCGCTCGGCGTCACGGGACGAAGTTGCGCGCTGGAACGTTCGTCGAATAGCCCGCGTCGCGCCTTCTCGAAGCTTTGGCGTCGATGAGCATGCACGCTGGTGCGGAGGGAAACTATCGCGGCCCCAGGCCGTTCCTGTGGAGACAGGCCGGGGCAAATAGGAGGACCGACATGAGAGTAGCGCTTCTGGGATTGGCAACGCTCGCCACAATCGCAGCCGTTTCGGCTGCCACGGCGACACAGGATCCGATCCAAACGCGCAAGAAATTGATGGATGCCAATGGAGCTGCCGCCGGATTGGCTTTCGGCATGTACAGCGGCAAGATCCCCTTCAATGCCGACGCAGCCACGGCTGCCCTGCAGACCTTCGATTCGGTGACGTACGCCTTTGGCGATTATTTCCCGGAAGGATCCGACAGGGGTGACACCAAGGCCAATCCCAAGATCTGGCAGAACATGGCCGACTTCCAATCCAAACTTATGAAGCTGCGCCAGGATAGCGAGAAGGCCCTGGCCGCCAAGCCGGCGGAACTGGCCTCGCTCAAAGCGCTGCTCGATCCCATCAGCGAGGACTGCAAGTCCTGCCACGAGGCCTATAAGCTCAAATAGCGGTTCCGACGCTTCTGCCGATTCGGCCATCCGCCGTCAGCGATCCGAAGAAAAGGTGATCGCTCTAAGCTTCGAACCGCAAGCTGATCTCTTCAAGCGGGATGCCGTTCGCCGTCGCCGTCCATGTTTCGCCCGCAGCGACCGGCATTGCCAGTGTCAACGTGCCGGTCGAGATGATTTCGCCGGCCTGAAGTGGCGGGTTGTAAGGGTCACCGGCAAGCAGGTCGACCAAGTGGCGCAGCGCGAGAAGCGGGCTGTCAAGGACGAATGCGCCGCCGCCGACCTGAACTCGACCTTCCATTGCAGAAGAGTTCGACGCTGAAGGTGGCCAGCTCGCTCACCCACGCATCTTTGCGCAGCGAGATTGCATGACGTTTCCCGACGAGGAGTGAGCCATGGAGGGCATTCGCCGCGATGGTGTCGAACGCGCTGAATTTCCATCCGGGAAAAATCGACTGAACGATTTCGTAGCCCAGCGCGATCCAATCGATGCAATCCAACAGATCGGACATGTCCATCTTTGGAGAGGGCGGCTTGCCGATGCCCAGCATAATCTCCGGCTCGATGCGCGGCTCGGCGAACGCGCTGACGGAAAAGACCGGGCTGGTGTCCAGTTCGAATGTCGTGGAGTTGGTGCAATAGCCCCAGATAGGATGCTGGACGCCATGCGCCGCCCACATCCGGCGGTTGGTGAAGCCGATCTTTCTGCCCGTGATCCTTTCCCCGCGCGCCTCGAAGGCAGCGCGGAGCAGTGCCGGCAAACGGTAAGCGCAGGCAACGCCGGGCTCATCCCATGATTGCGAGAAGGGAGGTATCTGCCGGTGAGTGGTCAGCGAAGAGATGACCTGCGCCGCAATGGCGTTCACATCCATCATCTTGGTCGCCGGCGGCATGAATACCAGTAACCACCACGACGTCGCGGCGCAAGACGCCGCCGATCGCAGCAATGTGGGACTGGCAAATGCGCTCCGGCGATGCGAGAATTCGGCATCACGCAGATGATGTCGGTTCAAGGAGCAGGTGATGCTTGGAGCGTGGGTTCGTTTTACAGTCTTGATTGCGCTGGCAGCCAGCCTCTGGCCGCTTCCAGCCGATGCCGGCACCAAACAGGTCGCGCGCGGCAAATATCTCGTCGGTCTGGGCGGATGCAACGATTGTCACACGCCCGGCTATTTCTTCGGCAAACCCGATATGTCGCGCTTTCTCGGCGGCTCGGATGTCGGCTTCGAGATTCCCGGCCTCGGTGTGTTTGTCGCGCCGAATATCACGCCCGACAAGGAGACCGGGATCGGCAGCTGGAGCGCGAAGCAGATCGTCGCTGCGCTCCAAACCGGCGTCCGTCCCGACGGCCGTATCCTGGCGCCGATCATGCCTTGGCATGCGTTTGCGCAGTTGACCGCGGGCGATGTTCAGGCGATCACGGCTTTCCTGCAGAGTTTGAAGCCGGTCAGCAACAAAGTCCCCGGACCGTTCGGACCTGGAGAAAAGGTGTCGAGCTTCACGTTCCGTATCTTGCCGCCCGGCGAGACGGCGGCCGCAGCACCAAAGTAGCCGGCGCAGCCTGGAACCCGGCGAACATTCCGGCGTAGGGAACAAACCAGCCAACGCACCGCACGACCGGGGACCGCAGCAGCTAAGCGGCGATCGGGCGTTGGCGGTCGTCTGCCTACGACTTTTGAGGCTGCCGCCCCTCCGAAGGGGGAGCCTTGGCATGCTGTTCCGCCGTTCGATCAGTTGCGCAGGTCGTTGCCGAGCCCCACGGTGATCGACTGGAGTTTCGTCATGCAGCGGATCATTTTGACGACGATCCTCGGGTTCGTCATAGCAGCCGTTCCGGTCGTTCCGATCGACCACACTGCCTTTGGCAAGGGCGATCATGCCGGGTCGAGCTCGAAGGGTGGTGGAGACGGCAAGTCGGGGAAGGGCGGCGACAAAGGCGGTGGCCCGGCGAGTGGCGCGCCGTCGGGCGGCAACGGCAAGGCAAAAGGCGGCGCCTCCGCGGGCAAAGGCTCCGATGGCGGACCCGGCAAATCCGGCTCCGCGGGTGCCGGCCAGAAAGGCGCGAGCGGTAAGGGCTCGTCCAATAAGGGCGCCGCAAGCTCAGCCTCACCGCCCGGCAGCGGCGCTTCTTTCCGAGCCTCCGGTCCACCAGCCGATGCGGCAATGGCCGGTCCAGCCAAGCTCGGAATTTTCGCCATCGCGAGGCCGGGGGTCTACGCTCCCGTCCACCGCGCCGGATCCCAACGCGTTTCGTTGCCGGGACGGTTGCGCCCGGAGCGTGCCGCCGATCTGCCGCAGGCGCGGCACGCGATCGAACTGGCTCTTCAGGGAACATTCGATCTGCTGGCGCCTTCGGACAACTCGCCCGTGAGCGCTTGCCGGCAGGCGATAACCGTGGCGGCGCAGCCGCTGGGAGCGCTGCGGGTGTCCGTGGGAGGCCTCGGGCCGGTGCGGCGCGGTACCGGCTTCTATGTCGCGCCCATCGGTGTCTCGATCAGATATCCACGCGAGACCCGCCAGGCTCGCATCCAATGTCGTCTCAATTCTGCCGGCGTCGTCATCGGCTTCCGTTGAGAAGCCTTTCCCGAAAGCCTTTCGAACGAGAGGCCACCGCATCGACGGCGTCGCGCCATAGAGATCCTGCCGCCAGAGCTGCATCGGCATTGCATTCCTCCTTACCGGATCTGAACCATTGGCGCAGCCGCAGCGTTGGCTTGGCCTCGCGGACGTGCTTTGATGAGCCTGGCCCGAGGAAGCGCCCCTTCCTCGGGCTATGTCGGCTGAGGGTGAGGCCGGCAAGCGCCCGTTGCCATATGCCCCGCCTACGGCAACGGGCGCTCAAATCCCGGCAAGCTATTGCGCATTTTCCTCTCATCGCACGGGCAATCATGGACGGCATTCTGGATGTTGTTGTTGTCGGAGCCGGCTCGGCCGGCCTCGCCGCCAGTTACTGTCTCCGCAAAAGCGGGTTGAGGCATCGCGTCATCGAACGGGGGCGCATCGGGGAAACCTGGCGAACCCAACGCTGGACGTCGTTTCGGCTGAACACACCGGCCGTCCGTTCGATGCTCGTCGACGACAGCTACACCGGGCCCGATCCTTGGGGCGCGCTGAGCCAGCATGAGTTCATCACCTATCTCGAAGACTACGCCGGGCGTCATCGCTTGCCCGTCCAGACAGGCGTTGCTGCGCAGGATCTCGCCGATGAGGACGGAATTTTCCGTCTGCAGACGTCACAGGGAACGTATCGCTCAAAGTGCGTTGTGATCGCTAGCGGAAATCTGAACCGTCCGATCCGTCCTTCCTGGTCATCCGGACTGCCGGGCGAGCTGATGCAGATCGACTGCTCCGCCTATCGCAGCGCCGAAACGCTGGGAGACGGGGCCGTGCTCGTCGTGGGCAGCGGCCAGTCGGGTGGGCAGATCGCCGAGGATCTGGTGCTCGCCGGAACCGAGGTCTACCTCGCAACCAGCCGCACCGGCCGGTTGGTGCGCCGGTATCGAGGCGGCGACACCTTCAACTGGCTGACCATCTCAGGTTTCCTGGACGTGCCTCGCAGCGAACTGGTCCGACCGGACGGCTCGCTGCCGGCGCGGGGCCTGCTCGGTGCCACCCACACCATCAGCCTGCAATCGCTGAGCGCGCAAGGTGTGGCTTTGCTTGGCCGGTTTACCGGCTGCGACGGCGATTTTCTGCTCTTCGGCGGCGAGTTGGAAGATCATGTCCGCTTCGCTGACGAAAGTTCGGCCGCCGTCAAGCGCTTCCTCGACCAATATATCCGACACGCGGGCCTCGACGCTCCCGAAGACGAAGGCGATCCGGCTGAGACCGTCGCGCAGCGGCTGCCGGATCCGCCGATCCGGCTGCTCGATTGGCGCAAGCAGAACATTGGAACGCTGATCTGGTGCACGGGCTTTGCCGGTGACTTCAGCTGGATCCGAGTTCCAGGTGCTGTCGACGCTGCCGGCAGGCCGGTGCATCAGGAAGGTGTCTGCGCGGTGAGCGGGCTCTACTTCGCCGGCCTCGATTTTGCGGCGACAAGAAAGTCGGGCACGATCCCCGGTGTCGTCACCGAAGTTCCCGGCCTCGTCGACCATCTCGCGCGTTACGCAATGTCTCGATGAGCGGGCGGCGAGATCCGACATACCTTCTGTCTTGGTTGAGGGATGCAGCGAGCTTGCGGTCGGCCGAGCGCGACAAAACCCCATGGGCGTGGAACGTCCCGATCGCCCGTCCGTTGCCTCGCGACGGGCGAACGGAGATTTTCGGATGGCCGACGGCTGGCGCATTCTGGTGACCGACAACGACCAACAGCGGGTGTTTCTGGCCGGGATCGCCGACCTCGACGCAGCCAAGGATTGGGTCCTGAAGGCGGTGCCGGCCGCCACCCGGGTCGAGGTCGAGCCGCTGGCGGGCGAGGTGCTGGAGGCCAACGCGCTGCTCGAGGGCCAGATCGTCGAATGGGTCGACGATCCGCCGGACTGAGGCCTGCCGTGTCGCGGCGACCCCTTCTCGACTCACGTGATCAGGTAGAGCACCCACCACAAAGCGACGCCGGTGCGGTAGATGATCTCTGCGGCAGCGCTCAGCCAGACCGCCGCCAGGTAGCCGGCCGTGCCGCACAGAAGCATCATCAGATAGGCGATCCAAGACCGCTTGAACAGGATTCCGGCCATCGTGCCACCCCAACTCCCCGGTCCTTTGCTTAGCATATCGGCCGGGGTAGTTCAGCTTGGCAAAACGGATGGCCCGGCAGTCGCGGCGGCCCGAGCCTTGGCCAGCCTTCGTTAAGACAGTTCGGTTAACCCTGTCACAAATCGAGTGAGGAGGGGTCATGCCTGACGCTCTGACCGAGGCCGAGAAGGAGAAGCTGAAGCTGAGGGCGGCGGCTTATGACCGGCTGTCGACCGCCGTGGTCACTGTGGGCGTTCTGGTCCCGGGGGTGGCGCTGTTGACGCGCGATCCGGCGCTTTCGGCACTGCCGCCCAATTACTGGCTGGTGCTGGCCGCTGTGGGTCTTTCCGTCGTGCTGCACTATGTTGCCTGGCAGACGCTCGGACGGCTCGACCGATGACCGCTTATGACCAATGGATGCTGCTTGCGCTGATCGCCTTTGCGCTGACCGGCCTCGGCATCCACGCGGTGGGGAGCCTTTCGCAATGGTTGCAGGCACGAGCGCCGGCCGATGGGCGCTCCGCCCGCGGGGAAGCGGTCGCCTATTCGGACGACGAGCTCGGCGCACTCGACGAACAGCTGCGTGAGGCCGAGCTGGTCATCGCCCGCGCCCGCAAGGCGCTGGCCGGGGCACGTCGCCGGCGGCGGCCTTGAGCCGGCCCGAGCTCATGCCGTGCGCGCGTTACATGCGCGCCTTGGCCGAACTCGGCGGCGGTACCCATCGCTCGAGCGAGATCGCTGAAAACCTCAAAATGAGATCTCAATCTGCGGCGCCGGTGCGCAGCGCCTTGATCAGGAAAGGGATGATCTATTCACTGCTCATGGCGACACCGCGTTTGCCGTCCCGCTCTGGGACGAGTACATGGTCAGAGCCATGGACCTGAATGAATAGGCAAATCCACCTCCCGCACGGCGAGAAGCGCATGATCGACGCAGCCGAGAGACAGGCCGGCCGATGAGCGGCGGCACGTTCGGCACGGAGATGCAGCAGCGCCTGCAGGCGCTTTCGGACGACAACGTGCCCTTCTTCCGGGCGACGCCCGGCGCTTGCCTTGCCGGTCGCTTCCTCTCCACCGACGACCCGGATCGCCTCGGCTGGCCGCTGATCATGCGCCGTCTCGAAAGGGACGGGGTGTTCGGCTTCCGCATGCTGTCGCCTGAGCGCGAGGCGGAGATCCGCAGCCGGGTCGAGGCCGCCAGCTTCCGGCTCGACATCTGGGGTGTCTTTGCGGCCGGCAAGGATGTCGCCTGGCCGCGCTGCCGCGCGGTCACGGAGCGCGGTTTGCCGCCGGGCTTCTCGCTGCTTTCGCCTGCCCGGCTTGCCGCCGAGACCCGCGCCGTGCAGGGCTTCATGGCAGATGCCGGCGTGGTGCCGTTCTCCGCACGCATGCTGGGCGGCGAACTCGGCCCTTCCGCCCTGGTGGCGATCGCCGATGCGACGGGGGCGATCGCAGCCACCGCCTTCGCCTATATGCCGCACAACGCATTCAGCCCCTATCGGGACTGGGGCTGGGGCGGGCTGGTCGCGGTCGGCCAAGGCCATCGCGGCAAGGGCCTGGGCGCCATCGTCAATGCCGAGATGATCTGCCGCTGCTTCGCGACGATGCCGGCAACGACGATGTACGAGATCATCGGCCTCGGCAATCAGCCGTCGCGCGGCATGGCCGCGGCCTGCGGCCTGGAGCTGCTGGACCTGACCTGCGGCATCGCCGTGCGCGCCAAGGGCGCCCGCTTCACCGCCTGAGCCCCTCCGTTGAGGCATGGCGGCTGTTTCCGAGCCCGTGTCGCGCTCAGCCTTGCGGCGGAGCGGCGGCTGCCTCGGCGCGGGGCAGGCGGGCGGTGGTGGCGGTGAAGGCGATCGTCGTCGTCCAATAGCTCGGGTCGGCGTAGAGCCGGAAGAACTCGGCCAGCGTCTCGGCCGGCAGGCCGCCTTCGCGCTCCAGACGGTCGGCCACCTCGCCGATCCCGTAGACCCACCAGCGGGCGAAAGGGGAGCCGCCATTGTAGACGATGGCGTGGCCTTCCGAGGTGATGTCGCGCAAGCCATCGGCCTGCAGCCAGGCGGGAATCTTGCGACCGACAAAATAGTCGATCTCGTGCGCCTGCGCCCAGCCGATGAATTTTTCCCAGAGCTCGCGCTGCGAGGCGGGAACGACCGTCGCGGTTGGATAGAAATCCGGCTCGTCGACAAACAGCCAGCCGCCCGGCTTCAGCCAGCGCAGCAGCTTGGTCACCACCGCACGGCGTTGCGGCAGATGGTGGAGCAGCGCGCGGACCGCGATCAAGTCGAACGGCTTGTCCGCCGGCTCGTCACGGACCACGTCG
This sequence comes from uncultured Alphaproteobacteria bacterium, assembly GCA_963791325.1. Classification (GTDB taxonomy): domain Bacteria; phylum Pseudomonadota; class Alphaproteobacteria; order Rhizobiales; family Rhizobiaceae; genus JBEVJK01. Next base: position 120,197 of record CAWBRU010000002.1, on the reverse strand, counting down.
AACGGCAGGACCTTGAGGTTGGCGCGCTCCAGCCCGTGCATGAGGTCGGTGCGGATGTCGGCCGCCACGACCCGGCCTTCGGCCCCGACCCGCTCCGCCAGCCAGGCGGAAAGCGAGCCATTGCCGGCGCCGACTTCGAGGCAGTGCCAGCCCCGGGCCACGCCGATGCGCTCGAGGTGGAACCGGCTCGACGGGTCGAGCAGGTCCGACATCAGCCTGAGCCGCTCGGGCTCGCCGCTCAGGCCGTGCTGCCAGACATATTCGGCCATCGCCGCGCTCCGCTCGGAGAGTGGATCTTAGGGCAGTGCGCGGCGACGTGGATAGAGGCGGCGCGCAGGTTGATGCGCCGAGCCCTTGCGCAGGCGGCATGGCTCAGCCGCCGCTTACCCGTTTGTTGAAGTTGGAGAAGAACTCGCCGGCGAGCTTCTTGGACGTCGAGGTGATCAGCCGGCTGCCGAGCTGGGCGATCTTGCCGCCGACATCGGCCTTGGCGGCATAGGTGAGCAGCGTCGCCGCGCTGCCGTCCTCGGCCAGCCGAACATCGGCGCCGCCCTTGGCGAAGCCGGCCACGCCGCCCTTGCCCTCGCCCGAAATGGTGTAGGCATGCGGCGGGTCGAGATTGGTCAGGCGAACGGACCCGGCAAAGGTGGCCTTGATCGGTCCGATCTTCAGCACCACGGTCGCGGCGAGGTCCGTGTCGGACGTCTTCTCCAGGGTCTGGCACCCGGGGATGCAGTCCTTGAGCACGGCCGGGTCGTTGAGCGCGGCCCACACCGTCGCCACCGGTGCAGCGATCCGTTCCTCGCCCTCGATGAGCAGCGCCATATCCGTCCTCCATGCAACGCCGCAGACCTATCCAAGCGGCCGGCCCTTGTCCACCCACCGATATGTATAGACATAATCGGCAAGCTCATCGCTGTCCCAGCGACCCGACGGGCCCTTGCCGCATCAGCGGACATTCAATAACGATGGTTCGACCTCACCAACTGCAAGGCGGCGGAAATGAGCGGCCCGACATCGAAAAAGAGATACCGTTCGCAGGAATGGTTCGACAATCCCAGCAACCCGGGGATGACGGCGCTCTACATGGAGCGCTACCTCAATTACGGCCTGACCCGGGCCGAGCTGCAAACGGGTAAGCCGCTGATCGGCATCGCCCAGACCGGCTCGGACCTGTCCCCGTGCAACCGCCACCATCTCGAGCTTGCCAAGCGGGTGCGCGCCGGTATCGAAGCGGCAGGCGGGGTGCCGTTCGAGTTCCCCTGCCATCCGATCCAGGAGACCGGCAAGCGCCCGACCGCCTCGCTCGACCGCAACCTGGCTTATCTGTCGCTGGTCGAGGTGCTCTACGGCTATCCGCTTGACGGCGTCGTGTTGACCATCGGCTGCGACAAAACCGCGCCGGCGCTGCTGATGGCGGCAGCCACGGTCAATATCCCGGCAATCGCGCTCTCGGTCGGGCCGATGCTCAATGGCTGGCACCGCGGCAAGCGCACAGGCTCGGGCACCATCGTGTGGGAATCGCGCCAGCGGCTCTCGGCCGGCGAGATCAACTATGAAGAGTTCATGCAGATCGTCGCTTCGTCGGCGCCGTCGGTCGGCTACTGCAACACGATGGGCACGGCGACCACGATGAACTCCTTGGCCGAAGCGCTGGGCATGCAGCTGCCCGGTGCGGCGGCCATTCCGGCGCCCTACCGCGAGCGCGGGCAGATCGCCTATGAGACCGGCCGGCGCATCGTCGCGCTGGTCGAGGAGGATCTCAAACCCGCCGACATCATGACGCGGGAAGCATTCGAGAACGCCATCGTCGTCAATTCGGCCATTGGCGGCTCGACCAACGCGCCGATCCACCTCAACGCGGTCGCCCGTCATCTCGGCATTTCGCTCGACAATGACGACTGGCAGCGCCTCGGCCATCACATCCCGCTGCTCGTCAATCTGCAGCCGGCGGGCGAATATCTCGGCGAGGACTACCACCATGCCGGCGGCGTGCCGGCGGTGGTGATGGAGCTGATCAAAGCCGGCCTGCTGCCGCATCCCGGGGCGCCGACCGTCAACGGGAAAAGCATCGGCGACAATTGCCGGACCGCCGAGAACCTCAACCGCGAGGTGATCCGCACCGTCGACGATCCGCTCAAGCGGGATGCCGGCTTCATCAATCTCAAAGGCAATCTGTTCGACAGCGCGATCATGAAGACCAGCGTGATCTCACCGGAATTCCGCGACCGCTATTTGTCGAACCCGAAGGACCCGGAGGCGTTCGAGGGCCGCGCCATGGTGTTCGACGGCCCGGAGGACTATCACGCGCGCATCGATGATCCGGCGCTCGAGATCGACGAGTTCACCGTGCTGGTGATGCGTGGCGCCGGCGCGGTCGGCTATCCTGGTGCGGCCGAAGTCGTCAACATGCAGCCTCCCGCCTACCTGATCAAAAGGGGCGTGCATGCACTGCCCTGCATCGGCGATGGCCGCCAGTCCGGCACCTCGGGCTCGCCTTCGATCCTCAACGCCTCGCCCGAGGCGGCGGTGGGCGGGGGGCTGGCGATCCTGCGCACCGGGGACCGGGTGCGCATCGATCTGCGCAAGGGCACCGCCGACATCCTGATCTCCGACGACGAGATTGTCCGGCGCAGGACCGCGCTCGACGGCAATGGCGGCTACCACTATCCGGCCAACCAGACCCCCTGGCAGGAGATCCAGCGCGGCATGGTCGATCAGCTGGCCGAGGGGATGGTGCTGAAGCCGGCGGTCAAGTACCAGCGGGTGGCGCAGACCAAAGGGCTGCCGCGGGACAACCATTAGCCCCGGCCGGCAGCGGGCGTCACCGATCCGCGAGCGCGTTTTTCTGGCCGTGCTGTCGGATGCGCGGGCCCGCGATCGTCCTTTGGACCGACGAAACCGCGTTCGGAGGACGATATGCTGACCGATCCCAAACTGTCGCAACGGCCGGCGCAGCCCTATGTGGCGATCGCCGCCGAAATGCCGATGGCCGAACTCGCTGGCGCCGTCGACGGCCTGTTCACGGCGCTGTTCGCGTGGCTCTCGGAAACCGGCCGGCCGGCTTCCGGCGCTCCCTTCATCAGGTACAACCGCATCGATATGGCCTCAACGTTGGAGCTGGAATTCGGCATTCCGGTCGCCGCGCCGGCCGAAGGCAGCGGCCGCGTCACAGCCGGGACCTTGCCGGCCGGCAGCTATGCGACGGTTCTCTATCAAGGCCCCTATGACGGCCTGTTCGGCGCCAACGCGGCGCTGATCGATTGGGGGCGGCACAACGGTATCGCATGGGATGCAGCCCCAAGCGCTGCCGGCGACCGCTTTGCCTGCCGGCTGGAAACCTACCTCACCGATCCACGCACCGAACCCGACGCCAGCAAATGGCAGACGGAGGTCGCAATCAAAGTCGTGGATCGGTGAAATTGTGACCGGTGAATAGAAAGTTGAATCCCAGCAACACTCATGCGTTGCTGCCGATCGAGAAATGCCGGATAGGTCAAGCTCTAGCTTCTCTCTATCTAACTGTGTAGTTTGCTGCAGCTTCGTTACTCTCGCTCGAGAGAGAGTTGTTCATGACGGTTCGGCTGCCGGCAATTGTGCTTGCGATGATCTGCTTCATCAGCGGCAGCGCGTCGGCTGAGACGAATCTCAAACCCATCGATCCCGCAGCGCTCCGCAAGGTTATCGAGGCCACGGCCAAGGAGCTGATGCTGCCCGGGGCGATGGTTCTGCTGAGGACGCCGCAGGGCGAGTTCGATCTGGGCTACGGCACGACCGCGTTTGGCGCCGCCGACCGGCCGGCCCCCGGCACTCACTTTCGGGCGGCTTCGAACACCAAGACGATGACCGCCGCCGTTATCTTGCAGCTGGTCGGGGAGGGCAAGCTCGGCCTCGACGACCCGATCTCGAGGTTCGTCGGAGCTGTTCCGAACGGCGACAAGATCACCCTCCGCCAGCTGCTGAAAATGCGCAGCGGCCTCTACAACTACACCGACGCGCCGGAACTGGCGAAGAGCCTCGACGACGACCCGGACAAGGTCTGGACCATGGACGAGCTGCGGCACCTGGCTTTCAGCCGGCCGCCGCATTTCGCTCCCGGAGCCGAATTCGAATACAACAACACCAACTATCTTCTGCTGGGATTGGCGGCCGAAAAGGTCGAAGGCCTGCCGCTGGCCCGTATCTTCCAAAGGCGCTTGTTCGGCCCGCTCGGGCTGGGCAGCACCGCGCTTCCGCCCAGTACGTCGAACGCCATCCCGGCGCCCTACGCACACGGCTATCTCTATGGCAGTTCCTCCTACGCCCTGGTCGACGCGCCCTATCCCGCCGATCTTCAGGCTGCCGCAAGGGCCGGAACGCTGAAGCCCAATGACGACACCTACCAGAACCCCTCCGCTTACTTTGCCGCGGGCGGCGCGATCTCGACCGCGCAAGATCTGGCGAGCTGGATACGCGCTCTCGTCGTCGGCAAAGTCTTCGACCCCGAGACCCATCGGCGGTGGCTGGACAGCCCCGAAGCCGAGGACCCGGCCAATCCGCAGGGCCAGAAATATGGCTACGGCATCTCCGTGATCACCTTCGGGCCCAACAAGATCTATTTCCACGGCGGCGAGATGCCCGGCTACAACTCCTTCATGGGCTACGATCCGGTCAACGGCGTCACGCTGGTGGTGTGGACCAGCCTCACTTTGTCGCTCGACGGCAGGCCAACGGCGAACGCGCTGATGCTTAAGCTGTTGGACCAGATCTATGCCGTGTCGCCGCTGCGGTAGGGCGGGCCGATGCTGATCGGCGAGCCTACCAGCCCATTCCTGCCCGCGGCAGCTTGATCAGGGCTCCAAACCGTGCGCGCAGCTGATCGTCGAGCGCCTTGCCGACGTGGCGCGGGTAAAACGACGCAAGCAGCCGCTTCTTCTCGGCGATGGCCTTCTGCAGGAGGTCGGGCTTGCCCTTTTCGCCCCATTCCTTGGGGCTGAAGCGGTCGGCGACGGCAGGGTAGAAATACTCGGTCTGCATCAGTCTCAGCGTCTGCTCATTGCCGAGATAGTGGCCGGGCCCGTCGAGGCAGACCTCACGGATCGTGTCGATCGACAGCGCCGCTTCGGAGACCTCGATGCCGCGCACGCAGCGCAGGCATTGTCCGAGCATGTCGTTGTCGATGATCAGGCTCTCCAGGCAGAAACCGAGCAGGGAGGCGTGCATGCCGGCTGCCTCGTAGACCAGGTTCAGCCCGGACAGCCCGGCCATGACGTTGGTGATGCCTTTTTCATAGCCGGATTGGATGTCGGGCAGCTTGGAATCGGCCATTCCGGCAGCCGAGCCTCCCGGCAGATCGTAGAACTGTGCCATCTGGCTGCAGGCCGCGGTGAGCAGCGCCTGCTCGGCCGAGCCGCCGGACATCGCTCCGGTGCGCAGGTCCGACACGAACGGCCAGGTGCCGAAGATTGCCGGGTGGCCGGGCTTCAGGGCGTTGACATAGATCAGCCCGACCAGCACCTCGGCCACGGCCTGGACGACAGCCCCGGCGATTGCCGCCGGCGCCGTCGCGCCGGCTTGGCCGGCCGACAAGAGCAGGATCGGGATGCCGCCGGCCACGCATGCCTCCAGCACGCCGCAGGCATCTTCCGCGAACTTCATCGGCGGAACGACGAAGCAATTGGAATTGGAGACGAAGGGGCGGGCGCGGAATTTTTCCTCGCCGCCGGCGATGGCGTAGAGCATCTCGAGCGCCGGAGCGACGTTGTCGCGAACCGTGAACGAGGTGCCGACATGCTTGGTCGTCCCCGTGACGCAGGCATAGAGGGTGTTGAAATCCATCTCCAGCGGGTCGGGAACGTCGCGGGGCACCATCGGCCGCTGGAAGAAGTGGACGTTGTCGAGGCCCTCGACGAGGCGGGCGGCGTCGTAGATGTCCTGCAGCAGCGATTCGCGGTATTCGCGCTTTTCGACATCGACCAGGTGCACGGCCGCGCCGGCGGTGCCGTAGTGGACGCGGGTGCCCTCGATCTGCAAATCATGGCGCGGGTCCTGGCCGTGCAGGGTGAAATTGCGGGCGGCATCGCGGATCGTGGCCGACACCAGATTGCGCGGGAACCGCAGCCGACCGTCGGGGCCGTGGATCGCGCCGGCGCGCGTCAGCGCCGCCGTACAGCTCGGAATCGCGTTGGCGAAGCCGATGGTCTCCAGAACGGTGAGCACGGCTTCGTGGATCTGTTCGAGATCATTCTGGCCCAACGGCTTGTACCTGCCGCCGGACAGCCCGGGGCGCACCGGGCGGATCTCGTCGGCCAGCGGCGCGGCCCGGATCGCACGCCGTGCCTGCCGGCCGCCGCTGCGCCGCGAGCGGGTATCCGGCGCCGCATCCGGATGTTCCACCAGATCAGACATCGAATCCTCTCGCTCCCACACGGTTGCCCTTTGTGCCGCCGACGAAAGCTCTCGGCGTTCCGTTGGATGCAACTATGGCGCCCCTTGGGGCCGGCGAGGTTGTGCCAGGGATTTGCCGGCGGCTGAGCCAGGCGAGCGGCTCAGGCGGCTGCCGGACGGCGCCCCGCGGCCGTCGCCAGCTCGCGGATGCCCGGCTCGATGTGCTGCACCGCGATCGACGAAATCCCAAGCCGCATAAACCGCGACGGCCTGTCGGCCTGGTCGAAGAAGCGGTCGCCGGGCTCGATGATGACGCTGCGGGCGGCGGCGGCGTCGGCCAGCGAGCGGGCATCGATGCCGCGCGGCCCTTCGAGCCAGAGCGAGGTGCCGCCGGCCGAGTTGGTCGAGCGCCAATCCGGCAGGAAGGCCGAGATGGCATGGGCAAGCCGCTTGCGGCGCTCCTCGAAGGCGCTCGACAGCCGCCTGACCAGCGCCTCGTGATGGCCGAGGGAAAGAAACAGTGCCACCGCACGCTGATTGTTGGCCGGCGGATGGCGCAGCATGAACCGGCGCAGCGCCCGCAGCTCGGCGACCAGGTCGGCTGCGGCAACGATGTAGCCCAGCCGCAATCCAGGCGCGAGGGTCTTCGACATCGAGCCGACATAGACCACACGGCCGTTGCGATCGAGGCTCTTCAGCGCCTGCTGCGGGGCCTCGTCGAGCAACTGGCTGTCATAGCCGTCCTCGAAGATGATCTGGTTGTCGCGGGCCGCCCGATCGAGTAGGTCCTGGCGGCGCTCGGCCGACAGCGGCACCATCGTCGGACAATGGTGGCTGGGGGTGACGAACACGAACCCGGCATCGGCCGCGATGCGCGAGGTGACGATTCCCTGGCTGTCGACCGGCACGGGCGCGATCTCGGCCCCCGCCAACCGGAAAATGCTGCGCGCATCGGGGTAGCCGGGATCCTCCATCGCGACCTTGCTGCCCTGGCTCATCAACAGCGTCGCCAGCATGTAGAGCGCGTTCTGAGCGCCCAGCGTGACGATGATCTCGTCGGGATTGGCGAAGATGCCGCGCCGCGGCAGCAGCCGCGCCTGGATCTGCTCGATGAGCAGCGGGTCGTCGCGGTCGACCATGTCGGCCGCCCAGTTGCGGATCTCCAGCACGGCCAGGGCCATGCGGTTGCATTCGCGCCACTCCGCCGTCGGAAACAGCGCCGGGTCGAACTGGCCATAGACGAACGGGTAGGACGACTTGATCCAGTTGTCCTGCTTCAGCGGCTGCGGCATTTCGGTGGCCGCAATCCGCCGGCGCGCTTTCCAGTCGATCTGCTCCACGCCGCTGCCGGATTTGACGGCCGGCTTGGCCGGCATCGACAGGACGTCGGGATTGACGAAGTGGCCGCGCCGCTCGCGCGCGATCAGGAACCCTTGATCGACCAGCTGCTGGAAGGCGAGCACCACGGTGCCGCGGGCGACGCCAAGCTTCTCGGCCAGGATCCGGCAGGACGGCAGCGGCATCGACGCGGCGATCTGGCGGTCAAGAATGGCGGCGACGATCGCCTGGCGGATTTGGGCCTGCAGCGTCTGTCCCGAGTCCGCGGAGATGCGGAAGAGGCCCGACCAGATCGCGGTATCGTTTCGTTGTGCCATCGTCTCCTCACCACACTTCGCCGGTCGTCTGGCCCAGCGGTTTGTAATCTTGGTCCAAACGGTTGCGCCAATGAATTTTTCTAATCGGAGCTATTTATGCCAGTGAATGGTGGCCGCGCGGCCGCGAACTCCGCCCGCTGCTCCAGCCGTCATCGCAAATCGGCCGCGGTCTGCTATTCTTCCGGTCGTCTCGATCCCGAAGGAGCCCCACCGTGGCAGATCATCCGTTCAGCGCCCGCCTGAGCGCCCTGCGCGATCACCGTGCCGAAGGCATGGACATGCGCGCGGCCTTTGCTTCCGACCCGGAGCGCTTCCGCCGCTTTTCGCTGACGCTCGACGACATGCTGCTCGACTGGTCGAAATGTGCGGTGACGGCCGAGACCATGGAGCTGCTGGTCCAGCTTGCCGATGCCGCGCACGTGTCCGAGCGCCGCGCCGCGATGTTTGCGGGCGACAAGATCAACGTCACCGAGGACCGGGCCGTGCTGCACACCGCGCTCCGCAACCCGGCGGCGAGCGGCGTCAAGGTGGACGGCGTGGACGTCATGCCGGAGGTTCATGCCGTGCTCGATGCGATGGCGGTCTTCGCCGAGGGGGTGCGCAGCGGCAAGATCGCCGGCGCTGCCGGGTCGGCGATCACCGACATCGTCAATATCGGCATCGGCGGCTCCGATCTCGGCCCGGCGATGGCCACCCTGGCGCTGGCTCCCTATCACGACGGCCCGCGCGCGCACTTCGTCTCCAATGTCGACGGCGCCCACATCCACGACACGCTGAAGCCGCTGCAGCCCGAAACGACGCTGTTCATCATCGCTTCGAAGACCTTCACCACGGTGGAGACGATGACCAATGCCAAGACGGCGCGCAAATGGGTGCAGGACGCGCTTGGCCCGGATGCGGTCAAGCACCAATTCTGCGCGGTGTCGACGGCGCTCGACAAGGTCGCCGCCTTCGGCATCCAGCCGGACCGCGTATTCGGCTTCTGGGACTGGGTCGGCGGCCGCTATTCGCTGTGGTCGGCGATCGGCCTGCCGATCATGATCGCCGTCGGAGCGGACAATTTTCGCCGCTTCCTCGCCGGTGCCCACGTCATGGACCGGCACTTCGCCACCGCCGCGCCGCTCGAGAACCTGCCTTTCGTGCTCGGGCTGGTCGGCTACTGGCATCGCGTGGTCTGCGGCTTTCCGACCCGCGCCGTCATCCCCTACGATCAGCGCCTGGCCCGTTTGCCCGCCTATCTGCAGCAGCTCGACATGGAATCGAACGGCAAGCGCGTCACCGTCTCCGGCGCGCCGGTGTCGACGCCGACCGGACCGGTGGTCTGGGGCGAACCGGGCACCAACGGCCAGCACGCCTTCTTCCAGCTCTTGCATCAGGGCACCGACATCATCCCGGTCGAGTTCATGGTGGCCGCGCAAGGCCACGAGCCCGAGCTGAAAGAGCACCATGACCTGTTGATCGCCAACTGCCTGGCGCAATCGGAGGCGCTGATGCGCGGCCGCACGCTGGAGGAGGCGCGCCGCCAGATGCTGACCAAGGGGATGCCGGCCGCCGAGGTCGACCGCGTCGCCCCGCACCGGGTATTCCCCGGCAACCGCCCGTCGGTGACCCTTCTCTACCGCAAGCTCGACCCCGAAACGCTGGGGCGGGCTGATTGCGCTCTACGAGCACCGCGTCTTTGTCGAGGCGCAGCTGTTCGGCATCAACGCCTTCGACCAGTGGGGTGTGGAACTCGGCAAGGAGCTTGCCACGGCGCTGCTGCCGGTGGTCGAGGGCAAGGAGGAGCCGAACAGCCACGATTCCTCGACGGCCGGCCTGGTTCACCAGGTCCAGACACTGCGCGGGACGCAGTAAGGCGGTGACGATCCGGGCGATTCTGTTCGACAAGGACGGCACTTTGCTCGACTTCCAGGCCACCTGGTTCGCCGTCGGCGATGCCATGGCACTGGCCGCCGCCGGCGGCGACCGGGCACGTGCCGACGCCCTGCTGGCGCGCGCCGGCTATGATTTCGAGCAGCGCTGCTTCGTTGCCGATTCGGTGTTTGCCGCCGGCACCAATGCCGACATCGTCGCGCTCTGGTACCCGGAGGCCGACGCCCAACGCAGGCGCGAGCTGGTCGCGACCTTCGACCAGGTGACGGCTGCCGAGGGCGCGCTCCGCTCGGTTCCGATCGAGGGCATGCGCGCGGCGCTGACGCGCTTGCACACGGCCGGGCTGCGCCTTGGGCTGGCCACCAACGATTCCACCGGCGGGGCGGAAAAGGCGCTGTTGGCCCTCGGCATCGCCCAGCTGTTCGATGCCGTCTACGGCTATGACGGCGTCGCCAACCCCAAGCCGGCCCCGGACACGGTGCGCGCCTTCGCCGATCTGACCGGGCTGAAGCCGTCGCAGATCGCCGTCGTCGGCGACAACCGTCACGACCTCGAAATGGCCAAGGCCGGCGGCGCCGGGCTGGCGGTCGGCGTGCTGAGCGGCACCGGCACCCGTCCGAGCCTGGCACCGTTGGCCGACGTCATCATCGGATCGGTGGCCGAACTGCCCGATTTGCTGGCCGAGAGGGCGCGTGCCAACGCCTGATCGGGCTGAGACCCGGTCAGCGATGCGGAGAAACGCCGGCCCGCGCTAGCTGCGCAGTTCGCGCCGCAGGATCTTGCCGACATTGGTCTTCGGCAGCTCGGTGCGGAACTCGACCGAGCGCGGCCGCTTGTAGGCGGTCAGATGCTTCCTGCAATAGCTGAGCAGCTCATCGGCGGTGAGATCGGGGTCCTTCTTGACGACGAACAGCTTGGGGACCTCGCCCGAGTGCTCATCCGGAACGCCGATCGCGGCCACTTCCAAGCACCCCCGGATGGCCGGCGGCAATCTCTTCGATCTCGTTCGGGTAGACGTTGAAGCCCGACACCAGGATCATATCCTTCTTGCGGTCGACCATCGTGATGAAGCCCTGCGCGTCCATGAAGCCCAGGTCGCCGGTCTTGAAGAAGCCGTCGGCGGTCAGAGCGGCCGCGGTCTCCTCCGGCCGCTTCCAGTAGCCGGCCATCACCTGCGGACCTCGGATCCAGAGTTCGCCGACCCCGCCCGGCTTGACCGGCTGGCCGGCGTCGTCGCGGATCGAGACCTCGGTCGACGGGATCGGCAGGCCGATGGTGCCCGAGAACGCGCCGGCATCGAAGCGGTTGGCGGTCGCCACCGGCGAGGTCTCGGACAGCCCGTAGCCCTCGGAAATGATCGTTCCGGTCAGCGCCTTCCAGCGTTCGGCGACGGAGCCTCTGCACCGCCATGCCGCCGCCGAAGGCGAGTAGCAGCGGCTTGAAGTCGAGCTTGGCGAAATCCTGATTGTTGAGCAGGGCGTTGAACAGCGTGTTCAGTCCGGGAAAGACGTTGATCGGATACCGGGCCCATTCCTTGACGAAGGCCGGGATGTCGCGCGGGTTGGGGATCAGGATGTTGTGGGCCCCCTGTTCCATGCCCATCAGCGCATTCACCGTCAGCGCGTAGATGTGGTAGAGCGGCAGCGCGCAGAGAAAGGTCAGGCTGGCCGGGCGCGGCTTGTTGACGAAGGCCGTCTCCATCCAAATCAGGTTTTGCGCGACGTTGGCCAGCACGTTGCGGTGCAAAAGAACAGCGCCTTTGGAGATCCCGGTGGTGCCGCCGGTATATTGCAGGAAGGCGATGTCCTCGGGCCCGACCGCCACGTCCTGCAGCTTGCGGCGGCGCCCTTCGCGCAGCGCCGCCGGAAACGAGACGTGGCCGGGCAGCGACCAGCCCGGCACCAGCTTCTTCACGCGCCGGACCACCAGGTTGACCACGGCCCCCTTGAGCGGGCCGAACAGATCGCCCAGCGTCGCGACCACCACCAGCCTGGCCGGCGTGCGCGTCAACACGGTTTGCAGGGTGGTGGCGAAATTCTCCAGGATGACGATCGCTTCCGCGCCGGAATCGGTGAGCTGCTGCTCGAGCTCGCGCGGCGTGTAGAGCGGATTGACGTTGACCACCGTCATGCCGGCCCTGAGCACGCCGATCATGGCGATGGGGTACTGAAGGATGTTGGGCATCATCAGCGCGACCCGCGCACCCCTCGCCAATCCCCGGCCTTGCAGGAACGCCGCAAAGGCGGCCGACCGCCGCTCGAGGTCTTCGAAGCGGATCGTCCGCCCCATGCAGCTGAACGCCGGCGCCTTGGCGTGGCGCCGGCAGGCCGTCACCAGCAGCTCGCCGATCGAAGCGGCCGGAAGCGGTCCGATCTCCCGCGGCATGCTCGCGGGATAGCTCGCCAGCCACGGCTGGGCGGCCGGCGGCGCCTGCGGCTTGCGCGCCCGCGGCTTGCGTTTGGGCTTGGCGGGGGCGGTCGGAGGCGTCGCATCAGCATCGGTGGCGGGCAGGTCCCCGCTCGGCTTGGCTGCCGTGCTGCGGGGCTTGGCGGCCTTCGTCCTGGCCGCGCGCGGTCGCTTGCCGGAGTCGGCCGCGGCGGAGGAACGCGCCGTCTTCACTGCCTTGGCCAAGGTTTTCCTCCGTCGCGTCGCGTTCCCCGGATGCCCGGTGGCCTCGACATCTAGGATTATCGCCGCGGCCTTTACAAGCTCTGCTGCGGCGGCGAAGTGCCCTGCCCGAAACCGTGGTGATCGGCGAGGAAGGCGATCTCGTCCGCCGTCGAGGTCCGGCCGAGCGCCCGGTTACGGTGCGGGAAGCGGCCGAACCGTTCGATGATGCGGCGATGCTCGAGCGCGCTGCGCAGCGTCTCGTCGTCGAAGCCTTGCAGCAAGGCGACGGCGCGCTCCTGGTCCGCCAGCGCTTCGGAATGCAGAAAGGGCATATAGAGGAACTGCCGGCGTGCATCGGCCAGCCCTTGGTCGAAGCCGCAAGCGAGCGCATTGCCGGCGACGGCTCGCGCCAGGGGATCGGCCGAAAAGGCGACAGCGGTGCCGCGATGGATGTTGCGTGAGAACTGATCAAGAACGATGACGGCGGCGAGCGCCTCGCCTCCACCTAGGAGAGCTGCCGCCGGAACCGCCTTGGCAACCGCGCGATGCAGGGCGCCGAACCGCTCCTCGATCAGCGTGTCGGTGCGGCGCGACGTGGCCCACCAGTCGCCCGGGGCGAGCTCCTCGAACCAGAAGCCGAGCACCTCGCCTGCCCATTCGCGCTTCACCATCGCGCCGCCCTCCGCCGCTCCGACCGCCGGAACAATAGCGTTCGAGCAGCCGCTGCCCAAGCGATGTCGGCGCCGCACCGGCGCTTCCCGTAGGGCAGAGCCGCGGGGAGTTCCAAAGCTAGAAGAACGATGCTTAAATGCGCGCTTCACGAGCCTGGTTGAGGGGCTTGGAATAATCACAGGGAGTGCCCAATGAAAACGAAACTGACTTTTGCGGCCGCGTTGCTGGCTGCAAGCGTCTTCGGACGGCGTAGCCAATGCAAAGACCTTGGTCTACTGCTCGGAGGCTTCGCCGGAAGGTTTCGATCCCGGCACCCTATACCGCCGGTCAGACGTTCGACGCGTCGTCGCGCACCGTCTTCAACCGCCTGGTCGAGTTCGACCACGGCAAGACCAGCGATCTCGCCGGGCCTGGCCGAGAGCTGGACGATTTCCGACGACGGCAAGGAATACACGTTCAAGCTGCGCCAGGGCGTGAAGTTCGCAGACGACCGATTACTTCACCCCGACGCGCGACTTCAACGCCGACGACGTGGTGTTCTCGTTCGAGCGTCAGGTCGACAAGAACGGACCCTGGTTCCAGTACATTCCGGGCATCGCCTATCAATATTACAACGACCAGTTCGGCGACAACATCGCCAAGGTCGAGAAGGTCGACGACCTACCGTGAAGTTCACGCTGAAGGAACCGGCGATCACCTTCGTGCCGACGCTCGGCATGGACTTCGCCTCGATCGTGTCGAAGGAATATGCCGACAAGCTGCAGGCCGACAAGACGCCGGAGCTGTTCAACCAGAAGCCGGTCGGCACCGGCCCGTTCATCTTCGTCGACTACCAGACCGATGCGGCGATCCGCTACAAGGCCAACCCCGACTATTGGGGCGGCAAGCAGAAGATCGACGACCTGGTCTTCGCGATCACCACCGACCCCGCCGTCCGCGCCCAGAAGCTCAAGGCCGGCGAATGCCACATCATGTCCTATCCCGCGCCGGCCGACATCGACGGCCTGAAGGCCGATCCCAACCTCAAGGTGGACGAGCAGGAAGGCCTCAATGTCGGCGCGCTGATGTACAACACCCAGCAGAAGCCGTTCGACGACGTGCGCGTGCGCAAGGCGCTCAACATGGCGATCAACAAGCAGGCGATCATCGACGCCGTCTTCCAGGGCGCCGGCCAGGTGGCGATCAACCCGATCCCGCCGACGATGTGGTCCTACAACAAGGCCATCAAGGACGATCCCTACGATCCGGAAGCGGCCAAGAAGCTGCTGGAAGAGGCCGGCGTCAAGGACCTCAAGATGAACGTCTGGGCGATGCCGGTGTCGCGTCCCTACATGCCGAACGCCCGGCGCACCGCCGAACTGATCCAGGCCGACTTCGCCAAGGTCGGCGTCACGGTCGAGATCGTCTCCTACGACTGGGCCGAATACCTGAAGCGGGCCTCGGCGGTCGACCATGACGGCGCCGTCATCGTCGGCTGGACCGGCGACAATGGCGATCCGGACAACTTCCTCGGCGTGCTCCTGTGCTGCGCCTCCGTCGGTTCGCAACAACCGCGCAGAGTGGTGCAACAAGGACTTCGACGCCCTGATCAACAAGGCCAAGACGGTGTCCGACCAGGCCGAGCGCACCAAGCTCTACGAACAGGCCCAGGTCATCTTCAAGGACCAGGCGCCGTGGGCGACGCTCGCCCACTCCAAGGTGTTCATGCCGATGCAGCAAGATCGGTGACCGGCTTCGCCATGGATCCGCTCGGCATTCATCGCTTCGACGGCGTCGACATCGCCGAATAAGGTCGCGAAACGGGCAGCGGCGCCGCGCAGTGCGCCGCCCTGCTTCGCCGCAATGCTGCGCTTCATCCTCGGCAGGCTCGCCCTGATCATCCCGACCTTCATCGGGATCACCATCCTCGCCTTCGGCTTCGTGCGCATGCTGCCGGGCGATCCGGTGCTGGTGCTCGCCGGCGAGCGCGGCCTGTCGCCCGAGCGCCACGCCGAGCTGATGCACCAGTTCGGCTTCGACCGGCCGATCTGGCGCCAATATCTCGAGCTATCTCGGCAACGTCCTGTCACGGCGATTTCGGCATCTCGTTCGCCACCAAGACGCCGGTGCTCAACGAGTTCTTGACCCGCTTCCCGGCGACGGTCGAGCTCGCCTTCTGCGCCATGCTCTTCGCCATCGTGCTCGGCGTCGCCGGCCGGCATCTTCGCGGCGGTCAAGCGCGGCTCCTGGTTCGACCAGGCCGACCATGGGCACCGCGCTGGTCGGCTATTCGATGCCGATCTTCTGGTGGGGCCTGCTGCTGATCATCGTGTTCTCCGGCACGCTGCACTGGACGCCGGTGTCGGGCCGCATCGACCTCATGTATTTCTTCAAGCCGATCACCGGCTTCATGACTATCGACTCCCTGCTCTCGGGCCAGAAGGGCGCCTTCCGCTCGGCGCTGTCGCCACCTGATCCTGCCGACGATCGTGCTCGGCACCATCCCGCTCGCGGTCATCGCGCGGCAGACGCGCTCGGCGATGCTCGAAGTGCTCGGCGAGGACTATGTGCGCACCGCCCGCGCCAAGGGCCTGACGCCGTCGCGGGTCGTCGGCCTGCATGCCCTCCGCAACGCCCTGATCCCGGTCGTCACCACCATCGGCCTGCAGGTCGGCACGCTTGCTGGCCGGCGCGATCCTGACCGAGATCGATCTTCTCCTGGCCGGGCATCGGCAAATGGATGATCGATGCCATCTCCAAGCGCGACTATTTCACCGTCCAGGGCGGGCTGCTGATCATCGCGCTGATCGTCATGGTGGTGAACCTGATCGTCGACGTGCTCTACGCCGTGATCAATCCGCGCATCCGGGCCAACTGACATGAGCGACGAATGCCGCAGCCACCGTCGAAGCCGCCACCGTCGTCGACCGCGTGACGCGCGCCTGCAGGTGCTGCGCGAGTTCTGGTACTATTTCTCCGATCAACCGGGGCGCGGTGATCGGCCTCGTCGTCTTCGTGCTGCTGATCCTGATCGCGATCTTCGCGCCGCTGCTGGCGCCGCATTCGCCCGACGAACAGTTCCGCGACGATTTCCTCGACGCCGCCGTTCTGGCAGGAGGGCGGCAACGCCAGCTTTCTGCTCGGCACCGACGCGGTCGGCCGCGACATCCTCTCGCGGCTGATCTACGGCGCGCGCTTCTCGCTGTTCATCGGCTTCGTCGTCGTCACCACCGCGCTGGTGTCGGGCGTCATCCTCGGGCTTGCTCGCCGGCTACTGCCGCGGCTGGGTCGATACGCTGATCATGCGCATCATGGACATCATCCTGGCCTTTCCGTCGCTGCTTCTGGCGCTGGTGCTGGTGGCGGTCCTCGGGCCTGGCCTGGTCAATGCGATGATCGCCATCGCGTTCGTGCTGCAGCCGCATTTCGCCCGGCTGACGCGCGCCGCGGTGATGGCCGAGAAGACCCGCGAATACGTCGTTTCGGCCAAGGTCGCCGGCGCCAGCCATCTCAGGCTGATGCTCGTGACCATCCTGCCCAACTGCATGGCGCCGCTGATCGTGCAGGCGACGCTGTCGTTCTCCAACGCCATCCTCGAGGCCGCAGCGCTCGGCTTCCTCGGCATGGGCGCGCAGCCGCCGACGCCGGAATGGGGCACGATGCTGGCCGAGGCGCGCGAGTTCATCCTGCGCGCCTGGTGGGTGGTGACCTTCCCCGGCCTCGCCATCCTGATCACCGTGCTCGCCATCAACCTGATCGGCGACGGCCTGCGCGACGCGCTCGACCCGAAGCTGAAGAGGTCCTGAGCCATGGCCCTGCTCGAAATCGAAAACCTCGTCGTCGATTCGAGACCGCCAGCGGTCCGTTCCGCGCCGTCGACGGCGTCTCCCTCTCGGTCGAGCCGCGCGAAGTGCTGGCGATCGTCGGCGAATCCGGGTCCGGCAAGTCGGTGTCGATGCTGGCGGTGATGGGCCTGCTGCCGTGGACGGCGACGGTCACCGCCGACGCGCATGCACTTCGACGGCATCGACCTGCTGAGCCTCAGCCCGGCCGACCGGCGCAAGATCATCGGCAAGGACATGGCGATGATCTTCCAGGAGCCGATCGCCAGCCTCAACCCCTGCTTCACCGTCGGCTTCCAGATCGAAGAGGTGCTGCGCGTCCACATGGGCTCGATCGCGCCGCCGCGGCGGGCGCGGGCGATCGAGCTGCTCACGCGATGTCGGCATTCCCGAGCCGGACGAGCGGCTGAGGCGCTTTCCGCACCAGATGTCGGGCGGCCAGTGCCAGCGCGTGATGATCGCGATGGCGATCGCCTGCAATCCGAAGCTGCTGATCGCCGACGAGCCGACCACGGCGCTCGACGTCACCATCCAGAAGCAGATCCTCGATCTGCTGATGAAGCTGCAGGCCGAGCACGGCATGGGCTGATCATGATCACCCACAATATGGGCGTGGTGGCCGAGACCGCCGACCGCGTCATCGTCCAGTACAAGGGCCGCAAGATGGAGGAGGCCGACGTGCTGTCCCTGTTCGAAGCGCCGAAGAGCGCCTACACGCGGGCGCTGCTGTCGGCGCTGCCGGAGAACGCGGTCGGCGACCGCCTGCCGACCGTCGCCGACATTCCTTCCCGACGCCGAGGTGGCGCCGTGACGCGAGCGCCGATGACGCCGGTCCTCGAAGGCCGCGAACTCGTCCGCGACTATCACCTCGCCGGCGGCCTGTTCGGCAAGGCCGCGTACCGTGCATGCGCGTGAAGGGCGTCAGTTTCTCGGTCGAGCAAGGCAAGACGCTGGCCATCGTCGGCGAGAGCGGCTGCGGCAAGTCGACGCTTGGCGCGCATCATCACCCTGATCGACCCGGCCACCTCCGGCGAGCTGCTGATCGACGGCGAGAAGATCGACATCGCCAAAGGGCGGCTGACGTCGGAGATGCGCCGCAAGGTGCAGATCGTCTTCCAGAACCCCTATGGCTCGCTCAACCCGCGCCAGAAGATCGGCGACGTGCTGACCGAGCCGCTGCGCATCAACACCGACCTGCCCGGCGACGAGCGCCGCGACGCGGGCGCATGAAGATGCTGACGAAGGTCGGGCTCGAGGAGCGAGCACTACAACCGCTATCCGCACATGTTCTCCGGCGGCCAGCGCCAGCGCATCGCGATTGCCCGCGCGCTGATGCTCAACCCGCGCCTGCTGGTGCTCGACGAGCCGGTCTCGGCGCTCGACCTTTCGGTGCAGGCGCAGGTGCTCAACCTGCTCGCCGATCTGCAGGACGAGTTCCACCTGACCTATGTCTTCATCAGCCACGATCTGTCGGTGGTCCGCTACATCGCCGACGACGTGATGGTGATGTACTTCGGCGAGGCGGTCGAATACGGCACCCGCGACGGGTGTTCGCCGACCCGCAGCACAGCTACACCAAGACGCTGTTTGCCGCGACGCCGCGCGCCGATGTCGACAGCATTCGGGCGCGTCTGGCGCGGCGCCGGAAGGCGGCCTGACGGAGAGCTTCGCTACAGATGCGGGTTCTGCCGCCGATAGCGGTCGACGAGCTTGCGGTTGGCTTCGGCTGCCCCCGGCACATTGGCGCTCACATAGACGGGCGGCGCTGCGCCGGCTGCGGCCAGACGTGCTGCGGCTTCGGCGATGACGGCATTGAGCAGCGCGGCCCCGACAACCGTCGAGATCGGCCCAACCCGCAGGCCGCCCTCGCCGACGCTGACGACGGCATCGCCGGCGGGCACGCCGTTGTCGAGCACGATCGAGGCG
This sequence comes from uncultured Alphaproteobacteria bacterium, assembly GCA_963791325.1. GTDB lineage: Bacteria > Pseudomonadota > Alphaproteobacteria > Rhizobiales > Rhizobiaceae > JBEVJK01. Next base: position 101,275 of record CAWBRU010000002.1, on the reverse strand, counting down.
ATCTCGGCCAGGCGTTCGCGCCCGCGCGCCGATTCGCGCGAATAGGCCTCGGCGGTCAGCGCAATGACGGTGGCCCCGGCGTCGCGGGCGAGCTTCGCGGCGTCGACGGGAGCTGCATTTACGCCGCTGTTGGAGATCACGACCAAGACGTCATCGGCGCCGATCGGGTAGCGGGCGAAGATCGAGGCCGCAAGACCGGCAGTGCGCTCGAAAGCGGTGCTGCCGGCGGCGCTCTCGTGAAGCATCAGCGGGCCCCACAGAACGGGCACGGCGCATGCCAGGCCGCCGGCGCGGTAGTGCGCCTCTTCGGCGAGCATATGGCTGTGGCCGCTGCCGAACAAATAGACCAGGCCATCGGCCTTGGCGGTGCGCACGATAGCCTCGGCCGCCGCGTCGATCGCGGCGGCGTTGGCGGCCCCGAGGCCGGCCAAGCGCGCGCTGAGTTCCTTGAGATAGGCGCTGGCCGTGGGCAGCGGCGGCGCCGCGTCATGTTGGAAACCGTCGGCGTCGGAAGCGGCGGTGGCGGGGCTCCACTGGGCGGCCACGAAGGCGCCGCGCCCCACTCTGGTTTCCACCAGGCCGCGGTGCTCGAGAAATTTGAGCGCCTGGCGGGCGGTCATCCGGCTGGCGCCGACCGCCGCGGCGATCTTGCGCTCCGACGGCAACCGGTCCCCCGGCTTCAGCACCCCCGATGAGATTTGTGTCGCGAGCCAATCGGCGATGCGATGGTAGATCGGCTGAGAAGCGGGAGATTTGGCCTGGATATTCATTCCGGTGGTCGGCTGCACGTGTTCGGCGGTAAGGACCAGAAAAGCAGCGCTCCGTCTGCCGGTCAACGGCGGACATGCTGTTGTCCCCAGCAGGGCCGGCGCAGGCGCGGTGCTGGAACTGCGCCGTCGCCGTGGGCGTTTGCCGGCCGGAGGACCCGCATGGTCAGCAACACGCCCATTGCCGCCCGCCTCGACCCTGAGACGCTGAAGCCCATGGAAGCCGAGGTCACGGAGGAATTGCCGGCGGCTGGAGGCTGGCAGTTCGAACCGAAATATGACGGCTTTCGCTGCCTCGCTTACCGCCGCGGCGGCACCGTCGATCTGCGCTCGAGGAACCAGCGGCCGCTGGCGCGCTACTTTCCCGATCTGGCTCAAGCGCTGGCCGAACTGCCGGCCTCCGACTTCGTGCTCGATGGCGAGATCGTCATCCCCGGCCAGTCCTTCGATGCGCTGCAGCTCAGGCTGCATCCGGCAGCGAGCCGCGTCGCCATGCTGGCCGCGGCCGATCCGGCGAAGCTCATCGCCTTCGACCTGCTCGGCGAGGGCGACCGCTCCTATTTCGCCCAGCCGTTGACCGCGCGCCGTCCGGCGCTCGAAGCCCTCGTCGCGCGGATCGGAACGCACCCGGCGCTGGCGGTGGGCAAGGCGACCTCGGCAGCCGCCGAGGTCCGCCGCTGGCTGGCCGACATGGCCGGCCTCGACGGCATCATCGCCAAGCGCCTGGCGCTTCCCTATCTGGCGGGAGAGCGCGCGATGCTCAAATTCAAGCTGTGGAAGAGCGTCGATGCGGTGCTCGCTGGCCTCTACTGGAAAGCCGGCGGCGAACAAGTCGAGACCTTGCTCTTCGGCCTCTTCGACGACGCCGGTCTGCTCCACTATGTCGGGCGGGTGCCGGTCCATGGCGAGGAGGCCGACAAAGCCAAACAGATTGTTGCGCCTTTGCTCGGCGGCTCCGGCTTCACGGGCAAGACGCCCGGCGGCAAGAGCCGTTGGAGCCAGAAGGAGCGGCGGCCGGTGCCGCTCGCGCCGGTGCTGGTGGCGGAAGTCTCGGTCGACCAGGTGACCGGCGGCCAGTTCCGGCACAGCGCCAGGGTCATGCGCTGGCGGACGGACAAGACCCCGGAGGAATGCACCTTCGCGCAACTGCTGCCGTTGGAGAGCGTGGCGCCGCGCGCTTAGGCATGGAGAAGGCCGGCAAGTGCGGCGGCAACCGCAGGGCCGTCATGCTCGCCGCGGTTCCAGGCGTCCTCGAACGGGCCGATGAGCAGGCGCAGGGCGTGCCCGGCGCACAGCGCCTCGAGCGGGCCGTTCCGAGCATAGCGGACCGTGCCGAGGCGGCGCTCGAACGGAAACAGCTCCGCATTGCTGAGCACATGGGTGAGCAAAGCGCTGCTTTCGCCGCCGGCCAGGGCGGATGCCAAGGTGAGAAATGCCGCAACCATGTCCGCCACGTTCATGCCGGCCGTCTCGGCCGAGTCGAGGATATTGCCGATCAACACTTTTGCCGCGCCGCGGTTGGCGGCCAGTTCCGCGGCCACGCCCTCCACCAGGAGATGCGGCATCAGGCTGGTGAACAGACTGCCCGGCCCGAAGACGATGAGATCTGCGCTGCGGACGGCGTCGAGCGCGGCGGCGTTGGCGCGCACGGCGATCCCGCCCGCCGCCGCCAGCCGGATCTCGGCAATGCCGATCTCGGCCTGGTCCGGCGATAGCGCGGTGATCCGGTGCTGTTCCTGGACCAGGCTGCCGTCGGCCAGAACAGCGTCGAGCCGGACGGTATCGTCGGTGGTCGAGGGCCAGACATGGCCACCGATCGCGCAAAGCTGCCGGAATTCCAGGATGGCGCCGTTGATGTCTCTGCCAAGTCGGAGGAAGGCCCCGGTCAGAATGAAATTGCCGATGCTCCCGTTGCGGAAATCGAAGCCGGGGCCGGCGCGCTGTTCGAAGATGCCGAGGTAGTCGAGCACGACCCGGCGCAGGGCCGGCTCGAGCAGGCCCAGCAGCGGGTGCCGGCCGCTGGCGAAATGGTCGAACTCGGCGCGCGCCTCGGCCCTGCCGCTGCTTGCCGAGATCCGCGCGTTGAAGATCTTGACGACCGGATCGGCCCGGCCCTCGCCATAGGCCATGGTCATCAGGGCCTGCCGGGTGTCGCCGACGGCCAGCATCGCGAAGGTTTCGCGGATCGACTTGGAGCTGCCGCCGCTGTCCCATGCCGGGACGATGCGGGTGAGCTCGAGCGGCAGGCGGCAGAGCGCGACATTGATCGAGCGGCAGGCCGTGCCGCCGGAAAACAACACCACCCGCGGGCGGCCGCTTACCATCCCGACCTGTCAGCCATGCCGTCCGTCGCCGCGTCCTCGCGCCAAGCTTCGGCGGCATTTTATCGGGCAAACGCGGCGCAGACGCAACCGCGTCGGCTCGGTCGCGCCCGGCAGCTAGCGCGGCTCTTTCCGGCGCCCGGCCGCGCGTCCCGATGCCGGCCGCGGCGTCGAGGCGAGCGGCTCGGCTTCGCCAAGCACGCTGGTTCCGGCAAGCGCCCCAGGGCCACCCAGCGGCTCGGTGCCGCCCAGCGGCTCGGTTCCCCCGAGAGGTTCGGTGGCGGGTGCGGAAGCGCTGGTTTCGCCCGCATCGGCGAGCCCGCCCGGGATCTGCCCGAGACCGCTCCCCGCGCGCGCCGGCTGCCAGTCGCTCTGTTCGGCAATTCCGGTGCCGGCTTCGGCCTCTTCCCGGTCGATTTCCTGGCACGCTTGATCCCAATGCCTCAGCGCCCCGCCCTCCGGGCAGCCCTCACGTTCCCAGATGAAGTAGGCGCGCGTGCGGATGCGCTGTGCGCGGTCATTGTCCATTGTCGACCTCCTGTTTGCGATTGACGACCGGGCGCCCGCTGCGGGCTGGGTTCGTCCCGCCGAAAACCGTTCGCGGACGAGCTTTGTTCCCGGCAGCGGACGTCCCGCCCGCTCAATTCTGTTTGACGGGAAAATCCCGGAAATGCGAAGCTCGCCGCCTAGAGGGTTGGAGCGATCGGTGGTGCGGGGTCGAGTGGCGAGGCGTGAGCAGCGGGCGACCTGGGAAGACACCGTCTGCGCGGCTCGCTGCGCCGTCCGAGGCTTGCAGTGGGCATGACCGGATGACCGAACCGCTGCTGGTGCTCGACCGGATCCGCAAGAACTACGGCGCCATCGAGGCTCTGAAGGGCGTCAGCTTTACCATTGGCCGCGGCGAAGTGGTCGCCCTTCTGGGCGACAACGGTGCCGGCAAGTCGACGCTGGTCAAGATCATCGCGGGCGGCCTCGAGCCGACGTCGGGGCGGATGCTGTTCGAAGGCAAGGAATTTTTGGCGCGGACGCCGGCCGAAGCCAAGGCAGCCGGCATCGAGACGGTCTACCAGGACCTGTCGCTGTGCACCAATGTCGATGTCGTCGCCAATTTCTTCATGGGACGCGAACTCACCCGCAAGGTGCTCGGGCTGCCGGTGCTCGACGAGCGGGCGATGGAGACGGTGGTGGCCAAGGCGCTTGCCGACGCCGGCACACGCATCCCTTCGCTGCGCACCAAGGTCGAACATCTCTCGGGCGGCCAGCGCCAGGCGATCGAGCTCAACCGGTTCGTCCATTGGGGCGGCAAGCTGGTCCTGCTCGACGAGCCGTTCGCCGCCCTCGGCGTCGAGCAGACCCGCCGCGGCCTTGACATGATCCGCAAGGTGGCGAGCCAGGGCATCGGCGTGGTGATCATCACCCACATCATGCAGCAAGCCTTCCAGGTCGCCGACCGTATCGTGGTCATCCGTCACGGCGTGGTGGCCGGTGATGTGGAGCGCAAGAAAACCAGTCCCGATGCGGTGGTCAACATGATCACCGGGGAAACCCTCGCCGGTGCCGGACCGGCGGGCTGAACGGGGCCGGTCAAGATCCGGCGGGAAAACAGGGAGCCAACCGCAATGAAGCGAATAGCGACACTTTTGTTCGGCCTGCTGGCCCTTGGCCTGGCGATGCTGACACCGGCCTTGGCCCAATCCAAGGGCACCGTCTACTACCTGGTCCCGACCTTGCTCGACGAGTTCCAGACGGGCTCGGTCAGCGCGCTCGAAATGTTCCTCAAGCAAGTCGGCTACGACATGAAGACGCTCAATGCGGACAACAAGACCGACGCTCAGCAGTCGCAGATGAATGACGTGATCGCGCTGAAGCCTGCCGCGATCATTCTTGCCGCCGTCGACTTCAACGCCCTGAAGCCGTCGGTCGAGGCGGCGCGTGCGGCGGGCATCCCGGTGGTCGAGTTCGACCGCCAGATCACGTCGACGCCGTCCGACTTCACCTCCGTCGCCGGCACGGTCGAGATCGGCCACATCGCCGCCGACCAGGCCGAAAAGCTGCTCACCGCCAAGAATGGTTCCCCGAAGGGCAAGGTCCTGCAGGTGCTGGGCGACCCCGGCGACCCCTACACGCTCGACATCCAGAAGGGCTTCGAGGAGAAGATGAAAGCCTTTCCGGACGTCAAGATCATCTCGGTTCCCGCCATGGGGTGGGCGGCTGATGCGGCCGGCACCATCGTCGCCGACCAGCTGGTCGCCAATCCCGACATCGACCTGATCTTCAGCCATGCCGCGCATCTCTCCGTCGCCGGCGTGGCCTCGCTGGAGGCTGCCGGCAAGAAGCCGGGCGACGTCATGATGATGAGCTCGAACGGTGCCCCGGTCGGTCTCGATCTGATCCGCAAGGGCTGGCTCAATGTCGAGGTCGAGCAGCCGCTCTATGCCCAGGCCGCCGCGGTCGGCATGTTCATGGACAAGGTCGTCGGCAAGCAAGAGATCAAGCCGGGCGAATATGATGTTCTCGGGCTGAAGAGCGAGGTCACCAAAGAGGCCTGGGGACCGAACATCAAGATCCCGGGCGCGGCGATCACCAAGGAAAACGTCGACAATCCTGCCTTCTGGGGCAATCTGAAGCCGCCGACCGGCACCATCAAGCCGGTCGACTGAGGCTTCCCTTCAGCGGCCCGGGCCGTCCCGGCCCGGGCGTCTTGCCCCGGACAATCCGCCCATGGACCTTCGCACGCGCCGCACGCTCGAGGTTTTGCTCGACAACCTCGTCTGGTTCATGCTGCTCGTCGTGCTGGTCCTGTTCTCGCTGTTCGTTCCCAATTTCTTCCAGCTCGGCATCTTCGCCAACATCATCGAGGCCTCGAGCGTGCTCGGCGTGATGTCGATCGGGCTCGCTCTGGTGATCATCGCCGGCCATATGGACCTCTCGGTCGAGTCGGTGGCGGCGCTGGCGGCGATGGCGGTCGGCATCCTGTTCTGCTCGGCGGGCATCGGCATCGGTCTCCAGCTTACCCCGGCCTGGCTGGCCTTGCCGGTGTCGCTCGTCCTGGCGCTCGGCATCGGCGCGCTGATCGGAACGATCAACGGCTTGCTAATCGTGCGGCTCAAGATGAGCGCCTTCATCATCACGCTCGCCTCCTATATCTGGGTGCGGGGGCTGGTGCTGGCCGTATCGGGCGGCCGCTCGGCCCAGGATCTGGCGCCGGCGATCCGCTGGCTCGGCATCCAGCGCCTGGCCGGGCTGCCGCTGACCGCCTGGATCGCCATCGCCTGCTTCGTGGCGTTTTCGCTGATCTTGGCCAAGACCCCGTTCGGCCGGCATCTGGTGATGATCGGCGGCAACGAGACGGCGACATTTCGCGCCGGCATCCGCGTCAACCGCTATTTGGTGATCGCCTTCGTGCTGGCCGGCGCGATCGCCGGCCTGTCCGGCTGGCTGCTGGCGATCCGCACCTCGGGCGCCACCGCCAATCTGGGCATCGGCCTTTTGTTCAACGCCTTTGCCGCGGTGGTCATCGGCGGCGTCAGCCTGAAGGGCGGCGTCGGCTCGCTGCCCGGCGTCTATGCCGGCGTGCTGCTCCTCTCGGCGATCAACACCGCCATCAACCTGATGGGCCTGCCGGCCAATTTCACCCAGGTGATCCACGGCCTGCTGGTGCTCGCCGCCGTACTCCTCGATACGCTCAAACAGAGCATCCGGCAGAGACTCGCATGACCAAAAGGCTCGACGGCAAGGTGGCCCTCATTGTCGGCGCCGCGCGCGGCATCGGCCGGGGGATCGCCGAGCGCTTCGCCGAAGAGGGCGCCCGCCTGGTGCTGGCCGACAGCGAGGCCGATGTCGGTGCCCAAACCGCCGCCGCCTTGGGCGCCGCCTTCGTCGCCACCGACATCTCGGTCTACGCCGAAGCGGAGGCTGCGGTCGCTGCCGCCGTCGCCCGGCACGGGCGCCTCGACATCATCGTCCAGAATGCCGGCATCTATCCGTGGCAGCTGCTGGAGCATACCAGTCCGGCGGACTGGGACCGGGTGATGGCGGTCAATCTGCGCGGCAGCTTCAACGCCGCCCGCGCCGCGCTCCTTCCGATGAAAGCCCAGGGCTACGGGCGGATGCTGTTCACCTCGTCGATCACCGGCCCCCATGTCACCAGCCCGGGCCATGGCCACTATTCCGCGACCAAGGCGGGCATCAACGGGCTGATCCGGGCTGCGGCGCTGGAGTTTTCGGGCTACGGAATCACCGTGAACGGCGTCGAACCCGGCAACATCCTGACCGAAGCCATCCAGCTCTATCGCGGCGCGGCGTTCATCCGCTCCATGGAAGCCGCCATCCCGCTCGGCCGGCTCGGCACCCCGCGCGAGGTCGCCAACGCCTTCCTGTTCCTGGCCTCCGACGAGGCGGCCTATATCACCGGCACCACGATCGTCGTCGACGGCGGCCAACTGCTGCCGGAAGGCAAGGATTTCCGCCTTAATCCGCCCAAGAGCTGACGGCGCGGACGGCGGCGGCAATGGCCGCGCCGGCTTCAGGCGTCCGGATTGTGCCGATACACCTCTTTGATCCCTTCGTGCCGCTCCTGCTTCTCGCGCGGGGTCAGCCGTCGGCGGGTCACCAAGGCGTAGGCGATCAGGATGATCAGCACGATCGGGCCAAGCACGGTCGCCGGCCACCAATTTATGATCCAGTCCATGACAAGCTCCAGGCTCCTCGGGAGCTAATCGGTCCATGAGGAGATGGTTCCCGGGTGAGAACTCGCCGCTGCGGCAGCTGGACTACTTCACCGACCAGCCGCCGTCGACGAGGATGTTGGTGCCGGTGATCAGCGCCGCGGCGGGCGAAGCGAGGAACACGACCGTGCCGGCGACATCGATCGGATCGCCGATCCGGCCGAGCGGGATGTGGGCGAGCGTCGCGGCGTGGAAGGCCGGGTCCGAAAGGGCGGGCCGGGTGCCGTCGGTGAAGATGAAGGTCGGCGCCACGCTGTTGACGGCAATGCCGTGCTCGGCCCATTCGGCAGCCAGGCACCGGGTCAAATGGTTGATCGCCGCCTTGGTCATGCAATAGATCGCCTCGCCGCGCAGGGTCACCGTCCCGGCTTGCGAGCTGATGTTGATGATTCGGCCCGATTTGCGCGCGATCATGCCGCGTCCGACCGCCTGGGTGGTGAAGAAGGTACCCTTGAGATTGATGTCGACCGTGTCGTCGAAATCGAACTCGGTGACGTTTTCGGCCAGGTTCTCGGGCCCGATGCCGACATTGTTGACGAGCACGTCGATGCGCCCGAATGCCGTCTCGGCTTCGGCGACCGCCGCCCGCACGCCGGTGAGATCGGCGAGGTCCATGGGGACCGCAAGTGCCCGCTTCCCGGCCGCCTCGATCTCCGCAGCGAGCGCCTCGACGTCGGCGGGATTGCGGACCCCAAGAACGAGGTCGGCGCCGGCGCCGGCTGCGGCCAGCGCGCAGGCCCGACCGATGCCGCGCGAGGCACCGGTGACGAGCACGACCTTGCCGGTGAGATCGAAGCTCGGAGTGGTTGTCGCAATGGTCATCTTTCCCTCCCTCGTGAACCCGGGATGATGGCATACCGGTATGATGGCATGAAGTGTCGACTGGCATAAGGTCGGCCAACCCCGAAGAGGGGCGCTCAGGGTATTTCTTGCGCCATCGCAGCCGCGCCGGGCCTGGCTGTGGCCGGAGCGAGGTCGGAAGCCTCGAAAAATTGAGAGTGCCTTGCCTTGACCTCGTCGAGGACGTCGAAGATGCGGCGCAGATGGCTGCGCATCGCCTCCTCGGTTTCCGACAGGTCGCCGGCGTCGAGCGCGGCCACGATCCGGCGATGCTGGCCAAGCACCACGGCCATACTGTCGAGCCGCGGGAAGGACAGCGCGCGGAAGCGGTCCATATGCAGCTTGGCGGCGCTGATGTCGGCCCAGATGCCGGGCAGTCCGGCATGAGCCGCGATGTGCTGGTGGAACAGCTCGTCGGACTTGAAGAAGCGCCGGTCGTCGGCAATCGTCACGAACGTCTCCTGGATGGCGAGCTCCGCCTTGAGCTTGTCGACCAGAAGCTGCCGGGTCGGGCTTTCCACCGCGCGCTTGACCAGTCCGAGTTCGAGCGCCTCGCGCAGGAACTGCGATTTTTCGAGGTCTGCCACCCGCAGCGGCGCCACCCGGCTGCCCCGCTGGGGATAGATGTCGATCAGCCCGAGCCCGGCCAACCGTGCCAAGGCTTCCCGCACCGGTGTGCGGCTCACGCCCAGGGCCTCGGACACCGTCTTCTCGGAGACGAATTCGTGCGGCTTCAGCCGGAAGGTCAGGATCTGGTCGAGGAGGATCTCGAATGTGCGCGCGGTCACCGAGGCGCCGCTGCCCGGCTCGTTCGGCCGCCGTTCCAGAAAATTGTGCGTGCCCAGGCTCTCGGTCGTCACCGCGCCGTCTCCTCCTAGAGACCCTGCAGCCGCAAGCCGTTCATGAAATGCCGGCGGAGCAGGAAGAACAGAGCCACCGTCGGCAGACTGGCCAGCAGGGTTGCGGTCATCACCACGTTCGGCGTCTGCGCCGCATAGCTGCCTTGCAGCACCATCAGCCCGTTCATCAGCGAGCGCACCTCCTCGCGGCTGGTCAGCACCATGGAGAACAGCAGATCGTTCCAGACCCAGGTGAACTGGATCAGGAACAGCGCCGTCATCGGCCCCCAGCAGTTCGGCAGCACGATCGAGCGGAAGATGCGCCACTCGGAGCAGCCGTCGAGACGGGCGGCCTCGTCCATCTCGCGCGGCAGGCCGGCCATGTAGTTGCGCAGCACAAGCACCGGGAAGGGGATGCAGATCGCTATATAGAACAGCACCATCCCAAGCCGCGTATTGTTGAGCCCGAGCCTGCTGTAGCCGATGAACAGCGGGATCAGATACATCTGCAGCGGGAAGATCGTCCCGGAGAAAATCAGCAGGAACCAGAAGCCCTTGCCGCGAAACTCGATGCGCGTCAGGCCATAGGCCGCCAGCGCGGCGATGAATACGGCAGCGCCGGCACCGCAGACCCCGTAGAGCGCGGAGTTGAACATGCCTTCCGCCATGCGCGCCTTGGACCAGGCCTCGGCGATATTGTCGGCGAGCGGGCCGATGGAATGCGGCAGCGCCAGCGGGTTGCCGGTGCCGTATTCGGCGTTCGATTTGAACACCGAGACGAGCAGATAATAGAACGGCACCAGCCAGGCGAAGGCGAGCAGGACAGCGAAGATCCACACGGCCCAGGAACCGCCGGCGGCTCGCCGCTCGCGCGCCGAGATCGCGTCGAGGTCGAGGCCGGCGAGGTCGAAGGCAGCCATCGGATCGGTCCTAGCGTCGGTCGAGGCGCTGCTGGAGCGCGCCCAGCGACCAGCTGATGCTGAGGGCGATCAGGCCGAGAACCACGGCGATCGCCGCGCCATAGCCCCAATAGCCGGCGCGGAACGACTCCCAATACTGGTTGACGGCGAGCGTCAGGGTCGAGCGGTTGGGAAAGTCGCGGCCCATCACCCAGACCAGGTCGAAGGAGGTGAAGCCGGCGAGCACGGAGACGGTGACCACCACCAGGATCGTCGGCGCCAAGAGCGGCAGCACGATGTGGCGGAAGACCTGCCAGCGCGACGCGCCGTCGACCTTGGCCGCTTCGATCGGCTCGGTCGGCAGCGCGTTGAGGCCGAGCAGCAGCAGCACCATGGTCAGGCCGACCTGCTGCCAGAGATGGGTGAGGATCATCGCGGGGGTGGCGAGGTCGGCCTCGTAAAGCCAGCGGCTGGCGAGCCCGGGCAGGCCGACGGTGCGCAGGGCCGAGTTGATGATGCCCTCATTTGCATAGACATAATACCAGATCACGCCGACCGCGGTGGCGGAGAACATGCGCGGCAAGAAGTAGATGCTCTTGAACGCCTCCTCACCGCGCATGCCTCTGGCCAGCAGTGCCAGCGACAGGCCGATTAGGGCCGGCAGCACGAAGGAGGCGACCACCCAGGCCACGGTGTTGGACGTGGCGGTGAAGAAATTGGGGTTGGACAGCAGCCGCCGGTAGTTCTCGGCCCCGGCGAACTGGTCGAGCCCCGAGAATTTTGCCCAGCGCGTCAGCGATGCATAGACGTTGAAGGCGACCGGCAGGAGCAGGAACGGCACGACGAAGGCGAGGGCCGGGGCCATGAAGCCGAGCGCCGTCCAGAACCGCCGCCGCCCCCGGCGGCGTTCCGCCCTCGCCATGGCCTCGAGCGACGGCATGCCGGGCGGCGGCAGGAACGCGGTCTCCGGCTCGATCATCGCGCTTGCCTCGGCGCCCGGCTTGCCGCGCTACTTGGCCGGATGAGCCGCCCAGTACTGCGCGGCGATCGCCTCCATGTTCTTCATGGCAGTCCCGGCCTGGTCGGCGGTGGGATTGGTCATGAAGTGGTTCATCTCCTCGACCGCCGGCAGCACGATCTCGGACGGCGAGGCCTCCCAGTAGCGGGTCATCGACCGGTACTTGCCGTCGGCTGCGGCCTTGGCGATCTCGCCGATGATCGGGTTGGGGGTCGGCGCCTTGAGATTGCCGGTGTAGAGGCCGGGCGTCTTCGCCCAGGGGCTCATCGCGTCGGAGCTCAGATACCAGTCGGCGAATTTCATCACGTCGGCATCCGCGGCGCCCTTGGTGCTGATCACCAGCGGCGAGGCCTCGACGATCACCACATTGGGCACCGAAGCCTCGACATTGGGCATGATGAAGCCGCCGAAATCGGTTCCCGGCTTGAGCCCGCCCTTCTCGACCAGACCGATGTTCCAATCGCCGGCGAGATACATGGCCGCCTTGCCGCGGGCGAAGTCGAGCTGCTCTTCCTGGCTGGCCGGATCGGTGAAATAGCCCTTGGAATAGAGGTCGGTCCAGACCTTGAACACCTTCTGCACCGGCTCATCCGTATATTTGAGCTTGCCCTCATTGAGGGCCACGTAGGCGTCCGGATCGGTGCGGATCAGCAGCTCCTCGAACCAGACGAAGCCGCGCCAGCCCTCCTGCAGCGAGGCGTTGAACGGGGTGATGCCGGCTGCCTTCAGTTTCTCGCAGTCGGCCATCAGTTCGTCCCAGGTCTTCGGCGGGGCAGCGATGCCGGCCTTGTCGAACAGCTTCTTGTTGTAGAGCACGATCCACCGGTTGATGCCGGTCGGCATGCCATAGATATGGCCGTTGACCTTGAACGGCTCGGCCGCCGACGCGTCGTATTCGCCGGCGGCGATCTTCTTCTTCCACAGGTCGTCGAGCGGCGCGATCTGGCCGCTGTCGACGATCTCGGCAAGCTTGGTCCCGTTCCACCAGGTAAACGCCGCCGGCGCATCGCCCGACATCAGGCCCTGCTGGATAAAGGCCTGAAACTGGTCGGTGGCATAGGCGCTGAATTTCAGGTCGATGCCGGCGTTCTTGGCTGCCGCGCTCAAGCCGTCCCAGCCGGCCTGGTAGAACGGCTTGTCATGGAACACGGTGACGGTCTCGGCGCCGGCAGGTGCCGCCGAGGCCAGCGCTGCGGCGGCGACGGCGAAGGCTGTGAGGCGCTTGGAAAAATGGTTCATGGTCGACACTCCTCCTTGATGACTGGCTAGAGCGGATCACCGTTTCTTTGAATCGGTGCTCCGCTCTAAGTCTTTGGTTTTCGCAATTCCGGACGGAAAACCGTTGCCACTTTTCCTGGAATTGCTCTAGGGCACACGCAGCGAGCGGCCCGACTCTCGGTCGAAGAGATGCAGCCGTTCGCAATTGACCAGAAAGCTGAGCACCTCGCCGTCGACCACCGGACGCGGCCGCGCCATGCGGCTGATCACCTCGGTGCCGGCAAGGGTGGTGAAAATCAGGGTTTCATTGCCAAGCGATTCCGTCAGGGTCACGGCGGCGCGGAAGGCAAAAGCGGACGTCGGGTCGAGGCCGTGGCCTTCCGGGACGACGTCTTCGGGCCGCACCCCGAGAATGACGGCTTGGCCCGCTTCGAGGCGGCCGGAGGTGCATCCCCTGACCGGCACCGCTTCGGCTGTTCCGATATCGACGGCCATGCCGCCGGCATGCGCGACCAGCCGCCCGGGCAGCATGTTCATCGCCGGCGAGCCGATGAACCGGGCAACGAAGGCATTGGCCGGCCGCTCGAACACGTCGAGCGGGGCGCCATGCTGCTCGATCAGGCCGTCGCGCATGATGACGATCCTGTCGGCCATCGTCATCGCCTCGATCTGGTCGTGGGTGACGTAGACGGCGGTGGTGCCGAGCTGGTGATGCAGCCGCTTGATCTCGACCCGCATGGCCGTGCGCAGCTGGGCATCGAGATTGGACAGCGGCTCGTCGAACAGGAACACCTCCGGCTCGCGGACGATGGCGCGGCCCATCGCCACCCGCTGCCGCTGCCCGCCGGACAGCTGGCTGGTGCGGCGGTCGAGATAGTCGTCGAGCCTGAGGATCTCGGCGGCCGCCTTGACGCGGCGGCCGATCTCGGCCGGCTCGAGCTTGGCCACCTTGAGCGAGAACGCCATATTTTCGTAGACCGTCATATGCGGATAGAGCGCATAGGATTGGAACACCATGGCGATGCCCCGGTCGCGCGCCGGCAGGTCGTTGACGAGCTTGCCGCCGATGCGGATCTCGCCGTGCGAGATCGATTCCAGCCCGGCGATCATCCTCAGCGTCGTCGATTTGCCGCAGCCCGACGGTCCGACGAACACCACGAAACTGCCTTTCTCGATCTCAAGGTCGATGCCTTTGACGGCGAACTGCCGGCCATAGACCTTGACCAACTCCTTCAGGCTGACATGCGCCGCCCCGCTCATCCGCGCGTCGCCGGCTAACGGGGGCCGACCGCCGGCGGAGGCGGTTCGCCGATAGTGGGGAGCGCCCCGGCGCGGCAAAGGCGCGCTGCCGTCATGACCGCGGATACCCCCGTTCATAGGCGAGCGCCGCGATGACGCCACGCAGTTCGGCAAGACCGCGCAGGCGGCCGATGACCGGGTAGCCGGGATGGGTCTCCCGGCCGGCGTCGTCGATCAGCTGGTGGCCGTGATCCGGCCGGAACGGCAGCGGGGTGACCTCGCCTGCCTGCCGCCGACGCTGTTCCTCTTCGAGCAGGGTGTCGATGACGGCCACCATGTCGACATCGCCGTCCAAATGGTCGGATTCCATGAACGAGCCGTCGGGTTCCTTGCGCACATTGCGCAGGTGGACGAACTTGATCCGGTCGGCGAAGCGCTGGGCGATCGCCGGAACGTCATTGTCGGGATTGGCGCCGAGCGAACCCGTGCACAGCGTCAGTCCGCTGTTGGGCGAGGGAACCGCTTCGAGGATGAAGGCGATGTCGGCGGCGTCCTTGACGATGCGGCAGAGCCCGGCCAGATCGCGCGGCGGATCATCGGGATGAATGGCGAGCGTCACCCCGGCCCGTTCCGCGGCCGGGACCACCGCTTCGAGGAAGCGGACGAGATTGGTGCGCAAGGTGGCGTGCGACAGGCTCGCCTGCTCGGCGATGACCTCGCGCAATTCGCCGATATCGTAGCGGCGGAAGGCGCCCGGCAGTCCGGCCATGACGTTGGCGAGCAGCCGTTCCTTGGCAGCGGCGGGCGTGGCCTCGAACCAAGCTTCGGCACGCACCAGAACGTCTGCCGTGTAGTCGGCTTCGGCGCCGCGGCGCTTGAGCATCAGCCAGTCGAACGCAGCCAGCTCATGCATGTTGAGCTTGAGCGCCGTGCCGCCGCCCGGCAGCGGCACGGCCAGGTCCGTGCGGGTCCAGTCGAGTATGAGCATGAAATTGTAGCAAACTGTGGTGACGCCGCAGTCGCCGAGGTTGCGCAGCGTCTCGGCGAAATTGGCATAGAGCCGGCCGAGATCGCCGCGCCCGAGCTTGATGTCCTCGTGTACGGGCACGCTTTCGACCACGCTCCAGCGCAGTCCCATCGACGGGTCGGACGCAATCTGCGCCCGGCGCTCGCGGATCGCCGCGGCCGGCCAGACCTCGCCGTAGGGAATGTCGTGCAGCGCCGTGACGATCCCGGCCGCACCCGCCTGGCGCGCATGCGACAGCGTCGCTGCGTCGCTCGGCCCGAACCACCGCCACGTCTCTTCCATCGAACTTCGCGACCCTCCCCAACGGCACCCGGCAACCCTAGAATTGACTACCATGGTAGTCAATCGAAAGGGCGCCACCAGGTCGGCTTGCCGGGGCACTGCCCTGCGTCGCCAAAGACCGCACCTCCTTTATCTGAGGTTCAGAGGCGCTCCGATTGATGCGCCGCGAAGAATTTGCGAAGTCGCGACATGTCGATTGCCGAACCAATATATTCGGACCATTGTTGCTCGACTGTCATCCCGCTCTAAGATCATCACCAGACCTTTGCATTGAACCAGCGCGTGGAAGGAAGTGTGATGGCTACGATGGACGATTTCGCCCGGCAGTCGCCGGATGATCTGCCTGCGATCGTCACGCCATCCGATTGCCGCTGACGACCACCGACAGCGTCATCGGCCTTCCCGCTTGTGCAAAAACCCAACGAAGGAGCTCCACATGGCCACCAATCAATCGATGCTCGAGCAGATCCTGAGCGCCGCGCTCAGCGGCGGCGGGCTGCGCGGTGCCGTTCCGGACGGTACCGGTGGCGCGGGCGGGGCAGGCGGCAATTTGGGCAACATACTGGGCGGGCTGCTGGGTGGTCTCTCCGGCGGCAATGCGCTGCCCGGTGGCCCGGCCGGCCAAGCCGGCGGCGGTGGCCTGGGCGATCTCCTGGGCGGCATCCTCTCGGCGGCGACGGGTGCAGCCGGCGGGGCGGGCGGCGCCATTCAGGGTGGCCAGGGGCTGCCCGGCACGCCCCCGCAGCCGGGCGCGCCGTCCCAACCGGGCGTCCCGCAGGGCAAGAACATGGGCGACCTCGTCCGCTACGGCGGCATCGCCGTGATCGGTGCGCTGGCCTACCAAGCGCTCAAGCGCTACCAGGCCCAGCAGGCCGGGGAAAAGCCCAAGACCGGAGCGGCCGCGCTCGTGCCGCCGCCCGACAGCGGCTTCCATCCGCAGGACCAGGAAGGTGGCCCGGAAGCCGCCTCGGGTGCCCTGCTCAATGCGATGATCGCCGCCGCGCAGGCCGATGGCATGATCGACGCCGACGAACTGCACCGGCTGACCGGCCAGCTCGACAAGCTCGGCATCAGCTCGGCGGACCGGCAGGCGCTGGTGGCGCAGCTGAAGCGACCCGTCAATCCCGCCGACGTGGTCGACTCCGCGTCCTCGCCCGAGATGGCGCTGCAGATCTACGCGGCCTCGGCGCTGGCGGTGACCATCGACACGCCCGAGGAGCGCCGCTATCTCGACAAGCTTGCCGAGGATATCGGCGTCGACCCGGCGCTCAAGCAGCAGGTCGAGCAGACGGTCGGCCGCGCCTGACTGAAACAGTTGCATGGGCCGGGCCGACGCCCGGCGCGGCCTCATGGGTCGCGCTCCTCACCCGGCCAGATTGCCCTTTAGCTTGGCATTGCACAGGCTGTAATAGCCACCGCCCTTCTGGATCCAGCGCAGACCGCCGAGCGCGTCGCTGTCCTTGTTGGCGTAATATTGATCCAGGCAGGTGTGCATGCGTGCCTTGCCGGGGGATTCGTCGGCATATTTGCGGGCGACGGCGCGCGGAAACTTCACCCCGCGCGGGGCAGCGATGGTCGGGGCTTCCGGATCGCCCGTGTACTTGGCTTGGCCGACATAAGGTACGGTGTCGTCCTCGGCTGCGGCTGGACCGCACTGCGCCTTGCGGAATTGGTTCCAGGTCAGGCCGCCCAGCGTTCCGGCATCCTTGGCCGCGCCATATTTGACGCTGCACTGCTTCATGGTCAGGCCCTTGCCGGTGGCTGCCGCTGCCGTGGTCTTCGCCGCCGCGCCGCTCTGGACGGCCGCTGCCGAGCACTGGCTGGCACGGAACTGGTTCCACGTCTGGCCGCCCAGTGTGCCGGCCTGCTTGGCCTGATTGTACTTGGTGCTGCACTCCTTCATGGTCAGCCCTTTGGCGGGCTCGGCGTCGGTCTCTGTGGCCGCGCCGCCCATAGCTGCCGCGGAGCACTGGCTGGAGCGGAACTGGTTCCAGGTCTGGCCGGCGAGCGTGCCGGCCTGCTTGGCTTGATTGTACTTGGCGCTGCACTCCTGCATGGTCAGGCCTTTCGCCGGCTCAGATGAGCCGGTGGCGGCCTTCGCCGGCTTCTGAGCCGGTTCAGCTGTCACCGCTGCGCCGGCCCCGCACGCTGCCTTGCGGAACTCATTCCAGGTCTGTCCGCCCAAGGTGCCGGCTTCCTTAGCAGAATTGTACTTCGCGCTGCATTCACTCATGGTCAGAGCGCTGGCGGGGGCAGCCGAGATGAAGGCAGTCGCTATGCCAACGCCGGACAGGGCAAGTAGTTGTCGAAGGAAGGTCATGGCATTTCTCCGTAGCACCCCCGCAATAGGGATTCCACGAGAGCGGCCATTCGGCAATCATCATAATAGAGTAACAACTGAAAGAAGAAAAATTATGCGGCAGCAACCGCGCCTATATCAGCGGTTGAGCTGAGTGAACCATCCTGATCCTGTCGGGTGGATTTCGGGGTTCTGGCCCGGCCGGCAGAGCGACGAAGATCACAGCACCTCACGGACAATTCTTGCCGCTGACCCGGCAGCAAACCCGGCGGGTGGCGAAACTGTCGTTGTTCCGGGGGGCGAGCACGAGATCGAGAACCAGAGCAATTCCGCTCCAGGCAGGCCCGGCAGGTCGCTCACTTGACGCGATGGAATTCCTTTTCCCAGCGCTGCAGATTGTCGTTGCCCTCGCGAATGAACGGGGTGAAGGCCGCCAGCCTGAGCAGCGTGGCGTTGACCAGATTGGCCGGGAACCGCAGCGGCTTGACGAAATCGACGAACAGCACGACCCGAGCCTGGTCGGATTCGTTCCAGGCTTCGTGCTCATAGGCATCGTCGAAGACCAGGCCCTTGCCTTCCTGCCAATGGCGGACCTCCGGGCCGACGCGGATGCCGATGCGCTCGTCCTCCGGAACCAGCAGCCCGAGATGGAAGCGCAGCACGCCGTTATAGGGCCCCCGGTGGGCCGGCAGCCGCTTGCCGGGCTCGAACACGGAGAACATCGCGGTCTTCAGGCCGGGGATCTGGCGGACGCTGCGCCATGTCTCCGGGCAGAGCCGGGTGTTGCGCTCCGCGGTCATCCCATAGGCGGTCAGCACGAACACCTTCCAGCCCTGATCCTTGGTGATCGAGCCGACGTCGGCGGTCAGATCCTGGATCGGCGGCAGCTCGGCCCTGCGCTGCAGGACGGCGTCGAGCTCGCGCCGGATCGCCCGCCAGTTGCACTCCACCGCTGCCACCCAAGGGAACGCGGCATTGTCATAAACACACGGATTGCCGTGGACGGCGTATTTGAGGTTGAGGCGCTCGGCAAAGGCCACGATCGCCATGAACAGCCGCGTCAGCCGGTCCGGGCGGGTCATCGACCGGAGGCCTTCGGTCTCCATCACCTGCCGTGCAGTGACGCCCGCCTGGGCTGTTTGCGCTGTCCGGGGCTCCGCCTGCGACATCACCGCAGCTCCCTGCATCTGATCGACGGCGTCCGCATCCGGCCTGGCGGCGCCGCGGACGAATTGGCGAATTGATGAGCAAAATTAGGGCACAATTTCGGTAGCCGGCAAGCGAGCGCGGCGCGCCACGGTGGGCTGCGCCGCACCGGCCGGGGTCATTGCGTGGCCGTCGGCGGCTGATCCGCCGGCGCGTCGAGCTCGACATAGAGCCGGCGCCAGGGCTGGTCGTCGATCAGCCGCCAGCGATGGCCGCTGCCGGCGGTGTCGGCGGCACGCAGCACGTCGCCCGGGGCGAGCACGAAGGTCTCGCCGTCGCGGGTGGTGAATTCGAGCGTGCCGCTCAGCGTCACCACATATTGCAGGCAGGGCGCGGTGTGCCAATCGAGCGCGGCATGGGCCGCAGTCTCCTCGAAGTGGAGCGCTCGCGCTTTCTCCAGCGCGCGGAGCGGCAGCGGCAGCTGTTCGACATGGGAGCGGCCGTCGGTTCCGGTGAACAGGTGGATGAGGCGCGTCATGGTCCGGTCCATTGGGCAGTGAGGCGGGCAAGCGTGCCGTCGGCGGCAAGCCGGCCCTGGGCCGCGTCGAGCGCGTCGCGCAGCTGGCCGTTGCCGCGGACCACGCTGAGCGCGATCTCCTCATGGGTGATCCTTTCCTGGACGACGCGCAGCGACGGTCGGCCGCGGACGAGCCAGTGCATCACCGGGGCAAGCTTCATCACCGCGGCGATCCGGCCGGCCTCCAGATCGTCCAGCATCGTGCCGATCCCGTCATAGGGATAGAGCTTGACGTCGCCGACCTTGCCCTCGGCCTTCAGCTGCTCGACCACCGGCTCCGAGGTGTTGCCGCGCTGCACGGCGACCAGCCGGCCCCGGAGGTCGTCGATCGAGCGCAGCTCGGGTGTCGTCTCGGCGTTGCAGACCAGGCTCTGGCCCGAGATCAGATAGGGCTTCAGGAAATCGGCCTTGGCCCGGCGGACAGCGGTGACGGTGGTGCCGGAGGCGATGCAGTCATAGGCTCCGGCCGCCAGCGCGTCGAAGATGCCGTTGAAATCGGCGCCCTCGTAGCGGCGCGATGCCCAGCCCAGCCCGAGCTCGGCGGCGAGGGCCTGGGTGAGGGCAATATCGAGCCCGGCCGGCGCCCCGTCTTGGATCAATTCGAACGGCGGGTCGGGGATCGCGGACCCGACGGTGAGCACGCCGGGGGCGATGGTGGCAATGGTCATCTCGCGGCTCCTCCCGAAAGAAGGCGTGGCCCGGGCGGGGAGAACATGTCAAGGGCGCCGCCCTGCCGGCGCATGCGCCTTCCATCCGCGGGACCGGCATGAGATGATAACGGGGCGCCCACGGACCCTCAGGTCCGGTTTTTCTCTGCCCGAGCCTGCTGCCGACACGGTCAATCGCGAGCCACCCGTGGACCAGCTCATCGACATGTCGGCTTGGCTGCCGCTCGCCCTCTGGGGCACGATGGGCGGCACGGTCCTCGGCTTGCTGGCGGGGGGCCTGTTGCTGCGGCTGTTTGCGCCTCGCTCGGTCGAGCCTCCGGAGTTCGGCGATCCGGCCGACTTCACCGTGGTCGACTTCGAGTTTTGGCAACGCGAGCAAGCACCTGCCAAGAACGATCATGGAAACCGTCGCTCGAGGCTCTTCGATTGGCTGGACAGGTGGCCGTAACGTTCGCCACCTGGCCGCGGCTCTGCGCCAAGCTGTCAGGCGAACGACGGCCAGCCGAAAAAAGGCCGACCGTCCTTGCCGTCATTGCAGCTGGGTAATCACCGCCGCCTGATCCGGCACCAGCACCACCCGGTAGCTCGATCCCTTGCAGGTCAAGACCCAGACCGTCTCGTTGGGAGCCGAATCGGACGGGTCCCGCTCGGCCGAGGCCGGACCCTCGCAGGCAAAGCCCTGGCTGCGCACCTGGTCGGCGATGATGGACGCGGCGCCGCCCTGCGCCCCGGCCGATGTGGCCGTTCCGAGGCCCGCGAGGCATGCCGAAGCAAGGATGGCAGCCTTGCAAACGGGTCGGCGTTGCACTCCGAGATGAAATTTCATTCGACCTACCCCTCCTTGTCATCCGCATCGCGCGGCAGCCGCGGATGCGCGGGGATTTTAGCAGATTGATATCGAACTCACAGAGCGGCTATCACCCTTCCGACGTGGCGGCCGTCCTGGTCGCTTCATATCCGTGCGATGAGGATCCCATGATCAGACACACCGTCGTCTTCCGGCTCAGGCACCCGGCCGGCTCGCCGGCCGAAGCCGATTTTCTCGCTGCGGCCGGCGTGCTGGCGCGAATTCCGGGTGTCGAGAGGTTCGAGCAGCTCCGCCAAGTCAGTCCCAAGAACAACTTCCAATTCGGGTTCTCGATGGAGTTCGCCGATCAGACGGCCTACGACGCTTACAACTCGCATCCCGATCATGTCGCCTTTGTTCGCGACCGCTGGCTGCCCGAGGTCGAGACCTTCCTCGAGATCGACTACGTTCCCATCGGCTGACATCGGGTTGAGGCCGGCCGGTTATGCCGCTGATCGGCCGCGCCGGACCTGGCCGTAAACCTAGTTCGAGACCGTCTTCGGATTGCGGATGAGGACGGCTGCTGGTTCCTCGCGCAAGCGGACCTTGATCCTCAGATCTTTCGGCGTGATGGAAAGGGTCTCGTCTCTTTCGATATCGCGAGAAGTTTTGTTGGTGGTGAAATCAAATCGCTGCAGGATCATGGCGAGCGCCACCTTGAGCTCGTGAGCAGCGAACAGCCTGCCCGTGCACGAGCGCTTGCCGCGGCCCCACGGCTGATACGCATATTTTGCCTCCGTCCGAATCCTCGGAGTTTCCCACCGCTCGGGGCGGAATTCGCCCGCATCCTCCCCCCAGAATTCGCGGTCCTGGTGCAGGCCTTCCAGCAACACCACGACGTTCTGCGAGGGGTCGACCGGCCATCTGCCGGCCAGCATATGTCGGCGGACCGGACGCACGGCGTAGATCATCACCGTCGGCCACAGACGCACCAGTTCCTTTACCGTGTTGTCCAGATATTTCATCTTCGCGATCGCTTCATAGGTGGGCGGCTTGCGAAAGTCCGACCCGGCAACGGCAACGACCTCGTCCCGCAACTTGGCATATGCCTCTTTGCTTTGTGCGAGTTCGTTCAGGCCAAAGCTCAAAACCCCCTTCGTGGTTTCATGACCGGCCAAGAGCAGCGTCAAAAGCTGATCGCGAATCTCCTTGGGCGTAAATTTCTCCCCCGTTTCCGGATCGGGCGTGTTCAACAGCAGCGTGAGCATGTCGTCCGGAATGCCGTCCTTCAGACGGAGCCGCTCGTCGATGACGTTGTCGACATAGGAGAAAATGTACTCGCGGTTCTTCTTGTAGGTCGTCTGGAAAAAGCCGATCAGCTTATTCACAAATGCCGGTCGGACGGAGCGGTTGGTTGCGGTTTGAAAGCAATAGGCTATCGCATTGATCAGTGGGTGATACGCCGCGGAACCGAAGTCGCTCAGCCGCTGCCCCGCGCAGGACTTGAAGATGATGTCGACGGCGAGCTTGGTGATGTCGGTCGTGACGACGATTTCCTCGTCCATCCGGCTCTGCCAGTGATCGAGCATCTCCTCGGTGATCTCGACCATCGTCGCATGGTAGCTCTGAACGGCAGACATCGAAAACAGCCCGCGCAGAATCCGGTGGCCTTTCTGCCAGGCATGCGAGTCCGTCTCGGCAGTAAACAGCCCATCGCCGACGATATCTTTCAGCGGGACCAGCGAGCCATGGACG
This sequence comes from uncultured Alphaproteobacteria bacterium, assembly GCA_963791325.1. Lineage (GTDB taxonomy): Bacteria > Pseudomonadota > Alphaproteobacteria > Rhizobiales > Rhizobiaceae > JBEVJK01. Next base: position 78,866 of record CAWBRU010000002.1, on the reverse strand, counting down.
CATTTGGGGAACAACTCTTCGTCGCCCAGCTCCGCAGTCAGCTTTGGATCGGTGACCACGACCATATCCATGGCGGGCAGACGCAGCCGGTATATCGGGCCATACTCGCGGGCCAGCCGCGCCATGGATTGCGTTGGCCCTTTCATGTCGAGATCAAAGAGATTGCCGACGATCGGGCGGGCTGGCGGCATTGGAATTGCTTCGGGAGGGGGCGACATAGACTGTTCCTCCATTCGAATTTATTTCATTTCACGAATTCGAAAGGCGGTCTATCTCCGATCACATCGGTCGCGCCGGCACGCCGGACTTGGTTCCGCAGGAGACGCGCACGATCAAATCCGTCTGCAGCACGATGCGGCGGGTTCTCGGCCCCGCCTTGCCCGAGATGCGCTCCAAGAGCAGCTGAGCTCCGAGGCTGCCGAACGTCTCTGCGGGCTGGTCGATGACGGTCAGGAACGGCGACAGAACAGCGAGTTGCTCGACGTCGTCGAAGCAGACCAGCCCCATTTGCTGCGGCACCGCTATGCCGCGTTCGCGCAGCGCCTGCATGGTGCCGATCGCCGTCATGTTGTTGACGGTGAAGATGGCGGTGGGCAGGGGATCGAGCCCAAGCACCTGCTGGGCCGCCCGATAGCCGCCGATCTGATCGACGGTGGTGCGGAACACGAAGTCGTCGCGGTAGGGAATTCCGGCCGCCGCCAATGCCTCCTGATAGCCCCGCAGACGTTCGCGCCCTGTGGAGGTGTCGTCGGCGTCGGTGACATGCGCAATGTCGCGGTGGCCAAGCGCAACCAGATGCTCGACCAGCCGCCGGGCGCCCGAAACGCTGTCGCTGACCACCAGGTCGCATTCCAAATCGGGCAACGCCCGGTCGATGAGAACCACGGGAAAGTCGCGGCGCAAAAGGGGAAACACGCTGTGCCGCGAGTGATCGCTGGCCGGCGCCAACAGCAGCCCTTCGACGCGGTGGGAGACGAGATCCTCGATATAGGCGCGCTCGAGGCGCAGGTCGCCCTCGCTGTTGCACAACAGCACCCGGTAGCCGGCCTTGCGGGCCGTCGTCTCCGCGCCGCGCACCACCGGCGAGAAGAACGGATTGACCACGTCGGGCACGATCAGGCCGATCGTGGCCGTCTTGTGCGACAGCAACCCGCGCGCAACACGGTTCGGCACGTAGTCGAGCGCCTCGATGGCCGCCTCGACCTTGCGCTGTGTCTCTTGGTCGACGCCCTCGCGGCCATTGATGACCCGCGAGACCGTCATCGCCGACACTCCGGCCAGTCTGCCGACATCGCGTAAGGTTACAGGCAGGTCTTTCCTCCCGTTAGTTAACAATCAGGTGTGGTTAATTACCAAAAGAGTCGGACAAGTAAAGGTTATTGACAGGTAATGTTAGGCGTTGTTAGCGTTAACGACAACAAAGCACAATGGGAGGTTATCATGGCAGTTCGGCACTTGCTGCTTGCAGCGACGATGTTCACGCTCTCCGCCAGCTGGACCGTGGCGGCGGAGGCAGCGGGCGCCTGCACGCCAGGCAAGACCAAGCGCATCGCCTTCATGCTGAAGCAGCAGACGGCGTTCCGCTATCTCAACGCCGACGTGCCGTTCTTCGAGAAAACCGCCAAGGCCGCCGGCTATGACGTCATCGTCCAGTCGGCCGAGAACGATGCCCAGAACCAGATTGCCCAGGCCGAGAACGTGATCACGCAGGGTGTGGATGCCATCGTGATCCAGCCGGTCGACTTCAATGTCGCGAGCGGCATTGCCGAAATGGCGACCAAGGCAAACATTCCGCTCGCCTCCTATGACGACCTGATCCTCGGTGCAGCCCAGGCCGGCTATATCGGCCGCGACCCGAAGGACGGCGGGGCCGAGGCCGCGCGCGCCGTCGTCGCCAAGGTGCCGAAGGGCAACTTCGTCCTGATCGGCGGCGATGCCGGCCAGACCGGCTCCACCCTGATGCAGGAGGGCTACCACGTGGTGCTCGACCCGCTGGTCAAGAAAGGCGACGTCAAGGTGGTGATGGATCAGTTCACGCCGGCATGGAAGACAGAGCCGGCCCAGGCCAATGCCGAGAACGCGCTGACCGCCAACAACAACGACGTCCAGGCCTTCCTGGTCTCCTATGACGGCATGTCGCTCGGCGTGCTGCAGGCGATCGAGGCAGCCGGCATCGCGCCGGGCAAGATCCTGGTCACCGGGCAGGACATGGAGCTTTCCGCCGCTCAGGCGATCGTCGAGGGCCGCCAGTTCGGCAGTCTGTGGCCGGCGCCGGACGAAATGGCGATCGCCGGAGCCAAGGCGGCCGTCGCCATGGCGGAGTGCAAGGATATCGGTGCGACCACCACCGCCGACAATGGCGCCGGCCAGATTCCCTGGGTGAAGACGCCGATCTACCTCGTCAGTCAGGAGCAGATGGGCGACTTTGTCTGCAAGCATCCGTACTGGCTGAAAATCGACGAGGTCTACAAGAACGTTCCGGACAAGAAGCCGGCGTGCCAGTAAGCCGCCGTCCGGATCGAGACATGCAGGATGCGCCGAGCGAGCGGCCGGCGCCCGGCGGCGTCGGTCGGGCGCCTCACGCGCCGCTGCTCTCGGCCCGCGGCCTGGTCAAGGATTTCCCCGGCGTTCGTGCTTTGAACGACGTCGATTTCGACATCGGCCCGGGCGAGATCGTCGCGTTGCTCGGCCAGAACGGTGCGGGAAAGTCGACGCTGATCCAGATCTTCGCCGGCGCCCATCCGGCCGGCAGTTATTCGGGCGAGATCGTCTTTCAGGGCAAGCCTTTTGCGCCGTCCGGCGTTGCCCCGGCCGAAGCCGCTGGCGTGGCGCTGGTGCCGCAGGAGGTGAATATCGTCCCCGATCTCAGCGTTGCGGAAAACATCACCCTCAATGCCGAGCCGGTGCGCTGGGGCATGATCGACGTCGCCCGGCGGCTCAGCATCGCCAAGCGCGCGCTGGCGCAGTTCGATCTCCGGATCGACCCGGGCACCACGATGGCGGCGCTCGATCTTGCCAATCAGCAGCTGGTCGTCATTGCTCGGGCGCTCGCCAAGGAGGCACGGCTGCTGATCCTGGATGAGCCGACCGCAGCGTTGACCGGAACCGAGTCGGCGCGGCTGTTCGATCGACTGCGGACGCTCAAAGCGCGCGGCGTCGCCATTATCTTCGTGTCGCATCGCCTGGCCGAGATCTTCGCCATTGCCGATCGCATCGTCGTGATGCGCGACGGAAGGATCCGCGGCCGGCACCAGGCCGCCGCCGTCTCGCGCCCCGAGATCGTCGCCGAAATGATCGGCGATCTCGACAGCACCGAGGCGCGCCGCGGGTCCTCTGCGCAGCCCGCCATCGCCTTGCAGACGCGGGGGCTCACTGTTTTCGAGCCCGAGGGGCGGCAGCGGGTGAACGGGCTCGACCTCGCCGTGCACCGAGGGGAGGTGGTCGGCCTGTTCGGGCTGCTCGGCGCCGGCTGCATCGAGGCAGCGCTGGCGATCTACGGGGCCTATCCCGGCCGCAGCGACGGCGAAATCCTGGTTGCCGGCGAGCGGGTCGAGATCGCCGGACCAGACCGTGCCGTGGCGCTCGGCCTCGGGCTGATGGCGCAAGATCGCCGTGACTGCCTGATCGGCGAGCAGTCGATCGGGGACAATATCGGCATTGCCAGTCTGCGCCGGATCGTGCGCCATGGTGCTGTGGACGTCGCGCTCGGCCGGCGGCGGGCTCTGGATCAGGCGCGAGCCTTGAAGATCAAGGCGGCATCGATCGACGCCGAGGTCCGCACGCTGTCCGGCGGCAACCAGCAGAAGGTGCAGATCGCGCGCTGGCTGGCGGCGCAGACGCGCGTGTTGATCATGATCGATCCGACCCGGGGCGTCGATGTCGGTGCGCGCCGCGACATCAAGGCCATCTGGTCCGAGCTCGCCCGCAACGGCCAGGCGCTGCTGCTCGCCTCGACCGACGCCGAGGAGCTGGTCGACGCTTGCGATCGCGTCGTGGTGATGAGCGGCGGCCGGCAGGTCGGGCAGCTCTCAGGCAGCGAGCTCACCGAACGCAACCTGGTGCGGATGGCTGCCGATGTCTGACGGCGAGGTCGAGCTGAAAAAGCCGGCAGGCGTCGATCTCGTCGGCGAAAGCGGCGTGGTGCTGAGGCTGGCTCGGGTCTCAGCGCTGCGCAACTCGATGCTGCTGGTGGTGCTCTTCTGCGTCTGGGCGTTCTTCTACCTGGCCACCCACGGCACCTTTCTCACCCCACGCAATCTCGTCCTGCTCGCGCTTCAGACCTCGATCGTCAGCCTGGCCGCGATCAGCGCGGTGATGCTGATCGTCACCCGCAATTTCGATCTGTCCGTCGGCTCGGCGGTGGCGTTGGTCGGCGTCATCCTGGCTTTGCTCACCGTCAAGCACGATGTGCAGCCGCTGATCGGGGTGGTGATCGCGATCGCGGGCGGTGTCGCCATGGGCATGTGGCAAGGCTGGTGGGTCACCCGCGTCGGCGTCTCGTCGTTTATCGTGACGCTCGCCGGCATGCTCTATTTCCGCGGCATCTCGATGATCGCCACCAATGGCGCGACGATCGCCCCGCTGCCGCGGTCGTTGACCGGCTTCGCCACCGGGTTTCTTCCGCCGCTGCCCTCGATCATGGCAGTGGTCGTGGCGTTGGCACTTTATGCCGGCTTGAGATTTGCCGAGATCCGCCGTGCGCAGGCGCTGGGGGTGACCGACAATGCGGTGCAGGATCTCATCCGCTCGCTGCTGCCGGCGACGGTCGCCGCTTTGGCCGCGATCTGGATCGCGACGCTGCAGGGCATCCCTTACCTGGTGCTGCTGGTCGCGATCTCGGCCCTGGCCGCCGAATTCGTCATGCGGCGCACACGGTTCGGCGCAGAGCTCTACGCCGTCGGCGGCAATCCCGAGGCGGCACGGCTCTCCGGGATCAACCTCTCGCGTGTCATCTTCTGGAATTTCGCCATCGCCGGCCTCGGCTACGGCATCACCGGCGTGGCGCTGACGTCACGCGTCAGCGGCGCCATCGGCGGCAGTGCCGGGCTGTTCCTGGAGCTGGATGCCATCGCCGCCGCAATCATCGGCGGCACATCCCTGTCCGGCGGCCGGGGGCGGGTTCTCGGCGCGCTGCTCGGCGCCGTCCTGATGGGCAGCCTCAACAACGGCATGAGCCTGATGAACGTGCCGACCTTCTACCAGGACACCGCCCGCGGCATCGTTCTGCTCCTCGCCGTCGCCGTCGACCAGCTCAGCCGCCGCAGGCCGGGCCTGGTCCGCTGATCAGGCCTTGTCGCCGGAACCGCTCGACTGCGGCGTCTTGAGATGGGCAAGGATGCCAGTCATGGATAATCTCAGTCGCCCCGCGGCCCAAGCGACCGCTCCGGCACCTGCATAGACTTAGCGCAACAAGTCTATCTTCTTGAGATCAACAACATAGACGAGATCTCATTACATCGTGCGCCTCAAGTCCCCCCGAGCTTTGAGCCATCTGAAGCAAGACAAGACGGTTGCGCATATTCGATTTTGTTGATTGAGTTGAGCCGACCATTTCAAGTCGCAGTCTGAGCAAGCAGTTATAATTAGGCGGGCTGTCCAACGGACGGAGGGAGAACTTGGCCATGGCGCTTGCCTCCCGCTCAAGTTGGAATGGTGAGGGTGCGGGCAAGTCTTGTTTGCCGAAACTGCGGCGTGTCTCGGCGAGCGCGTGCTTGGCCATCGCAGCTTCGCTCCTTCTTTCGGGCTGTGAGCGGGAGTCCGAGGCTGCGCCGCCGCAGATACGGCCGGTCAGGACCGTCACCGTTGAGAAGCGCGAGGCCGGCCAGCCGGTGTCGCTGACCGGCCGGATCGAGGCCGAGGACGAGGTGGCGCTGGCTTTTCGCATTTCGGGCCGCCTGGCCGAGAACGGCGCGACGCTCGGCGCCCGGGTCGAGGCCGGTCAAGTGATCGCGCGGCTGGAGCCGCAGAACGAGCTCAACGCGCTGCGGGCGGCCCAAGCAGCGCTGTCGGCCGCGCAGGGCCTCCTGACCGAGGCTCGCAACCACTTCGACCGCCAGGATCGGCTGCTGCGCGACGGCTGGACGACGCGGGCCAATCACGACCAAGCGGCGCGCGCTTTGCGCACGGCCGAAGCGCAGGTGGATGCAGCCGAGGCGCAACTCAAGGCGGCGCACGACACTGTCAGCTTCACCGAGCTCAGGGCGGACGCGCCGGGGGTCATCACCGAGGTCGGGCCGGCCGCAGGAGAGGTCGTCCAGGTCGGTCAGCCGATTGCACGATTGGCCCGCCAGGACGGCCGCGACGCGGTGTTCGACGTGCCCGCCAACATGATCAGCGCCGCGCCGGCCGATCCGGCGATCACGGTCACCCTGACCAGCGATCCCGGCGTCATCGCCAAGGGCCGCGTTCGCGAGGTGGCCCCGCAGGCCAATGCCGCCACGCGCACCTTCGAGGTCAAGGTCGGACTGACCGATCCGCCGGAGGCGATGCGGCTCGGCGCGACCGTGACCGGGCGCCTCGACCTGGAGGCGGTGCCGTTCCTCGAGGTCCCCGGCTCGGCTCTCACCCGGACAAACGGCCAGCCGGCCGTCTGGGTGGTCGACCCCGACGCCTCGACGGTCTCGATGCGCAACGTCGATGTGCTGCGCTTCGATCAGTCGAGCGTCTCGGTGTCGGGCGGGCTCGACATCGGCGAGGTCGTCGTCACGGCCGGCGTGCAGGCGCTGCATCCCGGGCAGAAGGTTCGGATTCTCGGGTCGGAACCATGAGCGGGTTCAACCTGTCCGGCTGGGCGCTCGGCAATCGGTCGCTCATCGTATTCCTGATGATCCTGGCGGTGATCGCCGGCGGATTGTCGTATTTCCGTCTCGGCCGGAGCCGAGGATCCGACCTTCGTCATCAAAACGATGGTCGTGCAGGCCGGATGGCCCGGAGCGACCGTCGACGAGACGCTCAACCAGGTCACCGAGCGGCTCGAGCGCACGCTCCAGGAAACGCCGAAGCTCGACTTCCTGCGCAGCATCACCCGTCCTGGGGTGACCACCATCTTCGTCAATCTGAAGGGCAGCGCCACCGCGCAGGAGGTCCCCGACATCTGGTACCACGTCCGCAAGAGCGTCGGCGACATGCGGCAGACGTTGCCGGCCGGCGTCGTCGGTCCAGGCTTCAACGACGAGTTCGGCGACACCTTCGGCATCATCTACGGCTTCACCGCGGACGGCTTCACGCACCGCGAGCTGCGCGACTATGTCGAGAAGGTACGCTCCGAGCTCCTGAAGGTGCCGGACGTCTCCAAGATCGAGATCCTCGGCGCCCAGGACGAGCGGATCTTCGTCGAGTTCTCGATGAAGGAGCTGGCGACGCTCGGCATCGACCGAATGGCGTTAGTCGCTGCGCTGCAGGCGCAGAACGTGGTTCGGCCGGCGGGCACGATCCAGACCGGCAACGAGAATCTGTCGCTGCTGGTCTCCGGCGCCTTCGGCTCCGAGCAGGATCTGCGCAACGTCAACTTCTCCGTCGGCGGGCGCGTCCTCCGGCTGAGCGACATCGCGCAAATCCGCCGCGGCTTGGCCGATCCGCCGCAGCCGATGTTCCGCGTCAACGGCGAGCCGGCGATCGGCCTGGCGATCGCGATGCGCGACGGCGGCGACATTCTGGCGCTCGGCAAGAACATCAAGGCGGCGATGGCGACCGTCGGCGCGGAGCTGCCGATCGGCATCGAGGCGACGCTGGTGGCCGACCAGGCGGTGACGGTGGACACGGCCGTCTCCGAGTTCATGACCTCGCTGTGGCAGGCGATCGCCATCATCCTGGTGGTCAGCTTCATCGCGCTCGGCGTGCGCCCCGGGCTGGTGATCGCGCTCTCCATCCCGCTGACTTTGGTCGTCGTGTTCTCGCTGATGGATTTCGCCGGGATCGACATGCAGCGCATCTCGCTCGGCGCCCTGATCATCGCGCTGGCGCTGCTGGTCGACGACGCGATGACCACCACCGACGCGATCCTGACGCGGCTCTCGGCCGGCGACGACAAAGTCGAAGCCGCACGCTACGCGTTTCGCACCTATGCCTTTCCGATGCTGGCCGGCACGCTCGTCACCATCGCCGGCTTCATTCCGGTCGGCTTTGCGGCCAGCTCGGCGGGAGAATATACGTTCTCCCTGTTCGCCGTGGTCGGCATGACGCTGATCGTGTCCTGGTTCGTCGCGGTGCTGTTTGCGCCGCTGCTCGGATTTGCCGTGCTCAAGGCGCCGAAGGCCGGCAAACCGGCGGAGCCTGGTCGGGTGTTCAGGATCTATCGCGACTTCCTCACCGCGGCCATCCGTGCCAGATGGCTGACGCTCGGCATCACCGTGCTGCTCTTCGTCGCCTCGGTGCTGGCCCTGCCGCTCATCCCGCGCCAGTTCTTCCCGTCCTCGGACAGGCCCGAACTGCTGGTCGACCTCAGCCTGCCGCAGAACGCCTCGATCTTGGCCAGCCAGTCGCTCGCTCAGCGGCTCGACGAGCACCTCAAGGGCGATCCCGACGTTGAGCGCTGGAGCACCTATGTCGGCCGCGGCGCGATCCGCTTCTACCTGCCGCTCGATGTCCAGCTGCCCAGCGATTCGTTCGGCCAGGTGGTGATCGTGGCCAAGGACGTGCGCGCCCGCGAGCGCCTGCAAGCCAAGCTGACGAAACTGCTCGCGGAGGATTTTCCCAGCGTCGTGGGGCGCATTTCTCCGCTGGAGCTCGGTCCGCCTGTCGGCTGGCCGATCCAATACCGGGTGAGCGGTCCCGACGTCGAACGCGTCCGCGACATCGCCCTTGGGCTTGCCGCCACCGTGGCCGCCAATCCGCAAGCCTCCGACGTCAATTTCGATTGGATCGAGCCGGCTCGCCAGGTGCGGATGCGGATCGATCAGGACGAGGCACGCTTGCTGGGGCTCAGCTCGCAGGCGTTGGCCTCCGTCCTGAGCACCGTGGTTTCGGGCGCTCCCATCACCCAGGTGCGCGATGATATCTATCTGGTCGATGTCGTGCTGAGGGCGAACGACGAGCAGCGGGTTTCGCTAGATTCCTTACGGTCGATCCAGGTGCCGTTGCCCAATGGCGCCACCGTACCGCTCGGCCAGTTCGCGACCTTCGAATATGTGCAAGATTATCCCCTGATCGTTCGTCGCGACCGTATTCCGACACTCACCGTCCAGGCAGATGTCGTGCCTGGGATGTTGCCGGAATCGGTGACGACGAAGCTCGAGCAGCCGATCGCGGAGTTGCAGAAGAGCTTGCCGCCGGGCTACCGGATCGTCGCCGGCGGTACCGTCGAGGAAAGTGCCAAGTCGCAGGCCTCGGTGGTCGCCGTCGTGCCGACCATGATCGTCGTCATGCTGCTGGTCCTGATGGTGCAGCTGCGCAGCTTCCAGCGCCTGGCGGTGGTGCTGTCGGTGGCTCCGCTCGGGCTGATCGGCGTGGTCGCGGCGCTGTTGGTGTCGGGCATGCCGCTCGGCTTCGTGGCGATCCTCGGGATCCTGGCGCTGATCGGCATGATCACCAAGAACGCGGTCATCCTGATCGATCAGATCGAGACCGAGCGGGCTGCCGGCAAGCCTGTCCGGCAGGCGGTCATCGATGCCAGCAGCACCCGGTTCCGGCCGATCCTGCTGACCGCCGTCTCCACGGTGCTCGGCATGATCCCGATCGCCCCCACCGTGTTTTGGGGGCCGATGGCCATTTCGATCATGGGCGGTCTGCTGGTCGGCACCTTGCTTACCCTGGTCTTCTTGCCGACGCTCTACGTCACCTGGTTCGAGCGGCGGGCAGCCAAGGAGGAGGCGCGGCGGGCCCGGCCGCCCGTCGGCGCCGCTGTCTGAGCCCGCCTCAGCGAACCGCGCTCTGCAGCTCGTTCAGCGCATAGACGGCGAGGAAATAAAACAGCACATAGAGCGCATAGGTCTGGCCGTTGCCGGTGTAGACCTTGCGCAGCGTCGCCGAGACCGCGGCGACGCCGCCCTCCAGCCTGCCCCAGCCGGCCTCCGCGAGCGGCGGCAGCGCCGGGCGGTAATAGGAATAGAACCGGGCCACGCTGCGCGCGCCGGCCTGGGCATGCCGGTAGCCGAGCCAGAGCAGGCAGAAGAGCAGCAGCGCCGCCGCCACGGCGACGACCGCTACCGGCAGTGGGTTCCAGTAGCCGTAGATCGTCTCGAGCGACATGCCTTGCCAGACCAGCGTCGAGGCAAACTGCGGATCGATGGCCGCCGAGACCGGGTCCATCAGCAGCTTCGGGAAGAATGACAGGACGAGGATGCCGACCACCAGCAGGCCCTGCGAGACGAGCAAAATGAGCGGCGCCTCGCCGGTCGCGCGATGGGCGGGGCTCGGCTCGCCGAAGAACAGCGCGGCGACCAGGCGGATCATGTAGACGAAACCGAGGAACGTGGCGACGAGCCCGGCCACCGCCAGCAGGTACCATCCCTTGTCGGTCATGGCGCTCAGCAGCAGCCACTTGCCGCCGAAGCCCATCAGCGGCGGCAGCCCGGACATCGCCACGACCGCGACGAGCACCATGCCGAAGGTGATCGGCATGGCATGCCGCAGGCCCCCGGTCGCCTCCAGGCTGCGCGTCCCGGTGCGCAGGATGATACCGGCCGCGGCCAGGAACAGGATGCCCTTCACCAGCATGTGGTTGGCGACCAAATAGAGCGCCGTCACCCAGCCGAGATGGCTCATCAGGGCGATCGCCGTCACGATATAGCCGAGCTGGCTCATGCTGGAAAAGGCCAGCAGCCGCTTGAGGTCGGACTGGCCCGCGGCGATCAGTGCTCCGACGATGGTCGTCAGCATGCCGATCCAGGCAATCAGATGGGCGACGTCGAGCGCGACCGCCGAGCGCAGCGCGAGGTACGTGCCGATCAGCAGCCCCATGACCGCAACCTTGCTGACCACGCCGGACAGCATCGCCGACAGGTCGTCGTCGGCCTCGGCATATGCGCCGGGCAGCCAGACATGCACTCCGATCGCCGCCGCCTTGATCAGGAAGCCGACGGCCAGGAGCGCAAACCCTGTCGTCGCTTGCGCCCCCAATTCGGCGAATGCGGCGAGGTCGGTGCCGCCCCCGGCGGCCGCAATGGCGGAAAAACCGGCCAGGATGAAGGCGGCAGAGCCGAGCGAGAACAGGAGAAACTGCAGCGCGAACGGCCGCGAGCGCGGACTGCGCGCGATCAGGAAATAGGAGGCGAGCGTCACCAGCTCCCAGCTGAAGAAGAAATCGAGGCTCGTCGCGGCGCGCAACAGCGTCAGGATCGACAGCAGGAGCACGGCAAGCAGGGGATAATGTCCGGGCCGGGCGTCGGCCCGGTAGAGGCTCGCCAGCGCGATAACCAAGCCGCCGGGCAGCAGCAGCGCGGCGAACAATGCGGCGATGCCGCCGGCGGCAGCAGCCTGGGGGAGACCGGCGCAAGCGACCACGACGAGCGCGAGCGCTCCCTGCATCTGGGGCGGAAGCCGGTCGAGCGCCAACAGGAGCAACCCGGCGGCCAGCGGGATCAGGCTCCACGCCTGACCGGCGCCGGAAAGGCGGGCAAAGGCGTAGCCGGTCACGGCCAGCAGCGCGGCCGCCGCAGCGGCGGGCAGAACCGCCGCCCAACCTGGAAAGGGCGCGTCCTCGGCAGAATTGGTGCCGCTCAGCACCCGGCCGAACCAGCGGAACAAATAGGCCGCTTCGAGCAATGACCCGGCGAGCACGAGCGCAATCCAGCCGCCCTGGTGCGCTGCGGCAAGCTGCATGATCAGCGCCCACTTGGCCCAGAATCCCGGGAACGGCGGCAGGCCGGCAATCGCGACGATGAAGACGGCCAGGATCAGCACGGCAAACGGCCGGCGCGCGGCGGCGCCGGACTGCGCGGCATCGTGCAGCCCAAAGGCCCCGGCAAACCAGAACAGGCCTGCCTTGGCCAGCAGGTGGTTGACGAACAGGCCACCCGCGATCAGCGGAATGGCGGCGTCGACGCCGTCGCGGTCGAGCAGCGCCACGGCCATCACCAGCAGCCCCATCTGCCCGACGGACGAGTAGCCGAGCAGCCTCTGCACCCGGCCTTGGGCCAGTGCCGTCAGGTTGGCGAACAGGAAGGTGATGCCGCCGGAGAGCGCGGCGATGCCGAGCTGATCGGCAAACAGCGGCAACAGCTTGACCAGCGCGAAGAACACGCCGGCCGAGACGCCGACCGACAGCAGCGCCGCCACGCCGGCTGGAGCGGTCTCGTAGACGTCGAGCCCCCAGCCGTTGGCGGGGAACGGTTTCAGCTCGACGATCAGGCAGGCGAGCAGCATGCATAGGGCGGTCTGCGCCAAGGGCCCGGACAGGTCCCGCCGGTGGGCGATCAGGTCGTCGATGTTGAGTGTTCCGGCCGCGTGGTAGACGAGCACCGCACCGAGCAGGAACAGCGCCGAGGCAATGACCGTCGCCATGATATATTTGAAGGCGGCGGCCACGGCGGCCGGGCTCGCGCCCAGGCCGAGCAGCCCGTAGGTGGCAATCGAGACGATCTCGAGGAAGACGAAGAGATTGAACAGGTCGCGGGTCATCACCATGCCGTTGATGCCCATCACCAGGATGAGAAAGAGCAGCAGCGACGCGTAGCTGTCGCGCAGCCGGTCCCATAGCTGCCAGGCGCCCAGCACGGCGACGACGTTGACGCCCAGCGCGCAAAAGCCTTCCCACGGGCCGAAGCGCAGATTGATGGCGATCGGGGGAGCCGCGCCGCCGGTCATCAGCTCGAACGGCTGGCCGCTGCGCCACGCGAGCACGAACAGCACCGCGCTGGTCGCGGCAATGCCGAGCAGCGAGAGCGCGAACAGGCCGGCGAGCCAGCCCTTGCCGAGCCGATAGGACAGCGGGATCGCGAACCCGCCGCCCAGCCCGAGCAGGAAGATGGTCAGCGGATGGAAGATGCCGCCGATCATTCCGGTTCACTGAACGCGTCGATGAAAAGCGTCTTCTTCCTGGCGTAGAGACGGACCGCATAGGACAGCATGATCGCGGTCACCGAAAAGCCGATGACGATGGCGGTCACGGCAAGCGCGGAAGGGATCGGGTCGACCGTGTGCCTTACGGCCTCGGCCTTGGGGAGCGCGGTGTCGATGATCGGCGCCGTGCCTGCCGTGACATAGCCCGTCGCGACCATCACGATGTGCAGGCCGGTATCGATCAGGGCAAAGCCGATGATGATGCGGATCAGGTGGCGGTGCACGAAGATCGCAGCCAGACCGATCAGCATCAGCAGGAATCCGGTGACCAGCAGCAGCGTGGACAGGGACACGGGGAAGGCCACGGCCGCGCTCAATCCCGGAAACGTTCGAGGATGACGCTGAGCTCGGCCCCGACCTTGATGCCGAGGAGCGCCGAGACCAGCGGGATGGCGCCGCCGCTCAAGAAGGTGCCGAACTGCCCGAGGGGCAGGAAGCGGCTGTCGAGGAAGCCGCCGGCGAGCACGATCCCGAGGACGCCGAGCCCGACATAGAGAATGCCCGCCAGCGACTCGGTGATGCTGAGGGCGGTGAGGCTGATCCGTGCCCCGGGGTCCGCGACCAGCTTGAGCAATACGGCGGACGCCACGATCGCGCCGCCCTGGAAGCCGCCGCCGGCCGACAGGTGCCCGTTGACGATCACATAGGCGCCGAACACGAGGATGATCGGCACCAGGATGCCGGTGCAGGTAGAGACGATCTCGCTCGGCGCCTGCTGCCGATCGCTTTCGGCCGGTTCGGGGGAGCGGCGCTCCAGAACCACCCCGACGCTCGCGGCGACCATGAACAGGACGGCGACCTCGCCCAGCGTGTCGAAGCCGCGGTAGGTGATCAGGATCGCGGTGACGACGTTGGCGGCGCCGAGGTCGGCAGGCGCTTGCTGCACATAATACGCGGCCAGCGGACGCAGATGCTCAAGCTCGGCATAGTTGGAGACCAGCCTCGCGAAGATGATGGCGAGCAGGACCAGAGCCAGACCGGCCATGGCCTGGCCGCGGGTCATGGCCGGCTGTTCCCGGGCTCGGCCTCGCGGCTCTCGGCGGATCCGTCGATCTCGGCGGAGGGGGCTCGCGGCGTGCCGGTGAGATAGGCCGCGCGAGACAGCGCGTGCGAGGACACCGGATTGGTGATCAGCACGAAGTAGACGATGAGGATGAGCTTGGGCGTCCAGCCCGGGTGATAGAAGGCCAGCCCGATCAGCACCAGAGCGTTTCCGAGGGTGGAGGCCTTGGTGCCGGCCTGCATGCGGGTGAAGGCGTCAGGCATGCGCAAAAGGCCGATGCCGGCCGAGAACAGGAAGAAGGCGCCAAGCAGGATCAGCGTGCTGCCAACGAGCTCGGCCACGGCTTAATCCTTTCCATCGCCGGTGCGCCGGATGGCGGCGAGAAAGACGAAGGCAGTCAGCCCCGCGCCGATGGCCGCTTCGGCCATCGCCACGTCGGGCGCCGCCAAGAGCAGAAACGAGACGGCGGCGAACAGGCTGGCCAGGCTCGCGCTCACCATCGCCGCCAGCACGCCGCGCTGAACCACGGCCAGCACGCCGCTGACGATGATGCCGACGCACACGATGAGGACGAGTAGGCCCAGCATCATCAGCGGCGCCGTTCGAGGAAGCGGGCCAGTGCCAGCACCGACAGGAAGCTGAGCAGGCCGTAGACCAGCGCCACGTCGAGGTAGACGTAGCGGCCGGTGAGGTGCGCGTAGAGCACCACCAGTGAGATCGAGATGACGGTCAGCATGTCGACCGCGACGATCCGGTCGACGACCGTGCGGCCGATGACCAGCCGGATGATGCTCATCAGGATGGCCAGTCCGATCAGGCCGCCGGCAAGCTTGACGATGGTATCAGCCAAAGACCTTCTCCAGATGGCGCTCGAACGGGCCCGCCAGCGCTTGCGTGGCGACTTCGACATCGGTCGAGCGGATGTCGAGCCAGTGGATCAAAAGGGTCTCTTCATCCAACTCCAGGACCAGCGAGCCCGGCGTGAGCGCGATCGAGTTGGCAAGCGCCAGCCGGCCGATCGGCGAGCGCAGTCTGGTGCGCACCCGCACGATGCCGGGTCTGATCGCCAGGCGTGGCGAATAGACATAGCCCAGCATGTTGATGTTGGCCTTGATCAGCTCGGCCGAGAACACCAGCGTGTAGGCGGCGAAATGATAGGCCGCGGCAGGGCTCCACCGAATCTGCCGCCACGCTTCGCTGCGCGAGGTGGTCAGCACAGCAAGAGCGAAGGTGATGATCGCGCCGGTGATGGCAACGGCGAGGGCGAGCGTGGCGTTGGCCAGCATCCAGACCGCAAACAGCACCAGCCACAGGCTGAACAGTCCTTGCCGAGTTGGCGGTGGAGCGTGTGCTGCCGGATGGGAAAGCATGTCCGCCTCCATGAAAGCGCATCGAACTTCGACACGAGATCGATCACAAAAGAAGCCGCGCTCAAAACGGCCAGATCAGCGGCACGTAAGCGACGCTGACGATGAAGAACCAGATCAGGAGCGGCAGCCCGAGCTTCCAATACTCGCCGAATTGATAGCCGCCCGGCCCCATCACCATCAGGTTGGTCGGTGTCGCGATCGGCGTCAGGAACGCGCCGGCGGCGGCCACCGCCGTGCTCATCAGCACCGGCCGCGGCGACACGCCCATGCCGGCGGCCGCTGCGATCCCGATCGGGATGACGATCAGCGCCGTGGCGGTGTTGCTGATCAGCTGCCCGAGCACGGCGGTGAGCACGAACAGGCCGGCGAGCAGCGCATAGGGTCCGGCATCGCCGACCAGGTCGACCAGCGTGGTCGCCATCAGCTTGGCCGCACCGGTCTCTTCCATGGCGGTCGACAGCGGCATCAGGGCGGCGACCAGGATCACCGTCGTCCACCCTATTGCCCTGTAGGACTGGTCGACCGTCATGATGCCCGACAGGATGACAGCCGCGGCCGCCAGCAGCCCGGCCACTGCGGGCGGCACGATGCCGGTGGCCAGCAGCACGACCATCATCACCAGGATCGCGACGGCCTTGTAGGCGCCGGGCCCCATCGGCAAGGCCTGGCGCCGCACCAGGTCGGGCGAGCTCACCACCAGCACGTCGGGATCGTCCAGCCTAATGTCGAGCGCCTTCCAGGTGCCTTGCAAAAGCATCGAATCGCCGGCCTTCAGCACGATGCCCTTGCCGCCGACGTCACGGTTCTCGAAGGTGAGCTCCAGCCCGCCGCGCTGCACGGCAAGCACGATCAGGTCGCCGCTGTCGGTCACCATGCCGGGAAACACGGTCCTGCCGATCAGCCCGGAGCGCGGCGGGATCACCACCTCGGCCAGGCCGCTGCGGCGGTTGAACAAGGTCTCTTCGCCGTTGGCGGGCGCACCCTCGTCGCGGAAGGCGAGGTGCATGGCCTGGGCATAGGCGGCCGCGGCCTTGGCATCGCCGCGCAACAGCAGGTGGTCCCCCTGCGCCAGCTCGGTGCGCTTGAGCGGCGCCCCGGTATCGGCGTCCTGGACCGCCACCAGCTCCAATTCGGGAAAGTTCGAGAGGTCGATGCCCGAAGGGGCCGCGCCGACCAGCGCCGAGCGCGCCCGGATCCGCAGCTGATAGACGCTGCTCGCCAGTCCGTATTGCTCGACCAGGGTCCTGGCGTGGCGGCTGAAATCGGTCGGCATCGAAGCGCCGTTGCGCTCGGGCAGCAGGCGCTCGCCGAACAGGATGATGATCGCCATCGTGCCGGCCAAGAGCGGCAGGCCGACCAAGGCAAATTCGAAAAAGCCGAATTCGCCGACATGGGCATCGAGGGCTGCCTCGGAGACCAGCACGTTGACCGGCGTACCGGTCAGTGCCAGCAGCGACCCGGCATGCGCCGAAAACACCAGCGGCATCAGCAGCTGCGAGGAGTTGCGCTTCAGCCTTACCGCGGTGACCACGACCACCGGCAGCAAGGCCGCGACCGCGCCGTTGACGCTGATCAGCGCGGTCAGCACCGCCACCAGCGCCATCGTCAGGAGGAGCAGCCGGGTACGGCTTTCCTCGCCCGCGCCGCGGATGATGAGCTGCCCGGCCCAGGCCGTCACCCCGGTCATTTCGAGCGCGGTGCTGACGATGAACAGCGAGGCGATGAACAAGACCGCGGGATCGCCGAAGCCTGCCATCGCGGCCCGCAGCGACAGCACGCCGGTCGCCCAGAGCGCCAGCGTGACGGCCATGGCGACGACGACCACGGGCAGCCGGTTCCAGACGAACAGGACGACAGCGGCGGCGACGATGAGGGCAGTAAAGGCGATCGGGCTCAAGCAGTCTCATCCTCGCCGGGCCGTCCGTCGCGGCGGCGCAACTCCAAGTCCTTGTTTTTACGCGATTCCGGATGAATGACCGTTGCCATCTTTTGCTGGAAGCGCGCTAGGCGTCGAGCGTTGCAAGCAGGATCGCCAGCCGGCACCCCCGCTCGAACTCCCTGAGGTCGACATATTCCTTGATGGTGTGGATCTCGGCCTGGCCGGCGCCGATGGTGATCGTCGGCACCCCGTGCTTGTCGAGCCAATTGGCGTCCAGGCCGCCGTTGGAGAAGATGAAGTTCGGCGCGATGCCCAGCGCGCCGAGCGCCTCGGCTGCGCGCTTGCGGATCGGCGCATCCTCGGGCAGGCGAAACGGCGGGTAGGCCGGAACGCGGCTGAACTTGACCTCGGCGGTCTCGCCCTTGTCGTCCTTGACCATGTCGCGGGCGGTCGTGAAGGCCTGCTCGAAACCCTTGGCGATCTCGGTCGCGAAGGCAGCCTCGGGACTGCGCGCCTCGCCCTTCAGGAAGCCATAGTCGGTGACCACATTGGTGGCGTCGCCCGCCGCCTTGCCGTCCCTGCCGCCGAAGATGCCGATGTTGCTGGTGCCTCGCCCCTCGGGCTTGACGACCTTGCCGAACCAGCCCTGCCGCTGGGCCTCGGCCAGCGCCAGGGCGCCGACCAGGGTCGAGGAAATGCCCTTTTCAGGCGCCACGCCGGCATGCGAGGCCTTGCCGATGATCTCGGCCTGCCAATTCTCCTGGCCGACGGCGCCGATGATCAGGTCGGCCGCCGACTGGCCATCGACATTGATGCACATCGCCGCGCCGCCGAGATCCTTCGGGTCGAGCTCGCGCGCGCCATGCAGCCCGCTTTCCTCGCGCACGGTGAACAGGAGCGTGATCGGCGGATGCGGCAGCTGATGCTTGATGAGGGTCTCGGCCAGAGCCACCAGCACTGCGCAGCCGGTGCGGTCATCGCCGCCGAGCGCGGTGGTGCCGTCGGAGACGATGCGCTCGCCCTCGCGGCGCGGCTTGGCGCCGGCGCACAGCGGCACGGTATCGAGATGGGTGGAAAACAGGAGCCGCGGTCCGGCGCCCGTGCCGGGCAGCTCGGCGAACAGATTGCCGGTCTGGGTGGGCAGGGGAATGCGCGCATTGGCGTCGTCGAAGCGGATCGCCTCGGCCGGCACGCCGACGGCCTTCAGCGCCGCGCTCACCGCTGCGGCGATGTCGGCCTCGAAGCCGGTGATCCCCTCCACCGACAGGAACCGCATCAGGTGCGCTTCGGCCGCGCCGACATCGAGAGGAACTGCGGTTTTCGTCATGGCACTCTCCCGCGTTGATGTTGCGGCGGCTGCGGTCGGCCTTGGGCGCGCGCGCGCTCACAGCCCCCAGGGAAGGCCGAGGCCCTGCCAGACCGCGAACAACACCGTCCACAACAGGAATATCCAGGCGACATAGGGAAGCATCAGCGAGACGATCGTGCCGACACCGGCGGTGCTGTCGTATTTCTGGGCGAAGCCGACGACCATGGCGAAATAGGCGTTGAGCGGCGTGATCGCGTTCATCGGCGAGTCGCCGACCCGGTAGGCGGCCAGCACCGCTTCCGGCTCGACGCCGAGCTTCATCAGCAAGGGCACGAACACCGGCGCGAAGATCGCCCATTTGGCGATTGCGCCGGTCAGCAAGAGGTCGATGATGGCGACGACGATGATGAACCCGATCAACAGCGGCAGCGCTCCGATATTGGCGGCCTGCAGAACGCCGGAGAGGCTGAGCGCCATCACCGTGCCCATGTTGGTGTAGGTGAAATAGGCGACGAACTGGCTGAGCACGAAGAACAGGAAGATCGTGCCGCCGAGATTGCGGATCGATTTCTCGATCGCGGCGATCACCTCGCCCAGGCTGCGCAGCGTTCCCGCGCCGATGCCGTAGGCCCAGCCGGTGACCAGGAACATCAGCATGATCAGCGCGATCAGCCCGTTCATGAACGGTGAATTGCCGATCAGCTCGCCGCTTTCGGGATTGCGCAGCGGCGCGCCGGGGGGCAGCGTCAGCAGGGCAAACACCACGACGAGGCCGATCAGCCCGTAAAGGGCAAAGCGCAGGCCGCGCGATTCCGCCGGCGACAGCTCGGCGCCGGCCGGCTCGGCGCCTTTTGCCGCGCCTTCCGGCCGATAGGGGCCGAGCCGCGGCTCGATCACCCGGTCGCTGATGAAGGCGATCAGGAAGGTGAGGAAGATCACCGAGACGAAAGAGAACCAGATGTTGGCGGCGAGGCCGATCGACCGGTTCGGATCGACCAGATGGGCCGCATCATTGGTGAACTCGACGAGCACCGCGTCGAGCGGCTTGATCAGCATGTTGACGGTGAAGGCGCCGGCCACCGCCGCAAAGCCCAGCGCCAGGCCGGCCAGCGGATGCCGTCCGACGGTGATGTAGGCGACCCCGGCGAGCGGAATGAGCACCAGATAGCCGGCATCGGCGGCAATGCTGGCGATGATCCCGACGAAGGCGAGGATATAGGTGAGCGCCCAGGCCGGCGACACGTCGACCAGCTTGCGGATCAGCGCGGTCACCAGCCCCGACTCTTCGGCCACCCCCGCACCGATCATCGCCCCGATCATCAGCCCGACCGCCGTGAAGCTCATGAAATTGGGAACGAGCGAGGAATAGATGAAGCGGATGCCGTCTGCGTTGAGCAGGCTGCGGATCTCGGTGGTGGCGGTCTCGATCTGCTGGGTCTCGGCGTTGATGCGTTCGAAATGAACCGCCGCGCCGAAGGCGCCAAGCACGGCCGAGAGCACGATGACGATGGCCATCAGGATCAGGAAGATGATCACCGGATGCGGAACCATGTTTCCGACCCGCTCGACCACGTCGAGAAACTTCTGCATCGATGTCTTGGATGTGGTGCTGACAGTTGCCATGACGCCCCTCGATGTCGCGCTAAACAACGTCTTCTCGCGAAGTAAGCTCTCAATCGCTCAATTGTCAATGAACCGAGAAAAATGTAATCTCAGCGCCAGTAGCCCAGCATCCCCTTCAACACGGGATTCGGCACATACAGCAGAGAATTCGCTTCGGAACTCAGCGTTGGTGAACGCCGGACTTTTGGCCGCTTCGGCGTTTTTTGCTTCCGGGACCTTGTCTAGGGCAGTACTTGATCGCAGACCAAGCAAGCCGCGTCGGCGCGCCGCATCGACAGCGTCCCACGGCCGTTTGTGAGCCGGTTCCCGAGATAAGATCTGTTGCGGAACCGTGCTAAGCTAGTTTACCGCGGCTTTTCTGCGTCAAGCGGTTGGGAGCGATCGTCATGCTCAATCCGATCTCCATCATGGCCGACCGGCTCGGCGACTATCTGTCGGACCTCTATCTTCAGTATTTCTCGCATCGCAATCCGGAATATGCCAGCTACATGGGCGGGGCGGCGCGCCTTGTCCTGGAGCGCATCGGCAATTCAAACGCCCTCTATCACAACATCGAGCACACGCTGATGGTTACGCTCGCCGGCCAGCAGATCATTCGCGGCCGGTTGCTGTCGGAATCCCTGACACCCGACGATTGGCTGCACTATACCTGCGCGCTGCTTGTCCACGACATCGGCATGGTGCACGGCGTCTGCGACGGCGACACCGACGACAGCATTGTCATCAACGAGGCCGGCGATCGCTACACGCCACCGCGCGGCGCCTCGGACGCGGTGCTTGCGCCCTACCATATCGACCGCGCCAAGATCTATGCGCGCCAGCGTTTTGCGTCCTCGAAATTCGTCGACGAGGAGCGCATCGTCGCGGCGATCGAGATGACGCGTTTTCCGGTACCGAGCGACCCGGCCTACCAGGTCACCGGTACCGAGCCGGCATTGGTGAGAGCCGCGGACCTGATCGGCCAGCTCGCCGATCCCTTCTACCACCGCAAACTGACGGCGCTGTTTGCCGAGTTCTCAGAGATCGGCATGGTCGAAAAGCTCGGCTGCAGGAACACCTGCGATCTCGGCGCGATCTTCACCGATTTCTTCAAGCTGCAGGTCGAGCCCTATATCGGCGACGCGATCCGGTATCTGGAGCTGACCACCGAAGGCAAGCAGTGGATCGCCAATCTCCACAGCAATCTCTTCCAATCCGGGCAGCGCCCGGCCAGAATCGGGCCGTTCCCCGGCGTAGCGCAACCGCCCTCGGCGAGCCTCTCGGTGGTCACGTGACGAGCACACGTTGCTTTTTTCGCGTCGCCTAAGCGCCTCAGCCGCTTGGGGCTCGATTGCCTGTCGACACCATTGAGTGGACCGGCAGTTTTTGGTGCCGCTTGTCAGACTCGAACTGACGACCCCATCATTACGAATGATGTGCTCTACCAACTGAGCTAAAGCGGCTCCGCAGCGCCAAGGCTATGCCAGCGCCCGACTGCCGGCGTGATAACTGCATTGGGCCGCAATTTCAAGCGAACTTCGCCCCCGCCCCCGGGAGGTCATCGCCGGTCCCGATGCCCGCCGCCGGCCGGCGGCGCCGGATCGCCCACCGCCGGGACGGCCTGCAGAACCGCGGCTTTTCAATTCGCGGCGGGGCGGTTAGGCTCGCCACCTTCAAAGCGCTTTGGGGAGGAAGGCATGCCGATACGGGTGGTCGTGTGGGGAGAGAATGTGCACGAGCAGACCAACGCCGTGGTGCGCGGCATCTATCCGGACGGCATGCACAGCACCATCGCCGCCGCCCTCAACGAGGACAGGGCATCGCCGCCGCAACCGCCACGCTGCAGGAACCCGAGCACGGGCTGACCGAGGAGCGGCTCGCCGAGACCGACGTGCTGGTGTGGTGGGGCCATGCCGCCCATGGCAAGGTCGACGACGCCATCGTCGAGCGCGTCCAGCACCGGGTCTGGGAAGGCATGGGGCTGATCGTCCTCCATTCCGGCGCATTTCTCGAAGATCTTCCAGCGGCTGATGGGCACGCCGTGCTCGCCTGAAATGGCGCGAGGCGGGCGAGCGCGAGCGCATCTGGGTGGTCAATCCGCAGCCATCCGCATCGCCGAGGGGCTCGGCGAGTGCGTCGAGCTGCGCCAACACCGAGATGTACGGCGAGCCGTTCACCGTGCCCGAGCCGCTGGAGACCGTGTTCATCTCCTGGTTCGAGGGCGGCGAGGTGTTCCGCTCCGGGCCTGACCTACCAGCGCGGCGCCGGCCGCATCTTCTATTTCAGCCCCGGCCACGAGACCTATCCGATCTACCACCATCGCCGATGTCCGCACAGATCCTGCGCAATGCCGTCCACTGGGCGCACAATCCGGCGAAGCCCTGGACGACCATCGCCGAAGCGCCCAACGTGCCGATCGACAAGGCCAAGGAGCCGCTGGTCGAGAAAGGTCCGAAGCTGCACGTCCGACGGCGAAGCCGGGGCTGCGCCTGATGCGCGAGGCTGCTGCTGCTCGGCACCGGCAACATCGCCGGCACCACGTTCAGCCGAATTCGCCGCCATCCCCGAATGCCGACATCGTCGCCTGCGTCGACCGCGTGCCCGGCCGCGCCGAGCCTTCGCCGCCGAGCAACGGCATTGCCGGCGCCTTTCGACGAGCTCGACGCAGGCGATCGCCTGGGGCGACTTCGACGCCGCCATCAACTGCACGCCCGACGGCGTCCATATGGCGACCACACTGGCGCTGATCGCGGCCGGCAAGCACGTGCTTTGCGAAAAGCCGCTGGCGCCCAACCATACCGACGCGATCGCCATGACCGAGGCGGCGGAGACCGCCGGCCTCGATCAACATGGTCAACCTCACCTACCGCAACGCGCCGGCGCTCGCAGCAGGCGCGCGCCATGGTCGAGGCCGGCGAGATCGGCACGCTGCGCCACGTCGAGGCGAGCTACCGGCAGAGCTGGCTCGTCGGCAAGGCTTTGGGGCGACTGGCGCACCGACGAGAAATGGCTGTGGCGGCTGTCGACGCAGGCACGGCTCGACCGGCGTGCTCGGCGATGTCGGCGTCCACATCCTCGACTTCGCCACCTATGGCGCGGCCGACGAGATCGCGCGCGTCTAGGGCGATCTCGCCACCTTTCCCAAGGCCGAGGGCGATGCGATCGGCGACTATGTGCTTCGACGCCAATGACAGCGTCGCCATGATCGGCCGGCTCGCCGGCGGCGCGCTGGTCACGGTGACGGCGACCCGCTTTGCCACCGGCCACGCCAATGACCTCGTGCTGACGCTTGTCGGGCACAGGGCGCGCTGCAGGTCGAAACCGAGGCGGGCAAATCGACGCTCTCGGTGCTGCCTCGGCAAGGACATCGACAGCAACCGCTGGAAGAAGATCGCGCACCCCGCCGCCGGTCAGGCGCAATGCGCGCCGTTTCGTCGATGCGCTGCTCAGCGGCATGAACGGCGAACCGTCGTTCCGCCGCGCTGCCGAGATCCAGCAGCTGATCGACGCCGTCTTCGACAGCAGCGCCGGCAGGCCGCCGCGGTGGTGCTCGCCCCAGGCGGACGATGAGGAACATAAGCTGCTCATCGTTGACCGGTTGATTGAATCCGCGCGGACGGCTAACGATCAGCGAGTTGGCAAAGGGAAAACCGGTGGACGTCATCGAGAAGGCGATCAGGGGCGCCTTTGAAAAGGGAAACGCCGAGGACAAGGCGTTCCGCGAGCGCGTCTACCGCTCGGCTTTCGCCGCACTCGACCGGGCCCTGCAAGCCAATCCCAATGTCACGGTGGAGACCGCCATCAACCGGCGCAAGGCGCTGCAGGCCAAGGTGACGCAGATCGAGTCCGAGTTCATCCCGGCGTCGCCCTTGGCCTCGCCGCGCACGGTGCCGCCGGGCGAGGCGCTGATGCCGCACGCACCGGGCCGGGCGCCGGCGGCGCCGCCGGCGCCCGAGCCGGTGGTCTCGGTCACGGCCGGGGTCACCCCGCCGCCGCCGCCGGCACCGCCGCCGATCGTCGTCACCCGCTCCGAGCCGGCCGTCACGGCGGAGCCCGATCCGGTGCCGCCGAGCAGCGGGCCGGTGCCGCCGCCGGAGGGCGGTGCCGAGAGCCGGCGCACCGAGCCGCCCGACCTGTTTCCGTCCGCCGCGCCGAGCGGTCCCGCGGCCGCCGCGCCGTCCGTTACGGCCGCTGCTGCCGAAGGCACCGGTGAAGCAGCTCCGCCGGTGGTTCTCGAGGACGACACCGCGGGCCCGGCCGCCGCGGCGCCCGAGATCGACGTCTCCGGCGCTGCGCCGACGGCTGCCGGGCCTGAACCCCAGCTCACCTCCGAACCCGAGATCTTCCCGCCCGGTGCCGTCGACCCGGTGCCGGCACCGGCGCCGCCGGCGGCCGAGCCGGTGGGCAGCCGAGCCGGGCGCGACCCGGTCCTCGACATCATGCCGGAGGTGGTCCGCGCGGCCGACGGGCCGGCGGCAGCTGCCTCGCCCGAGGTGCTGGTGGGCGACGATAGCGTCGCGCCGGCGCCGCCCGCCGCCGAGCGCGGCCCGCCGCCGGTCGCCGTCGACCCCGACGCAGAGGTGATGCGCGAGCGCCGCCGCCCCTATGCGGCCATGTTCCTGGCAGTCACGCTGGTGACAGCCGGCGCCATCGGCCTGTGGTGGGCCAATGAAACCGGCCTGCTCAAATCGGCCGCCCAGCGCGACACCAAGGTGCCCAACCCGCCGGCCCAGCTCGACAGCGAAGACTTCATCCCCGAGGACCAGGAGCCGGTGCAGGCGCCCGTCAAGCAGGGCGACGCTGCGGCGCTCAAGAACTGGGTGCCGGTGTTCACCCCGGCCAATGTCGAGGCCGTCAGCGCGCCGAGCGGCACCAGCGCGGAGGTGGTGGAGGGCGAAGATGGCCAGGTGCTCAGGGTGCGCGCCGGCAAGGAAGGCCAAGCCGTGCTGTTCGACGTCGGCCAAGGGCGTGCTCGAGCAGATCGCCGGCAAGCATGCGATGTTCGACATCGTCGCGCGCGCCGAGGAGGGCAAGGAGACGCAGATGTCGGTCGACTGCAATTTCGGCGAGCTCGGCGATTGCGGCCGCAAGCGCTACGCGGTCGGCTACGAGAAGGGCGAATTCCTGTTCGAGCATCGAGCTGCCGGCCAAAGCGCCGGGCGCCGCAGGCACCATCGCCATCAACTCCGACATCGACAATGCACGGCAAGGCGGTCGACATCTACGAGATCAAGGTTCGGTCCGGCGAGTAGGCGCCGAGCGCGAGCCGATCTCCAGCATGCGTCTGCAGATAGTCGATGCGGTCGGCCTCGGAGGCCGGCTTGTCCCAGCGGAGCCGCGAAATGCGGGGAAAGCGCATGGCGACGCCGGATCGGTGGCGCGGCGAGCGGTTGAGCCCTTCGAAGGCGATCTCCAGCACCAGCCCGTGGCCGGGCTCGGCGCGCACCGAGCGCACCGGGCCGAAGCGCTCGATCGTGTTGTCGCGGACATATTTGTCGAGCTGCCGCAGCTCCTCGTCGGTGAAGCCGAAATAGGCCTTGCCGACCGGCACCAGCTCGCTCTCGCTCGAGCGGCCCCGACCAGACGCCGAAGGTGTAGTCGGAATAGTAGCTGGAGCGCTTGCCGTGGCCGCGCTGCGCATACATCAGCACCGCATCGACCGTGTGCGGATCGCGCTTCCACTTGAACCACGGACCTTTCGGCCGGCCGGCGAGATAGGGCGAATCGCGCTGCTTGATCATCACGCCTTCGATGACCGGATGCGGCGGCGCGCGTGCGCAGGCTGTCGAGCTCGTCCCAGTCGGTGAACGGCGACCTCGGCGACAGGTCGAAGCGGCGCCGGGTCGAGCGTGGCCGACGAAATGCTGCGAGCCGCTGCGCGCCGCTCGCGTGAGCGGCAGCGGCGCGCAGGTCCTCGGCGTCGCCTCGCTGCAGCAGGTCGTAGCAGCGCACGAACACCGGGATACTGCTCGCGCATCTTCGGCGAGACGCTCTTGCGGTTGAGCCGCTGCTGCAGGTCGGAGAACGTGCCGGTCCATTCGCGGCGGCCGGCCGACCAGCAGTTCGCCGTCGAGCACGGCGTCGAAATTCATGGCCTCGACCAGGTCGGGAAAGGCGCCGCGAGATGTCGTCGCCGGTGCGCGAATAGAGCCGCCGCATGCCGCGCTCGCGCCACCACCTGGACGCGGATGCCGTCCCATTTCCATTCGGCCGCATAGTCGGCAGGGTCGAGCTTGTCGAGATCGCCGTCGCTCGACCGCGTTGGACAGCATCACCGGCCGGAACAGCGCCGCGGCGCCGTCTTCTCGGGCTTTCGGGCCCTTGCCTTCCAGCCATGCGAACAGCTCGGCATAGGGCGGCGTCAGCCCGTGCCAGAGCTCCTCGATCTCGGTGACGTCGACGCCGCCGAAGTCGGCCAGCGCCTGCTTGGCGAGCCGCGCCGAGACGCCGATGCGCAGGCCGCCGGTGACCAGCTTGATGATGGCGAAGCGGGCCGGGATGCCGGCGCTGTCGAGCAGGCCGGCCAGCACCTTCGGCCCGTCGGAGCGGCTGGCCGCGCTGCAGCTTGTCGACGACGTCGCCGAGCGTCAGCGCGATGGTTGCGGCGCAGCGGCTCTGCCGGCTCCGGCCAGACCAGCGACACCGTCTCGGCGAGGTCGCCGACATAGTCGTAGGAATAGCCGAACAGCACCGGATCCATGCGCTCGGCGACCAGCGCGCGCAGCATCGCCGGCTTGACCGCGGCGATCGACAGGTCGCCGGTGATCGCCGCCAGCGCCAGCCCGCGGTCGGGATCCTCGACCGCGCGGAAATAGTCGACCAGCAGCCTCAGCTTGCCGTTGCGCGACGGCGTCAGCACCAGGCGGTCGAGGAGTTCGGCGAAGCGGTTCAATCGATCACCATCGCTCAGTCGCCCTCGTCCTCGTAGCCGACCAGATGCAGCGGCCGCGCGGCGATGCCGTTGAGCTCGCACCAGCGCACCAGCGCCTCCTCGCGGCCGTGCGTGACCCAGACCTCGCGACGGCGCCGGTCTCGCGGATCGTGTCGGTCAGCTCGTCCCAGTCGGAATGGTCGGAGATGATCAGCGGCAGCTCGACGCCGCCCTGCTTGGCGCGCTGGCGGATGCGCATCCAGCCGGACGCGAAGCACGACACCGGATCGGGAAAGCGCCGCGCCCAGCGGTCGGCGAAGGCCGATGGCGGGCCGACCACGATGGCGCCGGCGAAGTCCGCCTTGCGCGCGGTCTCGACGGTCGCCGGCTCCAGCTGGCCGAGATCGATGCCTTCGCTCTGGTAATATTCGCTGAGCTTGGCCAGCGCGCCGTGGATGTAGATCGGCTTGTCGTAGCCGGCGTCGCGCAGCAGCCGCATGACGCGCTGCGCCTTGCCCAGCGCATAGGCGCCGACCAGATGCGCGCGCTCGGGAAACTGCGCGGCCGATTGCAGCAGCCGGGCGATCTCGCCGCCGGTCGGCGGGATGGCGGAACACCGGCAGGCCGAACGTCGCCTCGGTGATGAAGACGTCGCATTTGACCGGCTCGAACGGCGCGCAGGTCGGATCGGGCTGGCGCTTGTAGTCGCCGGAGGCGACGATGCGCGGTGCCGCCATGCTCGACCGCGATCTGCGCCGAGCCCAGCACATGGCCGGCCGGATGGAACGTCACGCGACGCCGTTGAGGTCGATCGTCTCGCCATAGCGCCGCCGCCTGCGTGGCGCCGGCGAAAGCCTTCGCCGTAGCGCAGCGCCATGATGTCGAGCGTCTGCCGCGTCGCCAGCACCTTGCGCGTGGCCGGGGCGCGCATGGTCGGAATGGCCGTGCGTGATCAGCGCGCGGTCGACCGCCCGCACCGGGTCGATGAAGAAATCGCCGGGCGGGCAGTAGAGCCCCTCCGGGCCGGGTGTGAAGCAGGTCGCGTGCGCGCATGCCCGCAAGATAGGTGGTTTGCCGGCGCGGGGGAAGGCTGTTGAATGATGCTGCTGACTCCCGCATACAGGCGGCTGCGCGGATCGATCCGCCGATAGGACACATCGCCTTGAAACCGCTGCAGACCTCCTCCGGCGACCTGCTCGCCGACCGCCGCGCCGACTATGCCGAGATGCTGTTTGCGTCGGCGACCATGCCGCGGCGGCCGAACTGATGCTCGGCGCGCTCGAGCTGGCGCCGCGCTGGGCGCTCGGCTGGTTCCGGCTGGGCGAGATGCACGAGGCGGCCGGCGCGCTCGACCAGGCGGCGCGAGGCCTGGCGCATGGCGCTGAAGCTCGATCCGGACGATCGCGCGGGCGCCGGCGCTGAAGCTCGAGCTGATCGGCCGCGCGCCGGCCTCCGATGCGCCGCCCAGCGCCTTCGTCGAGGCGCTGTTCGACCAGTATGCCGCAGACCTTCGACAAGGCGCTGGTCGAGAAGCTCGGACTATCGCGTGCCGGAGCTGCTGGTCGAGGCGATCGCGCAGGACCGGCCGACGCGCTTTGCGCATGCGCGTCGATCTCGGCTGCGGCACCGGCCTGATGGGCGAGCGGCTGCGGCCGCTCGCGACATTGCTCGAAGGCTACGACATCTCGGCGGCGATGCTGAAGAAGGCCGAAGCCAAGGGCGTCTATGACCGGCTGGTCAAGGCCGACCTGCAATCGCTGGTCGCTGCCGGCCGGCGCGGCCGACCTCGTCACGGCCGCCGACGTGTTCATGTATGTCGGCGCGCTCGGAGCGCATCGTCGCGCGCGTCGCGGCGGGCCTTGGCAGCCGGCGGGCTGTTCGCCTTCTCGGTCGAGCGCCATGATGGGCCCGAGCATTTCGTGCTGCGTGCCTCGCGCCGCTACGCGCATTCGCAAGCGTAGTCTGCGCGATGCCCTGGCGAGCGAGCCGGGCTCGTCCCGGACGCTGAACCGCGAGGAATCGATCCGCAGGATCGCGGCGCGCCGGTCGAGGGGCTGATTCTGGTGCGCGCCGAAGCGACGGTCGCGCCGCGGCAGGGCAACTGATCCCGTTTTGTTCTATTCCGCTTGGCGCCGCGCCGCTGCGCGCTACCTCTGGGGCGTGACCGAGCAGGCGCGCCTCGCAACCGGACAAGCCGCTGCCTTGCTGCCGGAGCCATTCCTCAATGGTTCGCGCGAGCGCGGCTGGTCGCCGCGCGCCCATCAGATCGAGCTGCTGGCCAAGGCGCAGGCCGGCAAGTCGGTGCTGCTGATCGCGCCGACCGGCGCCGGCAAGACGCTGGCCGGCTTCCTGCCGTCGCTGACCGAGCTCGCCGCGCAGCCGAAGCGCCGGCCCGGCGAGCCGCATCGCGGCATCCACACGCTCTACATCTCGCCGCTCAAGGCGCTCGCCGTCGACATCGAGCGCAATCTCGGCAAGCCGGTCGGCGAGATGGGCCTGCCGCTCGACCATGGAGACCCGCACCGGCGACACGCCGGCGCACAAGCGCCAGCGCCAGAAGCTCGCGCCGCCCGACATCCTGCTCACCACGCCCGAGCAGCTGGCGCTGCTGATCGCCGGCCGGCGACGCGCGGCGCTTCTTCGCCGGATCTGCGCTACGTCGTGCTCGACGAGCTGCATTCGCTGGTCACCTCGAAGCGCGGCCATCTGCTGGCGCTCGGGCTGGCGCGGCTGCGCCGTTTCGAGCCCGGCGCTGCAGACGATCGGCCTGTCGGCGACGGTCTCCGAGCCGGACGAGCTGCGGCGCTGGCTGGTCGGCGCAGAACCCGCCCGGCGCACATGCCGAACTGATCACCGTGGCCGGCGGCGCCAAGCCCGACATCACCATCCTGGATTCCGAGGAGCGCGTGCCCTGGGCCGGCCACACCGTCGCGCTACGCCATCCCCGAGATCTACGAGGCGATCAGGCGAGCACCGGACGACGCTGCTGTTCGTCAACACGCGCAGCCAGGCCGAGATGCTGTTCCAGGAGCTCTGGCGGGTCAACGAGGACAACCTGCCGATCGCGCTGCATCACGGCTCGCTCGACGTCGGCCAGCGGCGCCGCGTCGAGAAGGCGATGGAGACCAACAGCCTGCGCGCCATCGTCGCGACCTCGACGCTCGACCTCGGCATCGACTGGGGCGACGTCGACCTGGTCATCCATGTCGGCGCGCCGAAGGGCGCCAGCCGGCTGGCGCAGCGCATCGGCCGCTCCAACCACCGCATGGACGAGCCGAGCCGCGCCATCCTGGTGCCGGCCAACCGCTTCGAGGTGCTGGAATGCCGCGCCGCGCTCGAGGCCAACTATCTCGGCGCGCAGGACACGCCGCCGCTGCTCGACGGCGCGCTCGACGTGCTGGCGCAGCATGTGCTCGGCTGCGCCTGCGGCGAGCCGTTCGTCGCCGACGAGCTCTACGAGGAGGTGCGCAGCGCCGCGCCCTATGCCAGGCTCGACCGCGCGACCTTCGACCGCGTCGTCGATTTCGTCGCGACCGGCGGCTATGCGCTGCGCACCTACGAGCGCTATGCCCGCATCCGCCGCACCAAGGACGGCATTGGCGGGTCGCCAATCCGCTGCGTCGCCCAGCAATACCGGCTGAATGTCGGCACCATCGTCGAGATGCCGATGCTCAACGTGCGCTATGCGCGCGCCGGCGCGCGGCACCGTCGCGCGCGGCGGGCCGGTGCTCGGCAAGATCGAGGAGTATTTCCTGGAGACGCTGACGCCGGGCGACACCTTCCTGTTCGCCGGCAAGGTGCTGCGCTTCGAGGGCATCCGCGAAAACGAATGCTTCGTCTCCAACGCCGCCGGCGATCGATGCCAAGGTGCCGATCTATGCCGGCGGCAAGTTTCCGCTCTCGACCTACCTCGCCGAGCAGGTGCGCGGCATGCTGGCCGATCCGGACGCGCTGGAAGCAGCTGCCCGAGCAGGTCGCCGACTGGCTGCGCCTGCAGCAGCGAGAAGTCGGTGCTGCCGGGCCGGGACGACCTGCTGGTCGAGACCTTTCCGCGCGGCAACCGCCACTACATGGTCGCCTACCCCTTCGAGGGCCGGCTGGCGCACCAGACGCTCGGCATGCTGCTGACGCGCCGGCTGGAGCGCGCCGGCGCCCGTCCGCTCGGCTTCGTCGCCACCGACTATTCGCTCGCCGTCTGGGCGCTGGACGACATGGGCGCGATGTTCCGGCGCGGGCAAGCCGACGCTCGCCGCAGCTGTTCGACGAGGACATGCTGGGCGACGATCTCGAAGCCTGGCTGGCCGAGAGCTGGCTGCTGAAGCGCACCTTCCGCAATTGCGCGGTGATTTCCGGGCCTGATCGAGAAGCGCCATCCCGGGCAAGGAGAAGAGCGGCCGGCAGGTCACCGTCTCGGCCGACCTGATCTACGACGTGCTGCGCAGCCACGAGCCCGACCACATCCTGCTGCAGGCGACGCGCACCGATGCGGCGAGCGGCCTGCTCGATGTCAGGAGACTTGCGCGACATGCTCTCGCGCATCAGGGGCGAATCATGCATAAGGACCTCGAGCAGATCTCGCCGCTCGCCGTGCCGATCATGCTGGAGATCGGCAAGGAAGCGGTGGCCGGCGAAGCCAACGAGACGCTGCTGCGGAAGCGGCGGACGACGCTGATCGAAGAGGCGATGGGAACGACATGACGGCGCTGGCGAGGCAGATCGGGCACGGGACGACCGAGCGAGGTCGCGCATCGCCGGCGAGCGCGCGACTGCTGCGATCGCCGCGGCGCGCTGTTCTTCGCCGACGACGCGGCTGCTCGTGGTCTCGGACCTGCATCTGGAGAAGGGCTCGTCCTTCGCCCGGCGCGGCATCGCTGGTCCCGCCCTACGACACGGCCGCGACGCTGGCTGCGGCTCGGCGCGGTGATCGCCGAGCTACGATCCGGCGATCGTCGATCAGCCTGGGCGACAGCTTTCACGACGGCGCGGGGCGCCGCGCGACTGCCGCGGCCGTTTCGCGACGAGCTGCGAAGCGCTGATGGCAGGCCGCGACTGGTTCTGGATGGCCGGCAACCACGATCCCGACGCGCCGGCCGGCCTGCCCGGCGAGACGGTCGCGGAGCTGCCGTTGGCGGCGCTGGTGTTCCGCCACGAGCCGTCGCGCGGCGCGGCGGCGGGCGAGATCGCCGGGCACCTGCACCCCTGCGCCCGCATCGTCCAGCGCGGCCGCTCGGTGCGCCGGCGCTGCTTCGCCAGCGACGGCCAGCGCCTGATCATGCCGGCCTTCGGCGCCTATACCGGCTCGCTCAACGTGCTCGACCGTGCCTATGCCGGCCTGTTCCGCCGCGACGGCGCTGACTGGCCTATCATGATCGGCGCCGCCGCGTCTTCGCGATCGCCGGAGCGATGCTCAGGCCCGGCTGACGGCTCGTCGCGCACGAAGCCAACGGACCAGCGCTGCGACCACGAGGAGCGTCATCTGGATGCGCAGCGCCGACGGGCGCAGCCGACGGCGTCAGCGTCAGCTGAATCCCAGCGCCTTGCGCGGCGAAGGCGACGGCTAGCAGCACGAAGGTGAGCGGCGCGGCACGAGATCGCGGTCCAGCCGACCAGTGGCGGGACGACGCCGAGAATAGTCGCTCTCGCCGTCTTTGCCGCAAATGCTTAAAGCAACTGGCCATCAGCGAATGCCGCCGAGGAACGACAGAACGACGTGCGCCATAGCTCGGTTAGCAGGGATCGTGCCTTGCCGCCATGGGACTGGTCGGGCGCGATTCCGTAGAGCCAGAACGTCAGCTTCTGCGATATTAGGAATAAGCCTCAAACAAGCCTCGACCGACCGGCGAGCGCCTTGCCGAACGTATCGTGCAGCGGTACTCAAACAATGGACACGATCAATCCCGGCGGAACGACGACGCTGTCCGAGCCAGCCGGTGAACATCGCCAAGCATCACTGCGAACACGCCGTAGAAGAAGCTGTAGTCGTGCGCGACAGCTGGAAGATCGACTGCTCGAAGCCCGGACTTCACGATGGCAAGCTGCGCCGAGGTCTCCTTGATGAAGATGCCGTTCGAAACAGGAAGGCGCGCGCCCGTGCGTGCCGACCGGCACGTTGGGCGCCAGCTCCAGCGTCGCCCGGAACAGGTTCTGCGACAGGAACTGCACGCCGCCGATGCGCTCGTTGTAGAGCCCGGTCGCCTGCTTGCGGTCGCGCAGCGCGGCGGTGAACTCGCTCGATCGTCACCGGGTCGGCGGCCTTGTCCTCGGGCTCCAGATAAAGATTGGTCGGCGCCGAGCGACAGCTGCCGGTAGTTCTTGGGCTCGGTGATGTCCGCGGCAGGCGCGCGTCGTCGCCACCGAATAGGACACCGGCACGTTGACGAAGGTCGTGCGATTCGGTGTTGATCCACATGCCGAGAATGCGGTCCTTGCGGCGCACCACGACCGGGCGCGGCGGGTCCTTCCAGCACCACGATGACATCGTAGCGGCCCTGCCGGGCTACCAGCGGGTCGGCATTGTCGAGCGCCCCGAAGATCGTGAGGTCGGCGCCGGTGAAATCGGAGGTGATCGCGACGCTGTCCGTCGACAGGCCGATCTCGATGCCTTCGGGCCGCGCATCGTCCTGGGCGCGCGGCAGGCCGCCGGCCATCGACGGCCAGCATCAGCGACCGCGCGGCCAGGCGCGAGCGGCGCCTCGTCACAGAACCCCAGGCCGGTCAGCGAATAGAGGCTCGCGGCCGCAGAGAACAGATCGAAGGCCAGCCTGAGCGCCACCGCCAGCACCAGCACCGCAAGCAGCGCGCGCAACTGCTCGCCGCGCAGCTTCTGGCCGGCCTTGGCGCCGTATTGGGCGCCGGCGACGCCGCCGACCATCAGCACGAAGGCGAGCACCACGTCGACCGTCTGGTTGGCGGTCGAGTGCACGAGCGTGGTGTAGGCGGCGACGAAGATGATCTGGAACAGCGACGTGCCGACGACCACATTGGTCGGCACCTTGAGCAGATAGATCAGCGCCGGCACCATGATGAAGCCGCCGCCGACGCCCATGATGGCGGCGAGAAAGCCGATCGCCGGCGCCGAGCGCCGAGCACCGGGATGACGCTGACGAACAGCTTCGAGGTGCGGAAGCGCATCTTGAGCGGCAGCCTGTGGATCCAGTTGTGCTGGCCGGAGCGTCTTCAGCGTCGGCGCGGCCCCGGACCGGGTGCGCCTGCAGCGCGCGCACGCTCTCGACCATCATCAGGCCGCCGACGGTGCCAAGCATCGCCACATAGAACAGCGAGATGAACAGGTCGAGCTGGCCGACCGCGCGCAAAAACGCAAACACATAGGCGCCGAGCGTCGAGCCGACCAGGCCGCCGCCCAGCAGCACGGTGCCGAGCTTGAAGTCGAGCGTGCCCCGCTTCATGTGGGCGAGCGCGCCCGAGAAGGACGAGGCGATGACCTGGTTGGCGCCGGTCGCCACCGCGATGGCCGGAGGAATGTTGTAGAAGATCAGCAGCGGGGTGATGAGAAAGCCGCCGCCCACCCCGAACATGCCCGACAGAAATCCGACCGCAGCACCCATGGCGAGCAGCACGAACACATTGACCGACATTTCCGCGATCGGGAGATAGATGCCCACCCGAGGAACTCTGATCTAACGTTTTCTGCTTCCCGCCCCCTGACGAGAAGTAAAGGACGAATATTTCGTCCTTGCGCCGACATTGCGGCGAAGTCAAACTTTGTTGATCGCCGAGCGGAAAAAATTTATCAGCACTTCCAAAGGGATGGTCCGGCCATCTCGGACAGCCGCCGGCGGAGCGCCGACTACTTGCGGGCGAGCAGCTTGCGCACCAGCTGTTCGTCGACCGCACCATTGGCCGTCAGCCCGTTGTCACCCTGAAACGCGGCGATGGCCGCCTTGGTCTTGGTGCCCATCACCCCGTCGACGCTGCCGGCGTCGTAGCCGTTCTTCTTGAGGATCAGCTGGATGTTGTGGACCACCTTCTTCATGTCGACGCCGGAACTGGTCTCGCCGCTGTCGCGCCAGCTCTCCGGGATCTCGACGCTGTTGGCTGCCGGTTCGGCCGGCTTGGCCTGCCAGGCGTCGACCGCTGCCTTGGCGCCTGCCAGCTGGTTTGGCGACAGCGCCTTGGCGATCTCGTCGCGCTTGGCGGCGGCGTCGTGGTCGCCGGTTTTGGCGACCAGGGCGAACCAGGTGTAGGACTGGGTGAGATCCTGCTTCATGCCGACCCCTTTGGCGGCCAGGATGCCGAGGTTGAACTGGCTATCGGTGACGCCGAGCTCGGCCGCCTCGGTGAACCAGCGCACCGCCTCCTGATTGTCCGGGGCGCCGTCGGTCGCGGTCGCGAGCAGCACCGCCAGATTGTGCATGGCGCTGGCATTGCCCTGTTCGGCGGCCATCCGGTACCAGCGCTTGGCAGCCGCGATGTCGCGGTCGACCCCGATGCCCTTCTCCGACAGGTTGCCGATCCGATACTCGGCGGGCGCGAGGCCCTTCTCGGCCGCCTTGAGGTACCACTGGGCTGCCGCCTTGGAATCGGCGTTGACCCCGCGCCCGTCGGCAAAACGGGCGCCGAGCTCGTAGAGCGCCTTCGGATCCCCGGCTTCGGCGGCCTGGCGCAAGGCGAGCGGTCCCGCGTCGTCCGGAACCGAGACGACGGCGTCCGGCTCGGCTGCCGCCGCAGCCGGACCGGCCTGCGTTTCCGGCGATGCCGGCACGTCGGCGTCGAGGCGGGCGGTCGCCTCGCCTGCCGGCGCCGTCCCGGCGGGCGCGCCGCCTGCCTCGTGCCCGGGCGCGGCGGGCGGCGGGCTGGCGCTTGGTAGGGACGGCTCGGCGGTCGGCGCCACCGCGGGGCTGCTTGGCGGCTCCGGCGGCACGGGGCTGGCCGTCGCGGCAGGCTTGGGCTCCGGGACCGGCACGACAGCCGGTGCGGCGGGGGCTACGCTCGGCGTGGCCACCACGGCCGCCGGATCGCCGGCCAGCAAGGCCTTGCCGAGCTGCATGCCGCCCAGCGCCACCAGCACGCCTGCCGCCGACAGCATCAGAGCCATGCGGCGGGCGCGGAACAGGCCGCCGAATCTCAGTCCCTTGCTGCCGGCCTCCCCCTGCGCGGCGCGTTTGGCGATGTCGGCTTCGGCTGCCGCGGCCTGCGCCGCGCGCTTGGCCGCAGCGAAGAAATCCGATCTGGCGGCGTCGGTGTCCAAGGGCCGGCCAGGCAGGAGGCGCTCGTCGCGAACCCGCTTGAGGATCGCGCTCAGATCCGGCGCTCCGGAACCGGGCGGCAAAGGAATGTTGGCAAGCCTTGGGTCGAGCGGCGGCTCGACATCCAGCGACGGCGCGTCGGGCTCGGCCTGCACCTGCCCGAGGTCACCGCCGAGATCCCGGCCATCGCTTTCCGCAACCCGGCGCCTGCCCAATCCGAGCAAGCTGCGCAAGCCGGATTCGGGCTGCGTCTCGTGGTCGCCGCCCTGCATCGCCGCGACCGCCGCTGCGGCGGCGGCTTCGGCCGGGGTGCGGGCGGCGGCAGCCGGATTGGCGGCGGGCTCGGCGCGTTCGGCAGCGTCGGGTGCTGCGATCGACGGCGCGTGCGCGACCGTCCGCCGACCCTCGCCATCGGCCACCACTTTCGTCCGCTCCATCGATGCGAGCCGCTCGACGATCTTCAGCAGGGTGTCGTGGATGGCCTCGAACGTCTTGGTGTTGCGTTCCTCCGAGCGGCGGGTGAGGCTTTCGATCGCCTTGAGCTCAGCGGTCAGGTCTTCGCCCGCACCTGCGGGCTGATGCTCGGCCAAGGCGCGCACGGCCTGCTCGGCAGCCTGGCGGACCGCCTCTGCCATGCCCTCGCGATGATCGCGCACGGAGCGCTCGAGCTCGTGCAGCCGCGGCCCGATCGAATCGCGCTCCGCACCGGTCGGCCCGGCTTGGGCCAGCTGGTGGGAGAGTGCCGTCACATGGGCCTCGAGATTGCGCACCAGATCGGGTTCGAGGCCGCCGGCCGGCGGAGCCTGGTCGAGCCGCAGCGTCATCAGCTCGATGCGTTGTGCCAGCGCATCGATGGCGGAATCGTCCGCGACGGCTTGCGGGGCTTCGATGCGCTCGGCGATGGCTTCGAGCCGCTGCTCGAGGTCGCCGAACAAGGCGCGGCCCTGGGCGATGGCGTCTTCATGACGCTGGTCGAAGATGTGAGCCAGAAGATCGAAGCGCTCCTCGATGCCCTGCAGGAGGCCGTCGGAGATCGGCGCGGCGGAAGGCTGGTCGAGGCGCTCGACGATCATCGCCACCTGCTGGAGCAGATGCTCGACC
Organism: uncultured Alphaproteobacteria bacterium; assembly: GCA_963791325.1. GTDB lineage: Bacteria > Pseudomonadota > Alphaproteobacteria > Rhizobiales > Rhizobiaceae > JBEVJK01. Next base: position 41,529 of record CAWBRU010000002.1, on the reverse strand, counting down.
GCCTCGTCCGGCAAGGCGGACCGGGCGGCCAGGGCATCGATGCGGTCGGACAGCGAGGTGACCCGCTCGACCAGCGCGGTCTGCTGCGCGGCTTCGGAAAGCTCCTCGATCTGGCGTGCAAGCGAGCTGATGCGCGCCTCGATGCGCTCGAAGGGCTGCGGATCGAGGCTGGGCGGCACTGCCGCCGAGGCGACGATGGCGCGCGAGATCTCGTCGAGCCGCTCCTCGATCTGCGCCATGGCCGCGGTGCCGCGGCGATCCTCCTGGCGCGAGAAGGTGTCGACCACGGCGGCCAGCTGCCGCATCTTGTCTTCCAAAGCGCGCAGCGAGGTCGAATCCGGGAAGCTGCCAAGCCGTTCGCTGATCTCCTCGACGCGTGCCCGCAACAGCGAGAACGCCTCGCGATCGGCTGCGGGTTGGCCGGCGGTGGCCTCGATCCGGCTCTCCAGATCGCCGAAACGGCGGTCGAAATCGGCCCAACGCGCATTCACCGAACGGACGGTCTCTTCCCGCGCAAGCGCGCCGAGCGCATCCTTGATCTCCGTCAGGCCGACCTGGAAGCGCTCGGTCTGGCGCGTCTCTCCGCGTCCGAACGGGGTCTCCGGCGCGATCGCCCTGCGGGCGGCTTCGGGCAGCAGCCGGCTGCCTGGGAGGGAGGGCGCCTTGTCCATTTGAGCTTGAAGGTCATGGCGCAGCGCCTCCAACGGCGTGCGCTGGTCGGCGGGCGGCAGACTGCGCTCGGCTTCGGCAGCGCTGTCGGCACCGCGTTGCGCCGGTGCGGTTGTGCCGGAGCGCTCATCGTGGCGGTGGAGCCTCAGCTCCAGCTCCTGCAGCGACCGGTTGAGCTCGTCGAGCGAGCTGGAGGATCGCCGCAGCCGGCCCTCATTCAGGATGTCGAGATAGGATCGCTTGCCGTGCATGGAACGCCCATTTGCCCTTCGAAGCCAGCCGCCCGGTCTTCGCAATGCCCCTGCCGGGCCGAAACGCACGGCACGGCCACGTTGCGGGAAGGGCGCCGTCTCGCGGGGCCCCCGCCACCTCGAGTTCGTTCAGGCCGTACAGACAACGAACCAGGACGGCCACGGAGCTCCGACCGGGGAAGATTCACCGAACGTGGTAAAGAACCGGTAAACGCGGCCGCCAAAGGGAGGTGACGGGTGCGACAGAGTTGCAGGACGCGCCGGGTTGCGCCGCCAAACCATGACGACTATATGCTTACGTAAACGTAAGCGGCACACAGAGTGTGCGGTTTGCGATGAAGCAGTGAGTAGCAACCGTCACGGATCTCCGCCGCCCCCTCGGCCGATCCATTTGCGCCGCGTTCGCGTCTCGGCGCCGTTCATGGGCAAAAACAACAATGATGAAGATGGTCAAGGCCGCAGAAGTTGCGGCCAATACGAATGAAATGGCGGATGAGCACGAGCTTATCCGCATCGGCGAGATGGCCAGGCGTCACGACGTGACGTTGCGCACGCTTCGCTTCTACGAGGACAAGGGTCTGCTGCACCCCACGCGGGAGGGCTCGACCCGGCTCTACTCGCGCCGGGACAATGCGCGGCTGAAGTTGATCCTGCTTGGACGCAAGGTCGGCTTCTCGCTGCGCGAGGTGAAGCAGATGATCGACCTCTATGATCCGACCGGATCCAACACCAAGCAGCTTCGGCTCACGCTCGACAAGTCGGAGCGGCAGCTCGGCCGGTTGGAGAAGCAGCGCCAGTCGATCGACGAGGCGATCCGCGAACTCGGTGTCCTGATGGGCACGGTGAGGGCCATGCTCGCCGATCGGCAGAACGCGCCGCTCACCGCATCGGCTTGATCCGGCCATGCCGGCGATGTTCCGTCGGCCTGCCAAAACGCCCGGCCGCGCTGCGGCCGGGCATCCTCTCTGACTGCTCTGCAGTATTTGACGTTTACGCAAACGTCAAAATTTGATATTGTTGAAGTGAACGCCTGCGTAGCTGATTGACGCACGCGTCAAACGATTCGTGGAGCGAGACATGCCGGTCTACCGCGCGCCAGTCGAAGACACGCTGTTCGTGCTGAAAGATGTGCTCGGCTACGAGCGGCACGGCAACCTGACCGGATTTGCCGACGCCACGCCCGATATTGTCGCCGCCGTTCTGGCCGAGGGTGCCAAGCTTGCCGAGACGGTGATCCAGCCGACCAACCGGACCGGTGATATCGAAGGCTGCCGGCGCCAGCCGGACGGCTCGGTCGCGACGCCGACCGGGTTTCGCGCCGCGTTCGACCGCTATCGCGACGGCGGCTGGATGGGGCTCGCCGTTCCGGCCGAGGCGGGCGGCCAGGGTCTGCCTTACGCGCTTCACACCGCTGTCGCGGAATATATGTCGTCGGCCAATATGGCGCTGATGATGTATGCCGGACTGACCCAGGGCGCGATCGCGGCCATTCTGGCTCATGGCACGGAGGAGCAGAAAGCGACCTTTCTGCCGCGCCTGGTGGCGGGCGAATGGACCGGCACCATGAACCTGACGGAGCCGCATTGCGGCACCGACCTCGGCCTGCTGCGGACCCGTGCCGTGCCCAATGGCGACGGCTCGTACCATATCTCCGGCCAAAAGATCTTCATTTCCGCCGGCGAGCACGATCTCGCCGACAACATCGTTCACCTGGTGCTGGCCCGGATCGAAGGCGCGCCGGCGGGTACCAAAGGCATTTCCCTGTTCATCGTGCCCAAGTTCAAGGTCGACGGCGGCGATAAGGGCGCCCTGAACCGGGTGTCCTGCGGCTCGCTCGAGGACAAGATGGGCATTCACGGCAACGCCACCTGCGTGATGGATTACGACGGGGCCGAGGGCCACCTGCTCGGCGAGGAGAATGGCGGCTTGAGGGCGATGTTCGTGATGATGAACGAGGCGCGGCTGGGCGTCGGCATGCAGGGGCTGGCGGTCGGCGAAGCCGCCTACCAGAATGCCGCGGCCTATGCCAAGGAGCGGCTGCAGGGCCGCTCGCTGAGCGGCGCGAAGGATCATGACAAGCGCGCCGATCCGATCCTAGTCCACCCCGACATTCGCCGCCTGCTGATGACGATGCGGGCCCGCAGCGAGGCCGGACGGGCGCTGATGCTGTGGACCGCGCTCAACGCCGACATTGCTCGCCGCTCCCCGGACCCGGCCGAGAGGCAGGCCGCCGAGGACCATCTCGGCTTGATGACGCCGGTGGTCAAGGCCGTGCTCACCGATGACGGCTTCGACCACGCGGTCATGGCGCAGCAGGTCTATGGCGGCCACGGCTACATCGAGGAGAACGGGATCAGCCAGTTCGTGCGCGATGCGCGCATCGCGATGATCTATGAAGGCGCCAATGGCATCCAGGCGCTCGACCTGGTCGGGCGCAAGCTGGCGATGAACGGCGGCCGGGCGCTGCAGGCATTCCTCAAGGAGGTCGGTGGCTTTTGCGAGGAGATGCGGGATGTGCCCGAGCTCACGCCGCTCACCAAAGCCTTGAAGCGCGGCTTGAACGATCTGCAGGCTGCGACGCTCTGGCTGATGCAGAACGCGCTGCAGAAGCCCGACAATGCCGGCGCTGCCGCGACCGACTACTTGCATCTGGTCGGGCTGGTCGCTCTGGGCTACATGTCGGTGCGGATGGCCGCGGTGGCGACCGCAAAGCTGGGCGCGGGCGACGATGCCGCCGACGGATCCTTCTGCAGGGCCAAGCAGGTCACCGCCGGTTTTTTCATGGAGCGCGTCATGCCGGAGACCGCCGCACACCTCGCCCGCATCTCGAGCGGAGCCGACACGCTGATGGCTCTGCCGGCCGAAGCGTTCTAGCAGGGGAGCGAGAGCCCGGTGGCCACCACCCCGGCCGACGTTCTGGGCCTGCCCCGCGCAGCCTGGGCCGGCGACGAGGTCTCCATACTCTACGATATGGCGGTCCGCTTCCTCGGCGAGGAGATCGCGCCCCACTACGACCGCTATGAGAAGAACGAGATCGTCGATCGCTGGGCCTGGCAACGTGCCGGGCAGGCCGGCTTGCTCTGCGCCTCGATGCCCGAGGCCTATGGCGGTGCGGGCGGCAGCTATGCCCATGAGAGCGTGATCGCCGAGGCGCTCGGCCATGTCGGCGTCGATGGCTTCGGCATCGCGCTCCACAACGCCATCGTTGCGCCATACATCCTCCACTACGGCTCCGAGGAGCAGAAGCGGAACTGGCTCCCGCGAATGGCAACAGGTGAACTGATCGGTGCCATCGCGATGACCGAGCCCGGCGCCGGGTCGGACCTGCAGAACATCAAGACGCGGGCCGAGCGCGACGGCAACCACTACCGGATCAATGGTTCAAAGACGTTCATCACCAACGGCCAAAACGCCAATCTGATCGTCGTCGTGGCCAAGACCGACCCGGCACGCGGCGCCAAAGGCACCTCGCTGCTGGTGGTCGAAACCGAGGCCGCCGGAGGCTTCGAGCGCGGCCGCAACCTCGACAAGATCGGGCTGAAGGCCAACGACACCTCCGAGCTGTTCTTCAACGACGTCCGCGTCCCGACCGCCAACCTGCTCGGCCATGAGCAAGGGCAGGGCTTCATCCAGCTGATGCAGCAATTGCCGCAGGAGCGGCTGCTGATCGGCGCCCAATCGATCGCCATGGTCGAGCGGGCGCTCGCCGTCACCATAGATTACGTCAAGGCGCGGCAGGCATTCGGCAAGGCGATCGTGGAATTTCAGAATACCCAGTTCAAGCTCGCCGAGCTGAAGACCGAAGCAACGATCGGGCGGGTGTTCTACAATGACTGCGTGCGCCGGCACATCAATGGCGGACTGGATCCGGTGACTGCCTCGATGGCCAAGTACTGGCTTTCCGACCTGCAGGGCAAGGTGGTCGACGAGTGCCTGCAATTGCATGGCGGCTATGGCTATATGAATGAATATCCGATTGCCCGCATGTACCGCGATGCGCGCGTCCAGCGCATCTATGGCGGCACCAATGAGATCATGAAGCTCCTGATCGCGCGCTCGCTCTAGGCGGCGCCGGACCAGCGAAGGGACAGATGCAATGACCGAGGTTTTCGTCTTTGATGCCGTGCGCACGCCGCGCGGCCGGGGCAAGAAGGACGGCGCGCTGCACGAGGTGCCGGCCGTCAGGCTGGGCGCCAAGGTGCTCGAGGCCGTGCGCGACCGCACCGGGCTCGACACCGCGACGGTCGACGACATCATCTTCGGCTGCGTCGACCCGGTCGGCGAGGCGGGTTCAGTGATCCCGCGCGCCGCTGCGTTCGAGGCCGGCTATGACAACCGCGCGCCGGGCATGCAGATCTCGCGCTTTTGCGCCTCCGGACTTGACGCCATCAACCTCGGCGCCGCCAAGATCGCCCAAGGTGCGGACCAGATCGTCATCGCCGGTGGGGTGGAATCGATGTCGCGCGTCGGCATGGGCATGTCGGGCGGCGCCTGGTTCATGGATCCGTCGGTCGGCATCCCCGCCTATTTCATGCCGCAGGGCGTCTCCGCCGATCTGATCGCCACCAAATACGGCTTCTCCCGCGACGACGTCGACGCCTATGCGGTGGAAAGCCAGAAGCGCGCCGCCCGCGCCTGGCAGAACGGCTATTTCGACAACGCAGTCGTGCCGGTGAAGGATCAGAATGGCCTCACCCTCCTCGACCGCGACGAGCACATGCGTCCGACCACCGATATGCAGGCGCTGGCGGCGCTCAATCCGTCCTTCGTCATGCCGGGCGAGATGGGCGGCTTTTCCGCCGTCGCCATCCAGCGCCATCCCGAAATCGAGGCCATCAACTATGTCCATCACGCCGGCAACTCGTCCGGCATCGTCGACGGCGCCGCAGCCGTCCTGCTCGGCTCGAAGAAGGGCGGCAAGGCGATGGGTGCCAAGCCGCGGGCCCGGATCCGGGCGTTCGCCAATATCGGCTCGGAGCCGGCGCTGATGCTGACCGGGCCCGTCGATGTGACGAAGAAGCTGCTCAAGAACGCCAAGATGACGCTTGGCGACATCGACCTTTTCGAACTCAACGAGGCGTTCGCTTCCGTGGTGCTGCGCTATATCCAAGCCTTCGACATCGATCGCGACACCATCAACGTCAATGGCGGCGCCATCGCCATGGGCCATCCGCTCGGCGCCACCGGCGCGATGATCTTCGGCACGGTGCTCGACGAGCTCGAGCGCCGCGACCTGAACACGGCGCTGGTGACGCTCTGCATCGGCGCCGGCATGGGAACGGCGACCATCATCGAGCGGGTCTGACGCCGATGGCTTCGGCCGCTACTTCCGTCAACGACAAGGACACTCGATGACCGAAACCAACTTTTCCGTCCAAGTCGACGCGGACGGCATTGCCCTGGTCACCTGGGACATGCCGGGCCGGTCGATGAACGTGTTCGACGAAAGCGTACTCGAGGAGCTCGACGGGATCGTCGACCGCGTTGCCGGCGACTCCGCCATCGCGGGGGCGGTGGTGACCTCCGGCAAGGACAGCTTTTCGGGCGGCGCAGACCTCACCATGATGCGTCGCATGCTCACCGAATTCGCTGCGCTCAAAGCGAGGAACGCCGAGGCGGGAGCGCGCTTCCTGTTCGATACGGTCGGCCGCATGACCTCCCTGTTCCGCAAGCTGGAAACCTCCGGCAAGCCGTGGGTCGCAGCGATCAACGGCACCTGCATGGGCGGCGCGTTCGAGCTGTCGCTCGCCTGCCACGGCCGGGTCGCCGCTGAAGGCGCCAAAATCGGGCTGCCGGAGGTCAAGGTGGGACTCCTGCCCGGCGCCGGGGGGACGCAGCGCGTGCCGCGGCTGGCGCAGCCGCAGGAAGCGCTGGAGATGCTCACCTCCGGCAAGACGCTTGCGCCGCAGCGCGCCAAGGCGATGCGGCTGATTGACGAGATCGCTTCGCCCGGCGAGCTGGTCGAAACCGCCAAGGCGATGATCCGCAACGGACTGAAGCCGGTCCAGCCGTGGGACGAGAAGGGTTTCAAGCTGCCGGGCGGTCCGGTCTATTCGGTGGCGGGCGCCAATCTGTGGCCGCCGGCGATCGCCATCCTGCGGCGCGAGACCTATGGCAACTATCCCGCGCCCGCGGCGATCCTGAAATGCGTCTATGAGGGCCTGCTGGTGCCGTTCGAGACCGGCCTGCGCATCGAACAGCGCTATTTCACCGAGATCCTGCAAACCCGGGAGGCGGAGGCGATGATCCGCACCCTGTTCGTCTCGCTGCAGGCCTTGAACAAGGGGGCGCGCCGGCCGGCGTCGCTGCCGCCCACACGTTTCGCCAAGATCGGCGTGGTCGGCGCCGGCTTCATGGGCGCCGGGATCGCCTATGTGACGGCGAGGGCCGGTGTCCCGGTCGTGCTCGTCGACCGTGACCAGGAGAGCGCCGACAAGGGCAAGGCGCACTCGGACGCGTTGACCGCGGACGCGATCAAGCAGGGCCGCGCCAAGCCCGAGGACAAGCAGCAGCTGCTCGACCGGATCACCGCCACAGCCGATTACGCGGCGCTGGCCGGCTGCGACCTCGTGATCGAGGCGGTGTTCGAGGATTCGGCCGTCAAGCAGGAGGCGACCAAGCGCGCCGAGGCGGTGATCGAGCCGGGCGCCGTCTTTGCCTCCAACACCTCGACCATTCCGATCAGCGCGCTTGCCGGCTATTCCAAGCGGCCCGAGAATTTCATCGGCATCCATTTCTTCTCGCCGGTCGAGCGGATGATGCTGGTCGAGATCATCATGGGCGAAAAGACGAGCGAGCCGGCGCTGGCGGCCGCGATCGACTATGCCCGCCTGATCGGCAAAACGCCGATCGTCGTCAACGACACCCGCGGCTTCTACGTCAACCGCTGCGTTCTGCGCTATATGTCGGAGGCCTACAGAATGCTGATCGAGGGCGTGCCGGCGGCAATGATCGAGAACGCCGCCCGCATGGCCGGGATGCCGGTGGGGCCGCTGGCGCTCACCGACGAGACCGCGATCGACCTGGCCCAGAAGATCATGAAGCAGACGATCCGCGACCTCGGCGAAGGCGCCGTCGAGCCCGCCCAGATCAAGCTGATCGACACCATGGTCGACGGCCACGGCCGGCGCGGCCGAAAGAACGGCAAGGGCTTCTACGACTATCCGCCGAAGCCGGCGAAGAAGCGGCTGTGGCCGGGCCTGAAAGAACTCTATCCGCAGCTCGATCCGGACACGGTCGATGTCGGCGAGCTCAAGCAGCGGTTCCTGGTGACGATCGCGCTCGAAGCCGCGCGGGTGATGGAGGAGGGGATCATCACCGATCCGCGCGAGGCCGATGTCGGCTCGATCCTGGCGTTCGGCTTCGCGCCCTATACCGGCGGTGCGCTCTCCTATATCGACGGCATCGGCGCCCGAGCCTTCGTCAAGATTGCCAAGACGCTCAAGAAGAAGTTCGGCAGCCAGTTCAAGCCGCCGAAGCTGTTGATCGATCTGGCTGAGCGCGGCGACAGCTTCTATGGCCGGTTCGGGGACGGGAAGGCGGCGGCAGCGGGACGAGAAGCAGCCTGAAGCGAATGCCATCCCGGTTTGCCGTCTGGACAAGCCGGCGACTGCGGACTACAAGTTCGGAAAAGGCATTTTTTCCTGATTTGCACGGAGCCGGCCATGCTTTCGCATGAGCGCGTCTGGGCTGCCATCGACGCTTTGGCCGAACGGTACTCGCTGTCCGCCTCGGGCCTCGCCCGGCGGGCGGGGCTCGATTCGACGGCGTTCAACAAATCGAAGCGGCTGTCCGCCGACGGCCGGCCGCGCTGGCCGTCGACCGAGTCGCTGGCCAAGATCATGGATGCGACCGGTGCGTCATTGGACGAGTTTCTGGAGCTCGTCGAAGGCCGTCCCGGGCCGGAGCCGGCACCGCCGGACAGGCCGCGCGCCGTTCCGCTGCTCGGCTTTGCGCAGGCGGGCGCGGGCGGCTTTTTCGACGATGCCGGCTTTCCCGCCGGGCAGGGCTGGGATCTGGTCGACCTGCCCCAAAGGGCCGATGAGGGGTCCTATGCTTTGCAGGTGCAGGGCGATTCCATGCTGCCGCTCTACCGTGACGGCGACGTGCTGATCGTCGTTCCGAGTGCGCCCGTGCGCCGGGGCGACCGGGTGGTGGTCAAGACCCGCAGCGGCGAAGTCATGGCCAAGCTGCTGGAGCGCCGGACGCCGAAGGCGATCGAGCTCGTCTCGCTCAACCCGACCCACCCGGTGCGCCAGATCCCGACCGCTGAGATCGAATGGATGGCGCGGATTATCTGGGCGAGCCAATAGGCCTGGCATGCGCAGCTCCATCCTTCTCGGCACGGTCGCCGGCATCCTTTTGCTTTGCGCGGCAATCGTGGTCTCGGGCCGCGGCGTCGACGGGTCGGCTGCGCCGACCGTGGCGGTCGAGACGATCGACCCCGACATGGTCGGCCCGGGTCAGCCCACGGACGAAGAGGACGAAGCCGTCGGCGAGCCTGCCGACGAGCCGGCAGCGGCCGAGCTGCCTGCCGGCGCAACCGGCGCTGCCGACGCCGCAGCCGCGCAGCCGGGCGCGTTGCCGCCTCACCGCATCCCGCCGCGCAGGCCGCTCAGTCCGCTCGGCCAAGCCGCGCAGCCGGACCCCGACGGCAAGGCCGATTGGGACGGGACGCCGCTCTATCAGCCGGTGGCGACCGCGGCAGGCACCATCGAGGCGGGCGGCTATACCGTTTCGCTCGCCGGCACGCAGGCCGTAGCGCCGGACGAGATGTGCAGCTACCGCGGCACCGACTGGCCGTGCGGGCTGCGTGCCCGCACCGCCTTCAGAGCTCTGCTGCGGGGCCGCGCGGTGATCTGTGCGCTGCCCCAATCGGCCGAAGCCAAGCAACTTGCGGTCCCCTGCAGGATCGGCACCGAGAACCTCGGGGCGTGGCTGGTCGAAAATGGCTGGGCGCGGGCTGCCGGTGACGGACCCTATGCCGAGGCCGGCCGCAAGGCGGAGGAGAGCGGCAAGGGCATCTTCGGACCGCCGCCGCGCACGCTGGAGTAGGATCTCAGGCCGCCAGCCGGCCGCTCAGCGCCGCGCTGATCAGCGCGCGCGTTTCGGCAATGCCGTAGAGGGCGGCGAAGGAACCGAAGCGCGGGCCCCGCTCCTGGCCGATCAGCACCTCATAGATCATCTGGAAGAACGCAACGGACACGCCCGGCCCACCCTCGGGGCTCTGCTTGCTGGGGTCCTGATAGCGCCCGATCCGGCGCGCGACATTGAGCGCGGCGTTCTGGATGGCCTCGCCGTCGGCATCGGACGGCAGCGCGGCAAGGGCTTGCGACAACGCTTCCAGCGCCTGCCGTTCGGCCGCATCGGGCGCCCGGTAGACTTTCGACGGGCGGACGAAGTCCTCGAAATAGCGGATCGCGTAGGCGGCGAGCCGGTCCAGTTCGGGGTGGGTCGCCGGCGTGACGCCGGGGGCGTAGCGCGAGATGAAGCCCCACAGCACGTCCTTGGTCTGGGCGTTCGAGGCGCTGACCAGATTGAGCAGCAGCGCGAACGGCACCGGCAGCTCGATGCCGGGGGGATTGCCGCTGTGCATATGCCAGACCGGATTGGCGAGCCGGTTCTGCCAGTCTTGGCGGCCGTAGGCAGCCAGGAAGGCATAGTACTCGTCGACGGCGCGCGGGATGACGTCGAAGTAGAGCTTCTTGGCGGTCTTGGGCTTCTGATACATATAGAGCCCGAGGCTCGCGGTCGGGGCATAGGTCAGCCACTCGTCGATAGTGAGCCCGTTGCCCTTCGACTTGGAGATCTTCTGGCCCTTCTCGTCGAGGAACAGCTCGTAGTTGAAGCCTTCCGGCGGGCGGGCGTCGAGCGCCCGGCAGATCTGCCCGGCCAGTTTGACGCTGTCAATCAGGTCCTTGCCCGACATCTCATAGTCGACGCCCAGGGCCGCCCAGCGCATCGCCCAGTCGGGCTTCCATTGCAGCTTGGCATGGCCGCCGGTCACCGGCGTCTCGAAGCGCTCGCCGCTGTCGGGGTCGCGCCAGACGATTGTGGCGCTGTCGAGCTTTCGCTCCTCGATCGGCACCTGCATGACGACACCGGTCTTGGGGTGAATGGGCAGGAACGGCGAGTAGCTTTGCGCCCGCTCTTCCCGGAGCGAGGGCAGCATGATCTCCATGACCGGGTCGAACCGTTCCAGCATCTTGAGCAGCGTGGCGTCGAAGCGGCCCGCGCGGTAATACTCGGTCGCCGAGGCGAACTCGTATTCGAAACCGAAGCGGTCGAGAAAAGCCCGCAGCCGGGCATTGTTGGCCGCCCCGAACGACGGGTACTCGTTGGAGAACGGGTCCGGAACCCGGGTCAGCGGCTGCCCCAGATGCGCCCTCAGCATGTCCTGGTTCGGCACGTTGTCGGGCACCTTGCGCAACCCGTCCATGTCGTCGGAAAAGCACAGCAGTCGGGTCTTCACCCGATCCTCGGTCAACACCCGGAAGGCATGGCGCACCATGGTCGTGCGCGCGACCTCGCCGAAGGTGCCGATGTGGGGCAGACCGGAGGGGCCGTAGCCGGTCTCGAACAGCACGCAGTCCGGAAACCCGCGCCCGGCATAGCGGGCGATGATCTTCCTGGCTTCCTCGAACGGCCAGGCGCGGCTGTCCGCCGCGGCGGCAAGCATGTCGGAGTCGAGCTCGATGCGGTCGATAGCAGCCATAGGCGATCCTGGAGCTTTTGGCCGGCAGTGCCGGGCGCCGATGCTTTATGCGCCGCCAGGAAGGCCGTCAACACCGGCGACGGCATCGGCGCGCCGCCCGTTTTTCCTTGCGGGCCTGCGTCCGGCTTTCTACCTTTCCGCCATTGCCCCCGCGAGGACGCCGATGGCCAAGCCCAGCACCCACGAAGCCCTGATCTACCTGATGGTGATTACGTCGGCATCCGATCGCGACATGCTCGACGTCGAATTGGCGCGCATCGGCGAGGTCGTCCGCTCGGCGCCGATATTCGTCGATTTCGACCCCGAGCGGCTGATCGAAGTGGCGCGTGACTGCCAGCGCATGTTGAGCGAGGATCGCAGCCTCGAGGGCCTGTTCATGACGGCCGCCAAGGCCATTCCGGCGCGCCTGCACGACACCGCTTACGCGTTGGCGGTCGAAGTCGCCAATGTCGATCTCGAAATGCGCATGGAAGAGGTGCGGGTGCTGGAACGCCTGCGCCGCCATCTCGACATCGACGAGAACACCGCGGCCGCGATCGAGCGGGCGGCCAAGGCACGCCATCGCAGCCTGACCTGAGCAGCCCCATGGCCGCGATTGCCGCATCCGAAGCCGTCGTTCGGATCGCGGTGTTCGTTGCCGTCTTCGGGCTGCTCGCCATCTTCGAGCTGTGGTCGCCGCGTCTGGAGCGCGGCGAGATGGCCGGGGCGCTGAAATCGCGCCGCTGGCTCACCAATCTCGGCCTGGTCGTTGCCTCGTCGGCTCTGCTCAGGCTGGTGTTCCCGGCGGCAGCGGTCGGCGCGGCCGCGTTTGCCGAGGCGCGCGGCCTGGGGATCTTCCGCGCCCTCGATGTCCCCCCGTGGCTGGCCGGCATCGTCTCCTTCGTCGTGCTCGATTTCGCCGTCTGGCTCGAACATGTGGCCAGCCACAAGCTTGCCCCGCTATGGCGCATCCACCGCATGCACCATGCCGATCTCGGCTTCGACGTCTCGACGGGGCTGCGCTTTCATCCGCTCGAAATCCTGCTTTCGATGATCTGGAAGGCGGCAATCGTGGTCGGGCTTGGCGCGCCGCTGGCGGCGGTGCTGGCCTTCGAGATCGTGCTCAACTCCGGCGCGATGTTCAGCCATTCGAATATCGGTCTGCCGCAGGGCGTCGACGCGGTGCTGCGCCGGCTGGTGGTGACGCCGGACATGCACCGCGTGCATCACTCCTCGTTGGGGCGCGAGACCGATTCCAATTACGGCTTCAACTTCTCGATCTGGGACCGCCTGTTCGGTACCTACATCGCCGAGCCCAAGGCGGGTCAAAAGGGCATCGAACTTGGTTTGAAGGCCTATCGCTCCGCCGACCCCTACCGGTTCCTGTGGGCGCTCGGCTTGCCGTTCAGAAGAAGCTGATCGGAAAATAGCGCAGATAGAGCTCGGCAAACGTGCCCTTGGCGGTGATCTGCTGCAGCGCGTAGTCGACCGCATGGGCGAGTGCCGGGTTGTCCTTGGCGACCGCCACCGCCATTCCGGTGCCGAGAAACTCGGGCGCGAGGTAGGGTCCGCCGGCAAAGCTGCAGCAGCCGCCCGAATCCGATCCGGCAAGCCAGAACGCCAGCCGCATGCCGTCGCCGAAGACGCCGCTGATCTTGCCGGCCTTGAGATCGGCCGAGGCAAGCTCGGGCTTGTCGAAGGTCACAACCTGCACGTCGGGAAAATAGGCCCGCAGCATGGCTTCGTGGGCCGAGCCAGTTACCACGCCGATGCGTTGGCCCTTGAGCCCGCCGGGAATCGGTTCCGAGATCTTGGCAGCCTTTGCGACGGCGAAACGGGCAGGAAACTGCAGATAGCTCCGCGAAAAGGCATATTTCTCGCGCGACGCTGCAGTGACCGATAGGCCGGCGAGGATCGCCTCGCCTTCCTTGGCCTGGAAGGCCGGCTCGAGTTCTGCCCATGGCAGGGCCTGGATCTGGCATTTGTCGACGATGTCCAACTCGGCACAGATCGCCCTGGCCAGGTCGATGTGAAAGCCGGTCAGCCGGCCCGAGCCGTCAAGGAAGTTGAACGGCGGAAAGTCGGTGGTGGTGAGGAAACGCACCCGGGTGATTTCGCTGAGGTCGGGCTTCTGCAGGCGCTCCTTGATGTCCCAGAAAACCGGGATGGCGGGCGACTGCGCCATGCCGGGCCATGGCCTGGCGAGTGCCAGCAACACGAACAATCCCACCAGCGTCCGGGGCCGCATCGCACATTCCTCCTCAGTTCGGGCCGCGACTGAACCAAGTCGGGCCGGGCATTGTCAATGACGGGGCGGCAGTTGTATGCGCAACCCGGTACAACCCGCTTGACAAGCCGCGGCCCGTTTGGAACGATTACGTCCAGGACAGGCTTCACAGACAAACAGCACAGACAAACAACGTCTTCCGATTGGCCCAGCAGCAGAAGTGTTGCTCGCGTCAAGCAGTGATGCCGTTGAGCTGATAAGTGCCGAGGCGCTCATGGCGCCTGCGGGAGCTCAGCTTGTTGCGTTGTTGGACGGGAGAGGCGGTTGTCCTGGCCGATGCTCTCTGACCGGCATGTGAGGGACGGGTGGATTTTGATCCGGCAAGTCAGGTCAAGGCTTGGGCGCCGCTGCTTGACCGGCTCGGCCTGCCCGCCGCTGCTTCCCTGGAGATCGCCGAGCGGGCGCGGCTGCACGGGGTGAGTTTTATGCGCGAGCTGCGTGCTGCCGGGGTGGTGACCGACGATCTTATCTGCCGGACGCTTGCCGCCGAACTCGGCGTCGCTGCTCTCGATTCAGTCGACCCGGATGCGCTGATCGTGCGCGACCAGGAAGCGTTCGTCATGCTGGCGTCGGCGGCCGAGACCTTGCCGCTTACCATCGCCCGTTTCGGCGGCCGCAGCGTGCTGCTGGCGCTTGAACGGCTCGATCTCGGCAAGATGCGAAGATGGCTGGCGGAAGCCCCGGAACTGGCGCGGCGGATGTGCATTGCCTCGCCGTTGGCGTTGCGGGAAGCGCTGCTCGTCCGCTTTCGCCCGCAATTGATCAATTTCGCCGTCAATCGCCTGTGGCAGCGCCGTCCCGAATGGTCGGCCCGGACGCCCCTCAATTGCTGGCAAGGCTTTGCCCTCGGCGTGCTGGTCGCGGGTGGGCCGATCGCAGTGGCGGCCGCCCCCGAAGCGGCCATGCTTGCTGTCCACTTGATCGCGACGTGCTCCTTCCTGGCCTGCGCGGGGCTCCGCTTTGCGGCGCTCAGTCAGCGCGTTGCGGAGGTGCCCGTCACCAAGCTCGAACCGGCCGCGGCCGCCGAACTGCCCGTCTACTCCGTGCTGGTCGCGCTCTATCGCGAGACCGAGATGGTTCCCCAGCTGCTCGTCGCGCTCGGCAGGCTGGTGTGGCCGCGCAGCAAGCTCGAGATCAAGCTGGTCTGCGAGGCCGATGATGCCGCAACCCTTGCCGCGATCCAGGCGGCAGGCCCGCTGCGGCCAGGTGTCGAAGTCATCAAGGTGCCCCGCTTGGGCCCGCGTACCAAGCCGAAGGCGCTGGCCTACGCCCTGCCGGCCGCAAGCGGGGAACTCATCGTGCTCTACGACGCCGAGGACAGGCCCCATCCGCTCCAGCTCAGGGAAGCCTGGCAGGCGTTCCAGGCCGCGCCGCCTGAGCTTGCCTGCCTGCAGGCGCCTCTGGTCATCACCAATGCCGGTGACGGGCTTTTTCCACGGCTGTTCGCCGTCGAATATGCGGCGCTGTTCCGCGCCCTGCTGCCATGGCTGGCGGCCCGCCGCCTGGTCCTGCCGCTGGGCGGCACGTCGAACCATTTCCGCCGCAGCGCACTGGACAAGGTGGGCGGCTGGGATCCCTACAACGTCACCGAGGACGCCGATCTCGGCATCCGCCTGGTCCGCTGCGGCTATCGCTCGGCGACGTTGAAGCGCCCGACCCTCGAGGATGCACCGCCGACGCTGCGCGTCTGGCTGCCGCAGCGGACGCGCTGGCTGAAAGGCTATCTGCGCCCTCCTAAAATGGAGCTAAGCATCTGAAATACATTATTAAATCTCAATAGACTAGGCTATATAGCAACCGGATAGCAACAAATCTGGAGTTGTTTTTCGATATCTTGAATATTCAAGCAGCCCTGGACCGGGCCGCACAGGGTTGCGAACTGATGCAGAGCTGCGACTAGAGGTCGGGCGTTTGCCCAGCCGAATTGAGCCTGGCCACAGCGGGGCCGCTCAAGCGTTTATCTGGATGCTCTATAATCGACTATCCATTGTAAGTTATCTCGCTCGACGCGGGCAAGTCTACCCTCGCATTGTCACGCTCAATTGAGGTTAGAAGCTGGTACAAGAAGCATCGTCCCGGCCTCGCTAGGCGGAACCAGTGGTATCGCCCACGCCCAGCGAGCCTGCCAGACCCTCCGCGCCCGCGCGGCCGGCTGGCGGAAGGGGTCTACCGAGGACGGAAGGCGACGATCGACGGCCAGAAGGTGCGCGAGCTGTGGGCGTCCGGACATGGGGCGACCGAGATCGCCAGGCAGCTGCCGGCGCCCGAAGCTTCTGGCAATCAGGCGGTGCAAGCGGACCCTAAGATCAGAAGCCCGTCATAGTCTTTCGTCGCGCATATACACACTGGCCTTCGAGGGCTAAAATCGACCGCTGCAACCGGCCTGTGGAACGCCCTCAGCTGACCTGGAGTTGGTCATGGAGAGCATGAACGAGGTCCCTTTCGAGACCGCTCTGGGCGAATATGTCGAGGAAATGCTCAACGCCTGCACACGATGCGGGAAGTGCGTCGAGGTTTGTCCGAGCCTCGAGCCGGCGGGCATCGCGGATGCAAACCCCGAAGAAACCATCAGCGGCATCATTGAACTGATACGCAGCGGCGACGGCCCGGAAGCGTCGCGCAGATGGGCGCAGTCATGCATGCAGAGCGGGGCTTGCATCAAGACCTGCGACTATGGCGTCAATCCGCGCTTCTTGCTTTCCATGGCACGGCTTGGCATGGCGAGGTCGGAAAGAGAGCCTGCCGAACGACGTCGACAGGGCGTCGAGAAATACCGCGACGGCAGCCGCGGAGCGACCGTGCTTCTCCCGCCTTCAACTCGAGCCTGAGGTGCTCGAGCGACTGGGTCAAAACGGGGCGTCTTATCCGAGCCCGTTGAGGCGGACTTCGTCTTCTACACCGGCTGCAACGTGCTCAAGACCCCGCACATTGCCTTGCTTGCCCTCGATATCATGGATGCGCTTGGTGTCAGCTACCAGGTGATGGGTGGACCGAGCCACTGTTGCGGAATTGTCCAACTCAAGTCCGGCGACGCCGAGATGGCCGGTCGCATGGGCTTGAGCAGCATGGAGAAAATGTCTCACTCGAACTCGGGCAGGTGATCGCCTGGTGCCCAATGTGCTACGTCCAGTACACGGAAACGATTTTGCCGACGGCCGAGCGACAACGTGGTTCGCGGCCATTCGAGATGCATCCGTTCATGCGCTTTCTCGGTGACCGGCTGGCGCAGCTCAAGCCGCAGATGCGGAACAGGGTTGACATGCGAGTTGCGCTGCACAGGCACCCAGGCGTTCACGGAGTGGTGGAAGCCGCCACTGAAATCCTGAAGATGGTCCCCGGTGTCGAACTGGTGGATCTCCATCAGCCAGCGGTGGGATTGCAGAGTGTGGATGTCGGTACCCTGCCAGAGTTCAGGCGCGAATTGCATCGCATGGAACTTGAAGCGGCGCGCGATGCAGGGGTGGATGCGCTTGTAGCGGTTTATCACTCCGATCACCGCGAACTGTGCGCGCATGAGCGAGACTGGCCCTTCCGGATCATAAACATCCTTGAAGTGGTCGGCGAAAGCATGGGGTTGCATCGACACGACCGCTACAAAGAACTGAAGGTGATGCAAGACGCTGACCAGATCGTCGCAGACTGCAGTGAAGCTCATCGCAAAGCACGCGCTTGATCCCGGCATCGCGCGCGAAGTGGTGGTCAAGCTGATGCTCGGTGACCAGCCGCTTCCGCTGAAGGTTGGGCTTCCCCAGGAACCGCGCGCAGGGGTCATGGCGCCGTCGTAAGAGCCGGACATCGCTTCTTGGTTGGCGTGACGACCTGGAGCGTGCTTGCCAATCTTTGCTTCGAGGTAGCAACGCACTATAGCCCGCACGCTGTTTGCTGACCTGCTGCATCAGCCTTGCGCTCGGGCTTCACCCAACGGGATTTACTGGCGTCATCGCGACTGCGTAGAGGGGCACTGGGACGGTAAATCCCTTCAGCGATCGAACGCCAAGAGGCTCAAGCGCAACCACACCGGAAATCCCCGCTGCAGTGGTCGCGTCGATCAAGACTTGCCCGTCTAGTGCGGCGGAGCACAGCCTCGAGGCAAGGTTCACAACGGTGCCGATCGCCGTGTAGTCTTGACGCCCCTCGTAGCCAACGCAGCCGACTGTGGCAACTCCGCTCGCCATGCCGATCCCAAAGCCTATCGCGTGTCCACGTGAGCGCCAAACAGTGGTCAGAGATTGGACGGCCGAGTGTATTTCTCCGGCCATCCTAATTCCACGCAGGAGCGGGTCATCCGGGCAATGGAGAGGGGCATTCAGCAGAACCATCAAGCCATCGCCCGAGAAATGGGTCAGTGTCGCTTGGAACTGGGTGATGATCGCGCCGACAGCCCGATAGTATTCCCGATAACATTCATGATCTCCTCAGGATCGACACGGCCCGAGAAGTCGGTGAACCCTCGGAGGTCGCAGAACATCACGACGAGATTGGCGGAACGAGCGTCAAGCGAGCCGCCTTCACCAGAGTTTTCGACAAGTTCTGCCACTTGAGGCGACAGGAATTGCCTTAGCCGGGCAATGCGTCCTCAGCGTTCTTTGGACAGCGCCAGCTCGCTCGCCATCGAATTGAACCGATTGGCCAAGCGCTCCAGCTCATCGCCGGTCGCCAGCGTGATTTTGACCAGCAAACTGACCCGCGCCGATGCGCGCCACCCCCTCTTCCAGTTGGCGGATGGGCCCCGTCATGTGGCGCGCCATGAGGTAGGCAAGTGCGAGCGCAAATGCTGCGCCAACAAGAACCAGGAGACCAGTTCGCCAAAGGGCGGCGCGGATCGGGGCATAGGCTTCGGATAACGGCAATTCGGCAAACACTTGCCAGTTCGCCCCACCGATTGGCACCATCGCCGCGACCACGGTTCTCCCTTCGACATCCTCGATCGTCGTCGGCGCCCCAGCTGAGGCGAGCATCGCGGTCTGCAATGCGCGCAGGCGCGGTGAGGTGGACTGATTGGCGCCCTGCAACACCAGGTCGATGTCAGGATGTGCGACAAGACCACCCTGGTCGTCGAGCACGAATGCTTCTCCGGACTTCTCGATCTTGATGGCGGAAATGACATCCCAGATCAGCTTCAGGTTGATCTGGGCAACAGCGACGCCGGCCGACGGACGATTGCCAGCGACGGCCACCCTCATATACGGCTCGGAGCCTTCGTTCAGGGTGACCGGTCCATACCAGCTATGCGCCGCTCGCCCGCCAATGAAGGCAGGGTCGGTGGAGCGATCGATCCCGGTGCCAATTTCGTCGGGCCGTATGCGTGAGACCGTCAGCCGCTCCACGCCCACACCGTCGATCAGCGCGAGATCGGAAATCGCCGGCATCTGACGGAGCAGTCTGAGCGCATCGATGTGGTGGTCCTCGACGTTCGTATTGGTCCAGGGCAGTTGCACAGCCCATTGCATCCCGCTTCGTATGCCGTCGAGAAATGCTTGGATTTCGAGCGGCCGCCGCCGTGGCCTCGACCATCAATCTCGCATCGAGCATGGAGCGTTGATCTTGGTAGCCGAACCAGGCTTCGCTGATGCCGTTTGCAATCAGAGGGAGAGCAACGGCGGCGAAAAGGGCGAGGAAGTACTTCTGGAGGATGGGGCGACGCAGCAGGAAGAGCTGCTCCCCCGAGCGTGCGGTACCCCACCGGTTAGCCCTCCGAACCAAGTCCTGAGGCGGGCAGACAGTTCTCGGGGCGGAGCTTCGGTTCGCGACGTCACGGCGAGCTGCCAGCAAAGACAGCAGCGAAGGCTCCGATCTGGGCGATGTGCGCCACGATCGCAAGTTCGACCCGGATGGTCGGAAGCCGCAGCACGTCACGCGGATTTCCCCACGAGCAAACAGGGGCGCATCTTTGCCACTGTCTCATTCGATCACCTCGTCAGCACGGGCCAGCAGTCCGGGGGGCAAAGTGAGGCCAAGCGCCTTAGCGGCTTGCAGATTAATGACCAGTTCGAAGTCGGTGGCCCGCTGAACCGGCAGATCCGATGGGTTGGCCCCCTTCAGGATCTTGTCGACGTAGGTGGCCGTCCGCGCTTGAAGGCCTGTGAAGGCGTCATAGGCCATCAAGCCACCCGCCTCGACAACCATCCTGGAATTGTATAGTCCTGGTATCTTGTATTTGGCTGCGAGCTCAACCACGCGGTTACGCTCAACAAAAAAGATGCTCTCCAGGGTCGTCAAGACGCCCTGGGCGCCGGCTCGGGCTCCGGCCTCGAATGCAGCGGCAAGGTCATCGCCCGTTTGAACGTCGCGAACAATCAATTTGAGTTCCCAGGGAGTCAGCCGCACTTTGTAGTTCCTTGACTTGAGGCGCTGCGATCGGATCGACAGCGTAGGTGAGCACGAGCACACTCGACAGTGCGGGTACGGCCTCTTTCAGGAGTGACAGACGTTTGGCAGCAGTGCCCGTGGATATGAGCGTCGTTCCTGTAATGTTCCCACCCGGGCTGGGCGAGTTCCGCGACGAGACCGGTCGCCACTGGGTCGCCGAGTGAATCCATTACGATCGGCGTCGAGGAGGTCGCAGCCTTTGCGGCTTTGGCAGCCGGTGTCGTGGTGACAACGATGACGTCGGCCTTCTGCTTTACGCATTCGCTGGCGAGGGCGCTAAACCGGCCGCCGTCCCCTTCTGCCGACAAATAGTCGATCTTGACGGTCTTGCCGTCCACCCAACCAAGGTTCCCGAGAATTCTCGAAGAAGAGCTTGAATTTGCCCGCCTCTTGCGTTCCCGGGATCGAAGGTTAGAAAGCAAAGAAGCGGAACCTTCGCCGCCGCGTGCGCCCCCGTGACAAGCAAGAGAGCACAGGCCAAGGCGGGAAGCAGACGGACCGGAAGGCGCATCATACCCACGTGGCATTCGTTAGATCGCGCCCCTTGAGCGGCTGGCATGACAGGCGAGAGGCTGAAGCTGGCTGGTTCTGAATGCCAGCTTCCATGCGCCACCGGGAGCGGCGATATTCTAGCAGTTTTCTGCTGCCGTTCTACTCCCGACGTTGCCTCCAAGAAGCAGACAGCGGGCTGAGCGCACCTCGGGCGTGGCACTTGCATCGCAACGATGTCGGATTCCAGGCACGCTAGGCTCACTGAAACATCGAGATGTCATGCTCTTGGGCAGCACGTCGCTTCGTTTCCATCAAGTCCGGCTTGATCTCAGCCGAGATTGCTCCAAGCAAAAGCTGCCTTTGTCTCTGTGTTCCTGCTATCGTGGAGATGAGGGACGGCTCTATGAGCGAGAATCGCAAGCTAGCCGCAATCCTGGCCGCGGACGTGGTCGGCTACTGCCGGCTCGCCGGCGCGGACGAGGACCGCACCCTGGCGAGGTTGCGGGCACTGCGCAGCGACCTCATCGATCCGACGATCGCCGTGCACCATGGCCGGGTGATCAAGCGCACCGGCGATGGGGCGCTGGTCGAGTTCCGCAGCGTGGTGGATGCCGTGCGCTGCGCCATTGAGGTGCAGAACGGCATGGTCGAGCGCAATGCCGGCGTGCCGCAGGACCGTCGCATCGAGTTCCGGATCGGCATCCATCTGGGCGACGTCGTCGAGGAAAGCGACGGCGACCTGATGGGCGACGGCGTCAACATCGCCTCGCGTCTGGAGGGCGTCGCCGCGCCGGGCGCGATCTGCCTGTCCGAGGATGCCTATCGCCAGGTCAAGGCGAGGCTCGACCTCTCGGTCAGCGATCTCGGCAGCACGCAGCTCAAGAACATCGCCGAGCCGATCCGGGTCTATTCGCTGCAAGTCGGCACGCGCCGGGACAAAGGCGGCCGCGACCTCGGACACCGCGACGAGCCGGCCGGCGACGGCAGCGCCGCCGAAGCTGTCGATCGCCGTCCTGCCGTTCGCCAACATGAGCGGCGACGCCGAACAGGACTACTTCGCCGACGGCATCTCGGAAGACATCATCACGGCGCTGTCGAAGCTGTCGCAGCTCTTCGTCATCGCCCGCAATTCGTCGTTCACCTTCAAGGGCAAGAACGTCCATGTGCAGGAGGTGGGCACGAAGCTCGGCGTGCGGCATGTACTTGAGGGCAGCGTACGCAAGTCGGGGAACAGGGTGCGCATCACCGCGCAGCTCATCGACGCAACCTCCGGCGGGCATCTATGGGCGGAGCGGTTCGATCGCGACCTCACCGACATATTCGCCGCTCAGGACGACGTGACGCAGCAGATCGTCGGCGCGCTGGCGGTCGACCTGACGAGCCCCGCGATCCCGCAATGCTTGCCGAAAACCGCACCAATAGCATCGAGGCGCATGACTGTTTCCTGCGTGGTCGTGAGTTGCTGCTCGGGTCAGTCAGAATTGTGATGTGTTCGAGCGATCTGTGGCCGCGTTGAGACGTGCCATCGAACTCGACCCCAACTACGCGGAACCCTATGCCGGTCTCGGGATGGCTTATTGCCTCGACTTCCAGAACCATTGGGCCAACACGCCTGATGCGCTCGATCTGGCCGCCCATTTCACAGCCCAGGCGATCGAAAAGGGACCCAACGAACCCTATGGGCACTATGCCGCGGCGGTTGTCACTATGTGGAAGCGCGATCTTGAAGGGGCGAAGGCCGCGGCGGAGAAGGCGCTACTGCTCAACCCCAACTATTCGCTTGCCTTCGGCACCCTCGGCCTCACCAAAGTCTATCTGGGCCGGCCGCTCGAGGCTGTTCCAGACCTTGAGCGCGCGATGCGCCTAGACCCGGTTTTCACGCAGCAATACATGCATTTCCTTGGTTCGGCCTATCTTGTTGCAGGCCAGTATGAAGCCGCGGCGGCTGCCTTCCGCGAGCGCATTCGCATGGCGCCGAAGACGGACCTGTCGCGCGCCCTCCTCGCGGCTGCGCTCGGGCAGCTCGGCGAGGCAGTGGAAGCACAGCGCGTCTGGCAGGAGCTGAAGGACCTGAATCCGAAATACTCCTTCGACGACCACTTGCTCGGCTTCCATTTCAGGACAGTGAGGATAAGAAGATCAAGGAGGGTCTTGCAAGAGCGGGGTTGGTTTAAGGCATTCCGGTCGCATTCGCATGCACATGCAAACACCAGCTTCAGCGCCTGGTCGGGGCTAATGTCTGCTTTTACGCGGCTACAACACTGACTCCAACCACGACCTTCATCCAGTCCGAGACAACTCTGGATTCCGTCATCATACCATCAATATTTGATTTCCTCGTTGAACGTAGCGGGGCAAGGCGAACACCAGTACCAAGAAGAAGAACGGCAGCACGTCGATGGCGCCGGCCAAGATCCAGCCGTGCAGGGCGGAACCGAAGGCCTGACGACGCCTCGCTCGCCCAGGGTGAGCCCAAGGCGCTCGCCGAAACAGCCACCGGTAGATCGCTTCATCGCTGCACGCCGCGCGCCCTGGTAGGGCTTCACCGGCCATCCCGGCCGTAGCGCCAACGCCAAGCATGCACTAACATTCCAACTTGATCCCCTTGGGGCTGGCCAGTGATCTGTTCAAATCAGGGAAGTACCCATGACCGAACATTGCTGTGGACCGGGCTATGCTTCTCCCGCCGAGGCGATGAGGGCACCTCGCGAAAAGTTGCTCTATACGATTGCCATCTACACCGGCACGGGCATTCAGAAGCCGGACTATCTGTGCACCATCGATGCCGACCCGGAGAGTTCGACCTACAGCCAGGTGATTTCACGTCTGCAAGTGCCGGGCATTGGCGATGAGCTTCACCACATGGGCTGGAATGCCTGTTCGTCGTGCCATGGCGATGCGAGCATGGAGCGGAAATATCTGATCGTGCCCGGTGTGCGCTCGTCCAATCTGCATATTGTCGATTGCGGCACCGATCCGCGCAATCCGACCCTGTTCAAGGTCATAGAGGGCGCCGAAATCAAGGCCAGGACCAATTTGTCGGCACCGCACACCGTGCATTGCCTCGGCTCGGAAATCATCATTTCCATGCTTGGCGACGCTCAAGGCAATGCCCCCGGCGGCTATCTGCAACTCAACAAGGAGTTCGAGATCGTCGGCCGTTGGGAAAACTCCATGGGCAGTATCAAGTTTGGTTATGATTTCTGGTACCAGCCGCGACACAACGTCATGGTCAGCTCGGAGTGGGCTGCGCCGAATACCTTCATGCCGGGTTTTGACCTGGAAGAGGTGGGCCATCTGAAATATGGCCGGGAGATCCATTTCTGGGACTTTGAAAAGAAGGAGCCAAAGCAGACGTTCTATCTCGGTGAAGATGGCTTGCTCCCGCTGGAAGTGCGATTCCATCACAATCCCGACAGCAGTCACGGCTTTGTTGGCGCGGCCCTTTCCGCCAATATCATCCATTGGTGGAAGGATGCGGCGGGTGAATGGCAATGGGAAAAAATCGTCGATGTCGAAAACGAGCCGCATCCCGAATGGCCGATCCCGATACCCGGCGTGATCTCGGTCATTCTGCTCAGCATGGACGATAGATACCTCTATCTCTGCAACTGGTTGCATGGCGACATCCGTCAGTACGACATCTCGGACCCTCACAACGCCAAGCTCACCGGACAGGTGTGGATGGGCGGACTTCTCGGCCGTGCGCCCGAGGTCAATGGCGTGAAAGTCACCGGCGGGCCGCAGATGATACAGCTCAGCCTCGACGGCAAGCGCCTTTATGTGACGACCTCGCTCTTCTCGACCTGGGACAATCAGTTCTATCCGGAAATCCGCACCAATGGCGGATGCATGCTGATGGTCAATTGCGATACGGAAAACGGCGGCATGGAAATTGATCCGCGATTTGTCGTTGATTTTGGCAAGGAACCGAATGGACCAAGCCGCTGCCACGAAACCCGTTATCCCGGCGGTGATTGCACGAGCGACATCTGGGTATGACCAACTTCACCATCACTCTCGCCAATCGAGGCGGTGTGGCCTTTGAGGTCGATCACCGCAAGCCGCTCTTGCAGAGCTTGCGCGAGCAGGGCGTGGACCTGCCCTATGGGTGCAAGTATGGCGGCTGCATAACCTGTGCGGCCAAACTGATCAGCGGCAAAGTCAATCAAAAGGCGCAGGTGGCGCTGAACAACCGCCAGATCAACAATGGCTATATAATCCTCTGCGTTGCCCGCCCGATGAGCGACTGCACGCTGGAGGTCGGCGTTGAAAGCCACGACAAGCTCTACCGCAACCCCTTCCTCGACCCCCTGGCCGCGCATGAATTGAAAGCCGATATTGCGACCCCGTTGGAAGAAGAGAAATGACCCATATGAATCATGATGAGCCCTATCCGGAGGCTTATCTGCAAGGCATTCTGAAATCGGTCAAAACCATCGCGATGGTGGGGGCCAGCCCCGACAAGACCAAGTTTTCCTATGGTGTTCTCAGGGTCCTGCACGAAACCGGCTATGACATGATCCCGGTCAACCCCAGTCCCGGTCTGGATGAAATTCGAGGGCTCAAGGTGTACCCGTCGCTGGCGGCCATCGACCGGCCTGTCGACATGGTTGAGGTTTTTCGCCGCTCCGAAGATCTGTTGGAAGTTGCAGAGGAGGCCATCGCAATCGGTGCCAAGGTTCTGTGGAGTCAGATTGGGGTGCGCGATGACGCTGCCGCCCAGTTGGCGGAGGAAGCGGGCTTGAAAGTGGTGATGAACCGCTGTCCCAAGATCGAGTTGTTCCGCCCGTTCTGGAAGCCGAAGCTGCACTTGGGAATATGATTGCAGGGTCGCAGACTTCGAAGCTGCCGCGGCAACTCGGCCTTGCCTTGGTCCTAGACGTTGACTTCTGCCAGCAGCTGAATTTTGCCTGAGGTACGATGCCAGATGGTCGCTGAGATCGCGCGCGTCGTCGCCGGCGCCGTCGATCAGCGCAGACTTGCGGCGGCGCAGAAACTGCATCCCCATCAGGTACATGCCCGGATGCTCGGCGACCCCGCCGTCGTGACGGACCTGGCCCTTGCGGTCGAGAACCGGCAGCTCCAGCCAGGAATAGTCCGGCCGGTAGCCGGTGGCCCAGATGATCGTCCTGATCGCGCCCTCGGCGAGGTCGAGGCCGAGCGGCGGGCTGTCCTCGACACGGGTCGGCGGCAGGCGATGCGGCGGGTCGACCGTGGCGTCGAGGCCGTTCGCGCGCGCCCATTCGTCGATGAGGTCGAGCAGCCGGCCCATCTTGAGATCGGAAAGCGCGCACATGTTGCGCAACGAACCGGCAAACTGCGCCTTGCCGTCTTCGGTGATGCCGGCGAGACGGCCGACGAGCCTGACGCCGAGGTCGGTCAGCGCGTTGAGGTCGAGGGTGGTGCGGTCGGGCGTGCCGGCAAGCTGCAGCGAAGGAACCCGTCGCGCCCGCGCGATGTCGTCGACCTCGTCGTAGCGCTCGTCGTGCACGCCGGCGACGTCCATCCACCATTCCAGGTCCTTGCCGCGATAGATGCGGGGCGCCCGGATGTGCTCGCCCACCGACAGGGTCACCTGACGCCCCGAACGCTGCAGCTCCTGCGCGATCTGGGTGCCGCTCGACGACGCGCCCACCACCATCACGCCGCCGTCGGCGACCTGAGCCGGATTGCGATAGGACTGCGCCGTCAGCATGGCGACCGACGGTGGCACGCGGTCGGCGAAATCAGGCACGCGCGCGATGTTGCATGCGCCCGACGCCAGCACGACGGTCCGGCACCGCCAGTCGCCGCGGTCCGTGCGCACGAGATATCCCGTCCCGTCGCTGCGAACCGAGGTGACGGTCGTGTGGGTCCTGACCGGAGCCGAGATCGCCCTGGCGTAGTTCCCGATGAAGTCGATCACCTCGGGCAGCGTCCGGTAGCCGTCGGGGTCGTCGCCGTCATAGCGGAAGCCGGGCAGCCGGCTCTGCCAGTTCGGGCGTGAGCAGCCGCAGCGAATCCCATCGCTCGGTGCGCCAGCTGTGGGCGACCTCGCCGCGCTCCAGCAGCACATGGTCGATCGAACGCTCCGCGAGGCAGCGGCTCATCGCGAGCCCCGCGTGCCCTGCGCCGACGATCACGGTGGTGACGGCGCTAATCGCGCCCTCTCATCAGGGAGAGTCTGCGGCTCGAAGCGCCTCTCAATTCACCACGACCGTGACGTTCGTCGGATTGGTGACGATGTCATAGACCGCCGACCGCTTCTGCGACTGCGCCACGAGAGCCTCGATATCCTCGCGCTTGGCGTCGGCGTCGATGTTGTACTTCACCGTGATGCCGCTGAAGCCGTTGCGGACGTCGCTGTCGATGCCGAGTATGCCGTAGAGGTCCATGTCGCCTTCGATGGTCGCCTTGACCGACTTCAACTGGATGTTCCGGTTCTGGGCAACCGCGGCGATGCCGGCGGTCAGGCAACTCGCCAGCCCGACCAGCACGTATTCGACCGGCGTCGCGCCCTTGTCCAGGCGAAGCGAAGACCTCCGGATGGTCGGCATCGAATGTGAAGGTGGTCTTGCGATGCTGGTCCTCGCCAAGACCGTAGAAGCTCTCGACCGTCGAGTGGCTGTGGGTGCCATCCTTCCATTCGCAGGCCGCGCGCCACTTGAACTGCGCGGCCTCCGGGGCATTGGTGAGCGCTTCGCGTGCGGCGAGCAGCGCTTCGACGTTGACGCCGTTGTCGGCCTGTACTTCGGAAGCCATAATTATCCTCCCTACCTTGCACTGGGCGTAATGGGTTAAAACCCGACCGATTTCACTGACCTCCCGATCAGATTTCACCATGGCATGGTATGGGTAGCGAAGCGTCTCTTCAAGTTGTTTTCCGCGGAGATATAGTTGTCGTGTGCTGAGTTGCGCATTTGCAAGTCAAGATTGCGTGAGGGTAACGTCCGCGGATGTGGTGGATTTTGGGGTGTAGGCTGAGGTGGTCATCGGGCCTGTCGGCTAGGGTGGAGTTGCGACCTTCACCTGGAGTCGAGGAGGATCCCGATGACCGAGGAGAGATTGGCATTGGCCGACCTGATGGAGAAGGCCGCCGACGGCGACTTTCTGCGGCTGGTTGCCGAGGCCGTGCTGCAGCTGCTGATGGAAGCCGATGTCGAGGGGCTGATCGGCGCCGGCCGGCACGAGCGCTCACCCGAGCGACTGAACTACCGTAACGGCTATCGAGACCGGACCCTTGATACCCGGCTCGGCTCACTCCAGCTGCGGGTCCCCAAGCTCCGTCAGGGCTCGTACTTCCCGGCCTTCCTGGAGCCCCGGAGGATCACCGAGAAGGCCTTGGTGGCGGTGATCCAAGAGGCCTGGATCGGCGGCGTCTCGACCCGGCGCGTAGACGATCTGGTCCAGGCCCCTTCGGCGCTGCTGGCCGTCTTTCTCTGGCGGATGATGGGCCTGTCCGGCATCTCCAAGAGCCAAGTGTCCAAACTCTGCAAGGAGATCGACGAGCGGGTCCTGGCCTTCCTGGAGCGGCCGCTGGAGGGAGAATGGCCCTATCTCTGGCTCGATGCCACTTACCTCAAGCAACGAGAGGGCGGCCGGATCGTCTCGGTTGCGGCGATAATCGCCGTGGCGGTCAACACCGACGGCCGGCGCGAGATCATCGGCCTCAAGGTCGGCCCATCCGAGGCCGAGACGTTCTGGTCCGGGTTCCTGAAGGCTTTGGTGCGCCGTGGCTTGAAGGGCGTGAAGCTGGTTGCCTCCGACGCCCATGAGGGCCTCAAGCAGGCGATCGCCCGCGTGCTCGGGCGCAACTTGGCAGCGCTGCCGCGTGGGGCTGTTGAAAAACCGGCCCCAGGATGGTTCTTACCCCAGCGGTGGTGATCAAGGGCGCTGGGGCGACGAGATGTTGGGTCGCAAGGAACGCAGGCAGCCGGAGCTGTTCGTCAGCGGCTCGCTCCGACAGCTGGTTCCCGAAGATCATGTGCTGGCGCGCGTCGACCGGGTGCTCGACCTATCCTGGCTGCGCGCGGAGGTCGCTGCGGTCTACTGCGCCGACACCGGCCGGCCCGGGATCGACCCGGAGGTCGCGGTGCGGCTGATGCTCGCCGGCTTCCTGCTCGGCATCGTCCATGACCGGCGGCTGCTGCGCGAGGCCCAGGTCAACATCGCCATCCGCTGGTTCGCGGGCTACGGCCTGCACGAGGTCCTGCCCGACCACTCGTCGCTGACCCGCATCCGCCAGCGCTGGGGTGGCGACCGCTTCCGCCGAATCTTCGAGCGGACCGTCAAGGCCTGCATCGAGGCCAAGATCGCCAAGGGCGAGGTGGTCCACATCGACGCCTCGCTGATCCGCGCCGACGTCAGTTGGGAGAGCCTCGCGGTTCGGCACGTCGCGGCGGTGGGCGAGGCGAACCCGCCCCCCGAGGGCGAGGCGGAGAAGGCGGGCCGGCAGACCGGCAAGTACAAGAAGGTCTGCATCACCGATCCCGATGCCACGATGGCGACCACCGCCCGCAACCGACGGCTGGAGCCGGCCTACAAGCAGCACGCTGCGGTCGATGATGAGCACGGCGTCGTGCTCGACGTCGAGGTGACGACCGGCGAGACGAATGAGGGCCAAGTCATCGAGGCGCGGATCGACGCGACCATGGCGACAACCGGCGTGCCGATCACGACCGTTACCGCCGATGCCGGCTACGCCTACGGCAAGGTCTATGGCGCCCTCGAGAGGCGCGGCATCGAGGCCCTGATCCCGGCCAAGGCGGAGCCGATCCGGAGCCCCGTGCCGCTGCGCCGGTTCCGCTACGACGCCCGGAACGACATCGTGAAGTGCCCGCGCGGCAAGATCCTGCGGCCGACCCGACGGGTCGAGCACGGAAGGTTCTTCTACTCGCGGGCCAAGGACTGCGCGCGTTGTCCGCTGGCCTCGCTCTGCCTGTCCAAGGGCAGGGCCAACAAGGCCGTCGTGATCAGCGACGACTACCCGGCGCTCTTGCGCGCCCGCCGCGCGAGGCCGTGCCATGTCTTCGCTTCGCCATGGTAGCCCTCCGACCGCCAGCGGTGGCGCTGGTAAAGCCTTCGGTCCTCATCTGTCCACCGCTCGCGACACACCGGGGCGCGCGGCCCGGGCAGCCAAAGGTTCCCGGTCGAGCAGGCGATGAAGAAATGGGTGCAGTTCGGCGGTCTGGTGATGCGCGACCTGCGCAGCTCGGTTCCCGAGAGCCGGTTCAACCCGTCCTTTGCCAAGACCTGGCCGGAAGCCGCACAGAACCGTGCCGCCCTTCTGCAGCGCGGCTTGATTTTCGCCCAGCGGGCGCTCTGGCCCGAAGCCCATCGAGGATATCGAACGGGCCGACGCACTGGCCGGCGGGGCGAGCTTGTCGGCCCCCGAACGCAGGCTGAGCGAGACCGTGATCCGCAGCGAACTGGCATTGCTGTCGCTTTCCGGCGACCGGGAACTGGCCAAACGCCTGAAGCGGCTCTATGCAGCGGGCGGCTTCGGCGGCTCGGTGGTCTTTGCGATGATGCGCACCCTTCGTCTGGAACATCCGCAAGACCGCGCGCGAGAAGCGCTATCGGGAGATGCTGACGCTGATGCGCGGCCTGTTTGCCGTCTTGGGTCCGAAGGGGGCCGCCCTGCGGATCGGCAAGAGCCTCGCGTGACGAAAGATCGATCCCCGGCCAACCGCTCAAATTCATGGAGACATATCGTGTGCTAGAAGCACATTGATACTTTCGTCGGGTTGAACTCAGCACCATAGGAATGGAGCCAAGCCGGTGTTCAATGAAAGTCTTGAACATGACGATCCTTCTTACCGGTGTCGCAGGCTTCATCGGCTTCCATGTGGCGCGGCGCCTGCTCGCCCGCGGCGAGCGCGTGGTCGGCATCGACAACCTCAACTCCTACTATGATGTCGGCTTGAAGCAAGCCCGGCAGGCCGGGCTTGCCGGGCGGGACGGCTTCGAGTTTGTCGCCGCGGACCTGAAGGACCGGAACGTTATCGCCGAGCTGTTTACAACCCACCGTCCAGTCCGCGTCGTTCATCTCGCGGCGCAGGCCGGGGTGCGCCACGGCATCGACCACCCGCACACCTATGTCGATTCGAACCTGGTCGGCTTCCTCAACATCCTGGAGGGCTGCCGGCATAGTCAGGTCGGCACTTGGTCTACGCCTCGTCGAGTTCGGTGTACGGGGCCAATTCGCGGCTGCCCTACAGTGTCCACGATGCCGTCGACCACCCACTCAGCCTTTATGCGGCGACGAAGAAGTCGAACGAGCTGTTGGCGCATTGCTATGCCCATCTCTTCGGCTTGCCGGTGACCGGACTGCGTTTCTTCACCGTTTACGGACCGTGGGGACGGCAGGACATGTCGCCGTTCATCTTCACCCGCAAGATCCTCGCCGGCGAGCCGATCGACGTCTACAATTTCGGCCGCCATCGGCGCGATTTCACCTATATCGACGACGTAGTGGACGGGGTTGTTGCCATTCTTGACCGTCCCGCCGCTGCAGATCCGCACTGGCGCAGCGACAAGCCTGACCCCGCCAGTTCCGCGGCACCCTACCGGCTCTACAACATCGGCAATCGCCAGCCGGTCGAGTTGCTGCGCTTCATAGCCTGTCTCGAGCAGGCCATTGGCCGCAAGGCCGAGCTCAACCTGGTGCCGATGCAGCCGGGTGACGTCGAGGACACTGCCGCCGCCATCGACGACCTCGTCGCCGCCATCGGTTTTGCGCCCGACACCCCGATCGAGGACGGGGTGCGTCGCTTCGTCGCCTGGTATCGTGACTATTATGACGCCTGACACTCTGCTTGATGACCGACGCGCGGGCCCAGGACTAGCGAACAAACGTCCATGCCAGCTGTTCCTTCGCACCAGGTTGTTTGGCAGTGTGGCAAGCCTTGGCAAGCCCGCCGCGTACGCCGTATTACTCCGCGGAAGTACGTGCAACACACGCATGGGGATGGCAGTCCACAGAAACGTGTTCTGCTCCATCGCTGCGCCACGCAGGACCATATTCACGTTAAAGTGCGATCAGTGGACGCTCACCGTCTGTGATTGCCGCGCCTCTCGCGGAACTATTATCGCAACGGCTCACCGGCGGGATCGTGGAGGGGGTGATCGTTAGGTTGCGCAACAAGGCTCTCGTCGTTGAACAGCTCTTCACCCGGGTTGGTGCTCTTTTATCGCCGGGCTAAGGCCGCCGGCGCCTTTCGCCACTCAACCCCGGCATCAGCTTGGCGGTCAACTTCGACTTCCCGAACGAGTTGCTGAGAAGATCCATTGCATGCTGCTTGAGGACCTCTGGCCCGTGGCGCCGTTTCAGCTACCCCGCTGCACAGTTGGGCGTTGGCCCTGTCGCAACGGTTGCCGCGAACTCAACTGGCTAAATTGAAGGCGAGGATGCTCAGTCAAGCCAGCGTTCCGTCGTGGCGTCAGCACTTCAGTGACCAGCCCACTCAGGCGAAAGCTGTCCAACAAACAAATCTTTGACAGAAGTGGAAAAGTCTGTCCATCAATGTTTGCTTCACAGGACAAGTCGGATACTGTCCGTCTTAGACGTTTTCGGACAAGCGGGATTCAAGATGCCGATGATCGGCTATGTGCGCGTCTCGACCGGCGACCAGGATACGGCGCTGCAGCGTGATGCGCTGGAAAAGGCGGGGTGCGACAAGCTCTTCGAGGATCAGGCCTCGGGTGCGAAGGCCGATCGCCCCGGCCTCGCGCAGGCGCTGCGCTATGTGCGCAAGGGCGACGTTCTGATGGTCTGGAAACTCGATCGGCTGGGGCGCTCGATGCGCCACCTGATTGAAACGGTGACTGAGCTCGAGGCGAAGGGTATCGGTTTGCGCTCGCTCACCGAGAATATCGATACGAACACGCCCGGCGGACGCCTGGTGTTCCACTTGTTCGGCGCACTGGCGCAGTTCGAGCGGGATTTGATCCGCGAGCGGGTGAGGGCGGGCATGCAGGCGGCGCGCGATCGCGGCCGTGTCGGCGGGCGCCGGCCGGTGATGACGCCGGAAAAGTTCGACAGGGCGGTCAAGCTCTTGGCGCAGGGACTCAACGTGCGTGAGGCTGCGGCGCGCATCAAGGTCGGCCACTCGTCGCTCTACCAGGCGCTGAAGGGCCAGACGGGAACAAAGCAGTGGGCAAAGCAGCAGCTCGCGGCGCGCAAGGCCGCTGAAGTCGAAGCGCGCGTTGCCGCGGTGATGAGCGAAAAATGAACCTGCTGGCAGGACTGTCACGGAGCCTCATCGCCGCATCTACCAGCCGCACGGGCCGGAGCCAGCCAGAAGCAACAGCATCAGCGCAGGTCGAAGGATCCTCACTTGGCTCCGAACCGTTCCGAATTTGGAGTGAGGCTTTGAAAAATCGCATCGTTCCTGGCTCGCCATTTTTCGTCCGATAGCCATTCATAGTCCTGGTCGGGCATGAGGGGGACGGTTCTCATTTCAGATTCAGGAATTCTGAGGAAGAAGCTGCCACGTTCCTGGTTTATCTGAAGGTAGCGAAGCGGCACGACGATGCTATCCTTTCCAGGGGTAAAGAACCCTCCCGAAGCAACGATGGCGTAGTCCCAGCGATCCTTTGTTCCGATTACCACGTTCCTGACCTCGCCGATTATTTTGTCATCGGAACTGCGGACCTCTGCCCCTAAAATCTCGTCTGCTCTCAGGCCAGGACCAAGCTCGTCGAGGTCGATCAGCGGTTTCGCACCCTTGGCGTCACGATTTCCCAACGCCCCCCCGCCCTTATGGAGCATAGGCTCTCCCGCAGCTAATTGCTGGTCTGCTTCATCCTCGTCATTGTCGCCCAATTGACCCAAGGACGGTGACGCGACCAGTTCGCGGATGTTGCCTAAGGTACGCTCGCAGTCATCATGCAGCCCATAGGACCACAGGATAAAGGCAGCATCCCGGAGCGCCCGCAGGTCACGCACAATCTGCCGATTTTTTGGATCGCGCAGTTCAGGCTTCTGGAGTATCGCTTCCTCGAGTTTAGCATCCGAGATATTGCACTCAGCGGCTGCTTCATTGATCCCCAGCCCGGCGAGGATTGCCAAGGTGGCGAACACACTGCTGCTGTTCATGAAAATAATCCATTCCGTTGGCTAGAATCGGCTTTGGTGATTCACTCTTCGGCGGGCATAGCACAATGCCTCATCGGAGTAGCCTGCTTTGCGTGCCCAGGTTGTTGCTTGATGGGTTCCAATCCGCGACGGAACAGATGGTTGCATAGGCGCGCACTCCGTAGCCGTAATCCTTCGCTGCAATGAAGGCGGCTTGTGTCCTGTGACGATCCGGCATCGTGTCTCACACGGGCTTGCCCTAGTGACTCTGCCCAAGAATGCCAAAATGAGCCTCACTCGAGTAGTGTCTTGACAGAGAGTGGGCGTGTCTCTCAAGATAGTCTCACATCAATCGTGATGTTGCCCAGCGGCTCGATCAATGGCGTCGTGCAACTACGGCTAGTTCGCCGACGGGGCGCGGAAGATTTCGATCGCACGGCGGGCGATCTCAGCGGGACGGAGCCGCCAAAGCGAGTCCTCGTAGGCTTCCGAGAACCGTCCGTCGTCGGAAAAGATCTCGACGTCGAAGAAGCCATCGAATCCGGCCGCGCTCAGCCGATCGATGATGGTCCTCACCTGCATGACGCCCTCGCCGGGAAAGGCGCGGTCGAGCCACCCACGCGTGGGTTCGCGCCAGTCGTCGATGTGGACGCCGGCAATCAGGCTGATGTGCTTGTCGATCAGCTCTAGGACATTGGCCGTGTCCCAGAGATGCCAGGTGTCGAAGAGCATCTTGAACGACGGCTGATCGACCTGTTCAATGATTTCGAGAGCGCCAGGGATGTCCCATATCAAGGAGAGTTCTTCTGCCGCGGACTTGTGAATCGGTTCGAGAGCTACGGTGACGCCGAGATCACGCCCAACTCGAGCGATCCTTTGAAAACCTTCCAGGCAGAGATCCATTGCTTCCGTTCGCGAGCGCTCGCCTTGCGGTCCGGTGATCACCACGATCGTCTCGGGGCTGAGCTTGGCCATCCGCTCCATATTCGGGAGAAATGCTTCGACGCGTGCTAGGGGATCGGCCGGCTCGGCGCTCAGCACGTAGGGCAGGATCGAATTGTTCTCCGGGATGCAGTTCGCGGCGCGCAGTTCATGACGTTCCATGACGTCGAGCGCCTTGCGCCACCCGATCTCCTCCATCTTGAAGCCCCAGACCCCGATGCCCGCACAACCGACACTGGCATAGAGTGCGGCATCCTCCTCGAAGCTGCAGGACATCGTCGTCACTTCGCTTATGGAATATTTCAGGTTGTTCATGGCAGACCTCCGACCCGGTTCAGCGGGTCTTGCCGCGACGTTTGCGATATTGATCGATTCCAACGGCGATCAGAAGTGCGAGACCGGTGACGATACGCTGGTAGAAAGGCGGCACGTTGAGGATGTTCATGCCGTTGGCCAGAAGCGAGATGATGAGGACACCGGCAAGCGTACCGCCTATTCTGCCGGACCCGCCGGTGATGCTCGCACCGCCGAGTACGATAGCGGTGATGACGCTGAGCTCGAGCCCTTCGCTGCTGGCGGCCTGGCCAGAGCCGAGCCGGGACGCGAGTATCACGCCGGCCAGTCCGGCGGTGGCTCCTCCGATGACATATACCAGCGTCTTGACGCGTCGGACGGGCACGCCCGAGAGCCGCGCCGCCTCTTCATTGCCCCCAATCGAGTAGACGTAAATGCCGAGCGTCGTTCGCCGCAGGGCGAACCAGGCCGCGATAAGGAAGACGATCATGATGCCGACTGGGATGGGCAGTGTGGCGGGGATGATGAAACCGCGGCCGAGGCCCTGAAAGCTCTCCGGCACGCCGAACAGAGAAACGCCGCCGGTGAGCAGGAGTGCCAGTCCGCGACCGATCGTCAACGTGCCGAGTGTGGCGATGATGGGACTGATGTAGAGGCGGGTCACGATCAGCCCATTGACCCAACCAAATGCCGCTCCGACCAGCACCCCGATGATCCAGCTCGTGGGGGCGCCGCCCGGGAAATCCAGCACTCGGGCGGCCATCGCGGCGAGAACACCGGAGAGCGCGGCGTTCGAACCGATCGAGAGATCGAGGCCGCCTGAAAAGATGACAAAGCTCGAGCCGAACGCTGCCACCGCCAGGACTGCCATCTGGCGGAGCACGTTTAGGAAATTGGTCCAGGACAGAAATCCTGGCGCGGCCAGGCTGAAGAAGACGATCAGCAGGAGCACAACTAGCCAAAGCCCCAGATCGGCCGCGCTTGCCGTGGCGCGCAAGCCGCCGGCGGCCAAGGGACGCCGAGCGGCCGAGGTACTCTGTTCAGTGGGGTGCGACATCGGCAGCCTCCGACCCGTGCTCGCCGAGGATGCTCTGTATCAATTGGAGAGATGTGGCAGAGCGGCCCTCGATCTCGCGGATGAGACGACCCTCCCGAATGACGAGGATGCGATCGGCGAGGCCGAGCAGCTCCTCGGTCTCCGAAGATATCAGCAGGATGCCTCTGCCCGCCGTGGCCAAGTCCAAGATGTGGCGATGAATTTCGGCTTTCGCGCCGACGTCGACCCCGGCAGTCGGCTCGTCCAGGATCAACACTTCTGCCCCGGATTCGATCGCCCTCGCCAGCACGGCCTTTTGTTGGTTTCCGCCGCTGAGGGTCTCGATCCGCCGTCGTTCTGATCCAGGCGGCTTGATGTTGAAACGTCGGAAGCTTCGACCGACGATGCCGCTGGCGGCTCCACGGTTGATCAGCCCTATCACGCCAGTCGAGAAATGCTTGCCGGATGAGAGGAGGATGTTCTCGGCGACCGACATCGCCGGTACGATTGCCTCGCTCTTGCGGTCTTCCGGGACCATGGCGACCCCGGCAGCGATCGTCCGGGCTGGCGAAGACGTCCGTGGGTCTCCGGAGGGAAAGGCGATGCTGCCGTCGTCGAGCGGGTCGGCTCCAAACAGCGCCCGCGCGATCTCCGAGCGTCCAGCGCCGACCAAACCGGCAAGGCCGACGATTTCCCCTGCGTGGACCTCGAAGGTGATGTCACTGAAGGCGCTGCGTCGCGACAGCCCCTTCGCTGCCAGCAAGGTTTTTCCCGCCGGGGGTCGTTGACGGCGCAGGGTCGGTTCGACCGCGTTTCCGGCGATGAGTTCGACCAGCTCGCGGCGAGGAATATCCGCTGTTCGTGCCGTGACGATGTGTCGGCCGTCCCGTAGTACCGTGAGGCGATCGCAGATGCGCACGATTTCGTCGAGCCGATGAGTGATGTAGACGATGCTGCGGCCGCCATCGCGCAGCGTGCGTATTGTGCCGAACAAGAGCTCGATCTCGGCGTCGGTCATCGAGGCCGACGGTTCATCCATGATCACCAGCTTGGCTCTTGTGCCGAGTGCCTTGGCGAGCGCCACCATCTGGCGCTCGCTTGTGCGCAACTCTTTCACCAGTTGAGTTGGTCGCAGCTGGGGCGCGACCTGGTCCAGCAGCTCGCCGGCTCGACGGCGCTGACCGCGGCGGTCTATTATGCCCCAACCAAACTGAACCTCACGGCCTAGAAAGATGTTCTGTTCGACCGTCAGTGTCGGGACCAGCGCAGGCTCCTGGTAAAGCGAGGCAACGCTAAGGTCCGTGGCGTCCTGCGGGGCGCGGACGTCGAACGGCTTACCGTCGAAGAAAATCTCTCCGGCATCCCGTGTTACGGCGCCGGAGATGATCTTGACCAAGGTCGATTTACCCGCGCCGTTGGCGCCGAGCAGGGCATGGACCTCGCCCCCCTCCACCTCGAAAGAAATATCCTTCAGGGCGGCTACACCCGGATAGCTCTTCGAGATCCCTCTGAGGGATAGAAGCGGGCCCCGACCATTCGACATCCGACTTTACTTAGTCGGCCACTTCGAGATGTTTTCCTTGGTGACCTTAATCATGTCGACATAGGTCATCTTTGGGATCTGCTTGTCCTTGCTGACTACCAGCACCAGATCCATCGCCTTCTCGGCAATGCCGCTGTGATTGAGGTCGACCGTTCCGTAGATCTTCCCGCCTTCGATATACTGCCTGACCTCGAGGTCGTTGTTGGGCGCGGCGATACAGAGTTCTTCCGCGCTGACGCCCGCCGCCTCGAATGCGGCAAGCGCCCCCATGCTCGAACCGTCGTTGATGCTGACCACCGCACGGAGATCGGGATTGGACTGCAACGACGCAGACACTGCCGCATCGCCCTTTTCGCGCGTGCCACACTCCTGCTCGAACACCCACTGGATTTTCTTGCCAGTGCCTTTTTCAACCGCCTCCTTGGATGCCTCGATGCGCCTGACGGTCGAGGGCCACTGAGGCCATCCGCACGCACCCACCTTGATCGTTTCTGCGTCCGGGACTTTGGACTTGAGGCAGTCCGCCACCTCTTCGCCGGCCAGCCTACCCATGTCGGCCTCGCTGTAGCCGACATTGCCCGTCGCCCAGTCGACGTCTTCCGGTTCCTGCCCTTGAAGGATGAACGGGATCCCGGCTTTCATGGCAGCTTCAGCCGAAGCCTTCGACGTGGCCGGGTCGATGACCGACGCTACGATGGCGCTCACTTTCTTGGAAACGCAGTCCTCGATCGCACTCGCCTCGCGCGCGGGATTGTTCTGCGAATTGAAGGTGGTCACTTCGATGCCCCGCTTCGCGCCCGACTTCTGGTACTCGTTGAGCAAGGTGGCGAAATACTCGATCTCCGTGGTCGGCACGATCGCGCAAACGGTCAGCTTGTCTTGCGCATGCGCGGCCGGGATGTAGGCAAGGCATGCCGCACCAAGCATCAAGGCAGAGCCAATTAGCCCAAATGAAGGTTCGGCGGACCGACCTCGTGAATTCGTTCGCTTGAACACTTCTTCCTCCCGGGTGTTGACGGAGCGCTGGCGAGCTCCCCTTAAGCTTGCCTGCCGTGTCTGTGGCGTCGCAATTTAAGAAATTTAGGTCCAGCTCAGAAATTATGGCGACCGCCTTTCACAAGTCAACGCGAGAAGTCTCAAGAAGGCCCGCCTGACAAGCGCCGAGCTACGCTTTGCCAGAAAGTGGGCGTGTCCCAGAACACGCTCGCCCGGCTCATCTCATCAAGGAGCGGACGCAAGGTCGACTGAGTATTGGTAACGACAGTCTAATCAAAGGAGCTCTCCGATGGGCGTCGCTGAACGCTGCCTTGAGGACCTCATAGGAGCGTGCGAGGCTGTGAAGTCCTGCCGGGAGCCGTGCTTAGCGGCCTTGTCTAACAGTTATGCGCGGCAATCGAATTCGGCCTTGACCTCAAGCCCTCATGGCGAGGCATCGCCGATCTGGCCCGACCGAGGAACTCCACCCTGCGTCGCTGGTCAGCCGCCCGGCGTGTCGGGCGCAAACACGCGGATCGCCTTCTCGCGAATGCGAAAATGGGCCGGCGTGTGGGTGGTCAGCTCGCCGTCGGTGTTGACCGGACGTTTGCGGCTCGTTCTCACCGTAACTGCAGTCGTGCGGAAGGCTCGTACGTCGTCCCATTTGCCCTGCGTGCCATTGCGCAGGCTTGGTAGCAGCCGTAAGAGCCGCCACCAGTGCTCGACCTCGAGGCTGTAGAAATCGAGTTTGCCGTCGTCCGCCGAAGCCGTTTCCTCGACCGTCATGCCGCCGCCGTAGTGGCGACCATTGCCGACTGACACCTGCAGGGTACGAATTCGGTCTATCCTTCCGTCATGCTCGACTGAGGCCGTGAACAGCCGCGAGTGGATGAGCAGCCTGGC
Source organism: uncultured Alphaproteobacteria bacterium (assembly GCA_963791325.1). GTDB lineage: Bacteria > Pseudomonadota > Alphaproteobacteria > Rhizobiales > Rhizobiaceae > JBEVJK01. The sequence continues at coordinate 2,015 of CAWBRU010000002.1, read as the reverse complement.
AGCCACGATGCCATAGCCGAGCGTGCCCCAGCGCTTCTTCGCATGCTCGGTCAGTTCGCGCGCGAGTTCGGCGCTGAAGCCGATCGAGGCGACGTTGAAGAACGGCTGCCCGTTCACCTCGCCGAGGTCGATCGGGCGCGCCGGGACGGCGGTGATGAAAGCCGCCGCCTTCGCCGGATCCGTCGGGATGCCGACGGTGCGGGCGAAGTCATTGGCAGTGCCGAGCGGAATGACGCCCAGCGGCAGTCCGCTCTCCATGATCGCGGGCGCAGCCGCATTGAGCGTCCCGTCCCCACCGCCGATGATCACCAGGTCGCTGGTCGCCGCATGGCTGAGGATGATGTCTGCGATCTTCTCTTGCGGGCCCGGTCTGGCCTCGGTAATGACCATGCCGGCCGCTTCGAGCACCTTTAACGCCGCGGCGATCGACCCGCTGCCGCGGCTTGCCCGCGGATTGACCACGAGCAGAGCGCGCCTTTGCCTGGCCGCGGCCTTCCTCGCGGTGCCGCGCTTGCGTGGCGTCTTCTGTACCACCTACCGCCCCATCATGAGGTTTCGGCCCTAGATAGTGCCGGCCGCGTGCTGAACACAAATATGGATGTGATTTTATCTGTCGGTGACCAAGTCCATTCTTCACAAAGTTGCTGAAAAATTTGTAGATAGCCTCTCAAGGGATCCTGGAGCACGGAACAATTCCGCTGCCCATCATCTACGTCCAACCGAGGGGATAAACTTGATAATTGAAATTTGTGACTCTCACTCTGTGCGGAGCGAAGGAGCGCGGCGACTGTTTGCGCAAAGCGGGCGCCGGTGGCCGGCGCTCGCCGCAGCCGGCGCGCTGAGCGTCATACTCACCGGCGGCTGCACGGCGGCCACCGACACGGCCGAGACGCCGGCTCTGCCGCTGGTCGTTGCAGCCTATCCGTTGCCGCGGCCGCAGCCCGTCGCATTCGCCACCGGCCGGCCGGCAGAGCCGCGGCCGGCGACCGCTCCGTTCCGCCAGGTCCGCTATCTCGGGCAAGCGCCGTGGATCTGCACGCCAAGCGGTTTCGGCCACAAATCCGGCTGCTTCCGCCGCCCTTGAGCCGAACGGAAAGTCCGGCGGCGGCACGGCCGGTCGGTCGCGCCGCCTGCTGAGCGAGGACTAAGATTTTGCCCCGAGACGGGTCTTTACCTTGGCCAGGCGGCCGGCGACCAGGTCGCCGGACCTGAACTTGGCGTACTCGTCCGAGTTGCGCGTCCGCGCGTGCTTGAACAGATACCAATCGCCGCTTGGTTCGCGCTTCTGGTAGAAGGCGCCGCCCTTGGTGCGATGGCTGAAGCAGGTGGTTGCCGGGGCACTGCCCGACTTGCCCGTCCATTTCGCACGGAAGCAGAGCTTGCCGTTGTCGCTGGCGAACCAGATGCCCTCGCCGTAGGACAGCTTGCCGTTCTCGGCCGACCAGGCGGTGAAGGCACGCTTCTTGGGCGAAAAATAGCCCGCCCCCGCGGACCACAGCCAGGTGCGGCCCTCATAGAGGCGCACCAACTCGGCCGAGGTCAGCGGCGTGCCGTAGGCGGCGGGCGCTACTCTCGGCTTGGTGGCGGCCGGGGTGGCGGCGAAGGCCGCGGTGAGCGAACCCAGCAGGGCGGCCGAAACCAGGAAAGTCTTGATCATCTTCGACATTGTCTCAATCCGTTCAGTTGGTGGCGACAGAGGTGACACGCCAGTCGGGCAGGCCGTAATGGTCCGGCCAAGGGTAGACTTCGCGGTCGTTGAAGTAGACGACAGCGGTAAGCCGGGGAAACTCAGCGTTCGGCTTGGCGACGGTCTCGGCCCATTTGCGGACGTATTCGCGGTCGCCTTCGTAGCCCAGCTCGGCCACCATCACCGGCTTGCCGAACTGCTCGACCCGGTGGTAGCCGGGCGCAGAGCCTCGGCGAACGAGCGCTCGTGCCCGAACTTGTCGAGGTCATATTGCTGCAGCCCGAAGACGGTGAGGCCGACCACATCGACAAACGCGTCGCCGGGGTAG
>CAWBRU010000001.1:0-48569 GCA_963791325.1 uncultured Alphaproteobacteria bacterium | reverse complement strand
TCCCAAGCCCAACGCGCGGATCGATTTCCGCTACCCGCTACCTTGTACCGCAAGCCCTACATCGCCGATCCGCCCGGGGAGTTCTGCAAGGCTTTGGCAGCCTTCGCACGGCGTCAACTGAACATTCTTCCAGCTCCTGCTGGGAGATCTCTAACAACGCGCTAAGGCGAAGACGTTGACCCTTTGTAACACAGGGGGTTCGACGATCCGTAGCGCATCGTACAATGAGAGAATTTCAGCTGGCTGCGGATGCTCAATCACGAATTCTCGAAGTCGAACGTGCTGGTCGATCAAACCTCCGAGGTAAGAGGTGCGTCACGGTCGTCAATTACAGAAGGCAATGCCCCGCCCATCGGCAACCCTCCGTCGGACAGTACTGAAAAATAAAAGGCGTCTCTGAAGCTCATCTCTTCGTTCCAAGAAGTCGACCATGCGCCGCTCAAACCCGTTGATATCGGAAGTCCTTGCGACCCACGCCCTGAGCCGAAAGCCTTCCGACCAGTTCGACCGGACTGCCTTCGCTTGATCAAGGCCGAACCAACGTGGTCCTTTTGGAGGAGGCGCTGCTGGATCAATCGCGATAATCTCCAGATAGAAGCGCTCTCCCAGTCTAACTCTCCTGTTGTGCGTCCCCATATCAACATGGGTTGCTCCATTGAGCGCATCGATATCCAGGCTGGAACGTAAGTGTTCGATGCCCTCATCCAATGACGGCGCAACAATCGTCATGTGATCGAACTGTAACATCACTCTCCCGGCCTCGGGCTAAACCCCGCTGTCGCACCGCGTCGACCACCGACCAGGTCTGCCCGTAGACGCCCGGAGCGGCGGCGATGGCGGCGAAGTTCTGTAGCGTGATTCCGCGTACGGTTGTAGTCGGGCTGGCCAAGGCGTTCGAGCCAAAGCGACCGAATTCCGGAGACCTTGTATCAAGGTCGGCCAGAGTGCCAGGTAAGAACTTGATTTCGTAGAATTATTATGGGTTTGCCAAGCTCAACGCGCGGGTTCGATTCCCGCTACCCGCTCCACCTGCTCCATCGTTGCACCTGCACGGAATTGGCATCGCGGCCCATCTGGCGGCTGCGGGAGCCCCGGGTGTAAGGTGCCGCACCGTCTCTCATCGTTCACCTCAGGCATCGAGAGGCGGTGCGGTGTCGTTCCGGAAGGTTTCGCGACATCAGGGACCAGGGCGGCTGCGCAACATCCCCGCCCTGGTCTTTGCCATCCCAACACCAGCGAAAGCGCGGCCGGCGACATTACCCCGTCTGGAAGTCGCCCTCCTGCGGCGGCGCAATCGGCTTGAACAGGCTCCGGTCCGGCTTGATGTCGAGCAGCGGTGTGCCGTCGAGGCAATCCAGGCCGCGCACCAGAATGGCCGCCGGCTCGACCCCGACCAGCGTCACCACGCTGGTGCCGATCGGGTTCGGGCGCACCGGCGAGCGCAGGGCAAAGGTGCCGCGCGTCGCGCCGTCGTTTTTCGGGCTCTGCCGCACCAGATCGCGGCGGGAGAGATGCAGCCAGTAGAGCACTTCCAGCCGGGCAAAGGCGGCGACGCCGTCGAGCGCCTCCAGCCATGGCTCGAACACCTCCAGCCGGCAGACAGGCCCGTCGACGCGTCCCTGCCGCGGGGTATTCAGCCGCGACGTCCAGGGGGTGCGGATGCGGCCGATGAAAACCAGGCCCGCATCGGTCGGCGGCGGCGCCGCAACGGCCACCTCGCCTTGCCGGATCTCGTTCTCACGCACCATGTCGACGCTTCCGCCGCGACCTCGCTCGGTTCGAGAGACGAAGCCGCCGGGCACTCAGCCCTGGGTGGCCGCGTCGGTCGTTAGCACCGGCTTCGCCCGGTAAAGACCGGGAAAGATCCGCTTCAGGTTCTCGATCTTCGGCAGGTCGTTGTAGACGATGTAGGGCTGCGAGGGATTGAGCGTCAGATAGTCCTGATGATAGGCCTCGGCGGGGTAGAACCTGCGCCCCGGCTCGATCTTGGTCACGATGGCTGCATTGAATACGTGCGCCTGGTTCAGCTGGGCGATGTAGTCCTTGGCGACCTTCGCCTGCTCGGCATTCTGAGGAAAGATCGCGGTACGGTATTGGCTGCCCTCGTCCGGCCCTTGGCGGTTGAGCTCGGTCGGATCATGGGCGACCGAGAAGAAGATCTGCAAGATCTTGCCGTAGCTGATCTTTTTCGGGTCGAAGGTGACCTGCACCGACTCGGCATGCCCGGTGGTGCCGGAGCCGACCAGGCGGTATTGGGCCGTGTTGGCCGCCCCGCCCGTGTAGCCCGACACCGCACCGGTGACGCCGGCGACATGCTGGAACACGCCCTGCACGCCCCAGAAGCAGCCGCCGGCGAGGACGGCGGTTTCGGTGCCCTTGGCCGGCGCGGCAATGTCGGCCTTCGGGGCCGGAATGGCGATGCCTTCCTGAGCCGCCGCGGGCAGGGCAAGAACGCCGCCGAGCAGCGCAGCCGCCAGGGCCAAGGTGCGCATGGTGCGCGGCCCGCCGGGGACGGTGGCCCGCAGTCTCTGCAACATCGCCATCGCTGATCTCCGTTCCTGTCCGTCAAGCCGCCAGCGGCTTGAACGTCAAAGCCACGCCGTTCATGCAATAACGCAGCCCGGTCGGCGGCGGGCCGTCGTCGAAGACATGGCCGAGATGGCCGCCGCAGCGGGCACAATGGACGGCTGTGCGGCTCATGCCGAGCGAGCTGTCTTCCTCGGTGGCGACTGCATTTTCGAGCGGGGCCCAAAAGCTCGGCCAGCCGGTGCCGCTTTCGAACTTGGTGGTCGAGGAAAACAGGTCAAGGCCGCAGCCGGCGCAGGCGAAGTTTCCACGCCGGTGCTCATTGAGCAGCGGGCTGGTGAACGGCCGTTCGGTGCCGCTCTTTCGCAGCACCGTGTACTGCGCCGGCGTCAGCAGCTTGCGCCACTCGTCATCCGAATGCGTCACCGTGAAGCTCGCGCCGGCGGCATTGCTTGCGCGGGCGGCAAAGATAGTCAGCAATGCGGCTCCGCCGCTCTGCAACAGGAAAGCTCTTCTCGTCGACATGGGACCTGTTCCTGCCTGGTGATCACCTCACATATGCCCACTCCACGTGAAAACGCCAGGTGATGTCGATAACGCCGCGATCAATTGCGTTTGACGGCGGAGAGCCCCGCGCTCTCCTGCGCGGCATCTCCGGCATTGGCCGATGGCGTTTGCCTCGGGCCGGCGGGTCGGGCTCAGTAGCGGCGGTGGCCGTCCAGGCGCGCCGATGCCGCCGCATCCGGCGAGCGCGGCGAGGTCGAGATATCGAGGGCGGCCTCGCCGACAAACACGTCTTTCTGATCGCGGATGCGAACCCGGATCGAAAGCGCCGGGCCGTCGGGCAGCATGTCGCGGGCAAGTTCCGGCAAGGCGTCCTGGGCCTCGGCGAGAGCCCGGTCCAGGCTTGGACATCGAACCCGACATCGTCGCGGACCCATTCCCAACCGTCGAAGCAATCGAAATAGAACCGGGGCATGTGGCACCTCTCGACATTGAATGCCCTGCGCCGGTGGCTGGTTCCACCGCCGCTCGCATCCTTCGCCGGCATCAGGCATCCGCTGAGGGGCCATGCCTTGCTGATCAGACTAAATCAGATATGGTGGCCTCCTCGCCAAAGGTGATCAGGATCTCGCAGATGGCAATTCCGACGGCAGGAGATCCGCTCATCTTCCATTTCGTCATGATCAAGCCGACGCATTACGATGATCATGGCTATCCGATCCAGTGGCTCCGTTCGGCCATTCCTTCCAATACGTTGGCCTGCCTGAACGCGCTTGCCGAAGACGCTCGCCAGCGGCAGGTGCTCGGCCCCGGCGTCGACATTCGCCTCCATACCTATGACGAGACCAATCGGCGGGTCCGCCCCGAGCGGATCATCCGGGCGATTCGCAAGGCCGGCGGCAAGGCTCTGGTCGGCATGGTCGGCGTGCAGTCGAACCAGTTCCCGCGGGCGATGGACCTGGCGCGGCCGTTCCTGGCGGCCAAGATCCCGGTCTGCATCGGCGGGTTTCACGTCTCCGGCTGCCTCGCCATGCTGCCGGAACTGCCGGACGATATCCGCGAGGCCCAGCAGCTCGGCATCTCGCTGTTTGCCGGTGAGGCGGAGAATCAACGGCTTGACCAGGTCCTGCAAGATGCATGGAACGGCGAGCCGGCGCGGCTCTACAATTATATGGACGCCCTGCCGGCGCTGGCCGGCGAGCCGCCGCCGATCCTGCCGCGCAAGCATGTTGCCCGCACCTCCGGCTCGCTTTCCAGCATCGACCTCGGCAGGGGCTGCCCCTATCAATGCTCATTCTGCACGATCATCAACGTGCAAGGCCGCAAGAGCCGGATCCGCTCGGCCGACGATCTCGAGCGTATCGTGCGCGAGAACTATGCCGAAGGCATCAGGCGCTTCTTCATCACCGACGACAATTTCGCCCGCAACAGCAACTGGGAGCCGCTGTTCGACCGGCTGATCGGGATGCGCCGCGACGAAGGCATGAACATCGGCTTTACCATCCAGGTCGACACGCTCTGCCACAAGATCCCCAATTTCATCGAGAAGGCGGCGGCTGCGGGGGTGCGGCGCGTGTTCTTCGGACTCGAGAACATCAATCCCGACAATCTCGTCGCCGCCAAGAAGCGGCAGAACAAAATCACCGAATACCGCGAGATGCTGCAGAAGTGGCGCAACCACGGCGCCATCACCTATGCCGGCTATATCCTGGGCTTTCCTGCCGACACCAAGGAATCCATCGCCCGCGACATCGAGATCATCAAACGCGAATTGCCGATCGATATCCTGGAGTTCTTCTTCCTGACGCCGCTGCCCGGCTCGGAGGATCACAAGACGCTGCTCGGGCGGAGTGTCTGGATGGACCCGGACATGAACAAATACGACCTCAACCACCGGGTCTCGCATCACCCGACCATGTCGGATGAGGATTGGGAGGCGGCCTACAAGGCGGCCTGGCACAGCTTTTACACGCCGGAACACATCAATACGATCATCCGCCGGACCTGCGCCAACAAGATCGGCCGGCCCAGCACGACTCTGACCACCATTCTCTGGTTCTACCTGATGATCCTCTACGAAGGCGTGCATCCGCTCGAGGGTGGCGCGTTCCGGCTCAAATTCCGCCGCGACCGCCGTCACGGCCTGCCGGTCGAAAACGCCCTGACCTTCTACCCGCGCTATGCCTTCGAAACGGCGAGAAAGGCCGTCGGCTATCTCCGCGTCTACCGCAAGACCAAGAAAATGCTCGAGGCGGCGCTGAAGTCGCCAGATCGCTGGACCTACAGCGATCTCGCCATTGCGCCGCCGCGCGACGACGAGTTCGAGGCGCTGGAGCTTTACCATGCAACCACCGGCGGCGAAGAAGCGCTCGCCCGCAAACGGCGCGACGATCTGATCCGCACCAGAACCACGACCCAGACCCGGCCCGAGACAGTCACAGTAGATTGATCCCGGCGTGCGGGCGCGATTGGAGAGGGTTGATGACCCCCGCCGGGGTTCGCGCTACGCTGCAGGCTTCGGAATGACCACGTTGTCCCTGCGGGCGATGGAGACCAGGCCAAGCGACCGCGGGGCTTGCACAATCGGGCTCTCGAACATGCCACACGCGATCAAAGCAGCAACGCTCCTTCTGTTCGGCATGGCCATGTGCACGCTGGCGGCCTGCCAGAATACGGCCGGCGCTGCCGGCACGGTGCCGTCCAACTGCGCCGTGCCCGGCTCGTCGTGCAGCCGGACCTAGTCGCTCGTCAACTTTCCCGATCGCCAAAGGAGGCTGCCGATGCCACGTATGCGTGCCGTTCAGGTCAAGGAGGCCAACGGACCCTTCGAGCTGGTCGAACGCGACGTCCCGAGCCCCGCTCCGGGTCAGGTGCTGCTCAAGGTCCAGGCGTGCGGCGTCTGCCACAGCGACGTCTTCACCAAGACCGGCGCGTTCCCGGCATTGAATTCCCGCGCGTGCCCGGTCACGAAGTGGTCGGCATCATCGAGAAGGTGGGTGGCGGAGTACCCGATTGGCGGGAAGGACAGCGGGTCGGCGTCGGCTGGCATGGCGGCCATTGCGGCCATTGCCAGTCCTGCCGCCGCGGCGACTTCATCACCTGCCGCTATGCCCAGATCCCGGGCATCTCCTATGACGGCGGCTACGCCGACCACATGCTGGCGCCGTTCGAGGCCCTGGCGGCGATCCCCGAGGAGCTGGAGGCGGCGGAAGCCGCGCCGCTGCTCTGCGCGGGGATCACCACCTACAATGCCTTGCGCAACAGCGGCGTCAGGGCGGGAGATCTGGTGGCCATGCTCGGCATCGGCGGTCTCGGCCATCTCGGCGTGCAGTTCGCCGCCAGGATGGGCTGCCGCACCGTCGCCATTGCCCGCGGCGCCGACAAGCAGCCGCTGGCGGAAAAGCTCGGCGCCCACCACTACATCGACAGCAACGCCCAGGACGTGGCGGCCGAGCTCACAAAGCTCGGCGGGGCGCGCGTCATCCTGTCCACCGTCACCAGCTCCCAGGCGATGACTGCAGCGCTCGGCGGGCTCGGCATCGACGGGCGGATGATCGTCGTCGGCGCCTCGCCGGATCCGATCGAGGTCTCGCCGCTGCTGTTGATCGGCGGCCGCCGCGGCATCGAGGGCTGGCCATCCGGAACCTCGATCAATTCGGAGGACACGCTGGCCTTCAGCGCCCTCACCGACATCCGGCCGATGATCGAAACCATGCCGCTCGAACGGGCCGCAGAAGCCTATGAGCGGATGATGAGCGGCGAGGCGCGGTTCCGGATGGTGATCACCACCGGATTCTAGGAACGGCGGCGGGGGCGGGATCGGGTTCCGCCGCAATCGCCTCGACCAGCACCCGGTTCTGCCGCGGATGGCGGCCCGCAGCGCGGCGATCGTCTGCGGCTCGTCCTTCACGAACTCGATGAACATCATGTTCATGTTGTTGAAGATCATTTCGCCGAGCGAGCGCGCGCGTCGATCTCCGCGCCTGACGCAGGCCGAGCGCCTGCAGCTTGTCGATCAGCGCGCAGATCTGGTCGGCCAGCGCCCGGTCGAGCGCCGTATAGGTGCGGCCGAACGGGCTGTCGGGCTGCTGCGTCGAGATCGCCATCGCCTGGCGCCACATCTCCTTGCTGAGATAGCGCAGCGAATGCTCGATATAGATGCCGATCAGCGTGTCGAGCGCGTCGCCGACATTGCGCGGCGGCTCGGCGACGACGCCGCGCCCGGCGTTGAGCACCTCGTTGACCTCCATCGAGACGATGGCGACCAGAAGGTCGCCCTTGTTCTGGTAGTAATTGTAGATCGTGCCGATCGAGACCTCGGCCGCGGCGGCGATCGCCTCGATCTTGGCGCCCTCGTAGCCGGCCTCGCGGAACAGCGCGGCCGCCGCCTCGACGATGCGGCGGTCCCGGTCCGCCTTGTTCTTTGCGCGCAGTCCGCTCATCGGCCCGTCTCTGCCACGAAATTGGAATTGACTCAATTTTAGAATTGGTTCAGTTTTTTCGCAAGCCATGAACGGCAGGGAGAACAAGGCAATGTCAGATCGCGGAACCGATGCCGAGCATGCGCGCCGCGCACGCCGTCGGCGGCGTCGGCGCTGGCGCTGGCGCTGTCCGGCGCAAGGCCGGCGCATCGCCGCCGACCTCAACGCGCTGATCTGGTGCGACCACGCCGATCCGGCGCTGCTGCAGCCGTTCGAGGACGCCAACGGCGTCAAGGTCAACGTCAAGGAGTTCGAGGGCACCGGCGCCGGCCTCGCCATCGTCGAGCAGTCGCAGCCCGGCGACTGGGACGTGATGGTGATCGATTCGATCGACGTGCCGCGCGGCGTCGAGAAGGGCCTGTTCGAGCCGCTGCCGGAGGACAAGCTGCCGCTTGGCCGACCTGTTCCCGGAAGTGAAGATGGACGGCTCGACCAAGGTCGACGGCAAGCGCTACGGCATCACCGAGAAGTTCGGCTACAACACGATCGGCTTCAACAAGAACAAGGTCGACCCGGCCGACATGCAGTCGATGGCGGCCCTGACCGACCCCAAATACAAGGGCCGCATCGCCATCTACGACTACTATCTGCCGGTCATCGGCATGGCGGCGCTGTCGATCGGCAAGAAGACCGCCGAACTGACCGAGGCCGACCTGCCGGCGATCAAGGACGTGCTCCTCAAGATGAAGGCCAACGCCAAGCTGGTCGGCGAGGTGACCGCCAGCCAGACGGCGCTGGCCACCGGCGAGGTCGACATCCTGGTCGGCGGCGGCGAATGGGTGACGGCGGGCCTCGCCAAGGAGAACCCGGCGCTCGACTTCTCGATCCCCAAGGAGGGCGCGGTGCTGTGGTCGCAGTCGCTCGCCATGTTCAAGGATTCGAAGAACAAGGACCTGGCGCTGAAGTTCATCCAGTACGTTCTGAGCCCCGAGGGCCAGGCGCGGCTCGCCACCTCGTCCTGCTATTGGGGCATGCCGTCGAACACCAAGGCGGCGCTGACCGACGACCAGAAGAAGATCCTGCGCTTCGACGAGCAGCCGGACTTCCTCGCCCGCGCGCAGCCCTATCCGGCGCCCGAACGCCGATCTCGACAAGAAGATGCAGGACGTCTGGACCGAGATGCTGCAGGCGCAATGACGCGCGGCGCGATGAAGCGGGACCTGGCCTCGGCCGCTGCCCTGGGCGCTGGTTTCGCCGGCGCTCTTGTGGACGCTCGCTCTTCTTCGTCCTGCCCTTCGTCGCCATGGCCGTGGTGAGCCTGACGCGCGGCCGGACGGCGCGGCTTACCGCTTGGCAACTACGTCCAGTTCTTCGCCAATCCGAGCTACCGGCAGGCGATGGTCAATTCGCTCGAGGTGACGGCGATCGTCACCGTCGTCTCCGTCCTCGCTCGCCTATCCCTTCGCCTGGATCCTCGCCGAGCAGGTGCCGGAGCGCTGGCAGCGGCTGGCGCTGATGCTCGCCGTCCTGCCGTTCTGGACCTCCTATGTCGTGCGCTCCTACAGCTGGCTGCTGGTGCTTGCCGAGAACGGCGTCGTCAACCGAGCGCTGACCGGCCTCGGCCTCGTCGCCGAGCCGCTGCAGCTCGCCAACACGCGGCTCGCCACCGTCATCGGCTTCGTGCATTTCTTCGTCATGCTGCTGACCCTGACGATCTTCGCCAATCTCAAGCAGCTCAGCCCAAGCTACCGCAAGGCCGCGGCCGATCTCGGCGCCGGGCCGGTGCGGACCTTCATCCACGTCATCCTGCCGCTGACCCTGCCGGGCATCATGGTCGGCGCCTTCCTCACCTTCGTGCTGGCGATCGGCGACTACATCACGCCGCAGATCCTCGGCGGCAACAACGAGCTGCTGATGCCGCAGCTGATCATGATGCAGATCGGCCGGCGCGGCGATTTCCCGCTGGCCTCGGCGCTGTCGATCATCCTGATGGCGGTGGTCACCATCGCCTACCTCGCCTGCGCCCGCTGGCTGAAGATCGAGCGGGCCTGAGCATGCGCGCATTGGCGGAGAGCCGTCTCGCTTGCCTATGCGCTCGCCGTCTACGGCTTCATCTTCCTGCCGGTCGTCGTGCTGGTGCTGTTTTCGCTGCAGGCGACGTCGTTCCCGATCCCGCCGTTCACCGGCCCGTCGCTGCGCTGGTACGACGCGGTGCTCGGCGATGCGCGGCTGACGGCGGCGCTCGTCAATTCCCTCGCTGGTCGCGGTCCTCTCCTCGCTGCTTGCCACCGCGCTCGGCTTCCTCGCCGCCTGGGGCTTCGCCCGCTTCACTGCTGCCGAAGGCGGCGCTGCTGCGCGGGCTGATCACGCTGCCGCTGACCGTCAGCTACCTGATCATCGGCATGGGCCTGCTGGTGCTGTTCAACTGGATCGGCGTGCCGAAATCGCTGCTCGCCGCCGGCATCGGCCATGTCGTGATCAATCTGCCGCTCTGCTTCGCCATCATCTACAGCCAGATGGGCGATCATCAGATCAACATCGAGCGGGCCGCGCGCGACCTCGGCGCGCCGGAATGGCAGGTGCTGGCCCTGATCACCGTGCCGGTGATGTGGCCGGCGCTCTTCGCCAGCTTCTTCCTGTCGATGACGTTTTCCTGGGACGAGTTCGTGATCTCCTTCCTGCTGACCCGCTTCGACACGACGCTGCCGGTCGAGATCTGGAACCTGCTGCGCTCCGGCCTCAACCCCAAGACCAATGCCGTCGGCTCGCTGGTCTTCGGCGTCTCGATCGTGCTGCGCCCTGGTCTCGAGCTCGTGCTCGCTGCGGCGGAGGCCGGCGTGAGCCGGCCGCTCGTCGAGATCCGCGACGTCACCCACCGCTTCGGCGCGGCACGCCGTGCTGGAAGCACGTCTCGCTGGCAGATCGCGCCGGGCAGCTACACGGTCCTGCTCGGCCCGTCCGGCTCCGGCAAGACGACGCTGCTGTCGATCCTCGGCGGCTTCCTCGATCCGAGCGAAGGCAAGGTGCTGATCGGCGGCCGCGACTGCACCGTGATGCCGCCGGCCAAGCGGCCGACGACGACGGTGTTCCAGGACTATGCGCTGTTCCCGCATATGAGCGTCGGCAGCAATGTCGGCTTCGGCCTGCGCATGCGGGGCGTCGACGCCGGCGGCCCGGGACAAGCTGGCGCGCGAGGCGCTGGCGCTGGTCGGCCTCGCCGGACGCGTTCGACAGACGGCCGCACCAGCTCTCCGGCGGCCAGCGGCAGCGCGTGGCGCTGGCCCGGGCGCTGGTGGTCGAGCCGGCCGTGCTGCTGCTCGACGAGCCGCTCGGCGCGCTCGACCTCAAGCTGCGCACGGCAGATGCAGGACGAGCTGAAGGCGATCCAGAAGCGCGTCGGCACCGCCTTCGTCCATGTCACCCACGACCAGGAGGAGGCGATGGCGCTCGGCCGATCATTGCGTCGTGATGAATCACGGGCGCATCGAGGACGAAGGACCGCCCGAGCGCGTCTATGCCGGCCGGCGACGCGCTTCAGCGCCGGCTTCATGGGCGAGAGCACGCTGCTGCCGGGCAACATCGTCGACCGAGGCGCAGGCAAGGCGCGCGTCGAGACTCCGCTCGGCCGCTTCGACCTGCCGCTCCCCGCGGCGGCCGGCGGCAAGGTGACGCTGGCGATCCGGCCCGAGCACCTGCGGCTTGCCCGGCTGCAGGACGCCGCAGAGGCAAAGCCCTCGTGGCCGACGGGGAGCCCACGGCGCCCTCGTTGCCCTCGGCGCGGCAACGGTGACCGAAACGGTGTTCCAGGGCAGCTTCAAGCGCGTGCTCGCCACCTCGCGGCGTCGACCCGTCGGTCAGCTTCATCGCCAGGGTTCCGGCGGCCAGCACCGCTCAAGCCGGGCGACAGCGTCGCAGCCGCGTGCGTCCCGGGCGACATCATCCTGCTGACGCGATAGACCATGGCCATGCTTCCGATCATCGAGCCTCGGCGCTGGTACGAGACCATCCGCATGGCGGACGGCGTCACGCTGATCCACGAGCCCTGGATCAAGCCGTTCTTCCGCTGCAACATCTGGCATGTGCGCGGCCGCGACCGCGACCTGCTGTTCGACAGCGGGCTCGGCCATGTCAGCCTCAGCCGCCACGTCGCGCTGGTGACCGAGCGCCAGCTGGTCTGCGTCGCCAGCCACACGCATTTCGACCATATCGGCTGCCATCACGAATTCGGCGACCGCTGCGTGCACCGAGCCGAGGCGGCGATCCTCGCCGATCCGCGCAACGAATGGACGCTTGCCGACCGCTACGCGACCGACGACATGTTCGACGGCCTGCCGGAAGGCTGGGACGCTGCGAACTACCGGATCGCGCCGGCGCCCGCCGGGCGTGTGCTCGAGCATGGCGACGTCGTCGATCTCGGCGACCGTGCCTTCGAGGTCATCCACACGCCCGGCCACTCGCCGGGCGGCATCGCGCTCTTCGAACGCCGGACGAGGCATCCTGCTGTCGGGCGACATCGTCTATGACGGACCGCTGATCGACGATGCCTACCACTGCCTGATCAGCGACTATGTCGCAACGCTGGAGCGGCTGCGCGACCTCGATGTCGCGGTCGTCCATGGCGGCCATTTCCCGAGCTTCGGCGCGACCCGGTATCGGCAGCTGATCGACGAGTATCTCGCCGCCAGGCGCAAGCCCGGCTGCCACCTCGACGGAGAACCGGTTTCCACGTCTCCTGGAATTGTTCTCGAAAGCTGAGGCCGAGCGGCTCGCGCCGCCGTCTCAGCGGCGCAGATTGGTGCGCGCCAGTTCGATCACCTCGTCGCCGCGTCCGTTGATGATCGCCCTCAGCAGGAACAGGCTGAAGCCTTTCGCCTGTTCGAGCTGGATCTTGGGCGGCAGCACCAGCTCCTGCTTGGCGGTCACGACATCGAGGAGAGCCGGCCCGGGATGCGAGAGGATCGCCTTGACGCCGGCTTCGAGCTCGGCCGGGTTCTCGACACGGATGCCGCGAATGCCGATCGCCTCGGCCATCGCCGCGAAATTCGGATTGTCGAGGTCGGTGCCGGTGTCGAGGTAGCCCGCCGCCTTCATCTCCATGGCGACGAAGCCGAGCGAGCCGTTGTTGACGACGATGATCTTGACCGGCAGATCGAGCTGCTTGAGGGAGAGAACGTCGCCCATCAGCATGGTGAAGCCGCCGTCGCCCGAAAGCGAAATCACCTGCCGCGTCGGGAAAGCGGCCTGCGCGCCGAGCGCCTGCGGCATGGCATTGGCCATCGAGCCGTGATTGAACGACCCGATCAGCCGCCGCTTGCCGTTCATCTTCAGGTAGCGCGCCGCCCACACCGTCGGGGTGCCGACATCGGCGCAGATGACGGCATCCTCGTCGGCCAGTTCGCTGACCACGCGGGTAAGATGCTGGGCATGGATGCGGCTGTCTCCGGCCTTGGGCACCGCCAGGTCGTCGAGGCCGGCCCGGGCGGCCTTGTAGTGCGCTTTGGCACGGTCGAGAAACGACCTGTCGGTGCGTGGCCGCAAGCGCGGCAGCAGCGCCGCGATCGCCGATTTGACATCCGCGACGAGACCGATCTCGACCGGCACGCGCCGCCCGATCGCCTCCGGACGGACGTCGACCTGAACCACCCGCGCTTTTTCCGGATAGAAATGGCGGTAGGGAAAGTCGCTGCCGAGCATGACCAGGGCATCGCAATTGAGCATCGCCTGATAGCCTGACGAGAAGCCGATCAGCCCGGTCATGCCGACATCGAAGGGGTTGTCCCATTCGACATGTTCCTTGCCGCGCAGCGCGTGCACGACCGGCGCCGCCAGCGCGTCGGCGAACGACACCAGCTCATCGTGCGCGCCGGCGCAGCCGCTGCCGCAGAGCAGCGTCACCGCGTCCGACCCGTTGAGCAATTCTGCGACCCGGTCGATCTCCTGCGGCGCCGGCTGCAGCAGCGGCGGCTGCATGGCGATCCGGCCGACCGCCGCGCCGGCCGGCGCCGGCTTCACCGCGACGTCTCCCGGCAGCACCACGACCGCGACGCCGCGTTGGCCGACGGCCGTCCGCAGCGCCGTTTCCAAGACCCGCGGCAATTGCTCGGCATTGCTGACGAGCTCGACATAGTGGCTGCACTCGCGAAACAGTTCCTCGGGGTGCGTCGCCTGAAAATAGTGAAGACCGATCTCGGAGGAGGGAATGTGGGCGGCGATGGCCAGCACCGGCACCCGGCTGCGCTGGCAGTCGAACAGGCCGTTGATGAGGTGCAGATTGCCCGGCCCGCAGCTCCCGGCGCAAACGGCCAATCTGCCGGTCACCGCGGCCTCGGCGCCGGCCGCGAACGCCGCCGCTTCCTCGTGGCGGACATGCATCCAGCGGATCCGGCCGAGCCGGCGCAAGCTGTCGTTGAGGCCGTTCAGGCTGTCGCCGGTCACGCCCCAGATGCGCTCGACCCCCGTCTCGATCAGCGTCTGGGCGATCAGATCAGCCAGTGTCTGCCTTGCCATTGCGCACCTCTTTCCACGCGCCGCCCGCAGTCCGGCGTATCCTTGCAGATCTTGCGCAGGCGAGAAAGTCGGGGCTGACTTGCGCACCGGTACCAGCCGCCGCGCTGCGATTCTGCTAAGTTGCAGCCAAGCGCCTCTCGATACTCGGCTGGAGACGACGTCCGCAAGCACGCGGGCGCGAAAGGGTGGACGGATTTTGAGACTGATCAACCGCATGCTGCGCCGGCTGCTCGTGCTCGTTCTCGGCATCTTCAGCGTCTGGCTGATCGTGTTCGTCATCTTCGACGATTCCGAGCGACGCGTTCCATGGATCGTCGCACTCGGCCTGACCTACGGGCTGGCAGCCTATGTGATCCTGCCGCGGGTCGTGCGCATGAGCCTGAAGATTCTGCAGCGCAGGTCGATCCCGGGCTTCACCATCACCGGCGACGGCATGCCGGGCGACCCGGTCAATCTGGTGCTGATCGGCACCGAGGCCGAGCTTCGCGCGGCGTTCCAAAAGGCCGGCTGGTACACCGCCGATCCGCTTGGCGCGACCAGCTCGTGGCGCATGGCGAGGTCCTTCGCCATGAACGCTCCCTATCCGACCGCGCCGTTCAGCAGCCTCTACCTGTTCGGCCGCCGTCAGGATGTCGGCTTCCAGGAACCGATCGACAACAGCCCACGCAAGCGCCACCATGTCCGTTTCTGGGCCCTCGGCCTGGCGCGCTCCGAAGACGATGTGGCCACCGCCGGCTTCTGGCTGAACACCGACAAGCCGCCGACCGGCGAGCCGGTTCTTTGGGTGGGTGCGGCGACGCGCGACACCGGTATTTCGCTGACCTGGATAACCTTTCAGGTCACCCATGCCACCGACGACGACACCAGCCACGAACGCGATTACGTGGTCGGCATCCTGAGGCTCGGCGGGGCAATCGGCGAGGTCACCTTCCACCGTTCCGGCGAGCAGGTGGGCACCGGCCGGGTCAACCACTACACCACCGACGGCGGCATCGCCTTCGCCAAGCTCGTCGCGGCCGTCTGAACGGGCTCAGCGCCAGCCGAGCGCCGGGGCGACCTGGGTGAGAATCGTCTCGATGACGTGGGCGTTGTAGTCGACCCCGAGCTGGTTGGGCACGGTCAGAAGCAGCGTATCGGCCGCGGCGATCGCCTCGTCCTCTGCCAATTGCCTGACCAGAGCCTCCGGCTCGGCAGCATAGCTGCGGCCGAAGATGGCGCGCGTCTTCTCGTCGATGAAGCCGATCTGGTCGGCCTCCGGCTTGCCGTGGCCGAAATAGGTTCGGTCGCGATCGTCGACCAGGGCAAAGATGCTGCGGCTCACCGAGATGCGCGGCGTGCGCGCGTGGCCGGCCGCCGCCCAGGCCTGGCGAAAGACCCGGATCTGGTCCGCCTGCTGGATGTGGAAGGGCAGCCCGCTCTCATCGTTTTTGAGGGTCGAGCTCTGCAAATTGAGCCCGAGCTTGGCCGCCCATTCCGCCGTGGCATTCGAGCTGGCACCCCACCAAATCCGGTCGCGCAGACCTTGCGAATGCGGCTCGATGCGCAGCAGGCCCGGCGGATTGGGAAACATCGGCCGGGGATTCGGCTCGGCGAAGCCCTCGCCTCGCAACAGCTCGAGGAACACCTCGGCATGGCGGCGGGCCATGTCCGAATCCGACTGACCCTCGCCCGGCACGTAGCCGAAATAGCGCCAGCCGTCGATCACCTGTTCCGGCGAGCCGCGGCTGATGCCGAGCTGCAGGCGCCCGCCGGCGATGAGATCGGCAGCGCCCGCGTCCTCGGCCATGTAGAACGGGTTCTCATAGCGCATGTCGATCACGGCCGTGCCGATTTCGATGCGGCGCGTCTTCGCCGCAACGGCGCTGAGCAGCGGGAACGGCGAGGCAAGCTGACGGGCGAAGTGGTGGACGCGGAAATAGGCGCCGTCCGCCCCGAGCTGCTCCGCGGCAACCGCCAGGTCGATCGATTGCAACAGCGCGTCGGCCGCGGTCCGCGTCCCGGAATGCGGCGACGGCGTCCAGTGACCGAACGAAAGGAAGCCGATTTTCTTCATGACGATCAGGGTCCACATCTAGGGAAGGCGCGAAGCGGCTTCAATGCACATCCCGGCCGCAACCTCAATAGACCCTCCCGCCGCTGTGAGCCTGCGATCAGCCGTTTGCAGGCGGCCGACAGACGTTCTAGACTGGTCGGGTGATTGAGGATGCGGCGGGTGAGGCCGGCAAAGAGTTGCAATGAGAGACGATGAACATGAGCGAAGTGGCCGATAAAACCAGTTCAAGGCCGGATTGCCGGGTGGTCAGGACAGGCGACGCCTTCATCGGCAAGCAGGGGCTCTCCTATCGGCCGGCCATTTCCGCAGAAAGCGTCGGCGCCAAGGGAATTCACATGCAGATGGTCGTGCTGCGCCCCAAAATGGCGGCCAATGCACACAAGCATGAGGCCCATGAGACCGCCATCTATGTGCTGAGCGGCCGATCGGCCATGTGGTATGGCGACCGCCTCGAGCAGCATCTCGAGGTCGGCCCCGGCGACTTCCTGTTCATTCCGGCCGACATGCCGCACAAGCCTTACAATCCGAGCGAGACCGAAGACTGCGTCGCGCTGATCGCCCGGACGGATCCCAATGAGCAGGAGAGCGTCGTGCTCCTTCCGGAGATCGAGAAGAGCGTGTAGTCTCGGCGCCGAGGCCGCTCCAAGACCCGGGCGGCTTAGATTTGACCTTCACAAGACGAGGCAACCCGGCCCGCCGTCACGGCGAGAGGTGAGAGGGCGCGCGTGAGGCGAGCAATGCGGGTGCGATGGATTCGCTGATCACGGCTGCGGCGCGGGCGCTGTCGGTCGGCGATCCGCTCGGCGCCTTGAAGCGGGTCGCATTGCGCGACGACGCGGCCGCCCTGGCGTTGCGCGGCATTGCCATGGCTCAGCTCGGTGATCTGGCGCGCGCCAAGGCGCTGCTCAAAAGCGCGGTGCGGGGGTTCTCGCCGCGCGAGGGCGTGGCACGCGCCAGATGCGTCGTCGCCCAAGCCGAGATCGCGCTGGTGTCGCGCGAGCTGGACTGGCCGGCGAAGGCCTTGCTTGCGGCCCGGGCGACGCTCGAAGCGCACGGCGAAACGATCAATGCCGCGCATGCGCGGCATCTCGAGATCCGGCATCTCCTGTTGATCGGCCGCCTGGCCGAGGCCGAACGGAAGCTGGCCGAACTTGACCCGGCACCGCTGCCGCCGGCGTCGAGAGCCGCCCATGAGCTGGTCGTCGCCGGGCTGGCGATGCGCCGCCTGCGGACGCAGCCGGCGCGCGAGGCGCTCGGGCGTGCCGAGCGTTTCGCCCGCCACGCCGGGATGGCGCCGCTGCTGGCCGAGGTGGCGAGCGCCGCAGCGGTGCTGGAGGCGCCGGCGGCGCGGCTGATTTCACGCGGGACGGCCAAGGCTCTGCACCTTGCCGAGGTGGAGGCGCTGCTTGCCTCCGAAGCGCTGGTGGTGGATGCCTGCCGCCATGTGGTGCGGGCCGGCGGACGCGCCGTTTCGCTTGCCACGCGCCCGGTGCTGTTTGCCCTGGCGCGTGCGCTGGGCGAAAGCTTCCCCGCCGACGTGCCGCGCGCGGTGCTTCTCACCCGCGCCTTCGGCGCCAAGCACGCCGACAAGTCGCACCGGGCAAGGCTGCGCGTCGAGATCGGCCGGCTGCGCCGGGAGCTGCGCGGACTGGCCGGGATCGTTGCCACGCGGCGGGGTTTCGCCCTGGCGCCCTCGCCGCGAGCGGAAGCGGTGGTGCTGGCGCCGCCGGTCGAGGAGCCGCACGCGGCTGTGCTCGCCTTGCTCGCCGACGGCGAATCCTGGTCGAGCTCCGCGCTCGCGCTCGCGCTGGGCGCCAGCCAGCGGACCGTGCAGCGGGCACTGGAAGAGCTCGCGGCGGCCGGCAAGGTCGAGCCGTTCGGACGCGGGCGGGCGCGCCGCTGGCTGACGCGGTCGGTGCCCGGATTCTACGACAACCTTGTTACTTCCCGGGCCGCTGCCGAGCGACTAAGGATGGGTGATGAAACACGCGACCGCCGAAATCCTGCGCGAATGGGGCCCCTTCGAGGGCGTGGAACGGGTTCATGGCGTCACCTTCGACGGGGAGCGGGTGTGGTTTGCCTCCGACAACAGGCTGAACGCGCTGGATCCTGCGAGCGGCAGGCTGGAGCGTTCGATCGAGGTGGCGGCGGATGCGGGAACGGCCTTCGACGGCCGCTTCCTCTGGCAGATCGCCGAAGACATCATCCAGAAGATCGATCCTGAAACGGGCGAGGTGGTCGCCACCATCCCCGCCCCCGGCGCCGGCGGCGATTCCGGCCTGGCATGGGCGGAAGGAACGTTGTGGGTCGGTCAGCATCGCGGCCGCAAGATCCATCAGATCGATCCGGAGACAGGCGAGATCCTGCGCACCATCCAATCCAACCGCATCGTCACGGGCGTCACCTGGATCGACGGCGAGCTCTGGCACGGCACCTGGGAAGGTGACGAGAGCGAGATCAGGCGGGTCGACCCGCAGACCGGGGAGGTGCTGGAACGGCTGCATATGCCGCCCGGATCCGGCGTCTCGGGATTGGAAGGCGGCGACCAGGATCGGTTCTTCTGCGGCGGCGGGACCAGCGGCAAGGTCCGGGCGGTACGCCGGCCCCGCGGCCCCAAGAAACGGTGATCCGCTCCAGCCCCGCGCCCTTTCGGGCCGACGGCTCAGCTCGCAATGCTGAACCGGTCAGCGGAAATGCTTCGACAGCTTGAGGCCCTGGGCCTGGTAGTTCGAATTGCGTTCGGCGCCGTAGAGCGCCTTCGGCCGAGACAGCATCCGCTCATAGATCAGCCGGCCGACGACCTGCCCATGCTCGAGGATGAACGGGACCTCGTGGCTGCGCACCTCGAGCACCGCCCGGCTGCCGGTGCCGCCGGCTGCGGAGTGGCCGAAGCCGGGGTCGAAGAACCCGGCATAGTGGACCCGGAACTCGCCGACCAGCGGATCGAAGGGCGTCATCTCGGCCGCATGAAGGGGTGGGACATGCACCGCTTCGCGCGACACCAGGATGTAGAATTCGTCGGGGTCGAGCACCAGCTCGCCGCCGCGCTCCGAAAGCGGCTCCCAAAAGTCCGGAACGGCATAGGCCGCGCGCCGATCGACGTCGATCAGCCCGGTGTGATGCTTGCCCCGGTAGCCGACCAGGCCGCCTGCGTCGCCGGTCAGGTCGATCGACAGCGCAATGCCGCCGCCGGTGATGTTCGGCGTCTCGGAAGCGACCAGCACCTCGGCTCGATGGAGCGCCATCAGTTCGCTCTCGCCGAGCAGCGCCTGTCCGGTGCGAAACCTGATCTGCGACAGGCGGCTGCCGCTGCGCACCACGATCGGAAACGTCCGCGGACTGACTTCGAGGTAGAGCGGTCCGGCATAGCCCGGCGTGATTTTGTCGAACTCCGGTCCGAAATCGGTCATCACGCGGGTGAAGATGTCGAGCCGGCCGGTCGAGCTCTTCGGATTGGCCGAAGCCGACACGCCGGACGGCAGCGCCAGGCGTTCCATCAGCGGCACGATATAGACGCAGCCGGTCTCCAGCACGGCGCCGCCGGTGAGATCGACGGCGTGCAGCCTGAGGCTGTCGAGCTTGTCCGAGACCCGCTTGGCGGGCCCGGGCAAGAAGCTCGCGCGCACGCGCCAGGCGGTCGCGCCGAGCCTGAGATCGAGGCTCGCCGGCTGAACCTGATCGGCATCGAGCGGCCGCTCGGCCGAGAGCGCGCCGGCATCCCACAGCCGTGCGATGTCGTGATCCGGAAGGATGCCTGCAGCCTGCAATCGCGGCTCCCATGAAAGACGGATGGTCGGCTGCATGGTCGTGATTGACGCGGCCGCGTGCAAGGTCTATTGGGGATTTTCCCGTGGTGATTTGGCCGGTCAGCTTGCAGCCACGTTAAACAAGTCGCTAAAGGGCCGCATGACGGACCGGTTGCGACTTCGCGACCGGTTTTTTTGTTGGTGGATGTCGGCCATGACCAAGACGCGGCAGTGGAAATCCCAAACCTCCCTGGTTCACGCAGGCACGCTGCGGTCGGAATTCGGCGAGACCTCCGAAGCCATCTACCTGACCCAGGGCTATGTCTATGACAGCGCGGAGGCCGCGGAAGCGCGCTTCAAGGGCGAGGAGCCCGGTTTCATCTATTCCCGCTATGCCAACCCGACGGTCGACATGTTCGAGAAGCGCATGTGCGCGCTGGAGGGCGCCGAGGATGCGCGGGCGACCGCCTCGGGGATGGCGGCGGTCACCGGCGCCGTCCTGTGCGGTCTGCGGGCCGGCGACCACATCGTCGCAGCACGAGCCCTGTTCGGCTCCTGCCGCTGGGTGATCGAGACCCTGGCGCCGCGCTTCGGCATCGAGACCAGCCTGGTCGATGGCACCCGCATCGACGAATGGGAACGGGCCGTCCGCCCCAACACCAAGCTGTTCTTCCTGGAAAGCCCGACCAACCCGACGCTGGAGGTGATCGACATCCGCGCCGTCTCGGCGCTCGCCCGGGCGGTCGGCGCGCGCGTGGTGGTCGACAATGTCTTCGCCACGCCGCTGCAGCAGAAGCCGCTCGAGTTGGGCGCGCATGTGGTCGTCTATTCGGCAACCAAGCACATCGACGGCCAGGGCCGCTGCCTGGGCGGCATCATCCTGTCCGACAAGAAATGGATCGACGAAAGCCTGCACGACTATTTCCGGCACACCGGTCCGAGCCTGTCGCCGTTCAACGCCTGGACCCTGCTCAAGGGCCTCGAAACGCTGCCGCTCAGGGTGCGCCAGCAGACCGAGACGGCCGCCCGCATCGCCGACTTCCTCAGCGAGCACAAGGCGGTCAATCGGGTTCTCTATCCCGGCCGCAAGGACCATCCGCAGGCCGATGTGGTGGCCCGGCAGATGTCCGGCGGCTCGACGCTTGTGTGCTTCGATCTGAAGGCGGGCAAGCCGGCCGCCTTCGCCTTCCAGAACGCACTCGAGATCATCCGCATTTCCAACAATCTGGGCGACGCCAAGAGCCTGATCACCCATCCGGCGACCACCACCCACAAGAACCTGACCGAACCGGCCCGGGCCGAGCTCGGCATCGGTCCGGGCACGTTGAGGCTGTCGGCGGGTCTGGAGCATGTCGACGATCTCATCGAGGACATCGACGCCGCGTTGGGCACAACGAGCTAATCCAGGCTAGAGCGGATCACTTTTCTTCGAAATGGTCTTCCAATCTAAGTCCTTGTTTCCCCGCCATTCCGGACGGAAAACCATTGCCACTTTTCCTGGAATTGCTCTAGAAATTGCGCACCGCGAGCACGATACGCGCCAGCGCGGTGTAGAAGCAGAGCGCGGCGAAGGCGCAGGCCAGCAGCGGAAACCAGGCCGGCCACAGGCAGGCGAGCACGAACACCGCCAGCGTCTCGCTGGCCTCGGCAAGCCCGGTCGTAAAGAACAAGGCCTTCGGGCCGCGCGCCTCGCTCGCCATGCCGCGCTTGGCCGCGATCGCGGCGTAGGCTAGGAAGCTCGACCCGTTGACGTAGAACGAGAACAATAAGAGCGCGCCGGGCACGGCGTTGTCGGCGGGCGCAGCAAGGACGAAGCCGGTCGGAATGGCGCCGTAGAACAGGAAATCGAGGACGATGTCGAGATAGCCGCCGAGATCGGTGCGGCCGCGGATGGCCGCGACGGCGCCGTCGAGCCCATCGCCCAACCGGCTGAGCAAGATGAGACCTAGCCCCAGTCCGAACTGGCCGGCCGCGATCGCCGCGGCGGCCAGAAGACCCGCGGCGCAAGCCGCAAGGGTCACCTGGTTGGCGGAAATCCCGGCCCTCGCCAGGCGCCTGGCGCCGGCTTCAAGCAGCGGCTCGAACCGCGATTTCGCCCATCCATCGAGCATGAGAACCAGTCGCCGTCATCGAACAATCTTGGGCACGGTCCGGACGAGACGGTTGACCGCGGCGCGGCTTGCGACAAATCTCAAACAGCACGAGCCTGGATCGATTCCCTCATGTACCGTGCCGTGACGCGCAACATTGCGGTCCGTGTCGAGCCGTTCTACCTCGACGATCGCTCGGATCCAACCGAAGGCCGCTATGTATGGGCCTATCGGATCACGATCGACAACCAGTCCGACGATGCCGTGCAGCTGTTGTCACGCTACTGGCACATCACCGACGCGCTGGGGAAGGTCGAAGAGGTACGCGGCGCCGGCGTGGTCGGCGAGCAGCCGGAACTCAATCCCGGCGACAGCTATCAGTACACCTCGGGGTGCCCGCTCACGACTCCGTCGGGAATCATGATCGGGCACTACACCATGCGCAATCAGCGTGGCGAGACGTTCGAGATCGCCATTCCCGCCTTTTCGCTCGACATTCCGGACCGCACGCGCACCGTCAACTGAGGCGCGCCCCGAGCGCCTCACTTGACCGGCTCGAACTCGGCGGCCTCGAACGCATAGGCCTTCGAGCAGAACTCGCAATTGACCAGGATCACCCTGTCCTCGACGCTGTCGGCGATCTCTTCGGCCGAGAAGCCGTCGAGGATGCCGCGGATCTTGTCGCGCGAGCAGGAACACTGGTCGACGACGTGCACGCCCTCGAACACGCGCACGCCGTGCTCGTGGAACAGCCTGAACAGGAGACGCTCAGCACCGACGGTCGGGTCGATCAGCTCGGACGGCTCGATGGTGGCCAGCAGAGCCAGGACCTCCTGCCACGAATTGTCGGTCGGGTCCGGCGCCTCCCCGGGGTCGCCGTCGCCGCCCGGAAGGTCGGGCAAGCGCCGGCGCTCGGGTGCCTCCGGCAGGAACTGCGCAATCAGCCCGCCGGCCCGCCAATGCTCGGTCGCGCCACCGCTGCCGGGCACCACCATCTTGGCGACCGCCAGCCGCACGTCGGTGGGGATCTGTTCGGACTGGCGGAAATAGATGCGCGCAACCTCCTCCATCGACGTGCCGTTGAGCTCGACGATGCCCTGATAGCGTTGGCTGTGAACGCCCTGGTCGATGGTCAGCGCCAGGACGCCGCTGCCGAGCAGCTGCTCCGGCGTGGCGGTGCCGCCGGCAATCGCGGCGGCCACCCTCTCCTCGTCGTAGCGGGCATAGGCGCGCAGCGCCTCGGGCGTGGAAAAGTCGGCGACCAGCATGTCGACGGGCCCGTCGGAGCGGGTCTGCAGGATGAACTTACCGTCGAACTTGAGCGAGGTGCCCAACAGAACGGTGAGCACGATCGCCTCGGCCAGCAACCGCGCGACCGGCTCCGGATAGGCATGGCGGGCAAGAATCTGGTCGAGCAGCGGCCCGAGCTGGACGCTGCGGCCGCGCATGTCGAGCGGGGCCACCTCGAAGGGCACCACATGGTCGTCGCCGGCAAAGCCGAACTCACCGAGCTTTCTTTCTGTATCAGCCAATGCACCAAACTCCAGGCAGCGAGAAAGCACGCGCTCCAACGCGCCGCATTCAAGTCGATTCCAGGGGATGAGCCCCTCAGATAGGAAGCAAGGGCGGGCGGATCAACCGTCGCCGCCGGCGCCGAGACACCAGGCAAGCACCGCCTTCTGCGCGTGCAGCCGGTTCTCGGCCTCGTCGAGGACGACCGACTGCGGCCCATCGATCACCTCGTCGGTGACCTCCTCGCCGCGATGGGCGGGAAGGCAATGCATGAACAGGGCTTTCGGCTTGGCACGGCGCATCAATTCCTGATTGACCTGGTAGGGCAGAAAGACGTTGTGGCCGCGCGCGCGGTGCTCCTGGCCCATCGACACCCAGCAATCCGTAACCACGCAGTCGGCCCCGTCCACCGCATCTTCCGGCGTGCGGGTGAAGCGGATCTCGCCGCCATGGCGCTGCGACCACTCGACATAGCTGCTGCCGGGCTCGCTGCCCTCGGGCACCGCCACGTTGAGCTTGAAGCTGAACCGGGCCGATGCCTGCAGCCAGGAATGCAGCACATTGTTGCCGTCGCCGGACCAGGCGATGGTGCGACCCTTCACCGGGCCGCGATGCTCCTCGAAGGTCATCACGTCGGCCATCAGCTGGCAGGGATGGGTTTCGTCGGTCAGGCCATTGATCACCGGCACGGTGGCGTGCTCCGTCAGTTCCATCAGCCGGCTGTGCGCGGTGGTCCTGATCATGATCGCATCGACATAGCGCGACAGGACCCGGGCGGTGTCGGCGATCGTCTCGCTGCGGCCGAGCTGCATCTCGGTACCCGTCAGCATGATCGTCTCGCCGCCGAGCTGGCGCATGCCGACATCGAAGGACACCCGGGTGCGCGTCGACGGCTTGTCGAAGATCATCGCCAGGACCTTGCCGTCCAGCGGCCGGCTCACTTCGCCGGCCTTCAGCCGGATCTTGCGCGCCATCGCGTCGTCGAGCATGGCACGCAGATCCACTGCCGAGACGGTCGACAGGTCGGTGAAATGGCGCGGCGCGGCGGTCATGCCGGGGCCTTCAGGGCGCTCTCGGCCGTCTCGGCCGAAACCGCAGCGATCCCGGCGCGCAGCCGATCCAACCCCAGCCGGATATCCTCATCGGTCACCGTCAGCGGCGGCAGCAGGCGGATGACATTGTCGCCGGCCGGAACCGCCAGCAGCTTCTGGCCGCGCAGGGCGGCGTTGACCTTGCCGTTCGGCACAACGCATTTCAGCCCCAGCATCAAGCCGACGCCGCGGATTTCGCCGAGCACATCGGGGAACTCGTCGGCGACCGCCGCCAGCCCCTGCTTGAGCACCAGCGCCTTGCGCGAGACGTCGTCGAGAAAGCCGTCGGCGAGCACGACGTCGAGCACCGCATTGCCGACGGCCATGGCCAGCGGGTTGCCGCCGAACGTGGTGCCGTGAACGCCGGCCGTCATCGCCGCAGCCGCTTCGTCGGTGGCCAGGCAGGCGCCCATCGGAAAGCCGCCGCCGATGCCCTTGGCGATCGCCATGATGTCGGGGCTGACACCCGACCATTCATAGGCAAACAGCTTGCCGGTCCGGCCGATGCCGCACTGAACCTCGTCGAAGATCAGCAGCAAGCCGTGCCGATCGCAAAGCTCGCGCAGCCGCTTCAAGGACGAGGTCGGGAACTGGCGGATGCCGCCCTCGCCCTGCACCGGTTCGACCAGGATCGCCGCCGTCTCCTCGCCGATCAGCCTCTCGGCTGCGTCGATATCGTCGAAACCGACCTGGTCGAAGCCCTCGACCTTCGGCCCGAAGCCCTCGAGATATTTGGCCTGGCCGCCGGCCGCGATGGTCGCCAGGGTGCGGCCGTGAAAGGCACCGTCGAAGGTGATGATGCGATAGCGCTGGCCCTCGCCGCGGGCATAGTGGTAGCGCCGCACCGTCTTGATCGCGCATTCCAGCGCTTCGGCCCCCGAATTGGTGAAGAACACCTTGTCGGCGAAGGTCGCCGCACAGAGCCGCTCGGCCAGCCGGCGTTGGCCCGGAATCTCGATAAAGGTTGGAGACATGCCAGAGCTTTTCCGCCTGCGCGGTGATGGCGGCCACCAGATGCGGGTGGCTGTGGCCGAGCGAATTGACGGCGATACCGCCGGCAAAATCCAGATAGCGGTCGCCGTCCGGAGTGATCAGCCAGGTGCCCTCCCCGCGCTCGAAGCTCAACGGGGTGCGCGCAAAGGTGTCGAAAAGGGCCGAACCGCTCATTGCATGTCTACGGCCGGACGCCATCCGCCCCGCCGTTCCCACTGTCCAAAACCAAAAAAGCCGTCCCCAAGGACGGCCTCTATCGCCAGCTTTTATCCGCGGTTTCGACGCGTCTGTCAACGCGCTCGTCGGGCGGTGGACCGGGTTCGCCGACAGCGGCTCGACCCGTGCGTTCCGGCCGGCGTGTCCGGTTCTTTCCCCGGGCATACTCCGGACGGCATCCCACGGTTGCCTGGGCGGCAGGGATCGAACGACCGGCGGCCGCAAGTTGTTGAAAACCGAGAAAATCGATTCGTGCGACTCCCGCGAACTCTTGTCACCGAGTCAGCCGATAGGGTAGGTATGGGCCATAAAAGACTATATTTCGTGCGGCGGACCTAATCTCACGCGTATATGTGGTACGGGCCCCCGGCAATCGCCGGGCCGTGGATGGATTCGGGACGCCGCTCGCAAGAGAGGGTCGTGCCATGAACTGGACTGACGAGCGCGTCGAACTTCTCCGAAAATTGTGGGCCGAGGGCCTCAGTGCGAGCCAGATTGCCGGCCAGCTCGGCGGTGTCAGCCGCAATGCCGTGATCGGCAAGGTGCACCGGCTGAAGCTGTCGAGTCGGGGCCGCGCCCCGGCGGCGCCGACCCGCCCGAAGAAACCCTCGCACGGTCCGTCGACCAAGGGCATCAGCCGGCCGTCGGCAACCGTGCGGTCGATGCCGGCGTCGATCGGCGCCACCGCGCTCCAGGCCCATTTCGCGGCCGAACCGGTTGTGCGCCATCACCTGCGTCCGGTCGCCAATGTCGTGGTGCCGATCTCGCGGCGCCTGCAGCTGGTGCAGCTCAATGAGCGCACCTGCAAATGGCCGAACGGCGACCCGCTCGCCGAAGACTTCAGCTTCTGCGGCAACGACGCGCCGGAAGGGCCCTATTGCGCCTATCATGCCCGCATCGCCTTCCAGCCCGCCGCGGAGCGGCGGCGCAGCCGCTGACCGGGCCAGCCGGCCCGCCCGGAACGGGGCGCCGATTCGAAGAAAGGTGATCCACCCTAGAGCCAACCGTTCTTACGGAAGCGCCAGTAGAGGAACAGGCAGGCGGCGACCATGCCCATCAGCACCGCCTCATAGCCGAACCGCAGATTGAGCTCCGGCATATCCCTGAAATTCATGCCGTAAATGCCCGCCACCGCAGTCGGAACCGCGAGAATGGCGGCCCAGGAGGCGAGCTTCTTGGCGATCGCGGTTTCCTGGCTCTGGCCGACCAGCAGGCTGGCCTCGAAGGCGAAAGCCAGCACCTCGCGCAGATTGTCGATCTTCTCCTGGACGGTGCGGATGTGGTCGGTGACGTCGCGGAACAGCGTGTGCATGGCCGGGCGGATCTGCGGCAGGTCGGCACTGGTCAGGCGCCGGCAGACCTCGACCAGCGGACCGGCGGCGTTGCGCAGCCGCAGCAGATCTCGCCGCAGCATGTAGAGACGTTCGATGTCGACCGCGGTCATCGGCCGGACGAGCACGCGGTCCTCGATCTCGTCGACCTCGTCCTCGATCGTCTCCAGCACCGGCATGTAGTTGTCGACGATGAAATCGAGGATCGCATAGAGGATGAAGTCCTCGCCCTTGGCCAGCGCCGATGGGGCAGCTCTCCCAATGCTGGCGCACCGCCGTATAGGAGGTCGACGGCCCATGGCGGACGCTGACGATGTAGCCGGCGCCGACGAAGAGATGGGTCTCGCCGAAGGTGACGCGACCCTCGATCAGCTGGGCCGTCCGGGCGACGATGAACAGCGCATCGCCGTAGTGCTCGAGCTTCGGCCGCTGATGCGGGTGTTCGGCATCCTCGATCGCCAGATCGTGGAGCGCGAATTGCCTCTGAACCCGCAACAGCAGCTCGCGGTCGGGCTCGCAGCAGCCCGATCCAGACGAAATGGCCGTCGCGCCCGGCCCAGGCGCCGGCTTCTTCGATCGGGATGTCGGCGACACGCCGGCCGGCAGAATAGACGCTCGACGCGACCACGCCCGGCTCGGGGGGAGCGTTGGGCGTGACGTTTCTCGGCAATTCCATACCTGCCTCCCGTCTGCTGCCGGAATTCGGGCTGCCGCACCCGGCTATGCTAGCGCATTGCGGTCGCCGCGGCGAGCCGTCGCGGCAAGAGGATCGGCGAGAGGTTCGAAGCCGGGCAGCAGCGCGAGCTAGCTAAGCGGCGTCTCGCCGTGCAGCCCGATGCGGTGGCTCTTGTCCTCCTTGGGCCGGTCGGGCGGCATCTGCTCGCCGGTGGCGACGTAGTAAACGGTCTCGGCGATGTTGGTGGCGTGGTCGCCGATGCGCTCGATGTTCTTGGCGCAGAACAGGAGATGCGTGCAGGGACTGATGTTGCGCGGATCTTCCATCATGTAGGTCAGGAACTCGCGAAACAGCGAGGTATACATCGCGTCGATCTGATCATCGCGGTCGCGGACGGAGGCCAGCCGTTCGACCGAACGCGATGCATAGACGTCGAGCACATCCTTGAGCTGGGTCAGCGCCAGCTCGGTGAGCACCTGCAGGCCGCGGAAAAGGCTGAGCGGATGGCGTGCCTCGCTGACCGACACGACCCGCTTGGCGATGTTCTTGCCGAGGTCGCCGACGCGCTCGAGATCGGACGAGATGCGGATCGCCCCGATGATCTCGCGCAGATCGTCGGCCATCGGCTGGCGCTTGGCGATAACGACGATCGCCTTGTCGTCGATTGCGCGCTGGCTGTCGTCGAGAAAGCCGTCGGCCTCGATCACCCTGGCCGCCAGCGCTGCATCGGCATTGGCGAGCGCCGCCATGGCCTCGTCGACCATGCGCTCAGCATGGCCGCCCATCGCGGCAATGCGGTTGGCGAGGTATTTCAGGTCCTCGTCGAAGGCCCGGACGGTGTGCTGGGACGGCATGGTGGCGATGCGACGATCCTCCCCGCAGGAATGCCCCGACCACCGGTCATACGCTGCTTGAGTGACGGAACCAAGAAGGCGGGGCGACGATGAAAGCCTAACGCCGTTCGGCGGGCAGGTGAACCGTGAAAAGCGCGCCTTCTCCGACGATGGACTTGATCGACAGCCGCGCCTGATGCCGGGTGAGGATGTGCTTGACGATGGCGAGCCCGAGGCCGGTGCCCTTCTGCGGACCGGCCTCGACGTCCACCCGGTAGAATCGCTCGGTGATTCTCGGAATGTGCTCTTCGCCGATCCCGGGCCCGAAATCGCGAAACCGGACCCTCACTTCGCTCTCGGGCCCTTCCGTCCGCTCGATGCCGACTTCCACCTTGCCGCCCGACTGGCCGTATTTGCAGGCATTCTCCAGAAGGTTCTCGAACACCTGGAACAGCTCGTCGCGGCTTCCCGGCACCGTGACCGGCTCGGCGGGAACGTCCTTGATGATCTCGACGCCCGATTCGGCAGCCAGCGGCCGCAGCGTGTCGATCACGCTCTCCAGCGTCTGGCGAATGTCGACCGCCTCGCCGGGCGGCAAGTAGGGCTTCATTTCGAGCCGGGACAGCGACAGGAGATCGTCGATCAGCCGCGCCATGCGCCCGCTCTGGCTGTGCATGATCTGCAGAAATTTCTCCCGCGCCGCAGCGTCGTCGCGGGCGGGACCTCGCAAAGTCTCGATGAAGCCCGCAATCGAAGCCAACGGCGTGCGCAGCTCGTGGCTGGCATTGGCGATGAAATCGGCGCGCATACGGTCGATGCGGCGCGCCTCGCTCTGATCGCGAAAGACGAGCACGAACAGCCCGGTTCCGGGTCCGACCGGGGCGGCGGAGACGCGGAACACGCGTTCGACCGGCACCCGTTCGGCATAGTCGATGGCGCGCTCTCGTCCGGTGGTGACCACCTGCCGGATGAAGTCCTGCATTTCCGGTGCCCGGAACCGCAGTTGCAGGATCATGCCGCCGACGATGCTGCCGAAGGCAGTCTGGGCGCTTTTGTTGGCGTGGGCGACGACGCCCTGGCTGTCGAAGGTGATCACCGGATCGGGCATGGCGTCGGCCAGTTCGGCGGCGGCAAGAGCCTGCAGTTGCGCCTCGCCGAAGGCTTCCGTGTCGGCCGTATGAGGCGTGGGCCGGGGCGGCCCGGCGAGTGCCGCGAGCATCACCAGCAGCAGTGCGGCAACGCCGGCCCAAACCGGCGCGTGGCCAGCGATGAGCACGATGACGACGGCAGCGACGCCGGCGGCCAGCTGCCAGCGGGCTTTGCGGGCACGTCGGCCCAATCGGGCGAGCACCGCTGACACCCGGCTTCCCGGCTCTCGATCCTTGCTCATCGCCATCACAGATCCTGCACCCCGCGTTTCCCATAGCATGGGACGGCGACAGGAAAAGTGTCGGGCGCCATGCGCGGCAAACCGAGCGAGGATGCCTGGCCGCCGGCTTGCCTCAGGGCGCGCCTCGAAGTTCGGGCGGAAGCGGCGAGCGCAGCGGCCGGCGACGAAGATGCGGGGTCTTGTCCCAATTATGAGGCCTGAGCAGAAGGTCCTTCACCGCGCACCAGGAGGCCAATGAGACCATCAGCCAGTAGATCGGCGTGAACGCGATGGTCAGCCAAAACCCGCCGCGTTCCGACACGCGCAGCGCATGGCGGCCGAGCAGCAGGAAAGAAGCATAGCCGCAGACCAGGTTGATGACGTCGAGCGCCAGCAGGACGCGCGGCAGGCCGTCGAGCGTGCCCATCCGCGCCAGCGAGGCTGCGAACGAGAGCAGCGTGGCGACGAGCATCGGGTGGATCAGCGCCGATAGAAGCACCCCGAGCAACAGCACCTGCACAAGCAGGAACGAGGCCGGCCCTGCGTCGCGCCACAGCCGTACCGGGTCACGCATGTGCACCAGCCAGGTCTGCAGATAGCCTTTCAGCCGGTGTCCAGCTCAGTTCGTCATCGTTCGTCCAAGCCCTGAGAGCAAGCGGCTTTCCGGCTCAGCTATCCACAGAAGTTCGTCTCCGTACGCTGGCAATCGCAAGAAATGTTGCTATACAGTCGCCATACCGTACCGGATCTGTTCGACATGAAGAAGCGCCTCAGCTGCTGTTGTGCTCTCGGCTCTCCGCCCTCGCAGGCGAAGCCCTACTACGTTGCCGATGAGCAGCAGACAGGGCTTCGAGTTCGGGTTGGAACCAACGGGATGCTGACGTGGACTCTCTCGTTCCGCGTCAAGGGCGAGTCCAAGACGAAGAGCATGTCTCTTGGAGTGTGCGACCCCGATGCTCGGGTAGGGTTCGGTCTCGCCGAAGCCCGTGACAGGGCTGCCGCCGTTCTCAAGGCGGCTCGCCAGGGTAGAGACCTCCAGGCCGAGGAGAAGGACGCGCGAAGGACGAGCAAGGAGAGATCACGGTCATCGACCTGATCGACAGATACGCGAAACACATCAAGAGCCTCGCATCGAAAGAGCGGCGCCCTAAAGACCGGCGTCGAGATTGAGCGCAGGCTTAAGCGCGCCTTGAAAGCGAAGTTGATTGAAGCCGCGGACGACCTGCGGCGAGCTGACATCAGCCAACTCCTGGAGCCGGTTGCCGATGGCAGGCCCCGTGAAGCTGAGAAGCGGCGTCAGGTCATCGGGGCCATGTACCGCTGGGGCCTTTCCAAGGGGTACGTGTCCACCGACCCAACCGCAGGCACTGAAGGATACGGAAAGGGCGATCCACGTGAGCGCACCCTCTCCAGAGTCTGAGTTAAGGAAGGTTTGGAACTGGCTTGACGACGGCGCCGGAAGATGCCCCCCGACGTGATCAAGGCCATAAAGCTACAGATCTGTCTCGGGCTCTCGCATTGGCGAGGCTGCGGGCATGACCGCGGAAGAACTTGAGATGGACACGACGCGGCTGATCTGGACGCTTGCCGGCTAGCCGCTCCAAGAACAAGCGGGAGCATGTAACGCCGCTGGTCGGGATGGCTCGTGAGATCGTCGAAAACGCGATGAAGGGAATAGAAGTCTGGTCCTCTATTTCGCACGGCGCTCTCTAGACGAGCCCTCACATCAAGCGACGTTGGGACCGCTCTAAAAGCTCGCACCCTGCCCTGCGCGCATTTCAGCTCGCACGATCTCCGCAGAACAGTTGTCTCCTTCATGGATCAGGTAGGTATCGCGCTCGACACTATCGCGGCTGTGGTCGGGCATCAGCGCGGAAGCAAGGCTGAGCGAACACTCGTTCGCCACTATGCGAGGGCGCGGCTCGATGACAGAGTTGAGGCCGCCCTGACTGCGTGGGATGCCTTGTTGCGCGACATCATTGCCGGTCACGATGAAGAGACGGCCAACAACGTGGTTCAGTTCAATAGGTAACCGAAATCGCAGGGATAGGCCGGCCAGCCGACAAGTCGGGGTGCACCTCCCGACTTCGCTGCGGTCCTCACGGTGCAGTCGCAAGGTGCGCGATGCATTCGATTGACGACGATTTCAATTTCGGCTTGCACGAGGAGATTACTGAAGATCAGCTTGCCAATTTGCGCAAAAAAGATTCTGAGAATCTTGAGAAAGCCGACTCCGACACTCTCGATAATTGGTGGTCGGTACCGATGGCATTGGTCTGGCTGATATACCGTGATAAACGCCGAGTAGCCCAGCACGTAAATACGTATCGGTACGATCAGATGGACGGTCTGCAATGGACCAT
Source organism: uncultured Alphaproteobacteria bacterium (assembly GCA_963791325.1). Taxonomy (GTDB): domain Bacteria; phylum Pseudomonadota; class Alphaproteobacteria; order Rhizobiales; family Rhizobiaceae; genus JBEVJK01. The sequence continues at coordinate 16,338 of CAWBRU010000001.1, read as the reverse complement.
GCCAGATGTCGAGCGGGGTGTCGTTTATGATCAGATCGCTCTCGAATACGACTGCGAAGTCTCTTATCAGGACGCTGTGGAAGCGCTGCGTAAGCGAGTTTTTCGAAGTGGAGAAGAGATTTGAGTGTTGGCTCGCAAGGTCACGAACCAGGATCGAGAGCTTCTATCGCCCGAGAATCGCTATTGACTCGACTTCGACGACATTCGGGGCGACTTCATCAATATCGAAGACGGCGAGACAAACTTTGTTGAGGTGACGCTTAACGCGGAGGACTTACAGGACATTTGGCCGTCCAGTTCTGAGAGTGCTCCCTCATCAGCCACATATCCGCGCCGCCAAGATCAGCGTAAGTGTGAAGAGCATGCTCGCAATTGGCTCATTGAGCGCGCTCAACAAGGTGAACGCCCCACTCGAAAAATGTTCGAGAAAGAAATGCTTAGACTTTTCGGGATGAAGAGCCCGATGGCACGCAGCATCTGGAGCGAAAGGCGCCCCATTGAATGGGGAAAGCGCGGTCGACACGGTCGCTAGTTAGCCGATTGCGCGACGAAAAGCTCAATTACGCCATTTGCGTAATTGGACGGCGCAATTCGCCTCCGCAATTCTCTGCGCCAACCGCTGATGTTCGGCGGCAATCGTTTAGGAGAATTGCATGAACGACACTCGCATTGGCGTGCCCCCCGCCGAGGGCTTTCGCATGCTCGGAATTGGCCGGACGAAGGGCTACGACCTCGTTAAAAGCGGCCAGCTCAGGATCTATAAGATGGGCAGGCGCTCAATCCTCAAAGTCGAGGAGCTGCGCTCTTTCATCGACAATTTGCCTACGGCATCGTGAGGTGTCGTCATGGCAAACGAAGAAAGGCGTTGGCGCGCCGGGCGAAGATCGGCTGCGTTCCATATCGCGCCCTACTCCGAGCCCGCAATCGAGACAATCGGTAGCTGGGTCTCACTCGGTGACGCTGCAGCGCGAGTAGTCGACAGGCTGGCCCTCGTCGCGGCACCTTGCGAGAGGTGCGATCATGGTTGACGTCCAGCGCATCGGGGTCGAGCTAATTCGGCATCGCTGCGACGCCCGGCCCCGCGCCGACGCGGCGCTTACTGCCCTGGAAGGCAGTATCGGTGAAATCGGTCTTCTGAGCCCGATCATCGTGCGACCAGCTAGCAACGGCTACGAGGTCGTGGCCGGCAGTCATCGCCTACAGGCGGTCGAGCTCCTTGGCTGGGGAGAGATCGACTGCTTCGTCATGCAAGCGGACGACCTCAAGGCCGAGCTGGCGATGATCGACGAGAACTTGGTTCGCGCCGAATTATCACCGGTCGACCGCGCGCAACAGACAGCTCGACGGAAGGCAATCTACGAGGAACTGCACCCGGAGACAAAGGCGCATGTCGCTGGAGCGCACGCGTCCAATGCCTTACAGGGTAACGCAAGCGCCAACTTGGCGCCCGCGTTCTCTGCCGACACGGCGGCTGCTACTGGCAAGAGCGAGCGCTCGGTCCAACGTGACGCTGAACGTGGCGAGAAGATTGAACCGGCAGCACTAGAGGCGATCCGCAGCACCCATCTAAACACGGGCCGATACCTCGACGAGGTGAAAAAAGTCCCGCGAGACGATCAGGTTGCCTACGTCGAGAGGCGCCTGGCTGAGCCGGTTCGGCCGCGCGCTCAGGGTGGCATCAGCGCCCGCTATGCCGGTTCGACTGCCGCGCCGGCACCTATCGACGACGCGTTGTTTCAGCGTTTCCTCAAGGCGGCCGAGTGGTTCGACGAACTTAGCACGCAAGTCCCTGCTAGCAAGCGCCGGCCGACAGCGAGCAGTCTGCTTGCCAGCGGGCCGCCGGGCATCGTTCGACAAGCTCGATGAAATGATTGAGGGGGCGGCCGATGAAGCGTCCTCTTTTCTGGCACCGGTTCCACCACGCCGACTACATCGCCAAGACAATTCGGCTGACGCCGGCCCAACGCGGCGCTCACATCTCGCTTCTCTGCCAGTATTGGGTCGACGGCCACCTACCGGCCGACGATGACATGCTGGCGCGCATTGTCGGGATGTCCCCGAAGGAATGGACGCAAAATAAGGCCGCTCTGCGATGCTTCTTCGAGCGCCGACTGGAGAAGTCCCGAGATCGATGCCGAAATCGCCGATGCAAGACGGCTCCACGAGCGTCGCTCTGAGGCTGGTCGGAAGGCAAATGCCGACAGCGCTGGGGTCGATCGCCGGCGTCGATCGTCCGAGCGATCCGATTGCGATCGCATATACAGTACAGAACAGACACAACACAGAACAAGAAGGTCCCATCCAAGGAGAAGGAACTCCCTTGTAAGGGTATAGCTCTAACCTATCAGAAGGAACCACTGACGCTGACCGGAGGCCTCGGCTGACGGCCTTGGCAGGGGGACTGACTGCTGCTGGCAAGGAGGACGGCCGATGAGGTTCGAACTCCACGACCATCAGGCGCGGGCGCTGGATGCCCTGAGGGCTTCTCTCCTGGCTGGGAAGCGTCGACCGATGGTGCAGGCTCCGACCGGTGCCGGCAAGACCGTCCTCGCCGCCGCAATCGTCGACGGTGCCCTGAAGAAGGGCAAGCGCGTCCTGTTCACCGTGCCGTTCCTGAACCTCATCGACCAGACGGTCGATGCGTTCTCGCGCCAGGGCATTCAAGCGGTCGGTGTGATGCAAGGCTATCACCCGCAGACCGACGGTGCTCAGCCGGTGCAGGTGGCGTCAATCCAGACGCTGCAACGTCGCAAGATCCCCGCCGCCGATGTAGTGATCATCGACGAGGCCCACCGTTGGTTCCGGTTCATGGCCGAGTGGCTGGCAGCACCAGAGTGGCAGTCAAAACCGTTCATCGGACTTTCCGCGACACCCTGGACCAAGGGCCTGGGCAAGCACTTCGATGACCTGATCATCGCGGCGACGACGGCCGAGTTGATCGAGAAGGGCTTCCTGGCGCCGTTCAAGGTTTTCGCCCCGGCTCATCCCGATCTTGCCGGCGTCAAGACGGTGGCCGGTGACTACCACGAGGGTCAGCTCTCGGAGGTGATGAGCCGACAGGTCTTGGTCGCGGACACGGTCAGCACCTGGCTGAAGGCTCGGCGAGGATCGACCGACGCTCTGCTTTGCGGTCGACCGGAGCCATGCCCGCAAGCTTGCCGACGAGTTCGAGGCGGCCGGCGTTCCCACGGCTTACGTCGACGCCAATACGCCTCGCGACGAGCGGGAGCGGATCAACGGCCGGCTGCGGAACGGTCAGGTCAAGGTGATCTGCAACATCGCGACGATGACCACCGGCGTCGACCTCGACGTTCGCTGCATCATCCTGGCCAGGCCGACCAAGTCGGAGATCCTCTACACCCAGATCATCGGGCGCGGCTTGAGGACAGCTGAAGGCAAGGCAGATTGCCTGATCCTCGATCACAGCGACACGACACTTCGCCTCGGCTTCGTCAGCGACATTCACCACGAGCGGCTCGACACGGGGACGCACCAGGCGAGCAAGAGCCAAGCCAGGGAGAAGCCTGTCCCGCTCCCTAAGGAATGCTCCGGCTGCTCCTACCTGAAACCGGCCGGCATCCACAAATGCCCAAGCTGCGGCTTCGCGTCTGAGCGGCAAAGCAGGATCGAAGCTAGCGATGGCGATCTTGTCCCGCTATCCGGCAAGCGCAAGACGGGCATCTCCGGCCATACGCCGCAGCAGGTGTATTCGATGTTGATCGCTGTCGCGCAGAAGCGTGGCTACGCCTCCGGCTACCCCGCTGCGAAGTTCATGGCCCGATACGGTCATTGGCCCACGGGTCTGTCTGCCTTCCCCGTTGAGCCGGATGCCGCCTTCCTCGGCTGGCTGCGCTCGGAATCGATCCGATGGGCCAAGGGACGGGCGAAGCGCGAGGCCGCACGCGCAGGAGCCGCGGCATGATGCACACTCCGCTGAAGGAGCGAGCGCTCGGCCGCTGGCCGGGCATCTTGGCGGCACTCGGTGTGTCGTCGAAGGCACTCCGCAACAGGCATGGCCCGTGCCCGATCTGCGGCGGCAAGGATCGCTTTCGTTTCGACGACAGGGGCGGCAAGGGCACCTGGATCTGCAGTCAGTGCGGCGCAGGCGACGGCATCGAACTGGCCAAGCGGTTCCTTGGCCTCGAGTTCAGGGATGCGGCCAGGGCAATCGAGCAGCACATCGGTGCGGCTCCTGTAACCTTCCGAACTCAGCAGCGCACCGACGAGCAGACGCTTGGGGAAATGCGCGACATGTGGAAGCGCTCGCGATCGATTGCGTCTGACGATGCCGTTGGCCTCTATCTGCGCAAGCGTCTCGGCCTGACCTCGTTTCCGCCCGGTCTGCGCTTCTGCCCAGATGAGCGCTATGCCGAGTTAGGCTCGCGCCCCTCATGGCATCCGACGATGCTGGCGCTCGTTGAGCCGTCCGATGCCGCGAAGGCCAACGGCGACAAGCCGGCATTGCATCGGACCTATCTCGACGGAGTTGGCGGCAAGGCCGACGTTTCTACGCCGCGCAAGATGATCGGGTCCATGCCCAGCGGTGCCGCCGTCAGGCTGGCCGCCGTGCCGGGTAACAAGCTCGGCATCGCCGAAGGCATCGAGACAGCCCTAGCTGCATCGATCCTGTTCAACATGCCTGTCTGGGCTGCGCTTACGGCCGGATTGCTTCAGGATTGGAGCCCGCCCGCATCGGTGAGCACGGTTTTCGTTTTCGCAGACAATGACGCCAGCAGTACCGGCCAGGCGGCAGGTTACACTTTGGCTCAGAAATTGAAGGCGAGAGGAACCTCCGCTTTCGTCGAACTGCCTCCTGTCACGGGCACAGACTGGGCCGATGTTTTGGCCGATAGACTGCCTCGTGAAAGCCGGTAAGGCAGAGATGGTGTCTATCTCGCGACATCTCCAGGAACGCCAGTGAACGCTAGCGAATGATGGTGAATTAAGTTATTGATTTTCAACGCAAACAACTAGACGCATCGACCCAAATCATCTATGGTGAGACTGTGATCTCAGGAGCCACGAGGAACAGGATGAGGTTCGCGGAAAGAGATGGCAGCCATCTGCTGGCCTGGTAGTCAACTGAGCCAGCGGCGCTGATGGATTCAATCTAAATGAACGCTCTCAAAGCTCGGTTGTCTCGCCTGGAAGCCAAGTCGGGTCTTCTCGCAAGCTTGAGTGCAGTGGTCTTCGCTGGCTCATCTGAGGTCGAGATCGAGCGCCTGTTGCGGAGCGCCGGCATCGATCGAAGCAACCCGGCCCATGACGTTACGATTTTCCAGACGATTTACGAGGCGCCTGACGGCTCTGTCGGCCCAGAACAACCCGTTGGACATTTCACCTATGTTGCGTAGGGCGAGAGCGTAGCCGGCATGCCACAAGGAGGGCCAAGGCCGAACTCGGGTCGCCCGAAGGGCTCGCTGAACCGCAAGAGCGTCGAGCTTCTGGCAGGAGCAGCCAATGCAGGCGTCACCCCCGTCGAGTACATGCTCTCGGTGTTGCGCGATGAGAGCGCTCCAGAAGAAAGGAAGTGCTGGGCGGCAGAGAAGGCCGCACCCTACATCCATCCCAAGCCTCAGCCGATCGCCCGGTGCATTGACATCGAGCTGCCCGACACCGGCACCATCGAAGGCATCAAGGCGGCGCTGGCCAAGATCACCTTCTCCGCGGCTGCGGGCCGGATTGCTCCGGGAGAGGCGCAGAGCATGGCTGCGTTGGTGGAGGCCCAGCGCAAGATGATCGAGATGGACGAGGTGCTAAGGCGTATAGAGCGGCTCGAGGCGGCAGAACAGCGATCGTAAGAGCTGTTGCTCCAACTGCGGTATCCCCTATGCGCCAGGCTCGCCCTCTTAATAGGTTAGCCGTCGACCACCCAGCAACAATGCTGGCTTGCAACGTTTGCCGTCGTTGTTGGGTCAGAGCCGCTTAGGATCCAGTCCTCACGGTGTCACCAAAGCCCGATAGACGCTCCGCTCGCTGATCCCGAGTCTCGCGGCGATTGCGGCGCGGGTCAAACCCTGTGCGTCCAGGCCCTTGATCTTGGCCCGCTGGTTCATTGCCGTTGGCTTGCGTCCCTTGTACTTTCCCGCAGCCTTGGCAGCATCGATGCCAACTCTCTGGCGCTCCAGCATGATCGCCCGCTCGAACTCTGCGAATGCTCCGAACATCTGCAGCATCAGCTTTCCGGTCGGAGACTTGGTGTCGAGGGTCTCGCCATTGAAGTCCAGAATGCGCAGGGCCACCGACCTCGCCTCAAGATCCTCGACGATGGTGAGAAGCTGGCGGACGTTGCGGGCGAGCCGGTCCATCTTGGTCACCATGACGATGTCGCCTTCCTCCAGCCGCTCTATCAGGCGGTCGAGTTGCTCCCGCTCCCTGGCAGCCGAGGCGTGCTCCCGATAGACCCTCCTTGCCCCCGCCTTCTCTAGGGCTTGGATCTGCGCTGCCAAGCCGGCCACTTGGTCATCCGTTGACGTCCGTGCATAACCGTACTTCATGGAGGTGGGCCTCTGCCAATAAGGTACATGCCAGATATTCTGCATGACAGAACACCTAAGTCAATCCTATTGGCAGTCACGAACCGCGGTTTGACGTACCAGAAACAGCTGCCACATAGGCAAGGTCTATTTGCAGAGTTGGAGTGTGAAGGTCCGGGGTATGGCCGACACAGACGTGCGATATGTGGCATCTGCAAAGACGACGGTCCGAAGACTGCTTCGGCTGACCGGATCTTGGCGCAACCTCGCCCGTGACGCTGACACTCAGCAATGCTCGCTTTGTTGTGGACAGCATGCGCCATCGAAATGACTGAGATGCCAAGCCGGCCCAGGTTTTCGCCTTGGCCGAATATTGCCCAAACCGCCGGAAGGGGTAGGCAGGTAATCAAACGATCAGGATCCCACACGTCGGTCTAGGCGCTATGATCTATACCAGATTAGTGTGGGCAAAGGAGTCTGGGTTGGGGTTCTAGGGCACGAGTACGGTCGATCCTAGGCGATTGATGGGCGGGTGGAAAAGGCAGATGCTCTTGGGCTGAGCACTGCCGCGATTTTGCTGGATCTCTTGTTCGGCGCCGTTCCGGCGTTCGATCAGATATGTTCGCGCAGCTTCGGCGGCGCGGAGCGGCGCCGTGTTGCATTCCGCGGGCACTGCGGCCTTGCGCCGCCGAATGCCCCTGTCCGACAACCGCAAGCGATTGGCCTAGTGGAGCAACTTCCTCTGGGGAAGGCTTCCCATCTAAACGCAAACGTCTGATCCGACAGGGAAAATCTGATGAACGGGAACTTGCCAGTTTCCCGGCTGCGGCCGGTATTGTCTGTTGAAAAGCGTCGGCATGAGCCGGCGGCGGGCACAAGCCGGGCGGCCGAAAGCCTGGTGTTGCGGCCAGCCGCGGCAGCGCGCCGGAGCCTGGTCACCGGCGGCGCCGGGTTCCTCGGCTCGCATCTTTGCCAGCGCCTCCTGGCCGATGGCAATGAGGTCGTCTGCCTCGACAATTTCTCCACCGGCCACCAGCGCAACATCGCTCATCTGATGCGCAACCCGGCGTTCAGGCTGGTCCGTCACGATGTCATCGACCCCTATGCCGCCGAGGTCGACGAGATCTGGAATCTCGCCTGCCCGGCGTCGCCGCCGGCCTACCAGGCCGATCCGATCCATACGATGAAGACCAATGTGCTTGGCGCACTCAACTTGCTCGAGCTTGCCCGCCAGCGCGGCATCCGCATCTTCCAGGCCTCGACGTCGGAGGTCTATGGCGACCCGGCGGTGCATCCGCAGCCCGAGAGCTATTGGGGCAACGTCAACCCGGTCGGTCCGCGCTCCTGCTATGACGAGGGCAAGCGCGCCGCCGAGACGCTGTTCTTCGACTATCATCATCAGCACGGCGTCGACATCAAGGTGGTGCGGATCTTCAACACCTACGGGCCGCGGATGCGTCCCGAGGACGGCCGCGTGGTGTCGAACTTCATCGTCCAGGCGCTGCGCGGCGAGGACATCACCATCTATGGCGACGGCAGCCAGACGCGCTCGTTCTGCTTCGTCGACGATCTGATCGAGGGCTTCATTCGGCTGATGAACGCCGGACCTGACGTCACCGGCCCGATCAACATCGGCAATCCCGGCGAATTCACGGTCCGCGAGCTTGCCGAGATGGTGGTCGCCGAGACCGGCTCGCGCTCGCAGATCGTCTATCGGCCGCTGCCGGTCGATGACCCGAAGCAGCGCCGGCCCGATATCTCGGTGGCCAAGCGCGAACTCGGCTGGTCGCCGCGTATCCCGCTGGCGCAGGGCCTGACGCAGACGATCGACTATTTCGACCGGCTGCTGGCGCGCGAATATCGCGTTCTGGCGGAGACTGCGTGATGGCGCCGATCCCGAGCCGAACACCAAACCAGTCGTTTACGAGTAAATAGGAGAACCAAGATGAAGCTGATGAGCAAGACCGCGAAAGCGATCGCCGTATCGCTCGGCGCGCTGATGCTCTCGGGCGCCGGGTTGGCGGCCAACAGCATCGCCGGCGCGACCGGGGCAACCTCGATCGTCGATAAGCGTCCGCTGACGGATGCCTCGTCGATCGCCGTCGGCGCCTACGATCCGCACGGCGATTTCAGCGCCGACCGGAACGTCGCCTACGAGCACCTTTTCCTGCCGTGGGAGGATGTCGACCTGTCCTCGCTGGCGGTAGCGGACCAGTATGCCGCCGAGCGCGGCCGAGGCTTGATCATCACGGTCGAGCCATGGTCGTGGTCGGTCGACCGCCGCCAAAGCTCGGGCAAGCTGTTGAAGGGCATCCTGGCCGGCAAGTACGATGCCAATATGGGCGCCATCTGCTCGGCGTCGGCGGCGCTGAAGAGTCCCGTCATCATTCGCTGGGCGCAAGAAATGGACGAGACCGACAACCAGTTCACCTGGGCGAAATGGGCGCCCTCCGACTACGTCTCGGCCTATCGGCGCATGGTCACCGAATGCCGCAAGACCAACACGACCGCCCACTATATGTGGTCGCCCAAGGGCAACGCTTCGCTGGCCGAATTCTACCCCGGCGACGCGTTTGTCGATGTGGTCGGCCTCACCGTCTTCGGGCTGCAGCAATATGACCTCGACAAGTTCGGGCACGAGCGCTCGTTCGCCGAGGCTCTGTCGCCCGGCTACCACCGGGTCGAGCAGTTCGGCAAGCCGGTGATGGTGGCCGAGCTGGGCTACGAAGGCGACCGCGAATACGTCCGCAAATGGGCCGAGACCGTCGCCAAGCCGAACGCTGAGTTTCCCCGGCTTACCGCTGTCGTCTACTTCAACGACCGCGAAGTCTACCCTTGGCCGGACCATTACGGCCTGCCCGACTGGCGTGTCACCTCTGTCGCCACCAACTGAACGGATTGAGACAATGTCGAAGATGATCAAGACTTTCCTGGTTTCGGCCGCCCTGCTGGGTTCGCTCACCGCGGCCTTCGCCGCCACCCCGGCCGCCACCAAGCCGAGAGTAGCGCCCGCCGCCTACGGCACGCCGCTGACCTCGGCCGAGTTGGTGCGCCTCTATGAGGGCCGCACCTGGCTGTGGTCCGCGGGGGCGGGCTATTTTTCGCCCAAGAAGCGTGCCTTCACCGCCTGGTCGGCCGAGAACGGCAAGCTGTCCTACGGCGAGGGCATCTGGTTCGCCAGCGACAACGGCAAGCTCTGCTTCCGTGCGAAATGGACGGGCAAGTCGGGCAGTGCCCCGGCAACCACCTGCTTCAGCCATCGCACCAAGGGCGGCGCCGTCTACCAGAAGCGCGAACCAAGCGGCGATTGGTATCTGTTCAAGCACGCGCGGACGCGCAACTCGGACGAGTACGCCAAGTTCAGGTCCGGCGACCTGGTCGCCGGCCGCCTGGCCAAGGTAAAGACCCGTCTCGGGGCAAAATCTTAGTCCTCGCTCAGCAGGCGGCGCGACCGACCGGCCGTGCCGCCGCCGGACTTTCCGTTCGGCTCAAGGGCGGCGGAAGCAGCCGGATTTGTGGCCGAAACCGCTTGGCGTGCAGATCCACGGCGCTTGCCCGAGATAGCGGACCTGGCGGAACGGAGCGGTCGCCGGCCGCGGCTCTGCCGGCCGGCCGGTGGCGAATGCGACGGGCTGCGGCCGCGGCAACGGATAGGCTGCAACGACCAGCGGCAGAGCCGGCGTCTCGGCCGTGTCGGTGGCCGCCGTGCAGCCGCCGGTGAGTATGACGCTCAGCGCGCCGGCTGCGGCGAGCGCCGGCCACCGGCGCCCGCTTTGCGCAAACAGTCGCCGCGCTCCTTCGCTCCGCACAGAGTGAGAGTCACAAATTTCAATTATCAAGTTTATCCCCTCGGTTGGACGTAGATGATGGGCAGCGGAATTGTTCCGTGCTCCAGGATCCCCTGAGAGGCTATCTACAAATTTTTCAGCAACTTTGTGAAGAATGGACTTGGTCACCGACAGATAAAATCGCATCCATATTTGTGTTCAGCACGCGGCCGGCACTATCTAGGGCCGAAACCTCATGATGGGGCGGTAGGTGGTACAGAAGACGCCACGCAAGCGCGGCACCGCGAGGAAGGCCGCGGCCAGGCAAAGGCGCGCTCTGCTCGTGGTCAATCCGCGGGCAAGCCGCGGCAGCGGGTCGATCGCCGCGGCGTTAAAGGTGCTCGAAGCGGCCGGCATGGTGGTTACCGAGGCCAGACCGGGCCCGAAGGAGAAGATCGCAGACATCATCCTCAGCCATGCGGCGACCAGCGACCTGGTGATCGTCGGCGGTGGGGACGGGACGCTCAATGCGGCTGCGCCCGCGATCATGGAGAGCGGACTGCCGCTGGGCGTCATTCCGCTCGGCACTGCCAATGACTTCGCCCGCACCGTCGGCATCCCGACGGATCCGGCGAAGGCGGCGGCTCTCATCACCGCCGTCCCGGCGCGCCCGATCGACCTCGGCGAGGTGAACGGGCAGCCGTTCTTCAACGTCGCCTCGATCGGCTTCAGCGCCGAACTCGCGCGCGATCTGACCGAGCATGCGAAGAAGCGCTGGGGCACGCTCGGCTATGGCATCGTGGCTGCCAGGCTGCTCATCCGCTCGCGGCTGTTCACCGCCTCAGTCGAGCATGACGGAACGATAGACCGATTCGTACCCTGCAGGTGTCAGTCGGCAATGGTCGCCACTACGGCGGCGGCATGACGGTCGAGGAAACGGCTTCGGCGGACGACGGCAAACTCGATTTCTACAGCCTCGAGGTCGAGCACTGGTGGCGGCTCTTACGGCTGCTACCAAGCCTGCGCAATGGCACGCAGGGCAAATGGGACGACGTACGAGCCTTCCGCACGACTGCAGTTACGGTGAGAACGAGCCGCAAACGTCCGGTCAACACCGACGGCGAGCTGACCACCCACACGCCGGCCCATTTTCGCATTCGCGAGAAGGCGATCCGCGTGTTTGCGCCCGACACGCCGGGCGGCTGACCAGCGACGCAGGGTGGAGTTCCTCGGTCGGGCCAGATCGGCGATGCCTCGCCATGAGGGCTTGAGGTCAAGGCCGATTCGATTGCCGCGCATAACTGTTAGACAAGGCCGCTAAGCACGGCTCCCGGCAGGACTTCACAGCCTCGCACGCTCCTATGAGGTCCTCAAGGCAGCGTTCAGCGACGCCCATCGGAGAGCTCCTTTGATTAGACTGTCGTTACCAATACTCAGTCGACCTTGCGTCCGCTCCTTGATGAGATGAGCCGGGCGAGCGTGTTCTGGGACACGCCCACTTTCTGGCAAAGCGTAGCTCGGCGCTTGTCAGGCGGGCCTTCTTGAGACTTCTCGCGTTGACTTGTGAAAGGCGGTCGCCATAATTTCTGAGCTGGAACTAAATTTCTTAAATTGCGACGCCACAGACACGGCAGGCAAGCTTAAGGGGAGCTCGCCAGCGCTCCGTCAACATCCGGGAGGAAGAAGTGTTCAAGCGAACGAATTCACGAGGTCGGTCCGCCGAACCTTCATTTGGGCTAATTGGCTCTGCCTTGATGCTTGGTGCGGCATGCCTTGCCTACATCCCAGCCGCGCATGCGCAAGACAAGCTGACCGTTTGCGCGATCGTGCCGACCACGGAGATCGAGTATTTCGCCACCTTGCTCAACGAGTACCAGAAGTCGGGCGCGAAGCGGGGCATCGAAGTGACCACCTTCGATTCGCAGAACAATCCCGCGCGCGAGGCGAGTGCGATCGAGGACTGCGTTTCCAAGAAGGTGAGCGCCATCGTAGCGTCGGTCATCGACCCGGCCACGTCGAAGGCTTCGGCTGAAGCTGCCATGAAGGCCGGGATCCCGTTCATCCTTCAAGGCCAGGAACCGGAAGACGTCGACTGGGCGACGGGCAATGTCGGCTACAGCGAGGCCGACATGGGTAGGCTGGCCGGCGAAGAGGTGGCGGACTGCCTCAAGTCCAAGGTCCCGGACGCAGAAACGATCAAGGTGGGTGCGTGCGGATGGCCTCAGTGGCCCTCGACCGTCAGGCGCATCGAGGCATCCAAGGAGGCGGTCGAAAAGGGCACTGGCAAGAAAATCCAGTGGGTGTTCGAGCAGGAGTGTGGCACGCGCGAAAAGGGCGATGCGGCAGTGTCTGCGTCGTTGCAGTCCAATCCGGATCTCCGTGCGGTGGTCAGCATCAACGACGGTTCGAGCATGGGGGCGCTTGCCGCATTCGAGGCGGCGGGCGTCAGCGCGGAAGAACTCTGTATCGCCGCGCCCAACAACGACCTCGAGGTCAGGCAGTATATCGAAGGCGGGAAGATCTACGGAACGGTCGACCTCAATCACAGCGGCATTGCCGAGAAGGCGATGGATCTGGTGCTGGTAGTCAGCAAGGACAAGCAGATCCCAAAGATGACCTATGTCGACATGATCAAGGTCACCAAGGAAAACATCTCGAAGTGGCCGACTAAGTAAAGTCGGATGTCGAATGGTCGGGGCCCGCTTCTATCCCTCAGAGAGATCTCGAAGAGCTATCCGGGTGTAGCCGCGCTGAAGGATATATCTTTCGAGGTGGAAGGGGGCGAGGTCCATGCCCTGCTCGGCGCCAACGGCGCGGGTAAATCGACCTTGGTCAAGATCATCTCCGGCGCGGTAACGACGGGATGCCGGAGAGATTTTCTTCGACGGTAAGCCGTTCGACGTCCGCGCCCCGCAGGACGCCACGGACCGTGGCGTTGCCTCGCTTTACCAGGAGCCTGCGCTGGTCCCGACACTGACGGTCGAACAGAACATCTTTCTAGGCCGTGAGGTTCAGTTTGGCTGGGGCATGATCGACCGCCGCGGTCAGCGCCGTCGAGCGCAGCGAGCTGCTCGACCAGGTCGCGCCCCAGCTGCGACCGACTCAACTGGTGAAAGAGCTGCGCACAAGCGAGCGCCAGATGGTGGCGCTCGCCAAGGCACTCGGCACCCGGGCCAAGCTGGTGATCATGGACGAACCGTCGGCCTCGATGACCGACGCCGAGATCGAGCTCTTGTTCGGCACGATACGCACGCTGCGCGATGGCGGCCGCAGCATCATCTACATCACTCATCGGCTCGACGAAATCGTGCGCATCGCCGATCGCCTCACGGTCCTACGGGACGGCCGACACATCGTCACTGCACGAACAGCGGATATTCCCCGCCGCGAGCTGGTCGAACTCATCGCCGGAGATGCAGTCGAACCGACCCTGCGCCGTCAACGATCCCCGGCGGGAAAAACCTTGCTGGCGGCGAAGGGGCTGTCGCGACGCGGCGCCTTCAGCGACATCACCTTCGAGGTGCACGCAGGGGAAATCGTCGGCCTTGCCGGTTTGGTCGGCGCTGGACGCTCGGAGATCGCGCGGGCGCTGTTTGGAGCCGACCCGCTCGACGACGGCAGCATCGCCTTTCCCTCCGGCGACCTACGGACGTCTTCGCCAGCCCGGACGATCGCTGCCGGGGTCGCCATGGTCCCGGAAGACCGCAAGAGCGAGGCAATCGTACCGGCGATGTCGGTCGCCGAGAACATTCTCCTCTCATCCGGCAAGCATTTCTCGACTGGCGCGATTGGGCTGATCAACCGTGGGGCCGCCAGCGGCATCGTCGGTCGAAGCTTCCGACGTTTCAACATCAAGCCGCCTGGATCGGAACGGCGGCGGATCGAGACCCTCAGCGGCGGAAACCAACAAAAGGCTGTGCTGGCAAGGGCGATCGAATCCGGGCAGAAGTGTTGATCCTGGACGAGCCGACCGCCGGGGTCGACGTCGGCGCGAAAGCCGAAATCCATCGTCACATCGTGGACTTGGCCGCGGCGGGCAAAGGCATCCTGCTGATATCATCGGAGACCGAAGAGCTGCTCGGCCTCGCCGATCGCATCCTGGTCATCCGGGAGGGTCGTCTCATCCGCGAAATCGAGGGCCGCTCTGCCACGTCGCTCGAACTGATCCAGAGCATCCTCGGTGAGCACGGAACGGAGGCCGGCGATGTCGCACCCCACTGAACAGAGCACCTCCCTGCTCCTGTCCCTCAGCCGCGTCGGCTTGCGCGCGTCGGCAAGTGCGGCCGATCTGGGACTTTGGCTGGTCGTGCTTCTGCTGATCGTCTTTTTCAGCCTGGCCGCGCCAGGATTCCTGTCCTGGACCAATTTCCTAAACGTGCTCCGACAGATGGCAGTCCTGGCGGTGGCAGCGTTCGGCTCGAGCTTCGTCATCTTTTCAGGCGGCCTCGATCTCTCGATCGGCTCGAACGCCGCGCTCTCCGGTGTTCTCGCCGCGATGGCCGCCCGAGTGCTGGATTTCCCGGGCGGCGCCCCCACGAGCTGGATCATCGGGGTTCTGGTCGGAGCGGCATTTGGGTGGGTCAATGGGCTGATCGTGACCCGCCTCTACATCAGTCCCATCATCGCCACACTCGGCACGTTGACGATCGGTCGCGGACTGGCACTCCTGCTCACCGGCGGCGTTTCTCTGTTCGGCGTGCCGGAGAGCTTTCAGGGCCTCGGCCGCGGCTTCATCATCCCCGCCACGCTGCCCATCCCGGTCGGCATCATGATCGTTTTCCTGATCGCAGCCTGGTTCGTCCTGCGACGCACGACACTCGGCATGTATGTCTACTCGATTGGAGGCAACGAAGAAGCGGCGCGGCTCTCGGGCGTGCCCGTCCGCCGCGTCAAGACGTTGGTCTATGTCATCGGAGGGGCCACCGCCGGTCTAGCCGGCGTGATACTCGCGTCCCGGCTCGGCTCTGGCCAGGCCGCCAGCAGCGAAGGGCTCGAGCTCAGCGTCATCACCGCAATCGTCCTCGGCGGCGCGAGCATCACCGGCGGGTCCGGCAGAATAGGCGGTACGCTCGCCGGCGTCCTGATCATCTCGCTTCTGGCCAACGGCATGAACATTCTCAACGTGCCGCCCTTCTACCAGCGCATCGTCACCGGTCTGGCACTTCTGATCGCCGTTGGAATTGACCAATATCGCAAACGTCGCGGCAGCACGCGCTGACCGGGCCGGGAGGTCTACCATGAACAACCTCAAATATTCCATAAGCGAAGTGACGACGATGTCCTGCAGCTTCGAGGAGGACGCCGCGCTCTATGCGAGTGTCGGTTGTGAGGGCATCGGGGTCTGGGGCTTCAAGATGGAGGAGATCGGGTGGCGCAAGGCGCTCGACGTCATGGAACGTCATGGCCTGCGCGCCGCGAACTGCATTCCGGAGAACAATTCGATCCTGCCCTACGTGCTGAGCGCCGAGCCGGCCGATCCCCGAGCACGCGTCGAAGCATTTCTCCCGAATATGGAGCGGATGGCCAAGCTCAGCCCCGAGACGATCGTGGTGATCACCGGACCGCAAGGCGAGCGCGCGCGAACGGAAGCAATGGATCTCTGCCTGGAAGGTTTTGAAAGGATCGCTCGAGTTGGGCGTGATCTCGGCGTCACCGTGGCTCTCGAACCGATTCACAAGTCCGCGGCAGATGAACTCTCCTTGATATGGGACATCCCCGGCGCTCTCGAAATCATCGAACAGGTCGATCAGCCATCGTTCAAGATGCTCTTCGACACCTGGCATCTTTGGGACACGGCCGATGTGCTGGAGCTGATCGACAAGCACATCAGCCTGATTGCCGGCGTCCATATCGACGACTGGCGCGAACCCACGCGTGGGTGGCTCGACCGTGCCTTTCCCGGCGAGGGCGTCATGCAGGTGCGGACCATCATCGATCGGCTGAGCGCCGCCGGATTCGATGGCTTCTTCGACGTCGAGATCTTTTCCGACGATGGACGGTTCTCGGAAGCCTACGAGGACTTGCTTTGGCGGCTCCGTCCCGCTGAGATTGCCCGCCGTGCGACCGAGATCTTCCGCGCCCCGTCGGCGAACTAG